>JBPKMA010000018.1:0-21999 GCA_051293835.1 Nitrospiraceae bacterium | reverse complement strand
GTTTCCGCAGCTGAAACGCTGCGGCCCCATTGAAGCACCGTGGAGGCGGTGGAGCTGCCGGGTGCGAGCCCGGTTTCCGCAGCTGAAACGCTGCGGCCCCATTGAAGCGACGCCGCCCCAGCTCATCCGCCCGGGCTCCCTGGCCGTTTCCGCAGCTGAAACGCTGCGGCCCCATTGAAGCTGAAACCATTACGGTCCCCCTCGTGAGCCTCCGCCAGGTTTCCGCAGCTGAAACGCTGCGGCCCCATTGAAGCTGGCGGAGTCTGCCCAGAGCGGCAGGGGACGCAGACGCGTTTCCGCAGCTGAAACGCTGCGGCCCCATTGAAGCTGTTTGGTGGTGGATCTGGTGTAGGGTTGGGGCGTGGTTTCCGCAGCTGAAACGCTGCGGCCCCATTGAAGCGGCGACGAAGGGTGCCGGTGCCGCGACGGGCGGCGCGTTTCCGCAGCTGAAACGCTGCGGCCCCATTGAAGCTAGCATTGCGAGAAGGACAGGCAATGCTGATCCCCGGTTTCCGCAGCTGAAACGCTGCGGCCCCATTGAAGCGGTGGTCATTGCCCACCGAGCACGCGTTGTACAGCTTGGTTTCCGCAGCTGAAACGCTGCGGCCCCATTGAAGCGTCAGGGATTCGCATCGCTTGTCCTTCTCGCAATGCGTTTCCGCAGCTGAAACGCTGCGGCCCCATTGAAGCTGTCATACCCGGACCAAGACCCACCTGACCTCACTCAGTTTCCGCAGCTGAAACGCTGCGGCCCCATTGAAGCCGCTTCCTCTTTCTTTTCTAGGAAAACCCAAAGCTTGTTTCCGCAGCTGAAACGCTGCGGCCCCATTGAAGCGGACTGTTACAGGTATTGCTGTCGGAGCGGTTGCTGGTTTCCGCAGCTGAAACGCTGCGGCCCCATTGAAGCTTTAGTAACATGGACTAGTTCTGGAGAATCTGATCCGTTTCCGCAGCTGAAACGCTGCGGCCCCATTGAAGCCCGGCTGCATGACCTCCGGCGCACGGTCGCCACCCGCCTCTATGAAGCAGGCGAACCGGAAATCCTGATCAAAACCGTGCTGCACCATGTCAGTGGGACGGTCACTGCGGTCTATATCCGTCCGTCCCTGGATCGCCAGGCCGCGGCGCTCGAACGCCATGCGCGCGCGCTCCTGGCCCTCTGTGACTCCCAACCCGTTGCGTCCTTGATGGAGGTGTCCTATGAACCGACGACGCATTCGCTGTGGCCAACTGCTCCGATGTCTGCTGGCGCTGACCCTCACGGGCTGCGCCCCGCTGCACCCGAATAACACGCCGCTGGAAGATGTGGGCGAAGTAGCGCTCCGTGTCGTGGCCTTCCCGCTCACGCTCGGCTTCAGCGAGTTGCTGATTGCCGATGCCCGCCAGCGCGACGCGGCGCGCCAAGCCGCACAGGCACACTATGCGCGCTGGTTTCAGTCGCTCTCGCCGGCAGAGCAAGCACGCGAGCTCGAGCGCGCGCATGAGCGGAACCTCGCGGCGATCGCTGCGCTGGGATGGATGATGATGGGCACGGGTGGGCCGTTTGCCGTCCAGCCGGCGCTGCGGCCCACCCCCAACCCACTGCCCGGGCCGGCGCGGCCGAACACGCCAGTTTCCTGCTTCAGCTCAATGACCGCGTGGAATGCGTGGACGACGTGCTATTGATTGAAGGGTGCGTGCGCGGGACCGCCGTGAAGCCCGCCCGAGCCGAGCGCGGACAGAGGAGTGCCCGGCTCGGGCCTCACGGTGGATAGCCCCAGGGGTCCCACTGGTAGAGGACGATGCCGCTGGCATCGGTGATCACGAGCTTATACAAGCCCTCAAAATAGGCCCAGGCCAGTCCATTGGCGTCCCCGACGAGCGGCTGGGGGAGCGTCACCGTCTTGGCGCGATCCTGCCAAATATCCTTCTCCATCGTCGTGCCGGCTGCGTAATGATACAGCTTGGCCCCGCCCAGGAGTTGACCGGACGCAAAAAACGGCCCGAGTTGGATCCGCTGCGCGACACTCACGGGGATCGCCTGTCACCTGCCCGCGCTCCGACTCTGGCCGCGCGAATCGGGGTTCTCCTGCATTCAGCAAATGCAAATGCAACCGCAGCTGATGCTGCACCACCGGACTCGCTGGCCCATATTGCGCGGCATTCACCAACGTCTGAAAGACTTTGGGATCGAAAAACGCCTCCAGCAGCAACGCCTCTTGCTGCTTGCTGCTCAGCTTCTCAAACGTCTTCATCAGCAGCTGCATGGCCCGCTCCGCGGCGCCAAAGCCGGCCGGCACCCGGCCCGTCGCCACCGCCCAGGTTTCCGCAGCTGAAACGCTGCGGCCCCATTGAAGCCCGATGCAAGCGCCGGATGACGGGGCAGGTGCGACGCAGAGAAGAGGCATTGACAAGCGTGAACTTTGGTTTACTGTATTATTCCGGCGATCGCCTTCCGGCACGGCCGGATTCCCGTGGCGGGGCGCCGCTTCGGTGAAGCGGACTAGTCGCCGTGGACACACACGCTATGCGTATCGCCCAGATTGCGCCATTGATCGAGAGCGTGCCTCCTAAACTCTATGGCGGCACGGAACGGGTGGTAGCCTATCTGACCGAGGCCTTGATCGACTTGGGTCATGAAGTCACGCTGTTCGCCAGCGGAGATTCATCCACCCGCGCTCGCTTGATCTCTATCGCGCCGCGCGCCTTGCGGCTTCACCCCGTTGCCATGCCGCAATTGTATACGCTCGCCATGATCGAGCGTGTCCGGCAAATGGCGGACGAATTCGACATCCTGCATTTTCACGAGGTCGATTTCCTCCACTTTCCGGTTTTCCGCGACCAACGGGACCGCACGATCACGACCTTCCATGGCCGACTTGATTTGCCTGATCTGGATCTGCTGGCTCGTACCTTCCCGGATATGCCGGCCGTGTCGATTTCGAACGCTCAGCGCACGCCTTTGCCCGGGTTAGGTTGGATTGGCACAGTCTATCATGGGCTCCCATCAGGCTTGCTGGCCTTGAGTACGGAGCCGAAAGGCTACTTGGCCTTTCTCGGGCGGATCTCGCCTGAAAAGGGGCCCGACACCGCGATCCGGATCGCGCGCCGGGCCGGCCTGCCCTTACGCATCGCGGCCAAGGTGGACCGGGCCGATCAGGAGTATTTCAACCAGGTGATCCGGCCGTTGTTGCGCGAGCCGGGAATTGAGTTTCTCGGCGAAATCGGCGAGGCCGAGAAAGCCGAATTCCTGGGCGGCGCCTTAGCCTTGTTGTTCCCGATCAATTGGCCCGAGCCGTTCGGACTGGTCATGATCGAGGCTATGGCCTGTGGGACGCCGGTCGTCGCCTTTTGTCGCGGATCCGTTCCTGAGATTCTGGAAGATGGCGTGACCGGGTTGATCGTGGAGAACGAAAAAGAAGCCGTGGACTCTCTCGAACGCATTCCGATGTTGGATCGCCGCGTCATTCGCCGGGAGTTTGAGCGACGGTTCACTGCTGACCGGATGGCCCACGATTACCTTCGGCTGTACCGGCGGCAACTGGAGCGTCCTGCTTTGTGGTCCGAAGGAGCTGCAGCATGAGCGAGCCCGGGTCGTCGGCCCCGACGTTCTATATTCCGGCCGTGGGCTCCGGGCTCGAACGCAGCCGGATTCTGAAGTGCGGCGATACCTTTGCCGTTTTCGACGTGCTGGGCGATCTCTCCGGTCTCGCTGGTGGCACGGAGGGGTTGTATTTTCGGGACACACGGCATCTGAGTTTCTTGCGCTTGCGCATTCAGGGGCAGCCTCCGCTTTTTCTGAGTTCGAGCGTGCAGCGGAACAACGCGCGCTTGAACGTTGACTTGGCTAATCCGGACCTTTGGACCGACGGTCAGCTCCAGCTTCCGCGGGATTCGGTCCACATTCGCCGCATGAAGTTCGTCTGGGATGACACCCTGTACGATGTCTTCACCGTGCGGAATTTCGCTGGCACGGCGCTGACGTTGACGCTGGGACTCGAATTCGGGGCGGACTTCCGCGACCTTTTCGAGGTGCGCGGGATTCAGCGGGCGCGTCGAGGGAGCTTTGCCGCTGCGACTGAGGAGAACCGCCGGGTTTGGCTCCGCTACCACGGGCTGGACGGGCTGAGACGTTCGACGCGCATCGAGTTTTCGCCGCCGCCGGCGGAGCTGACCGTCGAACGAGCGGAGTTTGTTGTGCGGATGGCCCCCGGCGAGCGGGTCCGGCTGGTGATGACGGTCCGCTGCGATAGCGACGGAACCGACGAGCGCCCCGTGTTGCCCTTCGCGCTCGGCGCACGCCGAGCGCACCAGGCGCGGATCGCGGGGAGCCGCCGGTTGCCGGCGGTGGAGACATCCGATGAGCTGTTCAATGAATGGCTGTGTCGGTCCACTGCGGACCTCGTGATGCTGACGACGGACACCCCGGAGGGACCGTATCCCTATGCCGGCATTCCCTGGTTCTCGACCGTGTTCGGGCGCGACGGGTTGCTCACCGCCTATCAGGTCCTGTGGGCCAATCCGGACTACGCGCGCGGGGTCCTCCGTTTTCTTGCCGCCCATCAAGCTGATCACTTTGATCCGTCGCGTGATGCCGAACCGGGGAAAGTGCTGCACGAAATGCGGCGGGGCGAAATGGCCCGTACGGGCGAAATCCCCTTTGGACGGTACTACGGCAGCGTCGATGCGACCCCTCTGTTCGTGTGGCTGGCGGCGGAATACTACCGCCGGACTGGGGACATCGACACTGTCAAAATCCTCTACCCCCACGTGCAACGGGCCGTGGAGTGGTTTGACCGGACCGTCGATGCACAGGGGTTTTTGACCTATAGCGGCGGGACCACACGCGGCTTGCGCAACCAAGGGTGGAAGGACTCCGAAGACGCCGTGTTCCATGCCAACGGGGAACTGGCTCAGGGGCCCATCGCGCTCGCCGAAGTCCAGGGCTACCTGTATGCGGCGCGGCAGGCGGCCGCCGCGCTCGCGCGGCTGTGTGGCGACGACGTGTTCGCGGAGACGCAGGAACAGCGCGCGGCAGCGCTCCGAGAGCAGTTCGAACGGCATTTTTGGCTTCCGGAGAAGAACTTCTATGCCCTTGCGTTGGACGGGGCGTTACAGCCGTGCCGGGTGCTCGCTTCGAATCCGGGGCATCTGTTGCTGACGGATATCTGCGAGCCCGCGCGAGCTCGGGCCGTGGCCGACCGGTTGCTGTCTCCCCGGTTCTTTTCCGGATGGGGCGTGCGCACGGTGGCCGTCGGAGCCGCACGCTACAACCCGATGTCTTATCACAACGGGTCCGTATGGCCGCACGATAATGCGCTGATCGCCATGGGCTGTGCGCGGCAGGGGCATCGGGCCGGTTCCCTGGCGATCTTCCAAGCGATGTTTGATGCCGCGGTCCACATGGAGTTGCGGCGTCTGCCGGAGTTGTTCTGCGGGTTCAGTCGGCGCCGGGATGCCGGCCCAACCCTCTATCCTGTCGCGTGTTCGCCGCAAGCGTGGGCGGCAGCGGTGCCATGGGCCTTGCTTGGTGCGGTGCTCGGCCTCGCGATCGACCATGCCCGCTCCACGCTCGTGTTGACCCGACCCTGCCTGCCGCGTTTTCTCAATTGGGTGAGAATCCGCCGCCTCGGCGTGCTCGGGGGCGAATTGACGCTCCAATTACGGCGGACCAAGCGGACGGTCGCCGTTGAAGTGGAAGAGGCCACCGCTGGCTTGCATGTCGAGGTAAGGCCGTGACGGGGCAAGGCGCAAAGCGTGACCTGGTTACCAGGCTGCAGGTCGCGTTCTATTGCGCATAGGCAGGGGCGTTACCGGGCTTCCATTTGATGCTGCAGCCGATGCTGGGTTTTTGGTTCTGATCGACTGGTTTGCCAGCAAGCACGGCCTCGATGGCAGCGCGGAGATCGCGGCCGGTGACGGGAAGGTCATTGCTCGGGCGGCTGTCGTCCAGTTGTCCTCGATACACCAGGCGCCGGTCGGCGTCGAACAAGTAGAAGTCCGGCGTGCATGCGGCCTGGTAGGCTTTGGCGACCTCCTGGGTTTCATCGAAGCACAACGGGAATCGGAACCTGAGGCGTTGGGCCATCTCTTTGAGCCGCTCCGGCGCGTCATCGGGATATTGCGCCGGATCGTTGCTGCTGATTGCGATGATCCCGAGTGCCGAATCCGCGTAGTCCCGTCCGATCTTGGCGATCTCGTGCTGGACGTGCTGCACATAGGGACAGTGCCGGCAGAGGAATATAACCAGTAAGGCCGACTTGTCCTTGAACGAGTCGAGTGAGTACACCTGACCGCTCACGACATCGCGTAATGCAAACGAAGGAGCGGGTGTTCCGAGTGGGAGCATCACCGACGCCATCGCCATAAAAACCTCATCGTGACGGAAAGAATGACGGTAAGCCCGGGGCAGTACTGTATCCGCACTTTTCCTTGCGACGCAAGCCGTGGTTCACGCCTTTTCTTTCCCGTTGTTGCCGCCGATCCGTGACGGCTCCAACCCGGCGGCTTTGGCCAATTCCCGGTGGATACGGGCCACGCGCTCCACCTGGCCTTTGGCGGGGAAGCGTTCATAGAACCCGTCGACGCGGAATTGCCGCGTCAGGTCCTTCCACGGCGCCAGGCGGCGTTCCCAGCGCATGGGGCGGTCGGTGGCGGCACCCTGGTCCTGCGCGGCCAGGTCGGCGCAGACGCGGACCATGGCCTTGAGCGTCACAGGTTTGGTGACCATATAATTCGCCTGTCCCCAGGCCTCGCCCCACACGCGCTCCGCCGCTTTAAAGAAATCGCGGACGATTCCGTAGAAACGGGTTACCTCCTTGACGCCGGTGCCTTCTTTTTCCAGTTTGTGCCAATCTCGGCTGATCCACCGGTGTAGCTCGTTGAACAACTCGGCCTGCAGAATCCATTTCTCCTGTTTGCTGCGGCCCCCCAAGCGATTGATACGGTAGCGGAGCGGACTGTCCGGCTCGCTGTACAGCCGTTCGACAACGCGCGCGGCGAATTTCTTGTCCGGGGCCGCCCACGAGACGCGCTCGTACAAGTCCACCAGGTGGCTCTTGTTGATCCGGGTGGGCGTCGAGTTGATGATGACGAACATCTCGGTGGCGAAGTCTTCGCTCTGGCCGTCGAAAATGATGCAGGGAACATGGATGGTCCGGGCCTCGTCCGGGCGGTCGCGATGGTAGAAGTGCAAGGCGGCCAGGCGATGCTGGCCGTCGATGATCAGATAGGGGCCGCTGGGCTCTTCCAGATGACCCGTGTGCTCGAAGGACCCGACTGGCTCGAACCGGAGCCGCTCCGTGGTGAAGAGTAGCACGGTGCCGGGGATGGGCGGCTGGCTGACCGCCGTTTCGTAAAAATTCACGATGGCTCGCACTTTGGCCCGCGAGAGCTGGCGCTGGAAGGCCTTGTCACTGCGCTCGATCTTGGCGATGAAGTGCGCGATCTCGTCGGTTTCCTCGACTTCCGCCGGCACGATCTGCTCGCCCTCGCCGTAGAACCGGCTCATGAAGCGGACTTTCCGTAACAAATCTTCAACCGGGTAGGCGACGAAGTAGAAGACGCCATCCTTCTGACGGACTTGCGTGGCCAGCATATCTCCACCTCCTTGTCCCCGGGGGGGACGGCTTTCTTCGCCTGTACCTTGGCCGGTCCGGCTCTCCGGCCCGCATGAGCCTCGTCTCCCGGCAGGATGAGCCGCGCAAGGCCTTGATGTGTGTGTCCGAGACCGGACGATCGGATTTGACCCTAACAACCCCGCCCGAGGCTGTCAAGGACGGGAACCGATGGCGGAACCCCTGGCCGCCTGACCAGAGGTCGAGCTTGCGGGTCGTTTCGACCCGATGCTAAGATGCGCTACCCATGTTTTTTAACCGTTACCTAACGGTACCTGAACGGGAGCATCACCGATATGCCGAACGTCGTCTTGCTGTATTCGCCGACCTGTGGGGCTTGCCCCGCGGCCAAGAGTTTGTGGAAAGAATTGCGCGTGAAGTACAGCTTCAGTTACCGCGAGGTCGATATCACGACGCCGGACGGCCAGGAACTGGCCAACCGACATGCCGTGCGGGCCGTGCCGGCCACGATCATCGACGGCCGCCTGACGTTCGTCGGCGTGCCTAGTCGTCAAAGCGCCGAAAAGGCGCTGCAGTTGAAGATGCAAGCGCGCACGACGTAAGACGAGAAGCCTTCCCATGTCGACTGAGGACGACGAGTTCGAGCTGCCGCCTTTGCCCGTGATCGAAAAGGGATCTCCGCCGGATTGTCCGCTGTGCGGAGACCCGATGTCCTTCATCGACGGCGACTGGGCCTGCGTGGATTGCAATGGCGAAATTCTGGGACCGGAGACGGGGTGACCACGGTAATGTGGACTAAATACCATGGATGAGGAATGATCCGAGCGCAGTGTGATGTTGCGCATCATCACCGGTCCGTTCCATCCCCACCTGGAAACTGCCCTCGCTGAGGAGATTCGACGGCTCAAAGCCGATGATCCCTTCGCCGCTGTCGCTGTCATCGTCCCATCCAGTCCGTTGCTCGACCGTGTGCGCTACTTGCTGGCGGTCGAATCCGATCTCTGTCTGCTGAACGTCCATTTCCTCACGTTTCATCACCTGGCGATGCGGTTGTGGGACGAATACCGGCACGCCTCCCGTGAAGCGGCGGCCTCCACCTTTCAACTCGTCGATGACCTCTTTTTCGAACAGCTCATCCGCCGCATCGTGGATAGCCGACTGTCCGCGTTGGAGCCCTTTCGACGCCTGGGGCTGTCCGCCGGCACCTGGGCAGCGCTGTGGGCGACGGTGCGGGATCTCAGGGATGCCGCAGTGGATCCAGCCGAGGCGCTGCGCGGCGTCCGCGAAGGTGCATTCGAGGAGGACGACGCGCAGGGGCTGGAGGCCTTGTTTACGCTTCATGCGGCGGTGACAGAAGCGTCCAAGGCGTTGGGCGTGGGAACGGCGGACGATTTAGCAGGTGCGGTCGTCTCGTGTGCGCGCGACTCGAAGTTTCTGGGTGGCCTCCGCCATGCGGTGTACTATGGCTTCTACGATTTGACCCAGGTGCAGCTCTCGCTTTTTGAAGCGGTGACCACACGGGTTGCGACGACTCTCTTGTTCCCGCTGGAAGACGATCCCGCCTTTGCGTTCGCCCGGCGGTTTTTTGAACGCTATCTCCAGCCGCTGGCCCCGTCTGCCGATGCGGTGACGCCTCTTCCCCGGTCCGCGGGGCCCTTCGCCCGGCCGGCCGACGACCGGCTGGAGCTTCGGGTTATGCACACCGTCGGCCCAGAAGAGGAAGTGGCGGCCGCGTGCCGGGAAATTCTTCAGTTGGTCGAGACGCATGGATACCGCTTCGACGACATCGGGGTGACAGCCAGGACCCTTGATCCCTATCTCTTCTGTCTCCAGTCGGTGTTCGACCGGCATCGGATTCCGTTCACGTCGACGGCCAGGCGGCCGCTCATGCACGAGCCGATCGTCAAGGTGTTGCTGCAGCTTGCCGCGCTGCCCGTGCAGGGCTTTTATCGGACAGCGATGATGGATGTGCTCACCTCGCCACTGTATCGCGTGGAACGGATCGGGAACGGGACCGAAGCGCGACCAGACCTGTGGAAGCTGGCGGTCGAGACGTTGAACATTACGCGGGGCGAGGAGGAATGGCGACGGTTGGCGGGCGCCGGGGGCACGTCCCTCGCCATCGGCCGGAACGGCGAGGACGAAGAAGACGGAATCGGGCGGCTGGGGATCGAGGCGACGCAACTGGAGCTGCTGTGGCGGGCGGTTTCCGGCCTGATCGCCGATTGCCGCGCGTTGCCGGCACGTGGGTCGCCGGCCCGACTGACCGATGCGTTTTTTGACCTGGCCGCCAGGCACTTGCTGTTGCCCGGCTCGACGGCAGAGATGGAGACCGGTGACCTGGAGGCTGCGCGGTGGACGGCGGTGGGACAGGCGCTCACGGCGGTCGCCGCGACGCTTCGCCGGCTTGACCGGCTGGGCGGCGAATTGTCGTGGGAGGAGTGGGTCCGCCTCTTCGTCCGGGCGATTGAGGAAACGACGATCCCGATCGCCAGCGAGGACCACCGGGGAGTCCAGGTCCTGGACGCCATGGCAGCCCGCGGCCTGCCGTTTCGCGCTTTGTTTATTTTGGGCCTCAATGAAAAGATGTTTCCCCGCTTCATTCGCGAGGACGCGTTCCTTCGCGATCCCCATCGCCGGGTGCTGGCCGAGACCTTGGGTTTCAAGATCGACGAAAAGCTGGCTGGCTATGACGAGGAGCACCTTCTCTTTCGACTGCTCTGCGGTGCGGCTGGCCGCCGACTGTATCTGATCTACCAGCGCGCTGACGATGCGGGGCGGGCGCTTGCCCCGTCAGCGTTCATCGGCGCGGCCGGCCGCTGGCTTGGCCAGGAATCTCCTCTGGCGGTGTCCGTGCCGAGGCGGCTCGTGGAGCGCCTGGAACAGCAACCGGTGATTCGGTCGGTGTTGCCGCCTGTTGAAGTTGCGCTGTGGTTGATCCTGCAGGAACGGGATCCGTCCGCCTGGCTGCGAGCAGTCGGGCGAGACATCGAGCTCTTTCTTCGAGGTTGGGAAGCCCTGGAGCAGCTCGAAGGCGGGTCGCAGGACTTGGGACCGTACGATGGGTTGACCGGTCCGCTCGCCGCCCATTGGGCAGTTCTCGAGGAGCAGGGTGTGGCGCCGACGGCGCTGGAACGTTACGCGCGGTGCCCGTTCCAGTATTTCGCCGTGCAGGTGCTGCGGCTGGAGCCAGTTCGCCGACCGGTACGGCGCGATCTCGATCCACAAGCCCTGGGCACCCTCTGTCATGCCGCCCTGCGCCGATGCTACGAGCGCCTGGTCGAGAACGAATGGCCGGAGAAGCCGTTGTCCGCGTCTGCGGTTCGAGAGGCAGCGCAGACGGCGGTAGAGGCTGCTTTCGCAGAGTGCCCTGCCGAGCGAGCAGGAGGGTACGCTTTGCTCTGGGATATGACCCGTGAGACGGTCGCCGAGTTGGTGGCCCTGTGCGTAGAAGCCGACCAGGATGAGTACCAACGCGAGGGATTCAAGCCGGCGGCGTTCGAGGTAAAGGGACACGGCTGGTTGACAGGTGCGGCGATCGGCCGTCGCGATACCGTCAAGGTGAAAGGACGAGTGGATCGCGTGGATCGTCGAGACCATCCTCCCGCCCTGCGCATCATCGACTACAAGGTCAAGGTCGGAGGCGGGATGAAGTCGGAAGACCGCAACCTGCTCCTGTCCGCAGTGAGGGGCGTTCGCTTGCAGCCGCCGCTGTACACGCTTATCGAGGTTCCCGGCGATCCCCTTCCCAGCCAAGTGGACTTTGTGTTTCTCGCCCCGAAATGGGAACGCCCTCTCGACCGATCGACCTTTCTTGCGTCTGCATGGAACTCGCACGCCGGGCCGCAGCTTCGGCGGACTCTTGCAACCTTGATCGAAGGCCTCGCGGCGGGACGCTTCTTCATTCTTCCTAACGGGTATTGCGACTCCTGTGACTATTTCGGCGCCTGCCGCCGTTTCCACGAACCGACCCGGTGGCGGGCCTTCCGCGCTGAGCCGGCGAAGGTGCTCCGGGAACTGCGCAGACACAAGCTCAGTGACAGCGATGATGGGTGATACGGGAAAACTACCTGCGCGAAAGGAAAGGTCGCAAGTGAGCAGCGAACAACCCGATATGGCGGTTCCTGATGCAGCGGTGCGACTCAAGGCCGAAACTACCTTTGATCGCAACATCGTCGTCGTGGCCGGCGCCGGCACGGGCAAGACCACGCTCTTAGTCAATCGGCTGGTCAACCTACTGATGAAGGAACCCGAACCGGTCGCCGTGACGAGACTCGTCGCGCTGACTTTCACCAACAAGGCGGCCACGGAGATGAAAGTCCGGTTACGGGAACGTCTGATCGCCTTGTCCCGTGCGGAGACGGTTGCGCCCTTCGAGTATGCGACCGCTCAGCAGGTGGCGGAGCTGCGCGAGCGGTACGGCCTCTCGACAGCCGCCGTCGCTGCGCGGGCGGACGCGGCGCTCAGAGACCTGGAAAAGGCTCAGATCGGGACTCTCCACAGCTTCGCCGCGCATCTGTTGCGCCTACACCCTTTGGAAAGCGGTGTGGATCCGGCGTTCCAGGAAGACGACGGCTTGCGGTTCGACGAACACTTTACTGCGCACTGGGATCTGTGGCTGGATCACGAACTGGGACAAGGAGGTCCCAACCATGCCGTCTGGCGGCGCGTGCTCGCGCACATGGAGCTCGACCAGGTGCGGGAGCTGGCCCGTTCGCTCTGCAGTGAGCTGGTGGATCTGGATGCGTTACGGAGTCAGATCCGTGGCGGTCAGCTTGACCCCGCGCTGCGCGACTGGTTGGCGGCTGCTGGAGACCGGGCCGAGCAGCTTTTAGCCGCCCACGACCGTCCCAAGCGCCGGAAAATCGAGTCGATGCTGGCGGCCGCCGCCGCTGTGTTCCGTGCCGTGACGAGCCACGGGTTGGACGGATTGGCCGGCGTGGATGCCGGTGTGCGACAGGAGCTGAACCGAAATCTGGACACGCGTGTCGCCAGCGGGTGGAGTGCGGAAGAGTTCGAAGAGGCTGCCGAGTTGATCGGCCGGGCGCAAGCGCTATGGCAAGTCGATCAGCCGTTTTTCAGCGATCTGCTCGACTTGCTCGATCCTTTTGTACGGGAAGTCCGGCGCCTCTTTGTGGCAGATGGGCGGATATCGTTCGACGGCTTGCTGGCGAGAGCCCGCGGCCTCCTCCGTGATCACCTGCCAGTTCGGGAGCGCATTAAACGGGAGTATCGCGCTGTGCTGGTGGATGAATTTCAGGACACTGATCCGGTCCAGTATGAAATCATCTTGTATGTGGCGGAACGCCCCGGTCGCTGCGCCCGAAGTTGGCGGGAGATCGAATTGGAACCGGGAAAATTATTCATCGTCGGCGATCCCAAACAGTCCATCTATGCCTTTCGCCGTGCGGACATTGAGGCCTTCGATCGGGTCGTCTGCAAGATCCGCGAAGACGGCGGAGAGGAATTGTCCTTGCGGACAAACTTCCGCAGTCATGGTTCCGTGCTTGCGGTGGTCAACGAGGTGTTCGATCGACTGTTTGAGCGGCGGGAACATCTTCAGCCAGAAAACGTCCGGCTGGAAGTGCGGCCGAACTGCCAGTCGGCCACAACCCAGACCGGAGTAAACCTGCGCCTGGTGAAACCTGCGGATGGCGAGGCCGCCTTCGATGCCGCTGCCGCGACGCGCGCAGAGGCCGAGGCGCTGGCCCGCTGGCTCAAGGAGGAGGTTTTGGGTCGCGAAGCGGTGATGAACGAACGCGGGCAATGGGAGCCGCTCAAGCCGGGCCACATTGCCCTGCTGTTCCGAAAGCTCACGCAGGCTGAACACTACCTTGAAGCCTTGCGGCGGCACGGCATTGCCTACATCACGGACGGTGAAAAACATTTCTATCGTCGGCAAGAAGTTATCGATCTGGTGAATCTGCTCCGCATCTTGGAGAATCCGCATGATGCTGTTGCGTTGGTGGGTGTGCTCCGGTCTCCCTTGGGCGGTGTCTCAGACAGGGCGATCTATGAATTACGGGAGAGACGGGCACTCGACTATCGCCGGCCTGATCGCCTAGACGGATGGGACAACCCGGCGGCGGCCGGCGTCCGTCTCCTGTATGGGAAGCTGGCGGAGCTCCGCCAGACGGTTGCTCGCCTACCATTGCCTGAGGCGGTGGAGGCGATCTTCGATCGGCTGCCGGTGCTGGAGCTGGCAGCGGCGTCGCTCCATGGGGAACAGGCGGTGGCCAATCTGATTAAGGTCCGGCAGACGGCTGCTTCGCTGGCCGATCGGCCCCATCTGACGTTGAGCGGATTCGTGGAATTGATGGTCGCCCGTCTGGAAGAACAGCCGGATGAAGCGGAAAGCCTGTTGGCGGAAGACTCGTTGGACGCCGTGCGTGTGCTGACTATCCATAAAGCGAAGGGGCTCGAATTTCCGGTGGTGGTCCTGCCGGGTGTGCACCAGGGCGCGGGGATCGGCGGATCTCCTCCCATGGTGGCGCACGATTGGTCCAGCAACATCTATGGACTCATGGCCGGTGACAAGCGGAATCTCGGGTCGGTGCTGACACAGGCCAAGCTCCGGATGCGGGAAGAGGCGGAACGGCGGCGCGTCCTCTACGTTGGCATGACCAGGGCCAAGGACTGGCTGGTGTTATCCGGTGCCATCACGGACCGGTCCAGACGCGACACGGTGCTGGCACTCCTGAACGAGGTAGCCAAGGGCGACATCGGATTTGCGACCACGCCGGCGTTGCGCGTCGGAACGGTGACCATCCCTCATTGTGTCACGGTGCCGCCCGAGCGGAAAGAGTCACGCCGAGGCTTTTCCCAGGCCGGCGCCGAGCCGGCGATCGATTGCGCGGCGTTGGCGTCCGCCTGGCGTCATCGAGAAGAGCAATGGCGAGCTCTTCGGGCGGCTCCCCGCCGGTTGAGCCCGTCGATTATGAAGGCGGATGCTTGGGAGCCGTGGTCCTCTGCGGGTTGGACACGGGCAGATCGCGATCGTGGAGCACTGGTCGGCGTCCTTGCCCATCGCGTATTGGAGGGGTGGGATTTTACCGCGGATCCTGTTCTTCTGGAGGAGCGGATCGACGTGGTCTGCCGTGCCAGCATTCCGCCCGAATGGCAAGACGACGCCGCCGCCATCCTCGGTGAGCTCCGCGAGATGTTCGGGATATTTGCTGCGTCGGCACCCTATGCCGCGCTCCGTCGCGCCACCGTGCTGGGGCAGGAAATCCCGTTTGCCATGAAGTGGGAAGGCGAGGGATGGGGGGCGAGGGACAAGGGGGTCAGAAACGATCCCTGTGTGATGCACGGGGTCATCGATCTAGTCTATTGGCTTGACGGGCGACTGTGGGTTGCCGATTATAAAACCGACCGTGTGGGGATCGAGGAAGTGCGGGCACGAGCGGAATCCTACCGGGACCAAGCCGTCATCTACACCGAAGCGCTCTCGCGCTGGTTGCGCGAAGGCCGCCCGCAGTTTCAGTTTATCTTTCTGCGGCACGGGATTGCGGTGACGGTGTGAAGGAGGGGGACTGTGCGTCGATGGGCGGTGAGTGTTATGACAACGCTTGTTTTGAGCGGCTGCCTGAGCGCTCCGGGAGTTCAACAGCGGACGCTCCATGCGCCACCCGGTACGCCGCCTGCCGCTGCGGCGAAGCTGGAAGAAGGCAACGCACTCTACGCGGCCCACGACTGGGTTGGAGCGAAGGGGGCCTATATCTCCGCCATCGAATTGCATCCCACGTTGGCGGAAGCGCATTACAACCTGGGGCTGGTCTTGGAACGGCTGGGTGACGGGAAGGGTGCGAGAAAGCATTACATCGAGGCGGCGAACTTGGCGCCTGGCCATAAGGTGATCTGGGATGCGCCTCCGCTCCGCGGTCATGGCTCGTTGGAAGAGGAGCGGTTGAAAGGCAAGTCGTTTTTGGATGCTGCTCCGCGCTGAGGAAATAGTGGGGGTCCGTCATGATGGCCCGGCGGCGGCGTGCTTTGGCGATCTCGGAGGAAGAATTCGCTGCCCTCGTGCGACAGGCACTCGACAGCCTGCCTCCCGACTACGCCAAACTACTCGGCAACGTCGCGGTTGTGGTGGAAGATGAGCCTCCGCGCGAGGTGCTGGAGGATCTGGAGTTGGAATCGGAAGACGATCTCCTCGGCTTGTACCAGGGCGCGCCGTTGGACAGTGAATCGTTTTTCCACACCGGGGGGCAGTTGCCGGCGCGGATCGCTATTTATCGGGGGCCGATCTTACGGTTGTGTCGCACGAAAGCCGAGGTGGTCCGGGAAGTCCGGGATACGGTGGTCCATGAGATCGGCCACCACTTCGGACTAGATGATGAGGAGATGCCGTATTGAAAAAATCGTGACGCGTCACGTGCCACGTTTCGCGGACTTTTGATACCCCACCGCCAGCATGAAAGCACCAACCAGAATCATGGGTGCCGAGAGGACCTGGCCCATCGAGAACGGACCAAAGATGAACCCCAGGTGTTGGTCCGGTTCGCGGAAGAATTCCACCACGAGACGGCATAACCCATAGCCGGTGATGAAGCTCCAGAAGACCGTGCCCGGAGGCGTCGGCCGCCGCCCGATCCACCACAGGACAACGAACAGCAGCAGGCCTTCCAGCCCCGCCTCGTAAAGTTGGGATGGATGCCGGCACTCGGGTCCGCCACCGGGAAAGACCATGCACCATTCCACGTTCGTCGGCCTGCCATACAACTCGCCGTTGATGAAATTGCCGATCCGGCCGAGGCCCAAGCCAATCGGTGTGGCGGAAGCGGCCAGGTCGGCTACCGTATAGACCGGGATGCCACGCCGCCTGCTGAACCACCACAGCGCGATGATTGTTCCGATGAGACCGCCGTGGAAAGACATGCCGCCTTCCCAGACCGCGATGATTTTCGCGGGATGTTCGCGGTAGTACGAGAAATTGTAGAACAGCGTATAGCCGAGGCGCCCGCCTATGAAGACGCCCACCGCCGCATAGGCGATCATGTCATAAATTTGATCTGCAGTCAGCGCCAGTTGCCGAGCGGCCGCTTTCGCCTTGATGAGAAAATACGCGACCGTCAGTCCGATCAGGTACATGAGCCCGTACCAGCGGAACTGCAAGGGCCCGATCCGGAGAAACACGGGATCGATGTTCGGGTAGGGTATCACGTCGGTTGCCGCAACGGATCATCCGTGCAAAAACGCGGCGATCATAAAAGAGGAAGGGCAAGGTTTGCAAGGTGACGCGTTGAGAAAGGCAGGTGCGCACGAAAACCTGCGGCGGTATCATACGATCATGCTGGCTATTGGAAACCTTGGACTGATGTCCGCGTTGGGTACGGTCGCCGTCGCATTCTCCTCAGGTTGGGCGGCCGATTTCTCAGAGGTTCCTTCCGATCGGCGCCTCGCGCAGTCGTTCGCGACCACAGGAGTCTCTTCGCCTCGGACCCTGGACGGCGAAGAACTGCTTCGGATCGGTGATATCCATGAAGTGCAAAATCATCTCCAAGAAGCCATGCCGTATTATCAACAGGCCTTGGCGGCGTTTCGTGCCGCGAAGAATCGACGGGGAGAAGCGACCAGCTTGATGCGCATCGGGGCGATCCAGGAACGCCAGGGGAACGTGCGTGCCGCCATGGACTCCGTGGCCGGCGCCGCGGCGATCTTTCAAACGCTTCCGGACAAAGCCGCCTACGCCCGATCGCTGCTGCAACGCGGTCGCCTTTCGGCACTGCTCGGCGATCGCGTTGCCGCGGAGCGGTCCTATGAACAGGCGCTCGCTCTGTTTCGACAGGTGCACGATCTTCATGCATGGACGGAGGGGGCGATCCTGCTCGGCCACCTGCGCATCGACGATGGGCGGATCGAACACGGGCTTGCGTTGCTGGACGAAGCGTTATCGGAAGCGCGTCGGCGCCAAGACCGGGGACAGGAGGCGAACGCGCTGGTGATCATTGCTGGCGCATATGCGCGTCAGGAACGCCTGGAGGAGGCGAAGCGGTTGTATGAGCAGGCCCTTCGTTTGACGGAGCAACAACGAGACCAACGAGCTGAAGCGGGAATCCGAGTCGTGCTGGCGACACTTGCCGCGAGTCTTGGTTTACCTGATGAGGGGATCGTGATGGCCAAGAAGGCCTTGGCGCTTCATCAGGCCCTCCACGACCGGGCGCGGGAAGCCGATACCTTGGCGGTGCTGGGCTCCCTGTATCAGCTTCAGGGCGACCTGGCCAGCGCTATGGAGCACCATGAGCGCGCCCTGGCGCTGTATCGGGCATTGCGGGATCGGGCACGGGAAGCCGGAAGCCTGGTGAATCTGGCGGTCGTGTACGAGGCTCAAGGTGCGTGGGAGGACGCCCGTGAAACCCGAGGAAAAGCGATCTTTCTGTTACAATCTCTCTCGTCGCCGTAAATCCTTGTCCAGAGTGGCGCTGCGCCGATCCATGTGTCGCGTTTTTGAAACCGGTCACGCCACACCTGTGGAGAAAACGCTACGAGCCTGCGTGCGACTGTTTGACGGCTGCGCGTCAACCATGCGGTTTTGGCGGTCGTTCGCCCAATTCGATTCTGGCACGGTTGGTGCTGTACGATGAAATCGAACGCTCGAGCGGTTCAGTTAGACCGGTCACATCTGTTTGAGCGAGGAAGGAGGGGTTCAACATGTCAACCGAAGGACGTCGGATTGCGAAAGTGGCGGCATTGGTCGCTGGCGGAGCGGTAGTAGGCGCAGGCTTGGGGCTGTTGTTCGCCCCGCAGTCCGGAGCGGAGACGCGGCGCACGATCGGGCGCTATGCCAAGCGCGCTCAAATTCAGGCGATACGTTTCGGGCGCGCTGTGAAGTCCGGTGTGACCGAAGCCGTCGAACGCGGGAGACACCTTATGCAGAAACGTGACCGAAAACCCGTCGTCGAAGCGGCTTAATCTCGACGCCCGGTTCATTCTCATTTCCTGCCTCTCCACCGACGGCCTGCTGTCCCTCTCGGCGACAGGCCGTCGGCGGGCCGCTCCTTCCCTTGACCCCCTCGTCCCCGGGTGTTAGAGTCACGCCCGCTTTAGCTTCGCTCTTTTCCCGGACAGGCCGGAGTGGCGGAACAGGCAGACGCCAGGGACTTAAAATCCCTTGGGCCCACCAGGCCCGTACCGGTTCGAGCCCGGTCTCCGGCACCACCGTAAATCTTTACAGGCTGCACTGCACTGCTCCGCCGAGAGCTGAGCGTTGTGCCCGAAGGCAGAGCATGTTACCGATCCGGTCTTGCTTTGCTCGACCGTGCTGTTCTTCAGCGCCTGATCGTGATGCGCCCTTGATCGTGGGTAGGACTTTTGTGCGGCGCGTCCTTTCGGTTTTACCGATGGCCCGGCATGCCTTCATCCACAGATCGTTTCACTGGCTTTCGGAAGACCGGGTGTTTGTCCAGGAGGGCGGACATCGAAAACTCAAACGGAGCCCTTGCATTTCCTCCTTGCAGGGCTATCCTTGGCCTAGGCTTTTACTACTAAGATAGGCTCCCCATAGATATTCAGACCGGCACCCTCATTCCCGATGATCCTGCCGTACTTGGTTGCTCTTCTGGCGCTGTTGGTCCTCTGGCAGTACTACCTGATGCAAATTCTGAAAGGCCGCATCCTAGCAGTTGATATTTTCGATCGGTCCGGAGTCAGGATGTATCTGTTCGTCGTCCCGGCTGGCAAGAACACGTGTACGATTTGCCAGGAAGCTCACGGCAAAGCGTTTCTGCCCAGTGTCGTGGCCAAAAAGCAGTTTACCCCGTTGCGGGGTCAATGTACGAATCCCATGGGATGCGGCGGTGTGTGAGTTAGAATCTACGGTGCATGGCCGGAGGCCCGGCACGTGGTGGAGCGACTGCGAACTGCCAAGACTACCGCACGGTCCAGTTGACCGGACCAGAGCTCTCCACGCTGATCAACGGACCCCTGGGAACGCAGTATCCGCGCGGCGGCGGATCGGGTAGCGGTTCACATGTTGGGAGCGATGACGGTGGAAGAATCCAAACCGGATACCGCAGTGGTCACTTATCGATACGTCATTGAACAGGCCAAAGAGATGCGGCATCTCCATTTCGTCGTCCCCGCGTACTTCCGCCTTGTCGAGCTGCTGATCCGATAGGGACGTTTCCAGGATGCCATCGATCTGATCGGGCAGTTCGAATCGCGGTATAAAGTCGGCATGCCGGGCCCTATTTTCTCACCGAGACCCCACGCGGCCTGATGTCGATCAAGAAATCCCGCCTTGTGGCCCAACTCAAACCGGCTCAGTGAGCCCGTCGTCACTCGCGGGAAGCGGTGGCGCCTACAGGGATTTCAAAACACGGCGGAGCCGCGTTTCCTGGTCTGGATGCGCCCGCCTGGATTCCGCACCCACCGTGCGAAATGTTGACCACCAGACCTCGTCCGACGACTTGATCGCCTGAATAGGCGACCGCCAGACTGACTTCTTTGTCTTTTCCGTGACGGCGGCGTGTCAGCATGCAGGAGTCCTCACCATTTTCCAAGCCATCCCCGGCAGCCGGCGTAGTAGGACACTCCCGCGATCGCCAGAATGACCAGCCCATGGATTGCCTGTTCTGCGACGATGACGGGGTTCGTGATACGAGCGAACAATATCAGCGCGGCGGCCGCCACGGTGATGCCGAAGCTCACCCGTTTGGGGCAGAGCAGCAGCCGTCGTTCCTCGTAGGCCCGGGCGATCCACACTCCGACCCAACCCACTGCGCCGATCACCAGGGCGCCGCCCAAATCGGCTAATCCGATCCAGAGGCTGTCCCAGGCCAGTTCGACGGAGTCACGGCCGGTGAGGGATCGTCGCAATCTCTGCCATTCGGCCGCTGCCAGAACCAGCCAGATCAATGCCGAACCGATCAGAAAATGGCGTTTCCGCATTTCCTTGGACCATACGGCCATGCGCGGCTTCTCCGCTGTTGGCGCGACCCGACGCTGCGTGATCCGAGGAACCAGATCGTATCCGCACTCGCAAGTCAACACGCCGTCGTCGTTCGTCAGCAGGCAACGGGGACATTCAATAGGCATTGGTCGATTCGGTAAAGGTCGGCGACTCGTGTTACAATCCGGCGGTCCCGTCGCCTGGTCCGGCCGACGCCGCCGGATGCACGTCTAGGCTATTTGCTCTTCGGTCGTCGCCCGGGTAGATGAACCCGGACATTATTGGCCATGCTGGAGATAAAGGCGCGCCGGTTTCTTATCATCGGATGTGTGTTCGCATTCACCGGAGTAGCAGCCGGCGCCTTTGGGGCACATTCGCTGAAACGGGCGCTGGACCCAGGGATGTTGGCGATCTACGACACGGCCACACGATATCAAATATACCATGCATTCGGACTGTTTGTGGTCGCATGGGTGGTCAATCGATCGCCCAACGGGAAATTCGCCGCCGCCGGTTGGTTGTTTGCGGCGGGGATTGTGCTCTTTTCAGGTAGCCTCTACGCCGTCTCGCTGACGGGAATCGCGTGGCTCGGCGCGCTGACTCCGATCGGCGGAGTCGCGTTTCTGGCCGGGTGGGGAGTTTTGGCCTGGCAGGCTTGGAAGACGCGCTGAGTGCCTGTCGGCTGGCGCGCGGGGGGGGGTATGGCCCCCTATTGCTCGCCGGTTTCGCCTCGCGTTTGTGCTTAGCGCGCGCTGCAATTGGCCGTCCGTTTGCCAGAGATCGATCCCCAGCCTCCGGCCGAGTTAACGAACGTACCCTCCAGGCGCTGGTCTTCTTTCGAAAACAACAGACTGTCCTCTTGGAGATGCCCGCCCGATTCCCAGCGCAAATACACGGCGTCGCCTAGGACAACGACTTCGGCAGGGCGTGGCCCGTTGCCGGCCGTTGAACCGGGCGGGGGGAAGACTAGCGAGAGCTTCTGTTCGTGATGGTTTTGATGGTTATGGATGGTCCATTGCCAGGTGCCGCACAGACGCGCGAGCCCCCGTTGTTCACGAACGGTCTCTTTCCAGAGACGGAGTCGCAGCCACTGATCGGAGACCGAGCGGCTGGCTTCTGCTTGGGCCAGGCCGGCCAGCGCTCTCAAGTGGGTGAGGAGGACAGGGCGGAGTCGACTTTCGACGTAACGGGCTGCCAGCACCTGTTGCTCGGCCGGTTCGCGATCGCGGATGGCCGGCACGTCCCACAGGCGATCCCGAATCGCCGCGATCCCATGCTGTTCCGCCAGGGAAAGCCAGGACGAAGGGCCGACCAACGCGGGAAACCGCTGATCCAGTTGCGCGGCGTAGTCGGAAAAATGCTCGGGAACCGTGCCGGTATGGTGTTCGGTCGACGGGAAGGCCACCAACACTTGGGCGACCGCAACGAGTGATCCGAGAGCCTGCCGTCCGGTCGTTTGAGCGATCCAGGCTTGTTGCCGGCTCAGTTCCTGCTCCAAGGTTCTCCATCGCGAAGGCTCTATGGCTGCTTGCAAGGCAGACACAGCGGCACGCC
>JBPKMA010000017.1:0-26070 GCA_051293835.1 Nitrospiraceae bacterium | reverse complement strand
GAGGTCTGGCGTGGATCGGCAAACCCGGCGCCGGGCGTATGACAGAACGCGCACGAGACCGCATTATTCTTGGAGAGCCGGCCGTCGAAATAGAGCTGTTTGCCTAACTCGATCTTCGCCTTGTACGTGAGATTGGTGGACGGCATCGGGACGGCGGTCGGCAATGGCCCGATGTCGGGGACGGTGATCCCGTCGATTGTCACGGTCCCCGGCATGCCCTCGGCGACCGGCGAAGCTTGGACGCGCCAGTCGCCCGTGAACAACACCAGGCTTGCGGCCCCGATCACGACGCATGCAACGATGACGACAATGCCCTTTCGCGACATAATCATTCCTCCTTGTTCCTAAAGTAGCGAGTAGCTGAATTCACCGCAGAATACCGTCGCGTTCCTCACGGCCTCGCCGCCGGCTCCAGCATCCGACTGGCATGTTCCGGTGCTCGATCCTCTTCCCCGGTCTTCGGCGGAAGAGGAACGGACCGGGCACGCTCGCCGATCAATGTGGAGTAGAGCACCGGAATGACCACCAGGGTAAGCAGCGTCGAGGCGCCGACACCGAAGAGCAACGAGACCGCCAATCCCTGGAAAATCGGATCGAGAATGATGACGAAGGCCCCGACCATCAGCGCTGCCGCGGTCAGCAGAATGGGCCTGGTGCGGATCGCGCCGGCCCGGATCACTGCTTCCGCGACGGGCATGCCCTGGGCCTGTTCGAGCCGAATGAAATCGACGAGCAGGATCGAATTTCGCACGATAATGCCGGCCAGCGCAATGAAACCGATCATCGAGGTGGCGGTAAAGTAGGAGCCAGTCAGCCAGTGACCCGGTAGAATCCCGATCAGCGTCAGCGGGATCGGCACCATGATAATGAGCGGCGTGAGGAACGATTGAAACTCGCCCACGATCAACAGATAGATCAGCAGCAGAGCGACGGCGAAGGCGATCCCCATGTCACGGAACGTTTCGTAGGTGATGTGCCACTCCCCGTCCCATTTCAGCGCGAACCGGCTCTCCGACCACGGTTGCGACGCATAATGCTGCTCGATGGCATAGCCTTCCGGCAGGCGGTACTCCTCGAGCTGTCTGCTAACCCCCAGCACGCCATAGACCGGGCTTTCCGCTCGTTCGGCGCCGGCCCCGCCGACGTCGGCCGTCACGTACACGACGGGTTTCTGGTTCTTGTGGTAGATCGTCTTCTCCTGGAGCGTTTCCTCCAGTCTGAGCAACTCGGACAGTTGGACGATCCCCCCCGAGGCGGTCTTCATCCCGATTTCGCCGAAGTGCTCTAGTCCGGTCCGCTCCGCCTGCGGCAGGCGCAGGACGATCGGCACCGGCTCTTTCTCGGCGGGCATGTGCACCAGCCCGACCGCGGTGCCGTCCACCGCCATGCGCAGCGTGTTGACGATGTCCCGCGACGGGATGCCGGCCAGCGCGGCCTTGGCGCGATCTACCGTGAAACGGTATTTGACCTGGTCCGCTTCGATGGAATCGTCCACGTCCACGACGCCCGGCGTGCGCTCGAACAGGCGCCGCACATCGCGCGCGACCGCGAGCTGTCGCCCGTAGTCCGGGCCGTAGATCTCCGCCACCAGCACCGATTGCACTGGCGGGCCGGGCGGCACCTCCACCACTTTGACATTGGCACCGTGTTCCCTCGCGATCCGCTGCACCACTGGCCGCAGGCGCCGGGCGATCTCATGGCTTTGCGCCGCACGCCGGTCCTTCGGCAGGAGATTGATCTGGATATCGGCCTGGTGCGGTTGATCGCGGAGGAAGTAATGCCGGACGAGCCCGTTGAAGTTGAACGGCGACGCGGTGCCCACATAGGCCTGATAATCACGCACCTCGGGCACGGTCGCTACATAGCGGGTGAGGGCCTTGGTCACCCGCGCCGTTTCCTCCAGCGTCGTCCCTTCCGGCATGTCGATCACGAGCTGCAGCTCGCTCTTGTTGTCGAACGGCAGCATCTTCACCGTGACGGTCCGCGTGTAAAAAAGTGCGAGCGAGGCCAAAAGCAGTAGACCGACCGCAGCGAGCACGGCGAACGCGAGGAGCGGATGGGCCAAGACCGGCGACAACAGCCGCTGATAGATCCGGTAGGTCCGGCCAGGGACCTCCCTCTCGGGCTCCTGAGCCACATCCGCTCCCCTCCCCCTCTCCCTTTCCCTTTCCCACGCGCTTGCTTTATTGGAGAGAGGGGAAGGGGAGGGTCGGTAACACTTCTGGCAGAACCAGGGGACGACCACGAAGGCGACGAGCAGGGAAAAGAACATCGCCATGGATGCGTTGACGGGAATCGGCCGCATGTACGGTCCCATCAAACCGGAAACAAAGGCCATCGGCAGCAACGCCGCGATGACGGTGAAGGTAGCAAGGATGGTCGGGTTGCCGACCTCGTCCACGGCGCGGATCGCCGCCTCGCGATGTGGCAGGATTCGGAGCATGAGGTGCCGGTAAATGTTTTCGACGACCACGATCGCGTCGTCCACCAGGATGCCGATCGAGAAGATCAGCGCGAACAGCGTGACCCGATTGATCGTGTACCCGATCAGCATCGAGGTGAAAAGCGTCAGGGCCAACGTCAAGGGGATAGCGATCGAGACGACCAGCGCGGGGCGGGGACCGAGCGCCACTCCCAAAAAGACCACCACAGCCGCCACGGCGATTAGCAAGTGCCAGAGCAGCTCATTGGCCTTCTCATCCGCCGTTTCACCGTAGTCGCGCGTGACCGTCACGAGAACATCCGCCGGCAGCACCGTCCCTTTCAGCGCTTCGACCTTGCGGACGACGTCTCGGGCCACCGTCACCGCGTTGGTGCGGGCCTGCTTGGCGATTGCGACCGTAACGGCGGGACTGTCATGAGGGAGGAGACGGGAGGGGCGAGGCGACCCGGCACGCTCCTCACCCTGCATACCCAACGCCTCACGGGCCGCAGGACCGACGCCGAACCACACATAGCTCGTCGTCTCGCCGGGGCCGTCGGTCACGTCCGCCACTTGCCGGAGATACACCGGCCGCGCCTCGCCCGGTTCCCGGCCGGAGCGCGTGTCCGGGCGGAAGACGCCAACGACGAGCGCTTCCAGATCCTCCCGCGAGGCGATGAAGCGGCCGGTCTCCACCACGTAGTCCCGGTTCCCACTCTGAAAACGTCCGGCCGGCAAGGACAGGTTTTCGCCTTGAATCACGGAGGCGATCTGCAAGGGAGTGATGCCGTACGCCTTCAGGCGGCTCGGATCGAGTTGCACCCGCAGTTCGCGCCGGCCGCCCCCCACGATGAAGCCGCCCGAGGTGTTCGGGACTTTCTTGACTTCTTCCAGGACATGCTGGGCCAGTCGGCGGAGTTGGAACTCCGAATACCGTTCGCTGGAGAGCGTGATTGTGACGATCGGCACGTCGTTGATGTCGCGGGGCTTCACCTGGAACGGGCCCGCGCCGGGCGGCAAGAGGTCCTGATTGGACATCAGCTTGTCGTACAGGTCCACCAGGCTCTGTTCCACCGGCTCGCCGACATAGAAGCGGACGATCAGCAGCGCGCCCCCCGGCCGGGAAAGGGAATAAATGTACTCGATGCCCTTGATCTCGGAGAGCTTGCGTTCGATGGGCTTGGTGAGTTGTTCTTCGACCACTTTGGCCGAGGCGCCGGGAAAGGGAAGGAAGACGTCCGCCATAGGCACGACGATCTGCGGTTCCTCCTCGCGCGGGGTGAGGACCACGGCGAAGAGGCCGAGCAGCAGTGCACCGACGATGATCAGAGGGGTAAGCTTGCTGCCGATGAAGAGCGCCGCGATGCGGCCGGACAGGCCGATCTTTGGAGAAGGGACATTCGTCATATTCAGCTTGTCAACGGCCATCGGTCATTCGTTAGCGGACCCTCCACGATTGACCTTGGACCATCAGCCTTGCCCTTACCGTTTTCCAGCTCACGGTGTCGCCGGCGATGCGACCGATTCGGCAGACTCGACGCGCGCGCCGTCCACGCCCAGGCCGGCATTGGTCACAATCCGTTCACCGGCGTTGAGTCCGGACAGGACTTCGACGTAGCCGCCGCTCGCGCGACCGGCTTTGACCCAGCGGAGATGGGCAATCCCGTCCTCCCCGACGACATACACGCCGGTCAGTTGCCCCCGCTCGACCAGGGCTGATTGAGGCACCGCCAGCGTCTGACTCACGCCCTTCGCCAGGCGCATGCGGCCGAACATGCCGCTCTTCGCACCTGCCGTCGGAGGCAGGTCGACCTTCACCAGAAAGGTATGGGTGGCAGGATCACCTGCGGGCAGAACCTGCGCGACCGTACCGGTCAAGGGCTGATCGCCTACGGCATCAACGACGACCGATACCTCGTCGCCCACCGCCACGGCTTTCACATCCCCTTCGGAGACCGTCGCTTCCAGACGCAGGCGCCGGGGGTCTTCGATCTTCAACAGCGGCCGGCCGGGCGAGGCCAACTCGCCGACCTCAATGTATTTCGCCGTCACCAGACCGTCGAAGGGCGCCTTGATAACGGTGTAACTGAGTTGCACCGCCGCCGCCCGTCGCCCGGCCTCCGCAACCTTATACGCACGGGTGGCGTTGTCAAGCTCCTGCTTGGCAACCGATTCTTCCTGATACAGCCGCTGCATGCGGGCGAGCTGCGTCCGTGCGTTGTCGTACTCCGCTTCCGCGCGGGCGAGGTTGGCCCGCAGGTCGCGGCTGTCCAGCACGACCAGCGTCTGCCCCTTCCTCACCATCTCGCCTTCACGCACGCGCAATTCTTGCACCGTGCCAAGAACTTTGGCGGAGAGTGTGGTCTGCGAGACGGCGGCGACCCGCCCCGTCACGTCGACCGTAATGGGGAACGATGCGGTTCGCACCTCCGTGACCGCCGCTTTGATCGTTGCCGGCGCACCCGGTGTCGCGGACAGGCCAGCCTCATCGCGCGAGCCGCAGGCAGTTATCAAGAACATGGCGAGGCCCAGAGAAACGCCTTCGAGGTTCGCCCGCATGCGCTTCACATTCACCCTGCCCCCTTGCGGAACTGCCCCGTTACCAGTTCCTGGCGCGCCTGGCCGATCCGCTCGTCGTACAACGCCCGCATCCGGTTGTGCTTGGCCTGATTCAAGACCAACTCGGCCGTGAGGAGGTCGAGCACTGACGCCATGCCGGATTCGTAGCGGTTGCGGATGATCCGAAGGTTTTCTTCCGCCTGCGCCACGGCGCGCTCGCTGACGGCGAGGCGTTCGCGCGCCGCCGCGAGGGCATAATAGGCTTCCACCACTTCGACTTCAATCTCCCGCCGCTTGGCCGCCAGCAGTTCGCGCGCCTTTTCCTCCTGCGCCCGGGCCTTGCGCACCTGGGCGGCATCCTGCATGCCGTTGAACAAATTCACACTGACGACCCCGAGCGCAGCGTAGTTCGTCTGCCCGTTCGGGCCCAACGGAAACGTACTGTTGTTCTCGAAGCTTCCCTGGAGATTGAAATTCGGCAGGTAGGCCGACTTGGCCAACTGGGTCGCCATCTCGGCTTTTCGGAGTTCCGCTGCCAGCATGCGATAATCTGGTCGGCTCTCAAGTGCGGTGGCGAGAGCGGACTCCAGGTCGTGCGGACGCATCTCGCTTGCGGTCAGGCCTTCGACGACGTCCACCGGCTCATCCAAGCCAATGGCATGCCGCAAGGCGATAGCGGCGACGCGCACCATCTGGTCCGCGCGGATCGCCTCTTCCCGGACCGCTGCGAGCCGCACCTCCGCCTGCAGGAGATCCGACTTCACGGTCGTGCCGGCTTTGTAGCGGGAAGCGATCTGCTTGGCATTGGCTTCGGCAATCTGCACGGTTTCGCGGGCAATACCTAGCACTGCCTTGGCCAGCGCCAGATCGTAATAGGCCCGCGAGACGGTGAACAACACCTGCTGCCTCGTGCTTTCCACCCCCTCCATCGAAGCGGCGTGACCGACCTCGGCGATGCGGAGCCCGAGTCGTTCCCGTCCCCCGTTGTAGACAGGCTGGGTCAGATTGAGTGCCGAGCGATAATTCTCCGTCGAACCGGGCCGGTTCAGCGTCCCGATGTCGAAGCCGGCCTGGGTGAACCGCCCCTGATTCAGCAAGATGCCGAAGGCCTGGGCGGGATTGTTCGTGTTGGTCCAAGCCTCCACCGCTTCCAGCTTGGGCAGGTAGGCGGAGCGGGCGATTTGCCGTTGGGCCTCCGCGGACTGCAGCTCCTGGCGGGCGGCTTTCAACACAGGGCTGTGTTGCTGCGCCAACTCCAGCGCCTGCTCTAGCGTCAATTCACGAGCGGCGGATGCCGCAGACGGCGGCCACAGCAACATGCAAGCCAACAACGAGGCGACAGACAGAACGGAGAAACTCGGCGCAGTGTTCCTGACAGCTCGCATCGGCGGACTCCTTTCTTCGGAAGGTACGGGGCTAGGGACGAGCGGCTCTGGGCCACGGCAAGATCCTAACCCACCACATGCTGAGTTGTAAGTTCTGAGCGCTGAGTTTAGAAAACGGAATTCTGTTCACCCAGTCAGCATTCAAGACTCAGCACCCTGAACGTTCCCTGTCTCCCATCGCCGCTCGCCTTTTGCCACTTGCCGTTATTCCTGTACCCCGAGCTTTCGCAACAGCGCCATCATTGGGCACCAGCCGGTGAACGCCGATTGGATCAGGTTGACAGCGACAAAGGCGGCGAAATAATTCCAGTAGGGATGGACCGTGGCGTCCAGAACCAGCGCCAGCAGCACAAAGCTCCCGGCAATCAGACGCAACCATTCATTGAGTCGCATAGCGCCCTCCTTTCGTCCTGGCCAATTAGAGGCAAGACCGAGGAAAAAGATTCGCCCGGATCAGGCTCGGAATACAGAAAAGAAATACAGAAAAGGGGTCGGAAATACAGAAAAGGGGTCGGGAGTCTTTTCAGGCCAGTTCCTCGGTTGTCTGCTGCCCAAAAAGACTCCCGACCCCTTTTTCTTCTTTTCTTTCTTATCTTGTCACGTTCTTTTGACCGTGGACTTCATCAGGCTGTCGGCCTGCGGTGGCATGAAGCCTTGGTAGCCGCGGTGGCGTTCGGTCAGCTCCAGCACGGAGAAGGGTTGGCCGTCGATCATTTCTGGTGCGGTGAAGATCTGCCGCAGTTCTCCGCCGCGCGGGCCAACGATCTCGCCAGCGAAGACGACGCCTTTGGCTTGCAGCCGCTGGATTGCCTTTTCGATGTCCTCAACGCGCACCGCGACATGATGAAAGACCTGGTCCCCGAACTTCGCCACCCAGCCGGGAATGATACTGGTCTTGCCTTTCTCTCCTGGATAGGCCTGATCAATGAACAACGCCGGATAACCGGCCAGCCGATAGACCTTCGCGAACCAGTCATCGTAGTTCAGCGTCTCGCTGTGCGCATACCCGAGCCTTGTGAAGTCCTCGGCCCGCCGGTCGATATCCAGGGTTCGGATCGTCAGATGATCGATCACGGGTTCGAAACCCACCCCCACCTCGTCTAGCATGTCCCGAAGGACGCGCGCCGCGCGATTCTTCGAGAGGTAGTCGCCGACCATTCGAGAGATCAAGGCATCCAGCTCAGCTTTCTGCTGCATGGCAACCCCCATGGGAAAGAAATTAGGAATGAGGAACTGGCAACGACAAATCCATGAGTCCGCGCCTCATACCACATTCCTCATTCTCCAAATGCGATGCCCTGCGCCAGCGGGAGGTCAGTCCCCCAATTGATCGTCACCGTCTGCCGGCGCATATAAGCTTTCCAGGCATCGGCTCCCGCTTCCCGCCCGCCGCCGGTTTCTTTCTCGCCGCCGAAGGCCCCGCCGATCTCGGCGCCGGAGGTGCCGATGTTGACGTTCGCGATCCCGCAGTCGCTCCCCGCCGCCGAGAGAAACCGCTCGCTGTGCCGGAGATTCATGGTGAAGATGGCGGAGGAGAGCCCCTGCGGCGCGTCGTTCTGAAGGGCGATCGCTTCCTCCAGCGTCTTGAACGTCATCACGTACAGGATTGGCGCGAAGGTTTCGCGTTGTACGACCTTCCAGTGATTTTGCGCGCGCACGAGAGTCGGCTCGACAAAGTACCCGGGCCCCGGCAACACGCGGCCGCCGTAGAGGATCTCACCCCCCTCCCGCTTCACTTCGCCGAGCGCCGCGCGATAGGCCTCCACCGCGGCTTGATCGATGAGCGGACCCATGAGAACGCCGGGGTCGAGCGGATTGCCGATACGCACCTGTTTGTAGGCCGCCACCAGCCTGGCAACCACCTCCTGGTAACGCGACTCATGGACGATGAGCCGTCGCGTCGTGGTGCACCGCTGGCCAGCCGTGCCCACCGCACCGAACAGAATGGCCCGAACAGCCAAGTCCAGATCGGCACTTTCATCCACGATGATCGCGTTGTTCCCGCTCAACTCCAATAGCGTGCGGCCCAACCGCCCGGCCACAAGTTCCGCCACATGACGCCCTACGGGAACCGACCCCGTGAACGAGATCAACGGCAGCCGCGGATCCCGTACCATCATCTCGGCCAACTCGGCCCGGTCGGTGATGAACAACGAGAAAATCCCCGTGTAGCCCTCCTGCGCCATCACCTGATTGCAGATGCGCTGTACGGCGACGGCGCAGAGCGGTGCTTTGGGAGACGGTTTCCAGACCACGGGATCGCCGGCCACCGCCGCGATCAAGGCATTCCAGGCCCAGACAGCGACCGGAAAATTGAAGGCGGTGATCACCCCGACCGGCCCGAGCGGATGCCACTGCTCATACATCCGATGGTTCGGCCGCTCGGAGTGCATCGAAAGCCCGTACAACATGCGGGCCTGGCCGACCGCGAAGTCGGCCATGTCGATCATCTCCTGCACCTCCCCATCGCCCTCGGCTTTGATTTTCCCGACCTCCATCGAAACCAAGGTGCCCAAGGCACTTTTCTTCTCCCGCAGGGCCTGGCCGATTAAGCGGACGATCTCGCCGCGTTTAGGCGCTGGCACCATCCGCCAAGTCTGAAACGCCGCGACAGCGTCTCGCACGACTCGCTCGTAATCGGCCGCCGAGCACAGAGTGACCTTCGCGAGCACCTGTCCTGTCGCGGGGTTGATCGACTCCAGCACGCCGGCCCCGGCGGACGACCACCACCCGGGCCCCGAACTGCCGCCGGGATTCACCGGCTCGATGCCCAATTCCCTGAGAACGTCCATAGGTGAACTCCAGCCCGCAGCGAATAGCGAACAGCGGCTCTTGGAGCGTTCAGCGATCAATCACTGGCGACCAGCTATTCGCTATCGGCCCGTCGATGTGGCTATCGAAAACAGGCTCCGAACCGATTCTCCAACACCCGACGCAAGGGAAACGTCTCCTGTGTGATAAAGCCCTTGTACGACGAGGGGTCGTCGAGCACGAGGTCTAGCACGCTGCACAGACCTGAGGCCGTGGTCACCTGAATCGCCGACCACAGCCGGCCGTGGATGGTCTGCGGATAAATCTTCTTCACATAGGTTTCCTCGAACAGCGCGCCCTGGCGCTTGCCGGTGACCGAAGCGTAAATGAGCACCACATCCTGCAGCGTTTGCGGGATGGCATTCTCCAGGATTCGTTTCAACGTGTCCCGATCCTCGTTGAGCTTTAAATCTTTCATCAGAAGCTGGATTTTCTCACAGTGCCCGGGATACCGCATGGTCTTATAGTTCATCGTGCGTACCTTGCCGGCGTAGGTGTCCGCCAGCGTGCCAAGTCCGCCCGAAGTGTTGAAGGCTTCGTAAAGCAAGCCGTCGACCTCGATGGTTTCGTACCCCTCCAGCGGCAAAAGCGTCACTTTCTTCCCGCCCTCGATGCCCTCGCAGAGGTTCCCGTATTCATTGATCAGGCCGTCGGTGGACCAGGTGAGCGAGTACTTGAGGGCGTTGCTGGGATTGACAGGCAGGGCCCCGACCCGCAGTTTCACCGTGTCCAACGTCTCGAAGTGCGTCATCAGCTCCTGCGCCACGATGCTGATGAACCCCGGCGCCAGCCCGCATTGCGGCACGAAGGCCCGATCCGATCCCGCAGCCAGTTCTTTGATACGCGCGGTCACTTCGATATCTTCAGTCAGGTCAAAGTAATGCAGGTGATGGGCGCGGGCCAGTTCGGCGACCGCGGGATTGCAGAAATACGGAAGGCTCGACACAACAGCGTCGAAAGGATGGGCGCGCAGGTATTCGCTCACGACTTCAGGACGACGGACATCCAATGCGCAGGGCGTGAGGCGTTCCAAGGCCAGGTCTTCGACCAGGCGCTTGGGCGCATCCAGCGTCACATCTCCCAGATGGACGTCATACCGGCCGCTGTCCGCCAGCACGCAAGCAATCAACGAACCGATCTTCCCGGCGCCCAACACCAACACACGATGCATGCCGTCTTTCTCCCGACGCTCATTGTATACCTCCAGCGTCCGTTGAACCAGCGCTCGAGACACTCTGCCCGGTAAGGAATCCGCGTCCCACCCGGCGCAAAAAATTGGAGCGGCCATGGTCAAATTCCGACCTTGCCGGCGACGGCCGTGTTCAGATGATTCGGCCGAGCCTGCATTTTCAAATTCGCCGGCGTGGACCGCCTCTTGCCGGATCCATCATACATACCTGCAACCACCTGCGAAAGGGCCGGCCGCATTGATAACGTCCATCCAGGGAAAGTCCTCGCCTCGACATCGAGCAAGAAATGATCTCCGTCCTGGACAACCAGGGCGAACCATTGCGCATCATTCCCTGGAGCCAGCTTATCCAGTGACTCAGCTCGGCCACGGCGGAGCGACACAAAGCCCGGACAGACGATACCCGCGAACGTCTCTGGCCCTGCGAGTGACGTAGGCAGCGAAGGGGGGCTGGTCGTTCGAGGGCATGACCTCCAACGTGGGCGGGGATGGACTCTTCAGCGAAACCGGGACCCCGCTGCCGGTAGGCACGGCCTTGTCGGTGGCGTTCAGTCTGCCAGACCTCCCTGGATCACACTCACCGCCTCCGGCAAGGTCGCATGGATCCGCCGGAAGCCGAAACGTCAAACCTTGCCACCTAGGATGGGCATTCAGTTTACCGAGATTCCCCCGAGCACGCTGGACCGCCTTATTGGATTTATTGCGGCGCTTCAGCAAGCCCGTTGCTGAAGAAGAAAAGAAAGACTCCCGACCCCTTTTCCATCTGGGGGGATTGACAAATCAATTTTTATTGATTTATCTTTTGGCATGTCACAGACCATGACGCAAGATGTGGCGCGCGCCGCGCGGCTGTTCCATGCACTGGCGGATGAGACGCGCCTGCAGATCGTGGAATTCCTCAGCCACGGCGAGCAATGCGTCTGCGATTTGGCCGATGCGCTGGAGACAGGACAGTCCCGGCTGTCGTTTCATCTGAAGATTCTCAAAGAGGCCGGCCTCATCAGAGATCGCCGGGAAGGACGGTGGAACTACTACTCGCTGGCTCCGGAGGCGTTCGAAGAGGTGGCCAGACTCGTTGGCGCGATGAAAGACGGCACGAAATGGTTTACGAAGCCTTCGCGTTGCTGCAACTGATCTCTTTTTTTGCCTGATTCATCAACAATTGTTGTTGGGTGAACGGACCGACCTTTTGAGGACTCTAGTGCCAGCCGCTCGCATCTGTTGATGAGAAAACGAGAGCGCGCAAGCGGATCAAGCAAACCTTGGTCTGGAGGGCACCTTGAACCCTCAAGACCTTCGAGAGACCGTCAAGACCAGATACACGCAGGCCGCCCTGCAGGTCATCGGATCGGGGCAGCAGTTCCTGCTGCGGGCCGACCACCTCGCCACCGTCGTCGGCCCCCATCACGTCCGACCTGCACGAAGCGAGCGACAGGGCTCAGGTGCCGGAAGACGCCGTCGCTGCGTCATTGGGCTGCAGCAACCCGGTGGCGCTGGCTCAACTCCGCCCGGGTGACACCGTCCTGGACCCGGGTTCAGACAGTGGCATCGATGTGCTGCTCTCCGCCAAACGGATGGATCCGACCGGAAAAGTTGAGATGAGATGCTTGCACTGGCCTGCGAGAACCAGCTCAGGGCCGACGCGGACAACGGGGAATTCCTCAAAGGGGAGATCGAGAACATCCCGCTTCCCGACGCCGAGGCGTTCCGCGTGCTAAAGCCGGGTGGCCGGTTGGCGGTCTCCGACATCGTAGTCCGCCGGGCCATCCCGACCGAGTTCCACCGGAGCATGGAACTGTGGGCCAGCGGTGTAGCTCGGCGCGCTGGAGGAATCCGCATACCGAGCCAGGCTGGAGCAGGCCGGTTTCGTCGAGGTCTTCGTCGAGCCGAGGACGCGAAACAGTTGCTCGACGGCTCCAGGCTCGACGCCGCGCGCTTCGCGCCGCTCGTGGACGAAGCCTTCATGAGCGCCTCTTTCCAGGCGACGAAACCGCCAAGCGATGCAATCGATGCAAAGGAGTGATCCGATGGAACTTGCCGTCCCGGTCGCGCAACCGGTCGTCAAACGACTGAATCCCTTCGAACGCTACTTGAGCCTGTGGGTCGGGCTCTGCATGGTCGCCGGCGTGCTGCTCGGCAAGAGCGCACCGGCGCTCATCGACGGACTCAGACGGTTGGAATTCGGACATGACAGCCATGTCAACCTACCGATCGCGCTGCTCATCTGGCTGATGATCCTCCCGATGATGATGAAGGTCGACTTGGCTGCTGTGCGCAGCGTCGGCCGGAAGCCCCGAGGCCTGGCGGTGACGCTGTTCGTCAACTGGGTGGTCAAGCCCTTCTCGATGGCGCTCATCGCCTGGATTTTCTTTCGTCATGTTTTCGCGCCGTGGCTCACACCGGCGGAGGCCGATCAATACATCGCCGGCTGCATCATCCTAGCTGCGGCGCCGTGCACGGCGATGGTGTTCGTGTGGAGTTATCTCACAGACGGCGATCCCGCGTACACGCTTGTGCAGGTGTCCGTGAACGACCTGATCATGTTGTTCCTGTTTGCGCCGACTGTCGGCCTGCTGGTCAGCGGTGCCTCGTCGCTCTCGGTTCCGTTCGAAGTGTTGTTGTACTCCGTCGTCGCCTTCATCGTGATCCCGCTGGCGGCGGGCACGACCCTGCGCACATGGTTCGTCGCCCGGCGGGGCCGAGACTGGTTCGAGCAGATCCTCTTGCCCCGGTTCGCGCCGGCGACCATCCTAGCGTTATTGGCGACCCTGGTGTTGATCTTCGCCTTTCAGGCCGACAACATCACGGGCAAGTCGCTGCACGTCGCACTGATCGCCGTACCCATCCTGCTGCAGGTCTACTTGAATGCCGCCCTGGCGTACGGCGCGATGAAAGTATTGAAGGTGGAACACGCCGTCGCGGCGCCTGGCGCCTTGATCGGCGCGAGCAATTTTTTCGAACTGGCCGTCGCCACCGCCATCGCGCTCTTCGGCCCGGGATCCGGAGCCGCCCTGGCTACCGTCGTCGGCGTATTGGTTGAAGTTCCCGTGATGCTGTCGGTATGCGCCGCCTGCAACCGTACGCGACACTGGTTCCCGCAGCCAGCAGGGTAAAGAAGGGGGGGAAGGGAGAGCGGGGAAAAGAGCGAGAGTGGGGATCAGAGGAAATCATGATGAAAAAGAAAGTGCTGTTTCTCTGCACCGGCAATTCCGCTCGGAGCCAGATGGCGGAAGGGCTGCTGCGCCATCTAGCCGGCGACCGGTTCCTAGTGGCCAGTGCCGGCACCCATCCAGCCGGCCTCAATCCTTACGCGGTGGAAGCAATGCGCGAAATCGGGATCGACATCTCCCATCACGTGTCGGAACGGGTTGACACCTATCTCGGCGAACGTTTCGACCGGGTCATCACCGTCTGTGACCGGGCCAAGGAATCCTGTCCGGTGTTTCCCGGCGCGCCGAAGCTGCTCCATTGGAGCTTTGAGGACCCGGCGGCCGCGACCGGGACGTTCGAGGAGCGCATGGCGGTGTTTCGGAAGGTGCGCGATCAGATCGAGCGGCGGGTGCGGGAATTCATCGAACAAGAGGCGATTGAACGGTCTCCTGTCTCAGGCGGCGGATGACAATCCGCTGGAGCCGCTCCCGTGCCAGTGGATGGATGGCCGTGAACAAGAGCCCAATGCGGTCGCCCTTCACCGATCGGATTTCCGCGCCGGCAATCTCCAGCGGCGGCTCGCCATCCAGCGTATGGATCCGGAGGCGGAGCCGCATCCCCTTGGCCAGCGCGCCCTCGCACTTCACCAGACAGCCCTGAATCGACAGGTTGACGATCATCCCCTCCCGGTCGGTCTCCCCTTCGGCGGACACGGGCGCAAATGAAACGGGGTACTGAACCAACAGGCGTCGGTACTCCCGCCTCGGGTTGAAACTCGGTCCGGCCCGCGAAGCCAAAAAGCGGTTCCCGCACAACTGGCAGCGAAAGGGAGAAATCAGCAGGAAGGTGAGGAGAAGCTCATGAACAGCCCGGCGTGAAGCCTCGTGCACCCATCGGCTGCCGCAGGGCGGGCACTTCGACATCACGTGACCTCGCCGAGCGTCAACCTTCTTCCACCAACGGCGGCATGCCCCGGTTCCGCCGGGTTTCTACACGGATTCATCATACCCGCCCGCCATGGAAAAGCAAACCCAAGCAGAAGTGTTGGCACCAAGGCCGCACCCTGTCCTCATGGCTTTGCTTTCCGAACAGCCGAGGGAGAGACTCTTGGGGACTCTGGGAGCCGCGATGCGACACCGGGTGTCCCATGCCGCAACGCAGCGCAGGGCCATCGATGTGCCACGCGCTTGGGGACCATCCGCGCCAGTCGTCCATTGACCCAATAGACCATTCAACCTATTGATAATAAAAGGATTTTATAGCGAGAATCTCTCCCCAATTTTGTGTTAGGCTAAAGCCTCTGGTCTGGCCGGGACCTCGATGTTTGGAAACCTGGCTACTTCAAATGGTCAGTAGCGAGCGGCAAAGAGCCTGAGTGAGCCGCTCTCCCGTGAGCTCACCGTTCCGAGTTGGTGACTTCGTCTTGACGATTTCTTGACTTGGTAAACGGGAGCCTCAGAGCAGGTTTTCCAACTGAGGCCTTTGAAGACCAGGAGAGAGTTCGATCTTTCTTTTCTTCTTTTTTCATTGCGAATGGTTGGAGTGAAGAGACCATGTTGCGCATACCGACCCGTGTGGTCCTTCCGTTCGGGTACCGCATCACGGTCCGACAGGTGCCGGACTCGGAGATGGACCGTCGCGATCCGAACGCGGACGGACTGTGGGATAACGAAACCAGGACTATTTATATTCGGAAACGTCTGCCCGTCACACGACGCCGCTATATTCTGGCTCATGAACTCGGTCACGCCTGGCTTGATTGGCAGCACCGCTATCTGGACAACGGAAAAGCAAGAACTTAGCGAAGGGGGAACCTGCCAAAGGCGGAGAGCCGGTCACAAGGAGCCGTGAGCAGCCGGCGGAAAGCGGATGGCCGGGTTAGGCAACCCCCGGGCTTGGTTCGGAACGGTGGGGCGGGGCTCTGGGTGAGGGCACACAGGACTTCGTCGTCACCCACTTGGCTGAAGTCCAGGTAGTGTTGCCCAACCGCGTGAAAGGGTTCGGGCATGGCCAAGACGACCAATTCATCCACTAGGCGCCTGATTCGCCCCAACGAATCCGGGGGACCGACGGGAATGGCGGCGATCAGTCGCCCCGCCCGAGCCGCCTTGATGGCGGCGGCAGCCGCGGAAAACGTCGCGCCGGTGGCAATCCCGTCGTCCACCAAGATCACGGCCCGGCCCTCCAGCGAGGGAAGCGGCCGGCCCTTTCGATACAACGCCTGCTGCCGTGCGATCTCACTGCGCTGAGAGGCGATCAGCGCCTCCAATGCACGATCGGACAGTGGAAATTCGGCCAGCGCCTCGTCGTTCATGAAGACAGAGCCGGTTTCCGACACCGCGCCGAGGGCATATTCGGGGCACCTGGGCGCCCCGAGCTTGCGGACAATAATCACATCGAGGGGAAGCCGGAGGCGCTGGGCGATCACCGCGCCGACCACAACGCCTCCGCGAGGCAGGGCCAGCACCAGTCCACTGGGATCCTCCCGATAAAAACCCAGGCGGTCCGCCAAGAGTCGGCCCGCTTCTTCGCGGTTCCGAAGCATCGGAACTCCCACGTCAACCGACGACTTAGCCACCGGCCAGCTTCAGAATGATCGCCCATTCCGAAGGCCGGACCGGCTGGACGGACAGCCGGGAGCCCTTCCGCAGCAACTCCATGCCCTTCAAGCCCGGCTGCCGGCGCAGGAGCTCGAGCGGGAGGGGCGCCAGGAACTTCCGGACGAAGCGGATGTCCACCATGTCCCACCGGGGTTTGGCCGGATCACTCGCCGGATCGTAATGCTTGTCCGTCTTGTCGAACTGTGTGGGATCGGGATAGGCGGTACGGACGACTTCGGCAATCCCCACGATCGCCGGCGGATCGGCGTTACTGTGATAGAACAGCACCTGGTCCCCGATCTTCATGGCCCGCATGTAGTTGCGCGCCTGATAGTTACGGACTCCGTCCCAACAGGTAGTTTGCCGAGGCGCGTTCCGCAGATCGTCGATGGAAAAGACATTCGGCTCCGATTTCATGAGCCAATACCGTTTCGTCTCCGGCATAGGGTTCTCCTTGCCCATGCAAGGCGTTGTTCCTCTGGCGTTCTGCGCTCCGTCCAGGTACCCTCTCCTTCAGCAATGCTCACCGCCTTTCCCTCCCTGCTTCCCCATTACAACTTACGGAAGGGAAAGGGGTGGTCTTACCGAGGAGCCGCGATGGAACTATCACCCGTGTGGTTCGGTCTGTACAAACTGGTCAAATACGCCTTGTACCCGCTGTCGTGGGTTGCCCTGCTGCTGGGGCTCACGGCCATCCTCGCCTTCCTACCCCCGTCACCGTTGCGCCACCGGTGGATCAGGCGGCTAGCCCTATCGGCATTCCTGGCGCTATGGTTGCTCAGCATGCCACTCACTGCGAACCTCTTGTTGGGTACGCTGGAAGCCTGGTCCCCGCCACCCGAGCCGGCGGCCCTGCCACGTTTTGATGCGATCGTCGTGTTGGCCGGCGGCGTCCGAGCCAAAGGCACGCTGCGGCCCGCACACGAGTTGGTCGATCTGACTAGGCAGCGGACCGCCTGCGGCGCGGACCTCTTCTTACAGGGTCTCGCACCCAAACTGCTCCTTTCCGGAGGCGATGCGACGATTTTCGGCCACGGCCCGACGGAAGCCTCGGAAATGAAACGCTGGGCCGAGCGTCTCGGTGTACCGGAAACCGCCATCCTGCTCGAGGAGCGTTCGCGCACCACGTATGAAAACGCGGTTTACGCGAAACAGATCCTCGGCGATGCATCCGTGCTCTTGGTCACCTCCGCCAGTCACCTCCCGCGCGCGACCGCCTTGTTCCGCAAGCAAGGCCTGCACGTGACGCCGTACCCGTGCGGGTACAGGGTGCGACACCGGCCGGGGGACGGATGGGACGAACTGACCGTGTTCGACTTCATCCCCGATCTCTGGTCGTTGGACAAAACCACGGACGCTGTCGTCGAGATAGCCGGCATCGTGCTGTACCGGCTGGCTGGCAAACTCTAGCCGCTCACCTGCCGGTTTGTTGCGGCTCCGCCGCCAGCCTGTACACACCCCCTCGGTGATCCACGACATACAACTCTCCCTCTTCGTCCTCGCCGAAAGACGAAATGCGGAGGCCCGTCTGGAGCAGGACGCGCGCCTCGCCCAAGGCAGGCGCGGTCGCATCGAGCGCAAACAGTTCGCCGCTGCAATAATCGCCGTAGAGATACAGTCCCTCAAGCGCGGGCACAGCCCGGCCTCGATACACGTAACCGCCGATAATCGAGCAGCGGCCGCGCTCATGTCCATACTCGGCGACCGGAAAGATCAGCCCCGCGGTCTGGCATCCGCGAGGGGGTGAATAGCAATGCGCGCCTTCCATGATGCGCCAGCCGTAGTTCCCGCCGCGCTGGATCACATCGACTTCCTCCCACTCATATTGCCCCACATCCGCCGCCCACAGCATCCCCGTCTGCCGGTCGAACGAGAACCGCCAGGGGTTCCGCAGCCCATACGCAAAGATTTCCGGCCGTCCGCCGCCGGCGACAAACGGATTGTCCGGAGGAATCGCATAAGGGGTCCCGCGATCCACGTCGATCCGCAGAATTTTGCCGAGCAGCTCATCCCGGGTCTGACTTCGGTTCTGCGGATCGCCCGCCGACCCGCCGTCGCCGAGCCCGATGTACAGCAACCCGTCCGGGCCAAAGGCCACCATGCCGCCGTTATGGTTAGGATAGGGCTGCGGCACGATCAGCAAGACCCGCTCCTCGGTCCGCGAACGGGTCGGCCGGTCGGATCGTCGGTACTCGGCCACCACGGTTGCGCCGTCCGGCCGTCGGGTGTAGTTCACGATATAGCGGCCGTTGCGGGCATAGTCCGGATGAAAGGCCAATCCGAGCAACCCGCGCTCGCCGCCGCTGAGCACCCGCTCCGAGAGATCGAGAAACGGAGTCTTGAGCAACCCGCCGCGTTCGATGACCCGGATGCGGCCCGGCTGCTCCACGACGAACAAGAGACCGCTCCCGTCGCCGGCATGGGTAAGATACAACGGCTCGTGCAATCCGCTCGTGACGATCGGCACGAGCCGCAACGGCGGCACAGCGGCGGACGTCACGGCCTGGGCGGTCGCGCTGGCGCCGACAAGGAGGGTCACGGCCACGGCGATCCAACGCCTCATCGGCTCGCTCACTCGACGCGCTGTTCGATGAATTCGATCAGAGCCTGGTACGTCAATTCCCGGATCCTAGCCTTGGAGAGCCCCTCCTGGCTGAGATTCGACTCCAGCCAGACGCGATCGCCCACCTGGGCCTGGGCCTCAGTGCACAGTGCCCACATGTCGGGCACAAACCTTTCCGGCAACCCGACCTGCACGCCTTCTGACTCGACGCGATCGTCCAGGATGGCCAGCAAGTCGGAAATGGCCTGGTCCGGACGGTAGGGCGCAGACGTGAACCCGAAGGCCCGCTGCGCCTCTGTCTCCTGACGAGCTTGCTCGACCAGATCGTGCATATATTCCTTGAGCAACCCGATCATGTGGCCGGTGAGTCTCATTGGAAAGACGGGAGCCGGTAGCGGAGAGCGAGCAGCCTGGCTCTCCGCTATTCGCGATTGGCTATTCGCTGTCTGCCGATTCGTCGAACCATTATCCGTGATCGCCCCCAGCGAGGCAAGCCGAGGATCGTCCACCGGCCTGGGCGCGACTGACTGGGTTGACCGCTTCCGGACCGGCGCCTATGATGGCGACACGGCATTCGGCTCGCGGCCTGGAAGAACTCTGATGACCGACCGCTACGACGTCTCGCTGAACACACCGGCCGGGCAGGTCACGACGGCCATCGAAGTGCCGTCCGGCTTCGTGCCGATCACCGCCATCATGCCGGCGCTGCGCAAGTTGGGCGAACAGGCGCTTGCGCAAGAGGAGCGGCGGGTCACCGAGAGGGGGCTCGCGATTTCGTGCCGGAAAGGTTGCGCCGCCTGCTGTCGCATGTTGGTGCCGGTTTCCGCGCCGGAGGCGTTCGCGCTGCACGATAGGGTGCAGGCGCTGCCCGCCGAACGGCGCGACGCCCTCATGGCCAAGGCGGCGCAAGCCCGAGCCAAGCTGGAGCAAGCCGGCCTGCTCGCGCGCCTGACAGAGTTGGCAGAAGCGGACCGCCCGTTGACGGACGAGGACTTCGAGCCGATCAACCGCGCGTATTACGCGCTGCGCCTGCCCTGCCCGTTCCTGGAGGACGAACTCTGTACGATCTACGACGACCGGCCGGCAGCGTGCCGCGAGTTGTTGGTCACCACGCCGGCCGAGTTGTGCAACGACCTCGCCCACAATCCGGTGAAGCCGCTCCCCGTCTGTGTCCGGGTCAGCACCGTGTTGGGGTTCTTGTGGGCGGAGCTTACCGGCGGCGCCGCGCGACTGATTCCGCTTCCGCTGGCCTTGGACTGGGCGGCCCGCCATCAAGCCGAGAACCGCCGCACATGGCGAGGCGCAGAATTGCTGGACAAGGCACTCGACAAGGTCTGGCGGTTTCTCAGCCAGGAATTTGAACGCAGGCGAAACGCCGACGAGCGATGACGTCCGCCCCACCCCTGAACACCTCGCGGCCGGGCCGCGACGTTGCCGACACCGGCGCTCTTGCGCTATGATCGGCGGCCTTTGTGCGCGCCTCCGCCCTGCCTATCGCCCATTGCCGAGCGCCCCGGCAAGGGACAAGCAAGGGGGTCCCCGAGCAACGGGTAACCAGGGAGGAACAGCGAGATAGCAGCAGAGCCGAAACGGATAGCTCAGGGTTGAGCGCCGACCTTCTCACTGGCAACTCCCGGCTCTTCGCTGCTCGCTAGTCGCTCCCGACTATGAGCGCTTTTCGAGGAGCATGACCATGGAGAAACCCGTCATTGTCTGTTTGGACCTGGAAGGCGTGCTCGTGCCGGAGATCTGGATCAATGTCGCGATCAAGACCGGCATCGACGAACTGAAAGCGACAACGCGGGAGGTGCCCGACTACGACCGGCTCATGAAACAACGCCTGTCGATCTTGGACCGACACGGGCTCAGGTTGCCAGATATCCAAGCCGTCATTGCCGCGATGGGGCCGTTGGATGGGGCCACGGATTTCCTCGCCTGGCTGCGCGAGCGATGCCAGGTTATCATCCTGTCCGATACCTTCTACGAGTTCGCATGGCCGCTCATGCGGCAACTCGCCTACCCCACGTTGTTCTGTAACCGCTTGGAGGTGGATCAGACCGGTCGGATCGTCAACTACCACTTACGCCTGCCGAACCAGAAGCAACGCTCCGTAACCGCGCTGAAACAATTGAACTTTACGGTCCTTGCCGCCGGGGACGCCTACAACGACACCGCCATGCTGGGCGAAGCCGACGCTGGCATTTTCTTCCGCCCGCCCGACGCGGTCGCCAAGCAGTTCCCGCAATTCCCAGTGACGCAGACCTATGAAGAGCTGAAAGAGCAATTAAGGAAAACCGGGGGGCTCCGCCCGTAAGCTCCCCTTTTCCCCTTCGCTCTCTCATCTCATTTGCTCTGGCGGCTCCCGTCCGTCCAACACCGCCGCCCCTTTGGCGGTGAGCTCCAGCACCGGAAATTCCAGCCCCTCGACTCGGAGGCAGCCCGACGCGATCAGGCGCTGGATCAGCCGGCTGATCGCCGGGCGCCGCCAACTTTGCAACCGGCCGAAACTCGACGTCGTGTGCAAACCGAGCCGGGTGACGGGCTTTGACAGGCTGCCGTGCAGCACCTCCGCGATCCGCGTGACGCCGAATCGCCCGTGCAGGCAGGCCACCGTGTGCAACACCGCCCTCACCGCGTCCTGCTCTTGCGGATCCGTCGCGCTCACGCCGAGCGGGGGCACAAGACAGCGGTCGCACTGCCCGCATGGGCCAAGCGCCCGCTCATCGACGTCACCGAAATAGTCCAGGAAGGCTAACTGGCGGCACGTCTCGGCCGAGGCATACGCGACCATCCGCCGCAACAGCGTGCGGAGCGTGTCGGCTTGCGCGTTGCCGGATTGCTTGATGAAATATTCCTGGGTGCGGATATCGGGCCGATGAAACAGCAAGACGCATTTCGCCGGTCGGCCATCCCGTCCAGCCCGTCCGGCCTCCTGATAATAGGCCTCCAGGCTGCCGGGCATGTCATAGTGCACAACCAGCCGCACATCCGGCTTGTCGATGCCCATGCCGAACGCATTGGTCGCCACCAGGACCGCAATCTGTCCGGTGAGGAATAGCTCGTGCATCTTGGCCCGCAGGTCATCGGCCAGACCGGCGTGGTAGTAGCCCACGGAAACAGAGTGTGGGCAGAGGGATGAGGACGGAGTGCGGGATGCCCGGGCCTCAGCCGCAGGCTTCAGTCCTCGATACGTGGTCCTGAGGAATGCGGCGACTTCTTCGACATGCTTGCGGGTGGCGCAGTAGATGATCGCGCTGCCCTCGGTCACAGCGGCAAGTTCGCGCTCAACGGCCGCAAGTTTCTCCGCTGCGGTGGAGCAAGTCTGCACGGAGAACCGGAGATTAGGTCGCCGGAATCCCGTCACGACACGGAGCGGTTCGCGCAGAGCCAACTTCTCGGCGATGTCCGCCTGCACCATCGGCGTCGCGGTCGCCGTCAACGCCAGGCAGGGGGGCATCCGCAGTTCCCGCCGGAGTGCGCCGAGGCGGAGGTAGTCCGGTCGGAAATCATGGCCCCAGTGCGAGATGCAATGGGCCTCGTCCACCACGAAGAGCGACACCCAGGTGGACCGGAGCAGTCGCATAAACCACTCGTGCTGCACTCGCTCCGGGGCGACGTACAGCAATCGCAACCGGCCGAGCTTGAGATCCTGAGTGACGCGATCCCGCTCCGGCTCCGACAGACCGGAGTGGAAGGCCGCCGCCCTGATGCCTTTCGCACGCAGCCCGTCCACTTGATCTTTCATCAGTGCGATGAGCGGTGAAATCACAAGCGTGAGGCCGGACTGGAGCGTCGCAGGGAGCTGAAAGCACAGCGACTTGCCTTGGCCCGTCGGCATCACGGCCAACACGTCGCGTCCGGCGAGCACCGCCTCGATCACCTCGCGCTGGCCGGGACGGAAGTCCGTAAAGCCGAACACCTGCCGGAGTTGCCGATCCGGATCAAGAGAAGAGAACGACGGGAAGAGGTCAAGACGGTCGGACATGCCGGAGCGGAGTATAAAGAAGCGCCCTCCCTCCGGCAAGCCAAGAAAAGGGGTCGGGAAGCCAAGAAAAGGGGTCGGGAGTCTTTTCTTGACACACCCACGGCTGTGCTGTATAAGCAGCATCATGCCTCGGCGTCCGCGTGTCGCAACTGGCGGGATGGTCTATCATGTGCTCAATCGGCGGGTCAGCCGACTGCCGCTGTTTGAGAGGCCCGCCGACTATACCGCCTTCGAGAAAATCCTCGAAGAAGCGTATGCGCAGACCCGCCTGCGCATTTTGGCCTATTGCTTGATGCCTAACCACTGGCATCTGCTGCTGTGGCCCCGGCAGGATGGAGAGCTGTCCGAAGTCCTGCAGTGGATCACGGTGACCCACACGCAGCGCTGGCACGCCCACCGTGGCACAGCGGGGATGGGGCCGGTGTATCAAGGACGGTTTAAGTCGTTTCCGGTGCAGACCGACGAGCACTTTCTCACGGTGGCACGCTACGTGGAGCGGAATCCGGTGCGGGCTCGGCTCGTGCGGCAGGCTGAAAACTGGCGGTGGTCGAGCCTGTGGCGGAGGCTACAGGATGATCCGAAGCTGTCGCTGTGGTTGTCGGACTGGCCAGTGGAGCGACCGCGTAACTGGGTGACCTGGGTGAATCAAGCGGAAACAAGGGCGGAATTGGAAGCACTGCGGCAGTGTGTGCAGCGAGGGCGGCCATTCGGGAGCGAGAGTTGGGTCATGCGGACGGTCAAGCGGCTGGGGCTGGAGTCAACCTTGCGCCCGCGCGGTCGGCCGAAAGGTTCGTGAGAGAACGATCTTGCCGAAAAAGACTCCCGACCCCTTTTCTTTTCTTCCTAGAAATTCATCCAGAGTTGGACGATGCCCCAGTCTTGATCCGAGTTGGTGCCGAGGTTCCAGCGGACGTAGTCGCCAACGAAGAAGTGGCCGTAGGTCGCGGTGAGCGAGACCTTGCCGTCGGCGAACATGTGGGTCCAGGCAAAATCGACTTCGTCGCCGACATGGTTGACCGTGTTGTTCGCAGCGGAGAAGACCAGCGGCCCTTGGGCCCCACGGTACCAATTGTCCCGCGCGTTGGCCAGGTAGTGTCGCTGCCCCCAGAACTCGATGTGGTCGCGGGCGGTCGGCCGGGCCTGTAGATTCACCTGCGGTTGGATCGAATTGCGCCAGGCGGCGTTCAGCATGTAGCCGGCGTGGATGTAGTTAGTGGGGAAGAAGTTCTCGAACGTGTTGGCGGTCTTGCACCGATAACCAGCCGAGGCGGTTGGCGCAGCCAGTTGGTTGCCGGAGTTCGCCGCGACGGCGCAGTTGGCGTTGCCGTCACCAGAGGCGTAGTCAAACCCCACGGCCACCCGCGGCTTCCACTTCCACTCGTACCACGTGTACCCCAGCCAGTTGCGGGTTGCCCAGGCGTTGATGGGCAGGTTCCGCTGATTGTCCATCCCGAGCCCGTCGGCCATGCGGCCGAACTGCCAGGCCGTCTCGTTGATGAAGTCCCAGTTCCCTTTTCGGAATTCGGTCCGGTTGCCAAGCATATGGCGCAGTTGCGAGGCATGTTTCGGCGTCCCGATACCGAAACCGGAATTGCCCAACTCGTGCAGGTTGTTGCTGTAGAGCACGTAGAACGGCTCGATCAGAAAGCCCGGCACGGCTTTGATCTGGTTGTACACGATGAACCAGTCGGCATCCAACGAGCCGTCCGGGCGGCCGGGGCCCGCGCCCACGACGTTGCCGTCGAGGCTGCCGAGCGGGGCCGCCTGTGCCAGATCGGTCTCCGCGCTGCGGAACCAGCCGATGTGTGTGTCAACGGCCTTCGTGGAATACTTGATCATCACGCCGTCATGCGAGTAGCCGGTATTGGCCCAGTCAAAGTGGCCGAACAAGGAGTGATTCCCGAAGACGACGTATTGCCGCCCGACCTTCAGGCTCAACCCCTGCACGCCAGCTAGGTTCCGGATCAGCACGTAGCCGGCACGGACCCCGAGGCGGCAGTTCGTTGCAAGCCCGGTCGGGGCGCCGCCCGCACCGCAGGCATGATTCAGCGGATCGCCCCCGTTGCCGGCATTGAGCGCGCTCCCGTTCCCACCCCAGACGGCCGAGTCGATCACCTCCACATAGAAATTCACGTCTGGGGAGAGATCATAGCCGATCCCCAGCCGCGCCCACTGCTGAATATAGAAATCGCTCGCGCTCTTGCCCGCATTGGCGCGGTTAGCCGTGCCGGCGACGGGATTGAAGGTGTTGCAGACGCCACCGGCCGGCGCGCCGCCGCCGAAGCAGACACCGTTGCGCCATTCCGGCCGCACACGCAAGTCGGCGCGCAGCCAGAGGTTCTTCAGATCGAAGTTTCGGCCGATGACCGGGTCGTAGGTCTCGTAGGATTCGAGTTGCGGGATAGCACGCGCAAGGGCGGGAAGATTGGTGATCCGTTCGCCGGGGGGGAGGTCAAAGCCGGCCGGCGCGGCAGCCGGCCGGAGCGCTAGCCCCAGCGTGATCAGCGGCAAGAAGAGGACAGGCCTCCAAGACGATCCCAAGGTGTGCCTCCTTCGTCGACAAGCCATAGGGAATAGCCTCAACAAGCTCATCGTGCGTCACAAAAAAATCCCCGCTGAGCATCAGGCTGATCCCCAGCGGGGAATCTTTTTCCCCCACCCATCGCTCCCCCACAGGGGACAGGGAGAGGGAATTCAGATTGCCCTCTTCCCTTGGGAGAGAAAACGCCGGGGAGGGGGAGAGCCTCCTATGGTGCCACGTAGGAGCCGAACTTGGGCACTTTGTCACAGACATCGGCCGGTTGTCCGCCGGCTTGCTTGCAGAGGTAGTACAGCGCACCCTGCGCCGAGAGCCTCGCTTCCTTGTGCAGGGTGGCTTCCGCGTAATCCACTGCCAAGTCCAACTGTGCCCTGGCCTGCGGGTCGGTCGTCTTGTTCAGCGCCTCGCGAAGCAGGACAGCAGCTTTTTTGATCTGCGTCACATCAGCACCCCAGCGCTTGTTCAGATCCACAGTGGTCCGCTGGCCAAGGCCCGGCGCATCGGTCAGCTCCATGATCGCCTGGTTGACTTCCGCAAGCTGGGCCTGGGCCACCGACGGCCACACCCACCACGCTAGAACCGCGACACCCAGCGTGAGTTCCATCAGTTTGTTCATGGTCCTTCTCCTTGTGTTTGCCCCTCCACCCCCTCTCCCACAAGAGGAAAGGAAATGGTGATGAAGAGATCGTGGAGAACCCGTTACTTGGCCAGGAGGGTGCCGATCCCGGCAAGCAGGATCGTCACCTGAATCCCGACCATCCACGTGAACTGTCTCGACGCTCGTTCATCCAGCCCCTCGATGCGGCGGGCCAATTCCTCCCGAACCCGATCCACCTTCAGGTCAAGATGAAAGCCCCTCTCGCGGAG
>JBPKMA010000016.1:0-28310 GCA_051293835.1 Nitrospiraceae bacterium | reverse complement strand
CACGCGCAGCAGCTTTGCCTGCAGGCCCAGCGGTAGCTCGCCGATTTCGTCGAGGAACACGGTGCCGCCGTGGGCCAGTTCGATGAGCCCCGGCTTGTCGGTACTGGCGCCGGTGAAGGCGCCGCGCCGCATGGCCTCGACCGCCAGGTCCACTGTGTTCATCCAGGTTACGACGAGGACCGGGAGGTGGCGGTCGAGCTCCAGGAGGTGGCTGACCAGATCGAGGCCGTCCATGGCGGGCAGGACCAGGTCGGTGAGGACCAGATCCACTGACCGTTCATTGAGCAATTGGAGGGCGCCTTCCGCGGTCGCGCGGACTTCGATGTCAAGGTGGTCGTCTAGGGTTTTGAGGTTGGCCTGCTCCAGCGCATGCAGGAGCATCTCCGCGTCGGCGGAATTGTCTTCGACCACCAAGACGGTAAAAGGCGCTTGAAGCTTTTTGGAAAAATATTGGGGGCCCGCCTCAACCTTCGAAGACGCGTCACACACCGGGGTCAACTCGCCGATCACCGGCAGGGAGAAGGTCACGGTGCAGCCCGGGCCGTCGGCATTGGCGTCAATGCGCACCTGGCCCCCGTAGAGTTCCACGATGCGTTGGACGATGGTCAGGCCGATCCCGCTGCCCGGCGCCTGGTCCGGCTGCAACCGGACGAACGGCTGAAAGACCCGCTCCCGGTGCTCGGGCGGAATGCCGACGCCGTTGTCGCGCACCGCGAACCACACCCGGTGCTCGTGGCAGTCTGCCTGGATCGAGATCGCTGGTGCCACCTCCGGCCTGGCGAACTTCAGCGCGTTGGACAGCAGGTTGTCGAAGACCTGGCGCAGGTAGGCGCCATGGCAGGTGACGGGCGGCACTGCCAGGCTGACCGTGACCCGGGCACCGCGCGCCTCCAGTTCTCCCGCGCGGGCTTTCAGCACGTCGTGGACCACCGCCGCCGCGTCCACCGCCTCCACGGCGCTGGCGCGGGCGCCGACCCGGGCCACCGTCAGCAGGCTCTCCACCCGCGCTTCCAGCTCCCGGGCGTTCTCTTCGATCAAGGCCAGCCACCGCGCCGCCGGCGGGGCGAGCGTGGCGCCGTACTCTTGCTGCAACAGCGCGGCGAGGCTGCCCATGCGTTTGCCGGGCGCTTTGAGGTCGTGGGCGAGGGTTTCGGCCCAGTGTTCCAACTGCCGCAGCCGCGCGGCCAGGTCCTTCTGCTTCTGGTGCGCCTGCTCGTAGAGCCGGGCATTGGCGATGGCCAAGGCCGCCTCTTGCGCGCTCCTGGATTTGCAGCAGATGACGCACGAAGGCGAGATGCACGGCCAGCGCGACGGACACGGGAACAAAACACCCGAGGAGAATACTGGACTTGGAGCTGACTCCACCATGTCTGCAGAGGAAAGATCATCGTGCTGGATCCGTGTTGACGAGGGACAGCGCTCGCCCGTCGCCTCAATGCGGTGTCAAGCCGGCAGCTTGTCTATAGTCCGCAGCCCATATAGCGAGTAGTTGACAAGTAGCCAGCAGCTCCAACTTCTCTCTCACATGAGTCGAGTGAAGGACACGGAGGGAAGTCGAATGTGCGGCCAGCTATTTTCACGGCAGCGAGTGAGCAATGGGCTCATGGGACTTGTCAGTTCGTCTTCTGTCAGTTTCCCTTGCCAGGCATGCATCGGGCTAAAGACCACGCCGTACTCGATGATACGCAGGAGTTCTTCGTCAGACTTCGGCATCGAGACGGTGCGGTGAAAATTCGCCGGCCTCGTCCCCAACAAGGCGGCTTCAGGGCCGTCACCCCGGCTGCTGACGCCATGGCAGGCCAGGCAGTGCCGTTCATAAACCGCCTGGCCGCGGTTCACGTCGGTTCCGCCGTCATGGGCCCTAGATCGGCCGCCATCATGCCAAACACCGCGCTCAACATGGCGAAACCGCATACGCGCCGGGGAACCGGCGCTGCCGTTCATGCCCTTAGCTCTTTTTGGTGGTGTGGGGGACGAAGGAAGTGATCATCTGCCGCATGTTCGTGCTCCCGCAGGCAGGGCATTTCACTTCGCCCTTCTCGTGCTGTTGCAAGGTCAGCGCGAGCAATGATTCTTTCCCACACTCTTGGCATTTGTACTCATACATCGGCATGGGTCGCTGCGCTCCAACGCTACTCTTTCGCTACTCTTTGGCCGCTTCCAGCCGCTCTGAACCACTCCATGCCGCGACCGTGTGCGCCATTTCGGCGAGACGTCTAGCTACGCGCCCGTAGAGGCTGTCAGGCGGATAATCTCCATCGGGTCCTCGCTCTCCGGCCGGGATTCCCATCAGGAGTTCCAAGGCTTCTTCGACGGTATTTACGCCGTAGACGGCGAACGTGCCGGCTTCGACGGCGTCGACGACCTCGCGCCTCAACGACAGGTGCTTCGTATTGCGGGCCGGAATAATGACCCCATGGCGCCCTGTGAGCCCGCGTTTCCTGCAAGATTCGAAAAACCCTTCGATTTTTTCATTCACGCCGCCGATCGGTTGGACTTCACCCAGTTGATTGACCGAACCTGTGACCGCCAGCCACTGCCGCACGGGCACGTCTGCCAGACTGGAAAGGACCGCGGCCAACTCGGCGACGGCGGCGCTGTCCCCCTCGACCTCCGAGTAGGTCTGCTCGAACGTGAGGCTTGCACTCAAGGCGAACGGATGGGCGCCGGCGAATTTTCCAGCCAAGAAGCCGGCCAAGATCATTACGCCCTTGCTGTGAATATGTCCGGCCAGCTCGGCTTCTCGCTGGATGTCGATGAGTCCCTTGGTGCCGACAAACGTTCGGGCGGTGATCCGGCATGGGCGGCCGAATGAATAGTCGCCCAGTTGGTGAACTGACAACCCGTTGACCTGGCCGACAACCTCGCCCTCCAGATCGACTAGAATGGTGCCTTCTTTGATCTCGTCCTGGATCCATTGCTCGGGCAGGCTGGCCCGATGTCGCTTCCGTTTGATCGCGGTCTCGACGTCGGCCTGGGTTACCAGGCTGTGTCCCTCCTGCTTGGCCCAGAACGCGGCTTCGCGCACCAGGTCGCTGATCTGGCTGAATCGAAGAGAAAGCCGATCGTGGCGTTCCGCGAGGCGGAATCCTTCGCGGATCACCTCGGCAACCGCGTCTGCTGTGAAGTGGGGGAGTTGCTCATCGCGGCACAGGCGGGCGATGAACCGGGCATACCGCCGCTCCTGGCACTCATCGTGGGGCACGTCGACGTCGAAGTCAGCTTTCACCTTGAAGATCTTCGAAAAATCCTCTTCATACGCTTGCAGGAGATGGTAGATGAGCGGAGGGCCGACCAGGATCACCTTGACATCGACTGGAATTGGCTCGGGTCTGAGGCCTGCAGTCGAGAGCCCGAAGAATTCGCTCGGATCTTCGATCTTAACCGATCGCGTCTTGATGACGCGCTTCAGCGCATCCCATGAAAAGGGTTGGCGCAGGACATCAAGCGCGTTGAGGATCAGGAAGCCTCCGCTGGCCTGCAACAGCGCCCCAGCACGGATTTCGGTGAAATCGGTGTACATCACGCCCAGGTGGGCTTTCCGTTCGATCTTCCCGACGAGGTTGGCATAGGTCGGATGCGGCTCATCCACCACCGGCGCCCCGCCGTCAGCTTTGTGCTCCACCACGACGTTGACCATGTAACGGGTGAGATCCGATCGACGTCCCGTCGGCTCGAGCCCCGGAATCGGTAAAACCGGACTTTCGCGCGGAAGGAAATCCTTATAGTTGGCGATCACGTCCTTCCGGACCTCGTCCAAGTACCTACAGACCGCTGGCAGATCGGCGTACCGATCTCTTAACGGCCGAAATCGAGCGTCCAGGACATGGGCGACAAGTTGTCGGTCCATCTCATGAAGCCGCTGTTCGGCCTCATGATCCAAGGCATGGACCCGCACGTGGAATTCACGGATTTCGCTTTCCAGTGCCTTTCTTCGTTCTGTCAGCTCACGCTGCTCCTCATCAGAAAGGGACTCGAGCTCCTGTTCAGTCATTGGGCGACCGGCCCGCAGGGGGACCAACCCAAAGCCGATCGGCGTTTCTTCGAACCCGAATCCGCGCTCTCGACAGAGTTCCGCCAAGTCCCGAAAGAGCGCCTTTTTCTTTGCTTCGGTTTCTTCGACCAGTTTGGCCTTCGCATCGAGATACTTCTTGGTCTCGAAGATTGCGGGAATTTCCCGCCGGAGTCCGTCGATGAACGCGGCCATGTTGCGCATGAGGGGCCGGCCTTGACCCGCCGGTAGAGCCAGGCAGATCGGCCGGGTAGGATCATGGAAGTTATTGACGTAACACCAATCCGGCGGGGCAGGCGATGACTGCGCCAACCGGGCGACCATCTGGCGGACAAGCGAACCTCTGCCCGTCCCGGCCGGTCCAGAGACATAGAGGTTAAATCCGGCGCTCTGCATCCGCAGGCCAAATTCCAAAGCCTCGACCGCCCGTTCCTGCCCGATAATGTCATCAAGCGGATCGAGTTCGCTGGTGTCTGCAAAGCCGAGCCGGCTCGGTTCGACCGTAGGTGCCAACATCGAAGCCGGCAGTTTGAATTTGTCCATCACGTCGGCGGTCATCCGATCACCGGAACAGGATTCACGGTGGTGGCTTGGGGACCTTTCTCGCCTTCTTCAACGTTGAAGACGACCTCGGTTCCGTCTTCAAGTTTGTCGAACGACAGGCCGTGGAGCGCGTTCTTATGAAAGTACACCTCGCCTCCCCCCTCCATGAGAATGAATCCGTACCCTTCTTCGGGGAACAATTTGCAAACGACACCGCGGAACGGGGGAACGGGCGGAGTGCGGATTTCGGTACTGGCACGCTTTTCACGGAATTTGCGCAGTTCAATCGAGATAGCGTCGAAAGCGGCGCGGATGGCTTCCTCGAACGTCTTGTCCGCTTTCCGAGCCGTGATCGTATGACGTCCGGATAGGGTGATGACAATGAGCGCTTCGGCCACGTTTTTAAGCTTTTTATGGTGGCGGTTCTTGGCCAAGGTCACGCGCCCCCGAATCAGATCATTGTGACCGCGTCGCAGATCGTTCATCCGTTCCTCTATCTCGGTTTTCCATCGCGGCGTCATCGCCACATTGCGGCTCTCGATTTCTAGGCTCATTGCGCCTCCTGAAAAGAGGGGTATCCATCCGTTGGATCAGCAAACGATATGCCTTGATCAGACCTAGGTGGGAGATGAGAGGCTAAGGTGGGGGAATGAAGAAATCGACACGCAGAAGTCCGCGCGAACATTCAATATTCCCTATTTCTTATTTCCCAATCCCTGCTCCGTTCTGGCCGCCTCTCCTTCCTGGCCACATAGTCCTAGCCGGCTCCTCGACTGGTGCATAATTCCTCAGTCTCTTTTCCGAGACTGCAGCCGAATGCAGCACTCCAAGGTATGTTGTTCGGGACAGGGAGCATGCCAATTCTAAAAATTCTAAGTTCCGAATCTGAGTTGTGGCGGGGCATTTCTGAAAATTCCCTTTATTGTCGATTTGGAACATGAGTTGCGTAAGGACGTAAGGAGGAGTCTGTATGCCGACACTCCAGCGAGCGAAGTTGGAAGCTTATTTGCGGCAACGATTCGGTTCTGCCACCCGGCTGATCTCCTTCGGACCCATCGGGAAGGAGACTGCAGGAGACAGTTATAAGCAATACGGATACGGAGCCCCGGTTCGACTCACGTTTCAGGTGGACCGGACGATCCGGCAGGCTGTGTTGGAGACAATGAGCCCCGGGCCCTTCGGCCACGAACATATGGCGGACCGGGCGCAGGCCCTTCTCTGGGACTATGATTCCTACAGCCGCCTGCCGCGACATGTGAAGGCCCTCGATGTCGGCGCGTTCACCAAAGACCATGCGCTGTTTTCCGTCGCGGCCGCGCGCGAGTTCTTTGTGCTCACGGCTTGGGCAGAGGGAGTGAGCTATCATACCGATCTCGAACGGCTGGCGAAGGACGGCAGGTTGCGGGATCTCGATCGGCGACGCGCGGCCGGCCTGGCGCGTTACCTGGCGACGATCCATCGGGTCAAACGGCGCGATCCCGACTTATATCGGCGGAGGCTGCGCGAGCTGATCGGCCACGGAGAATGCATTATGGGATTGACCGACAGCTATCCGACGCGCTTTGCGTTTATTACCAGCGAGCTCCTGCGGTCGATCGAAGAAGCCTGCAACCGTTGGCGATGGCGCTTGCGGAACCGGACTGACCGTCTTTCCCAAGTCCATGGCGACTTTCACCCGTGGAATGTCTTGTTTCGTCACGGCACGGATTTCAGCGTGTTGGACCGTTCGCGCGGGGAGTGGGGCGAGCCGGCCGATGACGTGACGGCGATGTCGATCAACTATCTCTTTTTCTCCTTGTGTCGCTGGGGGAAGCTGCAGGGGCCGCTAGAGGTGCTGTTCCGTCTGTTCTGGGAGACCTACCTGTCGGCGAGCAAAGACCGCGCGGTCACCGAAACGGCCGCGCCGTTCTTCGCGTTCCGCGGGTTGGTCATTGCCAGTCCCTTGTGGTATCCGGACCTGACCATTCAAGTCCGCCGGACCATCTTCCGCTTCGTCGAAAACGTGCTGGCCGCCGACCGTTTCGAGCCCGCGGAGGTGAACCGGTATCTGCGGGAATGAGACAATGCCACTCGTCGAAGATACTTTGTAAAGGGACTAATCTCTTTCCACGGCGATCATCGATTGACGGATGAGGAAACGACGAATTGATGCCTGCGTTCCGTTCGGACAAGAGCACGATCGGTGCCAGCCGCTCTACGTCAGAAGTTGGCGCCGGCTGCGCAGCGGAATCCGGACCCAGTCTGGGCGATTGTTCAGTTCGTATTTCTCATACAGCGCTTTTTCGACAAGGTCCAGGCGAAGCAGTTCTTCGGTCCGCGCTGTCGATTCGACTCGGCGGGCGGGCTCACCTTCGAAATCGATGATCACGAAGTCCCGGCCCGTGTGAGGCACTTGCCCTAAGTGGAAATCGCCTGACAGCGGATACGAAACGCGGCAGGCATGGAGGCCACGCCATATCTCCAGGCAGCGAGACAAACGTACGTTCCGATCGAGAAGTCGTCGGCCTCTCTGCGCACCTGGTCCGGGAGATCGGCCCGCCGCTGGCGTAGCAAGTCGAACACCTGGCTTGCCGACCGCACGACCGATTCGCAACGTTCCCGCAGGTAGGCGGCAGAAACCGGTTCCGGCGCGAAGTCAGGATGAGGGGATGCCGCCAGCGCCGTGTGCAATCGGCAGTGCGCCGGTCCAACAGTTGAGCCGAGTCTAGATACGGACCGAGCCGCGCTTCGGCCTGTTGCGGGACGGAGCCGTCGAGCAGCAAGGACAGCCGGTCCTCCGGCTCCGCCGTGTCGTCGGAAACCGTGGGAGTCGGCCGCTCCCGGGCGAAGTAGGCGCGCAGCGACTCTAGCGTATAGTCCCAGGCGTCGTCCCGATTGGGCACGAAGCTTTGAAGGACGGCCAAGGTCGCCGGTTCGCCCCTCTCCCGGTAGTACTCAATCGCGCTCAGGAGGCGCGGGACATGGGGAAACCGTCGCTCGGTGAGATGCCGGCCGATTTCCAGGTCCGGATTGATTCCGTCTTCGAAGCGCCGATACAACTTCCAGATTGCCCGTTCTCCGCACCGCACCGAGGTGTTGCTTTGTTCCGCTGTGATCACCCTCGGAGCCGGCAGGGCGCCGGACCATGTCCTTTAGCAGCCCCGCGCTGGTCAACCGGTCCACCGCTGCGTCCTGGCGGCCTGCCTCGACTTTCTTGGCCAGATCGCGTCGCCGCGACTTGAACCGATCCGTCCAGGTGGCCTCCGTCGATTTCCGGCGCGACATGTTCGATGACGAGCGGATTCTGCCTTCCGTACGCTGCATGTCCGTTCCTTCAGAAAGCTAGCCGGTCGCGAACGGCAAACTGCCGAGAACTGTTCGCCGCCGTATCCGCTTACAGATGCGAAATGTCTTCCTCTCGTTCGCGAGCGTCGCGGAGGCGGCGTTCCAGCGCTTCCTTCGCGATGTTTCTTCCTCCAAGGCCAAGCGCAATGGCCAGTGCCAACACGATGCCGCCGAACGTGATCGAAAAGGCCGCAACCACGATCTCCTTGGCGATCCCCAACTGAGTCAGGACCATCGCGGCCGTGAAGATCATGATCCCCCATCGGATCAGATTGGCGATAAGCCGGGCCTCCCGAATCTGTGCGTTTACAGCGGCTATCAAAGCCGCTTCGGCGAAAAAATTGGCTAGGAGCAGCCCGAAAAGTAGCAGGAACAGCGCCGCTAGCAGGCTGGGTAGAAAGCCGAAGACGCCGTTCATCAGCCTAGTCGAGGCTGGCAGTTGAAGGGCGCCGAGGCCCATAAATGCGAACAATAGAAAGATCATCCAGAAGGCCAGTCGGCCAACAAGGTGGGCAGGAGACTGCCTGATGCCTGCCTTGATGAGCGAGGCAGTGAGCCCCCAGCGCTCGCAGAGCGAGTCGAACCGGACGGCGCGGAGGAGGCGCAGCAGCACGACCTTCGCCAGCCACGCCGCCGCCAGTCCGGTCGCCACCAGGCTGATCATGGCGAGGAGATTGGGTAAGAACAACGCGATCCGCTTCATGGTGTCCCGGAAGGCTTCGACCATCGCTTCCTGCCACAGTTCGCTCATCCCGCTACCTCCATCGCTGCAGCAAATACGGTTTCATCGCTTCGTAGGTTGCACACAGTGACTCGATGGCCTGTTCGACTTCGGCCTGGCCTCCGTCCTTCGTGTCCAGCACGAAGGACGCAGTCCAGCCCAGGTAGAGGGGCGTCATGGCTTTCAGCAAGTGCTCCCGGTGCAGCAAACGCTCGTGATAGGCCAAGGCGAAGTCGTACACGATCTGGACCCAAAGTTGGGCGGGCAGGCGAAACTCTTCGCTCTCGAGACCGCCCAACGGAAGCAGTTCGCTCAACGTCTCGTAAGGCAGGACGACTTCCCAGATCGGCAACAAGTCGCGGAGCCCCTGCTTGAATGCCTTCACCATGCGCGCCACGTTGATCGCGACCGGAGCCGTCTCCATTTCGAACGGGGGGCCGAAGACCGGCACGGGCACGGAGGCCGTTACGCTCTGCCACTCCGCTTGGTAGCGCTCCATGAGCGTGAAGACCGCGCCGACTGCGCGGGTCAACTGCGTGGACAAGTCCGCCTTGCCGTCGCGAGGCTCGTGGAGTACCGGTCCTAAGTAGGCCTGACAGACGCGCGCGTTCTCCGCCAACGCGGAGGTCAGCATCCAGATATCCAGACTCTGTCGGGTTACAACGCTTCCCCATTCGGCCTCAGCCGACCAGGCCGCGGCGCGCGCACCCGACACACCGTAACCGCCGCCCGGCGCCTGGCGCGCGCGCTTCCCGTACAACGCGCGGGTCAACGGATAGATGACGCCGTTGCTCAGGCTCCCGTCGTATTTGTGGCGACGAAAGAGCGGCGCGACGTAATCGAAACGCTCGTCGCGGATCGGTCTGATCAGCAGGTCCATCCAGCCGGGCGTGATTGACAAAAGGTCGGCGTCGATCACCACGCAAGCCTGCGCCCGGAGGGTGGTGCTGATTGCGAAGAGAAGCCGGACCGCCTCCTCCATAGCCGCAGCACCCTGATACGGGGCGACGGTCAGCGGAGAAGGAGGCAGGGAAACAAGCAGCCGGAGCGGGGTCTTGAGTGCGGCGCGTTCCGCGATCGTCGGTGTCCCGTCCTGCGAGCCGCCGTCGCACACCGCGATCACGCAACGTGCGTCCGGGAACCGCTCGATCAACCCTTGATCGACGGTCAGCAGCACCCGTTCGATGGTCTTGGCGTTGTTGTAGGTGGGCACTCCGACCAGAATGTCGGCGGCGCCGATCTCCGACAGCCGTCCGCGCACGTCGTGAGTGAGGAAGTCGAGCGTCATGGTCCGGTGAAGATTTTCAGCAAGGTCAGGTAGTCGCCAAGGTGTCGGGTGATCAGAAAATTGCGGCGCACATGTTCCCGCGCGGCGCCGCCCATCCGGCCAATCAGGCCGGGGTTGTTCAGGAGGTGGCGGATACGGAAGGCGGCGCCCTCGGGAGAATGCACGGTATAGCCGGTCACGTCCTCGATGATCTGAGCCGCGATGCCTCCAGCCGTCCCCCCGATCACCGGCTTGCCTTTCCACATGGCTTCCGACACCGTCAGTCCGAATCCCTCTTTGAGGGACTTCTGGATCACAATCGTCGCTGCCCTCTGCAGGGCGTTGATCTCTAGGTCGGCTTCCGGCGGCAGTTGCAGCACGTGGATATCAGGGTCTCCTCCGGCGGCTTCCTGGACTTCGGCAAGCACCGCTTCTCCTTCGGGATCATGCGTCACGCCGCTGCCGGCCAGGACCAGTCGACAGTTGTGATGCTTCTTGACCAGCCGGTAGGCCTGGATCACGCCGACCGGGTCCTTGAACCGTTCGAATCGGGAGACCTGCAGGAGGATCGGCTTGTCTCTCGGGATTTGCAGCCGGTCCATAATCGCATGCACCTCGCTCCTAGCCAGTTCGCGGTTCTTGTGGCTCAGCGGGTCGATGGAGGGATGAATCAGAAATTGCGGGATCGGCAGGCGTTGGGTGAAATGGGGAAGCGAGAAGATCGCAGCATCATACTTTACCACGTACCGGCGCAAGAAGCTCCACACCCGCCGCTGCGGCTGCGCGATGTCGAGGTGACAGCGCCAGATCCATGTGCCCTTCTTCCGATGCTCGACCAGCGCCGCGGGTTGCGGATCGTGGACCATGACGAGATCTGCCTCCAGGTTGAGGGTCTGGGCGTTCCGCTGGTTGATCTGCAAGTAGGTCTGGTACATCTCCTCCGTGATCGTCTGCTCCTGGCCCTGCAGCGCGTTGGCGAAGCGTTTGGTGACGTCGAAGAATTCCTGGCCGCCCGCGATGACTTCCCAGCGCGCCTCGACGCCCAGGCTCTTCATCAGCGGCACGAGGCGGCGCAGGATTTCGGCGACGCCGCCTCCGTAGCGGACCGTATTGACGTTGACGAAGCTCCGCCCCTTCACCAGCTCGCTGAGCCGGCAGAGAAAATCCACGGTCCCCTTGGGCGCGATCTCTCGATACTCGTCCAAGCTCGCGGTCATGGCAGCGGTGTGCTTCCGCTCAGGTAACTCCTGAGCTGGCGGCTAGGATTGGGCGGCCGGCAGCCGGCAGTTCATAGTTCCTCGTTCAGATCGCGGTACGTTCGATGCCATAAAGATTGTCCTCGCCGTCCTTCGAGCGAAGGAGGAACCAGTAGTACCCGTAGGGGCCCACGCTGAGTACGTATGGACGGTTGCCGATGGGGGGAAACCGGGACTCGCCGAACAGCTCGATCGGCGTCGAGCCACGGAACCGGCTCAGGTCCAGCTCGATCGGCTGGGCCGAGCCGGCGAGATTGTGAACCAAAAGGACAGTCTCCCCCCGGTAGGCCCTCACGTGGACCAGCACCTTCTCGTTGGCATGTGGGAGAAATTCCAGCGTCCCGCGGCCGAACACGGGCCGGGCTTTTCTGATACGGATCAATTGCCGCATCCAGTTCAAGAGGGAATGCGGAGTCTGGATCTGCGATTCCACGTTGATCGCCTGATAGCCGTACACCGGGTCTGCAATCACTGGCAGGTAGAGCTTCGCCGGGTCGGCTTTGGAGAAGCCGGCGTTCCGGTCTCCCGTCCACTGCATCGGTGTGCGCACACCGTTCCGGTCGCCGAGGTGGATATTGTCGCCCATGCCGATCTCGTCGCCATAGTAGACAATCGGGCTACCGGGCAGCGTGAACACCAAACTGTTCAGCAACTCAAGCTTGCGCCGGTCGTTCTCCAGCAGCGGCGCGAGCCGCCGCACAATCCCGACGTTGCGCCGCGCCTGCGGATCCCTCGCATAGGCATAGTACATATAGTCCCGCTCCTCGCCGGTGCACATCTCCAGCGTCAACTCGTCGTGATTCCTGAGAAAGAGGCACCACTGGCAGTTCTCAGGAATGGGCGGCGTGTGCGTGAACATGTCGATGATCGGCTGGCGATCCTCGCTCCGCACACTCATGAACAGCCGCGGCATGAGGGGGAAGTTGAACGCCATATGGAACTCGTCGCCGTCGCCAAAGTAGGAGCACACGTCGGCCGGCCACTGGTTCGCTTCGGCGAGGAGGATGCGTCCGCAGTACCGCTCGTCGAGGTGCCGGCGGATCTCCTTCAGATAAGCGTGCGTCTCGGGCAGGTTCTCGCAAATCGTGCCTTCCCGCTCGAACAGATAGGGCACGGCGTCGCATCGAAACCCGTCCAATCCCAGATCCAGCCAATAAGTCATGACATCCAGCATGGCCCGGCGCACCGCAGGATTCTCGTAGTTGAGGTCCGGTTGGTGGCTGAAGAAACGGTGCCAATAGTAGGCTTGCGCCTCCGGATCCCAGGTCCAGTTGGACTTTTCCGTGTCGATGAAGATGATCCGGGCTTTGCTGTATTTCTGATCGGTGTCGCTCCAGACGTAATAATGACGCAGGAGGGAGTGAGGCGACCGCCGCGCCTCCTGGAACCAGGGATGCTGATCGGACGTATGGTTCAGCACCAAGTCCGCGATCACGCGAATGCCGCGTCGATGGGCGTCGTCAAGGAACGCCCGCACATCCTCCAGTGAGCCGTAGTCTGGATAGACGCCGAAATAATCCGACACGTCGTACCCGTCGTCCCGCAACGGCGATGGAAAGAAGGGCAGCAGCCATAGGCAATCGACGCCCAGCCATTGCAGATAATCCAACTTCTCTCGGAGGCCGCGGAAGTCGCCGATACCGTCGTCATTGCTGTCGTAGAAGGCCTTGACATGCAGCTCGTAGAAGACCGCGTCCTTGTACCAGTATTCGTCGGTGCTCAGCACGGTGTCCTTCCTTTCCGTTCATTCATGGTTCGCCCGTTCGGTCCAGGAATTCATCGCAGGCGACCAGCAGGGCGGAACGGAGACGTTCGAGGCTTCCAACATACGGGTTGATGGCGCGGAGCCTGGCCGCCAGGTCGGGAAGTCCCAACGCTTGCCTGATCCAGAAGGAAAAATCGCTTTCCTCTCGACGGAGACGGATCCGCGCTTCGAACATATGATAATAAATCGCGCTAGCGTCCACCTCCGCCAACGCGTTCCGGAATTCGGGCAGGGTGCGGGCCTGCAGACCAGTCGGCACCTCGATGATGCGGGACTGGTTGAAATGGAACGGTTCCCCGAAGATGACCCGGGGCACGACCGAGGTCCGCGACAGATGGTCGTCGATGATCGAGATGATTTCCTCCCGCAGTTCTTCCAGACTCGCAAAGTCGAAAGGGTCCAGCACCGCCAGTCGTTCCCCGAGCACTCGGTCGCGAACCTGGGTGATCACCCAGTGGGCAAAGTCGTTCGCATAGGTACCGGCGATGGCGCTGTGGCGCAGGAAATAACGGTGCGTGTGGAAGTAGACGGAATCGACCGGCACCTCTTCCAGCAGTTCGGCCAATTCCTTTTCGTCATCGGCTTTCTTGCCCAGCAGTTCTTGCAATTCGCTGCACCCGATGAATGTGAATGGCGTGGCCGCCGCACTCGGACGTCGCTTTTCGCGCTCCTGCAGCGTCATAATGCTCCTCCCTGTCCCAGGTAGCGATCCAAATTGGATGCGGCGCTGATTAACCCAATATGGGTAAAGGCCTGAGGGAAATTACCCAATTGCTCGCCCGTCGGCGACAGTTGCTCCGCGTACAATCCCAAGTGATTGGCATAGCTTAACATTTTTTCAAAGATCAGCCGTGCTTCTGCCAGCCGCCCGGCCCTGGTGAGCACTTCCACCAGCCAGAAAGTACAGACGCTGAACGTGCCTTCGCCGCCGGGCAAGCCATCCGGCGCGGCCTGTCCGATGCGGTCGCGGCGCACGAGGCTGTCGGACACGAGCGCTTGCAGGGTCCGGTCCAGCGTGGAGAGCATGCACGGATCAGTCGGCGAGACGAAGAACACTAGCGGCAGCAGCAAGTTACTTGCATCCGGTTCCCGACCGCCGTAGTGCTGGACGAAGGCGCCGGCCTCCGGGCTCCATCCGCGGCGCATGACATCGGTGTAAATCCGGTCCCGTTGGGCTGCCCAGACGGTGCGGTCTGCCGGGAACCCCCGCTTGTCGGCGATCCGGATCCCCCCGTCCAGCACAACCCAGCACATGACCTTGGAATACACGAAGTGCTGCCGGCCGCCGCGCACCTCCCAGAGGCCTTCGTCCGGTTGGTTCCATTGGTTCCAATGGGTGCAGACGTCCTCCAGCAGCTTGGTCAGGTTGACCCACAAGTCATAGCTGATCGGACGGCCATGCTTGTTAAAGAGGGAGACGGCGTCCATCAGCGCGCCGTCCATGTCCAACCGCGGTTGTCCCGCGACGCCATTGCCAATGCGGTTGGGACGCGACCCCCGAAGCCCGGCCAGGTGCAACCGCTCCACCTCGGGCAGATCGTGCCGCCCATCGATCCCGTAGACCGGCCGGAGTGCGCCGTCCGGCTCGAGTTCGTGGCAACAGGGTCCGGCCATTCCATGAAGCGGCTGGTTTCCTGCGTGAACCCGAGGCGCAGCAGGGCGTACAGGGTAAAGGCGGCATCGCACATCCAGGTGAAGCGGTAACCCCAATTTTGCACGCCGCCCGGATCTTCCGACAGGCTGGTCGTGGGCGCGGCCACAATAGCGTCGGTGGGGGCAGAAGTGAGGAGTTTCAAAGTCAGCGCCGACCGCTGCACCATTTCGCGCCATCGCCCGTGGTACGGCCACTGGGCCAGCCACTTTCGCCTGAATGCCACAGTGTCCCGCAATGCCGAGTCGCCAGACTACGGCATGTCCAGCAATTCGGCATCGATGCAGGCATCCAGATGAACGAGGGAGAACGTCACACTTTGGCCGGCGGACAGGGTAAACTCCGCGTGCAGGTTCTTTCCGAGATGGTGAACAGCACCAGTCGAGCGAGCCGTCGCGGCTGACAAGCGCGACCGTGTGCCGATCACCGATCACGCCGTGATCTCCGATCGCTGCGCCCGGCATGTCCTGAACACTCAGGCTTCCGTCACTCCGTTCGGTCACGAAATCCGTTCCAGCAAAGCGACCGGACAGGTTCCGAAGATCTCGGCCGCTGACAACACCTGGGTCCCTTCTGCATCGGTCGTCTTCAGCAATTCGCCGGTGAGAAGGTTCCGATAGGGCGATCCGGACCGCCACGACGGCACCGTGAGCCACGTGTCACCCCAGGCGCTGCGTCCTAGGGGGAACGACGCGGTGCCACGGCCCAGGCCAGCCGCCAAACGGGTGACCGCCGCTACTACCGTCTGATCCCGGTGAGTCCGCGCATAGGCGACCAGGTGGTCCGGCCGGTCGCCGCGCGCCCCCAAGGGTACGTACTCGCCCCGCAGAAAGAGATCGGTATGCTCGCGGCGGTATCGCAGGCAGCTCGTGGTCACGTACAGTTTGATCCGTCCGTCGGCGTAGCTCTCCATCAGCTGCGCGACCAGGCCTCGCCGATCCGCTCCCGCTTCCTCGCACGCCTTCTGCAGATCGGCGAGCAGGCTGGTCCGGAGGTCATAATCCACCGGGCGGCGGTTATCGGGATCGACGAGGCTGAAGTCCCACAGCTCTGTGCCCTGGTAAAAGTCCGGAATACCGGGCGCTGTGATTTTGAGCAATACCTGCGCCAGCGAATTGCAAACGCCGTAGCGCGCGATCCGTTCCTGGAACGGCAGAAAATCCTCCAGAAAGGGGTTCGGCTTGCGGCGGTCCAGCAACGCCGCGATAAAACGGAAGACCGCGGCTTCGTAAGCGTGGTTCGGATTGACCCAACTCGTGTGGACCTTGGCCTCCCGCAACGCCTTCTGCATGTAGCTCTGGATGCGGTCGCAGAAGACCTGATATTCGCGGTCGTCCGGTTGCGTCAGGGGCCAGGCGCCCAGCAGCGTCTGGTACAGTAGATATTCTTCGTTCCGATCCGGCGCCGGCTGGCCGTCCACCTCGGTCTTCAGTTTCTTGTTCAACCGGCTCCAGCCGGTGACACGCACTCGCCACTCCTGTGGCAGTTCCGACAGCACGTTGATCCTGGCCCGCACGTCCTCGCTGCGCTTGGTGTCGTGCGTGGAGGTGGCTGACAGCGTGCAAGGCCAGCGGGCCTGGCGTTCGCGCATGCGCTTATGAAACAGGGCCGGCGGGACCCCGAATTGTTGCGGGTCTCCCCCAACCTCGTTCAATGACACCAGCCGGTTGTACAGGTAAAACGCTGTGTCCTCGATCCCCTTGGCCGTCACCGGACTGGTGGTCTGTTGGAACTTCATCACGAACTGCAGTTGTTCCCGCCGGTCCTGCACGGTGCGCTCATCCCATTCTTTCAGCAGCAGGGTCTGGACGAAGTCGAACACCAGCCCGCTGAGGGCGGGGTTGCGCCGCTTGGCTTGGGCGACCGCCTGCCGGATGTACGTCCGATCCCGCTCCAGGACCGGCTCCGGGCCGTCGGTGACGTAAGTCCGGTAAACCGGAAAGCAGGCGATGATTTCCCGGATCGCGTGTGTCAGACTGTTCAGGGTGAAATCGCGCGAGCGGCGGTCCCGCTCCGACAGTCGATTCAACTGGTGCCCGAGCACATTGATCTCGCTCGCCATCGAGACGCGCATGATGAGCTTTTTCGTCTCGTAGATCAGGTCGGCGTAGGACAGGCGGGTGCGGGTAAACCGCGCATACGTCTCGTCCATCGCCCGTTCGTGGGCCCCTTGGACGAATAGGCCGTTGACCAGGTTCAGGAAATCGTACCCCGTGGTCCCGTACACCGGCCAGGTCTCGGGCAAGGGCTCGTCCTTGTCGAGGATTTTTTCCACCACGATGAACAATGGCCGGTCCGCGGCAGCATCCTGTTCCGAGGAACGCGGCAATTCGCGTGCCGCCCAGGCCTGCACCTGCCGGAGGTAACGGCCGGGGTCGTAAAGCCCGTCGACGTGATCGATGCGCAGGCCCGTCACGACCCGCTCTTTCAACAGCGAGAAAATCAGTTTATGGGTCTCCCGGAGCACTGCCTCGTCTTCCATGCGAATGGCCGCCAACTCATTAATATCGAAAAAGCGCCGGTAGTTGATCTCCTCGGACGCCACGCGCCAGAAGGCCAGCCGGTACGGCTGGTCGTTCAGCAGTTCGTCGAGCAGATCGAAGCTGCGCGGATCGCCCTTAGTCCCGTTGAAGCGATGCACGTTCTCCTCGATGAACGCCGCGATGGTCGAACTGTCCCGCGCCAGCGCGGCCAGGCGCATCCGAGCAACCTCCTTCTCGCGGTAGCGTTCGCGCACTTTCGGCGGATCGATTTCCGTACAGGCGGGCAGGTGGCGCAGTGCCGTGATGATGCTTTCGAGTTCCTGCACGTGCGGGGCGTTTTCACCAGTCTGCGCGATCAACTGATCCAGGCGATAGGAGAGGATCTTCACCCAGGATTTGGGCGACACCGGCAGGGTGTAGTTGTAATAGCGGATGACGAAACTCCCGTCCACGAAGGCCAGCGTGATCTCTCCGTTTTCCAGCACCGCGCCGTAAAGATCGCCGAGGATGGGCAGCAGCACCTTGCCGTCCAGTTCGCGCTTGAGCGGGTGCCAGTCGATGTCGAAGACTTTGGCGAAGCGTGAACTCGGCCCGTTTTCCAACACATCCAGCCACCAGCGGTTGGCTGACTGTCCGATGCCCATGTGGTTCGGAACCAGGTCGAGCAGGTGTCCCATGCCGTGGGCTTGAAGCGACCGCACGAATTCCCGGTAGTCGTCTTCCGTGCCGAGCTCGGGGTTGAGGGCCGTCGGATCCACCACGTCGTAGCCATGGGTGCTGCCCGGCACCGCCTTCAGGTACGAGGAGGCGTAACAGTCCGTGATGCCGAGCGCGTGGAGATACGGGACGATGCGCGTCGCCGCTTTGAAGGGGAAGGCCTGGTTGAACTGGATGCGATAGGTCGCGGATGGAAAGCGCGGCCCGCCGGCTGTAGACAACTCCATAGTCACAGTGTCCTGGGGGAAAGTTGCGAGGGCTGACCTCGCGGCAACACGACCAGGCCGGTCTTTGTCACCGCCTGATGGCGCATCCGGTCCTCCTCCGGATCGAATCCGATTTCGGCTCCGGCCGGGATCACATTAAACCGGTCCGCGATCACACGGCGGAGTCGGGCCTTCGAGCCGATGACCGCTCCGTCCATAATGATGGATTCCTCGATCCGCGCGCCGTGCTGAATCACGACGTGCCGGCCAATCACCGACCGCGTGATGTCCGCCTCGACGATCAGGCTGCCCTGGCCGATCATGGACTGGTCGATCCGTGACCGAACCAGACTAGCCGATGGCGCGTCGTACTTGTCGGTCAGGATCGGCCACTCGGTGTTGCGAAGATCGAAGATCGGTGCCTCCCCCAGCAAGTCCATATGGGCCTGCCAATAGGCGTCCAAGGTTCCCACGTCACGCCAGTATCCCCGCTCCTCGTAGGGTTTCAGGCCGGGCACGTCGTTGGACAGAAAGTTGTAGGCCATCACACGATGGGTGCGGAGCAGGCGCGGGATGATGTCCCGTCCGAAATCGTGGGAGCCCGGCCGCGCGGCGTCCTGTTCCAGGATCTCCAGCAGCACGTCGGTGTTGAAGAGATAATTGCCCATCGACGAGTAAGCCTGTTCGGGATCGGTCGGCATGGGTTTAGGCTGCTTGGGCTTTTCTTCGAAGCCGAGAATCCGATCTTCCTGATCCTTGTGCCCGACCTCCACGATGCCGAAGCCTTTGGCCGCGTGGAGAGGAACGGGAAGAGCCGCCACCGTCACGTCGGCATGAGAGGACAGATGAAACTGGACCATCTGGTTGATGTCCATTCGATAGATATGATCGGCCCCGAACACGGCTACCAGATCGGGATCGAAATCCCGGATCAAGTTCAGGTTCTGATACACCGCGTCGGCAGTGCCTTCGTACCAGCCGCCCCGGGCTTTCATTTGCGGCGGCACCACCGTGATGAAGTTTTGCTTGATCAACCCACCGGTCCGCCACGCCCGGCGCAGATGTTCGATCAAGGACTGCGACCGATATTGGACCAGCACGTAGATCGCCAAGATACCGGAGTTCAAGAAGTTGCTGAGAACGAAGTCGATGATGCGGTACGTGCCGGCGAATGGAACCGCGGGTTTGCTGCGGACTGCCGTCAGCGGCATGAGGCGCTCGCCCTTGCCGCCGGCCATGATCATGGCCAGAACTCTGGGTTGGCGTCGTCGTTCCCTCATCGCTCCCTCATTTTCCCGCCGGAACGGCGGATTGCCCCTCCTGGCGACTAAATCTATGATACCCCTGCTCCATGCCTTGCGCCACCGCTTCGGCCCGCTTTGAAAATCGCCAGCGGCACAAACTGAGCAGTCTGTGGCGTTACCCCGTCTTCCCTCTGCTTCGAGTCTCATCCTGCACGAGCGAGCCAAGGCTCGTAAAACGAGCCGGAATGGAAACGGATCGCGTGTCTTATTTGCGCCCGCGGACGGGGCGCCCAGCCGGACGCTGCTGGCGCGGCTCGGCATGGTCCTCATGCTACTGGCCGCGGTGATCCTTCTTCTCTGGCTGGGTCGGGCCGGGCTCTGGGACCAACTCGCCGGCGAAGTCTCCTTTGGCGACATTGTCTATTTCAGCATAATCACCGTGACGATCGTGGGATACGGCGATATCGTGCCGTCGCGCCGCGGGCTCGCCTGATTGACGCCCTCAGACGCCCTCATCGTCACCCCGATCCGCGTGGTCGTGTGGTTCCTGTTTCTGGGTACGGCGTATCATTCGTCAATCCATAGGGGCGTATTGCATGACCAAACTGCAAGCCGGGCTGCACGAACATGTGAGTGTGTGCGGCTTCGGCTACACCGGGCTGTCCACTGTGAAGGAACTCCTGGCAAAGGGCCTTTCGCCCGAACGTATCCTGGTTGATTGATCCCGAGGAACAGCGGGTGCGCGCGGCCGTTGAGACCGGGGTTGTTGCCTTCCTGGGCGACGCGATTCAGGAAGCGATCCTCTCCATCCGTCGTTGCGCATCATCAGCGCCCAGGAGGAAGAAAACGTCAAACTATTCCGGCAAGGCGGTGCGAACACTATCATCTCTATCTCTCCGGCCACCTTTGGCAGGTATGTCTTGGCTGCTGCTGTGGAGTATCCGCGCCTCGTGCACTGTCTGGAGGATCTGCTGACAGCTGGGGCGCATCAATCTGGTCGAGCGGGCCGTCCGTCCGGAGGAGACCGGCAAGCGCGCCGGGGATCTTAAGCCCGATGTGCTGCTCCTGGTGGTACCGAGGCAGCGAGGTGCTTACTTCGACGACATCCTGGTTCTGTTGCAACCGGCTCGATCTGGGCAAGAACCGGGCTAGCCCTTGCATCCAGCTTGGATGGCCGGGCCGATCGTTTCGCGCCTTGGCGAAGCCAGCGTGCCCATTTGCCCTATGGCGCTATCACGGATCCGATTTCAGGTAGATAGCTGCCGTATACGGGGCGAGACGGACGGCCGCATCGCCATGTTCGGGCGCCAGTTCCTTCGGCCAACGGTCTTCTCCGCTTCCGCCAAAGTCTGCGGCTTCGGAGCACAGCGCCAAGCGCCATGTTCCCTGCGGCGGGTGCAGGTTGAAGGAGGCCGGCTCCTTGTTGAATCCCAAGCAGATCAGCGCGGCCGAGCCGTCGGCGGCCCAGCGGTGCAGGGTCAGAATCTGCTGCGCGTCGTCGGTCTGGACGCGGTGCCCGGCCTCGCTGGATTCCGAGGCGGCGAGGGCTAGAACGGATCGGCGCAAGGCGATCAATCGGCAGTACCAGCGGAGCAGGGCCGCCTGCTGCGGATCGGTCGGCTTGCCGGGACGCACCCGCGAACGCTCGAAGGTTGTGGGATCCTGCGGATCGGGAATGTCACCCGTCCATCCGAAGGCGGCGAACTCCGCCTTCCGTCCGCGGCGGACGGCTTCGACGAGGCCCGGGTCTCCATGATCGATGAAATAGAGGAAGGGCGCGCGCTCACCGTATTCCTCACCCATAAAGAGGAGTGGAATGTTCGGAGCCAACAGGACAGCTGCGGCCGCGACCTTCAGCGCGTCGAACGAAATGAGCGTGCTCAGGCGGTCGCCGCGGGCACGGTTGCCGACCTGGTCGTGGTTTTGGGCGAATACGACGAAGCGCGAGGGGGGCCGGCCCCGGGACACGCTTCCGTGACGCCGCCGGCGATAGGCTGACCGCTGCCCGGTGTAGACGAAACCATCCTGCATCGCCGTTGCCACCTGGTCGAGCCGCCCGAAATCCTGATAGTAGCCGTCCCGTTCGCCGGTCAGCAGTGCGTGGAGCGCATGGTGGAAGTCGTCGTTCCATTGCGCGTCGAGGCCGTACCCGCCCTCTTCCGGCGGCGCGATGATGCGGATGTCGTTCAGATCGCTCTCGGCGATGACCAGAGCGGATCGTCCCAGCCGCTCGGCTTGCGCGTGGACCGCGTCGGTCAGTTCGCGCAAGATGTGGCGCGCTCCGAAGTCGTAGATGCTGTGAACGGCGTCCAAGCGGAGTCCGTCGATGTGATATTCTGTGATCCAATGGAGCGCGTTGTCGATAATATATCGCCGGACCTCGTCGCTGTCCGGACCGTCATAGTTGATCGCCGCTCCCCATGGGGTCCAATACCGGTCGGTGAAGTAGGGCCCGAAGTCCCCGAGATAATTCCCCTCCGGCCCCAGGTGGTTGTACACGACATCCAAGATCACACCTAGTCCCTTGGCATGGCAGGCATCGACCAGCAGCCGGAGTCCCGATGGCCCGCCGTAACTCGCCTGCGGCGCGAAGAGATAGACCCCGTCGTACCCCCAATTTCTGGTTCCAGGGAACTGGGCGACCGGCATCAACTCGATCGCCGTCACGCCCACGTCCCGCTGAAGATAGTCCAGCAGAGGAATGACGGCCTGAAAGGTGCCTTCGCGTGTGAAAGTCCCGACGTGGAGTTCATAGATGACGAGCCCATCGCGCGTGAGGCCGCGCCAGCCCTGATCCGTCCACCGGAACGCGCGCGGGTCCACGACTGCCGAAGGACCATGCACACCCTCTGGCTGAAAACGCGACGCCGGATCAGGTCGCTCCTGCTCGCTGTTCAGCACATACAGGTACCGATCACCTTCGACCACGCCCGGCACGTCCGCTTCGAAGTAACCGAGATCTTGCACCTGCAAGGGAATGGGAGGGCTGTTGCGTCCGAGCAGTCGGACCGAGACTGTCTTCGCCCGAGGAGCCCACACGCGGAAACGGACGCAGTCAGGGCCGAGAAGTCGCGCGCCCAGATCAAGTTGCCACGGCCGACTCCAGTCCATTGCGTGCTCCACGTCAAAATGAGTTCGCGTCAGAGGTCAGGAGGAGGAAGACAAACCCCTTGCCTGGTGCCTCGCTCCCTTTTCTCCCCTTTGCGCGAGAATGAGCCTATGCTACGGGGTTCGACAGCCTTGCACAACCGGAAACACGGGTGCGTTGCGCCAGGCGGGTTGCCGCGGCTATAACTTACACCGCGTGCGTTCTGTCTGGCAGGGATCCATGCACGTAGCGCATGAGAGGCCTCTATAGGAGTGCTGCGAGATGAAAATCTGGCCTGGTCGCCCGTATCCCCTGGGCGCGAGGTGGGATGGAGAGGGAGTGAATTTTGCGCTGTTCTCGGAGAACGCCACCGCCGTCGAGCTGTGCTTGTTCGACGGGCCACATGACATACGGGAGACCCACCGGATCCGCCTCGAAGAACGCACCGACCAGGTCTGGCATGTGTATCTCCCCGAAGTGCGGCCCGGACAACATTACGGCTATCGCGTGCACGGACCCTATGCGCCCCAAGAAGGGCACCGCTTCAATCCCGCCAAGCTGTTGATCGATCCGTATGCGAGATCGATCGCGGGCACGGTCGAATGGTCGGACGCCATGTTCGGCTATCGCGTCGGTGATCCGGAGGCGGACCTGTCCCGGGACGATCGGGACAACGCCGGGAACGTTCCTAAATGCGTCGTGATCGATGAGGCCTTCACCTGGGGCGGCGACCGCCTGCTGCGCACGCCCTGGGAGCAGACCATCATCTACGAAGTGCACGTCAAAGGACTGACGGTGCAGCATCCGGAGGTGCCGGAGGCGCTACGAGGCACGTATGCCGGCTTGGCCACTCCTCCGATCATTGACTATCTTACGGAGTTGGGCGTGACGGCGGTCGAGCTGCTGCCGGTTCATCACTTCGTGCGGGACAAGCATCTCCACGATCGCGGGCTGACGAATTACTGGGGCTACAACACCATCGGATTCTTTGCGCCGGATATCCGGTACGGGGCCTCGCCGGTGCGCGGACGCCACGTCAAGGAGTTCAAGACGATGGTCAAAACGCTCCACAGCGCCGGGATTGAGGTGATTCTGGACGTTGTGTACAACCACACGGCGGAAGGCAACCACCTCGGGCCGACGCTGTCGTTTCGCGGCATCGACAACGCCACCTACTACCGTCTGGTCCCCGATCAGCCTCGATACTATATGGACTATACAGGCTGCGGCAACAGTCTGAACGTCAGACATCCGCGGACGCTCCAGCTCATCATGGACAGCCTACGCTATTGGGTGCTGGAGATGCACGTGGACGGTTTTCGCTTCGACCTGGCCTCCACGCTGGCGCGCGAGCTTCACGATGTGGACCGGTTGAGCGCTTTTTTCGACATCATTCATCAGGATCCGGTCCTGTCCCAGGTCAAGTTGATCGCGGAGCCGTGGGATTTGGGCGAAGGCGGCTATCAAGTCGGCAACTTCCCGGTGGGCTGGGCCGAGTGGAACGGCAAATATCGGGACACCATCCGGCGGTTCGTCCGAGGGGATGGGGGCCAGGTGGCGGAACTGGCCTACCGCCTGTCCGGCAGCAGCGACTTGTATGAAGGCGGAGGACGACGGCCCCATGCCAGCATCAACTTCGTCACCGCTCACGACGGCTTCACCCTGCACGATCTGGTGTCCTACAACCACAAGCACAACGAAGCCAACGGCGAGGACAACCGCGACGGGACCGACGACAACCTGAGCTGGAATTGCGGGGTCGAAGGCCCCACCGCCGATCCGGCGGTCAACACGCTGCGCGAACGACAGAAGCGGAATTTTTTGGCCATTCTGCTCCTGTCACAGGGAGTCCCGATGATCTGCGGCGGCGACGAGATCGGGCGGACCCAACGCGGCAACAACAACGCCTATTGCCAGGATAACGAGCTGAGCTGGTTCGATTGGCAACTCGACCGCTCGGCACGCGAGCTGTTGGCGTTTACGCAGGGCCTGATCGCGTTTCGTAAGCGGCACCCGGTGCTCCGGCGGCGGCGCTTCTTTCAAGGCCGTCGCATCCGGGGCTCCGAAGTGAAGGACCTCGCCTGGTTTCGTCCCGACGGCAAAGAGATGACCGATGAGGATTGGGGCTCCGGCTATGCGCGGTCTCTGGGGTTGCGCCTGGCTGGGGACGCCATCGAAGAGACGGACGAGCGGGGCCAACCGATTCGGGACGAGACCTTGCTCATCCTGTTGAACATGCACCATGAACCATTGTCCTTCACGTTGCCGGCGCATAAGCGCGGCGTGCGGTGGGTGCCGGTTCTGGACACCGCGCTCTCCGGCGAGCGGCAGCCGTTGAAGAAGATGCTCAAGGGTGGGGAGTCATACGAGCTGGAATCCCGGTCGGTCGTGGTGCTCCGCCTGCGGCAGAAAACCTGAACCCCGTCCTCCCGGCTCAAGCCCGATTTCACAGTCGAGGCGCGCGCCGGTTTCCGCATCGAAGAGGTGGGGCACCATCCGGTCGAGTGAGACCGTAACGTGATCGCCGGGTTGAGGCCGAGCAGTCGCATCTGCGAGACCGACGAGGATCGTTCCCGGATTGTAGCCGCCAAGTTCCGCACTCACCCACAGTTGGCTTCCCGAGAGTTCGGTCAGCACACCGTGCCGACGATGCCGCTGTTCCCATCCGCTGCGTCGGCCGCATACATCCGCACATGTTCCGGCCGGATGCCGAGCGTGACGGCCGTGCCGGCGGGTGCTCCACGCCGCGTCTCGACTCCCGCAGGCAGACGGAAACGGATCGGCCCTGCCCGAACTTCCCTGTCTTCGAGGCGCGCGTCCAACAATTCATGGGCAGGGAACCGATGAATCCCGCAACGAACCGATTCGCCGGTGCGTCGCGTAGAAGTTGCGCGGTGTGCCGATCTGCTGAAGGCGACCCCGATCCAGGACCGCCAGACGGTCGGCGAGCGTCATCGCCTCGGTCTGGTCGTGAGTGACAGAGATCATGGTGGTCTTCACGTCGTGGTGCAGTTTCCGCAGTTCGGCCCACATGCCGGCTCGCAGTTGGGCATCCAGATTGGAGAGCGGGTTCATCCAACCGAGAAACACCCGAGGCCTTCTAATCAGTGCGCGCCCCAGCGCCACCCGTTGCCGCTGGCCTCCGGAAAGGTTCCCGCGGGCGGTGTTCCAACACCGTTGCGAGCCTTAGGAGCTCGGCGATGCGCCGCACCTCGGCGGCAATCTCCTCGCGGGACCGGCCGGTCCCGCGCTTCGCCACGTGGAGCGGAAAGGCCAGGTTTTCCGCCACAGTCATGTGCAGATAGAGGGCGTAGCTTTGAAAGACTCGTGCGACATCCCTCGCCCGCGGCGGCAACTCCGTCACATCCCGGCTGTCGAAGAGGATGCGACCCTCCGTCGGAGTATCGAGCCTGGAGATCAGATGCAGCAGCGCGGACTTGCCGCAACCAGAGGGGCCGACAATTGCGAATAGTTCTCCCTCGCGCACGGCCAGCGCCGCCTGGTGAGGACATCGGCTCGGCCGTAGCGCTTGCTGAGCTTTTCAAGTCGGACTTCGGCCCTCTTGGCTCTCTGGCCAAAAGGGGGAGAACGGTGAAAGCCTGGAAACGAACCGATCGCTAGCCGTGTATCTACATCGTTCAAAACTGCAGGCTGTTCGCTACGGTTCACACGGAACTCGTAGCTCCGTGCTAGCGGATCAGTTGAGCTGATCGAAGGCGTCGATCTGTTTAAGGGCATAGCTCAGCGCATCCCAGAGTTTCCCCTCCGGTGACGTGCGGTCGCTGGTGCGGACATCGCGGAGAGACCGTTGCAAAGCCAAAAGCGGTTCATAGGTCCGCCGGTCGGGCAGTTGCCCCAAGGCCCAGACGACCTCGGTCTTGAGGGCGATATCGTCCGTCTTGAGCGCGTCGAGCAGCGGGGGAATGATTGCTGCGTTCCCGTGCAGGGCGCCGACTTTCCCCAACGCCTTCGCGGCGGCGAGCTTCAGCGGGGGACTGCCGACTTGCAATGCCTCGATAAGCGCGGCCAGGCTGTCCTGTTGGCCGATGTTGCCCAGGGCAATGGCCGCCGCCGCGGCGATCTCCGTGTTCGGGTCGTGGAGCAGAGTCCGCAGGTCGGGACCAGCCGAGGCGGCGAACAACTCGCCGAGCGCCCGGATGATCCTCACCTTGCGTGCGGAGGGTTCATCAGTTTGGCGCAACAGCGCGAGCAACCGCTCTTCCTGTTCCCATTCCTGAGCGAGGATCACCGGGAAGTCATACGCTTCCAGTCGCGCCCGCAAGTGCTCCAGGGCAAACGCACCGGGGTCCTCTGCCTTTGCCTCTGCGGCTGCGGCAATTGCATCGGCAAAGTCGGTTCTCACCTCCCGACGCCACTCCGAAGGGCGGTCCTGGACCGAGTAGGTGAGTTGGCAGGCTGGCCCTTTCCAGGTGCGCAGCGGTAGATCGGGTAGATCGGCATCGCCTCCGAGAGAGGTGGTGCCTTCCCATACCTTGCGCTGCTCGCATTTGACCCTGAGGATGGCGTCATGCGGCTGGGCTGGATCGGTCAGTGTGGTATAGCCGACCTCAGTGAGTCGGCGGACGACAACGTCGCGGAGGGGAGTGGGATCCGCTTGGCCGCGGTCGGTCAAGGCTAGGACGTTGACGAGCACCCGTTGGATCTGCCGCAACTGCTGTTTTTGGTCCGGCGTGCGGATCTCCCGCCGTGCCTGACTTTCCGAACTGGTGAATACAAGGGCGATGAGCAGCACAATGAAGGAGCATGCTACGATTCTCATCATCTTGCCTCCGTAATCGCGCGTTGAACCAGTTCGATATACCTTACTGGAGGTGGTCTCCCAGTGCAACTCCGAGGGAAAGAGACCGGGGCAGTCCGGGAAGGTCGGCCGGGTAGGACGCAGTTCACCGGTCGCCGGGAGGCGCTTCCCGATCATGGGGGTTGTATCGAGCCGGAACCGAGGGCTCTGTGAGCTGATGGTCCAGCCGAGGCAGGACATCAACCCTCGGGGTTCCATTTCGCAACGGAAGAGATGTCGTACGGGGTCCCGAGCGAATCGGGCGGGAAGCCCGCGGTTTCACCAGCACGAGGGCGATCAAGGCCAGGCTTCCTCCGACCAGGAGGAGACTGCTCCGCCGGGTGGTGCGCGCCCCGTCCTCGTACAGGGTGCGGGCCACCTGCGCCACACCGTCCAATACCTGATCCAAGGCCATGCTGACTTGGATCAACGTGGTGCCGGCCCGGGCCGCGGCGTGCTGCTCAGCCTGTTTCTGCCACGCGGCGGCCTCTGTCGGGCGGGTCGCAGTCCACCGGCGCTGGATCAAGCGGACCGTCTCGTCGGCGTCAGCGAAGTAGGTCTCTACCTGGAGCCGCAAGGCCTGCAAGGCGGCGGTGGGGCTGCCGCGGGCGACCTGCCGGCTGGCGGCGGCATAGCGGTCGAGGGCGCGGAGCACTCGCGACCGCTGCCCGGGCAACGCGGTGAGGATCCGTTCCGCCTTCTGGGCCGTCGGTGCTTCCAGGGCGCGCAAGATGGTGCTGCGGTAGCGGATGAGGTCGCCGGAGATATGGCCCAGGTCTGCGGCGGCGAGGGTATATTCCGTGTAGAGGATGCGCAGATCCCGATCGACCTGGGTGAGGGTCTGGGCGGCAAGGAACCCGGCCAGGGCGATCAGGAGACTGACCGCAACCTGGCCGAGCGTAGGCCGGGGAATAAGCCCGCGCATCTCGGCACTCCGCACAAGCGAGGATCGACTGTGACAACAAAAGGAAGGGGACAAGGAGCCCTTCTGTCTGCTCCTTGTCCCCTCACGGACCGGCGGGAGAAGGACCCCGCTGTGCCGGGATCCCTCTCCCGGGGTGCTCCATCGGAGCCGGCGTGGGGTTACAGCCAGTTCACGCGCTCGGCCGGGCGGATGTAGATCGGCTCCTCCACCTGCTGCCGGACGACCTCCTTGCCCGACTTGTTGAAGCCCAGCACGGTGTCGTTGTACATCTCGAACCGCTTGCCGTGGATCTGGGTCTCAAACACCTTCG
>JBPKMA010000015.1:0-43400 GCA_051293835.1 Nitrospiraceae bacterium | reverse complement strand
CGGCGAGAGCGAGTATTTGATCAACAAGACGCCCTGTCGTCTCAAGGACATTCGGAGTCTGTTGCTGGACACCCGCGCCGGGTCGAAAGGGCATACGGTGATCGAACAGGGTCGGATCGAGCAGATCCTGAACGCGTCGCCGCAGGAGCGGCGCGAATTGATCGAGGAAACAGCAGGCATCGTCCGCTACAAGAAACAGAGGGCCGAGGCGCTCCACAAACTCGAAACGACCCAGCAGAACCTGCTGCGGGTGCGGGATATCATCGCAGAGGTGAAAAAACAGCTCACTTCCCTGGAGCGGCAGGCGAGACAGGCGCGGTCATATCAAGCGCTCCAGCAAGAAGCGCGGTCGCTGGAAATACGACTTCTCGCCGACGAATATCGGAGTCTGCGAGACGGCTTGAACAGGATCGAGGCGGAAGCCGGTGAGCTGGAAGCCAGGGAGTCAGCGCAGGCGGCTGAGCAGGCCCGGCTCAGCGCCGAGCTGGAGATGATCAAGCTCAACCTGTTGGAAAGCGGGGAGATAATCAGTCGTGTCCGAGAGGAGTTGGGGCAGGCTGAACAACGACAGGCCCAGGCGTCGGCAGCGGCGGAAGTGGAACGGAACCGAATCGCGCTGTACGACCAGCAGCAAGCCCAGGCCGCTCAAGAAAGACAGCGGCTGGCCGAGGAGCAACGCTGTACTGCGGCGGAGGCAGAGCGGTTGCGACTCGTGTTGTCCAAGTGCGATGCGGAAATAGCTGAGCGGACGGGCTGGCTGGCGGAGTTGGAAGCCGCCGTGCGGCAGGCGTCAGAACGGCGGGCGGCGGTCGAAACGGAAGAAGAGCGGTTGCGCCAGGATATTTTGCAATTGACGGTCCGTGTGACCGGCGGGGAGCATGCCCTGACGCAACTGGCGGAGCGAGAACGCGAGAGCGTCCAACGTGCGGAAGGGTTAGCGGGCGAGCAGGTGGAGATTGATCGCGAACGGGCAGCGTTGTTGGAAAACATTCGAGCGCTGCAGGTTCAAGGACAAAAGAACGAGGACCGGCGGCTGGAAGTCCAACGCGCCCGCCAGAAAGCCCTCAAGGAAGCCGAGCAAGTGGCGACGGAGCTCTCGGAGACAGAACAACTTCTCAGCCAGCGGCTGGAGGAATTGGCGGCGACCGATTCCCGATTGCGGACGTTGGAAAGTATTGTCCGGGAAGAGATGGGCTACGGACGCCAAGGGGAAGAGGGAACCGCCCTCAGAGCTTGCGACGGCATACGCGAGGCGATCGCCGAATGGCTGGCGGTACCCCTCGGATTGGATCGCGCGATCGAGGCCGTGCTGGGTGAACGGGTGCGGGGTTGGCTCGTCGACCAGCCGTCCGTGGCGTGCCGGGCCGTGGAGTTTCTTCACCAAAAAGACCTCGGGCGAGGCGCGTTTATTCCGCGGCAACCGCGTTGGTCGGCCGATCGGGTTCATGTCTGGTGGTCCGCTTTGGCGGAGGAGCCAGGCGTGATCGGGCGGGCGCTCGACCTTGTCCAAACGCCGGCTGACTCTGCGGCTATTTGCGCCTGCCTGCTCGACGGTGTGGTCATCGTCGACACGCTGGAGACGGCGATCCGGGTATGGGAACGCCACCGGTGGGTCGCCCCTGACGGGCCGACGTTGGTTACCTTGACCGGAGAGATCATGGATGCGGCGGGTGTGATCACGGGTGGCGGAGCTGGTTCGAATACAGGCCTGTTACAGCGCCGGCGGGAAGTCCAGCAACTCGCGGCCCGTCGCGAAGAATTAGTCGGCGCGATCGACGCGATTCGTCGGCGTCGAGAAGACCTCGCTGTGCACCTGGCGGCGTTGCGGGACGAGGAGCAGCGTCTGAACGATGCGTTGCGCGAGGCGGATATACTGGCGCTCTCGCTGGTCAAGGACGAAGCCGGTTTGCGACAACGGGTTGCCGAACTCATGCAGCGCACTGAAGAGATCGCGGCCGAGCTGCAGCGCGGGCACGAGGAGTGGCAACGCATCGCGGCTGCGATCCGATCGACGCGCGAACGACTGGCGTGTGACGTCCGAGACAAGGAGGAACAGGAGGCAGAACTGGCTAGGCTGAGAGCGAGGATCGAGGCGATCGATGAAGAGAGCCGGGCGTTGCAACAACAGTTGACCGACGCGCGTTTGGCGGTGGAAGGATTGCGCGTGCGCCGAGCCCATGCGGAAGCCGAGTTGGCCCGACTGGTCGATCGGCAGGAGGCGTTGACCGTTCGCTGGTCGGAGCTCGATCAACAGGTCTCGGCATTGGAGGTGGCGCGGCAACAGAGCCAGCGGGAGTGCGAACGGCAGGACGCGTTGTGTCTGGAACTGGGACGGACCATAGACCGAATCAAGGCCGAATTGATCGCGACGCAAGAACGTCAGACCGAGGAAATGGCAACGGCCCAGCGCCTCGAACACGCTTTGGCCGAAGTCCGGCAGGCGTTTGCATCCATTCGGGAGTTACGGATGACGGCAGAGGTCCGGCGCGCCGAACTGAAAGCGCAGCTTGCCGCCGTGGAGAGTACGTTGAGCGGCACCTATCAAGTCGCACCTGCATCGGTGCTCGAACACCGGGAAGCAGCGGGCGACGAAGCCGAGTCCGCTCCCATAGCGGGCGAAACTCGCGAACCGACGGCGGAAGAACTGCGGCGGCAATTGCAGGAAATCCGCGATCGACTGGATCGGATGGGGCCCATCAATCTTGCCGCCATCGAGGAGCATCGGGAGTTAGAGGAGCGCTATCGCTTCCTTACGGAGCAGGAGCAGGATCTGTCCCATTCCATCACCTCGCTCAAGGAGATCATCCACCGGATCGATCGCACGACGAAAGAAATGTTCTTGACCACCTTCAACGAGTTACAGGAGAAGTTCCGCGAAGTCTTCGCGCAGTTCTTCCCCGGAGGCCGAGCCGAGTTGGTACTGGTGAACGATGCGTCGCCGGAAGGGACCGAGCCGGGGACGAGTCAGCCAGGTGTGGACATCGTCGCGCAGCCGCCGGGGAAACGGCTCAAGAGCATCACGATGCTGTCAGGCGGCGAGAAGACGTTGACGGCCATGGCGCTGCTGTTCGCGAGTTTTCTCATCCGACCGACCCCGTTCTGCATTCTGGATGAGATCGACGCACCGTTGGACGAGGAAAACATCGGCCGCTTCACAGCGGTGCTGGAGGAATTGGCTCGGACCGCCCAGTTCATTGTGATCACGCACAATAAGCGCACGATGTCGGTGGCCGATTCGCTCTTCGGCGTGACCATGGAAGAGCCGGGGGTCTCCAAGTTGGTCTCTGTCCGCTTCGCTGATCTGCAGCCGGCCTGAATGTTGTCCACCACGAAGCCGAAAAAGACCAGCAGTTCTGGACAGTTCTGCACTCCTTTGCTTGACTTCACCGATGTTGTTTGTTATAAGCCGCCCAATGAGCGAGCACGTGGATTGTCTGGCTTCTTCTGCCGCTGCTTGGTAGGTTGATCCTGTTGATCCTGTAGTTCGCTTTCTTCCTGCCATCTCCGTCGTTCCAGGGACAGTAAGGGACAGCAGTATGAAACTGATTCGGGCACTGCTCAATCGCCTCTCAGACAGCTTGTTCGCTGCCGAACCAGAGCGACTCAAGATGGCGAGCGATCGTGCCAGAGGGCCGGCGCTCCGGCTGGTGTCCGATAGATCCGGTGCGATGTCGTCGGCCGATGCGGCGCCGCGCGGCACGCTGGGGCAGGCATGCAGCCAACTTGACTCTCTCGACGAAGCGATCCGTCGCAGTCAGGCCTGGTTCCTCGCGCGCCAGCACGCCGCCGACGGTTTCTGGGTGGCGGAGCTCGAAGCCGACACCACGCTAACTTCGGAATACATCATGTTGCGGCGCTTCCTAGGCCTCGTGGACTCGGAGCGCGAACGCAAGGCCGTCCGGTATTTGAAATCCGCCCAACTGCCCGACGGCGGTTGGCCGATTTACTACGGCGGCCCGGCTGACATCAGCGCCTCTGTCAAGGCCTACTTTGCGCTGAAGTTATGCGGCGTGCCCGCCACCGACCCGTGTCTGGTCCGTGCGCGGGCATGCATTCTCGCGCTCGGTGGCGTCGTCGCTGCCAATGTGTTTACGAAGATCGCGCTCGCGCTTTTCGATCAATACGACTGGCGAGGCATTCCGAGCATGCCGCCGGAGATCATGCTGCTTCCCAAACGGTTCTACTTCAGCGTCTACGCGATTTCCTATTGGTCCCGCGCCGTGTTGATTCCACTGCTGATCGTGTTCGCGCACCGGCCGATCTGCCGGATTCCGGCGGAGCAGAGCATTGACGAGTTGTACGTGACGCCGCGCTGTCTCGTCGACTATCGGGACGTCCCCCCGTTCAAAAAAGATGCGGCCTGGTTTACCTGGCGGAACGTTTTCATCATACTGGACGCCGTGCTGAAGCTGTACGATCGTATGCCGATCGCATGGCTGCGGCAGAAGGCGTTACGCAAGGCGGCCGACTGGATGGTAGCCCATATGCAGGGCAGCGGCGGACTTGGCGCGATCTACCCCGCCATGGCCAACTCCGTCGTGGCGCTGCGCTGTCTGGGACGTGACGTGGACGATCCTCTGGTGGTCAAGGCTCTGCGGGAAATTGAAGCGCTCGAAGTCTACGACACCGTGAGTGAGAACGGAGAGCGGGTCGAGGCGATGCACCTGCAACCATGTTTCTCACCGGTGTGGGATACGGCACTGTTGCTGAACGCCTTGGTCGAGGCGGGGCTGCCGCAGGACCATCCGTCGTTGCAGAAGGCCGCCCTGTGGCTCATGGCTCGCCAGACCAGGACGGTGGGAGATTGGAAGGTGTCCTCGCCTCAGGCCGAGCCGGGCGGATGGTATTTTCAGTTCGAGAACGAGTTGTACCCCGATGTGGATGATTCCGCCGTGGTGATCATGGCCCTCTCCAAGCTGCGTTTGGCGGACGAAACGCGGCAGAGAGAATCGATTCGTCGCGGCTACCGGTGGGTCATGGCCATGCAGGGATCCGACGGAGGATGGGGGGCCTACGACAAGGACAACAATCGCATCGTCTTCAATTACATTCCGTTCGCCGATCACCGGGCGATGCTTGATCCCAGCACGGCGGACTTGACAGGCCGCTGCCTAGAAATGCTGGGCACGCTCGGCTACGACAAGAGTCATCCGGCCGTGGCGCCCGCCTTGGAGTTTTTAAAGCGGGAACAGGAGCGGGATGGCAGTTGGTACGGCCGATGGGGCGTCAACTATATCTACGGCACGTGGTCTGTGCTGGCTGGTTTGCGGGCGATCGGGGAAGATCTCACGGCACCGTACGTCCGCCGCGCGGTGGCCTGGGTAGAATCGAAGCAGAACCCGGACGGCGGGTGGGGCGAATCCTGCCTTTCCTACGCCGATCCAGCGTACAGCGGAAAGGGCGACAGCACGCCGTCGCAGACCGCCTGGGCACTGATGGCGTTGATGGCCGCCGGCGCGACGGATTCGTTCAGCGTGGTGCGGGGGATCAATTATCTCCTTCGGCAGCAGCGTAAAGACGGTTCATGGGAGGAGATCCGCCACACGGGCACCGGATTTCCTCGCGTGTTTTATCTCCGTTATCACGGGTATTGCCAGTATTTCCCGTTGTGGGCCCTTGCCATGTATCGCAACATCAGGACTCGTGGTCGAACGAGGGCCGACGAATTGCGCCAACGCGCTCGCGAGACAGGACGCTTCCGGTTCGACTAGTCCGGGAGCCGGGAGGCCGATTGAAACAGGTCGGCGTGTTCGTCGCAACCCGGTGGGAATTCAACGCGGTTCGGGAGGTTATTGCCGTTGACAAGCAGGAGCGAACGGGAACTTTCCGCGGAATCGTGGGGCGGCAAGGTCATGTTCAGGTACGACTCATCCAAACAGGCATGGGAATCGAAAGGGCCGGCGCCGTCAGTCGGGAAGCGCTGGCCGCGTATTCCTTCGAGTTGGTCGTGTCGACCGGATTCGCTTGCGCCTTGTCCTCCGCGGGCGTCGGTGATCTGTTGATCGGAACCGACGTGATCTTGTACGGTGAAACTCCGGCTTCTTCTCTTTCCTCCCTTTCTCTCGCCTGTTCGATCGACTACACAGAGGCGGCCGTGCGAGCGGCTCAGAAGGCCGTGCCGGCGCCCCGCTGCGGGCGGTTCGTCACCGTGCCGGGCGTATTGTGGCGCGCTGAGCAGAAGCGGGAGGTCGCGGTGGCGACTGGCGGCATCGCGGCGGACATGGAAAGCGCGGCGATCGCCAGGTCGGCTCACGAGCGTCGGGTGCCATTCATCATTGTTCGCGCTGCCTCCGATCTTGCAGAGGAGGATCTTTCGCTCGACTTCAATCTCTTTCTGCAGCCGGCCGGTTGGCTTCGCGGCCTCGCGCGAATCGTGACGCATCCATCCACTCTCGTGGGCTGTCATCGGCTTCGGATGCAGAGCCGCGAGGCGGCCGCACGGCTGACCGCCTTCTACGGGGCGTTCTTCGATGCGCTTCAGGAATAGACGAGCTGGGGCGGAACAGGGGCATGTCCGATGATCGTGCGCGCGATCGCGAAGATCGGGCGGACCGCGCTCTTCATCGTGCAGGAGATGGGGCGGATGCTGCTCTTTGCCCTTGCTTCATTCGCGTGGCTTGTGCGACCACCGTTCCGTCTGTTTCAAATCGTCAAGCAACTCCACTTCATCGGGTACAAGTCCACGTTCGTGGTGGTGCTCACGGCGGCCTTTACTGGCATGGTGTTGGGCTTGCAAGGCTACTACACGCTCCGCAAGTTCGGATCGGAAGCCTTGTTGGGTTCGGCCGTCGCATTGAGTATGATCCGGGAATTGGGGCCTGTGCTGGCGTCCCTCATGGTGACGGCGCGGGCCGGATCCGCCATGACCGCTGAGATCGGGATCATGCGCATCACCGAACAGATCGATGCCCTGGACACGATGGCCGTCAATCCGTTGCAGTATCTGATCGCACCGAAACTGGTGGCGGGGCTTATCGGGGTGCCGCTGCTTGTGGCCATCTTCGATGTGGTAGGGATCTACGGTGGCTTTCTGGTCGGAGTCGAGCTGCTGGGGGTGAACGAAGGATCGTACTGGAGTTCGATCGAGTCGGCGGTGGAATGGAAAGACGTCTACGGCGGCATCTTGAAATCGATCAGTTTCGGGCTGATCGTCAGTTGGGTCTGCTGTTATAAAGGGTTTTATACGAGGATGAGCGCCGAAGGACTCGGCACAGCCACCACCGAGGCTGTGGTCCTGTCGTCTGTGCTGATTCTGGTTTGGGATTACTTTCTGACGTCGGTGCTGCTATAAGCGTGCTAACGGCAGATCGCGAGCGGTAAGTAGTCGGAGTTTCAAGATTTCCCGCGGTTGGCTAACTCTGGGCTATTCGTTGTCCAAGATTATATATGATTAAACTCATCGGGGTTGAAAAGACCCTTGGCGGCCAACCGGTCCTGCGGGGCGTTGATCTGGAGATCCCCAAGGGGAAACTGACGACGATCATCGGACGGAGCGGCGAGGGGAAAAGCGTGCTGCTCAAGCACATGATCGGTCTGCTCCAACCGGATCGCGGCGAGGTCTGGGTCGACGGCGTGGACATCTCGCGGTTGCGCGGGAAGGCGCTTAACGAGGTGCGCAAGCGATTCGCCATGCTATTCCAGGGCGCGGCACTCTTTGATTCCTTGACGGTGTTCGAAAACGTCGCGTTTCCGCTTCGGGAAAAGCTACGGCTGAAAGACCCTGAGGTGACCAGCCGAGTCAATGAAAAGTTGGCGCAGGTTGGCCTGGCTGGCATGGGGCACAAGTATCCGGCCGAATTGAGCGGCGGGATGAAAAAACGGGCGGGCTTGGCGAGGGCCTTGGTGATGGAGCCGGAGATTATCCTGTTCGACGAACCCACAACAGGGCTCGATCCGCTCATGGCCAAGCAGATTCACGACTTGATCGTCGGGATGCAACGGACTTTCGGGTTTACGGCGGTGATGGTCAGCCATGAGATTCCCGAGATCTTTGGCATTTCGGACTGGGTGGCCATGTTGAAAGGGGGGAGGATCACGGCCATGGCGCCCGCCGCCGAGTTTCAGCGAATCGAGGACCCGGAGGTTCGGGAATTTATTTCGGTCGGAGGGGTGATGCCGTTACCCGTGAATCGGTGAACGTGAATCCTCTTTTGCCGCTGCAGGCGACCTGTCTGCCGCGATTCACGAAGAACGAGCTACGAGGCTAGGATATGGAAAGGGCCAAGCTGGAGCTGGTGGTCGGCGTGTTCGTCTTGATCGGCATTGTGTGCCTAGGGTATCTCTCGATCAAACTGGGCAAATTGGAGGTCATCGACGGACGGAACTATACGGTCTTCGCCGAATTTACCTCCGTCTCGGGTTTGAAGAGCGGTGCCTCGGTCGAAATCGCCGGTGTCGAGGTGGGGCGAGTGAAAGAAATTACGCTCAAGGACGACCGCGCGTTAGTGGCCCTTGCGATCGATGAGGGGATCAGGCTCTATACTGATACGATCGCGTCAATCAAGACGCGTGGCATCATTGGGGAGAAATTCATGGCGCTGTCCCCCGGCGGCGGTGGCGACCCCCTTCAACCGGGAGAGACGATCCGGGACACCGAGTCCGGACTCGACTTAGAGGAATTGGTCAGCCAATTTGTACACGGCAACGTGAAATAAAGGGAGCAAGCGATGGAGTGGAAACGGATTGGACAGCGTCCGCAGACACGGGGTAGGGTAAAGGGGATGATTGGCCGGTCTGCGATTCTCTTGATTGCTGCGTCGGCTGCCTTGATCGGCTTGCTGGGGGGCGATCAACCGTCGTGGGCCGGCGACGGTGCCACCGACGCTGTGAAAAGTACAATCGACGAAGTGCTGCGCATTCTCCGCGACAAGGATCTTAAAAAACCGGAACGGGCTGAAGAGCGGAGACGCCTGCTCGAGAAAGTTATCGGCGCTCGATTCAATTATGAAGAGATGTCAAAACGGGCACTGGGTGCGCCATGGAATCAGCTCAACGAGCAAGAGCGGCAAGAATTCGTGCAGCTCTTCAGAGCCCTGCTCACCAATTCGTATGCCGACAAGATTGAAAGCTATTCCGGGGAGCCGGTGCAATACGTGAACGAGCGCACCGAGAAAGACTTCGCCGAAGTCCGGACGAAAATCGTGTCCGGTAAAGCGGAGATTCCACTGGATTACCGGTTGCTGAACAAAAACGGCGAGTGGCGCGTGTACGACGTGGTCATCGACGGTGTCAGCCTGGTCAATAATTATCGCGGTCAGTTCACCAAAATCATCCGTTCGTCTTCCTATGCCGACCTCGTCGCGCAACTTCGCGAGAAATCCGACAAGATCAAGGCTCCCTAAAGTCGCTGCACTCGCTCCATGCCTCCGATGCATCGACTCCGCGTTGTGGTCCTGCTCGTGCTCGGAGGTGCTGCCTCCCTCTTCGCGCCGCAGTCGGCCGTTGCGGAGACCCAGTATTTTCCAATCCCCTCCGTGTCCACTACCAGAAACGACGGGAACGACGCCGGCCTGATCGTGCCGATTCTCGTGACCGAACCTGACGGCGAGCTGAAGTATCTTGTGGCGCCAATGGTGATCCGCAACTCGATCGTCGGTGTTCGGGGCGCGCTCAATATCTTTCGCTACGAACCAGGCGGGCGGGAGATGCGGGTTATCGCCTCATTCACGGAACAGATCGAGCGGAAGCTGCTGTTCAGTTATACGGACCCAGCCTTCAGCCATGGGCAGTACGCGCTCAGCTACGGAGGAACCTTTTTCAAGAACGCGACCGCGCGATTTTGGGGAATCGGGCAAACGACGGTCGAAGGCGACGAAACGAACTACACGGCGCGGGAGGGTCGGGCCTGGTGGAAGTTCGGTCTTCACGCCAACGAGGTGACTCAGATCGCGGTCGGCCAACGGTTCAGAGACGTCAGTCTTCAACGTGGCGCGACCGATCTGCCGTTCACCGCGGATCGCTTTCCGGCCGTCCACGGCATCCGCGGCGCGACGATTCTGGGGCATCGGGTCACCTTTCATTACGACACGCGCGACAGTTTGGTCATCCCGACCGACGGCATGCAAGTGACCGCCTATGCCGAGCTGAACCAGAATCTTCGCAACGGCGACCATCCTGTATTCTCCAGGTACGAAATCGAAGCCAAGAAGCTGTTTCCTAGCGAATCCAAGCGGGCGATCCTGGTTGTGCGCGCGGACCTGCAGGCGACGCTGGGTGGCGAAGTGCCGTTCTTCGAGCAGAGTTCCCTGGGCGGGCAGAACAACCTGCGGGGGTTTGGGGTGGATCGCTTTATCGACAAACATCTGGTGGCAATCAGCGTCGAAGAACGTATCCACGTGATGCGGACCAAGCTGTTCGGCGTCACCGCGGACTTCGAGGTCGCGCCGTTCCTTGATACGGGCCAAGTGTTCGAAAACTTTAAGGACGTCAGCTTCAAGGACTATCGGATGACCCCGGGAATCGGCTTCCGCGGATTGGTGCGGCCCAATGTGGTCGGCCGCGTCGACTATGGGTACAGCCGCGAAGGAGGAGCGGTGTTCGCCGGATTGGATTTCCCTTACTGACGGTCGATCGGTGGCATGCGCGCTGCCCGGACAAGTCCGTGGGCTATTCCTCCTTGTTCTGCTGGCCTGTTCCCTCTGTTCGGGACAGGCCGCCGTGCGGGCGGAAGGCTTCGGGCCACTGCCGGTCCGGAATTTTCAGCCGATCCAGCTACTCTTCTTGGGCATGCCGGGCGACCGCGCTGAGGTGCTCAAGAAAGGCCAGCTGGATATGCGGGTCGAACTGGCCGAGACCAGCACCATTTTCAACGAACGCACGGCGTCAGCGCATGCGGTCATGAAGTTCGAGCAACTCCGATCCAGCGTGTTCTTGCGCTACGGTCTGACGGACCAATTGGAGATCGGCATGGAAGTCCCGGGGCTTTACCGCTATCGCGGGTTCATGGAAGGCGTCATCACGGCGACCGAACGGGCAACCACCGGCTTGAGTCCGGCACGGGCGGCCTTGCGGGATAGCGGCTTTGCGTACGATCTGACGGTCGGAGGGCGGAGCCGCTTTTCAGGAACCGATGGCAACCTCGGACTGGGCGACACGATCCTACTTGGCAAATACCAGTTTCTCTCGCAGAGGGCGTTGCTCCCGGCCGTCTCGTTGCGGTTGGCGGTCAAGACGCCCACGGGGGACGAAGGCAAATTCTTCGGCAGTGGACATCCCGACGTGGGGATCGGGTTGGCTGCGGAAAAGACGGTGGCAGGGCGATGGATCTTCTACGGCAACGTCAACGGCGTCTTTCCGAGCGGTCGGGCCGGCGGCTTCACGCTGCGACCGTTCATGTCGGCGATCGCGGCGGTGGAATATCTGTGGTCGAAGGACCTCGCGCTCACCGCCCAGTTCGATTATTATTCCACGCCGTTTCACGGGACCGGCCTCAAACCGCTGGACCGCGGAGTCACCGAGTCGGCAGTCGGTTTCACTTACCGGCTTAGGCCGAATGTGCTGTGGCAGGTCTATGGCGTGGAAAATTTGGATTTCATTCGGAACAGCGCAGCGGATTTCACGCTTTCGACCGTAGTCACCTATCGATTCGCTCAAGAGCGGTAGCGTGTGCTCTGCGCGGGGGTCATGGGCGAATTGCTTGACACGAACGGAAATCTGTGTGAGACTGAGCGCCGGTCGCCCGAGATTCCGAAGAATTTACTGCTCTCAAAGCTCCTGTCCACGCCGCTTTCCCTAGTGATCGGGTGATTACCACTGACACATGAGGAGAACGAACGATGTCGTTGTTGAAGACCATAGACAGCCCTGCTGATTTGAAACGGCTGCCTCCAGAGCGGTTTCCCGAACTCTGCGAGGAAATCCGCGAACAAATCATCAGCGTGGTCTCGAACGTCGGCGGACACCTCGCATCCAATCTCGGTGTGGTGGAATTGACCGTCGCCTTGCACTATTTGCTGGATACGCCGAATGACAAGATCGTGTGGGACACCAGCAACCAGGCGTATACCCATAAGCTGCTGACCGGTCGCCGCGAACGGTTTCATACCCTGCGGCAGTACGGCGGGTTGAGCGGGTTCTGTAAGCGAGAAGAAAGCGTTTATGACACGTTCAACGCCGGCCATGCCGGCACCGGTGTGTCGGCCGCCTTCGGCATGGTGGAGGCGCGCGATCAGCAGGGCCAAAAGCATAAGGTAGTGTGCGTAGTGGGCGACGGAGCGATGACGGCCGGCATGACACTGGAGGGATTGCATCACGCCGGTGGGCTGGGCAAAGATTTCCTCGTGATTCTGAACGACAACCAGATGTCGATCTCCAAAAACGTTGGCGCTATCTCCGCCTACCTCAACCGGACCTTTACGGGAGAGTTTTACACGCGCGTCCGCGAAGAAACCGGCCATCTGCTGCGTTTAATCCCGGGCATCGGGCCGGATATGCAGAGGATGGCGCGCCGCGCCGAAGAATTGGCGAAGGGCGTGATCTTGCCCGGATTGTTATTCGAGGAACTGGGCTTCCAGTATGTCGGCCCGATCGACGGCCACAACTTCGACCATCTGCTTCCGACATTGGAGAACGTGCTGAAGTTAAAAGGACCGATTCTGCTTCACGTCATCACGAAAAAGGGATTAGGGTACGAGCCGGCTGAGAAGAATCCGGTCTGGTTCCATGCCTGCCCGCCGTTCGTGCGGGAGACCGGTGCGCCGGTGAAAAAGGCGCCGAGGCCAACCTACACGGCGATTGCGGTCGATACGCTGCTGAAGCTGGCCCGGTCGGACAAACGCATCGTGGCCATTACTGCGGCGATGTGCGAAGGCACCGGTCTCACGGCATTCGAGAAGGAATTTCCCAACCGACTCTATGATGTCGGCATTGCGGAGCAGCATGCGGTGACGTTCGCCGCCGGTCTGGCGGCTCAAGGCATGCGACCCGTCGTCGCCATATATGCGACTTTTCTCCAGCGGGCCTACGACCAAGTGGTGCACGACGTAGCTACGCAAAACCTGCCGGTCACGTTCTGCATCGACCGGGGCGGCTTGGTCGCCGAAGACGGGACGACGCATCACGGCGCGTTCGACTTCGCCTATCTGCGGCATGTCCCCAATATGGTTGTCATGGCTCCAAAGGACGAGAACGAGCTACAACACATGGTGAAAACTTGCCTGACCTATGATGGCCCGGCGTCGGTGCGTTATCCGCGGGGCGTCAGCCTGGGAGTGGAGATGGATCGGGAACCGATGGCGCTTCCGATCGGAAAAGGCGAACTATTGCGGGATGGAAAAGACGTCGCCATCGTTGCCATTGGCGTGACAGTCTGGCAGGCCGTTCAGGCGGCGGAGCGGCTGGAGCAGGAGGGCATTTCCGCTGCAGTTGTCAATGCGCGGTTTGTGAAGCCTCTCGACAAGGACCTGATTGTCGGGGTGGCGCGGCGGGTCCGTTATCTGGTCACGGTCGAGGAAGGATGCAAGATGGGCGGATTCGGTTCAGCCGTCCTCGAGGCATTGTCCGACGAAGGCGTCACGCACCTGCGCACCAAACTCATCGGGTTGCCGGACTGGTATATCGAACAGGGCCCCCAGGATCTGTTGCGCGAGAAGTACGGGCTCACGGCAGAAGGCATTTACCAGAACGTCAAGGCGCTCATGGCATGCACGACCGCCCGTCGTGGAGCGGTTGGCGCCAAACGCAGTCTGGGTACCGACTATGCGTCCTTCAGCGGTGCGTCGGTCGGAGATGAACAGGGGAGCTAGGCCGCCGTTTGCACCGTGTGGCGCCCTTCAGGCTTCACAAGCGATGAGATACACCGGATGCAGGTGGCGATAACGAGATGCGTATTGCGCGGAGGAAAACCAGGCAGATCCAGGTTGGGAACGTGACGATCGGCGGAGATGCACCGATCTCCGTCCAGTCCATGTGTTCCACCGATACACGCGACGTCAAAGCCACGGTGGCGCAGATTCGTCAACTCGAGGCGGTAGGTTGTGAGCTGATCCGCGTGGCCGTGCCAGACATGGAAGCGGCAGAGGCGCTCCCAAAGATCAAGGCACAGATGAGCGTGCCGCTTATCGCCGATATCCATTTTGACCACCGTCTGGCGGTCAAGGCAGCAGGGGTGGTGGACTGCGTGCGGATCAATCCTGGCAACATCGGCGCCTGGTGGAAAGTGGCCGAAGTCATTAAGGCGGTGAACGACCGCGGGATTCCGTTGCGGATCGGCGTCAACGGGGGATCGTTGGAACGGGCTCTGTTGGACAAGTACGGGTACCCGACGGCGGAAGCGCTGGCTGAGTCGGCGTTGAACGCCGTCCATGCGCTGGAAGACGTCGGCTTCACGAATATGAAGGTGTCGCTGAAGGCCTCGGACGTGCATATGGCGATCGACGCCTACTGGCTGTTCGCGCACCAAACCGACTATCCACTGCATATCGGCATCACGGAGGCCGGCACCGCGATGACCGGGGCGGTGAAGTCGGCAATCGGGTTAGGCTGGCTGCTCTCCCACGGCATCGGCGACACGCTGCGCGTGTCACTGGCTGCCGATCCGGTTGAAGAGGTCAAGGTTGGGTTCGAGATTCTGAAATCGCTGGAACTGCGCCATCGCGGGATCAATGTGATCGCCTGCCCGACTTGCGGTCGCGTGGAGATCGATGTGGTCCGGATGGCGAACGAGCTCGAAAAGCGGCTTGCTCACATCAAGACGCCACTCAACGTGTCGGTTCTCGGGTGCGTTGTCAACGGAATTGGCGAAGGAAAAGAAGCCGACATCGGCGTTGCCGGGGGCGAGGGGGTGGGGATTCTGTTCAAGAAGGGCAAACTCGTCTGCAAAGTGCCGATGGCCGAACTCATGGATCGCTTGATCGAAGAAGTCGAGCTGCTGGCCAGAGAAAAGGAGACTGAGGATGCACGGGACGAACAAGTCGCCCTCGCCCGCGAACATGTTTCATCGCCGTTGCGTTCTGACGGCTCCGTGGCCACAGCCTCGCTCGTCCGCGAACTGCCGGTGCTTTCCGACAAACACTAGAAAGTCTCCCGATCCTGTCCGCGAGACGCTGCGATCCGTTTTCTCGATGAGGATCCCGTACGCCTTTACCCGGAGATACCGTTGATTATTGAGTTTGAAAGCGGCGCCTCGTTATAATGCCGCCCGCGGCGCCGTACCCAAGTGGCTAAGGGAGCAGTCTGCAAAACTGCGATGCGGCGGTTCGAACCCGCCCGGCGCCTCCACCCCGAGCTTGCCGAGCCGCCGGCTCATTGTCTGTGATTGGTGCCAGTGGAGAACTCTCTCTGACGCCAGTCCTGCCACGAGACAGCTTTTCCCCTGCGCGGTCACACACGCTCCAAGAGCACGTGCGCGGATGTTGCACTGCCTCTGGTGAAGCCACTTGCCCCTCTCGGGTGGGTTTCCTTCTACTTATCCTGGTGGTGACGTAAGCTTACTGGGGAGTGGCGAGCGAATGGCAAAGATGGTCTTGGCCATGGTGGTGCGGGGTCTGCCCGATTCAGAGAATGGTGAAACTTGGCCGCCGGCCTTTGCGGCCACCGCGATCATCGTGACTTCCGCCGTGGCAGGCTTCAGGCGGTCTCGCTTCATTCACGGTCAAAGTCCGACCCTCGAATGCGGTCCCGTTCAACGCTGCGATCGCCCGTTTGGCCTCTTCGGCCGTCGCCATCTCCACCAAGCCGAAGCCCCGCAACTGTCCGGTGTACTTGTCGGTGATGACACGCACCGAGTCCACCTTGCCATGAGGGGTAAACAGTGTAAGAACACGGCCCATGGCGAGCGACTGGTTAGCGCATGATCGGTAAAGCTGTCTGACTGTAGGAGTAGACTGGACTAAGATACCGGTCGCGCAGACACAATGGAGATGGACGAGTGCGCGATTGGCAGGTAGTTTTGCGGCTCGTACGGAATGTACACGAGAGAATGGGTCAAATCGTTCAGAGTCGGTATAGGGCTTCACCAGATTCTCTACCGTCTTCTTCAACTGCGCTTCTTTCCGCCATTTCGTTGACAGTCTGCAGCCTTTCGCTACACTGGAAACACAGAGAGAAAGGGTTTCAAGATGAAGGCCTGGAGCTGGCTTCGACAATACCTGCTGGTGATCGTGGTCGCGCTGCTGCTTGGCCCTGTTCTGGCCAACCTTGAGGCAGTGAGGCAGGTCTCCATCGACATTATAGGTCTGAATGCTTCTCAGATGACGCGCTTGGCTGCCGACAGCATCGCGCTGCTGACGGCCTGGACGATGGCTTACCGCATGTCATGCCGGCTTCCTCAGGAGACCAAAGGCGCCGAGTTTCTGCGGGCTGTTCTGCTCCCGGTCGCCACGTTCGGCGCGGTCTTTTTCGCGAACAAGATGTTGGCGGTCCATGGCTCGGCTCTGCTCGATCAGATCGGCCGCCAGCGCTATCGCTGGCTGTACACCGGCATGCTCGGCGGCGCCGCCGTCTGGCTGACCGTCACCTGGATTGGCCGCTGGGATACACTCAAAGCCTTCTGCGCCGGAGGCTCTCCCCGGACCCGGATGGTTGATGAGACGCGATCGCTTGAAAGCTGGCGGCCGGCGGATCTGCTGGCCGGGACCGGGCGCGAGCGAAAACATGCCGGCTCGACCAATTGCGTGGGTTCGACGTTGGGTCGGTACCGGATTGTCAAGGAATTGGGCCGCGGCGCGATGGGAATCGTGTATTTGGGGAAGGACCCAATGATCCAGCGGTTCGTCGCGATCAAGACGATACGGTTGGACGAAGTGGACGATTCGTGTGAGCTCGAGGAGGTCAAAAAACGCTTCCTTCGGGAAGCCGAATCGACGGGCCGGCTCTCGCATCCACACATTGTGACCATCTACGATGCAGGCGAACAGGACGGCCTGGTATATATCGCAATGGAATATCTGGAAGGCAACACATTGACGCAGTGGTGCCGGAGAGAGAACCTGCTTCCGGTTACGAAGGCGATGGAGATTGTTGCGACGGTTGCGGATGCGTTGGATTACGCCCATAGCCAGGGAATTGTGCATCGGGATATCAAGCCATCGAATATCATGGTAACGAAGGATTGGTTGGTGAAAGTCATGGACTTCGGAATCGCGCGGATCACGACATCCGGGAAAACCAAGACGAGCGTGATCCTCGGCACGCCCGGGTACATGTCGCCGGAACAGATCATGGGCAAAGTCGTCGATGGCCGCTCGGACACGTTCTCGTTGGGCCTCGTCCTGTTCGAACTGCTCACGGGATGCAGGCCGTTCGACGCCGACGATGTCACTTCACTGCTGTACAAGATCGCTCGCGAGCCGCATCCGGCGTTGAGCCAGATTCGTCCTGATCTGCCGATCCGGGCTCAAGAAATCGTTGATCGTGCGCTTCAAAAGGATTTGGCCAGCCGGTATCGACGAGCTAGCGACATGGCACAGGATCTCCGTGTATGTTTGCAACACTTCGCGCTATCCCCTCCGGCTGCGGTTCGCGCATGATGTGCGCCTACGCGGCAAGGTCGGACATCGGCTTGCAGCGGTCTCATAACGAGGACCGATTCTGCGCCAACCCGGGATTGGCCTTTATTTGATCTGTGATGGAATGGGCGGCTGCAACGCTGGGGAGGTAGCCAGCGGGATCGCTGCGGAAGTGATTCATCGCCATCTCGCCGGCCCCTTATGTGCGGCGACGAGCTTCCCTTTGTCGGAGAATACGATCCGAATGTCTTGCTGCCGATGAACCGGTTGGCCAGCGCCGTTCGGCTCGCCAATCAGGTCATCCATCGGGGATCGTGACGGCATCCAGAGTGCGCCGGCATGGGTACGACCGTGGTCTCCGTCCTCCTTACAGACCGCATTCTTTCGGCGGCGCATGTCGGCGACAGCCGCGCCTATCTGGTTCGTGACGGCACGATGCGGTTGCTCACGGCCGACCATTCGCTCGTGCGCGACCATGCGCGCCGTGGCCTTCTGAGTGAGGAGGAGGCAGAACGATCCTCCGTAAGCACGTACTCACTCGGGCGCTGGACGTGGAATCGACGGTGGAGGTGGAATTGGGCGAGGTGTCGGTGATGAGCGAAGACATCGTGTTGTTGTGTTCGGACGGACTGACGAACGGCGCGGCCTCCGCGAAGTTTGACGGGCTGTTCGCCGTGGGCATCCTGCCGATGCGACGGCCGAGCGGCTGATCAGCTTGGCGAACGATGCGGGCGGGAACAATAACACAATCGTGATCGTGGTGGTATTGCACGAAGGCTTACGCTTCACGCTGTGGCGCCGCATACAGCTATAAGCTATGGAGCTGAAACCGGCGGAGTGCAGAAGCGTCCGGCGGAAGGAGGAAGACCATGCAAGAAGTTGCGACCAAATGCCCCAAATTCATCGTCAGACCGCCCAGGGGCATGGCCAAAGAGATTGAGATTACCAAGTCCGAGTTCACAATCGGGCGCAAGGACGGCAACGATCTGGTCGTCGACGATCCGGCCGTGTCTGGACAACACGCCCGCTTAGTCAAAATCCACGCGGTCTATTTTCTGGAAGATTTGGGAAGCACGAACGGCACGTTCGTCAATGGTCAGAAGATCGAACGACGGCAATTGAGGGATACGGACGTGGTGGCGGTCGGGAAACATCGGTTGATTTTCCGGGAGGAGAGCGCGGTTCCGACCACAGAAGACGCTTCCGGTGTGAGCGCGTCGGACAGGACAATGATCATCACTGGCTCGACCCCGCGAGGCTGGAGCCTGATGCCGCAAAAAACCGGGACAATCCGGGTGGTGTCTGGCCGGACCAACCGCAAGGAGTACCAACTCACCAAGCAACTGACGATCATCGGATCAAGCCCTGACGCGACGATCAAGCTCACTGGCTGGTTCGCGCCGAAGACGGCCGCCCTGATCGGGCGCCGCAGTGAGGGGTATTACATCGTAGCGGCCAACGCAGGGAAGAAAGTGCTGGTCAACAACCAGGCGGTTAACGGACAGATCGATCTGAAGGACGGCGATCTTGTAGAGGTGGCTGGCGCCCGGATGTATTTCTATCTGAGGGACCAGGCTGTACGCTGACTCGCGGCTGTCATTGCGCCGATTCGAAGTTGATGACCGGTCGTTTGGGCAGGGCTTGGAAACATTCCTCTGAAATTTCCTGCGCGTGGGTTTCCAAACACTGCAGGAGCTGTCCTTCCCTCGTTCCCACGTGCCGACAGTATCGCCTCGCATCAGCTTCACAAGCCAACCGCAACCGCCGCAGGTCTTCTTTCGCTCGCGTCACACGAGCCTGAACGGCGTTCTGGCAGGCGAACGGTAGTTTGTGCGCGTTCCGCTGCATGCAGCGCAGGCGATCGCGGCTGCTGAGAGAAGCGGGACAGAATCGTTCCAGTTCCGCCTCGCATTTGATCGCGACGACGGCCGGGATGCGGACCGCCTCGGCCTTCCCGGGAGCGTCTTCGAGCGAAGACGAAAGTGGAAATGGAGACAGAGCGGCGGTTGGTCCTGCGTTGTTCGGAGAACGATCAAGGGGGGCCGAGGAAGAGGAAATGGCCGACGTCCGAGGGGACGGTACGGAGGGGCTGTCCGCCGACGCGCTCCGCAGCCGAAGTGTCATATCGGACGATGGATCGGAAGAGGTGAGAACAGTCGGTCCCGCAGACGTGTCCGGTTGCAGTGAGGCCTCGATGCTCATCAGGACCGTTCCCCACGCGATTCCGAGTATGAGCACGCTCAGAAAGCCCGCTGCGAGCGACCCGGTTGGTCGAGACGAAGGCATATCAATTTCTGGTTCGACTGGAGAGAGAATACGTTAAAAACCGACGAAAAGCGAAAACTTTCCGAGAATTCTGCACACTCATTCGTGTCGCCGGAGTTGAGCGAGGTAGCACTGCACACTCTCGAAAGGCGGAGCGTGCCGGCAGCGCTGTTCAAGTTCAACAAATTGACGCGCCTGGAAACGGGATGTTACAATCCGCCCCGCATACCGGCGAATCCAGCCGTAGGTTCCACGCGCTCCCTATCCAGTCGCAACGGCACAAGGAGGAGTAAGGCATGGCCGTTCCGCTTTCCCAAATGTTCGCCGTCGCAAAGTATGTCCTGACGCAAAAGGTCAAAGGGGTCAAACGCTACCCGCTCGTCCTGATGCTAGAGCCGCTGTTCCGCTGTAACCTGGCTTGCGCCGGCTGTGGAAAGATTCAGTATCCTGATCACGTGCTCGACAGGCGGTTGACGCCGGAGCAATGTTGGGCGGCGGCCGAGGAATGCGGTGCACCGATTGTGAGTATCCCCGGGGGGGAACCGCTGATCCATCCGGAAATGCCGGAGATCGTCCGCGGATTAGTCGCTCGGAAGAAATACGTATACCTGTGCACGAACGCGATCCTGCTGGAGCGGAAGCTCGACGAGTACACGCCGTCCAAGTATTTGACTTTCAGCGTGCATATGGACGGGCTGAAGGAAGAACATGATCGGGCCGTCTGCCGGGATGGCGTTTACGAGACGGCGGTGAGGGCGATCAAGGCTGCGTTGAAGCGAGGGTTTCGCGTCACCACCAACACGACCCTGTTCGATGATACGAATCCTGAACGGGTCCGCGCCTTTTTCGACGAAATGATGAAACTGGGCGTCGAAGGCATGATGATCTCGCCAGGCTACAGCTACCAGAAGGCACCTGATCAACAGCATTTTTTGAAACGCCACCAGACGCGGGAATTGTTCTCCAAGATCCTCGGCAACCGCAAACCCGGCTGGCGATTCAACCAATCGCCGCTCTTCCTGGAATTTTTAATGGGGAAACGGGAGTATCAGTGCACGCCGTGGGGGAATCCGACCTACAACATTTTCGGCTGGCAGCGGCCTTGCTATCTCCTCCAGGACGGATACGCCAGGACGTTCCGGGAGTTGATGGAAACGACGGATTGGGCTCGCTACGGAACCGGACGCAATGAAAAGTGCGCCGATTGCATGGTGCATTGTGGGTATGAAGCGTCTGCGATCGAAGATACGTTCAGTTCCTGGTCCGGGTTTAGCCGCACTGTCAAAGCGACGCTTCTTCCCAGCGCCCGCTAAACATGCGTTGTTTGTCTGTCATGAACCGAACTGTCGAGCGGCAAGCTGCGGCTTCTCCCGTCCTCCCGTTCCGCGCATAGCGATTCGCGTTTCACATCTTCTGTATGACCGATGCCAAGTCCCCCACACCTGAGGATCAGAGGCTGTATGGCCGGGTGTTACGCCCGTCGAACGCGAACGAGTTGTGCGAAGCCGTCGAGCTGGCGTTCGATTATCGCGGTGATGTGACACTTGAACTCGCATCCGGGGAGATGGTCACCGGCTACGTCTTCAACCGTGACGCCGGCGGCGCTGTTCCCGTCCTCGAGCTGTTTCCGAAGGGGCTTCCAGATATCCGCAAAATCGCTTACGCCGACGTGGTGTCGATCGCGTTCACTGGCGAAGACACGGCTGTCGGCAAGTCCTGGGAAGCGTGGGTCGCGAAAAAAGAATCGCAGCGGCGCGCCGAGTCGGAGCAAGCAGCCGCCGCCGCGAGGGCCCGCGGTCATTTGTAGCCCTGTAGCTCCCGTCTTTTTCTCAGTCGTTCCAAAGCGCCATCCTGTGAGCTTTGCTTAACTCGGCGCCCGATTTCGAACATAACTCATTGAAATCTTCGGTTGCTTTTCTCGTTTGTTGGGCTGGCCGAATTATTGACAGAGAAAATCATCTATGTTAAAAGGGGCGGCCTCAAAAACGGGCATCTTCCAATGTGGATGAGGCTTTTCGTGGCTTGAGGCGAGAGGGGAGGGTTCGGCCTATCGCCGATAGTCCATTGAACCCAGGGACGGGGAAATGGGGTGCAACGCGAGCCAGCCAGTGGACCGCAAGCCGATGGGTACCTACTTTTCTCGTGGGTTTCTTTCTGGCAGCTTCTCCGGTCGCGGTCTGGGCCACGCATGAAGCCGACCACCGGTTTACGGTGGAAGGGTTCGTGTGTGGAAGCAGCGGACAGCCCAGCCCGAATGTCGAAGTCGTCGTGAAAGACACGCGGGTGTCAATTGGCGCGACGGTGTCGACTGATGAAGATGGTTACTATAAGGCGATCCTTCACCTCCACAACGACAACTTGGGCGATCCGGTCCTTGTCATCGCGGGAAACGAGGAGCAGCGGATCAAGGTCCAATTCGATCCGAAGGATCTTGAGACGGAACGGAAGGTTCAGGTTAATTTCGGGTCGGGATGCGAAAAGACCATTGGCGGGCCGCCACGATGGGTGTATTACGGGTCCGGCATGGGAGTGGCGGCCGCGGTTGTCTTCGCCGGGCTGAAGTGGCTTCGGAAACGACAGAGGCGAGTCAGCCGGCGGGACAAGAAAAGTCAGAGAAAGGGGAAGACATCACTGTAGGCGGTCCGTGGGGCGCTCTCGTACCTCGCCGGATCGGACGCAGTAACGCGGTGGGGAAGGGGGCTCGGGCGTGACCGGGATGCACGTGTAGGTAATGGCGCTTTTGCTTGAGGCCGCCTGGGGGTCGGGCGAAAGCGTCTTTTTTCATGTCTAGAGTCCTGAACGAAACGGTGGTGCTGTCTGCGGGAAGACGAAAGGAGTGGGTGATTGCCTATGGAGCGCACAGGTTTGAGGTGGAGGGCTTGGATCTTGGGTGCCGTGGCAGTGAGCGCAGTAGTTGCGGGTTGCGAGGGGGGTGAAGGGCCTATCGTGCCGCCACCGCCGGCTCCAGCTGAATACGCCGACAAGCATATGCCGGCCGGGTGGTGGGCAGACGATAAGATCGTCGAAGAGGGACGGCAAATCTTCATCGGCGAGAAAAATCCGGACGTCAATTGCGCGAGTTGTCATGGCAAAGACGGCAAGCCGGTCAAGGCGGGTGCGCGCGACTTTCGCAACGCCGAGCGCATGAAGCTCTATTCCGATTCTGTGTGGTTCTGGCGGATCTCTGAGGGGGTACCCAACACTAAAATGAAGGCTTGGAAGACAAAACTCTCTGAAGAGGACCGATGGAAGCTGGTGGCCTTTGAGCGGACCTTTGCGTTGAAAGGGCAAGAATGGGATCCGGTCAAGAACGCTTGGGTTCCGGTCGGAACTGCGGGGCCGGCTGCAGCGTCGGCTCAGGCGCCGAGCGGAGATGGAGCGTCCCCGCCGGCTGCCGAAGCGGGAAAGTGATCTGATTCAGACAGAAGCAGAGGAGGGGCGGCGAGACGTTATGACGAGATGGCAACGCAGTCTCTTGACCCTAATGGCGCTGGTGGCGTTGTGGACCGCTACGGCCTATGCGCAGGAACTGAGTGCCCCCAGCGTCGAATTTCCATATACGGGCAATCGAACCGCCGTGTGGATCGTCGCGCAGCTCCACATTCTGTTTGCCGCATTCATACTAGGCGCCCCGATCTTCGTGGTGATTTCGGAGTGGTTAGGGTACCGCAAGCAGGACCCGAGGTACGACCGACTAGCCAAGGAGGTCACGAAAGTCACTGTCATCTTGTACAGCATGACGGCCTTGACCGGCGGCCTGTTCATCTTTGTCTTGCTTGCCACGTATCCCCAATTCACGACCTGGTTGATCAATCATTTCTTCATGATCTTTGCGGTGATCTATCCGTTACTGTTTATCGGAGAGACCATCGTGCTTTATATGTATTTCTACACCTGGGACGCTTGGAAAGGACACAAAAAAGCCCGTCACATTGCGCTTGGGGTGTTGCTGAATCTGATTGGCACGATCACGCTGTTCGTCATCGACGCTCCGACTTCCTTCATGAACACACCGGCGAAAGCGGAAGGCGTATCCCTTGTGGAGTTCATCCAGACCGCCACCTTGTGGGATAAGGTCTATAACTACAGTTGGATGCCGCTGAACCTGCATCGCCTCGTTGGGAACGTGACGTTCGGCGGGTTCATCGCCGGGTTGATCGCTGCTTATATGTACATGGGCGCTAAGAAAGAAGAAGAACGAGCATACTACGATTGGATGGGATTCGTCGGCAATTTGATCGGCGTGGGCGCGCTGATGTTCTTACCGTTCATGGGCTACCTGCTTTCCTACGAACTGTGCGATTACGATGCCTCTATTTGTCCGTACATGATGGCCGACCAACTCTCCATGTTTTTCGAGATGCAGGGCGCCATGGTTGGATTGATCTTTCTGGCCAGCAATTATTACATCTGGCTCAGCATGAAGCGGATCGAGGGGGTGGAACGGGTCAGGATGACCGTTTTGACGCCGTTGGTGATGATCGCGATTCCTTTCGTCATGACCTGGGCTTGGACGCAGTTCCCGGCTCCTGATCCCGCCTCCCTTGCTATCCTGGTGCCCTTGGTCTTGCTTCCTGTGGTGCTCGGGAGGTTTGTGCCGTTTACGGTCTCTTCCCGGACGGTGATCAAGATCGGGTTCTTGATGGTGATCGTGGGGAACGCCATTTGGATGACACCGCACGGGTTCGTACCGACCGGGGCGAAACTGGTGGAGGAATTAGAGTTGCCGTCGGATTGGAACTTCCTGGCACTCATGCCGGCCAAGAATTCCGCTGCGTTTACGTTGGTCTTCGTCACGGTCGTCAACTATATCATCTATAACCGTGCGATCAGACAGGGCACCATCGTGTGGGGGAAAATCGATTTCGCGTCCCAGTTCGTCCTGGTCTTCTTGGCATTCAGCGCCATCTGGACGATGGGACTGATGGGCGCCGTGCGGTCGCTGCTCAAGAAATATTTCCATACCTACAATCTCGTGCCTGATTTCACTGCCGAATCGTTCACCCCGACGCTGTCCTATTCAGGCTGGTGGATCACGGCGATCACGGTGGTTTTTTATCTTGTGGTCAGTTTTGCCATTCTTGTGACGCTTCGAGCGGCGGAGGCGAAGGCGCCGGTACCCGAAGGGAGCCCGGTGCCGGCGGGAGCGAAATGAGGCGAGCAGGAATCGTCGTGGGATGAACGAGGACCCTTATGGGGAACGTGATTAAGAAATCGGTTGCCGGATTGGTCGTTGGAGCTGCGCTGTTTGGTGCGGCCAAGGCGCTGGGGTTCCCTCTGGTCTTCCAGATTATGTTTTTCTGCTATGCGATCCTCGGCGCGGTGGTGTTCATAATGCTCGACGCCCCATCGGTCAAGCCGCTTTACGGGGCCAAGGCTGTGGTCGCCCTGGTCGTCTTCTACGTTATCCTGTGCGCGGTATATATCGCCGGCGCGTCGCTGTGGCCGCAGTACGATCCGGAAGACGAAAAGGGCAAAATCGAGAAGATTCTGGCTCCAAAACGGAAAGCTTCCGAGCAGGGGAAAGCCGAAGAATTAATCGCCCGAGCCAAAGAGCTCGAGGAAAAAGCTGAAGCGATCATGGCGCGGCTGAAGGCTGTGGGGGGGGAGACGATTGCGGAGCCCCCCGGCCCGGACAGCGTGAAGCCGGGAGCGGCACCGCCAGCGGCTGTGGGAGATCTGGTTGCTCTCGGCAAGGAGCAATGGGAGCTACAGGAATGCTACAACTGTCACAAGCTCTTCGGGCAGGGCGGCAAGAAGCGCGGGCCGGAATTGGACAACATCGGCAACCTGATGAAACCGGAAGAACTGAAACAGAAGATCATTGACCCGCAAAGTTGGATGGCGGAAGGGTTCGAGAAGGAATACGAGAAAAAGAAGATGCCGGATAAGTACAGGGAATTGATGGAAGACAGGGAGATTGATGCGCTGGTCGCGTTCCTGGCCACGCTCAAGAACACTTCAGTGAACACGCCTCGGCCTATCAAAAAGAAGTAGCATGTTGCAGCCCAAGCTCAAGGCAAGAGTTCGCTGTACCGACGGAGAGATCGGGGAAGTCAAAAGGATCATCGTCGATCCGTTGTCGCGGGAGATCAGCCACATCGTCGTCAGCGACGGAACGGGAACACTGGAACGTCAGGTGCCGATAACTCAGGTCCAGACCGTCACAGATGACACCGTGCAGTTGCGGACCTCATCGGCCGAGGTCGCCGCGCTGCCCTCGTTTAAACGCGACGACTATGTCACGACCCGCGAGGTGGAGATTGCGCATCTCGAGGACCATCTCCACGTCGAGCCGGGCGAGGTGCTAGTGCCGGTCCCTGAACTGGAGCGGGACATCAAACGCCGGACGTTCTTTACCGGCCTCACCCATGCAATCGGGTTGTTGATCGGTCTTCCCATGGTCTACCCGGTGCTGCGCTACCTGATGAAGCCGATGTACGCGCCCTTTGACAATCGGTGGATCAAGATCGGCAATGTGAACCGGATCAAGAAAGAGGATGTCGGGGTCCAATTCAAGTACAAGAAGAAAGTCAAAGAGGCGTTCATGCCGGAAACCGAGGTCGACAAAAATGTCTGGATTTTGAAAGCCTCTCCGGCAGTTCTGGAAGGGGTCTATCAGGGCAAGGATAGAGAATTCAGGGACCACACCGGCCGAGTTGTTTGGACCAACAAGAAAGACGTTCCCTACGTCGCGTTTTCAGGAAAGTGTCCCCACCTCGGGTGCGGCTATAAATGGCGGAATGTGCCTAAGCTCGGGAAGGAAATCTTTCTGTGCCCCTGCCACCTCAGCATTTACGATGCAAGCGGCAGGGTGCTCGACGGTCCGGCGCCGCGCCCTCTGGATCCTGTTCCGATCCGGGTTGCGGCGAACGGCGACATTGAAATCATTGATGTGGAATACAAGGCGGGTATCCGGGAACAAATCCGACTGGTCTGACCGTAATGAGGGGATGGCGGAGATGAGCGCCGGTCGAGGGCTCAAAGCGCTGTGTCTCGCGCTTCTCGTCGTCATTTTCATCGAGATCGGATTCATTGTGCGAACGGATTTCTTACCCAGCGAGGCCTATTTGACATTAGCGGGTGTGACTGCCGTGGCAGGTGTGGTGCCGGTGGTGTTCGCGGCTTACTTCGTCCGCGTGCGAGGTCCTCTCTGAAGAGCGGTGCCAATTGGGAGCAATGAAACAATAATGTGGTCAATCAGCCAAAGGTAGGACTATGACAGATCTTGGCGCAATCGCGATTGGAATGGGGCTCGCCGCATTCGGCTTTTTCGGAGCGGCGCTTGGTATTGGCTGGATCTTCTCGACCATGATCGCCACGCTCGGTCGGCAACCGGAAGTCGAAGGGCGTGTTGCCAAGTATATGTGGATTGGATTTGCGCTGGTAGAGGCGATCGCGCTGTACGGGCTGGTGATCGCGTTCATCATTATGGGGCTCCGTCCCAAATAACACATGTGTCTGGGGCCCGACCGGTAGCTGTCATCAAAAAACAATAAATTAATTGGCCATGCACACCTTTTTTGAAAACGCCCTTGCCTTTATCGACGAACGGGTCGGCCTTAAGGCCATCCAGGCCAAGATGCTCAATGAGCCCATTCCCGGTGGATCCCGGTGGGCCTACGTATTCGGATCGTGCCTGTTGTTCATCTTCATCATGCAGGCGGTCACCGGTGTCCTGTTGATGTTTTATTACGTCCCCAGCACCGATCATGCCTACGCCAGCACGCAGTATATCATCCATGAAGTCGATTATGGATGGTTTCTCCTTAGCTATCATTTTTGGGGCTCTTCGGCGATGGTCGTGATGGTCTTCGCGCATATGTCCCAGGTCTTTCTGTGGGGAGCTTACAAGAAGCCACGCGAGATGATCTGGCTCGTCGGCCTGGCGCTCTTCGGCATCGTCATGGCGTTTGGTTTTACGGGCTATTTACTGCCCTGGGATCAGCGGGCGTACTGGGCGACCACGGTGGGCGTGGAAATCATGGACAAGGTGCCGGTGGTCGGTGACTTTCTCGCGCGGTTTCTTAAAGGAGGACCCACACCGGGACAGATGACGCTCAGCCGCTTTTTCGTGATCCATGTCATGATCCTTCCGGCGGCGTTGATGGGGTTGGCAGGGCTGCATCTCTTTTTGTTCCGCAAGGCTGGTCCGGCTGGGCCTTTTCGCGGGACCGCAGAGGAGCTGAGGGCGAAGACGGATTACTTCTTCCCGCGCCAGGTGTGGAAAGACGTCGTGGCGATGAGCGTTGTGTTTGTGACGATCTGCGCGCTGGCCTTTTGGGAACCGGTGATGCTCTTGGAGGAGGCGACCCCCGACCCGGGAGACTATCATCCGGAACCGGAATGGTATTTTCTCTTTCTCTTTCAGATGTTGAGACTGAAGGTTTTTGCCGGAGAATTCGGACAATTCTTGGGCGGAGTGGTGATTCCCCTTGGATTCCTGCTCTTCTTGGCCGCGCTTCCATTTCTTGACAAGAATCCTGAGCGGAACATCTTCAAACGACCTATTGCCTTGATCGGTTGGATCGCCGTCATGACTGGTATTCTAGTCTTCACAGTTTCCGCGATCATTAACCGGGAGTTTCTGGAATGAGAGGCGGGGTGCGCGAGGCGGGCGGCGGGAGAAAAGAGCTGTTCGGACCATGACCGCGCAAGATTCGCACATGTCGCCGGTGAAGCTCGCTCTTCTGGTGCTCTGGCCTGCCTTCTGGACCGGCCTGCCGATCAAATTGGTTGTAGCGCTGCTGATGCTCGCGAGTGGAGCGATGCATCTGGAGGCGGGGGCAGGCCTGGCGTTTCTGCTGTTGCTCGCCAGTCCGGTGACAGCGGTCGGTTTGCCAATCGTCACCGCCGGGTTTGATCTGCACCTTGGCGAAGGCCCGGGGCTAGCCTTCCTGTTCCTGCTGGCGATCCCCGTCGATATCTGGGCGCTAGGCCTGTCCGGGCGCACAGTCTTTTTGGATCGGCTGCGGGTCGAACCACCCGAAAAGTTTGGCCTGATGCTGTGGTGGAAAATCGCACTGGTCAGCGCGATTTCCTTCCCGCTGTTGTGGCTGGTCGAAGGCACGGTGTACCGCGCCGTGCGTTCCGTTACGCACGCGATGATGGAGACCGACTGGTTGAAAACGCTGCCGGTGGCCGAGCGGATCGCTCTTGAACTGAATTTGTGGGGCGTGCCAGTGACGCTCGTCTTGCTCGGTTTGATTGTGGGGTGGCTGTGGAGCATCGGCCGGATCATGCAGCCGCATGTGAAGGCCGCACGCCCAGCGTCGGAACCCTACCAGTCGCTCGTTCGGCGATGGGATGTGATGCGGATTCCTTCGGACCAGCCGTTGTTACTTACGGTGTTCGCCGGAACGGGTGCCGTGCTGGTTTTGCTGTTTTGGGCATTTCTGCCGGCCACGACGCCTCGGCCGCATGAATCCTATAAGCGACCCGAAGTCAAGATCGAGCCGCCGTTCAAACCCGCCGAGGCGTTGCAAAAAGCGGAGAAATTGCTGGCGCAGGCTGAGGTGACCGTGCAAGCCCTTGAGGGCAAGTCAGCGAACGAGGCAAAAGGGAAGGGGAAGGAGAAGCCCGGAGGGAAAGACAAGGCCGCAGTCAAGGCTGACAATGGGTCGGTCTCCGAATCCGCGAGTGCTGCTCCTGCCGCTCCACAACCCGCGAAGCCATAACCTGGGCCACGGTTGAGGAGAAGCTCCATGACGTACCAGGATGGACATCCAACACGAACTCCCGTTGTGAAGACTTTGAAGATTGCTGCCATCGCCGGATTACTGATGCTGGTTGCTCTCATGGGGCTGCCGGTTGCTGGACTGGCTGAGGGAGCGAATGCTGTGTCCCAGTCTGGGGGCGTGGCCTATCGCGAGATCCCTGGCATCGGAAGCCGCAATGTCGTGTGGCTGGTCGCGCAGGTTCATCTGATCCTGGGTGGATTTGTGCTGGGCGTGCCTATTTTCGCGTGGATCTGCCACATCATTGCGGTCCGGACCAAAGACCCGCGCTACATGCGGCTTGCCAAGGAATTCACGAATTTGCTCACGGCCGCGTTTGAAATGACCGCCATGTTAGGAGCCATATTGCTCTTTGTCCTCATAGCGCTCTATCCCAAGGTAGTGAATTACCTGACGAGCATCTTTCTGCCCACTTACTATATCTACGTGCTCCTGTTCGTTGGTTCGACGACAACCCTGTACTTCTACTGGTCCGGATTCGAGACCCTAAAGGAGCGCCAGGGGTTGCATTTGTTCCTGGGGTTTCTGCTGAATGTCTTCGCTTTCTTCATCATGATCGTCCCGAATACGTGGGCCAGTTTTCAGGCCAGTCCGGTGGTGATCCCGGAGGGAATGGGGCCGTGGGAGAAGGCCTGGACCGCGGCATGGAACGCGACCTGGTGGCCGTTGAATGTTCATCGGCTCATCGCGAACGTGGTGTTGGGAGGATTCATTTGCGGGGCCTACGCCGCCGTGAAGTATCTTGGTGCCCAAACGCCGGAGGAGCGCGCGCACTACGATTGGATGGGGTATGTGGGCAATTTCATCGGCATTTTCGGCCTACTCCCACTTCCTTTCGCAGGCTACTGGCTGATGATGGAGATCTACCGGTATAACCAGCAGATGGGGATTACCCTGATGGGCGGATTCCTCTCCTGGTTGTTCATTCTCCAGGCGGTCCTCATCGGAGCGATGTTCCTCGGGAGCAACCTCTATTTCTGGTTGGGATTAGCCTACCGAACGGAAGGAGCCGAGAAATACAAGAAGCCGATTATGGCCATGCTTGTGGCGCTCTTGATTTGTTTTGGCGTCTGGCTGACGCCCCACAGCTTGGTGGCGAGCTTGCAAGAAGCCCGCGCGATGGGTGGCACCCACCATCCCATCCTGGGCGTCTTTGGGGTCATGTCGGCCAAGATGACGGCCGTGAACCTGATGCTGCTGATCACGTTCGGGAGCTTTTTGATTTACTGGCGGGCCGATAAGCAGGAAACGGTCAGGTGGGCGAAGGCGGCTCGCATCGCTCAGCTCGTCCTCTTCGGTGTGGCCGGGCTCTACATCATCTGGGCCGGAGTCTACGGTTACTTCGTGCCGGCCGTGTTCCGGGTCTACGTGCTCTCCGTCTCTCAGGTGCTGACTGTCTTAGGCGCCTACATCATCGCCACCATTATCGCGGTTTTGTCCATGCGCGGTGCCAAACGAATTCCGATGCATTGGGGCAGGATGCCCGTGCGCAGCCAGCACGTGCTGATCCTCAATGCCGTGGTCGTGATCCTGACGATGGCGCTGATGGGGTACGCGCGTTCCTCCTCGCGCGTCCACTGGCATATCTACGGTGTGTTGGAGGATACCTCTCCCCATGCCTATAGCCCCGCGCTGGCCCACGCGGGTTCTTTCATGTCATTGAGCACCTTCATTGTGCTGCTTCTGGTAGCCTTCGTGTTCTGGGTGGTTTCCAGTGCGGTCCGGCGCCCCGCGTTTTCGCTCCAGTATTTCTTCATCGCGCCGTTCCTCTGGTGGTTCACGTCCCGGTTTGACGCACCCAAGCCAGCGGCTGCGCAGGCCGCGCCGCGGCCCCGCTATTTCTTGAAAGCTGCGGCTACGGCCTGTACGTTTTTGATCGCCTTTGCCTTTCTGGCCTTTCAAGTTCCGCAGACGCCCTCATTGCCGCCCGCGCACGAGGAGTTCGACGCCTCGAAGATCAAAACCCAGGCGGATATCGTCAAAGTGGGGCAGAAACTCTTTTTCAGCAAGGGGCAGTGTGCGTTGTGCCATTCGATTGGTCCGAGCGAGGCGGCCCGCTGTCCTGATCTGAAAGGCATCGGAGCCAAGCTGACGAAGGAATTTCTCTATGAGTCCCTCACTCAACCGCAGGCCTATACGTACCTGGTTTATGACCACGAAGGACCGCCCAAGCCGTTCCCAGCCAAGATGCCGGCCATCAACAAACCTCCGGTGGGATTGACGGAGGCGGAGCTGTTGGCCGTCATCGCCTTCGTGCAAAGCCTGGGTGGGGAAGTCACGGTGCAGCCGGAGGAGGTTGTGAAGGCTGCGATGGCAACCACTGTTGCGGGGGGATCGCTCTGATGGAGATGGAATCAATCACACCGTTATTGACCGTCGCCGTTTCCCTCGTTGCGGCCGTCCTCATTGTGGCTACCCGCCGGTGGCCCGATATCCGTGAAGGTGTCTCGGTGATGGCGGGGATCGTGAAATTCGGTCTTGTCCTTACTATGGTTCCCACCGTCCTGGACGGGAAAACGATCCAATACACGCTCGTTGCGATTGCCTCGGAAGTGCCCGTTGTTGCCTTTCGAGTGGATGCCCTGGGACTCCTATTCGCCGCCACCGCTTCATTTCTCTGGATCCTGACGACTTTTTACTCCATCGGGTATATGCGATCGCTCAACGAGCATGCGCAGACCCGCTACTATTTCTGTTTTGCACTCACCATGTCGGCCACGATGGGGGTAGCGTTTTCGTCCAATTTGGTGACTTTGTACCTCTTTTATGAGCTCATCAGCTTCGCTACCTATCCCTTGGTGGCGCACAAAGAGACCGATGAGGCGTTCGATAAGGGAAACAAGTATGTCTTTTACCTCTTGATGACATCAAAAGGCCTGTTGCTCGCAACGTTTTTATCCTATGCATTGTCCGGGACCTTCGACTTCAAACCCAACGGCGTGTTCCCTTCCGACGCCGACCGAACCCTACTCACGCTGACGTATTTTCTGTTCTTAATCGGGATTGGGAAGGCTGCCATCATGCCGTTCCATGCCTGGCTGCCCGCCGCCATGATCGCTCCTACGCCGGTCAGCGCGCTGCTGCACGCGGTGGCGGTCGTGAACACGGGGATTTTTTGCATTCTCCGGATCATGTTTCATGTCTTTGGTGTGGAGTTGATGAGGGAGTTGAATCTGGGCGTCATAACGGCCGTCATCGCCTCCATCACCATCATCATGGCCTCACTCTATGCGCTGACACGAGACAACCTCAAGGCGCTGCTGGCCTATTCCACCATCGGCCAGCTCTCGTATATGGTGCTAGGGGGCTCCCTTTTAACCCCAGCCGGTATGGCTGCCGGGATTATCCATATTGCCAACCATGCCCTGGGAAAGATTACCCTGTTCCTGTGTGCGGGTTCTATCTATGTCGCGTCGCATAAAACCAAAGTGAGTGAACTGAACGGCATCGCCAAACGGATGCCGTACACCATGACGGCCTTCGCGTTGGGCGCGCTATCGCTCATCGGCTTTCCTCTCCTTGGCGGATTCATCAGCAAGTGGTATTTGACGCTCGGCACAGTCGAGGCGGGGCAATACTCCTTCGTCGCTGTTCTCATCACGAGCACGATCCTGAACGCGTGTTACTTTTTGCCCATCGTGTACGCGGCTTTCTTCCGCGAGTTGCCGCCTGGTGAGAAACCTGTCCGGCAGGAGGCCCCCACTGTCATGGTGGTGCCGTTGGCGTTGACCGCCGCCGGGATCCTGGTCTCGTTCTTCGCGCCGGAGATGTTTCTCGATCTGGCCAAGTTGATCGTCGGAGATGTGAAGTGAGCCAACAGACGAAAGGGCATGCCGGGTTCACACACGAGGAGTCGCCAGGCTATAGAAAGGTTTTTTACGTCGTGTGTGCCGGTGCTGTCCTGTATCTCCTCATCATTTTCTTGACTGCCTCGTAGCGCCTCAAGACGGAGTATCCGATGCGAGACACGCATGTGTTTGACAAACCTGAGAATATCAAGCGGCTGTTGACGGGATTCTATGTCTTTATTGGACTCCTCATTATCCTTGACCTGTTCATCTCGAACCATCCGGTGCTTCTGTGGGAGCGGTACCCGGTCTTTTACGGAGCTTACGGATTTGTTGCCTATGTGAGCATCGTCTTAGCCTCACATTACGTCTTGCGTAAGTTCTTCGGCAGAAATGAGGATTATTATGATCAGTAGCCTTCATCCGGCGGCTGTATTGATCCTCGGAGCCTTCTTAATTCCCTTTCTGAAGGGGAAGGCCAAGTCCGTTTATCTTTTGCTGCTGCCGGTCATCGCGTTTGTTAGCGTCCTGACCATTCCCGAAGGCAGCCACTGGACCATCAGGTTCTTGGATTACGAACTGGTTTTTGGACGGGTTGACCGGCTGAGCAGAGCCTTTGGATATATCTTCACGATCGTCTCCTTTTTGGGAATCCTCTATGCGCTGCATGTGGAGGAGGATGGACAGCATGTAGCGGCCTTCGTGGCCATGGGGTGCGCGCTGGGTGCAGCCTTTGCCGGAGATCTTTTGTCTTTTTTCTCGTTCTTGGAGGTGATGTCGGTCGCTTCAACGTACTTGATCTGGACAGGCAGAACATCGACTTCGTATGGAGCCGGATTGAGATATCTTCTCGTCCATCTCTTCGGCGGGCTGTGTCTTCTGGCGGGCATCCTCATCCATCTGAACCAGACGGGCACGATTGCGTTTGGAACGATTGGGCTCACGGGATTGGGCTCCTATCTGATCCTGATCGGCTTGGGCATCAGTTGCGCCTTTCCTCTGCTTCACGCATGGCTTCCTGATGCCTATCCGGAGGCCACGGTCACCGGCACGGTCTTTTTGAGCGTCTTATCCACGAAGGTGGCGGTCTATGCCCTGGCAAGAGGGTTTCCCGGCACCGAGGTCTTGGTCTGGATCGGAGCGGCGATGACGGTCTTCCCCATTTTTTACGCCGCCATTGAAAATAACCTGAGGCGAGTCCTCAGCTATAGCATCATCAATCAAACTGGATTCATGGTCGTAGGGATCGGCATTGGAACCGCTCTGTCCCTCAATGGGGCCGTCGCCCATGTCTTCAACAATGTCTTGTTCAAGTCTTTGCTTTTTATGTCAATGGGCGCCGTCATGCATCAAACAGGGAGAATCAACGTCACGGATCTGGGTGGCCTCTACAAGACCATGCCGCTGACCACTCTCTTTTGTGTTATCGGAGCGGCGTCGATCTCCGGATTCCCGTTATTCAACGGGTTCGTCAGCAAATCGATGATTATGGGTGCAGCCGCTCAGGTGGGGACAGGGCTGCTTTGGCTGGTTCTGCTGTTTGCGTCGGCTGGTGTCTTGCACCACGCAGGGATCAAGGTTCCTTATCACGCATTTTTCTCCCATGATTCTGGGATACGGGCGAATGAGCCGCCTCTGAATATGCTCCTTGCCATGGGGATCACCGCGTTTTTGTGCATCTTCATTGGAATTGTGCCCGGCCCTCTCTACAGCATCCTTCCCGAGCCGGTTGATTATCAGCCTTACACCGTGGCTCATGTCGTGGACATTCTCCAGTTGCTGTCGTTTGCCGTGTTGGCTTTCTGCCTGCTTATCTTGTCCGGACTCCATCCGGTAGAAACAAAGGTCATTCTTCTTGACGCGGATTGGTTCTACAGAAAAGGCGCCAAGCTGTTCTATCGGCTTGCCGGCCGCGTTTTAGGAACCGATCGCGAGGAACCGCAAGAGGTCGTTCATGGATACGAGAAACGAAACGTCCCCACATAAGAAAGGGCGGGTTTCGGTACCGGCCAGGGTTGCGATTATCTGGGTCGGGGTTTATCTGTTTCTCAAATTCGCCATCAAGCCGCCCTTGCCGTCCAGTGTCATCTTCATGTACATGACGATGACCTCGATCGGGTTGCTGATGTATGTTTCGATCTTTGAGGATGTGCTGCAAGCGTTTAAGGGGCCGGTGGTGGCCTTCCTGTTAGGCAATCCCCATTGGGCAGGGTCCTGGCGGGTGGCCCGATGGGCGGTCTTGGCGCTGTTCCCGACCTTGGTGGGCTGGCAGACGTATGTCAGCACCGTGCCCAGCGACTTGCCCCCGCCGGAAAACCGCACCATTCACCCGGCGCCACCTGGGGAATTTACCGGCCTTTCCAATCCGGTGCCCAGAACTCCGGAGAACATTATGCAAGGCAAGGGGTTTTATGCCGCGTTCTGCTCGCCATGTCACGGCGCCAATTTTGACGGAAAGGGGCCTGCAGCGAGAGGGTTTAACCCGCCGCCGGCGAATTTTGCCGATCCCACGACCATCGCGATGCTCCAGGAGAGTTACCTGTTCTGGCGGATCAAGACGGGCGGAGTCGGTCTTCCGATAGAAGGCATGCCGTGGAAATCGGCGATGCCCCGATGGGAGGTCGAACTGTCCGACGAGATGATCTGGAAGATCATTATGGGCGAGTACGACGGTGCGCATCAGACACCGCGCACGTGGGAGTGATGTCTTTGGGCCGATTGGGGAGTCTGGAGATCCGGTGAAGTAGAGGAGCGAGGATGAGAACAAACGGATCCATAGGTTCTGACCGGTCGCTGGCTCACCAGCTCACTGGATCACGTTCGGTCATTGCGCTTGGTTTCGCGCTGTTGTCCACCTTTCCCGCGATGGTCGTGGCGCAGGAAAGCGTCGTGGTCCGAGCGATTATGGTCGAGGGTGCGCTCCCGGCTCAAGATCCGATGGCGGCCGCCTGGGATGACGCCCAGGAAGCGGAATTCCCCTTGTCGCCGCAGGTGCATTGGAGAGAACGGATTCAAGAGGTGACAGTGAAGGCGGTCAAGGTCCGGGCGCTGCACGACGGCAAAGAACTGGCCATCCTGCTGGAATATGAGGACCCGACCGAGGACCCTGACGATGCGGCAGCCCTTGAATTTATGGTGGGCGACAAGAAAGCCCATTTCGCTCATGGGCAGCCGATGGCTCAGGTCGAAGGAGGCCCGGTCAACATCTGGTATTGGAAAAATAAAGAGAACAAGGCCGTGGACATGAACGCCAAAGGGTTCGGTACCCTCAAGGCGCAGGAACACCAGGACGTGAAGGCCAGGGGAGTGTACCAAAACGGCAAATGGCGTGTCGTCTTCTCGCGCGCTCTGACCACCGAGCATCGGGAGGAAGATACGCAGTTTAAACCTGGAGAGTTCACCAACATCGCGTTCGCGATCTGGGACGGGAAGAAACTGGAAAACGGGGACCTGAAGGAAAAGGGTTCTCAAAAGGCCGTCTCCTCCTGGTGGTATTTCCGCGCGGAGCCGCCACCGGATTATTCACCCTATCTTTATGCCGTGCTGGCGGTCGCTCTCGCGGCGGGGGTTCAATTCGTCGTCATTCGACAACTGAAGAAAGGGGCTGCGAGATGAGGTCGGCCTCGCGCTGGACGACTCCGGGCGTTGTTCGAGCACTGGTCCTCACGGCCGCGGTTGCTGGCCTCGCGGGCGGGGCTTCGGTGACCGGCTGCACCTTGTTTCAAAGCGAGCAAGTCAAGAAAGGGAAGGCGTTGTACAAACATTACTGCATGCACTGTCACGGGGAAAATGGGCGGCAAAATGAGGGATACAACTGGGGCTATATGCCGGATCCTAAGCCCAAGGATCTCTCGAACAAAGAGGAGATGGGCACCTTCAAGGACGAGGAAATCTTCGCCGTCATCTCGCGGGATATGAAGGACACGACGCCGGAGATTGGGGACAAGATCGGCGAGGACGAATTCGCCGTCCCGACGATGCCCACATTCAAATATACACTCTCAGAAGAGGAAATATGGGACATCGTCGCCTACGTCCGGACGTTGCACGGCATGAAACTGACGTACGATGTGGAGGGCCGGAAGAAGGAACTGGAGGCCAAGCTTCAGGAGGCGCAGCAGAAGTACGATCAAGCCCAGCAGGCGTACGAGGCGGCCGAGAAGAAAGCCAATGAAGAGGCGGAGAAAAAAGGCGTTGAGGTAGACGAGTCTGCGTACGCCAAGGAACAAGAAGCGCTTCTTGTTGCCAAGAAAGAGCAGGAGCAGGCGAAGGCCGCCCTAGCCAATTTCACGTCGCGGCCGAAGTTTCCCCCTGTGCCCAAACCGACCCTTACGATGACGGCCGAGGAGGCGGCGCAGTTGGTCGAGACAGGGAAGCGTCTCTACTTCAATAAATACGGCTGCAATGGCTGTCACCGGATCGGAGAGGAAGGCGGTACGGTCGGCCCAGCTCTCGATCGGGCGGGTTTTCGCCTCAACGCCGCATGGATGTATCGATGGATCAAGTATCCGCAGTCCATGAAGCCGGAGACCCGGATGCCAAATCTGGGATTGAGTGACGACGACGCCAAGGCTGTGACAATGTACCTCGCCACCCTTCGCGCTCCGAGGCCGGACCAGGCGGTCGAGAGGGTTCACACCGACGTATCGCTCAACACTCACACTGTGGCGGTCAACGCTCGAAATGCGGGCGGCGTAATCAACGGCTCCTCGTCCTGAATCGAGTCTTTCGGATCACAGGCATCCGAGCCACATTCCCATCAAGAGGAGCCACCCTGCCCAGACGTGTTGTTTGAACATCGCGAATGCTGTCGGAGCAGGCACGGACCCGCGAAGTTTTTTCACCTGCTGAAAAAAGAATCCTCCCACTAGCGCTAATATCGCGTAGTAGATCAGCCCCAGCTTGGTCAGGCGTCCGAGCATCGCGAGGAGTCCCAGCATTACGAGCAGAAACAACCCGACAGCAAGCCATGTGCGGGCGCCGAAGGTGATCGCGGCGGATTTAAGACCGATCCGGATGTCATCTTCACGGTCCTGAATCGCATAGATGGTATCGTACGCGATGACCCAACAGATCGTGGCGGCATAGAGAATCCAAACCGGTGTTTCAATAACGTTGCGCACGGCGGCCCAGGCCATCACGACGCCCCAGCCGAAGGCGAGTCCGAGGACTACTTGAGGTACGTGGAGCACCCGCTTGGCATAGGGATACAGGATGGCCAAAGCCAAGGCGACCGGGCTCAGCAAAATCGTCAACGGGTTGAGCAACAACACGAGACCCGCTACCAAACCGATTAAGACAGCCGCGAGTCCCAACGCCTCGTTAACAGTGACTGCGCCGGAGGCCAACGGGCGCAGACAGGTACGCGCGACATGCCGGTCAAACGACCGGTCGGCGAGGTCGTTGAGAACGACACCCATGCTCCGCATCAGAAACGAGCCTCCCATGAAGACGAGCAACAGCTTGAGCGGCGGCCGGCCCTCCGAAGCCAATACCAGCGACCACAGGGTCGGCAGCATCAACAGCATCGTGCCGGATTGATTGCGCAGGCGGATGAGATCGGCGAAGGAATCCCATTTGCTCCGGGAGGGTGACCCGGTGGAAACCGGTTTGGGGCAATGCGTCAACAACTCAGCCATGGCGGGGACCTTAGCCCAGCGGGAAAACGGCTGTCAATGACGCGGGAGCCCGGTCGCGGGTTGTTATCCACGGCGGATTTCCGGTATAAGCGCGGTACGGTGGAACCTGTCCGATGGACGATGATGCGCTGTGGTCGTACGGGCCGGGCCGCCGCCGGCCTCGCGACACTGGTATGCCTGGCGGCCTTCGGAGCCGGTTGTGGGCTCTTCTCCGGCCGGGACGGGCTCACGTCGGGCTACTGGCTTCCGCTGACCGTCCGTCTGACGCTGGACGAGACGGTGACCAACGCGGTGCTTGAGTATCGCGACGCCTGTGGGCAATCGCAAACCCTGCCGATCCATGCGGCGTTGAAGGAAGCCGTAGTCCGCCGGATCGGAACCGTATTCGAGCGGATCCACGTGGACGACCTTACTTCTAAGCATGGCGCTGCGGACGGTACCGTGGTGGTGGGCTTGGGGATCAACCAGACGGAACTGTCCGTTCCGCAGAAAGTCCGACGCTCCTATCCCGCGACGGTGACGCTGGGCCTGGACTTTTCCTATACGGACGCGGACGGCGCGGTGCTGTACACCAAGAAGCTCCAGAGCTTCGGGCGCGGCGAAGTCGAGACCGACGGTGAAAGCTGCGAGGTCCACGGGCTCGGCAAGATCGCCGAGCAGGCGATCGAGAAAGTCACGGAAGGGATGGCCAAGCAATTGGGGACTGCGACGAGGATCCGTGAAGCGGCCATGCGGAAAAGGGCTCCCGAAGCTGCGCCGCCGACGCCGGCCCCGGCTGCCGACCGGAGTCCGGTCGGGACGACTCCTTCCCCGTCCGGGCAGGGTTCTCCACCCGTTGCGAGTAAGGGCGGCGAAGGTGCCAGGCTCTCGTTCCGCGCCATCCTCCGAGACGAGAACCGCAATCAGGTCCTAGAGAACCACGAGGAGGTCTCCATTGAGATCGAGGTCAAGAACGAAGGGCCGGGACCGGCCTTGGGTGTAGATGCATTGCTTGGCGGCAGCCCGGCGCTGATCGGGCGGTTTCCTAATCCCATCGAGATCGGCGACCTTCAAGCCGGAGAGCTGAAGCGGGTGACTGCCAGTGCCAAGCTCGATGGGGTGAAGGAAGTGGAACAGGCGGAGCTGGTGCTTTCGCTCAGGACCCTCTCAAGCGGCGTCCACTTGCCGGTGCCCAAGAAGTTCCTCATTGCGGTCAGGCCCGATCTGAACGAAGAAGTGGAAGTCCTCTCCGTGGATGTGGACCAACTGGTGAAACCGGGAACGGGGTTCAAGCAGCCCAAAGCCATCGGCATTGCGATCGGAGTGGAGAGGTTCCGCGACCCTGGTATGCTGGACGTCAGATTCGCAGGGCGAGACGCCGAGGTCGTGGCTGGGCATCTCAAGACGTTAGCGGGTATTCCAGCCGACCGGGTCAAGCTGCTGGTGAACGAACACGCAATGAAGGACGATCTGGCCGAAGTGTTCGAGGTGTGGCTTCCGCGCCAGGTGGAACCAGGCAGCGTGGCGTATGTCTATTTCGCGGGACGGGCGCTCGTGGATTCATCCACAGGCGCCGTTTCACTCGTTCCTTATGACGGAGTCGCAGTGTCACAGTCCCGATTGTTTTCGCTGCGCCGCTTGCGAAACGCGTTGAACCGGGCATCGGTCCAGCGTGCCGTGGTGATACTGGAAGTCTCACTGGAACCGACTCCGGGAACGGATCGGGGTCGCGGCATCGAGCCCATGTGGGACGGCGAGGTTCCCGCGCCGCGCGAAGACAAAATCTTGCTTATGATTGGCAATCGAACGCTTCAGGAAGCCCACGCCTATGAGCAAGGCCGGCACGGGCTGTTCACCTACTATTTGCTGAAAGGGTTGCGCGGCGAAGCCGACATGGACAAAAACGGAATCGTACAGGTCGGAGAACTCTGCGCATATGTGCAGACGCAGGTCTACGGCGTGGCGAAGAGGCAAGACGGGAGTGATCAGGAGCCGGTCTGCATTCCCGGCGCCGGCAAGGGGTCCGCGTTGCGCACTCTACCGTTCGCCAAGCTTCGGTGAAGCGAGTCGGTGGGCCGTCGATTGTACGGAAGAGCTGCGCGCAGAGTTCTTGCCCGCCGTGTTGACGGAGTCAGGGCGAGACCTGTATAACGTCACTGCCCTTGCCGAGTGAGAGCGAGGGCGCAATCCGAGCACAACATCGGCAAAAGCCGGCGTAGCTCAGTGGCAGAGCAGCTGATTCGTAATCAGCAGGTCGGTGGTTCGACCCCACTCGCCGGCTCCATACCCAGCTCGACCCGAGCTCTGGGAATTCCTCTCGGCGGCGAGAGAAACACCTTCCGTGGTATTGGGCTCTCAACTGTCCGACCATACCTCGCTCGCGCGACCGGGAGGCCGTGTGATGATTCTGGCCGACGGGAGCCGCGCCTGAAGGTGTCCTAGACACCGCGTGCCTACCTCACTTGCGGGGGCGTACAAGAGAGTGGCCCCCTTTGGGAAAGAGGCTGGTGTGAGGGGCACCAGAAAGGACTGCGCCCGACTCCGCCCGGCCAGGACTTCAGCAATCGCTCATTTCCTCTGCAGAAACCGGCTTGCTGTAGGCGACCCCTTGCCCGTGAAGACAGCCTTGCTTCGGGAGCAGCAAGGTCTGCTCGTCCGTTTCGATTCCTTCGGCGATCACAGTCAACTTGATGATCCGGGCCATGGCGATGATGGCCCGGGCGTCTGGGCTCGTCATCATATCTTGCGTGAACGCGCGGTCGATTTTTAGCGTGTCGATAGGGAATCTCCTCAAACAAAAAATCAACGAAGAATGGCCGGTGCCGAAATCATCGATGGAGACGCGCACCCCCCATCCCCTTGAGCAGCTTCAGCGCTTTCCATGCCGCCTCCGCATCCTGCATGATGGAGGTCTCGGTCAGCTCCAAATCCAGGTGGCTGGGCTTCAGGCCGATCGCAGCCAAGACACCGGCAATGGTCTCGCCAGGTCCGGCTGTTTGAACTGGCGAGTGGACAAGTTCACGGACAACTGAAGCGCGGTGTGCCCCGCATCGTGCCAGGCCTTCAGTTGACGGCGGGCTTGCCGTAGAACGGATTCGCCAATCTTCACGAGGAGTCCGGTCTCCTCGGCAAGCGGAATGAACTTGGCGGGTGGGATAAGGCCAGAGACTGGGTCCTTCCACCGGGCCAGCGCTTCAACCCCGATCGTGCACCGCGAGGAAAGGTGGATCGGCGGTTGGTAGTACACCACGATCTCGTTCCGCCCCAGAGCTTTGTGAAGTCGGCTTTCCAACACCAGACGTTCGTATGCCTGGGCGTTCATGTCGGGAGAGTAGAATTCGTAGCGGTTCTTGCCGCGCTCTTTCGAGCGGTACATGGCCGCATCGGCGTTCTTGATCACGCTGCCGGCGTCACCGTTTTCCGGAGAACTGATCGCGATGCCGATGCTGCTGCGGTGAAGAAGGCCTCGTGGCCAGCCAGCGTGAAGGAGGGCTTGAGGACGTCCAGAATCCGTTGCGTCAAGCGTCCCGCCACGTCGGGATCGGTGATGTTCTGGAGCAGGACGGAAAACTCGTCGGGTCCCAGCCGGGCGATCGTGTCGGTCGTCCGCAGCATTGTTTGAGCCGCGCCGCCGCCTTCAGCAGTTGGTCTCTGACGACAGGGCCCAACGTCTCATTGATGAGCTTGAACCCGTCCAAATCCAGAGACAGCAACGCCTTACGGCGATCGACGGGCGTCCTGGTGGTCAATTGCTGGCCCAGCAGGCGGGCGAATTGGCGGCGATTGAGGAGCCTTGTCACGGGATCGTAGGAGCTCAAAAAGCGGACCGACTCGGCGGGCCGTCGATAAAAAATGGCCATGACCAGCAGAAGCGGAATGCGGATGAGATGCCGTTCCAGCACCTCCCCCGTATCCTCGATTTCCCGATAAAGGGCGAATCCGTCAATCATCGTCACGAATGTTAGAATGTTAGGAACAGCGTCATCTGTATTGCCGTGCGGGACGCCGTGATGATCAGAATGATGACGAAATGGCCCAAGTACAGATCGGAGCCGGCGTTACCGGAGAAGTAAATCAGGGCCGGAGGTGATCACGGTGTCCAAGACAGCCAGCGTGCCGGGGAACCAATCCGCGGTGATGAGGCGAGCCGGAAGGACCATCAACGTGCAACATGCCACAAAGCAGCAGGAGGCCGAGAATGGAGAGTATCTCCACCTCCGTCGTGATCAACGCATTGGGGCTGAGCAGGAGTTGGTAGCTCAACACGAGGGTCGCGAGCGTCTGCAACTGAAGGAAGTTGTCGCGCATGGTCGTGCCCGTTTGCGAGGTCTCACCGCCTGCGCTCTCTTTCTTCCCGCCGCTGGAACCTCGGTGGTTACCGCGATGGCATGAGGAGCTGCTCGGCCGGGCGTCCACCGGCGTGCCCGACTTTCGTGTCGCGAATCTGGTCGCTGATCTCGTACCGCCCCTTTCCCTGGGACTTGGCGCGGTACATCGCCAGATCGGCGTCGCGGATAAGATCCTCGGGGCGGGCGTGCACGTTGCTGC
>JBPKMA010000014.1:0-47370 GCA_051293835.1 Nitrospiraceae bacterium | reverse complement strand
CCCCAGTCGCGCCGCGCCTCGAGGTTACCGAGGTAGAGCTTCTGCTGCCGGCCGGCCACGATCGCGGCCACGGCTCGAGTGATCTTGCGGCTCACGAAGGTCTCGCCGCGGCGAGGCGACTCATGGTTGAAGAGGATGCCATTGCACGCGAATAAGCCGTAGGCGTTCCGGTACATGCTCGCCATCCAGTAGGCGTAGACCTTTGCGGCTGCGTAGGGGCTCCGGGGCCGAAAGGACGTCGCCTCGCTCTGGGGCGGCGGCGCGTCTCCGAACATCTCGCTCGAGGAGGCCTGGTAGACCCGGGTTCTGGTGCCGCTCCTCCTGACAGCCTCCAGGAGACGCGTGACCCCGAGCCCCGTGATGTCACCGGTGTACTCGGGCATCTCGAAGCTCACCTTCACGTGGCTCTGGGCACCCAGGTGGTAGATCTCGTCGGGGCGCAGGTTGTAGATAAGATCGGTGAGCTGTTCCGCTGTGGCGAGATCGCCGTAGTGCAGGAACAGGCGCGCCTGGGGCTCGTGGGGGTCCTGGTAGAGGTGGTCGATGCGGGTGGTGTTGAAAGTGGAGGCGCGGCGGATGAGGCCGTGGACCTCGTAGCCTTTATGGAGCAAAAGCTCTGCTAGGTAGGAGCCGTCTTGACCGGTGATGCCGGTGATGAGCGCGATGCGCTGGGTATTCTGGTTCACTTGGTTTGTCTGGTTTAGTTCGTGCGGGGGTACTTACAGACCAGAGAGAATTTGACTGGTCTTGTCGGCTTGTTTGTAAAGTAAATCACAGTCTGAGGGCAGACCCCCTTGGTCGAACACACGTCCCTATGGCTCTGTGCTTCCGCGGTCGAGACCATCGAAATGAATGATGAATTAAGGACTAGACAAACCCCTTGGGTGGAACGACGGGCAAAGCCTTCCGCTACGTTGGCCATCACCGCGCCTGCAGCGCTTTGTATCTGATCGCGCCATAGACTGGCTTCGTCAGTTCTCTGCCACCATCAAGATTCTCCCAACGAGTACCTTTCACAGGTGCTCTGGTGTGTCTGGTTTTTTGGTGTGTCTGGTTCAAACGGCCCGACTCACTAGGCCTACCAGCTCCAGGCACAGCTCCGCCCTGTCACTTACAGTGAACCGGTCCAAGAGCGCGGCTGGCGGCCGAGGGGGCAGAGCCCATTTCCCTCGGCCGGCAGCCTATTGGCCGCCCGGCCGCTATTAAGCGGCCGGGCGGAGAGTGCAGGCCGATCGCTCAGACAATCCTTGCGGGTCTAAACCTGTTCGTCACGGACTTACCCGCAAGGGGACCAAGGCCTAAAATTGTGGCGCGATCATCTGAAACATGACACATGCAGCAGGAATCCCGAAGGATAACAGCCACTCTCTCGGGATCCGTCCACAAAGGTGGGGTGTGGAGGGGAGGGCTTGCAGTGCTGTGCAGTGCTGGGTGCCTCGGGCCAGCTCCTTCTCGCATCATGCCTGTTCTGTGTCAGCGTTTGCTGCTGCCAGAAGTTAGCCCAAGAGGGCACACCCGCCAAAGCGACTCGGTAGTCTCCACGCCGCTACCCTCTTCTTCCCGGCGCGCCACCCGTTCCCACCGAAGACTGGCCCGGGTCGTCCGATGTTGGACGTGCACCCCCTTTCAAGCGGCGATTTGTATTGCATTCTTCGCGATGCAAGTCAAGCCTGAGCATTGCGCCGCGCGTACCGGAGAAGGGAAAAGGGAGCAGAGCAGCCTATCGCGTGAGCACAACTTTGCTTAGGGCTTCTGACGCACCTCAGAACTGAGGGATCACCTTGACGATCCGCTGGGCATCCAGCACGTCCTGACGAGCTTTGCTCTCGGATACGCCTGCGACGAAATCGTAATCGCCACCCTCCCTGTCCTCATCCTCACACAACCGCGTACATTTTGCTTTTCACGACATCCAACCAGAAGGTCTCCCGAAACTGGAGCCGCTCAGACATTCCCCCCCAGGACGACCCCTCCGGACCGGTGCGGCCGGTGAACAGCGCAACGCGCGGGCCTATTGAATCCATTAGGTCGTTGAGTCTGTTGGGCGTTGCGTGATACGACAGGGCGGAGTCGGCAGTGTCGAGCGCGACACGGAGCATCTCCTTGCCGAGCAACGCACCGATGACGGCCAGCAGGACCATGATTTGAATGCCAACGAGCCAGATGAACTGCTTGGAGACCTTTTGATCCAGCGCCTCGATGCGCCCGCTTAGCCGCTGGTCCAACGCCTCGATGCGGGCCGCCAGCTCGTCCTGGAGCTGGTCCACCTTCTGGTCAAGATGGATCACCATCTTGTGCAGCTCGCCGAACCCGCGCGAGTGCTCCTCGCGCCTTGCCTTTAAGGTAGGCAAGGCGTTCTTCTACCGTCGGCATAAGATTCTTTTCTTCCCCTCAATGCCCCGCAACTATGCCGAGACCCCAGTGCCATGTCAAGCCGCTGTATGTGTCCAGTCCTTTCGCACTCGGGTTGATGGGGAGAAGAACATGTTGCCTCACCCTGCCGGTGCCGCCGAGTATCAACCCAATACGCCGTGGTGAACGGCCGCCGCGTGCTCGCGGCAGCCGCGGCGCCACTACATGGTGACCGTCGCGCACCAAGTGCTGATGGGGCTGGCACAGGCGCCGCACCGGCAGGCCCTGCTGCATGCCCTGCGCACACACGACCTGTCGCCTCGATTTGCTTCTACTTCGCCTCGCCGCTCAGGCGGGACGTGGACAGCGGCTTGAAGATCGCGCAGGACGCCCTCTGCGAAGCGCTGGGCCTGAACGACAACCGCATGGTCGAGATCCATGCTCTAGATGCGGGACGCCCACCGTCCCCGGATCGAGCTCTCGCTGCACGCACTACCTCACTGAATCGAAGCGGGGAGGGGGCACGCAGCGGACGCAGCGGCATGGTTCCCTTCCTGGCTCGCGCGCCAGGCCGACGAGCTGACGGCGCAATCTGCACCTCCTTCCACGCCAGCATCCTTTGGTCCCGCTTGAGCCTCTGCTCCTCCCTAGCCGTCCAGCACACCGAACGCGTCAACGGCTTCAGCAGCGCCCGCACCCCGCGACACCGCCGCGGCCAGCATCTCGATCGGCGTCTGGAACCCCGTGGGCTCCTCACCAGTCCATCGGTCGTACCGATTCGGCGCCCCTGCTGACAGAGGGCGTGATCCCACCGCGCAGTCCCTTTTTGCTCGAAGACAACCCGCAACATGTCTCGAGTCCCCCACGCACCGGCCTGTGCAAGTCTGTATGTAGGCAGGATCCATTGGTCCAGCAGCAGCTCTGCTTGCTCCCAGCCCTGTGGCAGCAGTATTGTCACGGCTCGTGTCGTTCGTTCGCGCGAAAGGAATCGCGTGCATGGCAAACTTCGGACCCCAACAACCCTTTGGGTCCCGCACGCCGACGCTTGGGTCCGCTCATGCCGCTTGTCCAGACAGGACGGGCCATCACCAAACGCACAAGGGGATGGCCTCGGTACCGAGGGCATCCCCTTGCTCGTACACCAGCCAGTCGTCTACCCCGACCGGTTCACACCGAGGGCCTCTGGCTCGGAGCAGCCTCCGGTTCCAGCCCCTGGTGTCTCTCACGTGCTCTGACCCGTGCCAGATAGTCCAGGAAAAACGCGAGAAAAATACCGACAAACAGAGCCAGCACTCCGGCGATCATCATGTTCAAGCGGATGCTCGGCCTGCTCTTCTTCTCAGCCGGGATCGCCGGATCCAACACCTGGACGGTGGGGGTGTCACGGGCCTCAGCCAGTCTGGCTTGCTCAAGCTGGGACGCCAGCAGTGTGTAGAGGGTCTCCTGGACCTTCACCTCCCGCAAGAGGCGTCCATATTCCAGGGCCAAGCTCGGCACAGTGATCATTGCCGGATGCAACCGATCCCCAGGAAGCATGCCCTTGCCGCCCTTGCCGGATTCCAAGAGCATAAGCTGCTTCCGGAGCTCTTCAATGCTGGACCGGACGCGGGCCACTTCCGGATTGTCCGGCGACAGGTAGGTACTCATCACCTGTAGCTGGACTTCTTGGGCGGTGATCTGTCCCTGAATCGTCGCAGCTGCTTCGATCATGGCTTTCGATTGGGCTTCCACGGCTACGGTTTTGTTGTGGGTTTGAAACTCCTTGAGCGCCTCCTCTGCCCGCACCAGGTTGGTGTGAGTCTCGGCGAGCCGCTTCTCGATGAAGGCCCGGTTGTGCGAGGCTTTGCTAACATTCAAGGTGCGATTGAGATGGTCGAGGTGTGAGACATAGAAATTGGCGATGTCTGCGGCCAGCTGCGGATCTTTCGAAGCCACCGTAATCTGGACGACCTTTTCTTTAGTCACCTTGATGGTGGTATCGCCCTCCAGCGCCTTACGGGCTTCCTGCATGGTTTTGACCTCGTAGTAGCGCCGGAGATCGAACCGCTGGATGACGGCATCGGCCAGTATGCGCGATTTGAGCATCGCGACGAACAGATCGGTCGGCGTCGCCGGTGTGCCAGGCAAGCTAATGCCGAGGCTCTGCGCTGTCCCGGCCGCTCCGGATGCGGCCAGCAGGGCTCCAAGCCCCCCACCCTCCTTCGAATCGAGCGACGGCAGGAGCGTGGCAGTGGACTCGTAGATCTTGGGCATCAACAGGCTCACCACCAAGGCGGTCAGCACAGCGGCCATAAACAGTCCGCCGATCAACCACCGGCGCTTCCAGATCACACGCCAGTACTCGAGGAAATTGACTTCGTCGTCCGGCATAGAGGGTGCGACGTTTGTTTGGTCGTAAGTCCTCACGGATCACGCCTAACGGTTTCTATCGTCCAATAATGGCTACCGCCGCCACTGCCATCATCAGGCTGCCGAAGATACTGGCGATCGCCTGCCAGAGCGGTAACGGCCTGGTCTTTGGTTCAACGCGCTCCGGCACGACAATAGTATCGCCCGGCCCAATCTCTTTGATTCTTGCGTAGGCGGCCTCGGTCGAACCATTGGCACGCATGATATAGGTTTCATTTTCCTTAGCATCAGGGGTCAGACCGCCTGCCTGGCGGATATAATCTTCCACCCGCAATCCTTCGTGGTACACGACGCTCGTCGGGGTGCGCACCGCCCCGATAATGCTCACGGTCTGCGGCTGTTGGGGAATCGTAATCTGATCGCCATCCTCTAGCATGATATCCTCGAGGCTTCCCTCTAGTTGTTCGAGCGATTCCATTTTGACCACCACCCGGCCGGGGTGAATCCGCGCTGCCAGTTGATCCAAGGCTTGCATCTGTAACTGGAGTGTCGCTTGCTCCTGACCGGTTCCACCCGGGACAGCACCGGCGGCGAGGCTCGCTGCCTCCACCATGAGCTTTTGCTTCTGCAATGCAACAAACTTTTCAATCTCGGCCTGCTGGGTCCGCCGGACCGACTCTCTGATGAAAAGAATGCCCTGAGGGAAGGCCCGCGCCGTGAACCCGCCAGCTCTTTTGAGCACCGAAGAGAGCCGCTCCCCACTTTCGATCGTATAGCTGCCAGGCCGCTTCACCTCGCCCATGACAGTGACGATGCGCGGTGGCTTTGCTTGCGTGGCCACCACCACTTTGTCGAGGCGACGGAGTTCGATGTTTTCTTCCTTCCCCTGAAACAGGGCCTTCGGGCTAAAGGCTAGGACGGTGGTTTCGTAGCTCACCGGGTCAGTTCGCACCAGCTCAGCACGATCCATATAGGAATCCACCAGCATCTGTTCCGGGGTGAGAAGGTCTCTCAGCCGCATGCCTGGCCGGAACTCATAGGGCCCCGGGTTGCGCACCGCACCGGTCAGGCTGACAGCATTTTCAATCTGGGTCGGAACGGCAGCAATACGAACAAAATCACCGTCTTGTATGATTGGCTCTCCAGTGTCTTCTGGTTTTCCTGACGACAGATGGGAGTTTTTCCTTTCACGGTTCCCGCTGAGGAGAGGACTGAGATTCACGTCCAGGATCACCCGCTTTTGTCCTGCCTCCACGCGAAAGATCTGACACCGTTTCCGATCAGCCGTTGGGGCAAATCCCCCTGCAAGGTCAATCAATTCAGTCAATACCATCTGATCCTTCAGTTCATAAATCGCTGGCCGCTTCACCGGACCGCCAATTGCCGCTACTGGACCAATCGGTGGCACTACAATGGTATCCCCGGATTGAAGCCGAATGTCCTGGGTACGATCTCCCTTTAGAAAAAATGGGTAGAAGTCCAACTCCGACACGGTCTTCCCGTCACGAATGACCTGAATGCGTCGCAGAGAACCGGATTTGGTCGGACCGCAGGCTGCATAGAGCGCATGGGAGGCCGTCGCGAGCGAACTCACTTCATAGGATCCCGGACGTACCACTTCTCCGACCACGTACACTTTTATCGTTCGCAGCCGCGCCATCGAGACATGCATTTCGAAGCGTTTCAGTAGATTGTTGAGACGCGCATGGATCAGGCGAGTGGCCTGGGAAAAGCTGGTACCGGCTACCGGGATGGAACCAACCTGTGGAATAAAGATGGTCCCGTCCCGTTCAACCGGAGCGATGAAGGTTCGATTGAAGTTGGAATCCGGGACGTTCCAGACATACACCGCCAAGGTGTCGTCTGGCCCGAGGATATAGTCAGGCCCTACCGGCGTATCCATGCCAGGAGGGAAGCCGGAAAACTGCACATCAAAGAAGTTGTACCCGAACTGCTTGATCTGTCCGGTGACGCCTTGCAAGATGAAAAACCGAGCGAAGGCTTCTTCAATAGTTAACTGGCCGACCCCCTCGGGTTGCAGCTGCTGCAGCCTCCCTTCAGCCCCTAGCCCCTGAATAACCGGACTCAGGAGACCAGGATGCGTAGGAGGTGACACCTGGCCCGGGGCGGGTCCCCCCGCAGGCCCTCCTGCTATAACGACTGGACTGCCTTGAGGACCTTGGACACCTGGTGATTCTACCTGTGGGCCCAGTTGGCCAGGTCCACGAACTGGCTGGACTCCCAAGGCTTCAGCCTGGGGGACACCGGTACCAGTTGGCACCGTCCCGCCGGGGATCGGCGCTTGTCCGCCGCCACGCGGAGTCTGCGGCGAAGGTGGAATCGGTTGGATCGTGGATGGCGTACGGGCTGGGCAGGGAGCCTGGGCCGGTATGATCGGCTGGAGGGCCGTTGGGTTCGTGATGATCGGTTGCCCGGGCGCCACTGCTGGGGGGGTGCCCATCATGGGCGCCGGCCCTCCAAACGTTTGCGCCAGGAGGCTTGGGGGCATCACCAGTGCCAGGCTCAGTGCCCAAATCAGCCCTCGATGGAAATGGAACAGGCAGTGCTTGGATGTTCTCAATTGCTTTCCTCCCGATCAGGAACGAACGGTTGTTAAAGTCGTTGTGCCTATAACCATTGTGGCATCGCGTGCACGATTCATGGGTCAAAAGCTCCACGAGGCACGCAGATACCTCATCGCACCTTCGCATGATAGGGAGCCCCGGCAGGGTCGTCAAGGCGCGGTTAGAATCGTTTGCTGATCATCACGCCGGGGACATTCCCCTCCATCGCGAACGGCCTCACCTCCCAGCCACCCAAGGTCGGATGTCGTTTGCTCAGAAAAGTGCCTAGCCCCCATCCGAGCAGGCTGCCAGCGACCACGTCCGAGGCAAAATGCTCGTCCACATAGACTCGCGACGCGGCGACCGCAGTCGCCAGTGCGTAGGCGAGCCATCCCACGGGGGCCTCGAAGCGCTCCGCAAACACCGTGGCCACTGCAAAACTTGCCGCGGCATGCGTGGAGGGAAACGACCCGCCCCCGCCGATCAGCGGACGAAAGCTGCTGGTCCCCTGCGCACTACCGGGCCGACTACGACCGATCATCTGCTTGAATACCATGGTCGCCGCAACTGCGAACCCCTCAGATTCGAGCGCAACCAGACCGGCATCGGTCATCCGGGAGGCCCCGCCAGAGGATGCCCCAATTGCCCCGATTGCGATCACCCCGGCGTTCAGCCCTGCCAGTCCTGCTGGGCTGCCAAAGGAGTTGAAACCCTCCGCGACGTCCCGGCCTGACGAACTGGGATTGCGCAGCACGAGGGTCCGGATGCTTCTGTCGGCGGCAAACATGCCGCCGACGATCGCCAGCGCTGCACCCGCCGCCAAGGCCTCCTGCCGATCCATCCGAAGAGGAGCAGTCGCCAACGCCGTGGCATCCTCGATGACCGCTTGCACCCCAGCCTGCCAGGATCGCCCTGTCTCCGCCGAGCGGCCAGCCCGCTCGTCATCCGTGGCATGGCCGGTAGCCGGTCCAACCGACAGGAGCAGAAGCAGGAAAGCGAAGGTTCTCAGAATTCGACCGCAAAGTTCGTCCACAGAAAATGGTTGGTCGAGGTCACGCCGGCCGGGAAGGTCTCGCCGAAGGGGCTGATGCTCGTGATCAGACCGGGGTGCTCGATCCGCTGGAAGGTATAGGAGAACGTGAGCTGCATCCGGCTCGAGAGCCACCAGGCAAGGTCGAACGTCACTTCGCGCTTTTTCTCGCTGACCGGCTGACCACGGCCCCGCCACTGGAGGTTGAAGTTGGTCCCCAATTGTAAGTTGTCGGTCAAGTAGCGGGTGCTGCGGACGAAGAAGTCCACCCCATCGGTGCCCATGTGATGGCCGAGCGGGAGACCTCGGTGGCGCATGCCGGTGGTATAGACGCCATTGTTGTACCAGACGTTCGGGATGTGATCACCGGTCTTCCGGCGGGTGAGATCGGTGTCGGCATACTCGATCCGCAGGTCCGTGGTTCCACCTTTGAAAACCTGCGGGATATAGATGCCGCCCAGGACCGCCGCCCGGCTGGGGAGAGGCACCTTGGACCATTTGTCCTCGGAGCCGACCTCGCCGTAGAGCTGCAGGCCGGACGGGAAGGGGACCAGATAGGGCAGCTGGGGCACGGTCGCCCGGAAGTCGATCGAAAACTGTTCATTCACCTCGAGGGCATCGGTTTGGTTCGGCTGGTTCAGATAGGCCTCCACGACCGTCTTGGGGAACGACTGGCCCCGTGTGTTATTGCGCCCGTCAAACTGAGTCAGGCGAGTGATACCCAACTCGAGCCAGCTTGCCGGGAGGTAGCTCAATCGCAGGCCAAACACGTTGGCGCGGGGAAAGTCCCGGTTGCGCTCCAGTTGGGCAAGGAATGTGTTGACTTTCCACTCCCCCAGCGATTTCAAAACCCAGGGAAGCCGGAATAGTTCGTCGCTTTCGACCTTAATCATGTCAAGTGGAAAGGAGTGATCCGTGAGAAGGAGCGATCCGTGGTAGCCAGGTCCCCACCAGAGGGTTCCCCGTCCGACCTCCAACGCGACATTGAAGTAACTCAGTTTGGCAGAGAGCTCGCGCAAGTAGAGATTGCGGTTATTCTCGGTCGCTCCGAACCCGAGAGCATGCGCGTTGCTGATGTATTTGGGTTGTACGGTCAACCCCAGCGCATCGCCCAGCTCGATCCATCCCCTGAGGTCGGTTTGCATTTGCGTACCGTCCGCGTAATATTCCCCGCCTCGGTTCTCCCGGAACCGGACGGTGCCCGCCCCAACTTGAAAGCTATCCACCTCCACCTGGGCGCGACCGCCATAGCGAACAGCTCTGCGGCGTTCGCCTGCTCCTCCAGCGATCACGCCCAGATCTACCAGTTCCGGCCGCAGCTCCTGTATCAGCCGGTCCAGCAGCGGTTCGGCCAGTACCTCTCGCCCATCGGACGGCACCTGGTCACCACGAATGCGCTCGATGGCCTGGGCCACGTACTTGGCCGCCTGCTTTCGACTGTACGGCTTGGGGATCACCATCGCCTGGTCGATGATCTTGAGCGCCGTCAGCCGCTCGATGGTCTCGTAAGCCCAGTGGTGCAGCGGCAGGTCCACCGACGCCAGCACCGTCTCTTCCGCCATGACGCCAACCCCCGGGATGAGCACTACAAGCCACCACGTGATTCGCAATCCTACCGCCATGTCAGCGAAGCGCGGAGTGGGGCCTGAGAACCGAGCCCTGAGCAGGGTGGGTTAGCAGCAGCACCCACGTGACCTCACAGTCGAATGCCATGAAGAGCACGACTGTTCCAAATTTGGACGGTGTCACCCAGCCAACAGACCAAGCAGAACAACACCGGAAAGAAGCAGAACACACCCCTGGATACATCCTCATGTGCGAGTGATGGGATCAGATGGGATCATTGGACCGATTGGGGGGCGGCCCAGAACCAGCGATTTCTCCGATCGCCGGAAGCAGAGCGGTGAGGACGAACCCAGTGCACTGGTCGCCCCAGCTCGGCGAGCGGCCGCTACGACCGTGCCAATGGGGCTGACATCTCTAAGTGATGTTGAGCGGTCCACTGTGTCAACCTCCTCCTGTTCCGAGATGAGCATCCCATCGTTACCCGACTTCCAGGCCTCGACGAAGCAGCGGCCCGATGACTCCGCAGTGGTGGATATGCGGACCGCTGCAGACCGGTTCAATTCCCTGTCCCAAACACTCACGCCGAAAACCGTCGGGCGTTCACCCACGATCGCCGAGCGACTTGGTCATGTTTTCGCGACCCCGAAGAGCCACTGACACCACGGGAGCATGGCCAATGTTGTTCCCATCTTTTACTTGTGGCCCTTTCGGGAATTGTGTGGTGTAGTCCCATCCGGAGGCTATGCTCCGATCTCTTCCAACGAGGAGGATCGGAGCGATGCGCGACATTGAGCTTTACCGGGCGATTGTGGGGCTTCCCGCCCTGTGGGTGGTGGCCAGCGTGGACCTGGATGTGAAGGGCCGGCAGGTGGAGGCGGGGCCGTTTCCCTGCCCCGACTGCGGCACGGCCTGGCTGCGCTACAACAGTCGGCCCCGGTGCTGGGGCCACCTGGACACCTGCCAGTTCACCACGAGGATCGAGGCTCCTGTGCCCCGGGTGGAATGGCCCACTCCCGGGGTCACGCAGATCCGGGTTCCGTGGGCGGAGCCCGGCTCGCAGGTCACGGGCCTGTTCGAGCAGTAGGCCATTGACCGGCTCCGGGAGTGCTCGGTGAAGAAGGTGGCGGCACTGTTGAGGATCACCTGGGACGAGGCCTGGGGGATCAAGGCCCGCGCGGTCAAGCGGGGCCTGGGCCGGCGGCAAGAGGAGGTCGTGGCCCATCTGGGCGTGGACGAGAAGGCGATCGCCGAGCGCCATCGCTCCCTCACGGTGGTGGCCGACCTGGAGTGGAGTCGGGTCCTCTACTTGGCCGACGACCGCAAGCAGGAGCGCCCGGAGGGGGTCTGGGTCACGCTCACGCCGAAGCATCGGGCCGGGATCCAGGCCCTCGCCATGGTCCTGTGGGAGCCCTACGTCCAGTCCCCCCGCGCCCCCCTCCCCGAGGCCGAGGCGAAGATCGTGTTCGACGAGTTCCACGTGGTCACGCATGTCCATAAAGCGGTGGACGCGATGCGCAAGACCGAGCACCGGGTGCTGAAGCCGGCCGGAGACGAGCGGTTGACGGGCCCCCAGTACCGCTTGGCTCATGCGGTCCCGGGAGATGAGCGCGGCGCAGCGGCGGGCCTTCCGGAGCCTGCAGCAGAGCGATCTCAAGGTGGCGCGGGGCCTGGGCCCTCAAGGAGCGTCTCCGGCAGCTCTGGCCGTACCATGACCTCGGGGCCGCCCGGAGATTCGTCGCCCGCTGGTTCTGGTGGGCGACCCACAGCCGGCTCCGGCTGATGGCCGAGGTGGCCAAGCTCATCCGCCGCCATCTGCCCAACGTCCTTACCTACCTGCGACCCGGGATCACCAGCGCTGGCCTCAAGACGATCAACGCCGTCCTCCAGTGGGGAAGAGACTGTTCAGGATTGCCATCTACTTTCACAGTGGAGGGCTCGACCACTCCCCACACGCAACCCGGTAGAGCCGGGTTTTGTAGCGCCCCGTGGCCGGCCCAGTCAAGCGGGAACCGCTCCTCGCTCCCGCGCTCGGTTCAGGAGCGGTCCGGCTGACCGCTGATGGCTGACGGCTGACGGCTTCTTCAGCTCAATCCGCTTCCGGCTCGGTGCTCCCGTGTTGATGCGTGACTTGGTCCTCCTCGAACAGCTCGGCCATTGCCTCGGCGAAGAGATCGCGGTCGTTGGGGATGGAAACGAGCGGGATCTCCTTATGGGGTTTCTTCGGAGGGGCAGGCTCGGTCGGTTTCGGGTCGCTCATGGCACGCCTCGTGCCTCGTCCCGTGCGAGGGCTGGACCTACTCGAAGGTTTCCAGCGAGGACCGTTCCGGGAATTGGTGCGCGCAGGCCTGGCAGGTGACGAAGTAGTAGGCCTCCCGCACGGACAGCATGATCCGGAAATCCAGGTCCACGCCATGATTCCGGCATTGAGGGCAGGGCACGGTCTTCATCAGATAGGGAATGTCCGGCTGGGTGCGAAGATAAAATTCCATGTCTGTGTAAACCGGGAATGTGTAACGGCAGGCGGTGCACACGCCTTTCCATTCCCCGTCCGGCTGCATCGTGCGGCGATCGATCATGAAACGACTTCCCTTGCAAATCGCGCAGCGGACTTGGGCCAGGCGTGATTCTACTTCTTCAACGGACGGCTTGGTCATCCCGACGCGGTCCTCCGCGCAAGCCTCCATGACGAGTATAACGGTCCTTGCCGCAAGACCGCAACCTGTGGGAGGTGGACTCCTGTACCGTTCTGGTCGAACCCGCGGCCATCTCATCGGACGGTGGGCGCCGGATTGCCGGCTGGCATCCGGAATGGTGCACTTCGTTCCTCCTTGCCCCTTCACCACCTTGACGGAGGAATGCCTACTCGATACTTTTAGATCCGATGCACTTCATCACCGATTCGCTGCTGGTGGGGAACCGCGACGATGCGCACGAACCGGCGCCGTTTGTGAGTGGGCTTTTGCTGGTGGCCGGCGAATACCAGGTTCAGCCCCCGCCATGGGTTTCGTATCATGCCGTTCCCTTAAAAGAGTTTGCGGCCGTCGATCCGCTCGATCTGTATCATGCGATAGAGTGGCTGGAACGACACGTTCCATCGGGTCGCGTGATGGTTTGCTGCCGGGCGGGCATGGGCCGTTCGGTATCGGTGGCCATCGCCTATCTCTGTTGCGTGGAAGGCATGACGTATGACGACGCGGTCAAGCTGGCATCGGCGCGGCGTCCGGGAGCCTCGCCGGTTCCCAAACTCCAGGAGACCATTCGGGCTGTGCAGCGGATGCGGCAGGAACACAAGCGTTCGGCTGAGTCTCCTGATAGGCCGGCTGATCCCGCCTGTGGCCGCTTGTAATTGTAACATGTCGTGTTCCCGCCGGGGCTAGGCCTATCTCTGGAAGTATTCTCATGCCTGAACTGCCGGAAGCGGAAGTCATCGCTCGTCAACTTCGAAGCCGAATCGTCGGCGGTATCGTCCGGGATTGCTGGGTAGGCCGTGCGGACATGGTGCGGGAAGGGTTGTCCACGCTGGAGTGGTACCGCGGTTCCCGGATTGTTGCGGTGAACCGGCAGGGCAAATGCCTGGTGTTCACCTTGTCCCGCGGAGCTGAGGTGCGGTACATCGTCGGGGAACTTGGGATGACCGGGCGCTTCCTGTTCAAGGCGGCGGGCGAACGGCTTCCCCAACACACGCATTTCACGCTGTACTTAGATGGGGCGGCGGAGCCCGAGGTGCGCTACTGGAATCCTCGGCGGTTCGGGAGGATTTATTTGTTGGATCGAGAAGGATTGGACCGTTTTATCGCTAGACGGTTCGGCTGTGATCCCCTGGTGGTGACAAAGGAGGACTTTCTGCGTCTCCTCTGTGCACACCGGGGGAGGCTCAAGCCGCTGTTGATGCACCAGCAGGTCATTGCCGGAATCGGGAACATCTACGCAAACGAAATTTTGTTTCGCGCCGGCCTCCACCCCTATCAACGAGCCAGCCGTCTGGGGAGGCCAGCCGCCGAGCGGCTGTACCGGACTATGCGAGATGTACTGGAAGAGGCTATTGCCTACGGAGGCTCCAGCATCCGGGATTTCTTTGCGCCAGACGGAACAGAGGGACGGTACAGACAACGGCATCTCGTTTACGATAAAGCGGGTCAGCCTTGCCCGAACGGCTGCGGACGACGTATCAAGCGACTATGGGGGGAGCGCAGTTCCTTCTATTGTCCTTCGTGTCAGCGAAACGACCGGTCATAACATTTCTTCCTTGACGAGCACGGGCGAATCCCGTACACTTGGTCTCCCTCCAACCCCGAGAATTCGGTAACTTAAGTCTTTCCGGTCGATCGGAAGCAGGTAGGACTTCTGAGCCCGCCCGGTAGGCCATTTGGAGGATTGAGGCTGGCAGGAGATTCCGCTACTCTAGCCCTCCCGTTGTGTTGATCTCGGTAAAAGGAGTCCCAGCCAATGGCGAAAGTGCTCGAGGGCCCTGGAATGGGGCTGATGAAAAAGTGGGGGATTGCGGTTCCCAATTACGTCGTTGTGTCCTCAGCCGAGGAGTTGACGAAGCTGGGGCAGGTCAATGACTGGCTCAAAAAGGCGAAGCTGGTCGTCAAGGCTCACGAAGCGCTCGGTTCCCGCTTCAAGCTCGGACTTGTAAGAGTCGGCCTAGACCTCTCCGGTGCGGAAGCGGCTGTGAGGGAGATGCTAGGACGCCAGGTCGGCAGCCTCACGGTCTCTCAAGTCATCGTGTCGGAAATGATCCCCCACAAAGAGGAATATTATGCCGCGGTGAAATCCACCCGCGAAGGGGCGGATGTGCTTGTCGCGAACTGCGGTGGAATCGAAGTGGAGTCGAACTGGGATCGGGTGAAGCGGCTCTCGGTTGAAATCGGGACGACGCCCTCACCGGATGCCCTCGACAGGCTGGCCAAGGAGGCCGGCTTCACGGGAGACCTTGCGAAGAAGATCGCCGATTTCGCCGGGAAGTTGTTTGCTTGCTTCGACAACGAAGACGCACAATACCTCGAGGTGAATCCGGTCGCGATGCGAGAAAGCGACGGTGAGCTTGTGGCGCTTGACGCGGTCACGCACCTCGATGCGGACGCCAAGTTCCGGCATCCCGATTGGAATTTCCCGTTCGCTGCCGAATTCGGCCGTCCTTATACGAAGAACGAGTTGGAAGTGATGGCGGTAGACGCCAAGATTAAGGGTTCGGTGAAGTTCATCGAAATTCCCGGGGGCGATGTGGCCATGTTACCAGCCGGTGGCGGGGCAAGCGTCTATTATTCGGATGCCGTGGTCGCCCGTGGAGGGAAGCTGGCGAACTACGCCGAATATTCTGGCGATCCACCGGATTGGGCTGTCGAAGTCCTCACGGAAAAAGTCTGTTCCCTGCCCGGCATCAAGCACATCATCGTCGGCGGTGCGATTGCGAATTTCACCGACGTTAAGAAGACGTTCGGTGGCATCATCGCCGGATTCCGAAAGGCGAAGGCCGAAGGCAAGTTGAATGGGGTGAAGATCTGGGTGCGCCGCGGCGGGCCGCGCGAAAAGGAAGGGCTCGATGCGATGCGCGCATTAAAGGACGAGGGCTTCGACATTCAGGTGTTCGACCGCTACACGCCGCTGACCGACATCGTCGACATGGCACTCCAAAAACAGTAGCGACGACGCGTGATGAGCCGGTAATGCGCGGGGGAAGGGCTCAGTTTCTTCCGCCCTTCATCATTCGTCATCCGTCACGGTTGGTTAAGAAGGGGAGACCCTGATGAGTATTCTCGCGAACAAAGATACCCGGGTGGTGATCCAGGGCGGAGCCGCGGGCTTGAACGCCGCGCGTCGGATGGCCGAGTTCTGTTACCTGATCAAGCGCCCGCTGAACGTGGACGCGTTTGTGTATCCGCCCGATGTCGGCAAGACCAACGAAATTCCCTACGGCAGCAGCCTGATCACGATCCCGATCTACAAGAGCATCGCTGAGGCGACCGCCAACCATCCGCAGATCAATACGAGCCTCGTCTACATCGGCGCTGACCGCGCCCTGGCCGCGGGCATGGAAGCCCTGAACGATCCGCACATCACGCTGGTCTCCATGATCACGGAGGGCGTGCCTGAAAGGGATGCCAAGTTACTCGGCGCCCACGCGCGCAAGCTTGGCAAGGTGTTCAACGGTCCCTCGTCCATCGGGATCATTTCCGCCGGTTCCTGCCGGCTGGGCGTGATCGGTGGCGCTTATGACAACCTCGTTGCCTGCAAGCTTTATCGCGAGGGCTCATTCGGCGTCATCACGAAATCCGGCGGCCTCTCGAACGAGATCATCTGGATCTGTTCCCAGTTCGCCGACGGCATCACTACTGCAATCGGCATCGGCGGCGACGCCTATCCCGGTACGGATTACGTCACCTATTTGGAAATGTTCGAACAGGATCCCCAAACGAAGGCAGTGGTGATCGTCGGGGAGATGGGCGGCGATTTGGAGGAGCGGGCAGCCGAGTGGTACGGCGCAAGGAAGCGGCGGATCAAGCTCCTGGCGGTGGTATCTGGGTTCTGCCAAGAAAGCCTGCCCAAGGGCATGAAGTTCGGCCATGCCGGCGCCAAAGAGGGCCTAAAGGGCGAAGGGTCGGCCCGCTCGAAGTCCGAAGCGCTCAAGAAGGCGGGCGCGATCGTCCCGCCGACCTTCGGCGCTTTGGGTCCGGCCATCAAGGAAATGTACGAGGAATTCGTCAAAACGGGGCAGGTCGTGCCGATTCCCGACTTGAGCCCGGCTGATCTGCCGAAGCTCCCCAAAACCGTCGATGAAGCCATGAAGACCGGCGAAGTCACGGTGGCGCCGCTGATCAAGACCACGATCAGTGACGATCGCGGCGACGAACCGCTCTACGACGGCTATCCTGCCTCGGAGTTGATCAATAAGGGGTATGACATCCCCCACGTCATCGGTCTCCTCTGGGACAAACGGCTCATCTCCCAGCAGGAAGCAGAGATCATCAAGCGGATCATCATGTTGTCTGCCGACCACGGTCCCTGCGTGAGCGGCGCGCTGGCCACGATTATCGCGGCCTGCGCCGGGATCGGCCTGGCCCAGGCGGTTGCGGCCGGGCTGATCATGATCGGGCCTCGGTTCGGCGGCGCGGTTACCGATGCCGGCCGCTGGTTCAAGTACGCGGTGGACAACAAGATGACGGTGGATGAATTTCTTTCGTACATGAAGCAAAATGTCGGCCCGGTTCCCGGCATCGGTCATCGTGTCAAGAGCGTGCGCAATCCGGACAAGCGGGTGAAGGAGTTGGTTAGCTATGTCAAGAGCCTCGGCCTCAAGACGCCGCACTTGGACTTCGCCTTGGAGGTCGAGAAGGTGACCTCGGCGAAAAAAGAAAACCTGATCCTGAACGTGGACGGGACGATGGCGGCCGTCCTCGTGGACCTCGGGTTCCCGGTGGATAGCCTCAACGGCTTCTTCATCCTGGCCCGAACGATCGGCCTGATCGGTCACTGGATTGATCAGAAACGCCAGGACAGCCGGCTGATCCGGCTCTTCGACTATCTGGTCAACTACGCCGCGCCTAGGCGGCGCGAGGTGCCACCTCTGAGATAGCACGTCGCCACAACCAAACAGCGAATAGCTTTTGGCTGCTTGCTAATCGGCTATTCGCCATGAGCTGAGGAGAATCCCGTGTCGCTGGAAATAGCTAAAACACTGTATGCGTCGATGCCGGAAAAACTGGCGAAAGCGCGCAAGAAGTTCGGCCGCGCGCTTACGCTGACGGAAAAGATTCTCGTGGCGCACGCCGACAATTTCGACACGCAGGTGTGGGAACGCGGCAAGGCGATGCTGGCGTTGCGGCCGGACCGGGTTGCCATGCAGGACGCGACGGCGCAAATGGCCATGCTGCAGTTCATGCAGGCTGGGAAGAAGAAGGTCGCGGTGCCGAGCACGATCCATTGCGACCACCTGATTCGTGCGGAAGTCGGGTCGCAGAAAGACCTGCTGCGCGCGATGGACGAAAACCGGGAAGTCTATAACTTCCTCGCCTCGGCCGCAAAGAAGTATGGGATCGGATTTTGGAAGCCTGGCTCTGGCATCATCCATCAAGTCGTTCTCGAAAACTACGCGTTCCCTGGCGGGTTGATGATCGGGACGGACTCCCATACGCCCAACGCTGGCGGCCTCGGGATGCTGGCGATCGGCGTCGGTGGAGCCGACGCGGGCGAGGTCATGGCCGGGCTTCCGTGGGAGGTCCTCCATCCCAAGCTGATCGGTGTCCGGTTGACCGGCAAATTGAACGGCTGGGCGTCTCCGAAGGACGTGATCCTGTATCTCTGCGGTCTGCTCACCGTAAAAGGGGGCACGAACAAGATTGTGGAGTATTTCGGTCCAGGCGCCGAAACCATCAGTTGCACCGGGAAGGGGACGATCACCAACATGGGGGCCGAGTTGGGTGCCACGACGTCGATATTTCCGTTCGACCAGAAAATGGTGGCGTACTTGAATCTTACGGACCGTGCGGATATCGCGAACCTGGCCCTGGCGAATCGCGAGTTGCTCACCGCTGATCCGGAAGTGCTGCAGTCGCCGGAGAAGTACTTTGACCAAATCGTCGAAATCGACCTGTCGAAACTCGAGCCGTATGTGGTCGGGCCGCACACGCCGGACCTGGCCAGACCAATCTCCAAGATGGCGGCAGAAGCCAAGGAGAAGGGGTATCCGATCGAACTCAAAGCCGCGTTGATTGGCAGTTGCACTAACTCCTCCTATGAAGACATCAGCCGGTCAGCCCACGTTGCCCGCCAGGGTCTGAAGGCGGGGCTCAGGGCGAAAACCGCGTTCCTGGTCACACCCGGCTCCGAGCGCATCTACCACACGATGAAGCGCGACGGGTTTTTGGACACGTTCGAGCAAATGGGCGCGACCGTGCTGGCGAACGCCTGCGGTCCCTGCATCGGTCAATGGAAACGCGCGGACGCCGTCAAAGGCCGGGCCGATTCGATCGTCAGCTCGTTCAACCGGAACTTTCCTGGCCGTAACGACGGTATCAACGAGACCCTCTCGTTTCTCGCGAGCCCCGAGATTGTGACGGCGTATGCCTTTGCCGGGGATCTCACCTTCGACCCGGTGCGCGGGACGCTGAAAGGAGCGGACGGCCGGGAATTCCGGTTTGAGCCTCCGCAAGGTGAGGAACTGCCAGCAAAGGGGTTTGCGAAGGGCGAAGAAGGCTATGTTCCGCCCGCCGAGGACGGTGAGGCGCTCACAGTGGACATCCCTCCTGACAGCGAGCGGTTGCAGTTGCTCCAACCGTTCCCCCGCTGGGACGGTCAGGATTTCATCAAGCTGCCGTTGCTCATCAAGACCAAAGGAAAGACGACGACGGATCACATTTCGCCGGCAGGTCCGTGGCTCAAGTACCGGGGCCATCTGGATAAGATCAGCGACAACATGTTCCTCGGCGCTAACAACGCGTTCTTCCCGGAGATTGGGAAAGGTACCGATGTGCTGACAGGTGAGTCGGGGCTCACGATCGCGCAGATCGCCCGGCGCTACAAAGCGAAGGGCATCGGGTCGGTGGTGGTTGGCGATGAGAACTACGGCGAGGGGAGCAGCCGCGAGCATGCGGCCATGTCGCCCCGCTATCTGAATGTTCGCGTGGTGCTGACCAAGAGTTTTGCGCGCATCCACGAGACGAATCTGAAAAAGCAGGGGATTCTTCCGCTGACCTTCGCTGATCCCGCCGATTACGACAAGATCGAGCAGTACGATCGCATCAGCGTCACGGGGCTGAAGGACTTGGCACCGGGCAAGCCGGTCCGGGTGATCATTCACAAGCCGGATGGCAGAGAGATCGCCATTCAGGCAAACCACAGCTTGACGGAACAGCAGATTGGGTGGTTCAAGGCTGGATCGGCCTTGAATGCTCTGAGTTGAAGGCCAACAGGTTCGCGGTCCGGTGCGGGAGGGTTCGCGGCGCGGCGATTCACCCGTTGAAGTCGAAGAGCCACGGGGCGCCAGCGTCGCGTGTGCGGACGCCAGCGAGTCGGTGAGCTGGCTGGCCTGGCGACCTTGGCATTGGACATCGGGCTCAGGCCACCATAACTGTCCTTATCATCGACGAAGAGGTGAGCAATGGGATACGTGAAACTGAGACCACCGACGCAGGGGCAAAAAATCACGATGGGACCGGACGGGAAACTTAATGTGCCGGACAATCCGATCGTGATGTTCATCGAGGGCGATGGAACCGGGCCGGACATCTGGGCTGCCTCCGTGCGCGTGTTCGATGCGGCAGTGCAAAAGGCCTACGGCGGCAAGCGAAAGATCGAGTGGTTCGAAGTGTATGCGGGCGAGAAGTGCAACAAAATCTATGGGGAAAACACCTGGCTGCACGACGACACCTTGTTGGCTTCCAAAGAATACATGATCGGAATCAAGGGGCCGTTGACCACTCCGGTCGGCGGCGGGTTCCGCAGCATCAACGTGGCCCTTCGGCAACTGCTCGATTTGTATGTCTGCCAGCGCCCGGTCAAATGGTACACCGGGGTGCCGGCGCCGGTGAAGAAGCCTCAACTGGTCGATATGGTGATCTTCCGGGAAAACAGTGAAGACATCTATGCCGGCATCGAATGGGAAAAGGGCACGCCCGAGGTCAAGAAAGTCATTGACTTCCTGCAGAAGGAGATGGGCGTGAAGAAGATCCGGTTCCCGGAGACCTCTGGCATCGGGATAAAACCGATTAGCGAGGAGGGCACCCATCGCCTGGTGCGCGCGGCGATCAACTGGGCGCTGGCCAACAAGCGCAAAAGCGTGACGCTGGTGCACAAGGGCAATATCATGAAATTCACCGAGGGCGCGTTCCGCAAGTGGGGCTATGAATTGGCGAAGAAGGAATTCCCGGACAAGACGGTCGCCTGGGATGATTGCGGCGGCAATCCACCTCCTGGGAAACTCTTGATCAAAGACGCAATTGCCGACAACTTCTTGCAGCAGATTCTCACCAGGCCGGCCGAGTATGACGTGATCGCCACAATGAACCTGAACGGCGACTACATTTCCGATGCGCTCGCGGCCCAGGTAGGCGGACTTGGCATCGCGCCGGGCGCCAACATCAACTATGTGACCGGCCATGCCTGGTTTGAGGCGACCCATGGGACCGCGCCCAAGTACGCGGGGCAGGACAAAGTCAATCCGGGGGCGGTCTTGCTCTCCGGCGTCATGATGCTGGAGTATATGGGCTGGACCGAAGCGGCGCGGTTAATCGAGAAGGGCATGTCCAAGACGATCGCCAACGGGACGGTTACCTACGACTTCGCTCGGTTGATGCGAGAAGAAGGGCGGACGGACGTTAAAGAAATCAAGTGCTCCGAGTACGGGACCGAGATCATCAGGAACATGGAATAGCGGCGGATGGCGAGAGGGCGGAAATGTGGCTCTTCCCTCTCGCCGCCGACCTCTTGTCTGCAACCCGTTAGTGTGTATGGCCGCAGAAAATTACGATACCCAGAACGTCATCGACCAGGAGGAAGTCCTCCGGCCGAAGATGGTAACGGTGGAGATTGCCGGGAAGACGTATCAGGTACCGGAAGGGATCACCGTGATCAAGGCGCTCTGGTACACCGGGCAAGAGGTCGTCCGCGGCGCCGGGTGTCTCGGCGGGTTCTGCGGCGCCTGCGCGACCTACTATCGGACGAAAGACGATCCCAAGGTCAAGACCTGTTTGGCCTGTCAGACCGCGGTGGAAGACGGCATGTCCTTTTCCCTGGTGCCGCCGTTTCCCGCCCGGAAGGCTATCTACGATATTTCCAAGCTGGCAGATCCTAAGCAGGATCTCTTCAATCTCTATCCGGAAGCGCCGCTCTGCCGGAACTGCAACGCCTGCACCGAAGCCTGTCCGCAGAAGATTGACGTCCGCGAGGGAGTCTGGAAAGCGGTGTTCGGCGATTTCAAGGGTGTCTCCGACATCTTCATGGATTGCGTCATGTGCGGGCTCTGTGCGCCGGTGTGCATCGCTGACATCGCACCCAATTTCGTCGCATTGTACGCCAGCCGCGTCCAGGGTGCCTATTTCACAGAGAAGCCGGAACGGCTTGACCGAAGGATCAAGGAGATCCAGGAAGGCCGATACGAGGCAGAGTGGAACAAGATCCTGAACATGAATGACCAAGAGTTGGCAAACGCGTGCGCGGAAGTGAAATGAAGAACAAGCTTTCAGCAATCAGCGATCAGCCTTCAGCCGGAACGAGGAATCGGAAGTCGACGCTTTAGGCTGGTTCGTACTGACAGCTGGAAGCTGAGAGCTGTTCAATGGACATTCACGTTCTCCAACAGATCGTGCACAAGACTCGGGACTTTCGGCGCACGCAGACGTTGCCCAAATATTCTCCCGCCGAACGTGATACGCTGCTCAAGAAATACCACCCCGATTACCGCGAAAGCGCCTACCGAACGCTCCGCTTCGGCCCCAACGCTGGTGAGAAGACGGTCGTGGAATTGGCCGCCTTGCTCGAAGGCGACAGTCCGATTCCGGAGGACTTCGACTTGACGCCGGCCTATACGACGGATGTGCTCGTTGTCGGCGGGGGCGGGGCTGGGTGCGCGGCCGCGCTGCATGCGCATGGGCACGGCGCGAAAGTCATCCTGGCCACGAAGCTCCGCTTGGGCGATTCCAACAGCGTGATGGCCCAGGGCGGCATGCAGGTGTCCGTCGCGCCGGAGGACTCGCCCATCCAACATTTCCTGGATACGCTCAAGGGCGGGCACATGCAGAACGACCGTCAACTGCTCAAGGTGATGGTGGAAGAAGGCCCGTCCGTCGCCAAGTGGCTGATCGAGTTGGGGGTGCTCTTCGATCGGGACGCCGACGGCAACCTGCACGTCAAGAAGGGTGGGGGCAGCTCCAAACCCCGACTCCTGACTTGCTCCGACTATACGGGGCTGGAAATCATGCGGGTGCTCAAGGACGAGGTGTTGAACCGGAAGATCCAGCTTCTGGAGTTTTGCGCCGCCGTCGAGTTGTTGAGCGACGATCACGGCGCCTGCACTGGCGCGATCCTGCGAGATCTCGACAACAAGCGGTATATCGTTGTCGCGGCCAAGGCCGTGATTCTGGCGACCGGCGGCATCGGGCGGCTGCATATTCAAGGCTTTCCGACCAGCAACCACTATGGCGCGACGGGTGACGGACTCTGTCTGGCCTATCGGATAGGCGCCAAGTTGGTCCAGATCGATACGTTCCAGTACCATCCGTCCGGGGCCGTCTATCCGGAGCAACTGGCGGGGGCCCTGGTGACGGAAGGGATCCGATCGGAAGGTGGTCATCTGGTGAATGCGCGGGGCGAGCGGTTCGTCAATGAGCTGGACACCCGCGACGTGGTGTCCTCTTCGATCATCCGTGAGTGCGAAGAAGGACGGGGCATCCGCACCATGTCCGGTCGCGTCGGCGTGTGGCTGGATACGCCGTTGCTGGAAGTCGAGCACGGACCGGGCACGCTGGAGAAGCATTTCCCCGCGATGGTACGCCAATACGAACGCTTCGGGATCGACATCAGCAAGGATCCGGTGCTGATCTATCCGACGCTGCATTACCAGAACGGTGGTGTGAAGATCGACGTGAACGGCGAGTCCGAGGTGCGGAACCTTTTCGTCGCCGGGGAAGCCTCAGGCGGTCTGCACGGACGCAATCGCTTGATGGGTAATTCACTCCTGGATCTGATGGTGTTCGGGAAGCGCTCGGGCACCACGGCGGCGCAGCGGGCCGCCTCGATGTCGCACGGCAAGCTGACGTTGAACCATCTCGCCCGGTTCCGCGCCGAAGCCCGCAAACACGGAGCGACCTTCTCCATCTTCTCGCCGATGATCTTGCCGGCGTACGCGCGAAAAGCATAGCGAACAGCGGTAGCCATAGCTAGACAAGACGTTCACCAACTCGCTGCTCGCTATTCGCTTAAAGGAGAACCATGAACATCCACGAATTTCAGGCCAAGCAGTTGTTCGCGCAGTTCGGCGTGCCGGTGCCGCGTGGAAAGGCGGTGAAGACGCCGCGGCAGGCGGAAAAGTGGGCCAACGAGCTGAACAGCCCCGTCTTCGTCGTCAAGGCGCAAATCCATGCGGGTGGGCGCGGTAAGGCCGGCGGTGTCAAAATCACGAAGGACCGCGCCGAGGTTCCCGTTCTCGCCAAGGAACTGCTCGGCAAGACGCTGGTCACGCACCAGACCGGGCCCAAAGGACGCAAGGTCCGCCGGCTGCTTATCGAGGAAGGGGCCAGTATTGCCAAGGAACTCTACCTCAGTCTGCTTGTCGACCGCGACACCGGTTGGCCGGTCTTCATCGCGAGCACGGAAGGGGGCATGGAGATCGAGGAGGTCGCCGCGCTCACGCCGGAGAAGATTGTCAAAGAGCCGATCGATCCGGCAGTTGGCTTCCAAAATTACAACGGCCGTAATCTGGCATTCGGGCTGGGCCTGTCGTCCATGGAGCCGACCCTACTCAATCCGTTCATCCAGATGCTCGGCAACCTGTATCGCCTCTTCATGGAGAAGAATGCCTCGCTGGTCGAGATTAACCCGCTGGTCATCACGACGGACAAGAAACTTGTCGCACTGGACGGCAAGGTGTCTTTCGACGACAACGGGCTTTTCAAGCACCCGGATGTGCAGGCCATGCGCGACCTCAACGAGGAAGAGCCACTCGAGATCGAAGCGACAGCCAACAATCTGAACTACGTCAAGCTAGACGGCAATATCGGCTGCATGGTCAATGGCGCGGGCCTCGCCATGGCGACCATGGATGTGATCAAGCTCGCGGGCAGCGAGCCGGCGAACTTCCTCGACGTGGGCGGCGGCGCGACGAAAGAGACGGTGGCGGCCGGGTTCCGCATCCTGCTCAAGGACAAAAACGTCAAGGGCATCTTCATCAACATCTTTGGCGGGATCGTGCGCTGCGAGCGGATCGCCCACGGTGTGATCGAAGCAGCGAAAGAGGTCGATATTAAGGTGCCGCTGGTCGTGCGCCTGCAGGGGACGAATGCGGAAGAAGGCCGCAAGGTGCTGGCGGAGTCCGGTCTCAAGCTGGAAGTGGCCGACGATCTCTGGGAGGCTGCGCAGAAGATCGTGAAGTTGACAGGCAAAGCGGTGTAGGGAGGTGAGTCCTGTCGCCGAGCAGCCAGCGCGCTCATCCCCGCCTGGTGTAGGGATCCCTGCTGCGCGCTTGGGTGCCCGCTCGTGCCACCCGCGTCATCCTCCTTGTAACCCCCCGCCCATAGAGGAGAGGGGAGAAAAAGGAAAGAGGAAAACGGATGAGTATTCTAGTCAACAAGAGCACCCGGGTCGTTGTGCAGGGCATCACCGGCAAGGAAGGGTCGTTCCATGCGGCCCAGTGCAAGGCCTATGGCACCCAAGTCGTGGCCGGCGTCACGCCGGGCAAGGCGGGACAGGAGGTCGAGGGGATCCCGGTCTTCAACACCGTCCGCGAGGCGGTGAGGAAAACCCAGTGTGACACGTCGCTGATCTTCGTGCCGCCGGCCTTCGCCGCTGATGCGATCCTGGAAGCCGCCGATGCCGGCATCACACTGATCGTCTGCATCACCGAGGGGATTCCGGTCAACGACATGGTCAAGGTCAAGCGGGCGCTTCGCAACCGGCCCGTCCGGCTCATCGGTCCCAACTGCCCCGGCATCATCACGGTTGATGAATGCAAGATCGGCATCATGCCGGGCTTCATCCATAAGCGGGGCGTCGTGGGTGTCGTCTCGCGCAGCGGCACGCTCACCTACGAGGCCGTGCACCAAGTTTCGATGCTCGGGCTTGGCGAGACCACCTGCGTCGGGATCGGCGGTGACCCGGTCAACGGGACCAGTTTTGTGGACATTCTGTCGCTGTTCGAGGAGGATCCGGAGACCAAGGCTATCGTCATGATTGGCGAGATCGGCGGCGACGCTGAGGAGAAGGCCGCCGAGTTCATCAGGCAACACGTCCGCAAGCCGGTTGTGAGCTTCATCGCCGGCATCACGGCGCCGCCAGGCCGCCGCATGGGCCATGCCGGCGCGATCATTTCGGGCGGCAAGGGGACCGCCTCCGAGAAGATAAAAGCCCTCGAGGCGGCCGGCGTCCTGGTGTGCCGGAATCCCGCTGAAATCGGCGCCACCGTCAAGGCAGCGTTGGGGAGATAACCGTTTTCCCGGCCTGCGCCTCTTTCTTCAGCCATTCGGCCCACTTGGCCAACCCCTTCTCGTCATACCTGCTGCGGCGGAGACGGAGGCAGTAAGAATTGGCTGTGTTCGACGTTCGGCCTGTTGTTCATCCATGTCGGCTGCTATCTAGGCGAGGCCGTGCTTCATCAGCAGTGCCTCGACTCGGCAACGTTCCACGACTCGTGGCAAAACTCGATGGCCCAGCGAAAGCCCCTTGGCAGCTTACCGAGGAAACGGCAAGACAGGCCTCGTCGCGTCGCAGGTTTGGCAGCCGTTGCAGCAGGATCGGGCCGAGACGCCGGTTCCCGGCCAGCGGTGCCAGCCGGTCCAGCATGAGCTGCGTGAATGACAGTGACTCCGGCTTCAGCCTCGATATGTGAGTAATTCGGGGGTGCGCCTTGGGTGAAGAGAGAAAGGTCGGCGGTGTCTGCTCGATCCACGATTCAACGGTCCACTCGGTCGACAGGCGGTACCAGACTTCATTCAATTCGATGGTCCAATACCGGCTGGCATAGTAACGCAGGAAATCAGACGATCTGAGACCTTTCGGGTAGAAAGGTCTCCGGTCCCTGCCAGGGTTTGTCCGAATAGCCGGAGAGGCTGAGGAAGATATGCGCTATGGGCAAGTCGGCGCCGGTTGTCAGGTATTCACTCACTAGTCGCTGCCTGCCATAAGCTGCCGGCTGTCCGCTGCCAGCTTTACACAGAGATGCCCCAGAGGGTCTTTGCAGCGGTGCCGATGGCATAGGTGATGGTGACCGCTGCGGTGATGATCACGAGATTCATGGCAATCCGGCGCTGCATGTTCATGCCAGACAAGAAAGCGAGGATAGCGGAGATCACGATAATCACGAGACCGGCCGTCAGTACGGAAATCACGGCGTTCGTCGCGCCGAAGAGGACCGGCACGACCGGCACGAGCGCGCCGATAAAGTAGCTCAAGCCGACGGCGATGGCCGACGCGAGCGGTTGCTCTTCCATAACGGTCGAATTGATTGCTTCCCCCAGGAATTGTTTCTTCAACGACTCGGTCGTTTTCACCTCCTTCTCGGAATTCAGCGCGAGGAAGGCGCCAGCCGCCATCGAGAGTGAGCCGGCGACGGCGGTTGTTGAGGCGGCGATCACGACTGTCACGGCGTCGCCGAACGCGCCAAAAAAGCCGCTCACCGCTCCAAGGATTTCGACCAACCCGTCGTTCAATCCCAAAAAAATGTTTCGAATCTTCTCCGCATTAATCTTCCGTGCGGTCAATTGCGTGACGAGTGTATCCTCGTGCTTGAACTCGTCCATGAGAACGTCTTTGAGCGCTTCGCCCAGCGGCTGGCCTTGGTAGCTCTTCCAGAGTGAGAGATATTTCCGCACGCCATAGACCTCGATCGCTTCGAGGATCAAATGGACCGCCGTGGTCCCGAACAGCCGGCAGGCCAGTACGATGACGCGCAACTTCACGCGCCGGGCCAAATCGAGCCTCTCCAACGTGGAATCAAAAAACTTCTGCCAGAACGTCAGGTGCCGGATCTCCACCTGGATCAACTCCTCAAGCACCTTCTTCGCGCCTTCGTCGGGTGAGATCTCCCGCAGCGCACGATAAAGTGACAGGTCGAAGAGCTCGTCCAAGATCAGCGTTCGCACAAGCTTGAGATCGTGGTGATGGAATGTTTCCATAGGCTGGTGACCGAAAGGAAAATTGATTGTAGCAGAAAAGCACGCGCCTGTTTTTGCATTTTCTGTGCAGATCCACACTTGATTTCTCCCATGACCCCCACCGCTCCGCACCGCGCTAATCGAAATCACCTGGCGACTGGACTAGGCAGGAGAGCGGAAGCCGGTTCGGAACAATCCTTTGCGTAGTATGTTCCGCACGGAGATGCCGGTCGGCGCACATATCGCTCTAGTCCAGTTGATTGTGCGTCAGCCGAGGTAGGCCGTCAGGATTCAGCCACACATAGGAATCGTTTCTGTGCAGGACCACTCAATTTCGGTGGCCAGTTGGCAGACAGTGGTTCACGGGACACCGGAGGCATTGTCACCGTACGCCGGCCAGGCTTTACGGACGCGAGAACTTCCTTGCTCAACCAAAGCCTTGGGTCTGACTAAGGAATGCACTCCGCTGCGCGTCTCTCTCTTCGCATACAACCCTTCACAGGGCGAAAGGGTGAACAGCATCAACATGTGCGGCTGATTGACCAGGTTGAGGCAGGCGCACAACCTGTCAAGGACGGGCGGTATCAACTCCGGTGCCCGGTTTTTCTGCGCTCGAGAAAAGAGCCGAACCCTGTGGCTGAAGCCTTCGCCGGCTTTGCCCTGCCCCATACTCCTTACCGTTCATCGGACGCGCAGCCGCCATGGCAAAACTCCAAGCCGTAACCCTCGCTGGCTGCGCACAGGCAGTTCTCTCGCCATTCCGGTTAGCGATTCCATCTCGTGCCGGACGATGGCAGGCTGACGGCTGTGTGCTGAGTAACGCCGCTCCACCTGGGAGCAAGCTGCATACCGAACCGACCGCGAAAGACAGATCATCCGACCGGCGGACTTGGCCATGACGGATCGGATGGAATACCTAGAACATCTCAGCCAAACCCGGTGGAACAGGGCGAGATCCCATGATGATTATCACGTTCGCCCCAATCTTGGGTCTGGTCATGTTTTTCGCTGCCGCCTGTTGGGATCCCAGCGACTCCATGCGCGGATGGATAGGCCACGCATGGGAGTGAATTGATCTGCGTGTGCGGGGCAATCTTCAGAAGAAACCGACTCACCGATCTTCCTCTTTTTCTCCTTGTCCTTGTTAAGCCTGATCCACGGGAAACCGAATAGTGAAGGTGGTCCCTTGGCCCTCTTCACTCTTGACCGTAATGGTCCCTCCATATCTGGTAATGATCTCCTGGACGATGCTGAGCCCAAGTCCTGTCCCCTTGTCCGGACCCTTGGTTGTAACAAAAGGGTCGAAGATCTTCGGCACGAGGGACTGAGGAATTCCGCAACCGCTGTCGCTGACATGAATAGCAATCTGATCCACATCCATCGCCGTTGCGAGGGTCAAGCGCCCTTTTCCGTTCATCGCTTGAGCGGCATTGGTGATGAGATTGACAAACAACTGATCGATTTCTCCTTTGCGCGCGCGGAGGACAGGAATCGGCTCGAACGCCGTGACGACTTCGATCCCGCCGAAGTATGGTCCGCGACGGACCATCTGGACTGCGCCGGTTAATCGGTCCTGAAGGTTCACTTCGATCAGTTCATCCTGGTACGGCGATCTTGCATATCCTGAAAAATCCCGGACCACCTTCCCGATGTGCTTCGAATAGTGAGTAATGTCCTGAGCGTATTCTCGGATCTTATCGGGATCGCGCTCATTGAGGAGGAGTTCCGCCGTCCCCAGGATCGCCGGCGATGGATTGTTGATCTCATGGGCCAGACCGGCCACGAGGGTCCCGAGGTTGGTCAACTTCTCTGCCTGAAGGAGCCTGTCCACTACCTGTCGCTCATTGGTGACATCCCAGAGCATGATACCGGATTGTGGCAGGATAGCGCTGGCTGGAGTGACTTGAAACAGTTGGTAACGGAGAATGCGCGGGCCGAGCTTCACCTCCAGCTTTCGACGGCCGTGAAGGAATGACCTGGATCGCAGTTGGCGTTTCAGCCGGCTTCGGAGTTCGGGGGCTCGCTCAAGAACATCGCAAAGTGGATGCCCCTTCACGGTCGCATGGGACGGAACATGCACCCTCCTTTCTGAACCTTCGAAGCAGAACGGGGTTCTGCCGTCGCCCGCAGAACGCTTGGTTGAAGGTGCTCGGCGAAGGAGCTGCGCAGATTCGGAAATCAGTCGCGCAAGGAGGAATTCAGAGCAATGGGAAAGCGCGAGAGATAAGCAAACCCACCAGACTCAGACGGCCTGCAGATGGAAGAACCATAGACGAGTCTTTCCGGCGAGTCAAGTCGTATTCCGGGCGATGCCCCAAAAGCAAGAGAGGACCGGGACCAGCGATATTTTCCTCGCCGACCTACTGTTCTCCGTATCCTGGAAGCATCATCTCCTGTGCAGGAGGGGATGAGAAGACAGGTGGAGCTGTTGGGCGACTCCCGACCAACTCTTTACGTCCCCATCTCCCACGACGCCAAGTATTTCTTTTGTTCCTTCGTCAGCCGATCAATCTTCACTCCCATCCCCGCCAACTTGAGCCGCGCGATCTCCTTGTCGATCTCCGCCGGCACCGGATACACCTTTTTTTCCAGCGTCTTGTGATGCTTCACCAGATACTCCGCGCTCAAGGCCTGGTTGGCGAAGCTCATATCCATGACGCTGGACGGATGGCCCTCGGCGGTCGCGAGGTTCACCAACCGCCCTTCGCCTAGCAAACTGACGCGGCGACCGTTCTTCAGTGTGAACTCCTCCACCCCGGGCCGGACGATCCGCCGCTTGCGGCTGAGTTTTTCTAGCGCCGGAATATCTAGCTCCACGTTGAAGTGGCCGGAGTTGCAGACGATGGCGCCGTCTTTCATGACGGCGAAATGCTCGCTGCGAATGACCTTAAGGTTACCGGTGACGGTGATGAAGAAGTCGCCCACCGAAGCGGCCTGGTCCATCGGCATGACCCGGAAGCCGTCCATGACCGCTTCCAGCGCTTTCAACGGATCCACTTCCGTGACAATCACATCCGCGCCCATGCCCTTTGCGCGCATGGCGACCCCGCGACCGCACCAGCCGTAGCCGGCCACCACGACGGTCGAGCCGCAGATCAGCCGGTTCGTCGCGCGCACGATTCCATCCAGCGTACTTTGCCCCGTGCCGTAGCGGTTGTCGAACATGTGTTTGGTGTCCGCATCGTTGACGGAGATGACGGGAAAGCGCAGGACCTTGCGGTCCGCCATGCTGCGCAGCCGGATCACCCCAGTCGTCGTCTCTTCCGTGCCGCCAATGACGTGTTTGAGCAAATCCTTCCGTTTGGCGTGGAGGGTGGAGACGACATCGGCGCCGTCGTCCATCGTCAGTTGAGGACGGTGCGCAATGGCCGACTCGATGTGCCGGTAGTAGGTCTGGTTGTCCTCGCCCTTGATCGCAAAGACAGCGATGCCGTCGTGCTGGACGAGAGAGGCTGCCACGTCGTCCTGGGTACTGAGTGGATTCGACGCGCAGAGCCGGATCTCGGCGCCTCCCGCCTGTAGCGTTTTCATGAGATTCGCGGTCTCCGTGGTCACATGGAGACAGGCGGTGATCCGTATCCCTTTCAGCGGCTGTTCCCGCTTGAACCGCTTCCGGATCAGGCGCAGCACCGGCATGGTGACTTCGGCCCATTCGATTTTCAACCGACCCTGGTCAGCCAACCTGATGTCTTTCACGTCGTAATCCACATGTCCTCCCTAAAAAAGCTGAAAGCTAACAGCGAATAGCTGATAGCGCATAACCTGACGCAGCCGAATTCTTCATGAGCTCTTCGCTGTCAGCTACCGGCGATCATATAAAAAGGGGACGGGATTGCGTTCCGTCCCCTTTCGCGCATGGCCTGTTGAACCTCTGCGGTCAGAGCCCCGCTTCCTTCTTCAGGATCTTGGCTTTGTCCGTTTTCTCCCAGGTGAACTCCGGTTCATTCCGGCCGAAGTGGCCGTAAGCCGCTGTCTTTCTAAAGATCGGGCGTCGGAGCTTCAAGTGATCGATGATGCCGCGCGGAGTCATGGGGAAATGCTTGCGCACAAGCTTGTCGATCGTCTCAATCGCCACTTTTTCCGTGTTCTTGGTGTCGATCAGAATCGATACGGGGTCCGCGACCCCGATCGCGTAGGCCAACTGGACTTCGCACTTGTCCGCCAAGCCAGCGGCCACGATGTTCTTGGCGATATAGCGGGCCATATATGAGGCCGAGCGGTCCACTTTCGTAGGATCTTTGCCGGAAAACGCCCCGCCGCCGTGGCTTCCAACACCGCCATAGGTGTCTACGATGATCTTGCGCCCTGTCAGCCCGGTGTCGCCCATCGGGCCGCCGACCACGAAGCGTCCGGTGGGATTGATGTAGTGTTTGACGCTGGCGGGATCGTAGAGTCCCTTGGGCATCACGGGCTTGATGACGTGTTCGATAATGTCGCGCTCGATCTGTTTGCTGGTGACATCGGGACTATGCTGTGAGGAGACGACGATCGTATCGACCCGAACCGGCTTCCCGTTCCGGTACTCGATGGTCACCTGCGATTTTCCGTCCGGCCGCACCCACGGCAGGATTTTCTTTTTCCGCACCTCAGCTAGCCGCCTGGTGAGCCGATGCGCCAGCACGATCGGCATCGGCATCAGTTCCTCGGTTTCGTTGGTGGCGTACCCGAACATGAGTCCCTGGTCACCTGCCCCGCCCGAATCGACCCCCTGCGCGATGTCCGGTGACTGATTGTGGATGGACGTCAGGACGGAGCAAGTGTGGTAATCGAATCCCCAGGAAGCGTCGGTATAGCCCACATCTTTGATTACCTGGCGGATGATGTCGGGAATCTCGACGTAGGCTTTGGTGGAGATTTCGCCGGCAACGAAGGCGATACCGGTTGTCAGGATGGTCTCGCAGGCGACTCGACAGTCTTTGTCCTCGGCGATGATGGCGTCAAGGATGCCGTCAGAGATCTGATCGGCGATCTTGTCCGGATGACCTTCGGTGACGGATTCCGAGGTGAACAGATAGTTATTTCTCATTGAGTCCTCTGACTAATTTTGGGGTGGATGGGGACGCATGGCCGAAGGCCTCCTTCGGATGGTCGTCCAGGCAATGTCTGGATGTGTGAGCACTCCCAACACCGCCCAAAACTTTGGCGAATATTACCCAAGCTGCAGAGATTTGTCCACCATTCATCGGTATGGGGGCGCCGCCGGTCCGCAGGGGTCTGTTGCTTGACACATCTTTGCCTCGGCTTGTACCATAGCTTAACTTTCGCGGGCTTGCCTGAGTTCTCGCACGCCCAACTCATCGCTTGCGTGCCTCTCCAGCCTCAAGGCCTTGGCCGCACCCAGCGTCGCCGGGCGGGTTGGTCTTTCGTTTTCGTCTGTGATTCCGATGGAATCCGGCCGGCTTCAGCATTCACATTAATTTTTATTTTATAAGGACGGAATCGTTATGAACGGAAAACCCGAGGTGATCTCCGAACAGGAGGCGGCGCGCCCGTCCACGCCCGGGTTGGGGTGGGAAGAATTTTCTCGGGAACTGGTCGAGTTTTTTGCGTCGATCAAACTGGCCATGTTCCTGTTCATCGTCCTGGCCATGACCGCCACAATCGGGACCGTCGTTCAGCAGGGCGAGCGACCGGAGGTGTATATCCAGGAGTACGGGGAAGAAGCCTACCGCTGGTTCGTACGCCTGGGCTTTACCGACGTCTATCACACCTGGTGGTTCACCGGTCTGCTCGGTCTGCTCTGCGTCAACTCGCTCACCTGCTTCTACAAGCGGTTCCCGGCTGTCTGGCGTTCCATGCGTCAGGACAAGGTGAACGTCTCCTTGGCGTTCATCCGGAACATGAAGCAGAGGGCCGAGATTCCCGTCGCGGCGCCACAGGAACAAGTGGCTGAACGCATGGCTGAGATACTGATCGAAAAGGGCTATCGGGTCCTGGCAAAGCATGAGCCGGGCGAGGTGACCCTCTATGCGACCAAAGGCGTGATGGGACGAGTCGGCGCCCATATGGCGCATCTGAGTGCCACCGTGATCGTGCTTGGCGGACTCATCGGCAGCTATTACGGGTTTCAGGAGTTCGGCGTGTGTTTGGAGGGGCAGACTTATCACATCCCGCGCGGGAATTTCGACTTGAGGGTGGACAAGTTCTGGATCGACTATTACGAGAACGGCGCGATCAAGTCTTACAACAGCACGCTGACTGTTATCGATCAGGGTGTGCCGGTGACCACGAAAACGATTACGGTGAATGATCCGCTCGTTTACAAGGGCATCTGGTTTTATCAATCGAGCTACGGCGACGCGTGGGACCGGATCGAAGTCGCCCGCATTAACGTCAAGGACAAGGCGACCGACAAGGTCTTGAAAACGGTCGATCTGGAATGGCAAAAAGAAACGAGCGTCGATGAGCTGGACTTGAAGATTACGCTGACCGACTTTGTGGCCGACTTCGCGTTTAATTCCACCGAGAAGAAGGTGTTCTCGAAGACCATCGAGCATGCGAACCCGGCGGTCCGTCTCGCGATCAAGGAACGCAAGTCGCTGGAAGCAACACCCTGGATTTTTTATCATTATCCCGACTTGTTTGAGATCCAAGGTTCGAAGTATGCCTTCGAGCTCGTTGGATATCAGCCGAAGAAATTTACAGGCTTGCAAATTGCAAAGAATCCCGGGGTGAATATTGTCTGGGTAGGCTCCACGATGATCGTCGTCGGCATTACGCTGTCGTCGTTCATCTACCATCGGCGGCTCTGGGCCAAAGTGATCCCAGAGCCGAACGGCGTGACGGTGCATCTCGGCGGGACGACGCACAAGAGTCAGATCGATTTCCAGAAGGAATTTGCCAAACTGACGCAACGGATCAAAACCTTGGATGCATGAATCGGTGAGGCGTTGCGCGTGAAGCGTGCGTCGGGAAACACGATGAACAGCGGGGAGGGTATATGGTTCGCTCGCTTTTCTTGTTCGACATGACCTTTTGGCTCTACCTTGCGGCGCTCGTGTTGTACGTCGCCTACCTATTCGTGCGGCGTCCGGCCATGCAATTGGCGCCGGCCGGGCACCCGACTGCGCACATTGAAGAAGGCGAGGGGGCCTGGGCGACCCAACTAGGACAGGTGGCGACGCTCGTGACGATCTTCGGCTGGATTGTCAACACCCTCGCGTTGGGTATGCGGGCGTTCGAGCGCATGCAGTATTCCGGAACGTTCGCGCCCTGGTCTAACCAGTTCGAAGCCATGGCCTATGTCTCGTGGGCCATCATTCTCGGGTATGTGCTGTTGGAGTTCCGGTATCGGATCAAGGCGATCGGCGCCTTTGTGGTCGGCATCGGGTTCATCGCGATGGGCGCGGCCTCGTTGCTGCCGTACCGCTATCAAACGGCTGAACCGCTCGTGCCGGCCTTGAACAGCTATTGGATTTACATTCATGTCTCCGTAACCTTGACCAGCTATGCGGCCTTTGCGATGGCGGGCGGGCTGGGTGTCATGTATCTGTTGAAGGAGCGCGCCGAACGGCGGGGCAGCAAGTCGCGGGTGTTCGCCGGGTTTCCCGATCTCGAAACCATCGATGAACTGGGATATAAGGCGATCATGATCGGGTTCCCGCTGCTAGCATTCGGGATCATCCTGGGTGCGATGTGGGCCAACTACGCCTGGGGCGGCTACTGGAGTTGGGATCCGAAGGAGACCTGGTCGCTGATCGTCTGGTTGATTTACGGCGCCTATATTCATGCTCGGATGACCAGAGGGTGGGAAGGTCGTCGGGCTGCTATCTATGCCATCTTCGGGTTCTTGATGGTGATCTTCTGTTTCTGGGGTGTGAATTTTCTCTTGTCCGGCCTCCATGCGTACGCGTAACGGTGAGTGCCACATTCCGAGTCGGCCGCGCGGAATCAAAACACTCGGGATGTTCAACTGAGCGCTCAGGATTGTTTCGACGACGCATGGTGAAACCAATGCCTGTCGAATCCATACGGAACGCACCGCATATGCCGGCCTCACGGCGCCTGACAATCGTACTCATGGCGGTGGGAATTCTGGCGCTGGCGTTCAGCGTGGTCTGGGTGCAGAGCGCCAAATACGAGCCGCTCACTGTGGGCAAGCAAGCGCCCGACTTCACACTGCCGGACCTCAACGATAGGGAAGTGCGGCTGTCCGATTATCGTGGCAAGGTCGTGTTTCTCAATTTTTGGGCGACCTGGTGCAAACCCTGTCGCGAGGAGATGCCGTCCATGGAGGTGCTCTACAGGAACTTTGAGAAGGACGGGTTGGTGATTCTCGCGGTGAGTATCGACCGGATCACGACGAAGAAGGACATCCCGCCCTTTGTCAAGAGTCTGAACCTCACCTTCCCGATTCTCATCGACTCCTGGGGACAAACCGACAAGCGATACAAGTTGATGGGCGTCCCCGAGACCTACATTATCGATCAACAGGGTGTCCTCCGAGAAAAGATCATCGGGCCTCGCGACTGGACCAGACTGGACAATCTGCAGATTGTGACGCAGTTGCTGAAATCCGGCGCCAAGTCCGCACTGGCCGAGTCTTCAGGTGCTGACGCGCCCCGTCTGTGACGTCCTCGTCATGCTGCAGGAGTGGGGGTACACGTGCCTGCTCGCCATGTTCGTGGTGGCGGGGGCGGGCTGCGAACCGAGCGAGCGCGCTTCGTCGTCGCCGGAAGTGGTGCCCGTGGCGGACCGCTCGGGTCCCAGGATCGGCGAGCCGGCGCCTGCCTTCCAACTGCGGGACCTCGAGGGAAACCTCGTCTCACTCGAGGGGTTGCGCGGCAAAGTGGTGCTGGTGAATTTTTGGGCGACCTGGTGCGGTCCCTGTCGCTTTGAGATGCCGGCGATGGAACAGCTCTACCGGGCGTTCAACCGCAAGGACTTCGAGATCCTGGCAGTTTCGACGGACCCGCAGGGCGCGGCGGTGACCAGACCGTTTCAACAGGAGATCGGCTTGAGCTTTCCGATCTTGCACGATCCCGACTTCCGCATCGGAATCGCCTACGGTGCCCGTACACTGCCGATGACCTTTTTGATCGATCGTCGTGGCATCATTCGGCATCGGATTTTCGGCGCGCGCGATTGGCAAAGTCCTGAGGCGATCCAATTAATTCAAAGTCTGGTGCAGGCCTTCTGACCATGTCGCAATCGCTCCCGCAGATTTCGTTCTTCGCCGCCTTCTCGGCCGGGTTGCTCTCGTTCGTGTCGCCTTGCGTGCTGCCGTTGGTGCCGTCCTACATCTCCTACATCACGGGCCTCTCGGTCGAGCAACTGACGGACGCGGCGGAACGGAGCCGGTTCCGCAAGGCCATCATCATCAACTCGCTGCTTTTTATCGCGGGCTTTTCCGTCGTGTTCGTGGCGTTTGGCGCCTCCGCCAGCTTGATCGGGCAAATGCTGATCGCCTATCAGGAACATCTCCGCCGATTCGGCGGCATCCTGGTGGTTATTTTTGGGCTCTATCTGCTGGGGATTTTGAACCTGAATTTTCTCAAGACCGAGAAACGCTTCCATTTTCGAAACCGGCCAGCCGGTTACCTCGGTTCATTTCTCATCGGGGTCGCCTTTGCAGCGGGCTGGACACCGTGCGTTGGGCCGGTCCTGGGTACGATCCTGCTATACGCCAGCACCACCGATGCGTTGACCGACGGCGTGACGCTGCTCACGTGTTATTCGCTCGGCCTCGGGCTACCGCTGTTTCTGACCGCTCTCGGCGTGGATCGGTTCCTCGCCTATTTCAAGGAGGTCCGCGCCTATTTGTGGGGGGTCTCGGCGGTCAGCGGCGTGCTGCTGGTCGTCGTCGGCGTCATGATCTATGCCAACTCGCTCACCATGATCACCAGCTTCCTCGAGCGATATGGCATCGGCTGGTATCTGGGACAGTGAAAAGCCGTCGGCTTTCAGCTTTGAGCCCGAGGCGTGTTCAGGCCCGCCGAGCCTTGTCAGGGGCTCGCGCATCCGAAAGGCTGAGAACTGACAGCTGGGTTTTCCCATGCCCCCTGCACTAGACATAAAGTCCTACGACGCCCTGGTCATTGGGATGGGACCAGCAGGTGCCACGGCCGCCTATGAACTCAGCCGCGCGGGTTTGGCCGTGCTTGGTCTCGAGAAGCAGCTTCATCCCCGGTATAAAGTCTGCGGCGGAGGACTTTCGCTCCGAATCGACCGGATCTTAGAATCCGATTTCAAGTCGGTGGTCGAGCACACGATTTACGGTGTGCAGTTCACCTATCGGGGCCAAGAGCCCTTCCTGATCGAGTCCTCCCAACCGATTGCGTACATGGTCATGCGGGATCGTTTCGATCATTTCTTGGTGGAGAAGGCGCGCCGGGCGGGAACCGATGTCCATGAAGGCGAACAGGCATTGGCCTTCCGACAGTTGGCGGACGGGATCGAAGTGACGACAGACCGGGGCCGCTATCGCGCCAAGGTCTTGATCGGTGCGGATGGGGCCAATAGCGTCGTGGCCCAGCGGTTGTTCCCCGCGCGTCGTCCGCGTCGCATGCCCACGTTGGAGAACGAGATCGGTATCGGCATGATGCCGCCTTATCCAGGCGAAGGGAAGGTGCTCATCGATCTGGGGGCAACGGCCAAAGGGTACGCGTGGATCTTCCCGAAGCATCAGCGGCTGTCCATCGGCGTGGCAGCGTTTCGGGGCAAAACGACGAGTCCCAAGCAGATTTTCGATCGGTTCGTGCGGGAGGAGAAAGGCTTGGCGAGTTTCACCGTGCCGCATCCGGCCGGCCATCCGTTGCCGCTCTTTTCACCCCGCGCGGTCGGACTCACGGAACAGCCCTCCTTCGCGCTGGTCTGCGGCCGTGCCCTGCTGGTCGGAGATGCAGGGCATCTGGTCGATCCGCTGTTCGGCGAAGGCATTTACTATGCTGTGCGATCCGGGCAGATAGCAGCTGCCTCAGTTCTGGGAGCGTTTCATGACCGGCGCCGCTCGCTGATGGACTACGAGTTGGCGGTGAGACGGGAGATCTACCCGGAATTCCGCATCGCCTCCCGGATCGCCCGCATCGTCTATTCGTTTCCCAAGCTTTGCCACCGCCTCATGCACCGCTATCAGGAAGTGATCAACCTGTATTACGACGTGTTGCGCGGGCGGTATACCTACCACCGCTTTTTCCACGAAGCCAAAGGCATCGTCAAGTCCTCGCTTCGCGAACTCCTCAGTGAGGCTCTCCCATTCCGTTGACAGTGAGCGGCCAACAGCGGACAGCAATCAACGAGCCACCGAAATGCCGGGCAATCGATAGCCTCCTCGGCCTTGCGCGATTTGCGACCGGCTAGTTGGCTTGAAGCTAGAGAATCAACACCATGCTCCGATACGGCAAGGCGTGAAGCTCTGGCCGAGCCCGTTGGCGGAGGGAGGGGTGAAGGTGGAAGGCTGGATGCCGGGTGGAAAGTCGGGAATGCGATGGTTGTTCATGCCGTTGAAAGATGGAGCGGGCAGCCGGCGGCCGTCCAAACCGTCGGACGACTTGGCCACCAAGGCTGTCGGTTTCGAGTTGCTGAGTTTCGCGAGCAGCTTGCGGCCGTCTTCGGCGTACTGGCTAGTGGGATACTTTTCCGCCAACAAGACAAGGCTGTCGCGGGCCCAATCGTCCGCGCCGAGTTCTTTCCAACTCAGCGCCAAGTAATACAACGCGTCAGGCGCCGCGTTCATATCCGGGTATTCCTTGACGACCAGCTCGAAACGGTGGGCGGCGGCGAGATAAGATCCTCGCCGGTAATAGAATTGCCCGACGAATAGATGGGTCTGCGCCAGCCACTCGCGGCACTCCTGGATTTTTTGCAGCGCCTGCGCGTCGTAGCGGCTCCCGGGAAATTCCCGCCTCAACTTCTCAAATGCGGCCAAGGCCTTGTACACCGGATCGGGATCCCGGTCGATCGTCCGCGCCATTTTAAAGTGGGCTTCCGCAAGCCGGAATTGCGCATATGGGGCGAGGACATGGGTGCGGTGCAGGTCGAGAAAGTGCTGATATTCGACCAGCGCCTCTGCATATTCTTCTCTCTCGAAGAACGCTTCCCCCCGCTTCATGATGACGTTCGGGTCGTAATTTTTTTCGATCGTGTCACCGATGAAGATTTGCTCGTCGGTGCCGCTCAAGGTCTTGCCGCCGGCTTTTTTCGAAGTACTGGAGCAGCCGCAGGTGACCAACGTCGCGGCGAGCAACAGCGTCACGGCAAGGGTGATCGGCGATCGCCAGCAAATGTGTGGTCTGCGCATGAGGATCACAGTGATGTGATGGTTGGCAAATTGCCGCCGTTGTAACAGAGGTCACGCTGAAATGCAACGGAAATGAGGTCGGGTGCAGTTGACCGGTCGGAGAGGGAACCCTATAATCCGGCCCGGCGTGACAAACCAGGCTTTTGAGCCCGCCTCGGGGACTCGGATGCCGATGCAGCGCAGTCGAATTGTCGGAACGGGTTCGTATGTGCCCGAACGGGTGGTCGGCAACGGCGAGGTGAGCTCTTCGTTGGCGAGGGATCCGGATCGGGTATTCCGGCTGACCGGCATCAGAACGCGCCATTGGGCATCTGAGTGCCAGGCGTCATCCGATTTGGCCGCGGAGGCGGCCCGCCACGCGCTCGATGCGGCGGGGATGACTCCGGCGTCGCTCGATGCCATTCTGGTGTCAACCACCTCTCCAGACACGGTCTTCCCGTCCACCGCCTGCTATGTCCAACGGGCGCTAGGCGCGCGGGCCGTCGCGGCGTTTGATCTGGCAGCCTCCTGCTCTGGGTTCCTGTATGGTCTCTCGATGGCTGACGCTATGGTCAGAAGCGGCCAGGCGAGGTGTTGCCTGGTGATCGCGGCGGAGGTCAAGTCCCGGTTCTTGGATCGTGAGGACGACACGACGGCCGTGTTGTTCGGAGACGGAGCAGGGGCGGCGATCGTCGTCGGCGAGCCGGTCGTCGACGGCCATGGCTCCGGTATTCTAGGCATCCGACTTTACGCGGATGGCGCGAGACACAGGTTGATTCAGGTCGCGGCCGGCGGCTCGCGGGTTCCCGGAAGTTCTGACACGATCGGTCGCAACCAGCACGTGATTCGCATGCAGGGCGGGCCGTTGTTTCGGATCGCGGTTCGTCGACTGGAAGCGGCCGTGCGGGACCTCGTAAAGGAATTCGGTGTCGATCTCTCCGAGGTGAAGCGGATCGTGGTGCATCAGGCCAACGCACGTCTCCTGGCGGCGCTGCGGGATCGACTGGGGCTTCCGCCTGAGGTGCTGTATTCTGTCATCGAGCGAGTGGGGAATGTCTCATCCGCGTCTCTCCCTATCGCGTTGGATTGGGCGGTGCGCGATGGGTGTATCGCCACTGGCGACCTCGTGCTGCTCGGCGCGTTCGGCGGCGGGCTGACATGGGCCACGGCCTTGATGCGCTGGTAATCATCGGAAAACGGCGCCAAGCGGTGAGTTCGCTGTGAACACACAGCGGTGAGTCGGTATGTTCAGCTTGATTCCCCGAGAAAAAGCCTTCTTCGATCTGTTTCGCAAGGCAGCGCATAACATGATCGAAGGGAGTCGACTGCTCAAAGACATGATGGAGGATTTCACCGATCCGGTTGAAAAGGCGAAGCGCATCAAAGCGGTCGAGCACGACGGTGACACGATCACCCACGACATCGCGAAGAAGCTGAATCAGACCTTCATCACGCCGATCGACCGGGAAGACATCCATGACCTGGCCAGCGCGATCGACGATATTTTGGATGTGGTGGAGGCGATCGCAGATCGGTTCGTGCTCTATAAGGTGGAAAAGCCCACCGAAACGGCCATCAAGTTGTCCAACATCCTCTATCAGGCCTCGGAGGCAGTAGGCGCCGCCGTGGATTTGCTGGGAAAGTCGCACACCGACATGAACGAAGTCGGTGTGCGGGTCAACAGCCTGGAGAACGAGGCGGACCGCATTTCGCGGGATGCGATTTCCCGGCTGTTCGAGAACGAAACGGATCCGATCTCCGTCATCAAATGGAAGGAGATCTACGAAAATTTTGAATCGGGTACTGATCGCTGCGAAGACGTGGCGAATATCCTGGAGCGCATCGCGCTGAAACATATTTACTAGCATGGGCACAAGGCTAGAGGCGATAGGCCAGGGGATTCAAACGGTGAAACTGCTTCTCCAGTCTGTCAGTCTTAGCGCTGCGCCCTCTTTGTCTTGCCTCGTCTCTCGCCCCGCGCTTATTGACTCTGCCCCTCCAAACCATGTTTGATCTGCCCGGCATGCTGCTTGTTGTCGTCGTGCTGGCCCTGCTGTTCGATTTTTCGAACGGTTGGCACGACAGCGCGAACGCGATCGCCACTGTCGTGTCTACGCGGGTCGTCAGCCCGTTCGTCGCCGTGGTGGTCGCAGGGGTGCTGAACGTGGCGGGAGCGTTCATGTCGACAGCCGTCGCCAAGATGGTGGGAAAAGGTATTGTGGATCCGACCGCGGTCACGCAGGAAGTAGTCGCGGCAGCCTTGGCCGGGGCGATTTTTTGGAATCTTTTTACCCTGTTGCTGGGCCTCCCCACCAGTTCCTCCCATGCGCTGATCGGGGGCATGATCGGCGCGGCATGGATTCACAGCGGATGGACGGCGGTGAAATGGTCCGGGCTGCACTCGGTGCTGGAAGCCATGGTGTTATCGCCGTTTTTCGGCTTCGCGATCGGCTTGGCCTTGATGATCGTTATCAGTTGGGCGTTCTTCCGGGTTCCACGCCGCGTGGCGACGCGACTTTTTGCCAGACTACAGCTCGTCTCGGCCAGTTTCATGGCCTTTAGCCACGGGGCCAACGATGCTCAGAAGGCGATGGGCATCATCACGCTGGCATTGCTGTCTGCCGGTCAGATCTCGACTGCGGAGGTTCCGGGCTGGGTGATCGGATCTTGCGCGATCGCGATGGGATTAGGGACGGCGCTCGGCGGTTGGCGGATCGTCCGCACGCTCGGGATGCGGATCGTGAAGCTGGAACCGGTGCACGGTTTCGCCGCCGAAACCGGCGCGGCGGCGGTTCTGCTGATGACGGCGTATGTCGGATTGCCGGTCAGCACCACGCACACCATCACGTCGTCTGTCATGGGAGTGGGCGCCATCAAACGACTGTCCGCCGTCCGGTGGGGTGTCACCGCTCGGATTGTGTTCGCCTGGCTGTTCACTTTGCCCGGTGCGGCGATCCTTGCGGGGGCGTTCTACGTCTTGGCGGCAAAGTAGGATTGAGCGGAGGCCGTTCGTTCACCTGCCGCCGGCAGACGGACTACGAAACGGCTCCCCACCGGTTCGTTCCCCTCGACCCACACCTGTCCTCCATGTCCTTCCACGATATGTTTCACGATGGCCAGGCCCAGGCCGGTGCCACCGAGTTCCCGCGAGCGGGCCTTGTCGACGCGGTAAAACCGTTCGAAAACGCGGGGGCGGTCGGCTTCAGGAATCCCCACGCCGGTGTCGGTGACGGTGAGTTCCACGACCTCGGCGGCTGAGCTGTCCGTCGTCCGTACGCGAAGCGCGTGGGCTGCCACGGTGATCGTGCCTGCTGGCGGGGTATATTTCACCGCGTTGTCCAGCAGGTTGGTCAACACCTGCACCAACCGGTCTTCATCGCCGATGACCGGCGGCAGATCGTCGTCGATCAGGACTGCCAGCGCGTGATTTTTCTTGTCCGCCATCGGCTTGATCAGTGCCACGGTTCGCTCGATAACGGTGCTGAGGGCGACGGGCTCCCGCTTAAACAAAACCTGTCCGGACTCGATCTGCGAGAGTTGCAGCAGATCTTCCAGGATGAGCTCCAGCCGGTGACTCTGTTTGAGAATGATGTCGAGGAACCGAGCCAGCGTGTCGGGATCGTCCTTTCCGCCGTCCAGCAGGGCTTCGACATACCCCCTGATCGAGGTCAATGGGGTGCGGAGTTCGTGAGAGACGTTGGCGACGAAGTCCTTTCGGACTTTTTCCAACCGGCGGACGGCCGTGACGTCATGGAAAACCAAGACGGCGCACGGTTCGTTTTCCCCTGCGCACGCCGTGACCGAGGCTTCGACGCGAAGCTGATGTCCGCTCGGCGTGAGGGTAAGCTCTCCTCCCAGGTGCGTTCGACGTTCCAGCACACGGGCGGTCAATTCTTTGAGCTCATGGTGCCAGATGACTTCCCAATACGGACGCCCTTTAGTCTCGCCCGGCTTGAGCGCGAACATCCGCTCGAGCGCGGGGTTTACCTGCAGGATGATGCCGCGACAATCCAGCACCATCACGCCCTCCACCATCGAGACCAGCACGGCGAGCAACTGCGCGCGGTCATCGGACAGTTCGTGAATCTTGGCTTCCAGCTGGTCGGTCATGTCATTGAGGGCGCGGGCGAGGACTCCTATTTCGTCCTGCGAGGTGACGGGGATGCGCTGTCCTGGCGCGCCGGCCGCCAGCTTTCGGGCGACGCGCGCCATGTCGGAAAGCGGGCGTGTCAGGCTCCGGGCGATGACCATTCCCAACGCAACGGCGACCAAAAACGCCAATCCCAATGCCAAGGTCAGTTGCTGTTTCAGCTCGCGCAGTTGCGCTTCGATCTGCGTCATCGGCAACCCCAGCCGGACGATCACCAAACGGTTCTCCGGCTGGCCAGCAAGGTCTAGGCGATGCGCGAGATACAAGGTTCGCTGCCCGGTCGTCTCGCTGAGCCGTATGGTCGCCCCCTCCCCGGACGCCCATGCCTGCACGACCTCCGGGCGTGTGGAATGGTTGCCCATTTGCGCCACTGCACGGTCGTCGGTGGCGCTGTCGGCGAGCACGGTGCCGTCGGCGGCGATCACGGTGACGCGCGCAAGGGAACGCCGTCCGATTTCTTTGGCGAGAGCCTGGAGGGCGAGGCTGGGGCCGCGCAAATCTTCTTTTTGCAGGAGCGGCCGCAGCGTCAACGCGGCGAGGGTGGTCTGGGCGTGGAGGGTGTCTTTCAGGCGGGTCAACTCGATCGTTTCGATCGAGTCGATGGACACCCATCCCGCCACGGCGAGCCCGAGCGCAACGGCGGATAAGGTACCGAGTGTGACTTTCCAGCGGATGGAAAGGGGCATCAGGCGGTGAGGCGTGACGCGTGTCATGCGGCAGGGAGTGTGGGGGTGTGCCCCAACGTTTGGCGCCCGTCTCGTGTCACCCGTCACGTTCCTTGAGCTTGTATCCAAGCGACTTGACGGAGACGATGGCGTCGTTCAACAGGGGGATCTTCTGTTTCAGTCGGCGGATATGCACGTCGACCGTGCGCGTGGTGCCGTAATAATCGTACCCCCAGACAGCGTTCAGCAGCACGTCGCGGGTCAAGACGCGGCCGGCGTTCCGCAGCAGATGCTCGAGCAAGCCGAATTCCTTGGCGGTCAGCGGCACCTCGCGGTTGTTCAGCGTGACTTCGTGCTTTGCGAGGTCCATAACGAGGTCGCCGTACAGGTAGCGAGGCGGACCTTCTTCCTGGCTACGTTCCACGCGGCGCAAGAGCGCCTTGACCCGCGCGACCAGCGCTTTGGGACTGAACGGCTTGATCACATAGTCGTCCGCGCCGAGTTCGAGTCCCACCACGGTGTCAGCCTCTTCGGCCTTAGCCGTCAGCATGATGATCGGGAGGAGGGCTGTCTCTCGGGCCGTGCGGATTTTCTTGCAAATCTCCAACCCGTCCAACTCGGGCAGCATCAGGTCCAGGATTACCAAGTCGGGCCGCTCGCTTTTCACCAACTGGAGCCCTTCCGTGCCAGTCATCGCGGCGACGGTTCGGTACCCTTCTTTTTCGAGATAGAGCTTGACCAGTTGGAGGATGTCTTTCTCATCCTCGACGATGAGAATTTTCTTGCTGGAGGGGGCCGTACTCACGTGCAGCACAGCCTAATGAGAAAGCCGCAAGGTGTCAAGGCCTTGCGGCCCGACTCCGGCCGTCCCGCGGTTTAGATTGCCAGCGTCCGAGACGTCGGCGGTCCCTCGGGTGCTGGCCCGGCCGGCGTTCACATGAGCGGTCGCAGTCAAAAGTGTTGACGGTGAGGCGAGGTCTGACGTAAGGTGTTGCCTCAATGAGCGGCTTTCAGCCTGACCGAGTCCGAATGTAATGTGTTGTTGCTCAGAGATGGAGCGGTAGCGGAGATGAAGATTTATCTCGCCAATCCCCGTGGGTTCTGCGCCGGCGTCGACCGGGCAATCGACATCGTCGACCTCTCGCTCAAGAAGTACGGAGCGCCCATTTACGTGCGGCATGAAATCGTGCACAGCCGCCACGTGGTCAATGCGCTCCGGCAAAAAGGGGCGGTGTTCGTGGAGGAACTGAGCGAAGTGCCAGAAGGGTCGGTGGTGATCTTCAGTGCTCACGGCGTGGCCAAGGAAGTGTGGAAGGAAGCCAACAGCCGCCGGCTCAAGGTGATCGATGCGACGTGCCCCTTGGTGATCAAAGTGCACAACGAAGTGAACCGGGATTATGCCCAGGGCTACGAGTTGATCCTGATCGGCCACGCTGGCCATCCCGAGGTCATCGGAACGCTCGGTCAGATTCCGGATAAGTTTCATCTGGTCTCGTCGGTGGAAGACGTCGAGAAGCTTCAAGTCGAAAACCCGAACCATCTTTCCTATGTCACACAGACCACCCTGAGCGTGGACGAATGCCGGGATATCGTTGAGGCGCTGCATCGTCGATTCCCCAACATCAAAGGGCCGCATCAGGAGGATATCTGCTATGCCACGCAAAATCGGCAGAACGCCGTCAAGGAGTTGGCTAAGTTGGTGGACGTGATTCTGGTCATTGGGTCACCCAACAGTTCGAATTCCAATCGGTTGCGCGAATTGGGCGAGCACTGCGGGATTCCTTCCTATCTGATCGACTCGGCGGACGACATCAATCCGGAATGGCTCAAAGACGCCAAGGCGGTCGGCATTACCGCTGGCGCCTCCGCGCCGGAAGTATTGGTGACCGAAGTCGTGGCTTATTTAAAGAGCTACGGACCAGCCGAGGTCGAAGACTTGACGGTGATCGAAGAGGATGTCGAGTTTCTCCTGCCCAAGGAACTGGTGAGTGTCCAATCAATCTCCCGACGCTCAAACGGCGGTTGACTGAGTTGAATTTCCCGCCGGCTCAATTGGCCACTACAAATAGTAGTCGACTTTCTCTCGCCCCACCCTATACGGTATTTCTGCTTTGATTTCCACTGTTGGCTGTGCTACAAGGGCCGCAACTCGCGACTGGCCGGAGGAACTGGCCAGGGGAAAACAGCTGGGAGGTTTTCCGGATGTACCTGAAATCGCTGGAGATGATTGGGTTCAAATCGTTTGCCGAAGCCAAGATTCAATTTCCCAGCGGGATCACCGCCGTTGTCGGTCCTAATGGGGCCGGCAAGAGCAATGTGGTCGATGCCATCCTGTGGGTGTTAGGCGAGCAGAGCACCAAGACGCTTCGGAGTGAGCGGATGGAGGATGTGATTTTCAACGGGACTGAGCTTCGGAAGCCGCTCGGGATGGCAGAGGTGTCGCTGGTTATCGGTGGGGTTGACAGCCTTGCGCCGGAAGTGGTCGCCGGCTTGCCGGGGCCGCTTCATGAGTATCAGGAATTGATGATCACGAGGCGGCTCTATCGGAACGGCGAGAGCGAGTATTTGATCAACAAGACGCCCTGTCGTCTCAAGGACATTCGGAGTCTGTTGCTGGACACCCGCGCCGGGTCGAAAGGGCATACGGTGATCGAACAGGGTCGGATCGAGCAGATC
>JBPKMA010000013.1:0-74910 GCA_051293835.1 Nitrospiraceae bacterium | reverse complement strand
ATCGCACGCCACCTGTTGGATCGGCTCGGGCGCGAAATGGGCAAGCCGCGGTGCTACTTCGACACGGCTGCGATCGACGCGTTGACGGCCTATCCCTGGCCAGGCAATGTCCGCGAACTGCGCAACGACCCCTCGGGGAGCCGACGGCGCCGGCTCTTAATCTTTGCTGACCGTGGCGAACCCTTGTGTGAGGTTTTGGTAATGCGGACCCCGCTCTGATCGGGCCATAAAGGTTGCAGGATAGTCGGACATTTCTTTAAAGGTGACAGAACTCCCTGGTATTCCTCTTCTCCGCAACGCGGCTACCGTTTCTTATTCTGCAAAGCGCTTGTACATATTTCGAGATATGTACTTCCAACTCATTGCTTTTCAACACTTGTTTATCTCTTCGTGCTCTGCCCGCAGTTTTCGTGGACACGAAATTGGGGGAAATAGACGTGTCTGAGAAAGGAGCGGGAAATGCTGAAGGAATGCAAGGGAATGCAAGGCTGAAGAGGTGGCGCTGGGCGGTTAAGCGGAAAACGCAAGGCGTGCTGCGCATGCGGCGGGGCGAATCGGTCTATGCCCTTTGGCGCGAACTGGCGGTGCCGCTCGCTCGGCGAGAGGAGTGGCGCGAGCGCGCCCTAGCCGGCCTTGATGCGGGCCGCAAGGAACGGGAGCACGAGCCCCTTGAACAGCCGCTGGCTGAAGCGACGCGTCGCCTCGGCGAGCGGGTGAGGGAAGTCGAGATCCTGCGCAAGGAACAAGAGGCGCGTCGCCCTTTGGCTGGGAGGAGGTCGTCGCGATGAGCCAGACGACCTCTCCTCGCACCGGCAAGCGTGATGGTCTGGAACGGGTCTGCCGGGTCCTCCAATGCCCGCGTTCGACGATCTCCGCTCAGCAGGCCAGGAAAGCCTCCCAGGTGGTTCCGTTGCACTCGGCGCGGCGTGGACCGAAGCCGGAGATGCTTGACGCTGATCTGCGGGCGGCCATTCGGGCTGACCTGGCCGCTTCGCCGTTCGTCGGCGAGGGACCTCGCACGGGATGGGCGCGACGGCGCCTCCACGCGGGCAGAGGGGTGGCCACGGATCGCGTAGTGCTGGGGCATCACCAAGAGCTTCGCCTGTGTGGCCGAGCCGCACACGCTCGACAGGGTCGAGCGCTTCAACCGGACGCTCAAGGAACAGGTCCTTCAAGGCCGCCTCTTCCGCCACCTCGAGGACGTCCGCCAAGCCGTGACCGAGTTCAGGGATCGTTACAATCGCCAGTGGTGTCTCGAGAAACTGGGCTTCCTGTCACCCCTCGAAGCCCGGCAGTCTTCTGCCCTCCGGAAGGCCACATGCGCTGCAAATCAGTGTCCCCAAGACTACGGGCGGTACACTACAAAGAAGTGCGTGGAGCAGTGCCCCTACAAGAAGCCGATGTACCGGGGCACGACGCGGGTGAGCGAGAAGTGCATCGCCTGCTATCCGCGCATCGAGGGCAAGGACCCGCTGACGGGCGGCGAGCCGATGGAGACCCGCTGCATGGCGGCCTGCGTGGGCAAGATCCGCCTGCAGAGCCTGGTGCGTATCGGCGAGGACGGCCTCTGGGCGGAGGACCGCTGGCACCCGCTCTACTTCGCCATCCGCGTGGAGCCGGTGGCCCGCACCCTGTACGAGGACGGGGCGCGCACCACCTGGCGGAGCAGTCTCCTCCTGGTCGGAGGAAGCGTGGCTTGATCGCCCTCGTAGTGTTCGGGTTACGGACTCCCGCCTCGGTGCGCCCTCTTCTTCGAGCGACCTCTCTCGATACGAGACGGAATCCCAACGGATGTCGCCTCTCGGTCGCATCACTGCGAGGATTCGCCGGCGCCAGATCCCAAGAAGTCCCGCTATCAGGAAGCATCCTCGTGGAGTGGTGATCAAGGACCGTGAGCGTCGCGTCTTCAGCGCGTTCCCTGAAGACAACGGACAGTGGATCAGCCATGCCCACAGCAGATCTCGTATCGCTCGCTCGGTATTTCTTCCATCGCCTTGAAGATGGCGGTTCGTTCGCTGTCTTCTAAGACCTTATCGATGGCGGGATACAGAATCCGCTCCTCTTTCAGATTATGTGAAGCGAGGACCGCCAGCACTCGCTCTTCCTGCTGATCGCTCTCTGGATTTTGTGCCTTCACTTTCTCGTGAAGATCCTCTAGCAATGCTCCAATCTGCCGATGCTCCGCGCGCATCACTTGGGTGGGGCCAGCTTCGGTGAGACCGGTTTTTCGTTCCCAGATCGGAAACAGCAGGTCTTCCTCCCAGACGATGTGCCGCTGCAGGCCGAGCTTGAATTGCCTGAAAGCCTCTTTAGCCTTCGGATAGTCGCTTCGCTTCAGCTCCCGAAACAATTTGAACAGCTCGTCGAGCCGGTCATGATCCTCTTCGAAATAGTTCCGTATCGTGCTCTCGGTCACGGCTCACTCCTTTCTTTTTTCTTTCAACGATTGAGCAATCTACTCCTTGTGACAGGCCGAGCAAGCACAGAGGCGGATATGCCCGCATGGACACACTCTCGGAGGTCACCGCCCTCGTCCATCGCCGCCGAGTTCTTTGGTAAGTGCATGGTTTCGGGGCTCGTGCTCCTCTGCAGTTTCGTCTTCTGATGGGACTTGCCTTACAGTTTTCTGTTCTGCTATCGGGCAATGATCATGCCCTATCCCCACACTACTGGGGAACGATGATTATTCCATTATAAAAACGCGGGGTTGAGTTGGTCGACAGGAGAAAGGACTGGCGGGAATTGGGGACAAACACCCCAACGGTCCAGGGAGCATTGATGCAAAACGCCACGGTTCGAGCGAGCGGTCCAGGCCGTTTCTTCTGTTCCGGCACGGATATCCGAGCGAACAGGCTATTGCACTAACATGAGTCCTGTAACTCTGGACTAGTCGCTGGGTTGAAGGCGATCACGCCCGTCTGATCATCGGAGGTGAGCAACTCGGCATAGCGTCCCCAGGTAACTAATGTGGCAAGCTGACGGTCAGCTTCTTCTGGCGCGAACTCGAGCTCCGGGGCCGTGTGGACCATGTCCCAGGTCAATGCCCGCCGCTCCCGACGACTTGAGCAAATGAATACTTGCTTCCGCGAAGGTCTCCCCCTCTGTCGCATCCCACCGGACAACTCCCGCGGAGAGGCCGACTCAAACCCATCCAACCCGACGCGGTCAAGCAACTCCGTGGCGCGGGCCGTTCGCTCTGCCGGCGGCACTCCTTTCGCTTTCAGTGCGATTTCTACATTCTGCTGCACCGTCATCCGAGGAAACAGCACGAACGTCTGAAAAACCAAGGTCACATGGGGGCTCACGCCGTGCATCGGCTGCCCCCGATAGAGCACATGCCCCTCCGTAGGCGGCAGAAGACCGGTCAGAATCCGCAACAGGGTGCTTTTGCCGCACCCAGAGGGTCCCACGAGCACCACGAACTCTCCCTCGTGCAGGCGCAGGCATGCATCCTTAAGAGCGGTGAACTGCTCCCTCCCACCGAAGACATGCGTAACATGCGGAGTTCAAACAATGGACTGCCGGTTACAGCCTACTCCATGCGAAGCCGTTCCTCAGCCAGTCGATACAGCCGTCGCCATAGCAGGCGACGGCACCAATGCCGGAAGGAGCAGCGTCCGCCAGCGGTCGGCGCGCGACAACCGCAGCACGGCCGCCATATCCTTCAGATCCTGGGGGATAGCCGAAATCCCCGCCATCGTATTAAACAGGAGATATCATTGCATGCCCATCAGCCTGAGGAGGATGGCCGCCATGTTGAGCCCTCAGGGCAGGCCCAGCAGGAGGAGCAAGCCTATCGGGAAGAGAGCCGTGGCGGGAACGGATGCGCGACCTGGACCACCGGTTGCAGCCACCCGGCCGCCTGCGGACTCATTCCGATGGTCACGCCGACCGGAAGAGTCCATTCTCGCGCAATGGTCAAGGCGGCAGCACGCGTCCCAGCGTCGCCAAGAGACCGACCCCAATATCCCGCCATTGGGCTGCCGCAATCGTAGTCAACAACGCCCCCGCCCGTATGCCCCGTAGAGCAGGGCGCAGCCTCCGAGGACGGCGGCAGCACGCCATAATCAGATCAGCAGACGTTTTTCGGACCTCTGCGCCACGCGACAGGGGGAACCGCCGCGTAAACCAGGCATCCAGGCGTTCGAGGGTCGGTCGTATGAGCTGCGGAGCGCGTTGGAGAACCACGAGGCAGGCTCCTCTCGACTTTCGACCATCTCCAACTTGAAGCGTTCAGCCTACGCCAGCAGCGGTCGCCACGTTAGCTGATCCAACACGACGATCACTAGGATCAGCATGGCAAGGCCCCACACCATGGCCATCGCGTTCCCTTGAGCGGCTGCTTCCTTTAAATAAATAGGATCAGAGTCCCGGAAGCTGGAAGTTGCAGTCTCCCACCGTAAAAACCTCGGCGGCCATCGAGACCCCCCAGCCCAACTCACCATACTGTTCCACAGCAACCCGATGGCGGCGAAGAGAAGCGCCAGATACCGGAAGCGGAGCCAGGCACTCCAGCGGAAGATCCGGCCGGCCTCTTGTAAAGCCGTCGAAATGGTACGAAGCGATTGGTACCAACTGAACGTCAGGTTCCACACCTGGCTCGTACAAATCAGTACGGTTCGACCGCCACCGCCTGCGGCAGAATCGCGCTGAAGCTGAGCAAGACCACCGGCAGAAACGAGAGAATGGACACACTTTCAACACACCGAGCAAAGGGAGCAGAACAGGCTCCGCACGCCGGTACCGGGCAGCGGCATAACCATAGGAAGCGTGAAAAGCAATGAGAGTGTATAGACGACGAGCATACGCCCGATGGACAGCAAGGCATACCAGGGCAAGACGGTCAGAGAGAGTGAACCGGCCTGGCGCATGGACCGCCAGGCGCACGCCTACATAGACCATCACCGCGACGAGGAGGCCGATCACGAGGTCGCCCCAGGTGAAGGAGCGAAGTGGAATCCAATTCCCGCGGCTGGTTCGGGGAGCCGCGGGGAGATAGCGGCAGGAAGCTGTCCGCCGATCAGCACGGCAAGCAGGCTGGACAAGAGAAACGCTCCAGCGGAGGCGCAGAAACCACCCCCCCGGCTTATCAGTAGATCTGCGGCGAACGCATGGCCGTCCTCCCTTTCTGCCCGCACGGACGGACCGAAGGGAGACAGCTATCAGGCGTGTGAATTACGCGAGCACGATGCGGGCACTCGGCAAACCTGAACTGTCTACGTACAGGTCCTCCGAACCACCACCGGCGAGTGCAACCGGTTCCTCCAAAGCCATCATTCGCGATGTGTCCGTGTGTTGTTCAATACCGACATTCGCAGAGGCTGTTAACCGCACAGTGGTGAGATTCATAAGAGCCGGCGGCCCCTGAGGTTGCGCCGCGTTCACGGCAGACATCCCTGAAAAGCTCGCCTCACATTCATCCTCACTCTCACAGGCGACATTCCTGTCGATCGCATGTGGGGGCATGGTCGTACTGAAAGGCTTCTTCTCCGATCCCGAGCTCAATCACCTGCGAATCCTTGCTGCCATAACGATAGATCGTCACGCCTTTCAGCCCTAGTTCCCAGGCCCGCCGGTAGGCCAACGCTACGTCCGTCGGCGTCGCCTCCTGTGGAAGATTGATCGTTTTCGAGACGGCATTGTCCACGTGGTGCTGAAAGGCCGCCTGCATCTCGAGATGCCGCTCAACGGGAATGTCCAAGGCAGTCACAAACAAACGGGCCGCCTCATCAGGCACACCGGGCACGCCGGCCAGACGGCCACACTTCTGCACCTCAGCGATCACCCTCTCTGTGTTCAGCCCATGCCGGGTGCAATAGTCGAGGAGAAGCCTGTTTACTTCCACCAAGCGCTCCCCGCCAAGGGTATGCCGACGCCGGTAAGCCAATGCGAACAGCGGCTCAATGCTGGCGCTAGTCCCAGCAATGAGACTGATAGTGCCGGTGGGAGCGATGGCCGTGCAGGTCGCGTTGCGCAGCCGCAGTCCCTGATGCTCGTAGAGGCTCCCACTCCAATTCGGGAACACTCCCCGCTCTTCTGCCAATGCCTGCGACGCGGCGCGAGCTTCCTCGACGATTGCGCGCATGAGCTGCTCGGCCAGCTCCACCGCCTGGTCGGAATCATAGGAGAGCCCTAATTTGATGAGCAGGTCGGCGAACCCCATCACGCCGAGGCCGATCTTGCGGTTGCCCCGCGCCATGCGCGAGGTCTCGGGGGTCGGGTAGTGGTTCACTTCAATCACGTTGTCCAGGAAGCGAACCGCCAGCCGGACGCTTGCCCGCAACTGTTCCCAGTCCACCACAGGACATCCACCTCTGTCAGAAACGAAGATCGCGACGTTGATAGACCCGAGATTGCACGATTCGTAGGGCAGCAGCGGAACCTCGCTGCAGGGATTGGTGGCCTCGATGGCGCCGAGATGCGGCGTGGGATTGGCCCGGTTGATCGCATCCAGAAAGAGTAGACCCGGATCGCCTGTCCGCCACGCGGCCTCGGTGATCGCCTCAAACACCTCCGTAGCTCTGAGCTGCTTGACCACCCGACCGGTTTTCGGATGGATAAGGTCGTAAGAGGTTCCTTGGTGTACCGCCTCCATGAAAGCATCCGTCACCCCGACAGACAGATTGAAATTTTGCAGGCTGACTCCGTCCAGCTTGGCGGCAATAAATTCGAGAATATCCGGATGATCCACGCGCAAGATGCCCATATTGGCACCGCGCCGCCGGCCGCCACGCTTGATGTGCTCAGTGGCGCAGTCAAAAATCTTCATAAAGGAAACCGGGCCTGAAGCCTCCCCGCCTGTGGATGCCACGAAGTCACCTTTGGGGCGCAGACGAGAAAACGAAAACCCGGTCCCGCCGCCGGAGCGTTGCACCAAGGCCATCTCCGTGACTGCCCGAAAGATGGCCTCGATAGAGTCGTCGACGGGCAGCACGTAGCAGGCGCTGAGCTGTCCGCCGGGCGCATTCATAAGCGTGGGACTGTTCGGCAGAAAGGTGAGGGTGGTCATCAACCGGTAGAATTCATCGCGCCAATACGAGACCCGATCCGGACGACCGAACGCTGCCTCAGCCTGAGCAATGGCATCCGCCACTCTGGCGAACATGTCCTCCGGAGTTTCCAGGACTTGCCCCGTTGCGTCGCGGCGGAGATACCGTGCCTGCAGCACCCGGAGCGCATTGTCGGATAGCTGGACCATCAATTGGGGCTCTGAACGCTTCAACAATCTGCCCGTCCTTCGGGTTGCCGTCGACACCCGGCGGGCTTGCCCCGCCGCTCTTGTGTAGGCCAGGGGGAGTTCCTTCCCGATCGCCTTCAGCACTTCTCGGGCCACAAGGAGCTCCGGTTGCGCCCCAAGCACGCTGTGGGTGTCATTGATGATGGTCTTCGGCACGCCTTGGATGCGGACAGTCCGGAATCGCGCTGTCCCATGTGCCGGATGGCCTCAACCAGCGAGCCGAATTCATAGCCACCGGGCACCCCGAAGAACCGGACGCGGGTGTTCTTGCCTTCTGTCACGAGGATGGCCGGGATCTTATCCACGCATGTTGTTTGGCCAGCTCGGCGCCTTCACGAAATCATGTCCAGTTGCGCGAACCCTCCGGAGAAGTCCCCCACTTCCTCGACCAGCTCGCGCGCGATCCGGCAGGTGTCGCATTCTATCTCTTGTGTGAACATCACAAGCGTGACGGTAGGAGGAAGCGCGTCGAACGTCTTCTTGAGCGCGTCCCGGTCTTTCTCCTTTTTTTAGTAACGCCATCGCACTTCCTTGGCCACTTTCAAGAGATCGATGGCTGCCGTAAAGGCGGAATTGCCTCCGCCCACCACAACCACCTGCTTGTCCTTGAAAAACGGCGCATCGCAGGTGGTACAGTAGGTCACCCCTTTTCCAATCAGCGCTTTCCCGCCCGGCACGTTCAACAGGCGCTCCCGCTTGGCCCGTAGCACAATCACCGTGCGCCCGCGAAACTCGGACCCGCTTTCGCCGCGTACCCCGAACTGGGCGTCCTCCTTGCTTGCTCTTTGGCCCGATCGCCCTGGTAAATCGGAACCGGGAAATGCAAGACATGTTGCTTGACCCGCTCGACCAACTCACAGCCGGTCACGGTCTGAAACCCGAGGTAGTTGCCGATCCCCGTGGTTTCGGTCATCTGGCCGCCGAAATCCCTAGGTCAGCAGCGCGAGCTTGAGCATTTTTCGTGCGCCAGAGAGCGCGGCCGCCATCGCAGCTGGATCGCCTCCCAGGATCAACAGGTCATAGAGCAGGACCGGATCCGGTTGCGAGACCTTCTCAAGCGGCGACCAATCGAACGAGAGGCTGCTGAATTCCGTCTAAGCACCTCCCGAAAGGGCTGATACTCTTCGCTTAGGAAAGGCCTCGTCTCGTCACCGCACTCCAGCCCCCAGCCCTAACACGATGAACGCAAGGTCATAACTCATCGCGTTGACTTTTCATCTCCAGTGCAACCGAGCCGGATCGCCAGTTTCGCGTCTTTTCGATCACCGCTGTTGTGTGCGGCTGACGCTGCCCGCTGGTCGTGCTTCACAGCGGTGCCACCTGCGCCCTGGTCATAGGCGGCCTGCGATCGGACTGCCTGACCAGGGCCGGGCCGCCAACCTTCATCCCACCTTCACCTCGATCGCCTTCGGCTTTGCTTTCTCGGACTTCGGCAGGTGGATGCGTAACACGCCGTCTTTGTATTCCGCAGACACCTTTGATCCATCCGCGTCATCTGGCAGCGTAAAACTCCGCATGAAGCTGCCGTAGCAGCGCTCGACTCGATGATACTTCTTCCCCTTGTCTTCTTTTTCGACCTTGCGTTCGCCGGCAATCGTCAGCACGTTGTTTTCGACCGTAACCTTGACATCCTCCTTCTTGATTTCCGGCAGCTCCGCTTTAATCAGGTACTCCTTCTCGGTTTCTTCAATATCGACGAGCGGCGACCATTCCGCGACGGTCAAGGCTTCTTTCTCCCCCTCCCGGCGGCGCAGAGGCCGGCCGAACCAGGTCGACAGACGTCGCTCCATCTCCTCAAGTTCCTTGAACGGATCCCACCTTGTGAATGGCTCCCATGGAATCAAGGTCCCCATAGCATTCCCTCCTTGTTAAGATGTTTGAACTACTTGAATTCGTTGTGGCGCTCACTTTGTCAGGCACTGCGTTATTTCTCGCGCAAAGCTGAGCCAACCGCCACAACAGCGTGGAACATTCAAGGTTTCAGATCAGCTATTTGTTGGCCGTCGAACGCCTTGCCAAAAGCGCCCATAGCCGTGCCGGGCACCTCCTCGACAATCGCTTTGCGGAGTTGCCCGTCTGTCTTGGACTTCGTCTTCTTGGCTGTGAGATCGCCGTCTCCATGGCGCTCCAGCCGCTCTGTTCTTTCCATCTGTGGTTTGTCCGGCTGTTCCGTACGGGTCTGTTCCGGTATCCGCTCGCGCGTTTGTTCTGGTGCTTAGGGCACCTCCCTCTCAAGACAGCCGGGGCAACATTGCTCACGGACGATGGCCCCCTGGTCCCCTGTGCTCCCTTTCGTGTCGTGGTCCCATGGGTGCGCGGCATCCTCGGTCTTCCGCAAAGCAAGGTTCCAGCCCCACTGCCGCGACACCGTCGCCCCGACCGCTCACACCGTGGCAGTGAAAACAGGTCCCTTTACCGCGATAGAGCGCCTTGCCCTTCTCGATTATGTCAGGCGAACTCGGCAGCAGATTTTCCAACGCCCGTGCTTCCGCCAACTGATCGGTCGGCACTCGCGGTTGCATTATGGACCGTTCCGCTGCGAACAGCGGGAGCGCAAACAGCCCTAACAGAACAGCGACCGTTGCTAACCTTCCTCCCTAGGCCATGTTGGCGATTGCCTTTCGCCAATCAGAACGCGATGCTCTTGTCGCGCGCCGCGACGGCTTGCACGTACTCCGGCATCCCCTTGATTGTCGCCCCCGCAACCAAATCACCCTGGCTGATCTGGCGTGCGACGGCACAGGCCCCGCAGACCCAGATGGCCACGCCGGCATTCTGCAGTGCAGCCAACAAGTCTTTCAGCGGCGTCAGGTTGACGCCAGTCACATGATCGGCCACACCCTTGCGGGCCAATACCACAGCCTCGTTCTGGAGCCACAACACCACATCGTGTCCCTGCTCTTTGGCCGCTTTTGCCGCCATGAAAGGCAGCGTGGCCATCGTCGGATCATCCGTGCCGCGACTGCCGGAAATGATAAAGGTCGCCATTGTTGAACCCTCCGTCCTTCGTTGCGCGTCTTGTTTCTTTCATCTCCCGAGCGACGCTTCACGAGATACGCGTCACGCGCTCCCGACGGCGTCACCTCGAAACTCGCGTGACAGCCGGAGAAGACCCTGCCGTGTGATCTCCCAGCCTCTTGACACACCTTGAGACAGCCATCATAGACGCCGCGATCACCTTGCCATAGACCCCGGCGAAGGCGGCGCAAAAATGCACTCCTCCTGCCAGACAACCCATAGGCGCCCGGGCGCAGGCGACGGTCTCTTTCGCACGTTCCGGAGCAGCCGGCAAGAGGGTCAAGATGGCCGGATGGGAACCATGGTTCGCCGCCCCGATTGAAAAGAATCCCGAGCCCGCGCTCTCCGTCGCCCATCCTCGCGTCATGTGACTGATTGGCGCTGACCTGTCTGAAGCGTGATCTCTACCTCCGGTGGAACGGTCAGCGATTGATGCACCGTGCAGCCGTGTGCGACTTTCAGTAACCGCTCTCGTTGCTCGGCTGTCACTTCCACAGGGAGCCGCAACAGGAGCGCCACGGCGCCGATACGATGAGGACGTTCGGCCATAGACCATTGAGCATCGATCGTAAACCCGTCCGCAGGAATCTGATGCCGTGCGCAGAACCGCGCGACGAAGTAGCCGACGCATCCAGCCAGCGAGCCGACGAACAATTCCATTGGGCTCATCCCGGCATCCTCGCCGCCATCTTCAACAGGCTGGTCAATGACCACCGTATGCCGGCCGCTGGTTATGTTGAATCGCACGCCGCCTTGATGGGTGACCGTGAGTACCATGATTGGCTTTCCTCTCACACCTGGAGACCCCACAGCTTGATCACGTTCGCCACGATCAGCCAGAGCGCAAGGCCGACTGTGATCGTGGCCGCGGTCGCGCTCACCACTTGGGGAGACGCCAGTCGGCCGAGCCGTGCGCCGAGCAAGATGCCGATCACGCTGCCCGCGATGACCAAGGCAGCCAGCCGCGCATCAAACAAGCCGAACTGCACATGGCCGATGATCCCGCCGAGCGAGATCAGCGCGATGATCGTCAAGGACGTCCCCACCGCCGGCTGCGACGTGAATCCCAGCACGAGCACCAACGTCGGCACGATCATGAAGCCGCCCCCGACGCCGAAAAATCCGTTCACCGCGCCTACCGTGAGCCCGATGGCCGCAACTTTTACCCAGCATGTCCGAGGAAAGGCCGCCGCGCACGGCTTTTCCTTTTCCGGCAGCGAAGCGAGCCCACCGTATCGGACCATGAGCGCTCGCGCGACCAGGAGCATGATGCCGAACCCGATCAGCAGGACCTCGCCTCGGACCAATTTGTGGGCGTACGCGCCGCCCCACGACCCGATGACACCCGTCCAACTGAATGCCAGAGCCGCTTTGGCCCTGATTTGCCCGATCCTGCCGTACTCCCAGACACCCACCAACGCCGTGGCGGCGACGATCACCAGCGACATGGCCGCCGCCTGCTGCACCGGGATACCGGCGATATAGACCATCATCGGCACTGCGAGAAGCGCGCCACCCGTTCCCGTCGCGCCGAGTTGCAGGCCGATGGGGACGCCCGCAGCCACCGCGAGAGCTGCTTGCCCAATCATGGAGAACGTATCGCATAAAGCAGGATCCTCAGCCCGAACCCTCCCTTGATCGAGGGATCGCATGTCGGAGAGGATGCTCCGCTTCTCAGCTTATCCCGAGCCCAAGCGCCAATCCAGGCGCGCAGGAGATCGTGCCGGCAGGTTCAGGAGACGCTTTTCTTCCATGAGTTTCACCGCCTCTTGAATCGGTGTCTTTGCTCGCGATCCGGCCATTGGCCATGATCTGGTCGGCGGTACATTTCCGTCACCTATTTCGCCAAGGCCTGTCCCAACGAGTCGAGACCATAGGTCAAGGCGCCGATCGCCGGCGCCGAACTGCCTTCTCGCCCCAAGGCAGCCGCTAGCATCCCCGCGACTAATCCAGCTTCCCGATGCACCTCGGCCACGCTGGTTCCTTTCAGCGAGCGCCTGGCATGTTCCGCCGCATCGTTCAGATAGGCTAGCGCATGATCCAACGCGGTCCCCGCATCGGTGGAGAGACCGCCCGGCAACGCATCGAGCGCGTCCCGCAGATGCCACACCGCCCCATAGCCGTCTCCTGGGTCCTCGATGGTTTCCCTGAAATCTGGACCGCTGCGGCCCTCGATGACGTTCAAGACCCGCTGCATGTGCTGCCTCGTCCACCCGCTCCCCGGTTGATGCGGCGCCAGCGACAACTCGGCTTGCTTGAGCGCCAGCTCGATCTGCGCCTTGGCCTTTTCGAGACTGATTCGAGCATTTTCTATCCGCGACTCGGCAGCCGGACCTGACGCGGCAAATCCCAGAACCGTGGCAACCGAGAGACCGAGAATCCAAACAGGGCGGTGTGTTCGAGTCATGATCGGATCCCTTCTTGAATCGTGCACGGCTGCGGTGAATCGAGGGCTGCTTTACGCCTGCTGTTCCAGCTTGGTGATCCCCAGAGTTTTCAGGATCGCCTTCTCATAGTAGGGCTCGCTCACGCCTTTCCTCATCTTGTGGAGGAAGTATTTTTCGCACGTTGCGCGGCGCCATCTGCGGCAGCGCGACGAAGGCCATCCCCGTGTCACCCATATCGGCGAGACAGATCGCATTCCAGGTCGCCGTCTCGCGTTTGGGATTGTTCTCGATGTCCGCCTTGATGTTGTGCACGGCAGCCGAAACCATCGATTCGATCATGTAGCCGGTCTTGGGTGCGCCGGTTGGAATCGGCGTCTGTTCCACCGGCGGGATTGCCACGCACACGCCGACCGCGTAGATGTTCTTGTACTTAGGATTGGCTTGGTAGGCGTCGATGTTCACAAAGCCTTTCGGGTTGCACAGCCCGGGCGTGTCCGCCACAGCATCCACGCCCGTGAACGGGGGAATGAACATCGCATAAGTTTCTTCTTGCGCAGGTCCGCATCCAGAATGAACGCCATTTCGTAGGCCGGCCCGAAACAAGAGGCACCCTGTGCCGCACCCACGACAATGGGCCCCGGATCTTTCAGAAACGATTGGTACGCACCCCAGGCCTGCTCCGGGTGGTCCACAGTGCAGACCGACTGGGTGTAGCCGCTCGGCCCCAGTCCCGGCACCGCAGAAAAGTTCAGTTTCGGCCCGGTAGCGATGATCAGATAGTCGTACGGCACTTCGCCCTTGGCTGTGATGACTCGGTTCTGCTCGGGCTCGATCCGTTCCGCGGTGGCGTAGAGAAATTCGATCCCCTTCTTCTGCAGCACCGGTCCAAGGGGAAAACTGATGTCCTTTCGCGTTCTCCACCCGACCGCCACCCAGGGATTAGACGGCACAAAATGAAAGTAGTCCACATTCGAGACAACTGTGACCTTGTGCTTCTTGTCCAGCATTGCCCGCGCCTCGTAGGCCGACGGTAGTCCGCCGATCGATGCGCCGATCCTCCATCTCCCGTTGGAATTGAGACTCAGGAATTAGGAATTCGGAATTGCGGACCGCGTCACGACTGATCGGCCGTCACTGCCTCATACCCGGATTCGGCGCGCAGGTATTGATGCCGAACAATTTCCAGGCCGGGCAGAAGCCAATCGCGCCTGTGACGAGCGCTACGGCCCCGACAATCACCGTGATCCCAGCTCCGACCGGCGGCAAATCCGCCAGGGCGCCAACGGCAAGGAACAACACGCCCAACACGATGCGAATCGGCCGCTCGACTCCGCCCACGTTACACGTCATGGCCGCACCCCCTTGATTCAAGCCGCCAGTTCTCAGCGGTTGGTCCTCCATCATAGGAGAGCACCCTCCCCCTCGCGTTTTCCGTTTTACCCGGTATGAGCCCTCACCCACAAAAAGGATTCAGCCCGATCCCCTTTATCTTTATCTCTTTCGATGGCTCGAACGAACCTTCGCACCGATGGCCAATCGCCGGTAGCGCCATGCGGTCCGGCCGGTCACAAAAAACCGGTCTCCTGCGGCGACGGTGGCCCTCCAGCGCGAGCTCGGCCAGACAGGTCATTCGCAGCGGCATGGCTTCTCTCATTGGCTCAGGCTGCGGATGTAAGCGAGCACATCTCGGATGTCCTGCTCCGATAACTGGCCCTTCCAGGCTGGCATGGCGGTTGGAGGTTTGCCGTCACGAATAACCTTAAGCAAGTCCGCATCCGATTTCGTTTTGCTGGCTGCGCTCGTCAAGTCGGTAGCCGGAGGAATCAGGACCTTGCCGGTAGGACCGTCGCCTTTGCCTCGCGATCCGTGACAGATCAGACAGTGCTTCTCGTAGATGGCTTTGCCTGTGCCCAATTGCGGCCCGGCTGACGACAAAAGTCGCGGCTGTATCCACACTTCCAGCGCGATGCCCACCGCGATCAGGACGACCGTGTGCATCCATCGGGGGTGTCGCACGCGGCTACGGTATTCCTTCTGTTCCATCGCCTATCCCTCGCGTAGCGGTTTGCGATGAATGTGCCATGCGTTGCCGCCCGGCCGGCAGGTGGTTCGGAAAGGCTTTGAGATTCAGAGCTTACAAGGAACCGGGCTTCGCCGGTATGACGCCAGCTGGGGAGAAAGCCCCCAGTGATGAGCAAGCTCACTGGCGCGGAATGCCACAGAGCCAGAATGTGAAGACGGTCCATCGCCGGAACCCGCCGCATCAAAGAACATCAAGAAAATGGGCAACCCGGAGAGGGAATATTAGGATAAGCGAAAGCGATTGGCTCTTGGTTGCTGGCAATGCTCATCCCAGTTCCCGTCGCATGCGCAGGCCGTCGTATCGGTCGCCGTAATATCCGGGAAGCCGTCTCACCGGACTAAAGCCTCGGTTCGTAAAGAATCGAATGGCGTGGGTGTTTGCCATTGCAACTTCAATCGTCACGCGCTTGGAACCGCGGCGTTTGGCCTCTTCGATGAATCGCCTCATGAGGAGTCCACCGACCCCTTGCTTCCGCGCTGCCTGAACAACGGCTAGGCTCTCGATTCGTCCGGCGCCCCTTCGAGAGCCAGTACCGCAGGAGCCGGCGACATAGCCGAGCAGGAGACCGCGCTGGACAGCCACCCAGAAGATCGCCCGCGGGTTTCGAAGGTACGCCGTAAACTGCGAGCGGGTGAATCGATGGGGACGGTAGTATGGAGTGTCAAAACAATCTTGCTCCACAGCGAGCAACTCAGGAAGGTCGTCCTCCAACGGCGGACGAACCTTGACCGGTTCGCCGATCCTCACGGTCATGATCCTGTTCCGACCTCGGCAGAAAATAACTGTCCGCTATCAGGCGCTTTTACTCATCTCCCATCACGAGTCACACGCCACGTTTTCCTGTACAACAATTGTGACATAAGCAGGGGGCTTGCGATGTCCGCATCAGGGTACTCCCTCCGGCTGTCGCGACGAAAGAGGCCGGTGGAAACGAATCAGGCCGGTGAGTATGATCGATCTCGCCTCCCTGAGGCTTTCATTGCGATACCTATGGCGAGTGACTACGACGCCATCATTATCGGGGCCGGTCACAACGGGTTAGTGGCCGCCTGTTATCTGGCCCGCGCCGGCTGGAAGGTGTTGGTGCTCGAACGCCGGCATCTCGTAGGCGGAGCCTGCGTCACCGAAGAAGTATTTCCCGGCTTCAAAGTCTCGACCGCCGCCTACGTGATCAGCCTGTTTCGCCCAGAGATCGTCCGTGACCTCCGCCTGGAGGCCTATGGCTTGAGGATCCTGGAGCGCATTCCCTCTTCCTTCACACCGTTTCCCGACGGGCGGTTTCTCCTACTGGGTGCCGATCCTGATCTGAACCACCGGGAGATTGCCAAGTTCAGCGTTCACGACGCGGACAACTACCCCCATTATCAGGACTGGCTCGAAGGGCTCGCCACGGTCCTTGAGCCCCTCCTGACCGTGACCCCGCCGAATATCCGTCGTCTTGGGCTGCGAGATCTCTGGAGGCTACTCAAACTGAGTCGCACGGTGACGCGGGTCGGCCCTCAGATCGGCGACCTGGTTGAACTCCTGACCGGAGCGGCCCGACCGATCCTCGATCGATGGTTTGAGTCGGAGGAGCTCAAGGCGACGCTGGCGACCGATGCCGTCATCGGCGCCATGGCCTCGCCCTCGACGCCGGGGACCGCCTATGTCCTGTGTCACCACGTGATGGGAGCAACCAACGGGAAACGAGGAATCTGGGGCTATGTGCAAGGCGGGATGGGAGGATTGACCCAAGCGTTGGCACGGGCGGCTCGTGACCTCTCGGTCACCATTCGCTGCGAGGCCGAGGTCAGCCACATCCTGATCAAGGACGGGAAAGTCGCCGGTGTCGCGCTGGCCAACGGGGACGAGTTCAAGGCTCCGGTGGTTGCCAGCAACGCCGATGCCCATGTCACGTTCACCCGCTTGCTCGATCCTAAACGACTGCCAGACGAGTTTGTGCAGGCGGTGCGACGAATCGATTACCGAAGCGCCTCGCTCAAAATCAATTTGGCCTTGTCCGAACTGCCGAGCTTCCTTGCCTGTCCCGGCACGGAGCCTGGCCCGCAACACCGCGGGACGATTCACATCTGTCCCGATCTCGAGTACCTCGAGCGGGCCTACGATGAGGCCAAGTACGGCCGTCCCTCCGATTGCCCGATTCTCGAGTGCACCATTCCCTCGGTGATCGATCCTTCCGTCGCCCCGCCAGGTTCCCATCTCATGTCGATGTTCGTCCAGTATGCGCCGTACAACCTGCGTGCCGCGACATGGGATCAACTGCGGGAGCGCTTTGCGGATCGCTGTGTGGATCTGTTAACCGAGTATGCCCCGAACTTCAAAGCATCGATCGTTGCCCGGCAGGTCTTGACCCCCCTGGACCTCGAGCGAACGTTCGGCCTGACCGGCGGCAATATCTTCCAGGGAGCGATGACATTGAATCAGTGGTTTTGTTTTCGACCTGTGCCCGGCTATGCAGATTATCGAACGCCGATCGCCGGATTGTATCTGTGCGGGGCGGCCGCCCATCCAGGCGGTGGCGTGATGGGAGCCGCCGGCTACAATGCCGCACGCGAGATCCTGTCACGGGGAAAATGGGTTCCTCGATAGCGTCAGCACAATCCGTGACCGCGGAAGCCCCGAGGGATTCGGCAACCCCAGTCCGCGCAGCCACATCGGTTCCTGCCACTCGTCGAGGTGGCGCCGGACTTCAAACGGCGCCCAGTTCCGGGAGGCCACCCGACGGCCCAATTCCTCCACGATGGTCCTCGCGATATTGGTTACGCCTTGGGGCAGACCGCCCGACGAGGAAGCTGGCTCTCGCAAGTCTGTTCCCAGAGTGGTGAGTTTTAGCAATTCAATGGCCGCCCGACTGATATAGAGCACCCGCAGCGAAGACGACAGGACGATCACGCCGACCCGAGAATCTTGACGACGCCCGCTTTCCTGATCGGAGGCGGGCTCGATGAACTCACCGTCCATGGACGATATCCTCCCCGGCCCTTAGCAAACGACTCGTACGGCTGCGGTGAGGGCACAACCCCTATTCGGAAGATTTCCGTCGCCATAGCGGATCCGCGGATCAACCGCAATAGGTTGGTTCTTCTCGAGACCCCCTCTCCCCGTCTTTCGCACCCTCCCCGTTACACACACCCGCCATCGTACACCCGTCTCGGCCATCAACCCGGTCGGCGCGAAGGGTCTCTTTCATCTCGATGACCGCGGTCTGTTCCGGAATCCGTTGAAGCAAACCGGATGAAAAGCTGTAACGCGGCATCTGGTGATAAATGGCCTCTCGCACTCGCGCCTCGTGCGGCGGGCCGATCGCCAGGTGCACGCGCTCGAACAACGGCAGCAAGTCCGGAAAACACCGAGCACCCAGGTCCCAGAGAGTCTGCGCGTTGGCAGCGAACACCGACGTATTTCACAGTGCGCCCGCAGCGAGCGCGGCATCGGCTTCAGCCGGCGTAGGTTTCTTGCAAAAAGCCCGCACCGCCTGAATCCGATAATTCGACGAGCGATCGAGCGGTTCGCCGGGCAGGATCCATTCACATAGTCCAATGCAAGGCGATCCGGAGTCATGCCGAGCAGCGCGAGTCGATCCAGAAGTCATTCGGCGGTCAAGACCGCCCGCCCAACTGAGTTGACAAGCCGCTGTTCCAGATAGACGAAATGGTCTGATGGGTAGATGATCACGGTGGCCTCGGCATCGCGGGCCTTGATAGAGGTCAGCGGGAGAAAGATCCCGGCTGCCGGGCCTCGGTTGGCCGGCTGCAGGATCACCATGCTCGAAGGTCACTGCCCCAACTGCGGCCATACCGCCCAGGCATGCGAGCGGGCGATCACGATCATCTTACATCTTATGATCTGCAACCGTGAGTCGGTCGGCTCGAGCGAGCCGTATGTTGGAAGAAGGACCTGGTTCCCACAACGGTGCAGTATTGCTTCGGCTTAGGACGGCCCAACCACCGCTGGACAAATAGCTGGACACGCTCCCCCCTGGCCCCCTTAAGATGTTGGACCAGAGTCGATCGCACGGCTTGACGTGATTCATGCTCGTCCTCCAGAGCATGGTCACGCACGTCCCCCTCCGGGAAGAGGAAAGGCAAGGGGCAATGCCCACCGGCTGGTGGGCGAACAGCTACTGGAGCATGGTGACTCGATCGACACGCCGGGGACGTCCTTTCCGGCCGTCGGGGCATCCGCCTTCAGACTTGATCCGGTTGCTGACGATAATCTCATCGACGATGTCCCCGCAGAGGAGGCACCGAAGCGCACGAGACACGTCTTGCCCGCTAAGGCCTGTCCAATCTCGTAGCTCGATCGGACACATGAAACCCTGACAGCGCTGGCACCGCATGGCGTCGGTTTTCTCCCCTGGAGTCACGGGGGTCACGATGCCATCGCTCCCCCATACTGCGGGCTCTCACCGCCGCGCCCACCCCGATCGCCGGACGGCAGTGAGATCAGAAACCCGAACCGGGTCGGATGGCGGAGGGCAAGGCGCCCTTGCCGACTCAGACGATCCACCGTGCTGAACACTTCGTTCCAGGTATACTGCGGCAGCCAGGCGACCAACTCCTCGAACGAACATTCAGATACTCGGCTCACGTGTCGGTAAATTGCCGCCTCGAGCTGATGCGACCGATCCATCACGCCCTCCCTGCCAGTTTGCAGGTGAACCGCCGGTCTCTCTCGCAGTCGTGTGAGGCAAGCCGGCGGGTCGCGTTCCCCACCGAGGCCGCTCTGTCTTTCGCTCACTCGCCTGTGACGCGGATGTGCCGCTTTTACGCCATTTTTGTTTCGACTCCCCGCACTCTTACCGGAAGCACAGCACCTTCTTGGTGAAACGTAAGCACGGGGACATCACGTTCGTCTATCGGCTGATGGCAGGAACAGAATCGCTAGAAGTTTGGCGAAACGTTATGCGCCGCACAAATCATCCGTGCTTCCAGCGTGGTGATATACGGATTGTCGCTGATCTTCACAAGTCTCGAGGCACCCGCACTCTCCTTTCTCACCAGGGGCGACGCACCCTGCAGCAGCGATTCTTGGGGAAACCGATACAGATCTCCGCTTCCCACTTCCACGTAGGCGCCAGGCTCTCTGATATCCTGCCAGGACACTTCGGGGAGCCACGCCGTCGGCCGGGGTTCAATCGACGCGGTTTTCGCTTCCGTTGCCATGATACGCCCTCCTTCTCACTTCAGCCCCCGTGCCTACGTATTCACCGCAGCCCCCAATATAGCCAATCGAATGATACAGAACCATCACCTGAGTGGGTGATTTTGAAGGATCGCCTGCGCGCACAGGCGAAAGGGGCCAAGCAACTTTTGGACCAGAGACGCAGGGACTATCCGGCATCTGAAGCGGCGTGCCGGGAACAGATCTTTTCGGAGGTGGAGACGGAGCGTGTCAAGGTGGATGTCGCGGCACCCGTTCCGCGTTTCACACGACTGTCGCCTCCACTGTGACCTTCGTCTTGACCGAATGGGAGATCAGGCAGTTGGCTTCGGCCTTGGCGAGAATCTCGCGGGCCTTGGCGGGATCGGCGCCCGGCGCGAGCATCACCCTGGGTTTCAGAACTACCGTAGTCACCTGAAGCTTGCCGTCCGCCAATTCGACGCGCCCTTCGGCCTCGCTCTCATAGGCCGTGAACGCCAGGCCAGCCCGCTCGGCGAAGGCCAGGAACGTGCTCATCACGCAGCTATTGATTGACGCGATGAACAACTCTTCGGGCGACCAGATCCCTTCGTGTCCTTTAAACTCCGGCGGCGTGGCGATCGGCACCTCCGGCTTGCCCGGCGACGCCATCACACCCATCTTCTGCTCGGTCCATTTGACCGTTGTGCGATAGGTGTAAACCTTGCTCCTCACTTCCATGATCACCCTCCACCCTCCTGGTGAACCGATGAAAGAGGAATACTGAATGATGAATTGTGAGTCTCACCCTGCATCGAACTCGTCATTCAGTATTCAGACCTCAGAACTCCCGTTTCAGCCGCTCCGCCAGTCTGAGATTTTCCGAGTAATCCACCGGACAATCGATCACCGCCGGTTTGCCGCACGCGAGGGCTTCCTTAAGGACGGCGCCTAACTCCGTCGGCCCTTCGACCCGATAGCCGGCCGCGCCGAAGCTTTCGGCGTACGCGACGAAGTCCGGGTTGCCGAATTCCACGCCGGACGTGCGCCCGAACCTCAGGTGCTGTTTGAAACGAATGACACCGTAGCCATCGTCCCGCCAGATCAGCACGACGAGCGGCAGGTGAAGCCGCACGGCTGTCTCCAATTCCTGCGAGTTCATCAGGAACCCGGCGTCTCCGGCAACGGCCACCACCTGGCGTTGCGGGAATAGCAGCTTGGCCGCGACGGCGCCCGGCAACGCGATACCCATGGAGGCGAACCCATTGGAAATGATGCAGGTGTTGGGGACATCGCAGGGGAACATCCTCGCTATCCAGAGCTTGTGGGCACCGACATCGCAGATCACCAGGGCGTCCGATCCGAGCGCCGCGCGCAATTCGCGCACGATGTGCTGGGGCCGCATCGGCCATGAAAGCGGAGCCGCCCATTCCGCTTCGAAGGCCGCCTGAATCCGTTCCCGTCCACCTTTAGCCCACCGCGGCTCAAAGGACACGAGATGGTCCGCGATTTGATCGAGCGACAGCGAGAGATCGCCCAGCACCCCGACATCGACGATGTAATGCGCATCCACCTCGGCGGGCGTCACGTTCACATGGACGATGTGTTTGTCCCGGTTCGGATTCCAGAAGCAGGGGGCGTATTCGACCAGGTCGTAGCCGACCGTGATCACGACGTCGCTCTCGGCAAAGACCGCGGCTGAATAATCCCGCAGTTGCAGGCCGATCGTGTACAAAGACAGGGGGTCGCTGTCCGGCATGACCCCCTTGCCCATGAACGTGTGAGCGACAGGAATCTGGCACTGGCGAGCCAACCGGCGGAGCGCCTCGTGCGCGCGGCCGCGCACCACCCCATTGCCCGCGAGGATGATCGGCCGGCGGGCTTTGGCGATCACCTCGACCGCCCGATTCACCTGCGCGGTGAGCGGTTCGGGCAAGAACGGAAATTGGACGCGCAACGGACTGTGGTAGGACGAATCGGCAACCTGCTGAGCGGCAACGTCCTCGGGCAACTCCAGATGCGTGGCCCCCGGTTTTTCCGTTTGCGCGACCTTGAAGGCTTTGCGCACCGTTTCCGGAATGATTTGGGGGGTGAACAGCTCGGCGTTCCATTTGGTCACCGGCCTGAACATGGACAGGATGTCGATGAACTGGTGCGATTCCTTGTGCATGCGGTCGAGCGAGGCCTGCCCCGTGATCGCCACTAAGGGGGCACCGTCGAGATAGGCATCGGCCACGCCGGTCAGAAGATTGGTCGCGCCCGGCCCCAGCGTGGAGAGACAGACGCCGGCCCGGCCCGTCAGCCGTCCGTGCACGTCAGCCATGAACGCTGCACCCTGTTCATGACGCGTGACGATGAAGCGGATGGGCGAGCCCAAGAACGAGTCCATCACGTCGAGGTTTTCTTCGCCCGGCACCCCGAAGACAAAATCCACCCCTTCATGTTCCAAACAGCGCACGAGCAGATCCGATGCCTTCATCTTAGCCTTACCGGATATCCAACACCTTCACATCGAAGTACAGAGTCTTGCCGGCCAACGGGTGGTTCAAGTCCAGGACGACGGTGTCTTCCCGAATCTCCGCCACCCTCGGATACACCGGCGTCCCGTCCGGCGCCTCGCCCTGAAGCTTGGCCCCGACGCGCAAGGCGTCCGGCGCAATCCGGTCCTTAGCAATCTCAAAGAACCCTTCGGGATGCACGTCGCCGTAGCCCTCAGCCGGACTCACCGTAATCTGCTTGCTCTCACCGACCGCCATGCCCTCCAACCCCTTCTCCAAACCGGGCAGAATTTCCTGCGCCCCATGCCGATAGATTAAGGGCTCCGCGCCGACATTCGTGTCGACGATCTCTTCCTCATCAATCCGCAAGGTATATTCGACCGTCACGACTTTTCCGATTGATACGTGCATGGAGGGCACTCCTTTTGCTGCCGACGAGGACCCACGCTCCGGCCACGCCCGATGTGACGGCATCGCCGGGTTCTTCCCCGTTCGGACTCAGACAAAAAATCGTGGCCCGGAGCGGGCGAAACCGAGGAGGCGCCGTTCCAGGCCGTTGGCGTGGGCGTAGCCTAACACAGTTGGAACGCCACGTCATCGACACAGAGAGCGGGCTTTGCGGAAACAATCCGACACCGCGATCGTCTAATACATGTCCATAGAGCGACGCAAACGAACGTTCACTTTTCACAAGGAGACAGACCCCATGACTCATCGAACCGGGTTAGCCGCAATCAGGCCGCTCATCCTGACCTGGAGCATCATGACCCTCGCGACGGGGCCGTCCTTCCTCTCCCCGCGCCTCGACCAAACGGCCTTCGCCGGCAGCGGGTCAACGTTTCCGCCCCAGGTGCAACGACCACCCGATATGGCAGTCGAGCGCCTGGACCGGCCTCCACGGGACCGGCCCGGCGTCGGCCAGGTGATCGACCTCAACACTGCCTCCCTCGATCAACTCGCCACGCTGCCCGGAATCGATGAGCCAACCGCCAGGTCGATCATGGCAGGACGGCCCTATCGGACAGGAGACGAGCTCGTGGAGAAGGGGATCCTCTCGGAGGCCGAGTATGAAATGATCAAAGATTGCGTAACCGTGAGGCCTGAGTAACGAGAAAACCCATCGCCTCCCCCGGGCGTAGCCTCCCTCCAGGCGGTAGGCGTTGTGCAGATACTGGGCCATCATGCGATGCGTGTTGAAGAAGGCGCCGTTCAAGGCAATGCAGTGCCGCACGATCCCGATGAAGCGCCCGCGGTCCTTATAAAAACAGGGCAGGTGTGATTCGCGAGCTTGTCGTAGAGTGCCGCTGCGTGGCAAGCTTCCATCCCGGAGACCGGTTCCAGACAGGAGTCGATGCGCTCCCCGATCGACCAGCCAGTCACTCCCTCGACATGGCCCTCAATCCACCAACCGTCCAGGACGCTGAGGCTGGGCACGCCGTGGATCGCCGCCTTCATCCCGCTGGTTCCGGAGACTTCCAGGGGCGGCGGAGGGGGATTGAGCCACCCGCCAACGCCGGCACAGACGAGCTTCGCTAACGCCATGTCATAATGGTTGAGGTAGGCGACCGCGACGGCGCCTCGGAGTGCGTCTCGCGCCTCACTTGCCCTCCTCGTCTTGCGGATGGGCCTTGCCGGCAAAGACGAGCTGAAACGGCCCCACCTGCCGGGCGATGGCCTTGAGACGATCGAGGTCGTGGAAGATCAGCGTCCCACGTTTGTAAAGGGTGGCTCGCCTCGCAAATCCAATGGTCAGCACGTCGCGATCGAACCCCGCGTTCGTCTCGCGATTGATCAATTCTACCAGCGCGCGCTTGGCCTCCGTATGTGCCGCCCAGATCTCCACATCGGGAACGCCCACGGTGTACCGCAGCGACAACGGATCGCGCCGCCAGTCCGGCAGGCGGCGATCGTACAGCGTCTGGAATGCCGGAGCGGCCCAGGTCACGGCATGGACCCCATTGGTGATCGAGTGAATCGGATAGCCAGGAAACATGGCCGGGACCCGCGCAACGCCAACTCGGTCATGTTCAGCACCGGTCCGGTCCCGCAGGCCTGTAACCATCAGCATCGACACTCGCCAAGGATACGGCGGACGAGGTCGGCCGAAAACTGGTCGTGGCCGGCCGGGACAGGTGTGTGGGTGGTGAAGACGCATGGCGCGTGCACAGCCCCAGTATGTCGGCGGCGACCAGCCCGGTCCCTCCCCGCGCGGCCAATTTCTCTTCCAGCAGGGCCAGAACCAACAGCGCGGCATGTCCTTCGTTCAGGTGAGAGCACGGCACCTCGTGATAGCCCAGGTAATGGGTGAGCGCCACGACGCACAGGCCGATGAGCAGGTGCTCCCCAATGACCTTCCACGGCGCGATGGGTTGCGCTCGGGCCAGCGCAACACTGAGCAGGGCCAAGAGGAACACCCCCCTAGGCGATGCTGATGCCGATTGCCAGGTTGAAGAGGAAGCAGGAAGACCGGGACGGCGATGGTGAGAATGCCCCATGACCACGGACCTCGACTGGGTACCGGAATGGAGGCCGACGATCGAAGGAAGGGGGGAAGGAGGGAAGATCAGCGGGAGAATGTCAGCACATCCTCCACGACATCGCGGGTCTCCTCTGCGGACAGAACCCATTTCCACACCCCCATGGCCGTGTTGGCTCGGCCTTCGTGGATGCGGCGCAGGAGCGTGGAGTTTGGTTTCTGCCCCCGCCCTGTAGACCGTGGCAGGCCAGGCAGTGTGTTTCGTACAGCGCTTGGTCGGCCGCAAGCACACACAAGCTGCCATCTGTGATGGCAAAGGCCGTGAATAATGCGAGGAAAACCGATTTCGTCATCGCACGCAGTCCGAATGCTTATGGAGACACGCGCTTGCCCATTGCGCGATCTGCTCCAGCAATTTCGTCACCGCTCGGTTGGCCCCCAGCGCACCGCCGTAAGCATCCTCGCTGGGCGCAGGCTCCAGCACTTCGAATCGGCGCGTCCCGACCACGCTCAGCTCCCTCAGATCGATCAGTTGCGCACGCAAGGCCATGCGGACGCGGCTGGGGGTCTCCAGAAACTGCTGCTCCAACGCCACGCCCAGAGTATCGAGGCGATAGTCCCCGCGTAGCGCACTCGGCATCGGGATCACGGCTTGCCAGGCCCCGCTCTTCTCCAGCGCTTGCACCAACAGCGGAGCCAGCATGCGGGCCGGCGTATCGGCCCATTGGTTGAGGGCGTAGTACCGGACTTCATAGGGGCGCACCACGTAGGCCATGCGCGGCGTGTCGAATCCCGCCTCCGCCTGCGGCGGACCGACCAGCAACACCGGCGAGGCGCCTGCGCGGCCGACCGGTTCCTTCTCGGCCCACGTGGTTTCCTCGGCGCGCAAGAGATAGGTATGCACCGGCCCGCTGTCCGACCGCGGCGCTAGACAGGCCATGAGCGCCATCGAGACTAGCGCGCCGATGACCGTCCCGACCCCTCGATTCACCAGGTCCCGCATTTCCCCCCGACCGTGAGGGATTCGAGGTTCGCGGGTCGAGGTCAAAGTGCTGCTCACGTCAAACTCCGAGCCGTGAACTTCGAACCCGTTCTCTTCATTCCCCTGGCCCTTTCGGTTGTGGTGGCCGGCCGAAGACCAGCGCGTTCGGCTCCCGCTCAATCTGTCTGGCGACACGTTGCAACGTGGCGGTCAGTTGCCGGAGATCCGCGATGAGCAGGCCGGTCTCAGCCAAGGTCTGACGGGAGAACTGTTCGACATTGGGCTTGGTCGCGTTCACGAGCGAGCCGATAGCCTTGCTCGTGTGGGTGAGTTCTTCCGTCATCGCCTGCAACGAAGCCGCGTTCCTGTTGACCCGTTCCAGCAGAGTCGGGATTTGCTCGTTGAGGGTGCGACTCAACTTGGCGAGATGCTCCGCCGTCTGCGCCGCGCCGGCCAGCCCTTGATCCACCCGCGCGCTCCGCGCCGCTAGAGTCCGGCTGACCGTGGCCAAATCCGACAGGATCTGCTTCAGCGCCGCGCGGTTCTCCTGGTCGATCACGCCGCGGGCGTCCTGCGCCAGCGTATTGAGATTGGCCAGCAGCCGAGAGAGTGATTGGTCTTCCAGCAACCGTGAGATGGCACTGTCCAATCGCGCGAGCAGCGACGGGCCGGTCTTAATCACCGCATACGCTTGGTCGGGCTTGGCCGTTAGAGGCGGCGAGTCACGGGTCCCGCCGGTGAGGTCCACGATGGCGAAGCCGGTCAACCCCTGCACGTGAAGCACCGCGACCGTATCTTCTTTGATGGGGGTGCCGCGGGTGATGTCCAACGTGAGCCGCACCTCCTCCGGATTCTCGGGATTGAGCCGGATATCGGCCACGTACCCGACTTCCACCCCGCGATACTTCACCGGCGAGTTCACGCTCAGGCCGGCGACCGACTCCCGCATAAAGGCGTAATACCGGTCATACACGGTTCCGTATTTGCCCTTGCTGAGCCACAGCACGATTCCGAGCAAGACGGCGCTCAGCACCACGACGAAGAGCCCGACCAGGGCGTAGTTCACTTTCGGTTCCATCTCCGTCTCCTCTCATGCGGCAGACGCGGGAGGAGCGTGTGCCACGCATTTCTCGCGCTCATGTGCTATCACGCCTTCAGCCTCACGGATTGTTCCCTCGCCGCCCGTCCGCGCGGACCGTGGAAATACTCGCGGATCAGCGGATCGGCGGATTGGGACAATTCCTCCATCGTGCCGATCCCCAGCACCTTGCCATTTCCCAAGACCGCCACTCGATCCGCTACCCGCCAGAGCGAGTCAAGATCGTGCGTGACCATCACGATCGTCAACCCCAGCAGTTTCTTCAGCTCCTTGACCAGGTCGTCGAACGCGTCGGCGCTGATTGGATCGAGACCCGACGTCGGCTCGTCCAGGAAGAGCAGCTCCGGATCGAGCGCGATCGCGCGAGCCAGCGCCGCCCGCTTCCGCATGCCGCCGCTCAGCTCGTTGGGATACTTGCCGGCGGCAGACGACGGAAGGCCAGTCAGCGCGATCTTGAACATGGCGATGTCGCGGATCAGGCTTGGGCTCAAGCCGGTGTGCTCCCGCAAGGGGACCGCGACGTTTTCCACCACGGTGAGCGAACTGAACAGCGCCCCATGTTGAAACATCACGCCGCAGCGGCGGTGGAGGGCGCGGACGCCGGCTTCGCCGAGGCTGGCGCATTCCCGGCCGAACACTCGGATCGTTCCCGAACTTGGCGTCACCAGCCCGATGATCTCGCGCAGCAAGGTCGATTTGCCGCTACCGTTGCCGCCGGCGATAGCGAAGACTTCCCCTCGGTATACCGCGAGGCTCACATCGTCATGCACCACCGCTTCGCCAAACCGCGTGGAGACATGACGAACGTCGATCAGCGGAACGATACCGCTGTCAGAGCCGCTCACACTTTCCAGTTCGTTTCCTCCCCTTGGCACCATCTTCAGCTCCAATGCCGGCGAAAAACGCAGGAGAAGCGCGATTCGTGCGAATTGTCGGACGCCCAAAGGCAGGTTCCACACCCCGCGCGCGCTTCGCGCCCCTCTCGCTTGTCTCACCACTCTCGCCCGTCCCGCACTTCACAACTTCCACCAACTCAAGAGAATCGAAAAGAACGCATCGAACACGATGACGAGAAAGATGCTCTGGACCACACTGATCGTCGTGTGGCGGCCGACATCGTCCACACCCCCGCGGATCTGGAATCCCTGATAGCAACCGACCAACGCGATGATCGCTGCGAACATCGGTGCCTTCACCACACCGATCAGGAAATGCCGCAGCGCGATCGCTTCCTCGAAGCGAGTCAGGAATTCGAGGAAGGTCACGCTCAACTGGCCGGCCGCGATCAGCATGCCGCCGAAGACCCCCACCACATCCGCATAGACCGTCAGCAATGGCAGGGCGATCGCCAAGGATAACACCTTAGGGAGCACCAGCACCTTCATCGGCGACAGGCCCAACGTACGAAGCGCGTCCAATTCTTCCGTGACCCGCATGGTCCCGATCTGAGCAGTGTAGGCCGACCCCGATCGGCCGGCCACCAGGATCGCCGTCACAAGCGGCGCGATTTCCCGCAGCAGGGCAATGCCCACGAGGTCCACGATGAAGATATTGGCGCCGACGCTCCGCAACTGCTCGGCCCCCTGATAGGCGATCACGATGCCCATCAGGAACGTCAGCAACCCGATAACCGGCAGCGCGTTGAACCCGTCCAGCTCTAGACTGTTCCACACCGCCCGCCACCGGATCGCGCGCGGCACGGCCAGCGCCCGGACAAGCGCGACGGCGCTCTCTCCCAAAAATCCCAGACCGCCGATCCATTGTTGCAGGCGGTCCCCCGCAAAGATCCCGACCCGTTCCAACCAGTTCCCTCTTGGTCTGGTCGCTTCTTGCCCGACGCGGGTCCAATGCGCGGAGACCAACTTGAGCAACTCGGCGAACTCCGGCCGTAGCCCGCGCAACGTGACGTGCCGCCCCTGGCGGTCAAGCTGCGCCAGCGTCCGGTGGAGTAACACCGCCCCGCCCGAATCCATCGCGGTGACCTGGCTGGCATCCCAGACCAAATTGCGACCCGCCGGCCACGACGCGCTGGCTACCACCCGTTCGATCGGCGGCAATTCCGGCAAGGTCCAAGCCCCGGCGATGCGGATGACCGCATCGGTCCCGATCACCACTGGGGTCCTTTCCGCTTCCCCCTGCACCGCCATGGCGTCTGCTCCGTTGGCGCCGTCCAGCCTTTACTTCTACTTAATCGTACGCCACAATGGCCTCAATTTTCTCGTGGTGCTCACGAAAAACACCTCGGCCGCTTCTACCCGGGACACTCATTGATCCTCGCCATGTAACGGGCCACGGGAGCGAGGAGCACGTTTCATCTTACAGCCGAGAGCTGAGAGCCATTTTAGACCTCGTCCCGACGGCACCGAAACTGTCGCCGGAACCGCCACATACCGAACCCAAAGAGCGCCACGCCCAGCATCGCCATAGAGACCGCCATGGGCCAGAGGATCGGAAGCCCTGCCCCTTTCACGAGGATGCCGGGTGTAATGTCGATGAAATACCGGAGCGGCGACAAGGCCATGAGGGCGCGTACCCAGGCCAGCATGGCCTCCAGCGGTGTGGTGATACCGGAGAGCAACAGCATGGGCGCCACCACCAACAGCGTCACCATACCTGCCTGCGCGTGATTGCGGGTGCGGGACGCCGCGAGCAACCCCATTCTGGCCACGGTGAAGATGAACAGGGCTGTCAGCGCGAAGAACAGCGTCACGCTTCCCCCGGACCGGGACGCCGAACACCGGCCGCATGATTCCGAACAACGCGATGGCGGTCGCGACGAGGATCGCCGCCGTCATAGCCAGTACCTTGGAGAGCATGATCTGGAACGGAGTAAGCGGGGACACTAGCAACTGTTCGACCGTGCCGGGCTCCTTTTCTCGGACCAGCGCGGCGGCCGGCAGTATGATCGCAAAGATCGTGATCATGCGGCGGAGGTACGAGCTGGATTCAAACCAGCTCTCCGTCTGGTTCGGGTTGTACCAGACCCGGTGATCGTTCAGGACCATCGGCTGGTTCGGCGACGAGTCATTCGCCGCGCCGATCCGCGCCAGCGCCGCCTCCCTGCCGAATTTGCCAATGATGAGCGCCGCAGAGCCGGCCACCGAGAGCCCCTGCGCGGAATTGGTCGTCTCGACCAGGAGCTGTACCGCGACAGTTGCGCCGCCGCGGATCGATTCACAAGGATGCTCCCCCGTCGAGCCGGCGCAATCCCTCATCCGCCTCGACCAGCTCCCCATCGAAACGAAAATACGGCGGATGAAACCGGCGAATGAGCTCCCATGACAACGCGCTATGGCCCTCGTCATACACCAGCAGGCTGACGTTCCGCAGTTGCGTCTGGATGCCGTTCCCAGTGAGGGATACGGACAACGTGAACGAATAGACCAGAAACGCCACCAGCGGGAGATCTCAGAACAACTGCCATCGCTCTTTCCGCGTCATCACCGCCAACCGACGCCATCAGTCAGCGTCCGCGGTGATCTGAACAGCATGGCACGCGTCATGATCGCGGTCTCTTCGTGAAGAACCGATGCCAATGAGCCGGAGCACCGTCGCATAAAGCGCCAGGGCCAACCCGTCACGCCACAGGAGCTCCAGCCCAACCCTTTTGAGGAACACGCCCCAACGGACGTTGGCGTCATACATGCCGGGGAAGAGATGCGCCAGAACCCGCGAAGTCGGGCTCAAGGAGGAAACCGGAAAGATCAGGCCGGAAAACAGGATGGTGGGCACCGTGCTCATCACAACCGTCATGATCAGCGCGGCCTGCTGGGTGCGCACCAGGCGCGAGGCGATTAAGCCACTCCCGGTACTGCTGAGCACGAACACCATGGATGCCGCCAGGAACAAGACCGGATTCCCTTTGAACGGCACTTGAAGATCAGGATGGCCATCAGCCATAGGATGATCACGTTGAGGATGGAGATCAGGACATACGGCGCCAACTTGCCAGCCAGAAACTCGATGCGGCTCACCGGCGCGCTGGAGACGTTGTAGATGGACCCGGTTTCTTTCTCGTGCACGATACCGAGCACGGTGAAAAGCGGAGACAAGACCATGAGCGCGACCATCACGAGGGCCGGCACACTTGACCAGGTGCTCCGCACCTCTTCGTTGTACAGATCGCGCACCTCGGGCGTGATTGGCCGAGCCAACGTCTCCGCCTGCCGGCGGGAAACGCCCGGCTGCGTGCGAGATGCGTGATGAGCAGTTCTTCGATGAAGGCGGCGGTGAGCGCGATCACATAGCCGTTCGTGATACCCGTCCGCAGCGGAAACGTCCCATCGATCAGCGTCTGAACGCCGACGCCCGTTCCGGCCGACAGACGTTCCTGGAATTGCTCCGGTACGACGATCACGGCGCGGACCTTTCCGCTTTGGAGCAACACGTCCGCCGCCTCCTTCGCCGCCACGTACCCTTGAAAGTCGAAATACCCGGACTCGATGAAGCGATGCAGATAGTCGCGGCTGAGGGCGCTGCGATCCGGGTCCACGACGGCGAACGGAATGTTTTACACATCTAGCACGAGTCCGTACCCGAACACGATTATCCAGAGCGTCGGCCTCAAAAACGCCAGGAGCAGAAACATCCGGTCGCGGGTTACCTCGCGCCATTCTTTCGAGACGACCGCCTCGATTCGCCGACGGTTCATGCGGCCGCTCCATCGTCGGTTGCCCGCTCCTACCGTCCCAGCGCCATCTCCCGGTAGACGAACACGTCTTCGAGCGTGAGAGGGCGGAGGTGTGGGCCGCTTGGACCTGGGCTTCGAGCACCTTGCCGGCCCGTGTCGCTTGCTCCACCTTAGGCAGTTTGACCCTTAGGAAGGCGAGCACCTTCCACTGGGTGTGCGAGGCAGGGCCCACTCATTTTCCGTCGGGCAGAGCAAGTCTTCACCACACCGCCTGGCTGTAGCGGAAGGCGACAGGATTGAGGAGAGTCGAAAGCGGCGGATTTCATGCCTCCCGCAGCTTTGCGTCCAGATAGGACTTCAGCGCCACTGCGTTGTTGCGTTCAACATCCTTGGCGCCAAATAGCAGCGTCACCGTGCCAGACCGCGCCGCCTCCAGCAGTGGACGCCAGGCCTCGGGGTTGCGGTCCAGTTCCGCGAAATAGCGGCGTTGAAATTCGGCCCATTTCTTGGGATCGTGCGCGAACCAGGTGCGGAGCTTGTCGCTGGGCGCCACATCCTTGAGCCAGCCGTCGAGGGGCAGGGCTTCCTTTCTCACGCCGCGCGGCCAAAGCCGGTCCACGAGAAAATAGGCGCCTGCGCCGCGCTGTTTGAGGTCATACACCCGTTCAACTCGGATCATCGACGGCTTCCCTCTCTAGACAAGCGCGAATGGCGAACAGCAAATAGCTCTGAGCTATTCGCGGTAAGCTGCTCGCTCGAGTGTGACGGATCGCCGAACGCGTACCCCGCCCGCGCACAGGCGTTTCGGACCGTCATCATCACCGCGGGGCTGTCGGAATGCGGCATGACCGCCACCGCTGGCGCCTCGCGCAGGCGGGCGAGGATCGCACCGGCCTCCGCGCCGGCCAGTTCCTGGCACATTTCGTACAGACCTCCGGCTCCCTCTTCACGCTGATTGTGAGCGGCCAGAACGGCGCGGATCGCTGCCAACACCGCCAGCGTCGGCGTGGGCATGAGCAGGGACGCGAGCGCCCCGTGGTCGAGCCGCAGTTGGGCGGCGATCGGCAGCGGCGCGCCTCCGCACAGCCGCTGGATGGCCGGCAAGAGAATTTTTTCCTCCATCCCGATATGACGAAGCAGCCCGGAACGGAATCGATCATAGGCCTCATGATCGACATGGCTTGGGTCGGCTGTGGCGGCGCGGAGCAGATCGTCCAGCCGCGCATGGTCTTCGGCGAGGAAACCGGCAATCCGGTCTTTGCGCACACTTCCGTTGGACATGGATCAGCAGACTACCCGGCTTAGGGTCGCGGTTCAAGCCCTCCGTTACCCTGTGCTTACGTTCGCACCAATGCCACGGCGAGGAACAAGATGACGAGCGCCAGCACGAGCGAAAAGCGGGCCAGCCAGGGAGACCAGGTGATCAGAAGACGGTCAATTTGCGTTCGATCGGATTCCGGAAGCGGCTGAATGCGACTGACGCGGGGCCCAACCGCGAAATCGTGGACGCTGGTCAGCGCGAGGAGGAGCAGGACAAGGGATAATTTGGCCGTCAACACGGCGGGCCACCGACTCGGCTCGAGCAACGACAGGCTGCGATGCGCCAGCAGTATAGGGCCGGTGATGACCAGAACTGCGACGGAAAACCACACGACAGCCCGAAACCTCAAGGCGATGACCCGGAACAGCGCCGCCCGCTGAGATGACATGCCTTCACGCCTGAGCGCCGGCACCAGCACAAGGGAAAGGAACACCATCCCGCCGATCCAACTGACCGCCGCGAGCAGATGCAGCCAGATCACCAACACCATCACACAGCCGTTTCCTACCGACCAGACCAGGTGGATTCTGAACCGTGCCTCATAGCGTCGTCGGTCGCGCGCCGCGAGCGGATCGCCGCCCGAAGGCGATCGAGTGTGGACGAACAATCAGCGGGATCGACCAGGATGTCAATGAGCGTCACGCCCGACCTCTCACAGGCGGCATGGAGCGCGCTTCGAAACCCCGTCCGCGTGCTCACGCGCACGCCGATCGCGCCCAGCGCTTCGGCGACCGCCACATAGTCCCACGAGGGAATCTCGCACACGGTCGGCGGAGCGCCTAAGGCTTCCAGGCTGCGATACCCCCGGTTATTGAGCACGATCACCACGGCATGCACCCCGTATCGCACCAACGTGGCGATCTCCATACCGGTCATCTGGAATCCACCGTCGCCCACCAGAGCAATCGGCCGGCGGTCAGGCAGGGCCAAACCAGCACCCAACGCAGCCGGCACGCCGAAGCCCATGCTGGCATAGTAGCCCGGATTCAGGATGAGCTCCGCGTTGAGTTCCACCGAGCCGAACAAACAATCGCCTGCATCGGTCGTGAACACATAGCGCCGATCGTCCAGACGGCTCAATTCCGTAAAGACGTCGTCGATCAGCGAGCCTCCGCGCGAGCTCGGCCTCTCGGGCACATACTCGTTCTTGAACGTCCGCGGCACGATCGCTCTTCCCGCAAGCAGCGATGTCATCACGTCGACCAATCCGACCCCCTCATAGCGATGATGGCTGATCACGGTGTCATTGGCCAGGATTTGAATCACGGCTTCCCGCTTGATCGCGCTCGTGAACAAGCCGGTCTCGGTATCGGTGAGCCAGGCGCCTAACATCAGGAGGCAATCGGCCTCTTCGACCATCCGACGCGAATAAGGATGGCCAGCCGCGCCCATATATGTTCCGATGAACTGCGAATGGTGTTCCGGGAAGACGGCTTTGCCCATAAAGGAGGTCGAGACAGGGAGCCCGTACCGCTCGGCGAGTTGGATCAGGCGATCTCGGAGTCCCAATCGCATAATCTCGACCCCGGCGAGGATGACCGGGTGGCGGCTGCGGTTCAAGCAGGTCGTGATCTCCTGCATCGCTTCGGCCAACGCTGCCTCGTCCCGTTCTCGGACCGGACCAGCGGCCGCGCTCGGCTCGCCGACATCGACGCCGACCAGATCGCAGGGGATCTCCACATACCCGGGCCGCTTCTCCCGGCGCACCGCGTCGATGACGCGGTCAATGTCGGCGGACGCCCTCGCCGGGTCCTCCAGGGCGACCGCAGCCGCGGTGAGCTGTTCGTAGATGCGCCGCTGGGTCTCGAAGGTCCTGACCTTATGGTGGATCAACAGTTCCGGCCTCCGACCGGCCAGAGCAGGCGCCCCGCTCAGGACCACCATCGGCGATTTCTCGGCATAGGCCTGGGCGACGGCATTCACCATGTTGAGGGCGCCGGCCCCGTAGGTGCCGATGGCCAGCCCTATCCCTTTGAGACGGGCATAGGCATCGGCCGCAAATCCGGCGGAGGGTTCGTGGGTGGTCAGGATCGGTCGGATCGGACTGTGCTCTATCTCGGTGTACACTGGCAGGATGAGGTCACCGGGAATCCCGAAAGCATGAGCCGCGCCAAGCTCATACAGCCTGGTGAACAAATAGGAGGCCAACCGCATGGGGACTGGTCCCATCGGGTCATGGCGCTTGCGCCGCTTCCCTTTATCCGGTGAGCGTCGGCTGGGGGAGATAGAGGCAGGCCGGCTCTTCGCCCAGGTAGTGGCCGGTCCGGCCGAACGCGCGGGCGCGACAGCCACCGCAGACGATCCGGTATTCGCACTGCCCGCACTTCCCCATGAGGCGTTCAGGATCCCGGAGCTCGGCGAACACCGGCGAATCAGCCCAGACTTGGGCAAAGCTCTGTCGCCGCAGATCGCCAGCCTGAAGCGGGAGGTAGCCGCACGGCAACACCTCGCCCCGATGTGAGACGAAGCAGATCCGGCTGCCGGCCAGACAGCCGCGGCGGGTCTGGTTCGTCACCCGCGCTTCGTGACACGTCTCTCGGGCTTCTGTGTCAGCCGCTTCACGTTTCACGAGCGACGAATGCCGCGCCGCGAGCGCCTGCCGTTGGAGGCGGATGCGCTGGATATGCGGCGCACAGGTGGCGCGGATCTCCATAGTCTCCCGTTCGGCCACCTCGTCGATCCACCACAACACTGCCTCATAGTCGCGTGGAGTCAGTTGCAGGGATGCATCGATCTCCAGCCCGCAGCCGACGGGGACCAGCAAGAACAGGTGCCAGGCATCAGCGCCGAGCTTGCGGACCAGCTCATAGATCGCTTCCAACTGGTCTCGGTTATGGTACGTCACGGTGGTGTTGACCTGCAGGGACATCCCGAGTTCCTTGAGATGGATGAATCCATCCACCGCCGCATCAAAGGCACCGGCCACGCGGCGGAAGGCGTCGTGTGTCTCCGCATTAGGCCCGTCGAGGCTGATCGACACCCGCCTGAAGCCTGCCGCGACAATCCGCTTGGCCATCGCGCGGGAGACCAAGGTGCCGTTCGTGGCGAGGGCCAAGGGCACGCTGCGACGCCGGGCATAGCCGGCCAAGACAAAGAGGTCATCCCGTAGAAGCGGCTCCCCGCCGGTGAGCACCAGCAGAGGCCGGCCGATCCACGCAAGTTCATCGATCAGCCGGAAGCCCTCCGGCGTGTTCAATTCACGCGGATCGGTGTCCGCCTCCGGCATCGCCCGGCAGTGGGCGCAGCACAGATTGCAGCGCTTGGTGAGCTCCCAGTAGACCAGACGCGGTGGGTGAGGACGCATCATGGCTTACGCGAACAGATAGCAGCCGCAGAAGCTCCTCGCCAGTCCGACCGACGGGGACGGACAAGGTAACAGGAAGAACAGCCCCACCTTGTCCGCTAAGCTGGGCACCGCTCATTCCTCTCTTCCATCAGCAAGCTGGTCGCAATCGGCCGGCAGGTGTTGGACATGACAGGGCCTTAACTGTTCGAATCCGCAGCTATCCGCTACTTACTACCAGCTATTCGCGACTGATTCATCAGAACGCAATCCCGACATAGGGTCCGACTTGGAAATAGCTGTTCTCGGTATTGGTCATGTTGGCCGCCAGGTGATAGCGGACATCGGCGCCGAGATGAAAGGCCTTCCAGACGCGGTATTCGAAGCCGGCTCCGAACTGGACACCCACATCGAGGTACTCAGTTTGGTTGGAGGGCGGGCTGATGACATGGATGTCGAGTCCCACCGGAATAATCCAGGGCCGGAAATTACTCCCTTCCATGAACTTGAGCTTCGGAGCGATGTCGATGGTGACCATCGTGAGCTGCGTCTTGGCGGGGGTAGTGCCGCCTCCGAGCGGGGTCCCCGCCAGCGCGGTGACGGTTGGCACTGCACTGGTCACCGTCTTCGACGCCAGTCGGTTGAACTGTACCCCGATTTCCCCAAGGGCCCAGACGCCACTCATCATCCCCCACGTGTCCTTCGTGAGGACGTGGTCCAACCAGGCGCCCACATACCAGCCGTGGGCATTGTCGTTCCGCCCAACCCCCAGAGCATTTTGAGTATCGGTAAAAATTTCCCCGCCCCGGTCGCTATTAAGCCGCATGAACCCGCCCTTGAAGACCACCATGTTGCCGGTTTCTTCCGCCCACGCCAGCGGAAGCGTCGTGAGGGCGATACCCAGAGCCGTGAGAACCACCCTAACAGATTTGAATAATAGTCCCTTGAGCCTGCCGTCGATCATGCGTGACCTCCTCTTGTGTGATGCATGATTGCCCGGCCGGCCCCGAGCCGCTGTCAGTTATGCTATTTTGAGATTCGGACACCAATCCACCTCAGCCAGCACCGCGATCGCCCTGAGTTGTTCCTCGACTGGCGGCGCGCCGGCATTGCGGACCAATTGCAGACACCGCGCGCACATGAATGGACAGCGCGCATGGCAGGTCCACACGGGACAGCCCGCCGCTTCACCGATCCGATCCGCCTGCCGGGAACAATAGGCCTCCTTGTCCTGCTCTCCGAGACTTTCCGCGTAACACAGCAGCACGCTTAAGAACTTGGACAGATTTACAACGGATCGCGAATTGACCGTCACACTGACCTGCGGGAGGTTGAGCGCTTCGCCGATCAGCCTGGCGGCCTGATAGATCTCTGCAGGCAGATCTGGAAAGTGCGCCAGGTGCGCACGAGGGACTCCCTCCGCTTCGATGAGCTGATAACGAGGCGCCAAATGGGCCAAGGGAATGGCCGCGGAGAGCACCGCCGCCTCGGTTTCCGGAATCCTGACGGTCAGCGAAATAACTTGCCGTTCCATGACCAATAGCTGCTCTCCGCATCGTGGCAACGATCATGTCACTGTTTCGCTGGTTTGCTCCGCATCAGCACCGCCGGTCCGAAATAGGCGAAGGCGTCTTTCAAGTTGGAGAACATCCGTTTGAAGGGCCCCATCTCCTGATTCGTGACGTATTGCAGGGTGAGGATGATGCGCTCCTCTCCCTTGCCCAACGGCGTCACCGCGTGCCACAACTTGTCGCCGTTGAAGATCACCGCGGTTCCTGGCTCCATGGCAATCCGCATTTCTCGGATTTCCCGCTCCGGCTGATTCTGATAGAGCCTTGCGACCAGTCGGCAGTGTGCTGACCGCTCCACCAGTCCGATCAAGACCGTGTAGCGTTTTCCCTTGTAATAGGAGGTGTCGTAGTGGAAACCGATATGATCGCCCGGCTCGGTATAGAAATAGAGGGCGCAGGAATGGGGATCGTCTTCCGGACAGAGCAACAGACGCGATTCGGTCAGACCGCTCAAAAATAAGCGCAACGCCGGCGATTGGTACAGCGTAAGCATGACCGGCGCCTTGTCCCGGATCGCATAGAAGCTGACGCTGCCCCCCTTCTTATGCCCGGGAACATAATTGCGGTGGATAGCGGAACGGAGATCGTTCGCTTCCGCAATCAACACCTCGACCAGATCCGCCGGCAGGAAGTGTTCGAGCAGCAGGAACTCGTTCTGCAACCAATAGGCGTTATGGGCCGGCTCCAGATCCACCGCCTCGATCGCCCGTTTAAGACTCGACTCGACATCTAGAGCGAGCGCCTTCATCGTGGCCTCCCGATGAGCGATTGCTTGACCATGCCCTATGACCGGATGACCCAGTCGTCAGCGAACAGCACATCGCCGCTCACGAAGAGAGCTGATCTCTTTTCCGAGCGGTTCGTTCTCGGCTACCGCGCGCTCCCTTCTGTCGCCACCGGCCTGGCTTTCGGCGCCACATCCCGTGCGCAGCGGAAACCCAGCCAATTCATCTTCGTGTTCGGGTCGGCGCCGTTGCGCATCGCCGCCCGCACGGTCGTGGTGCTGTCGATCCAGCCGCCGCCACGGAAGGCCTTTTGGGTCCCGTGCTCCGGACCTTTCGGGTTCCGATCCGGCGCGACGGCGTAATAATCCTTGTCGTACCAATCCGCCACCCACTCCGCCACATTGCCGATCATCTGATGCACGCCGTACGGACTCACCGCATTCTCGTACTTGTCCACCGCGATGATGGGTGGGTACAGCAGGAGCCGCTCTGGTCGGTCTCGCACGGGTCCGGAGAGGCCCGTTCGGCCGAAGTTCGCGCGGCTCAATCCCGCCGGCTGGTTGCCCCAGGGATAAATCCGCCCGTCCTCCCCGCGCGCAGCCTTCTCCCACTCAGCCTCGGTCGGCAATCGCTTGCCGGCCCACCGACAATAAGCGTCCGCGTCGTACCAGGTGACGTGCATCACCGGATGGTAAGCCATGCTTTCCTGAAAGTTGCCGCCGTCGTACCGCCAGTCGATTTGCGGATTGCGCCCGGTGGCCAGCACGAATTTCAAATACTGAAGATTCGTGACCTCGTATTTGTCGATCTCGAAGGCGTCGAGGTACACCCGGCGTTGCGGCAACTCGGCGCGATAGGCGTTGCGGTCGATGCGCTTGTCGCTACCCATGAGAAATTCTCCGGCCGGCACTAATACCATTTCCTCTTTTACCGGCCATGTCGCCACCCGCTTGAGCGCGAGCTGCTTGCCCTCCGGCGTCCATTCGACCGTGATGTCCTGCGTGTCGAGGCCCCAGGCAATATTTGCCAGAGCCAGCGCGGCACCGACGGTCAGGAGCATGTTCACGACTCGATTGGCCCTCGCCCACCCGCCGGGATCATCCCTGTTCATGTATTTGGCCTCCTTGTTTTTTTGAGCTGGCAGTGAGCCGCCAACTAGCCCCTCGCTTGTTGTCCGTCAGAAATTCGACGAGAGGATAAGTGGCTCTTACCTGCGCTTTCCGGATGTTGTGTCAACCGTGGCTTCTCTTGCAGCCGACAAATCGCTGCTCGCGATCTGCTGTCCGCTATTCACTTCAGTTTTCGCGCAGCGAAACCCGATCAGATAACTCCGGTGGTCGGGCGCGGCGGCGTTGCGTCCGGCCGAACGCGCCACTTCCGGGTCTTCGTTCCAGGAACCGCCCCGGAACACTTTGTCGGTGCCCTGCGAGGGACCGGTCGGGTTGCGCGTCTCGCCGCGGCGGTAATACTCCGGATCGAACCAGTCAGCCACCCACTCGCTCACGTTGCCGGCCATCTGATACACACCGTATGGGCTCACTCCCCGGTCATAGCGGTTGACGTTGGCGAGTGGCGGATACTTCGTGCCGCGCTTTGAACCGGGATGGGCGATGTTGCTCTTGAGCCACCCAGCCGGCTCGTTGCCCCAGGGAAAGATGCGGCCGTCCGTTCCTCGCGCCGCTTTCTCCCATTCCGCCTCAGTCGGCAATCGCTTGCCCGCCCACCGGCAATAGGCGTCCGCCTCCCACCAGCTCACACCGATGACCGGATGCAAGGCCATCTTTTCTGGAAAAGGCTCTTCTCTCCAATACGGGGGCCAGTCGGCGCCAGTTGCGAGGACATAGCGGAGATACTGCACGTTCGTCACCTCGTAGCGATCGATCCAGAACGTGTCCAGATAGACGAGCCGTTGCGGTTGCTCCTGGGGCCCGGCGGCGCGGTCCGCCTTCGGGTCGCTCCCCATCAGAAACCAGCCCGCCGGCACCATGACCATCTCGTCCGGCACGTCCATTGCGGCGAGCCGTTCGGCTTCAAAAAGCGGGGTCCACAGCGGCGGCCGTTTCGGACGATCATGGTCGGCCAGACTTACGCCAGGCACCAGGAGCACAAGGCAAAAGGCCAACAGGCTCCATACCGCACGGGCCGTTCCGTCTTTCCACTTCACAGCGCTGGCCTTGCCCCCTCGCCTCTTACCTCGCACTTTTCGCCCTCATTCATAACTCTGCTTCTCCAGCGTCGGCACGATCTGGCTTTGCACATCCTGCGTGATCTGATACCGGATATAGGGATTGTCCACCATCTGATTGGCGTACAGGCGACCCTTGGGCGACTGGACCTGCAAGGTCACGCGGGTCTGTCTCCTCGGCTCGATCGTGACAGCTTGCTCCACCGGTTCCCGGAGATACGGATGCCAGATTTTCACGGTATAGGTGCCCGGAGGAATGTCGGTCAGTTCGAACCGCCCTTCATTGTCCGTCACCGCATAATAGGGATGATCCGCCACTAGGGCCCAGGCTTCCATATAGGCGTGGAAGCCGCACTGCATGACGAACACCTTCCGCCCTTTGGTCATTCTTACGGTCTGCGTCACCGGCGTGCCGGCAAAGTGCTTGTGGAAATGCGCGCTGAGTCCGGCTTCGTGCGGATATTTGGAACTGATCGGCAGCGGCACGTTGAACAGCACCCGCGGTCCAAGATCCGAGGTTTCGTAAGCCTGGATGTCATGCATCGCGGGATCCATATTCACCACTTCGACCTCATGTTGATCGCGGACAACAGTCACGAACGGGAGGAATCGACAGTCGATCGCCTCGATGTGCGGCGGCGTGAACGGCCCGAACGGTTTCCCACGGTCGATTGATTCCAGATAGACCACAACCTGCCGGAATTCGCCATGGGCTCCGACGTTGAACGGTTGCAACAGTCGCCAGCCCCGCCCGTCGGAGATCCGACCGCAATACACCGGATCGGGCAGTGTCGTGAGGTTGTACCCTTTCGGCCTGGGAACTTTTCCCTCAAGCACTACCGTGCCGGTGAGGGTCCCTCCATCCGCCACAGTCACTTCTTCGTAGGCCGACACCTCGCTCGCGCCGAGCAAGAACGCGAACACCACTGTCAGGAAACCGGTGGCATACGCGTGTTGCCTTTTCTCCACCGTACACTCCTTCTCCTTTAGGTCCTTTAGGAGAGTCAGCGCTCCACGGAAAGCTGCAAGCCGCCTTGAGACAAGACAGGGGGAACCACGCTGATTTTCGGTGGTTCCCCCGCCCCATTTGCTTTGACCTCTGCTTCTTTTCTTCGTTCCGATCCGCAATGGGCGCGGGAGCAGTGACCGCTCCCGCGCCTCCCCGCCTTCATTTCATCGCGGTCGAGATCGCCGCGGGTTCGACCTCCGTGCGCTTGATGCCGGTGCCGGCGCCGTTCAGCGGAAGAAGGCGCTGATCACCGGGCGGCAGCACCCGGAAGTACCCCCACTGCCCGGACTGCGCGTAGGGGAGCCGTGCATTGGACCACACGAAGTCACCCACTTGACGGTATGGACCTCCTGCACCGCCCCGGAGGAAGACATCCAAGGTCTCCGATCCGGCGTACTCCACCACGCTGATCATATCGGCGCCCGGCATGTAGGGCTCGATTGGCCATTCATGGCCCTCGATGGTGAACATGCCGTTCTGCTCGCTGTTGGCGCCGATCACATGGATCCGCACCGGGTCGCCGGCATGCGCCTCGATGATCGGCGTGGCCGGATCCTCGGGCTTATCCACTGCGCACGGCTGGAAGATCCGGCCGAGCGTGCAGCCCTGCTCCTCGCGGAACTTGTACGGTTCCGCTCGGTAATTCACCGCCGTCAACCCCGCGACGCTCTGGACGTAGGGCATGAACGAAGTGCCGATGATGTTGTCCTCATCCTGGAAGAAGAGGGCCACATCCCGGTAGTTCACCTTACCCGCGTTCTCCGGCAAGCTATGGTCGATGATCACGTCCGCGCGCCAGGCATTCTTGAGCGAAATGTCCTGGCCAGTCACCGGATCGCGATACTGCGATCCACGCGGCCCGACGACGATCGCTCCGTACAAGCCGTTGCGCGGATTCGTCACGATGTTGCCGCCGTCCCACACCAGCGACGTCGTCTCTCCGTTCGCTGGGTGCGCGTAGTAGGTGTAGGTCCGGCTCTCGCCTGGGCCGATGGTTTGGTCGCCAGGGTTGTTCCCGACGTTGAGACCGAGAGAATCTCTCGGGTCGAACGCCAGCCCCGGCGCGAAGAACGACGCCCGGCTGTTCTTCATCTTGTTTTTCAGGTTCACCTTGATGCAGTCACCCACGTTCACCCGCAGCGTGAGCGGGTGCGGCATCACGTCCGACGCCACCTTGGTGACTTCCTCCTCGAGCGCGAAGATTTTCCCTTCCGGCACGGTCATTTCGATCTTCCGCTCGAAGTCCACCTCGATCGTGTCCGGCGCCTTCGGGTTCAGCTTCAATGGGCGGTCCATCGCCACCACGTTGAAGGTCTTTACCGGAGCGTCGGCCGGACAGACCGATTTAGGCACCGGAGGAATTTCGAACGGTTTCGTCCCGGACGGCAGCGGCATGAGATCCGGAACCAGCTTGTCCAGAACCCGGACGATGCCCCATCCGCCTTCGGCGAAGTGAGAGGTTCGGCCGTTGAAGTGGATGTAGTCGCCCGGCATGCCCTGGAAGCCGCCCGCTTTGGTCACCAGATCGTACCGCTCGGCGATCCCCACGTGGATCGAGTACTTCCGATTGGCATCCGCGGCGAACCGCTCCGTCAGGAAGGTATGCCCGGACAGCGTCCAGACATGCGACTCGTTCATGAGCTGATGTAACAACCGGAACACTATCGTGTCACCGACGTACGCCCGTAACAGCGGCGTATCAGGATCGCCGTGAATCGCGCTGCTGAACAGCTTCGAAGTATCCGGATTGTTGGCCAATCGCTGCGCAAAGGGCTCGGCGCGGAAGTTCATGCCGCTCCCTGTCGTATGCGTCCCCCCGTTGATATAGGGGTTGGGCGCCATGAGGATCTTTTCCGGCATTTGGAAGGACACGGTCTTGCCGGCTTCCAGCGCGACTTCGACCGGTTGTCCGGGCGGATTGCCCGCCTGAATCATGTTTACGGTATGGGGCACGGTGTCATGGATCGACACCATCAATTCCCGGAAGCTTCCGCTCACGCCGGCGCCGATTGGCTCCGTGGTGTGGATGTCCGCGATCGGCCCGCTCCAGACGAGCTTGCCGTTCTTCGGATCATGGTAAGTGGACCCGTAGGGCTCCACGATCGTCACCCCGAACCCGCCATGCGGCCAGGTCGTGGCGCCGAACGCGTGGTCATGCCAGAACACGGTTCCCATGTCCACGTCCACCCACCAGCGATAGCGCACGAACTCCGGCGACACCAGGTCGTTCGCCGGATGGTTGTGCTTCAAGGGCTTAAAGAACGTGATCGTATCGCCCTTGATTTCTTTGATCCGGGCGACTTCTGAACAGCTCTTATCCCGCGGCAGCGAAGCCGTGGGATCGTCGCCCTTCTCCAAACAGTCCATCCCGACCATCACCTCGGTGTTGACGTGGAACGGCGTGGCCCCGGGCGCCATCTCGAACTTGATGGACGTCGCTCCGGCTTTCACCGCGCTCTTGAGCTTCGCCACCATCGGTGCAGGCAATCCATGCTTGCTCTTCTTCCCCCACATGGTGAAAGGCCGGACCGACATTTCGTACTCGAATCCGGAAATCACCCCATCCGAGTTCCCCGTATCGAACTGGAAGAAATGCGGGTGAATGTTGATCTTGGATGCCTGGAAGTTGGTGAAGTCGTCATCGTCCCACTCGCTTGTCAACACCAGGTCCACACAGTCATACACATTGGCACGGATGACTGCGGGGTATTTCAGATCATCATTGGCCCTGACCAGCCGTTCTTCCTCGTGCAAGACGTAGATCAGGCCATCCTTGTCCACGATCGGCGGCTCCTTCCCCTGCTTCTTGGCTAGAGTGATCGGGAGCCGGATGAAATGAAAATTGTAGAACTTCTGATTGGCGTTGTCCGGACACAGACTCCACCGGCCGTTTTCGCCCGGCTTGGCCGGTTCTGAAGTCCGCTCGCCGTTTTCATCCTGATGGATCGGCTCTAACCAAGGCGCGCCGTTGTGGTTCGCGGAGAACGGCACGCGTTTGCCGAAGTGCGGCTTGAAGAGCGGCCAGGCCAGCTTGCCCGTGGTCGGGTCAAACAGGATGGGCGGCCTGGTGCTGTCGTCCCACTTCTCGGCCGCGGGATACTTCGGGTTCTTCGCAGTGCTTTCCCGCTCGCCATAGGCCACATTCCCTCTCCAGACCCAGTCCCACACGGTCGCGTCATAGGCCATAATCTGGCCACGCTCGTCGTCCGTGTGGCCGGGCTTGCCCTGCGCCGGCAGGAACATTTCGACCCAGTCTTTAATGTTCACAATCGCCGGATCGGCTTTCCAATTCGTCTTCTGAGTCCGATCCACGATTTTGAACTTCTTGCCGAACCAATCCACGGTCGTGCCGATCAGCTTGTCGGAGGTCACGCCAAGTTTCATCCGGCCCAGCCGATCTGGCAATTCCCGCAGGTCCGGCATAGTGTCGGTGTGACCCTGGCCGACCTGCAGCGTGTTGTACACGCGCGCGTAACCCCACATGCCGGCCACATAGTGATGTGCCACATGGCAATGGAACAGGAACTCGCCTGCCAGGTGCTGGCATTGACCGGCACCGCATTCCGGCTCGAGGTCCAAGGCTTCGGAGGGCCCAATGACCTCAACATCGACCCGGTCTGACTTGGTCCGAACGACCGGATACTTCACCGGCCCATTCTGACCGGCCGCCCAAAGCATATTGGGTTCGGTGGCCGGGCTGCGCTGCCAGCGGATCGATCCGCTGTGGGGATGGTGGGAGTGGAAGACTTCGGAGCCGCCATGCACCAACCGCCACTTGACCGGATCACCCAAATAGGCACGTGGAATCGTGGTCGGCGTCTCACCGAAGGTATAGGCACTGTAGGCCAACGACTCGTCTTCGAACCCGAAGTACTCATGTTGGAGATGCATCTCGTCGATGCCGAAGGGCTCGCTCCGGTAGTTCAATGCGCGGCCGCCCGGGCGATAGGCGTCGGTCAGCGGATCGCGCTGCGGCAAGAAGTCGCCCTTCTTGTTCAACGGGCGGAACGCTTCGTCGCCGACTTCGTGATAGAAGATCACGTATTCGCGGAAGTCCGGCCCGGTGGCGTTGTCGATCATAACCTGCCAGCCGCTCTTCGCTTCGGGGGCGGGACCGGTACCGAGCGGGTCGAGATACTTAGACCCCTTCGGTTCGATCACGAACGCACCGAACAGCCCCAACACGGTCAGTTCGCGGTCATGGCTCCAGGAGTGGAACTGCCGCACACCTTCCTGCATGTGGGGGTGGATGTACCACTCGAACTCCTGCGATTTGCCAGGAGGAATGATGGCGTCCGGATTGGTTGTGGTCGCCGGCTTGCCAGTTGCGCTGACGACCATGCTGGAGGCCTGGATGAACAAGCTTCCTTCCTCGCCCTCCATCTGATTGCGGAGCGTCAGCTTCACGCAATCGCCCTGATTGGCACGGAGAACGAGGGGCTGGATGTAATCCCCTTGCAACCCGGTAGACACGGCGCCCGGATCAAAGCCTTCTTTCTCCCGAGCTGCCTTGTTCCGCGCCTCCTCCGCTCGCACTTTGTCGATGTTCTCAGTCAAGACGTACATGTAGCCGGGGTAATAATCCAGCCACCGGTTCAGCGTGATCTCGACATTGATCATCGAGACATCATAGTGCTTGGTCGGCACACCCGCCGGACAGCGGCCGCCGGTGGCCAGCACCGGCTCCCCTTTGGCCGGATCGGTCGCCAGCAGGAAGCTACTTCCGTCCTGCCCCATGTACTGGTGCATCATGGACATGTTGCTGAACAGGCCAGAGGTCTGCTGGACCTGCGCATCCTTCTGCGCCTGCTCTTCGAGCCGGCGCATGAGCCGGTGGTGTTGCAGCTCGATCTTTTCAGACCGATCGGCCCGTCCTTCGATGGTGTCCTCGACCACGGTCTGGCCCTTCAAGGTTTGGGTCCAGCCCGGCATTGCCACGGGCGAGGCGTGTCCCTGATGGGACAGCCCCCCTGGCTCCGCGGCCAACAACCACGGCGAGGCGATCAGCCCACCCGCCAGGACCGCGGCCTGCAAGCAACGAGTCGTTCCTCGACGACCGTGCCCGCGTTGATCATGGAAATACGACCACTTCATAATGCGGCCTCCTTGTTAAGTTAAAAAAATAAGCTAAGAGCCGAACACTGCTCGCGAGTAGCAACGATGAGACAATTCTGATCGCCTTGTGACAGGAAGAATGAAGTGCGGTCACCCTTCTCCTCTTTCCGGCCTTGGCTACCAGCTCTTCGCTGCTCGCCCTTACTCGCTGAAAAGCGCTGGTGAAGGGCCCTCTTTGCAGAGGTTCAGGGGTCATTCGGAGGCCGGTCCAAAATCACCCACGCCTTCACCAGCGCTCACCGTATGGGCAACCGGCATGCCAAACAACGTGGAATTGTGGGAAACGCGATCTTCTGCGGGGTGGGAGCGGACTTTTCGAATGATTGGGCGAACGGCGCCGAAGGCGGTGACGGGGCGCTTTTCCACGGTTTTAGACAGCGCCAGGGTACACCTCGATGATAGCCTCGCAGTTTCAATCGGTTAGACTGTCTATTGTCTTGGACACGTGGAGGGGAAAAATGGGGAAAGATGGGACAGTGTTTTGAGTGCTGGATATTTAGAAGGATCCCCAAAAGGATGAATGTGCTGAATTGCTGAGTCAGAAGGAGGCAAGGTCTGAGGTCATTTTGTTGGAGAAGAGCCGCGAAGTGCTTCCAATGCCTTCAGGATCTCCGCCGGCCTCGGTGGGCACCCGGGGATCCGCACATCCACCGGCACGTGTTTCTCAACCGGACCGGTCACGGCGTAGCTACCTTTAAAGATACCGCAGGTGATCGCGCAGTCGCCGAGGGCGATAACGACCTTCGGATCGGGCGTCTGCTTATAGGCGTCCTTCAGCGCCCGCTCCATGTTCACCGTCACTGGCCCGGTGACGACTAGAGCGTCGGCATGCCGCGGCGACGCCGCGATGTGGATGCCGAAGCGTTCGGCGTCGTATACTGGATTCATTAGCGCGTTCATTTCCATCTCACAGGCGTTACAGGAGCCGGTGTCCACCTCCCGGATCGTCAGCGAACGGCGGAAAGGTTGGCTTTTCTCCACCGCTGCCGCATCGGGCGGCATCTGTGTCTGGACTGGCTCAGCATATTGGCCGGTCACCACACCGGTTTTCAGGCTTTTTTTCAGAATGCGAAACATGGTTTCCTCCATGGTTAGCGACCAGCCAGCAGCGTAGGGCCTTTAACCTCAGGCTGCTCTCTGCCAGCTATCCGCTCTTTCTCATAAGTCATTCCCCGCGTACGACAAATTGAAGCTTTTGTTGATCAGCGGAAAATCCGGGATGATATTGCCTAAGACCGCCCATTGGATCGCCGGCCAGTTCACGAACGAGGGATCGCGCACCTTGCATCGGTGAATCCGCCCGCCTGTACCGGCCATGACCATGTAGAGAATTTCACCTCGCCACCCTTCAACCGCGGACAACGCCCATTCTCCCGCTCCCGGTGTTCGGCTCGGCGTCGCTGTCACCAACCCGGACGGGATCCGCCGGCGGATCTCCCGAATGAGCCTCACCGATTCATGCAACTCGTCCATCCGGACGCGCATCCGCGCGCGGACATCCCCGTACCGGTAGACAGGCACCTTAGGCCGAAGTTCTCCATAGGCGGCAAAGGGGCGATCCCGCCGGATGTCCCGATCGATGCCCGATGCCCGACCCACGACCCCCATCACGGCATGGTCCCAGGCAATCTGTTCAGTCAGCACCCCCGTCGTCTCCAACCGGTCCGTCAGCGAAGCATTGGCGAACAGAATGCGTTCGAGCTCGGCAAAATCGGACTCGATGGCGTCCAGCTCCGTCACCACGTTCTCCAACTGCCGCTCGCTCAGATCGAGGCCGACACCGCCGACCCGGATCACGCCGCGCAGAAACCGCGACCCAGCCAACCGATCGTTGAGCTGCAGGATCCGCTCCTTCATCCGGCCGCAATGCGCATGGGCCAGCGCATAGGCAGTATCGTTACAGATTGCACCGACGTCGCCCAGATGATTGTAGATACGCTCCAACTCGAGGAAGAGGCTGCGGAGATAGCGAGCGCGGGGCGGCACCTCGATCCCCAGCAGCGTTTCGGCCGCCTGGCAGTAGGCAAGCCCATGGCCAACGGTCGTGTCGCCAGACACCCGTTCCGCCAGCGAGACGGCATCCGTCAGGGTCATCTGTTCGAAGAGCTTCTCGACCCCGCGATGCTTCCAGAAGTGGCGCACTTCCAGCTGCATGATGGGCTCCCCGGCGACGGAGAATCGGAAGTGGCCCGGCTCGATGATCCCCGCGTGGATCGGACCGACCGGGACCTCGAACACGCCTTCGCCCTCGATGTGACGGAAGGCATACTGCCCCTGGGCCCGGGCGAGCACGGTGTCCCATCGGAACTCTTTCTTGAGCGGGTGCGTCCCCTTCGGCCAGTGTTCGTGGCGCACCAGCCGGCGCATGTCCGGATGGCCAACAGGAATCAGGCCGAACATGTCGCGGATCTCGCGCTCGTACCACTTGGCCGCGTGGACGGACGGCGTGATGGAGCGGAACTGGCGGGAACCGCCTAACAGCTCGGTCGCGAGCACCACCCAATCACGCCGTTCCTCGAGCGTGAAGAGATACAACAGCTCGTCGCGCGCCTCGCGGGGCCGGTGGTCGACCGCCCAGAGGAGCGACAAGCTGCCGCGCAGGTCCGGCTTGGTGTGCAGGTAGTGCGCGACCAACGGCACCTGGTCGACTTGGAGACGAACGAGCGGCGTGCCGTGAACCTCGCCGGTTCCCACCACAGCGCTCGGAAACGCTTGTTGCAACAACGCGACCGCCGTCTTTGCGTCTGCCATCTTCTTATTTTTATTCCCTCAGCAACACCGAGACCGCTCGATCCACCAACCCTTTGATCGGATCCGGCATCGTCATCCCAAGCCCAACCAGCGCCGCGATCGTCACAATCAGCGGCACGTGTCCGATCTCCCATCCTTCGCCGCACCTGACGCCGTCCGGAGGAGTTCCCCAGACCATCACGACCACGCGAGACATGAATCCTGCGAACAGAGCGACGGCAAACACCAGGACGAACGTTACGATCGCAAGACTGCGCACATCATCGGCAATGGTAACGGTTAGGAACCTTCCGAGGTGGAGCGTATCGGAGGCAAAACGTTGACTGGCCAGGGCTGACACGACCATGGTCTCGCTGATGAACATCGAGAAGGGGGGCATGCCGACCAGCGCCAAGCCCGCGACCAGCATGGCCGCCGCCGTCAGCGGCTGAACAGTCGCCAGTCCTCGCACCTGGTCAATCTCGCGGGCGGCGTACCGGCGATGCACATTGCCGGCTGAGAAAAACGCCAGCGACTTGGCTAACGCGTGGTTGAGGAGATGAAAGAGGCCGCCGAACGTGCCGGCCTGGCTGCCCACCCCGAATCCCACCATCGCTAGGCCCATGTGCTCGACGCTCGAGTACGCAAACAGGCGCTTGTAGTCCCGCTGGACCAACATGAAGAGTGCGGCCACGACGAACGAGAGCAAACCGAAGACCATCAGCAAGTTGCCCGTGAACCCTGCCGGCAGCGCATGGTCCATGACAGCCTTGCTGCGGAGGACGGCGTACACCGAGACGGTCTCTAAGACACCGGCCAGCATCGCCGTGACCGGCGCGGGCGCTTCGCTGTACGCCTCAGGAACCCACGTATGCATGGGCACGAGGCCGATCTTGGTGCCGTACCCGACGAGGATAAAGATGAACGCGAGCTTGAGCACATGGGGATCCAGTTGGTCGGCCACCTCTTGAAGCATGGTGACGTTCAGCGCCGCGCTGACGTCCCCTAAGACCCGCACCGACGAGTAATAGGTCAACACGGTCCCGAATAACGCCAGCGCGATCCCGACCGAACAGAGGATCAGATATTTCCAGCCGGCCTCGAGCGATTCACGCCTTCGGAAGAACGCGATGAGAAAGGTCGTCGCCAGCGTGGTCCCTTCGACGGCAACCCAGAGCACGCCCAGGTTGTTCGCCGTTGTCGCGGCGATCATCGCGAAAAGAAACAGATGAAACAGGAAAAAGAACCGACTGAGCCGCCGCGGCGAGACCGCGCCCTGCGCAACGTACTCGTCGAGGTAGGACCACGTATAGAGCGAACAGGTGAGACCGATACCCACAATGATCAACAGGATGAAGGCGGACAGCGCATCGAGAGAGACGAGTCCCTGCAACGCCGTAAAGGGTCCCCGCACCACGATGTGTTGAACCACGGCCGTCTCGGCAATGCCCAGCGCAGTCATGGTGGCCAGGTTCAGCCCGTGCAGCACCTGAGCGCGCTTGGTGAGCAAACTCAGACCCGCTGCGAGCAGCGGCGCCCCGAGAAGGACCACAACCAGAGTCGTACCCGTCCCCATCACGGCGCCTCCACAGTGAGGATTGACTCGAGCGACCGGAGCAGGGTTGCAAGCCCCGGCGGCACGTGCAGGCCGATCGCTCCCAACAGCGCCACATTGATTCCCACGGCAGCGCCGGTGAACAGAGGGCACCGAGGCCCTACCGCACGACCCGCGTCTTCCGGCGAGCCTAGCGTCATGCGGAACACTTGATACAGCAAGGTCGCAAACGCCAGCGCAAGCAGCCCCAGAAACGCGGCGGCCAGCTCCAGCCTCGCCATGTACGCCCCGGCCGCGATCAAGACTTCGCTCGCGAACAGTCCGAACGGCGGCAGGCCGGCCAGCGCGACACCGGCGACCAGGATCGCGCCGCCCGCAAGGGGCATCTGACTGAGGAGCCCCGTCACCCGGTCGAGCAATTTGTGATCGTGCCGGAGGAAAACCAGCCCTGCGCCATAGAAGGCCGTAGACTTCGCCAGCGCATGATTCATGAGGTGCCAGGCGCCCGCAAAGGTTCCGGCTCCACCGACGCCGAAGCCCAGCAATGCGATCCCGATGTGTTCGATGCTGGAATAGGCGAACAGTCGCTTGTAGTCGCGCTGCACGAGGAAGAACGCCGCCGCGATGGTCAGCGAGAGCAAGCCCAGTCCGACCAGGAGTCTGCCGCTGAACGCCGGTCCCACCGCCCGGTCCGTCACCGCCTTGAACCGCAGGATGGCGTAGACCGCTAGCGTCAGCATGTTCGCCGACAACATGGCACTCACCGGCGTCGGCGCTTCGGCGTGCGCGTCCGGCAGCCAGGTATGCATCGGTGCCACGCCAGCCTTTGTCCCGTAGCCGATCACGGCGAAGATGAACGCCACCTTGATGGCGGTCGGATCCAGCCCTTCGGCCACCTGATACAATTGGAGCCAGCGCAGCGCCTCACTCGACACCCCCAGCAGATGTTCGGAGGAATAGTAGACGAGGATGGTCCCGAACAGGGCCAGCGCAATGCCCACTGAGCTCAAAATCACATACTTCCAGCCGGCCTCCAGGGCAGCCTTGCTGCGCTCGAATCCGATCAGCAGCGCGGCGGAAAGCGTCGATCCTTCAACTGCAATCCACATGAGAGCGATGTTTTCCTGATTGACCGCCACGAGCATGGCGGCGAGGTACAGATCGAACAGACAGAAGAACCGCTGGTAGCGCCTTGCGGACAGATGGCCGCGGTCCATCTCCTCGCCCATGTAGCCGACCGCATACAAGGTCCCGGTGCTCCCCACCACGCCGATGATCACATCAAGCCAGGCGCTCAGCGCGTCGGCCTGCAAGAAGATGCCCGCCGACACACCCCCGCCGGAAATGACGCGCTCCGCCACCAGAACAGCCGATGCCGGGATCGCACCAGCTTGCACGCACTGCAGCGCGTCCACGATGCGCCGGTCTCTCGCGAGCAGACTCGCGACACCGGCGACGAGGGGCGCCGCGACCAAGAGGACAAGCGGCCAAGCCATGCCTCACTGCTCCTTCAAGATTGTGAACTTGCTCGTATCCACCGTGTCGAAGGCGTCCTGCAACCGATGGGTATAGATCCCGATGATCAAGGCACCGACCAGCACGTCGAAGAACACACCCAACTCCACGATCAGCGGCATGCCGTAGGCGGCCGCCGTGGCGCCCAGGAACAGGCCGTTTTCCATGACCAGGAAGCCGATCACCTGCGTGACGGCCTTCTTGCGGGCGATCATCGTGAAGAAGCCGATCAGCACGATCGCCAACGCGATGGCCAGCGAATCCCGGGTCAGCAGGAATCCCAACGGGATGATGGGCTGGGAGATGGAGAAGGCCAGCATCACCAACCCGCCGCAGATCAGCAATCCGGCCGGGATGTTCACGTTCATGACCAACTCACGCGTCACGTTCAACCGCTCGATGACTTGTTTGAGGATGCGCGGGATCACGATGATCTTGATGACGACGGTGAGGGCGGCCGCGACATAGATGTGGTGGATGCCGGTGAGAAATGCCACCACGGTCGCGGTCAGCGCCAAAAACCCCGACTGCAGGGCAAACAAGTCCACACAGGCCGACAGCCTCCGTTGGGCCACGATGCCGAAACAGGTCAGCAGGAGCAGCGCGGAGCAGAGATCCACCAATTGCGAACCGATCTCGGGAGAAACAAGTGACACGCTACCCTCGCAGGATGTAGAAGAAGATCATGCCCAGAAGCGCCAGGATGAACGCGACCCCCAGAAATTCCGTCACGCGAAACAGCCGGAGCTTGGCGAACATGGATTCGAGGACGCCGATCACCACCGCCAACCCCGAGACCTTCGCCAGATAGACCAGGAGGCCGAGTACGAGCGCGACCGGTTCCATGCGGGTGGCGATCCCCCACGGGGCAAACACGTTCACGATCACCGTGAGAAACACCAGCAACTTGAGCCCGGCGGCCCACTCCACAAGCGCCAGGTACCGGCCCGAATATTCCAGAATCATGGCTTCATGGATCATCGTCAGTTCCAGGTGCGTCGCCGGATTGTCCACCGGCACCCGGCCGGTTTCGGCGATGGCCACGATGAACAGCGCCGCCAGCGCCATCAGGTGAGGCGAGGGGTCGGTTACGATCCCTTCCAGCAAGGCGGTCTTGTGCACGATGGTGGAGAGATTCGTGGAACCGGCGGTCAGCGCGATGGCGAAGATGGACATGATCATGGCCGGCTCGGTCAGCGAGGCCACGATCGCTTCCCGGCTGCTTCCCATTCCACCGAAGGCAGAGCCGGCGTCGAGACCGGCCAGGATGAGAAAGAAGGTCCCCAGCGCTAACAGATACACGAGCGCAATGATGTTCCCCGCGAAGTTCAGCGGGATTCTGGAGGTAAAGGCCGGGACCAGGAGACCAGCCGCCAGCGTCGAGGCGAAGACGAGGTATGGTGTCGCGGTAAAGATCCATGACGTCGCGGTGGATACAACCGGCTGCTTGCGAAAGAGCTTAGCAAGGTCGGCATAGGGCTGGAAGACACTCGCCCCCCGGCGCAGCTGCAGGCGCGCCTTCACCTTGCGGATGAGTCCCACGATGAACGGGGAAACAGCCAGGAGGACAATCGTTTGGGCGATGACCAGCGTGACGGCTTGCAACATATGAGTTGGCCTGTCTGGTTTGTTTCGTTGAACCACACAAACCAGACAAACAGATAAACCGCACGAACGTTCTTCTACACTGCCAAGAGCAACAGCACCACCAGGGTCACGAAGATGTAGGTCAGGTAGAGATGGAGACTTCCGGCCTGGATGACCCGCAGGCGGTCAGCCAAGCTCGAGAACAATGCCACGATCGGGTCATAGAGATATTTCTGGAAGAGCGGCTCGATATGGAACTCGAACCGGCGCCGCTTGGCGAAATAGCGGGACTCTTCGAGCATCTCCGTCTCCAATTTCACCGTAGGCCGATAGATCGCGCTGAACACCTGCCTGATCGGCTGGGCGAACCCGGTTGCGGTGTATTGCATGCGGGGTGTCAGGTTGATTCCGCATCCCCAGGTCCGGCAATAGCGTTTCTGCCTCAGACCGCCGAACGCCGCGACCAGCGCGAGCCCCAGGAGCGACAAGACGATTAAGCCGAGAGCGAGCGCGGGAGGAGAGAGACTCGAAAACTCCACGTTCACGGGCGCCAGGGCCCAGCCGTCGAGCGTCACCACTTTGCCGCTGATCGCCGTTCCCATGAAGGGGGTGATGACCCGGTCCAGCAGCGGGACCACACCCATCGCCCCGATCCCCAGCAGCACGCAGACCGCAGCGAGCGTACCCATGCCGAGGCGCATGGAGACCGGCACCTCTTGCGCGCGCCGCGCCTGGGGGCTCCGGGGCAGCGCGAGAAACGCGATGCCAAACGCCTTCGTAAAGCAAGCGAGCGCCAACACCCCCGTGAGCGCCAACATCGCCGCGGCGAGTGGCAGCACCAGTTTCAGCAGCACGGTCGGAATCTGAAAACTGAGAAACAGACTTTGGAAGACGAGCCACTCGCTGACAAAGCCATTCGTGGGAGGCAACGCCGAGATGGAGACCGCTCCGATCAGGAAACAGAGCCCCGTCCAGGGCATGCGACGGAGCAAGCCTCCGTAGTCTTCCAAGTTGCGCGTATGGGTCGCGTAGAGCAACGCGCCGGCGCCCAGAAACAAGAGCGCCTTGAAGATCGCATGATTGACGGTATGGTAGAGCCCGGCCAGCACACCCAGGGCAGCTAACTCCTTGAGCCCGTACGTCTGAAAGATCATGCCCGCGCCAATCCCCAGCAGGATAATCCCGATGTTCTCGACACTGTGATAGGCCAGCAGACTTTTGAGATCATGCTCCATCAATGCGTACATGACGCCCAACAGCGCCGACACCGCACCGATGACGAGCACCGCGACCCCCCACCACCACGGGAATTGCCCGCCGAGAAAATCGAACCAGACGCGAATCAGCGCGTAGATCGCCGTCTTGATCATGACCCCGGACATCAGTGCCGAGACATGCGAGGACGCGGCCGGGTGGGCGTACGGGAGCCAGACATGGAGCGGCACAATGCCGGCTTTGGCGCCGAAACCGATCAGCGCCGTCACAAACGCGAGGGCTCTCATCCCTTCCGGCAAAGTCGTCTCCACACGCCGGAACGCGTCGAACGAGAACGACCCGGCCTGCTGGAAGAAAATCAGAAACGCCAGCAGGATGAAGGCGGTGCCGACATGCGCCATGATCAGGTAGAACAAGCCCGCGTAGCGCACATCCGCCTTCTCATGCTCCGTCACCACCAGGAAGTAGGAAAGCAGCGACATCAGCTCCCAGACGATGAGGAACAAAAAGCCGTTATCGGCCAGCACCACCAGCGTCATCGAGGCCAAGAAGGCGTTGTAGAGCGCGCCAAGCGCGTTCACGGAGGCACCGCCCCTGATGTACGGGACGTAGCCGATCGCGTAGATCGAGACGGCGAGCGCGACGAGCGAGATGGTAAGCAGGAAGAACGAGGCAAGGGGATCGAGCCTGATCGCAAAGGCGAGCAGCGGCAGGGACGACTCGATCGCAGCGGCAAGCGGTTTTGTGGAGAGCAGTCCCCAGATTCCGAGCCCAACCCCGATTCCGGCGGCAGCGGTGGCAAACAAGTGGGCGGCAAGGACTTGCGCCTGCGGACGGCGCACGCACAGGGGTGACAGGATCCCGAGCGCATAGCACCCGAGCGCGAACCACAAGAAATTCAGCATGGGGTTGGAAAGCGTCCTATCGGTTTGGCCGAACCGGGATCGGCGTGAAGGGATGAATGCTCAGAGGCGCATCTACAATCGATCACAGTACTTGGGCATACACAGGAATCATGCGACGATTTTCCGGCAGAAGGAACCGATCGCTGCCACTCACAACGATGACCGGCGCTTGCCGGATCAATGACGTTGGGTTTCCACCATCGGCTCGATCTCTTTTTTCATGTCGTCCGTCACGCTGTATCGGTTGTACGGATGGTCCAAGACTTCGTTGGCATAGAGCCGTCCCGTCGGGGCCGGAACCACCAGGCGGGTTTCGACCGTCTGTTTGGGACCGACGGTCACGGTTTGTGTGATCATGGTCCGAATGTATGGATGCCAAACGGCCAACGAGTAGGTGCCCGGCGGCACATCCGCGATGGTGAACCGGCCCTGTTCGTCGGTCTTCGCATAATACGGGTTCTGGACGGCCAGTCCCCAGCTTTCCATGTACGCGTGGAAGCCGCATTGCATGACGAAGATCCGCCGGCCCTTGCTCAAATTGACCAATTGCTTCACGGGCGCGCCGGCCATGTGTTTGTGGTACAGGGCAGCTTCGCTGCGGTCTTTGAAGTTCCGTGGATGCTGAGGGTTCATCGGCAGCGGCACGTTGAACAGCACACGCGCTCCCAAGTGAGAGGTCTCATAGGCCTGAATGTCGTGCATGACCGGATCCATATTGACCACGGTGACCGATTGATTGTCCCGCACGACCGTGGTGAACGGGAGAAAGAGACAATCCTTCGCCTGGATTTGGGGCACGCTGTGGTCGGGAAAGGGCTTGCCCTTCTCGACCCCCTCCAGATACACCACCACGTCGCGAAACTCGCCCGCGGGCCCGACGTCGAAGGGCTGCAAAATACGCCAGCCCTGTCCGTCAGAAATGCGCCCACAGTACAACGGATCGGGCAACGTGGTGAGGTTGTAGCCTTTCGGCTTGGGGACCTTCCCATCAAAGATCACAGTGCCGACGATGGTGCCCCCCTCCGGCACCGGAACTTCTTCGTAGGCCCACGCCGCCCCCGCTAAACCGCTCATCACCGCCACGAACACCGCTCGCGTGAACACTCCCATCAGCACCCCTCCTCGCAACGCTTCATAGGTCATCTTGCCATTGGTCTCGATCACAGCCATTTGGAACCAGCCCTTCATTCATCGTTTCCCTTCTGAGGGATGGATGAAAGGCTTGTTCTTTGCTGCTCAACTCCTCGCTATTTGCTGATCTTTTTATGTTATGCCCGTCCCAGTGAGGCAAATCGCCTGTCTGACCCGGCAAGAGGCTTCGCTCGTTTCAATCGCTCCACCGCATCGATGATACGCTGAATCGTCTCGGCCGTCAAATCGCGGATCGTGAGATGCGCCTCGTCGTCTCCATTGAATGTACAAAGCGCGATTGTGAAACAACTGGTTCCGCCTCGGATGATCTTCAACGCAATGTTGGACTGGTGGCAATGGACTCCGACGAACAGACCCACGTCGATCTTGTTCTTCCAGATGGTGAGATTGGGATGATTGGGATTGATTTCCCGCTCCGGGACAATCTTAGGATATTTCGGCCGATAATCCGCCATCGGGATGATCTTGGCCGGGATCGCCTCGGCCAACGCCTTCACTGCCTTGGCCTCGCGGGACGCCTGTTCGTTCCAGGCCCACAGGACCAGAGGACCGGGAAAGAGGGTAGGGTTCTTGGCCGGAAGGAGCCGCCGCGCCGCCTCCTCAATTGCCTGTTGCTCCGGCACGATCCGGCCCATCACCAGCCCCTCCCCCTTGGAGGGGAGGACGACTCCCTTCGACGCCACCGCAGGAGGAAGATACCCCTCCGGACCGATCGTCATGTCATAAGGCTTCATGGCACGTTCTCCTTTTCCCTGCGTTTCACACCTACGCCCCAAGACCCTCTCGCATGAACAGATCCATCGGCGTCAGGGCTGCTCCCGGCTCAGGCTCGATGGTCGACAGCGTGAGCCCGGTCTGCTCCGCCACCCAGTCCGTGTAGCGTCCGGACCGTCCCGGCTCCACCACGACCAGGCGCCCGACCGATGCGGCGAAGGATCGGATGTCGTCGACCGGCGCCGGGTTTAACACCTTCGGATAAAGCGCGGAGGCAGCCAGTCCGAAGCTCCGGCACAGCGCCACCCCCTCACGGACGACTCCCTGCGCCGCACCCCAGGTCACATACCCGACATCGGCATCAGGCACGCCGTCATGCTCCACGCGCAGCGGCCACTGTACGGGCTCGTCGGCTATCCCTTTGTGGCGCGCCTGCCGCAACCGCTGCGCCACCTGCTCAAGCGTGTGCACAGGCACGCTCTGCACCCGGCCCGCCAGCATCTCGTCGACTGCGACCCAGACTTCCAGATCCCGGTCCAGGGCAAGGCGCCGACCGATTCCCATCAACCGGACTGCATCGATGAAATCGGCTGCGACAAGGACAACCGGGCCTGGACCCACGGCATCCGCAAGGGCTTCGGTCGGATCGGCGCCCACCATCACCGTCATTCGTCCCTCCAGGCCGCGATACACGGTCACTCCGGGGAATCTCCAGTGCTTGAGAGAAGAGACCACCTGCCGCGCCTCGCTCACGTGCTTGGCAACCCACTCGACCGGCCTCTGCTTGCATCCCGATATACAGGCCTGTCCACATTCGCACTCCGACACCCCAAGCCCCACCAGCACCGCTTGATGGGCGTCGAGCATCACCCGGGGCAAGACTGCTGGGGGTGGCTCGAGAGCGAAGACATCCCGTTTGGGGAGATGCTCCTCCGCGTACCTGAACCCGGCGTCCACATACCGGCGGCGGGAGTCGACGGTCACCCGACTGCACACGGTTTCCTGCGGAATGCCCAAAAGTCGCGCCACCACACCGACGGCGATCAACCCTTTTCCCGAGAAGCTCTTCCCGACTTGGCAACTGAGATCGGTAAACGGCACGGGGTACACGATCACGCCCGCCTCGTTCGCCGCCGGCGACAACTTCGCCAGGTTCGCTTGATCGCACACCAGCACGCTCCCGCGCACCAGACCGAACGGGGCTAGTTCAGCTATCCCCTCATCCACGCAAGCCAACACGTCGCAACCAGCTCCCATCGACGCGACTGGTTCCGTCGACACCCGCAGGCGGATGGTCGAGCGTATCCCCCGCCCGTCCGCCCGCCCTTTCTGCGCCATCACGTCGAACCCTTCCCCCACCAAAGCCTGCTCAAGCGCGGAGATGCCGTCTCTCAGTCCTGTGACACCTTTTCCCACGAGAGTTAGAACAAGATCGGATTCACGGTCCCACCGCGCGGGCAGCCAAGCCGTGAAAGGGGGCACGGCACCACCTCCTGCGATCTCCTATTCCGGTAATGCCGCCAAGCAGTCAGCCCCCCACGGTCTGGCACCACCGCACCTGATAGCCGTTCAGGAACAGCGCGTCATAGAGCGCCGACAAGAATTCCCGCCCCGCATGTGGAAGCACGAGTTTCCCGCTCAGATCCCTAACGCCGTTTCTCAACATCGTCACGCGCAGCCCCGGATGATTCGTCGTGACCCGGCCAGTCTCTGCGTCCCATTGCACTACTGCTGTGCGTCCCCTTGGAAGCTGGACAATGAGCATGTCCATGGCCATATCGCCTGAAGGCTTTCGGTGCTATTTGCTTTTTTTCTTCCTCTTTCCCGCCGAAATTTTCTTCACGGCTTTCTGTGCGGTCGCCTTTCTTTTCGCCGCCATGCTCCTCCTCTCCTTTTTCTCCGTACGTGATCAGACGACCACCGCAGCGGTTCACGTCACCACAAAGGCCGAACCTGGCCCGTTCACGGTCTATACCGAACGGGTTTCGCTGCCCCCTGTCGGTTCTGGCCGGACGTCGATCGACTCCGCTTCCATCCCATGATGGTTGCTTTGATTAGGTCAACTCCACGAATTCACCGACCGGATATCGGCCAGGGTAGCACGCGGGATTCCCCTGGCGATGAGCGTCCGGGGTGATACGCTGGCATGACCCCTCCAGGTCGTCGGCATCGCCGCCCCCGCTTTCATTTTCAACACGTACGCGGAAGCCCCCGCGCTAGCTTTTCCCTACACCGCGCGACGCCTTCCCAGGCTTCGAGATGGTTCGGGTTGCAAGCCAGGATTACCTTCCAGTTAAAGAGCGCTTCCTCCGGTTGACCGAGTTCTTCCAACAAGCTCGCCAGCTCACAGCGGGTCGTGAGATCGGCCGGACAGACCGCGACCGCATCTTGCGATCGACGAAGTCGGATGCGCCGTTCTCCGGCCGTCACCGATTGCTCCTCGTGGTGATCCGCCTCCCGCGAGAGCGGCGCTTGCGACGCCTCTATTCCTCGCGCTCCCATCACGTCCATTCCGCACTCCTGCTGTATCCGGCCGACCGATCTCCGCAGTTCCTACGCCACCAGCGGGTTGACCCGCGCGACGCCTTGGTTGGCTCGGATCTGCGCCCCGGTGAGCTGGACCGTTTTCCCGTCTTTCGGCATGGCGATCCTCAGTTCTTCGCGGACCTTGCGGAAGATGGCGATGACATGGTCCATCTTCGCAACGTCCAAATCCTGCAAGCTCACCATGGCATCCTCGTGGATATCGTGGCAAAAGGCGATGGTGAGGCAGTTGGTTCCCGCCCGCACCATCCGCAGCGCTAAGTTGGCATAATGGCAGTGGATCCCAATGAACAACGCCACTTCAATCTTGTTCCCCCAGATCGTTAGGTTAGGATGATTGGGGTTGATGGCTTCTTCCGGATCGATTTTCGGATACCTCGCGCGGTAGTCGGGCATCGGAATGATCATGACGACGGGAATTTCGGCGGCCAGTCGCAAGAGCGCCTGCCCTTTGGCCATCCAGTCGGGATGCCACGCCCACAGATAGAGGGGACCGGGGAAGATCGTCGGATTCTTGCGCGTGAAAAGCTGCCGTGCGGCCTCCGCGATCACCTCGTCGTCCGGCACATGTCGGCCATAGAGCAGTCCAAATCCCGGATCAGGAATCGTCACCCCCATCTCCATCGCCGACGGTGGTTGAAACCCGGCCGGGCCAACATCGATGATCCGATCGGCATGCTTCTTCATCTCAGTATCCTTTTTCGTCACGTCGCTCACAGGCGGTTCGCTGCTGATTGGCGTCTTCGCTCTCTTGTCGTCCTATGGACGCTTCTCCAAGGGATCATTCGATTCAGCAAAGTCGGTGCCACGAAGATTGGTGGGCAGAGTTACGTGGACACACCAAGAACTATCGAGGGTTAGGCGAGACTGGCGGGGCGGATCGTTCCGCTGGCGCCGCTTGCTCCCTTCGCCCCTGCAGAAACTGCACCCTGGCGGGATTCTCCACGGCGCGCAAGCGGTCCGTCGCAGCATCGTTCTCGCGAGCCTGCTGTTTCAAACGCTAGAGGTGTCGGACATCGCGGAGCACGGCGTACATGGCGACCAGCATGACCAACACGATGAGAAGATTGAGCTGGATCCCCCAGACCACACTGGCGGCCACGGCCGCGACCGCAATCAGCGCGCAGACGATCTCCAGCATTCCCGCCTGTGTTTCGCGATTCCTTGTGTTTTTTCTCACCACGTGTGCCTCCCGATCAGATCGCATGGCGATTGCCGGTCACCATTGACCGCCATCGCCTCTTGTGCCCTTGTCCTCCTTCCGGTGGCTCGCTGCGAGGCTTCTCAAATAGACCGGTGCCGCCACGCCCATCAGCGGAGGGTGTCACGGAATAAGGCGACGACAGCAAGGACAGCCACCGAGACGATCGTCACCGTAAGGGTGGATTCGGAAACCACATAGGCCAGGGTGGCGACGGCTGCGCCTGCCAGCAACACCACTTCAAAAAGCGTGAGCCTGACATGCGGGATCATCCGCATTCCGCTCTCGGCAGCGGGCCCGTCGGAGGAAGGTGTCGAACCCATCCCATAGCCTTTCTGCGCGAGTCCATAAGTTGTTCATGACAGCGATGGCAGACCATGCGATCTTCTCCGAATCGAACATCAATACCGGCACGAGTCGCCGGCACCGGGGACATCGAACCGGCTTCACATAACGAGCCGCGGCAGACGATTCATCCAGCCTCATGGTTTTTTCGTTGAAAACAGCCCGCAGCAAATAGCAAACAGCCGGGAGAGGCGACGGATGAACTAGCCCTTCCGACTCGCGACCGTTTTCCCGCTCTTCACCTTCTCAATGGCTTGCTGGATCTCAGTGGAGACCGCAGCTCCCTGGTCTTTGAGCGATTTGGCCTTGGCTTCCGCGCCTGCGTAGTCGCCTTTCTCAATGAGCTGGTGTACCGCGCCAAGGTCCTCCTCCAAGCCACTCAGGTCCTGTTTGATGGCCTCCACCGCAGCCCGGTCCTTTCCGACCGGCGCCTTCGCCATCAACTCCTTAGCCGTCGTCACGGCTTGTTGCGCCTCCTTCTCCATCGCCAGTGCAGCCGCCTTCGCGGCTTCCTTGTTAGCAGCGGCTTTGGTCTCCACTTGTCTGCCTTCCTCGGCTACGCGGGTCAGCATCCGATCGGCGTCGGCGTAGGACCTGAAAATCGCCATGGTCTTCTCTTGCTTCGCCAACTCCTCCTTCGCCAGAGCGAATTCCTGTTCAAGCTTTGCGAAGTCTTCCTTCGCATACTCAGGGGCCCCGGCAGAGCGTGCCGCTTCCACAGCTTTCTGCGCCGCCTCCAGACGCTCGGTAGGCGGTTGCGCACAGGCGGCCAGCAGGACCATCGACACACCTCCGATGACGCCCGCAACACTCGAGCGGAAACCGGATCGTTTCATACACATGCCCTCCTTTCGCTCGCCCTCGGCATCCGGCCTCTCTCGCCTATTATTGCAGGCGGAATGCCGTGGCTGCGTCTGCTGAGCACTTCAATGAAGATCGAAGGCTTACGCTATGAACACGGGAGACCGAGGGAACGGTTTGCTTCGTCACACCCCGGGCCATGCAAGAATTGCAGAGATGCAGGCGAGGGCGAAGAGATCGTTGTGGGAATTGTTAGGATGGACAGTGGGAACGATCAGTCGCGTATCCCGTATTCCTTGATCTTGTATTGCAGCGCGCGGAGGCTGATCCCCAGCAGCTTCGCCGCCTTTTCCCGGTGATTCGTCACCTCGGCCAAGGTGCGTCGGATCACTTCCCGCTCGATCTGCTCGAGCGAGCTACCCAACGTGATCACCATGGTCCGGACGTCTTCTTTGCTCGCTTGAATGTCTTCCGGCAGATGCTGGGGCTGAATAGTTTTTTCACGCACCGTGACAACCAACCGTTCGACGAGGTTGCGCAGCTGCCGGATATTCCCTGGCCACGCGTACAGCCGCAGCAATCGCATCGCCTCGCGCGATACCTCTTTGGGTTCCCGGTTGTGCCGCGCAGCAAATTCCCGGAGAAAGTGTTCGATCAACAGCGGAATGTCATCCGCCCGTTCACGCAGGGGCGGAAGCGTGATGGGCACCACATTCAGTCGATAATAGAGGTCTTCTCGGAACTCACCTCGCTTAACCGCTTCCTCCAGATTCCGGTTGGTCGCGGCGATGATCCGCGTGTCCACCTTGATCAGCTTGGTCCCGCCGAGACGGCGGAATTCCTTGGTCTCTAGCACCCGCAGAAAGTCAACCTGAGACTTCAGGGACAACTCGCCCACCTCATCGAGCAGCAGCGTACCCCCGTCGGCCAACTCAAAGCGGCCCATCTTCGTGGTTATCGCCCCCGTGAAGGCCCCTTTTTCATAGCCGAACAGCTCACTTTCGAACAGGTTCTCCGGCAGGGCTCCGCAGTTCAACGTGATAAAGGGCTTGTCTGTCCGCGCGCTCTTGTGATGGATCGCCCGGGCGACGAGTTCCTTGCCGGTTCCGCTTTCCCCGGTGAGCAAAACGGTCACGTCGCTTCCCGCCACCAGATCGACCAATTCGTACACGCGCTGCATGGGTTCGCTCGCACCGATCATCTGCTCGAAGCGAGTCCGCGCCTCCAGGCGATCCCGGAGCCGTTGGTTTTCAGCCGCTAGAAAGTGGCGTTCGAGCGCCTTCTCCACCACCACCGGAAAGCGTTCGCGATCGATGGGCTTGGTCAAATAGTCATAGGCGCCCAGCCGCATCGCCTCGACGGCGGTATCGATGGAGCCGTAGGCGGTCATCACGACGACTTCCGTATCCGGCCACGCGCTTTTCAGACGGCGCAGGAACTCCATGCCCCCGATTCCCGGCATCTTCAGATCGGTGATCACCAGATCCGCCCTGCCTGCCTCCAGATGCGCGAGCGCTTCTTCCCCGGCCCCGACCCCGCAGACGCGGTGCCCCTTTTTTTCCAGCATGGTCACCAGGGCGTTCCGAATATTGACCTCGTCGTCCACGACGAGGATGTCGGCTATCGGCTTCATGATCCCGCTGTCACCGCCTGAGGCTGGCCCACAGCCGCCGGAAACTTCATCACGACCGTTGCACCGTTTCCCGGTTCGCTGGCGACTTCGATCGTGCCAGCATGGTCTTGGACAATCCGATAGGCGATCGCCAGACCGAGTCCGCTTCCGGTCGGTTTCGTGGTATAGAACGGTTCGAACAGCCGCGCCAACTCTTCCTTCTTAATCCCCACTCCCGTGTCCCTGACAGAGATCTCCACCCACGGTTTCCCATCTACCTCGCGCCGGAGGGCACTGACCCGGCAGACCCCGCCTTCCGGCATGGCATGAAAGGCGTTGATCACGACATTCACCAGGACTTGGCTGATCTGCGCCTCATCGCCCAGCACAGGTGGCAAGCCCTCTTCAATGACCTGCTCGACGCGGATCTTGCGCTCCTCCGCATCGAACTGCATGAGCGTCAAAATGTGCGCGATCAGGTTCCTCACATCCACTTCACGGAGGCTAGAGGCTCCGGGTCGGGCGAATTTCATAAAGTTGTCCAGGATCGCAGACAACCGCCGGCATTCCGCGTTGAGCACGTGCAAATAATGCGCGGCCTGCGGACCCAACGCCGCGTTGTCCTTCAGTTCCTCTTCTAGCAGATGCAGGTTCAAATCCATCGCACTGAGCGGATTCCGCAACTCGTGCGCCAGCCCAGCCGACAAGGTATGCAAGGCCGTGAGCTTTTCGGCAACGCGGACGCGTCGTTCCAGCGCCAGCCACTCGGTGACGTCCTGGGCTTGTAGAATGACACCGGCGGGTCGGCCGTCGTCCCCGGTCAATTCCGCCGTGCTGACGCGGATGGTCCGAGCCAGCCCATCACCCCGCTCATATAGCAAATCCTGTTGACTCACGTACCGGTGGTTCCGCAACGCCCCGTCGAGCACCGTACGGATCGTCTCGCCTTCGGCAAAGACGGACGCGTAGGAATTGCCGAGCAAGCCAGACGAAGAACGCTTCAACACCGCTTCGGCGGTTGGGTTAACGGCCGTGATGACTCCCTCGCGGTTCACCGTGAGCACCCCAGTCGGGATGCTTTGCAAGATATTCCGTGCCAGGCCTTTCACCTCTTCAAGGGTTCGCCGGGTACTGTGATAGTGCTGGAACGTGATCACGGCGGCGATCCCGATCGCGCTGACCAGGAACAAGAGGACGGTCACCCCGATCAGGTCGCGGCGCGACTGCCAAAGCGCAGGAAAGAGCTCAGTGGGAACGGATTTGCCTTCCGTGAGTCCGCGCAGAAGGAGCTTTTCATGCTCCAGACTGAAGAGCAGGATGACCGAAACGGCGAGCGCTAAAATGATGAGGACGGACGCGATCAGACGGAACGGGACTCCGCGGAACAGCGCGGTTTCTGGAGCTGGCCGGAACATGCTGATCGACCGAGACTGAACGTAAGGCTCACCGGTATGCTAACACCGCTGGGCCGCGCATGTACACTCCAGGCGAACATGCTGGTCGCCGGCGGGCTCCAGAGTCAGGTCAACGCCCCGTCTTGGCGGGCCGGCTGTATCTTGCTCGTAATCGCGCCAGTTCTCGCCGACACTCAGCGCAGAGTTCTTGCAGACTGAGGTCATCGAGAACCAGGGTTGACGACCGCCGGGCGCACCGATCGCAGTACCGCGCCGGCATCTGTTTCTGCCCCGATGAGTTCATTGGACTGCCCTTCCTTTCGACTGGTTTTTCCGTGGCCGTTGATCACAATCACATCCTCGCCGTCATTTCGGACGACGGCCCTCGCTCACCCGAGACCGTTCACCTGTTCCCCGGTCCTCGCTTGCCGACAACCCTCTTCGAGCACGAAAAGCAACTCTGATACCTCCCACGTGCAATCAGCTCTACCGCCGATCTGCGCAAACAACCGAGCCTTCAGCCTGAAGACCTGAAGAAATACCGGGCCTGCTCACGTTGGCTCCGTTCCGCGGCAGTGATCAAGCCTGCAAAGATTGCACAGTCGGAGGAGACTGCTGCGGCGAGGAGAGAATCGGACACCGGCGCCCTGGCTCATGCCCAGGGCTCCACCCGCGTCGTTCCTTCGGGCTTTCCGCCGACTCCGGCCCTTTCTCATCGACCCCTTTCTCAGCTACCGAGGCATACTCTCCGCGTTCTGGTGAGGCTTGCCGATCAACCACCACTACAGAAGGGGAAAACGCAACCATGGCAGCCGAGAGACTTTAGAGATGACCTCCCGCGAGCGGGAACGGCCGCTTTTGAAGAGGTCGTGAGATGACGTGTCGACGGTACGGCGGAATAAGAAGGTTGAAACGAGCCTATGCGTCGGTCGCGCCAGCAACGACCACGTTACTCTGAGGAGCGGCAGACATGACCCCACCAACGATGGCCGCGGCTCTTGCGCCGTTGCCGAATCGCGTGACGGAGCCGTTCGAGGGCCAAGCGCCTTGCCAAAGTCGCCATCCACATTCCGGCGATCACATCGTCAGGCCGATGCGCCAGAATCCGCTCACATTCTTTGGCCGCCTGAAGATGTTGCCGGTTCGCCACCAATAGAAACAGCAGGTAATACCGGAGCTCAACACTGCCGGGCTGACGGGTGATCAACCAGCGGAGCTTTGCCTCTTCATCGGCCAAGTGCATCTGATATCGGGTCTTCTGTCTCACAAGATCACCCGATCACTCTTGCCCCTAGGCTGATTGCCGAACGGGCTGGCGCGCCCGGAGTTCTCGCATGCCCTTAAAGCACTGCGGGCACAGAAGCAGTTGGCTGCGGTTATCGAAGAACAGGCGCGGCGAAGCACGCCCGCAGCACTCGCACGGGCTGTCCTGGGGTTCCAAGATGTTTTTGTCTTTCTCACCCATCGGATCGTTTCCGTGCCCCTCCCGTTCGATGACTCATAGCCGTGAAGCTGCGAGACCGGACATTCCGCTCAAAGACCGGGGGCAGCGGAGGAATACACTGGTCGCAGTAGACCTGTTCAGTGAACTTATCCCAGATTGCATGGGTCAGAACGCGGCCGCAGCAGGCGCAGATCAGGGGTCTCACAGTCCGGCATTCCCCGCCATACAAGAGAAGCCACAGGAACGCGCTCCTCGCGTGTTGAGCAACAGATATGCCGTCAGGGTGGTGAGAACCTTCCTCGTTTCCTTCTTCAATGAAATTCAAAACTTTCAGGTTGGTCGAGCGGGCGAAGGCAAGCACGACACTCCCGGCAGTCTGGGCGGGCATGCAAAGTTTGCATGCCCGGCTCTGAAACCGGATCCCTGCCGTTGCCATCAAATCGCACCGAATCCTGGGATTAAAAAGAGGATGAAAGAGAGGGGGCGTGGATAAACTGGTGCTATTGGCTGTCGGCTATTCCTGTTCTTCGAGGTTCCTGCTCTCGGGCGATCCCGTACTCGCGCAGCTTGTTGTAAAGGCTGGCACGGCTGATCTTTAGGAGGCGGGCGGCTTTGACCCGGTTGCCCCCAGCTTCTTGAAGCGCCTGAAGGATGCGAGCCTGCTCCGCCTGTCGCGCGGCGCTGCGCGAGACGGTTCGCAAGTCACCGCACGGAGGAAGCGCGGCAAGACCGACGAAATCCTTGCAGGTGAGCTCGGGTCCCCTGGTGGTCACGACGGCGCGCTCGATCACATGCTGTAGTTCGCGCACGTTCCCAGGCCAGGGCGCGTTCGTCAACGCCTGCATGGCTTCGGGTGTCACCGTTCGGAGGGGTTGTCGGTGTCGTCTGCAGGACATCGCCAGAAAATGCTTGACCAACAGCGGGATGTCTTCTCGTCGTTCGCGGAGCGGCGGCAAAAACAAGGGCAATACCGCCAGCCGGTAGTAGAGATCCTGGCGAAAGGCTTTCGCCTTGACCAGGTCCAGGAGATCTTTGTTACTGGCCGAAATAACCCGCACATCCACTTTGATCCGTTGGCTGCTCCCCACCGGCTTGATCTCCCCTTCTTGCAGCACCCGCAACAGCTTGGCCTGAAACTGCAAGGAGGTATCCGCGATTTCGTCCAGAAAGATCGTTCCCCCGTTGGCTTCCTCGAACAACCCGCGCCTGGGCGACACTGCGCCGGTGAAGGCGCCCTTCACATGGCCGAACAGTTCGCTCTCCAGCAAGGCCTCGGGCAAGGAGCCGCAGTCGATAACGACGAAGGGGCGATCGCAGCGGGCGCTGAGCCGGTGGATGGTTCTCGCGACCAGTTCCTTCCCGGTCCCGCTTTCGCCTTGGAGCAGCACCGTGGCTTGGCTGTTCGCAACCAGGCGAATCATTTCGAACACCTGTCGCATCGCCGGACTCCGGCCAATCAGTTCGCCGAGCTGGCTCTCTCCTTCTCGCTGCTCGAGATCGCCGGTTCCCCGGATCGGGAGGGGAGCTGTTCCCGCGCCTTTCTGTGGATTCAGGAAGACGAGAACCGACTGTGTCTCGTGTCTCGAGGACTTCAACGGAACTGCGCAGCTGATACCGCATGGAAATTGGTCGCCGGACGGATCCGGCACCGATGCCGCTTCGCCGGTGGTGAAGGTCTGCACAGCCGGACAGGGGGCACAGCGTTCCACTCGTCGACCGATGATCTCGTAACACAGAGCCGGCCGCACGGCATCGCGGTCGGCCGCCTGGGCCCAGGCAGACTCGTTCGAATAGACAATCCGCAAATCAGGTCCAAGCACCGCGACCCGGACGCGATCGGAAAGATGGTCGGCCAGAAGCTTGAGTGCCTCTACTCGCGCGTTCAACACCTCATCGACAAACGGGCCACTTGCAGATGAGGTATTCGGAAACCCGGCCGTCTCCACGTGCGTGGTCTCCTCCTTCTTCCAGAGAAAAAGCCCACAGCGAATAACTGACCGCGAACCGCGCCGGCCTCACGGGCAGCCGTCCCTTCGAGCTCCCGGCTATTCGCGGTTTGCGCTGAGCTAGGTTCAAACTCAAACTATGCGTTGCTGCTGATCCAGCAACCGTTTGATGGACGCCTTCAACTCCGCAATGCGGACGGGCTTATCGAAGTAGACCGTGGCTCCACGAGCGAGCACTTCCTGCCGAATCGCTGGCTCGCCGAAGGCAGTCATGAGCACGATCGGGCATCGAGGCGCGGCCTGTCGCAGTCGGCTCACATACTCCAATCCCCCGGCCGGCATCTTGAGATCCGTCAGGATCAAATCCGGAACCTCCGTGGCAATCGCCAAAAGGGCCTCCTCCCCATTGGCAGCCTCCCGGAGCTGATACCCTTCGCTCATCAGCTCGTCGCGCAATAAGCTGCGCATATCCAGATCGTCTTCGACGACAAGTAACACGAGTGCCCTCTCTCCGTGCACCAATGTTCCCCTTTTGACCAGGAGATTCCTGGCGCCCACGTAAGGCAATGGGCATGCCCATCTGGCCGGCCCGCCAGGCGGCACAACCAGGTGATTTTTCATCAAGATTCAGCTCGAACGCGCAGAAGAGCGTCACTGGCACCAGGTCTCCCCGGGAAAAAAGCCTCAGCGGCAGGCCAAACACTGTCGCAGGATGCCACAGTCCCAGAAGGAAAAAGCGCTCAGCTATCCGCTACCTTCTGTTCGCTTTTGGTTATTGGCTCACTGGCAGGCTGATGGTGAAGGTGGCCCCTTTTCCCGGTTCGCTTTCAACCCAAATCGATCCGCCATGTTCGTCGATAATGCCTTTCACCACGGTCAGTCCCAACCCCGTGCCCTTGCCCGTCTCCTTGGTGGTGAAGAACGGGTCGAAGATCCTTGGGAGATCCTGCTGCGCGATCCCGTGGCCGGTATCGGCCACGGTCAACCGGACCGTTCCGTTGGACCGAGCGAGGCCGATCCGCAACGAGCCGCCTTCCGGCATGGCGTGGACAGCGTTCATGATCAGGTTGATCAGCACCTGGCTCATCTGGTCCGCATCGGCGTGGACCTTTGGACAGTCGTCCTGGAAGGTTTTCTCTACCCGGATGCCGTGCCGCGCCAAGCGTTCCTGGAACATTTCGAGACTGGCCTCGATCGTCTCCCGCAGATCGAGAGGCTGCCGCTCGACCGGGCGCCGCCTGGCGAAGGCCAGCAGTTGGTTCATCACTCTCATGATCCGCTCGACCTGCGTGACGATAATCTGCAGGCTCTTTTTGATCGGCTCCTCCGTGACTCGCTTCAGCAGATACTCCGCCCTGCCGAGGATGACATTCATGGGCGTGCCGATTTCATGGGCCATGCCCGAAGCCAGCATGCCTAGTTCCGCAATCCGTTCGGTCCGGCGCAACTGCTCTTCCAAACGCCGGCGCTCTGTGATATCGATGACGGAGGCCAAGACATACGTGCGTCCGTTTACCTGAAGAGGAGTCAATCCGATTTCGACCGGGAATTCGGTACCGTCCTTCCGCAGACCGTAGAGTTCCCGTCCTCGCCCCATCGGGCGGGCTTCAAGATGGTGCATGTAGGCGACCCGGTGAGCCCGATGGATCGCCTGCACCGGTTTTGGCAGCAGCACTTCCACCGATTGCCCCAATAACTCCTTCTCCTGATACCCGAACTGGGCGAGCAGGCAGGGATTTGTCATCACGATGGTGCCTGCCTCGTCGACCAATAAAAACCCATTCGGCAACGCTTCAACGATCAGCTTGCAGACCGACTCGTCCGCCTGAAGCTTCACGGGCTTACTCCCGAATCTTCCCCTCGATCGCACCCAGTTTGCGATAGAGCGTCTTCCGGTCGATCCCCAGAATATGCGCGGCCTTGTACTTGTTCCCGCCCGTCTTCTCCAGAATCCGCAGGATGTATTCCTTTTCCATTGCCTCTAACGACAGCGTCCGTTCCACCGCCTCGTCTAGAATCCGCCGTTCCCCTCGCGCTCCTTGAATCGCCGAGGGCAGATCTTCCGGCATGATCTTGGCCCCCCGACTCAAAGTCACGGCGCGCTCGATCACGTTTTCCAACTCGCGCACATTCCCCGGCCAGGCGTAATCGACCAGCAGGGCCAGTGCTGCCTCGCTCACCCCCTGAACCTGCTTGCCCCGAGCCTCAGCGCACTTCTTCAGAAAGGCGTCCACCAGCAATGGAATGTCCTCTCTCCGCTCCCGCAACGGCGGCAGACGAATCTCGATCACGTTTAGCCGGTAGTACAGGTCCTCTCGAAACCGTTTCGCCTTCACCTCCTCGGCCAGATCGAGGTTAGTCGCCGCAATGATGCGCACGTCCACGGCGATTGGTTTGGTCGCGCCGACCCGCCGGATCTCCCGCTCTTGGATCGCCCGCAGCAGCTTCGCTTGCAGCATGATTGGCAATTCGCTGATCTCGTCAAGGAACAACGTGCCCGTGTGAGCCTCCTCGAAGAGCCCGCGCTTGTCCACCCTGGCATCAGTGAAGGCACCCTTCACATGGCCGAACAGCTCGCTCTCGAGCAGGGTCTCGGGAATGGCGGCACAGTTGACCGGCACGAACGGCGCATGACGCCGGTCGCTGTTGTAGTGGATCGCTTTGGCGACTAGTTCCTTTCCTGTCCCGCTCTCGCCGGTAATGAGCAGATTGGTTGGACTGTCAGCGACCCGTCGAATCAAATCGAACACAGCTTGCATGGGTTTGCTTTTCCCCAGAATCTGGTGGAAGCTATATTCTTTGTGCACCTCCCTTCGGAGACGCGCGACCTCCCGCCGCAGGGCCGCCTCCCGCAGCACGCGCTCGACCACCCGGACCAACTCGTCCGTCTTGACCGGCTTGACCAGGTAATCGCTCGCACCGTGCTTCATCGCCTCGACCGCCGTCTCCACGGAACCGAACGCCGTCATCAGGATCACACCGGTGTCGGGATAGGACTGTTTGATCGCGCGCAGCAGCTCGATGCCCGGCATATCCTTCATACGGAGGTCGGTCAGCACGGCCGCATAGTCTCTTTCCGCAAGTCGTTGGAGCGCCTCTTTGCCTCCGCTAGCCGTAGTCACCTGGTGGCCCCGCTCCTTGAGCACATCCCGGACCAGTTCACACATCTCTGCATCGTCATCGACGACCAGAACGGTGCCCTCACCCTCCGCCATCGTCACGGCCTTCCCTTCGGCCCCTCACCCCGCACCTGCGGTCTCCTCAGACCGTCTAAGCCTAGCCCTTCCACCAATGGCCGTCAAGAGAACAAAAGGGGTCGGGAGTCTTTTCCGCACTCCGCTGAGGAATAAAAAGGGAAATAAAAGACTCCCGACCCCTTTTCGAGCTATTCGACCCCTTTTCGAGCTATTTGTCAGCGGCCGCCGAACGACCGCACATAGAGCAACACCTGCCAGGCTTCTTCTTCGGTCAGAATAAGCGGAATGAACGGGGCCATGTCGGTGCCCGGGCTGCCGTTCTTGAGAATCCAGAACAGCTCGCCGTCGGTTCTGGCCGCCTGCCAAGCCTGGTCCGTGAAGTTGCGCGGAAGCCGGCCGACCAGCCCCGGGATCTCCCCGAGCCCTTTTCCGTCCCGCCCGTGACAGGTGACACAAAAGGCCTTGCCGTGATAGAGGGCCTTGCCCTTTTCGACGTTCTCCGGAGTCGCAGGCAACGGGTTGATAACCGTTCGGGCAGCCTCAAGCTGGTCAGGGGGGACCCGCGGCCTCAGCACTTCGGGGTCAGCTCCCCACGTAGGTCCGACGACGATCCCCATGACGCCCAGAAAAACTGCGACGCCGCGCCTGAGCCGATCGCCCACGTTCGTTCCTCCTCTTCAAGAAACGGCGCCCTGTTTATCGGCCGTCCCGTCTTTTGTCCTCGCGTTCACTGGCCATGCACACGGGCAGGGCTGTGCGTAACAAGCCCTGCCCGACGCACGGACGGCCTGACTTACGGAGCAGAAACGAGCCGTTCGCTGTGCCCGGTGAACGTATGGCCGAGAGACTGTGGAAAGGTCACCGTCCCGTCCGGGAATTCCTGGCCTTCTTGCCAGAGGTGATAGATGACGCCGTCCGTATTAGAGGCGGCTTCGGCAATTTCTTTCGCCTTGTCCACCGGCTCAAGCACCTGGACGCGGCCGGTTGCGATCTCCACCTTGTGATCATGGAAATGCCGATGCCACTTAATGGGCGGGAGTTTTCTGGAGAGCTCTTTCGCCACGAAGTATTCAACCCCAATCAGTTGCGCCCGTGGGTCTGTGGATTTGAACAGCAAACACTGGAGGATTTTGTCGGAGATCCCCTTGCAGTAATGATGATACGGTCCCCCCACGGTGCCGTCGTGCATCATGTGCGGGGCTTGAACATGGATGTCATACCCATCGACCGGCGACTTCGGCTCGGCGCCGACATGCTGCGGCGCGACAGCGCCGCACCCGAACACCCCGATGGCTATCGCAACGATCACTCCGTTCCTCATAGCGGCCTCCTTGTAGGTAATGAATGGGAGCAGCGGCGGGATCCCGTGTCCACGCGATCCCGCCCAGCAACATGCCCGTTAGAGGAAGGAGACTCCGAAAAGGATTCAAACGGTCTACTTCGGCAGCTTGGGCATCTCGAATTTGATCGGCTCGCCGGTCAGGGCCTTGAGAAACGCCAGGAGGTCGGCTTTCTCCTCAGCCGTGAGCCCGAGCGGCTTGATGAGGGGGCTCAGATTGGGATTCGGCCCCCCACCTTTGTCGAGGAAGTCGATCACTTCCTCCAGCGTCTTGAACACCCCGTCATGCATGTACGGCGCGGTCTCTGTGATGCTGCGGAGGGTGGGCGTCTTAAACGCGCCCTTGTCTTTCTCCAACCGCGTGACGTAGTAACGGCCCAGGTCCTCTTTCATCGGGCCGACTTGCGGGACGCCGAGGTTGTGGAACTTACCGTCGGTGAAGTTGGGGCCGTTGTGGCACAGGATGCAGCGGGCTTTACCTTTGAACAGCACCATGCCGCGCACTGCCGCCTCGTCCATCGCCGCCTTGTCGCCCAACATGTACTTGTCAAAGGCGGAGTTGGTCGAGAGGATCGTCCGTTCGTAGGCCGCGATCGCCTCGGCAATTCCCTGCAGATTGACCTCGGTCCCGAAGACGGCACGGAACTGCTCCCGATAGCCCTTGATCTTCCCGAGCTTCTTGACCACGTTCTCATGGGTTTCCGCCATCTCCACCGGATTTTGAATCGGCCCAATGGCCTGCTCTTCCAGCGACCGGGCGCGGCCGTCCCAAAACTGCAGGTGGTTGAACGCCGTGTTGTACACGGTTGGGGCCTGGCGCCCTCCCACCTTGCCATCCACGCCGACTGAGGTCTGGCGTGGATCGGCAAACCCGGCGCCGGGCGTATGACAGAACGCGCACGAGACCGCATTATTCTTGGAGAGCCGGCCGTCGAAATAGAGCTGTTTGCCTAACTCGATCTTCGCCTTGTACG
>JBPKMA010000012.1:107785-109521 GCA_051293835.1 Nitrospiraceae bacterium | reverse complement strand
GCCGATGACGCTGGGGCCGGCAAGACCATCATGGCCGGGCTGCTCATCCGCGAACTCGAACTGCGGGGTCTCGCCGAGCGCATCCTGATCGTCTGCCCCGCCAACCTCACCTTCCAATGGCAGCGCGAGTTGAAGGAAAAGTTCGATGCAACGTTCCTAGTCCTCAAGGGTGGCGACATCCGGGACCAGTTCGGCGTGAACCAGTGGCTAGAGCAGAAGCGGGTCATCACCTCGCTCGACCTCGCCAAGCGGCACGAGATCCTCCCCGGTCTGCGCCAAGTCCACTGGGACCTTGTCATCGTGGACGAAGCGCACCGCATGTCGGCCACAGACGAATCCCACAAGAGTCTGCGCTACAAGCTGGGCGAGCTCTTGCGGGACACATCCGATCACATGCTGCTGCTGACGGCCACGCCGCACAAGGGCGATCCTGAGAATTTCAGCCTCTTCCTCCAGCTCCTCGACGCGGACGCCTATGCCAACGTCCGCTCCATCCGCGAGGCCATGGACCGCCGGCGGGCGCCCTTCTACCTGCGCCGCACCAAGGAGGCGATGGTCTATTTCCCAGAGCGGCAAGCCGACGGCACCTGGGCCGCGCGCCCCATCTTCACAAAGCGCATCCCTCGTACCGTGGAATTCCAGATCGACGGGGCGGAGTTCGAGCTGTACCGCGACGTCACACGCTTCGTGAAACAGCAAAGTGCGAAGGCCGCAGCGCAGGGCGACGACCCTCGCGCCCGCGCCGTCGGCTTCTTGATGGCCCTCTATCAGCGCCGGCTGGCCTCGAGCACCTACGCCATGCGGCACTCGCTGGAGAACCGGGCCAAGCGTCTGGAGGAGGGATTGAAGCGAGCCCAGGACCTCGCACAGTTGGCCCCGCCTGACCTTCCCGACCCGGACGAACTGGAGGAAATGGAGGAGAGCGAGCGGGAGCGATTCGAAGAAACGCTCCAGGCCATCACGCTCGCAGGCAACGCCCAGCAGGTCCAGGAGGAGATTCAGCAACTCAAGGCGCTGGCCAGCCAGGCCCGGACGGTTGAGGATTCCGGCGCGGAAGCTAAACTTTCGAAGCTCAAGGAGCTGCTTCAGCAAGAGGGATTCTTTGACCATCCTGAGAAGCGGCTGCTCATTTTCACCGAGTTCAAGGACACGCTCGACTACCTGGTGGAGCGTCTGAAGTCCTGGGGCTTCCGCGTTGGGTACATCCACGGCGGCATGAAGCCGGGATCGCGCGACGAGCCGGGGACGCGGCTTCACGCGGAGCAGCAGTTCCGGGAAGGAGCGATCCAAATCCTCGTGGCGACCGAGGCGGCCGGAGAAGGGATCAACCTCCAAGTCTGCCACATTCTCTTCAACTACGACATCCCCTGGAACCCCAACCGCCTCGAGCAGCGCATGGGGCGTATCCACCGCTACGGCCAGCGCAAGGACTGTCTGATCTTTAACTTCGTCGCCACGAACACCATCGAGGGCCGGGTGCTCAAGCGGCTCCTGGAAAAGCTTCAGGAGATCCGCGACGCCCTCGACGATGACGCCGTGTTCAACGTGGTCGGTGAGGTGCTGCCGGCAGCGCAAGTTGAGCGGGTGCTCCGCGACTACTACGCCGGCCGTCTCGGCGATGCCGACCTCGAAGAGCGGTTGCTCAAGCACGTCGACGAGCGCCAGTTCCGAGCGATCTGCCAGAATGCCCTCGAAGGGCTGGCCTCGAAGACACTCAACCTGGAGATGCTCATCGA
>JBPKMA010000012.1:103123-107685 GCA_051293835.1 Nitrospiraceae bacterium | reverse complement strand
TTTCTCGAAGAGACCCGCAAGGAGCGCCTGGCCGAGATCGAGCGCATCGCGCGGCACGTGGAACTCTCGCTGACCGAACTCATCCAGCGGGCCGACGATGAAATCGGCAAGGCCCAGGAAGCGGTGGAGCGGGGCGAACAGGGAGCGGAGGGCCGGCTGGCCCAGGCGGAGGCCCGCCACGCCGAGCTGCTCCAGCGCCGGGAACGGCGGCGCAAGGAGCTCGCCCAGCAGCGCGCGCTTTCACTCCAGGCGGTGGAACGGATCGCAAGCGTCCTCATTCTGCCCCATCCCGAACGCACGACGCCCGAGGTGCAGCGGCTCCAACCCAACCCGGAGACCGAGACTGTGGCCATGCGGGCCGTGATGGAGTACGAACGCTCCCAGGGGCGGCAGGTGTATGACGTGCACGAGAAGAACCTGGGCTACGACATCACGAGCCTTGATCTCAACTCCGGCGAGCTGCGCCTGATCGAGGTCAAGGGGCTCGCAGGCGCAACCGGCACGATCCTGCTTACCCCGAACGAACACCGCGTGGCCGAGGACCGCCGCGACTGCTACTGGCTTTACGTGGTCACGAACTGCAGCGCGGAACCCCAGCTCCAGGAACCGATCAAAGACCCTGCTCGCTTTCCCTGGCACGAGGTCACCAAGGTGGCGCATTATTGGCTGGAGGTGGATGCGATGACAAAGCCGATGCAGGTGCGGGAGGAGAGCCCGCGTTATGGAGGAAGAGATGAGATCTGACCGATCGGACGGATCGGACCGATCCGACGGATCAGGCAGATCGAGAAAGCGCCTGCGCCCTGCTGGCGGCTACCGGCAAACTGCCAGTTTTCAGACGGCCACGCTCATCTACGATGCCACTTACTGGTTTTGCGAGAAGTTTCTCGATCCACGATCCCGCCTGGTGGATCAGATGGTACAAGCTGCTCGCTCTGGCCGACAGAACATCGCCGAGGCCAGCCGGGCCGCCGCGGCTTCGTCGCAAACCGAGCTACGCCTGCTCAATACCGCCCGTGCGAGTCTCGAAGAGTTGTTGCTCGACTACGAAGACTATCTGCGTCACCGCCACTTGCCCCAATGGACACCCAACTCTCCCGAGGCCCGTGCCGTGCGCGAGGTGCCGAGGCGCTTCAGGAAAGATCAGTCGGATCGGTCCGATCCGTCGGATCTGACGAATCTTTCGGATCAAGCGCGCTGGGCGCTTTACGCCCCCTGGCTCGAACACGATGACCCAGCCGTGCGCGCGAACGGGATCATCTGCCTGATTCACCAGGCGAACTTTCTGCTGGATCAGCAGATTGCCGCGTTGGAACAGCAGTTCGTGGAAGAGGGTGGCTATAGTGAGCAGCTCGCCGCAGCGCGGCTCGCCTATCGGAACAGGAAAGATCGATCGGATCAGACTGATCGGACCGATCCGACAGATCACATTCCCCCCTGCCCCCGTTGCGGCAAGCCGATGGTCCTCCGCACCGCCAAGCTCGGCAAGAACGCCGGTCGTCAATTCTGGGGTTGCTCGGCTTATCCGAACTGCAAAGGAGTGATCGAACAATGATCCCCAAAGCCTGTAAGCGTCTCGCCGAGGTGGACTTCCCGATTGCCGAGGTGTCGAAGCACGCGGCGCGGGAGAAGTCCATCCGCCACGGGCATCCATCCACATTGCATCTCTGGTGGGCGCGGCGGCCGCTCGCCTCGTGCCGGGCGGTGCTGCTGGGGCTACTCTTGCCCGACCCGTGCGACCCGCTCTGCCCAGCGGACTTCAAAGAAAACGCGGCAAGGATTCTCCTGGAGGTGCCAGGTTGGAACACGCCGAAACGCCAGGAGCAGGTTCATTCCACCCAAGGCTTGCGCCGGGCCCTATTCGACTTCATCGCCCAGTTTGCCAACTGGGACGTGGCTAACGACCAGGACTGGATTAAGCCCGCGCGGGAACTGGTCAAGGCGGCGCATGGTGACGAGACGCCGCTGGTGGTGGACCCCTTCGCCGGCGGCGGCTCGATTCCCCTGGAAGCCCTGCGGCTCGGCTGCGAGGCCTTTGCCAGCGACTTGAACCCGGTTGCCTGCCTGATCCTCAAGGTCATGCTGGAGGACATCCCCCGCCACGGACCGGAATTGGCTGAGGAACTGCGGCGCGTGGGCGGGGAGATCAAGAAGCGTGCGGAAAAAGAACTGGCCGAGTTCTACCCGAAGGATCCAGATGGCGCCACACCGATTGCCTACCTCTGGGCGCGGACGGTGCGGTGCGAGTCGCCCAACTGCGGGGCGGAGATTCCGCTGGTGCGGTCGTTCTGGCTGTGCAAGAAGGCGAACCGCAGGTGGGCATTGCGGGCTGTGCCGTCTGATCCATCCGTCGGATCGGTCGGACCAGGCCGATCTGTCAGATTCGAAATCTTCGAGCCGAAAAGCGACAAAGAGGTCCCCGAAGGCACGGTGGGCCGCGCCCGGGCCACCTGCCTCTACTGCGGCACGGTGCTGCCGCCGGAGCGGGTACGGGCGCAGCTGGCCGCGCAGCGTGGCGGGGCGGACGTTGTTTTCGATCCGTCGGATCCGACTGATCCGTCGGATCTGACGGATCGAAGGGCAAGGATCGGCGGGGCGCGGCTGCTGGCGGTGGTGACGCTCAGGCCCGGTGAGCAGGGCCGCCACTACCGCCTGCCGACCGAGCGCGACTACGAGGCCGTGTGGAAGGCGCAGCAGCGGCTCCAGGCGATGCTACAGGAGTGGGAACAATCCGTTGGATTGGACAGATCTGCTGACGGATCAGACCGATCTTCTCACCTCTGCCCGGTGCCGGATGAGCCGATCCATGCAGCTGATACGCGGAATTTTTGGGTCTGTAAATACGGACCTCAAACTTTCGGCGACCTCTTCACCGCGCGGCAGAAGGTGGCGCTCGTGACGCTGGTGCAGCTGGTGCGGGAGCTCACCGCAGAGGCGCGGAGTGAGGCGGTAAGGGAGGCGATGACCTTAACAGCAAGTCGATGTGTGGATTATTCATCATCGCTGTGTTCTTGGCATTTGCCTGGGGAAAAGGTGAATCACACTTATGGTCGCCAGGCCTTGCCGATAGTGTGGGATTTCTGCGAGGTTTTTCCGTTTTCCGCGAGCACTGGGAACTATGATGGTGCTCTCCAGTGGATTTCCAAAGCAATAGATGCGTGGCCAGGTTCCCGAGCTGCGCAAGTCCAGCTCGCCGACGCGACGGAGCATCCGTTGCCTGACGAAACCGCTCAGGTCTGGTTCACCGATCCGCCCTACTACGACGCGATCGACTATGCCCACTGTTCGGATTTCTTCTTCGTCTGGCTCAAGCGGACGCTTGCGGGCCATCCGTTATTGCACGACCCATTCGACCCGAAGAATCCCCTGACGCCAAAAACACGAGAAATCGTCGTCGATAGTACGACGACCAAGGGACATGGCGTCAGGACTCCGCAGTTTTACGAGGCGAGCATGGGGTCCGCCTTTGCCGAAGGGCGCCGCGTCCTCCGCGAAGACGGAGTCGGTGCGGTGGTCTTTGCCCACAAGACGACCGAGGGGTGGGAGGCGCTCCTCTCCGGCATGATCCGCGGCGGCTGGACGATCACCGGTTCTTGGCCCATCGCCACCGAGATGGCCTCACGGCTGCGTGCTCGCGACTCCGCCGCGCTGGCCACCAGTGTCCACCTCGTCTGCCGCCCCCGACCAGCGGACGCGCCGGTGGGCGATTGGGCGGCTGTCCTGCGCGAGTTGCCCAAGCGAGTCGGAGACTGGATGGAGCGGCTACAAGCCGAGGGCATTCGCGGCGCAGACCTGGTCTTCGCCTGCATTGGCCCGGCGCTCGAGATTTTCAGCCGCTATCGCCGCGTGGAGACCGCCGAGGGTCAAGAGGTCACGCTCGCCGAATTTCTGGAAAAGGTCTGGGAGGTCGTCGGGCGCACGGCGCTGGAAAACGTGCTCGGCACCCAAGAAGCCCGAGCCCGTAACGGTGTTGCCGGGGCGCTGGAAGAGGATGCACGGCTGACGGCGCTGTTCCTGTGGACGCTCCAAAGCACAGTGGGTGATTCCTTCGATCAGTCCGATCCGTCCGATCCGTCGGATCTGACCGATCTGAGTGACGACGACGACCACCCCACCCCCAAAGGCGGCTATGCGCTGATCTTCGATGTGGTGCGCCGATTCGCCCAACCCTTGGGCATCAACCTGCCCAAGTGGGAAGGCCGGATCATTGAGACGAAGAAGGGTGTGGTGCGGCTGCTGTCAGTCGCGGAGCGAGCCAGGATCCTCTTCGGCAAGGATGGGGCCGAGGCGGTTGCCGAGCGGCTGGAGAAGGCTCCCGCGGACATTCCTCAACTGCTGCTCTTCTCCGAAAACCAGCAAAGGGGCACACGCAAACAGCGCCGTGGCAGATCCGACCGATCCGTCGGATCCGATGAGACCCTCGAGGCCAGCCGCGACCTGCCTGCCGAAGGTTCGGCCCAGGCAGGAGGGACGACGCTCGACCGGGTCCACGTGGCCATGTTGCTTCAGGCGAGCGGTCGGGCAAACGCGCTGCGTGCCCTGCTCAAGACTGAACAAGAGCG
>JBPKMA010000012.1:0-103023 GCA_051293835.1 Nitrospiraceae bacterium | reverse complement strand
ACCTGCCTGCCGAAGGTTCGGCCCAGGCAGGAGGGACGACGCTCGACCGGGTCCACGTGGCCATGTTGCTTCAGGCGAGCGGTCGGGCAAACGCGCTGCGTGCCCTGCTCAAGACTGAACAAGAGCGAGGGCCGAACTTCCTCCGCCTCGCCAACGCCCTCTCCGCCCTGTATCCTGCGGGCAGCGAGGAGAAGCGCCTGCTGGACGCCATGCTGTTGGCGGTGCCGAGGTAGATATGGCGAAACCGGTTCCACAGTATGTCTTGACCTGCCACGCCCAATTCGAAATGGCACGACGCGGCATCCCGGCCGATACCGTCCATCAGGTGCTCACGGCCCCAGAGCGGCGGATCCCGGTGCGCCCTGGCCGCGAAGTTCTGCAGTCGAGAATTGCGCTTCAGGGGAAGACCTACCTCTTTCGCGTCTTTGTGGACGTGGACCGCGAGCCTGCGGAAGTTGTCACGGTCTATCGGACCAGTAAAATCGAGAAGTACTGGAGGAACGAGCCATGAAAATCTCTTACGACCAGAAAACCGATACGCTCACCGTGATTCTGAAGGAAGGTGTCACGATTGCGGAAAGCGACGAAGACAAGCCGGGCGTGATTCTGGACTACGACGAGGACGGGAATCTTGTTTCGTTGGAAATCTTGGATGCGTCGAGGCGCGTCACGGACGCGCGCAAGATCGAGTACCAGACGGTGCCGTGAAACTATTCGAAAAGAAAGACGTGCCCCTCGCGTGGGAATAGGACGGCGAGACCGACACGCTGTCCATCAGCTTCGGCCCTCTACAGCCGGCCACGGGAGTGGACGTCGGTGAGGACGTGATCGTGCGCTACGACGAGAAGGCCCAAGAGGTGGTCGGGCTGACGATCGTCGGTGTGGGCCGTCGGCTCGAAGAATACGTGCGTCAGCACCCATGAAGAGACCGTAGGAGGACCGCATGGAACCTTGGTACAAGGTCGTCACCCCGCGTAAGGAAGTGCGCGAGGGCCGCTCGTTCAACCCCGATGAGTTCGCCATCGCTCTTGAGCAGGTTGTGGCGAAGTCGGCACCGGAGGACTACCGGGACCCGGAGCAGTTTTTCTCGCGCACCTGCTGGACCCGAGCCTTGCGCGAGCACGCCGGCCTGGTGCTGCGCAGGCTCTCTGGCCGGACGGACAACACGGCGCCGGTGCTGACCCTTATCACCCAGTTCGGCGGCGGCAAGACGCACACGCTGACGGCCCTCTACCACCTCGGCACGAGCGGCGAGAAGGCGAAGGACTATTCGGGTGTCTCAGACCTGTTGCGAGAGGCCGGTCTGTCTTCGGTGCCCAGGGCGCGGGTGGGCGTGTTCGTTGGAAACGCCTGGGACCCGCAGGACGGCAGAGAGACCCCGTGGATTGACATCGCGCGCCAGCTCGCGGGTGACAAGGGCGTCGAAGTGCTGGGCAGTGCGGCGAAGACGATCCCGCCGGGAACGGAATCCATCGCACGTCTCTTTCAAGCGGCAAATGCCCCTGTGCTTCTTCTTTTCGACGAGGTGCTCAACTTCCTCAACCGGCATCGCGCCCTGGCAGAGTCGTTTCATGCCTTCATCCAGAACCTGACGGTGGCCACCACGGGAACCACGCACGGCGTGGCGGTCATTAGCCTGCCGCGCAGCCAGGTGGAAATGACGGATTGGGACCTCGAGTGGCAGGACAAGATCACCAAGGTCGTCCGGCGCGTGGCCAAGGACCTGATCGCCAACGACGAGACCGAGATCAGCGAGGTCATCCGGCGGCGGCTCTTCGAAGATCTGGGAAGCGACCGCATCAGGAAGAACGTGTCACGGGCCTTCGCCGACTGGTGCTTCGACCGACGAGCGCAGCTTCCGCCGCAGTGGACAGCCGTGGACACGGGGGCGACGGAGAGCAAGGCCCGGGAATTCCTCCGTAGCCGATTCGAGGCCTGCTACCCCTTCCACCCGGCCACGCTCTCGGTCTTTCAGCGCAAGTGGCAGGCGCTCCCCCAGTACCAGCAGACGCGCGGGACGCTGGCGATGCTGGCCCAGTGGATCGCCTGGGCCTATCGCGACGGGTTCACCACCGCGAGGCGCGAACCGTTGATCACCCTCGGCTCTGCGCCCCTGCATGACCTGGGCTTTCGCAGCACGATCCTCGGGCAATTGGGCGAATCTCGGCTGATTGCCGCCATCGACGCGGACATCGCCGGCGAACATTCGCACGCCAAGGCACTGGACGCAGACACCAAGGGGCCGCTGCGCGGCATCCACCGCCGCGTCGGGACGGCGATCCTCTTCGAGTCCTCGGGCGGCCAGACGGACAAGGTCGCGCACCTGCCGGAGCTGCGCTTCGCCCTCGGCGAGCCGGAGGTGGACACCACCTCGGTGGACAACGCCGCGTTCGCGTTAGAGGACAAGTCCTACTACATCCGCAAGGTGGGCTCAGACGGGTTCAAGATCGGCCACCAGCCCACGCTGAGAAAGATGGTGAGCGATCGCCGGGCGTCGCTGGATGAGGAGACCGACATCAAGCCCGCCCTGCGCAAGCTCGTGGAAGATGAATTCCGCCGGGGCGCTAGCATTCCGGTGGTGCCGTTTCCCCAAGACGGTGCGGAGGTGGCGGATTCGCCCAAGCTCACGTTGGTGCTCGTGGATCCGGAAACGGAGTGGACAGACGGCGGTTCGTTGCGGAACCAGCTCGCAGAATGGACCCGGCAGCGCGGCAAGTCGCCCCGTCTTTATCCCGGAGCAATCGTCTGGTGTGTCAAGAAACCGGGCCGGGACCTGCGCGAGAAGGTGGAGCTGTGGCTCGCCTGGAAGCGGGTGGCCCAGGAAATTGCCGACGGGACGATCGGGGAAGGCTTCGACCGCACGGATCGCGCCGAGCTCCAATCAAAAGTCAAAGCCGCGGAAGAGGCGGCCAAGGACGAGGTCTGGGGTGGCTACCGGTTCGCCGTGATCTTCGACCCCCAGGCGGCCGACGGACTCAAGGCCATTGATCTGGGGGCCGGGCACTCCAGCAGCGGGGAGACCCTGTGCGACAGGGTCCTCGCCGCGCTCAAATCTCAGGCACTCCTCAACGAGTCGGTCGGTGCGGGCTACCTCGACCGGAACTGGCCGCCTGCGTTCAAGGAGTCCGGTGCGTGGCCGCTCACCAGCCTGCGGCAGAGTTTTCTGAACGGTTCGCTCACGCGCCTCGTCGATCCTGACACGGTCCTGCGGAGGAAAATCGTCGAGTTCGTGGAGCGAGGCGACTTTGGCCTCGCCTCGGGTCAGAGGAGCGACGACACGTATGAGCGGGTATGGTTTGAGGAGCCTGTCAGCACCGATGAAGTCGCCTTCGAAGCGGGGGTCTTTCTTCTTACGAAAGCCAAGGCGCAGGCACTGAAGGCAGGAGTCCCCGTGCCTACTCCGAGGCCGGAGCCACAACCGGCTCCTCCTGGGCCTGGCCCCGGACCTGCCTCCCTGTCTGCCCTGTCGGGCACGGCACCGACAGGCAAATCCGACCCGGAGCCTACGCCGGCAGTCCAGACAAAGACCATCCGCCTCGTGGGTGCTGTCCCACCGGAGCTGTGGAATCGGCTGGGCACGAAGGTCCTGCCCAAGCTCCGGTCTGGCTCCAATCTCAAAGTCGGCGTGGAGTTCACGGTGACGGTCAGCCACGACGTGGCAGGGAGTCTGATTTCAGACCTCCGGCAGATCCTGGATGAGTTGGGATTGGCAGACGCGGTGCAGATTCGCGACGCCTGACTGGTCGTCTCGCTTGAAAAGGGGTCGGGAGTCTTTTCTCCGAAGCCCGGTTCGCGTGACCGTCATCCCTGGATCAGGTCACCTCCCATTCGCGCTTCCCTGCCTCCAACTCCATCGGGGCAGGCCCCGTGACAAACCTGGAGCAGGTTCTGTCAAGCAAAGACTCCCGACCCCTTTTCTGCGGCCCCGGGTATTTCTTTCCGTGTCCGGCGTCGGCTACTATGGTCCCCGCGACGACTGACCCCTTGCTGGAGGGCGCTCCGCTGGGAACAGGGTTTCTGGCCGAGTTGTGCGTGGCCTGGGAACAGGGGGGCCTTACTGGCGCAACGGGTGGGGGCGCGCGCGTTGTCTGCCTGCGCCTCGGCATGGTGTCGGAGAAGGATGGCGGGACTCTCCCGAAGAGGCTGCCGCCGTTTCGTGCCTTCGTCGGCGGGCCGGTGGGACCCAATGGGTGTCCTGGATCCACCGAGCGGACCTTGTCGACCTGATGGAATGGGTGTTGGGCACCCCGACGGTGAGCGGTCCGGTCAATGCGGTCGCGCCCTCGCCGGTGGCGATGCGGGAGTTCTGCGCCACCTTGGGGCGGTGCTGCGCCGACCCTCCTGGCTGCCAGTGCCTGGGATGGTGCTGCGCCTGGCGCTGGGCGAACTCGCCACGGTACTCACGACGGGACGACGCGTCCTGCCCGGGGTGGCGCAACAAGGCGGATATCGATTCCGCTATCCCTCGCTGGAGCCAGCCCTGCGGGCGATCATCGGGCCGGCAGCGTCCTCCCGACCTGCGGCATGAGAATCAGGCCGGATCGGCCGGTCGCCGTTCGCTTGCGCCGTGACGTATGTGTGATGACTCCCGCGAAGACTTGAGCGCGCCGATTCGTCTCGGCATCAGTCGCTGCCTGCTCGGCGAGGAGGTCCGCTACGACGGCGGACACAAGCGGGACAGCTTCTTGGTCGAGGTGTTCGGGCGGTTCGTAGAATGGGTGCCGGTCTGCCCGGAAGTGGAAGCCGGCTTTGGAGTTCCGCGGGAGGCGATGCGGCTGACCGGCGATCCCCGGCGTCCGCGGCTCGTGACGGTGCACTCGGCCCGTGATCGGACGGCGGAGCTAGCGCGCTTCTCGGAGGAGCGGGTCCGCCAACTGGAAGCCTTGGATCTCTCGGGATTCGTCTTCAAGCAGGATTCGCCCAGTTGCGGCATCGAACGGGTGCGGGTGTTCAATCGACATGGCACGCCGAACCGCAACGGCGTGGGACTCTTTGCCGGAGCGTTCATGGCCCGTTTCCCTTCCGTGCCGGTCGAGGACGAGGGGCGGCTCTCCGATCCGGTGCTCCGGGACAACTTTATCGAGCGGGTGTTCTCGTATTACCGGTGGCGGACATTGGCACGCGGGCCGGTCACGCGATACGACCTCGTGCGGTTTCACACACAACACAAATACCTGTTGCTGGCGCACAGCCGACAGCACTACCAGCAACTGGGCCGGCTGGTCGCCCAGGCGGACCGGTATCCGCCGAAAGAGCTCATCGAGCGATACGGCGTCCTGTTTATGGACGCCTTGGCGGTGACGGCTACCCGACGTAAGCACGTCAATGTCCTGCAGCATCTCGTCGGGTACATGAAGGAGCGGTTGACGAAGTCGGAGCGGAGCGACCTCGACAGCGTCATCGACGACTATCGCCAAGGGCTCGTGCCCTTGGTCGTCCCGCTCACGCTTGTGAAACAGCATGTCGTGCGCCAGGGGATCGCGTATCTCCGCGATCAGGTCTATCTGAACCCGCATCCGAAGGAGCTGAAGCTCCGTAATCACCTCTGAGGGGGCACACAATGGAGAAACAGGGCGTGGTCCTGGTCGGGCATGGCGGGATTCCAAAGGATTGTCCCTACGACCTTGTCATGAAGCTCAAACGGCTGGAGGCGCAGCGGCGGTCGACTGGGGTCGCGCCAACGGCGGAAGAAGCGGAATTGGACCGCCGAATTCGTCGATGGCCGCGAACGGGCGAGAATGATCCTTACCAGTCGGGGCTCGAAGCCCTGGCCGCTCGGCTCAAGCCGTTGTTGGACGGCGCCTTGTTCCGTGTTGCCTACAACGAGTATTGCGCGCCGACGCTGGAGGAGGCGGTCGAAGACCTGCTCAACGAAGGCGTCGGGCAAATCACAGTAATCTCCGCCATGCTGACGCCCGGCGGGTCCCATGCTGAAGTCGAGATTCCCCGGACGATCGACCAGCTTCGTCGCGCCCATCCTGAGGTCGTCTTCCGCTATGCCTGGCCCTTCGATCTCGACTTGGTCGCCGGTCTGCTGGCGACGCAGGTCCAACGGTTTACCGGAAGCCCGGGCTCCGGCGGGACGGGCAGCCCCGAAAAAGGGAATGCGTTGGGGATGGCGAAGCGTGTAGAATCAGCTACACTGCCGGCGAGGAACGAAGGCGGTGCGCAGGGCGGGCAGGGAGCGGCAATGGTACGGGATGAGTTGGCTCACGCATTTCTTGCGACTGGGGCGTTCAAGTGGGACCCTCAAGGCGGTTTCAAGTTGGCCTCCGGTCTGACGAGCCCGTTTTATGTCGATTGCCGTGCCCTCATGGCCCATCCGGGTCCCCGGGCATTGGTGGCGCAGGCAGCCTGGGAAGTCCTCAAGGACCTGGAGTTCGACTGCGTCGGTGGGCTCGAGTTGGGCGCCATTTCGATCGCGACGACCCTCTCCGATTACGGCTTTCGCGCGACGCCGCGCAGGGACTGGCGAACCTTCGTCGTCCGCAAGCAGCCGAAGGATCACGGGCTGGGGAAGTTGATCGAGGGGGCCGTTCAGGCCGGCGATCGGGCGTTGATCGTCGACGACGTGCTCACCAGCGGCGGCTCGCTGCTCAAGGCCGTTGCTGCGGCGCGTGAGGCTGGGCTCGACGTCCGTTACGCCTTGGTCATCGTGGATCGGAAGGAACAGGACGGACGGGCGAACGTCGAACGGCAGGGCGTGACGCTGTTCAGCCTGTTGACTCTTGACGATCTGCGGCGCCGACACGAGGAGGTGTCCCTAACTGCGAAGACCTAAACCTGCCGGCCCCGCCGTTATTTGCACTCGAACTGAATCCCCCAGCGCCGTTCGTGAATCACGTCCTCCGTCCCTCCCATTCCGCCTGCGATCCGGCTTCGTCCCTTTGCCTCTCCCTCCCGGACGATCGTGTACTGGCTGCCGCACCGTTGCACGATCAGTTGCAGTGCGTCGCGTCGGAACGGCGATACCAGATGGCCTTGCCCGCTGTTGAACGGATAGACCACGATCCCGCCGGTCTCAGTTTCCTGTATCACTTTGGCGCCGTCCGCGCAGCCACTTCCCGCCACGACACAGGCCAGCGCCGCGACTCTTGACCAGCCTTTCATGGGGCTCCTATCATACACCTTGTTCGTTTTCCGCCCGACTCAACCTGTCCCTGTACGGACCTTCGTTGTCACAAGGAGGAAAAACCATGGATGCCCGTCGATCTATTGCATGGGCCAGTCTCGCCCTGCTCGCTGTGCTGACCGGCGCGAGCGGCACCTTGGCGTATCATTCTTATGAGTTGTCTGTCCACCAACTGCGGGCCGGGTTGAACAAAGCGCCGTCGTTGGCCCAGAAGGGCTTTTTCTTGATCGATGTGCGATCGCCGGAAGAACATGCCACGGGGGTCATCCCAGGCACGGATCGGAATATCGATTTCCGCGAGATCAAAGCCCGTCATCGCGAGATCGGCGCCAAGCCGGATGACCATATCGTGGTCTACTGCCAGTCCGGACACCGCAGCCATATCGCGGCTGAAACGTTGGCGGACCTGGGGTACCGGTACGTCTACAACGTCAAAGGGAGCATGAGCGCCTGGTTGGAAGCCGGATTCCCCGTCGTACCGCCGCGTCGCTAACGTCGCGTCGTCCGGCCAGGCGCGGTCTTCTCCGATTCCATCCGCAGCGGCTCGCGGCGCGGCTTTACGCCGATCACGGCGGGCAGCGGGATGTGGCGGGATGTCTGCCCGGTCACGATGTCCTTCCAGGCCGGATGGCTGCCTTCTTCGTTTCGGTTCCCCAAGAGATCGGTTCGAATAAAGAGGTCAGAGGAGGAACCGCCGTCCATCGCCATGGCCTGACGGATCGCGGGAAAGCCGTTCCGCAGACACTCGGCTAACCCATACAGCGTGACGGCGTCCGTGGTCTTGATGATTAAGATCCGTCCCTCCCCGTCTTCTGCCACCACCGTCTGCTGAGCTCGTTTCCCCGTCTGGCGCACCCGCGGCTTCCCCGTGCGATCCAGCAACATCAGCGACTGGGCCGCTTCCCGGTACAAGGGGTGCGCTTCGTGGAAGGACTCGAAAGCCAAGTCAAGCACCCGGGCCTTTCGGAGACCGGGGACGACCGGCTCGGCCACGAAGAGCGCTTGCCAGGAATGGTGCCGCTTGGTGCCGACCATCCGTCCGTCCTTCATCAGCAGGCCCAAATACGAGTAGTCCTCGCGGAACAGGCCGGCGTTGAACAGGACATGGGCGCCGGTTCGGTGTTGCCACTCCTGGATCGTCAGCGGGGCGCCGAGGCCTTCGTCGTGAAACTGATAGATCGAGAACTCGAATCGCTCCGGGTCGATCTGGACGATGAGCAACGCGGGCACGTCCTGGCAGGCCGGCGCAGGGTGCCACAGGGTCACCGCTAAGCCGTCGGCCAACGGATTCCATTGGATGGTCTGGGCGGGGACAGCGTCGGGAATGCCGGCATACCCGAGCAGGAAGAGCAGGATGGCAAAACGCAGCCGGGCAGAACCTAACCGGCTCGCACAGAGGGGACTATCCTCCCTGCACCATCGCATCTGGCTTCTCCAAGGCTGCGACCCGCTGGAGTCGGTGGCGGTTGCACGAGAGTATGAATATGAATAAGTATAGAGAGCCACAGGGAGAAGCGTCAATCGTCCAAGATGCGAGAGGGAGGAAAACGGCTCTCTTATTCGTGTTCGCGCCGCATCGGTGCGCTGACGACACCAGCGGGCCGTGCACACGATCCGATCTCGGGAAACGGACGGGGGAGCCGCTAGGTTTTGGCTCAGGCCGCCAGATGCTCGCCGGCGCCATTCCGTCCGGATCCGGACTTGCCGTCCAGCAGGTCCCGGACGGTTCTCGCCAACACTTCGGGCGTGAAGGGTTTCTGGAGGAACGCCGTCTTGCGCTCGTCCATGTCGGAGCCGACCCCGATGTCGTCGAGATAGCCGGACATGAACAGGACTTTCAGGTCCGGCTTAATTGCCAACAGGTGATGCGCCAGTTCGCGCCCGCTCATGGCGGGCATGACGACATCAGTCAGCAGCAGATGGATGAATCCCGTTTGTTGGGTGGCCACCAGGCAAGCTTCCACCCCGTTTTTTGCTTCCAGCACCTGGTAGCCGCATTTCCGCAGTGCTTCCCGGATGAGGTCCCGGACGCTCGGCTCATCTTCGACCAGCAGAATCGTCTCCGTCCCGCGCGATACCTGTTCGGGAGCGGAGATGATCGAGGCGGTCTCGGTTTCGGATTCGACCTTTGGGAGATAGATGTCGAACGTCGTCCCTTTCCCCACCTCGCTCCAGACGTCGATTCCGCCACCGCTTTGCGTGACGATTCCGAACACCGTGGAGAGCCCCAACCCCGTGCCCTTGCCCTCCTCTTTGGTCGTGAAGAATGGTTCGAAGATATGGGACAGCGTCTCGGCATTCATGCCGCACCCGGAGTCGCGGACGGACAGTTTCATGTACGAGCCGGGCGGCAACGGACGCAGGTGGTGCATCGGGGTCCGGACGAGCTTGGCTTGCGAGATGTCGATGGTCAGCTTGCCTCCCTGCGGCATGGCGTCGCGGGCGTTGACTACCAGATTCATCACGACCTGTTCGAGCTGGCCTGGGTCGGCCTTGACCCGGCCTTCATCCGGATCGAGGGTGATGACAAGATCGATGTCCTCGCCGATCAGGCGGCGCAACATACTGTCCAGGTTGTGCACGACGCTGTTGAGGCTCACCACTTTCGGCTCCAGCGCCTGTTTGCGGCTGAAGGCCAGCAATTGCCGGATCAACGTGGCGGCCCGTTCGCCGGCTTTCTGGGTTTCTTCGATCTGGGCTCGCAGCGGGTGATCCGGTCCTAGTTCGCCGAGCAGCGCCTGGGTATAGCCCAGGATGATGGTCAGGAGATTGTTGAAATCGTGCGCCAGCCCTCCGGCCAGCCGTCCCACGGCTTCCATCTTTTGCGCCTGGCGAAGCTGCCGCTCGCTCTGCCGCAACGCCTCTTCGGCCCGCTTGCGTTCCATCCGCTCGTCCAACTCGCGGAGGGCCCGCTGGACCGACGGCACCAGCCGGCCCAGCCGTTGCTTCAGGATGTAATCGGTCGCGCCGCGAAGTAGCGTGTCGATCGCCAGTTCTTCGCCGAGGGTGGCGGAAACAAAGATGAATGGGACGTCGGGTCGCAGTTCGCGGGCGATAGCCAGGGCGGAGATGCCGTCGAAGGAGGGCAAGGAGTAATCGGCGAGGATCATGTCGTACCCGCCGCGTTTGAGGGCAGCCAGAAAATCAGCCCGGGTTTCGACGCGGTCGGCTTCGCAGGGGATCCCGCCTTCCGCCAACGTCGCCGTGATCAACTCGGCATCCACAGGGTTGTCTTCGAGCTGCAGCACGCGCAACGGGTTTTTCACGTGGCTCTCCGTGTCGTCATGGTCCTGCACGTGGGACCAGCTCCTTACGGCGGAGGTTCGTTGATTATCCCCCAGAACATGCCCAATTCTTTCACCGCCCTGAGGAATTGCTGGAACTCAACCGGTTTGACGACATAAGCGTTTGCCCCCAGGGCGTAGCTTTGGGCGAGGTCGCGCTCTTCGCGCGAAGATGTCAACATCACCACCGGGATCGGCCGGAGTCGGGCATCGGCTTTGATGGTACGCAGCACTTCGAGCCCGTCTACTTTGGGCATCTTGAGATCCAGGAACACCACCGCGGGATGACCTTGCAGGCGCGTCTTATACCGTCCTCGGCAATACAGATAATCCAGCACTTCGGCGCCGTCCCGGCAGACCACGACCTTGTCGGCCAGATGGTGCTCCTCCATAGCGGCCAGCGCGAGTTCCGCGTCCCGTGGGTTGTCTTCGGCCAGGACGATCGGTTTCCCGGCGGTCATGCGGAAGTCCTCGTGGTCGGCAGCGAGAAATAGAACGTCGCGCCCTTGTCCGGAGCACCCTCGGCCCAGGTCCTGCCACCATGCCGGTGAACAATCCGCCGGACGTTGGCGAGGCCGATGCCGGTGCCTTCGAATTCGTCGGCTCGATGCAACCGCTGGAACACGCCGAACAGCTTCCCCGCGTATTGCATGTCGAAGCCGACGCCGTTATCCCGCACGAAAATCACGACCTCATCGGATCGGCTGCGATCGCAGCCGATCTCGATCTTGGCCAGCGGGCGCGTGCCGGTGAACTTGATCGCGTTGGAGAGCAGATTCACCAGGACCTGCCGCAACATCGACGGATCCCCTTGCACCTGCGGCAGTGGCTCAATTGTCCACGAGATCGCCCGTCCTTGCAAGTCATGCCGCAGATCGTGGAGGACGTTCTTCACCACCTGGTCCAGATCGACCGTCGTGCGCAGCATTTCCGCCCGCCCCATGCGGGAGAACACCAGCAGGTCGTCGATTAACTGCCCCATCCGCCTGGCCGATTCCGAGATCGTCCGCAGATAGCGGCGGGCCTTCTCATCGAGGGCTGGACCGGCGCTCTTCTCCAGCAGCGCTGTGTAGCCGTCAATATGGCGGAGCGGAGTTCTCAGGTCGTGCGAGACAGAATAACTGAACGCTTCCAATTCCTTGTTCGCAGCTTCCAGTAACTCCCCGCGCCGCCGCAGCTCGGCTGCGACCCGTCGCCGTTCAGTGATGTCGTGCCGGATCAGATAATAGACCGAGGCCAACAAGGCAAACTGCAGCAGCGTCCCGACTCCTAGCAGCAGGATCGTGCTGCGTGTGCTCTCCGCCGATTCTGTGATGCGGCGCTGCAGTGCGCGGTTCTCCTCGTTGGCCATTTCCGCGAGGACGCCGCGGGCTGCCGCCAGTTCGCGCGTGGCCGCCCCTTCGAGCGCCATTTGCCTGACTCCCTGGAATCCCTTCTGTTTCCGGAGTTCGATGGCGGCGGCCTCCGCCTCCAGTTGCTTCTTGATCAGGCTCTCGAGAACGTTCACACGGCCTTGCTGCGCCGGGGCGTCGGCGGTCAACTCCCGGAAATAGCGGAAATACTCGGGCATGCGGTCGACGGCGTTGCGATAGGGAATCAGGTAGCTATTTTCGCCGGTGACCAGGTACCGGCGATGACCGTTCTCCGCCTCGTCAAGGGCGAGGGCGACTCCGTCGAGGAGATCCAGGAACTCGTGGCTGCGGGCATCCAAGCGGCTGTTCCTGATGAGCGTATTGGTGTTGCGATACGACACGGTAGTGATCACCAGCACCCCAGCGAACACCAGCCCGAATCCCGCCAGGACTCGCCGCTCGATGGGCCAGTGCTGAAGCCAGCGAAGCCAAACGGGTGTCACCCCTGTCGTGGCGGCTGGCGCGGAGCGGTCGAAAACAGCGGCGGATTCGGGTTGACAAGCCTGCGGCGGCCGCTCGCGGTCGATATCGTCCGTCGGACTCATGGGCGAACCGGGAAGCCGATCCGGCGATCGAGGCTCGTGTTGGGGAGGACTGTACCGCTGCTTCTGTAGACGCTGCAAGGATTATTTGCGTCGGGTGGATCGGCAAAACCGGCGGCTGCAATCAGCCGCCGAAGGGAAGGAGGGGAGGCGTGACGGAGGTCGATGGGCCGGCGAGAGGGGAGAACATGAAGGTGGCGGCGACCACCCAATCGATGAAGGGTTGGGGGTAAATGCCCAGGATCAGTGTGCCCGCCAGTCCTACGTACACCACGGCCTTCATCGGTCCGGAGACGACCAGGGGCGAAGGGTCGATCGGCTCGTTGATATACATCTTCTTGACGACGACCAGGTAGTAGTACATGGAAATCACGATGTTCGCCAGGCCGACGAGGATCAGCGTGTAGAGCCCTTCTTGGATAGCCGCCACGAAAATGTAGAGTTTGCCGATGAACCCTGCGAGCGGCGGCACGCCCGCGAGGGAAAGTAGGAAGATCAGCATCGCGAACGCCAGGAACGGCGACCGGCGATTGAGCCCGTTGTAATCCTCGATCTCGTCGCTACCGATGAGGGTTCCCACTGCGATCACGACCGCGAAGGCCCCCAGGTTGGCGAACAGATAGGTCAGCAGATAGAAGAGAATGGCGTCGCTGCCCATCTTGGTGCCCGCGGCCAATCCGATGAGCACGTTGCCGATCTGCGCGATGCCTGAATAGGCCAGTAGGCGCTTGATGTTCCGCTGCGCGATGGCCACGATGTTGCCGTACGTCATGGACAGGATCGAGATGCCGACCAGCAGCAACACCCAGGTCGGTTTGAACGTGGCGAGCGCCACGTAGAACATGCGGATCAGGATCGCGAAAGCCGCGCCCTTGGGGGCAATCGAGAGGAACGCGGTGACCGGCGTCGGCGCCCCGTGGTACGTATCCGGAATCCAGGCGTGGAACGGCACGGCCCCGATTTTGAAGCCCAGCGCAGCGAAGATCAGCAGGAATCCGATCGCCAGCCCCGGCGTGGCCGAGGCGTCCGTCATGTCGGCGAAAACGAGCGTGCCGGTTTCTCCGTACACCAGGCTAATCCCATAGGCCAGCAGCCCAGCGGCGAATACGCCGAGGATAAAGAATTTGAGCCCCGCTTCGTTGGAGGCCATGTCGTCGCGCAGGTACGCGACCAACACGTAGAAGCCGAACGTCGAGAACTCCAGCGTGATGAAGACGGAGAGCAGGTCGTTGGCTGAAGCCATGAACATCATGCCCAGGGCTGACATCAGGACCAGGAAGTAATATTCGCCCTTGAAAAACCGGAACCGCTGCACGTAGTCGATCGAGGCCAGGATGACCAGCACTGTCGCGCCGACGACGAACGTCTTGAAGAACAGGGCCAGCCGGTCCACGACAAACATCCGATTGAAAAGCGTGCCCGAAATCCCCGCTGAATCGAACCAGATGAGACACCCGAGGGTCACCACCAGCCCGCCGATGCTCAGGTAGGCCAGTTGTTCTTTGGGCAGTTTTGGCAACGCGAAGTCCGCGATCAGCACGACGCACAGCCAGAACGTGAGAAAGATCTCCGGCAAAAGCAGGAGGAGATCGGACCCGGTCATCGTGAGATTGAACGACATGAATCGTTTCCTTGCTGGGAACTACTCGTTGCTTGCTACGCGCTTTTCACTCGCCGCCGGGAGCTGAGAGCTGTTATCCGATCCCACCGACGCGACCGGCACCACCTGCGTGATGCGCGTGATCACCGGATCGACACCGGATCGGATCACCGAATAAAAATGTCCAGGGAAAATGCCGAAGCCGACGCTGCAGGCGATCATCAAGAGCAACGGCAGCCGGTCAACAGCCGCCACCGCGTCATGGGCGTGGCTGTAATGCTGCGACATCGGTCCGTAAAAGACTCCGCGCATCATCCGGAAGAGATAGGCCATCGTGAGTACGATGCCGACCACAGCGACGAGCACCTGCAGCGGGTACTTGCTCCAACTGCCCACGATGATCATGATTTCGGCGATGAAGTTTACCGTGCCCGGCATGCCGATTGAAGCCATGCAGGCTATGATGAAACATCCCGCGATGAACGGCATGCGGTTGACCAGTCCGCCCAGCGAGGGAATGTCCCGCGAATGCGTCTGGTCGTAGACCCAGCCGGCCATGGCGAAGAGCATGCCCGTCGCCAAGGCGTGGGCGAACATGTACAACACGGCGCCGGTGAGGCTGATGTAATCCAGCGCTGCCATGCCGAGGAACACGTACCCCATGTGGCTGGAGCTGGAATAGCCGATCACGTACTTGGTGTCCTTGGCGTAGAAGGCGACGAAGCCGCCGTAGATGATGCTGAAGACGCACAGCACGGCGGCGATCGGCATCAGCTCCCGCGTCGTCTCCGGCAGGATTTCGAAGGCCACCCGGATGATCGAGAAGTGCCCCAGCTTCATCAGCACACCGGCGTGCAACATGCTCGTGGCGGCGGGCGCGGCGGCGTGACCGACCGGCGACCACGAGTGCAACGGCCAGATCGGTGCGATGGAGGCGAAGCCGAAAAAGATCAGGAGCCAGATGATGTCCGCCAGCAGCCCAGTGAACTTCGCCTTCTCGCGCAGCACCAGGATGTCGAACGTGTTGAGCCCGGAGAATTTGTAGATCAGGAGGATCCCCATCAACGCGACCACCGCTCCCGCCGAGAGGAACAGCGTCAGCTTCATCGCCGCGTATTCCTTGCTGTTCGAGGCGAAATTGAAGATGAAACCGACGGAGTCCCGCTTTTTCAGCCCCTCGGGGTCGGTCATTTCAAGATAGCCCTTGGTGTGACTCCCCCAGATGCCGAGCAGGAGGTACATGGGGATCACGGACATCTCGTAGAAAAAATAGAGGAAAAAGAGGTCTAGCGACATGAAGACGCCGATCGTCGCGGCAGCCAATACCAGGAGCGAGATGTAGAACTCCTTGGTGCGGTCCTTGATGTGCCAGGAGACAAAGATACCGGCGAACAGCAGAATGGCGGAGGCCAGAACCAACGGGGTGCCGATGCCGTCCACGCCAAGGTAGAGGGACACGCCGAGTTGTCTGGACCATTCATGCCGCCAGACGAATTGGAACCCACCCTTGGTGGAGTCGTAGGCGTAGAAGAGGTAAAACGATGCGAGCAACGAGATCCCAGCCGAGACCGCGGCGATCCCGCGCACCAAGAGCGCCTGCCGGTTTGAGACGAACACCAGCGCGATGGCCCCGACAAACGGCGCGAACAAGATGCACAATAGCGTGTAGTCGGCCATCGTCTAGTTCCCGTCCAGGTGGGTACGTGAGGGTTGCGGAGACAAAGGCGGTAAAGACATCGATGCCATGGGTATGCTCTTCCCCGGCACCTGACCCCTGGCCTCTCCCCGAAGTTCCGCGAGCGTGCCCCGTTCTAGCCGGTCCATCAGCGCCTGGACCGATCCGTTCATCATCCGTAGGAATGGAGCGGGATAGAGCCCGATCCAAAGGATCATTACGCAGAGGGAAACCGCGATGGCGATTTCCCGACCGTGCAGATCGGGCATCGCCTGTCCGGGGCCCATTGTCACAGGCCCCATCATTAACCGCTCGTAATACCACAGAAAATAGGCTGCTCCGAAAATGACCGCGGTCACCGCAATGGCCCCGTACACCCACTTGGCTTTGAATGCCCCCAGGAGGACCAGAAACTCGCCCACGAACCCGTTCGTGCCGGGCAATCCGATGGACGCCAGGCCGATGATGAGCAGGAACGTGGCGAGCAGCGGCACCTGCCTGGCAAGTCCCCCTCCCAATGCCGGCAGTTGCGTGCTGTGCCGCCTCGCGTACAGGAATCCGGCGAGGAAGAACAAGCCGGCGGTGGTAAAGCCGAGATTGATCATCGTGAGCAGGCTGCCTTGCAGGCCTTGAAAGTTCAACGCGAACAGCCCGACCATGCAGAAACCCAGGTGGCTGATGCTGCTGAACGCCAGGAGCCGGCGAAAGTCCGGCTGGATCAAAGCCGTGATCGCACCGTAGAGAATTCCAGCAAGCGCTAGCGCCATCACGACCGCCACGATGCCTTCGTTCCTGGAGGCCTCCGGCAGGAGCGGAATGCTGAATCGCAGGAACCCGTAGGTGCCCAACTTCAGCCCTGCCAGTACCACGGCCATTCCGATGGGGCCCTCGAGCAGGGCGTCAGGTAACCAGGTATGGAAGGGGAACACCGGGGCCTTGAAGGCCAGTCCCAGGAAGATCAGCCAGAAGATCAACATCTGTTGCTCAACCGGCACCGGCACCGTGAGCAGCTCGAGCAGGTCGAACGAATAGGACGGTTCGACATGATGCGTGACAGCCCACCGATGATAATTGAGGTCGAGCAGGGCGAACCCCACCAACATGAAGACACTGCCCAACAACGTGTACAGAACGTACTTCAGCGCTGCATAGTGCCGCTCGGGTCCGCCGCCCCAGAGCTTGATCAAGAAATAGCTGGGGATCAGCATGAGCTCCCAAAAGACGAAAAAGAGGATCAGGTCGAGCGAGACGAAGATGCCGATGATCGTGCTCTCCAGCGCCAACAGCGCCATCAGGTACAGCTTCACCTGGTGCCGGACCGTCTCCCAGGAGTAGATCACGATCAGCACGGTCAGGAACGCCGTCAAGCCGACGAACAACACGCTGATGCCGTCTACCGCCAGGTGGTAACTGATCCCCAACGGAGGAATCCACCGTGCCCGCTCCGTGAACTGCATGGCCGGCGAGTCTGGCACGAAGCGTAGGAGCACGACCACGGCGAGCGCCAGCTCTAGCAACGAGACCGCCAGGGCCGTGACCTTCACCCGGTCCTCGTCCTCCAGCCACCACAGCGCCGCGGCGCCGAGCAACGGAAGGAAGAGCAGACAGGAGAGAATGGGGAACCCTGCGCTGAATTCTTCCAACATGACGTAACGCCCTTTGCGCGCTCTACCGTAATGCAATCCCGATGGGGGAGGACCTGGTCCACCAGATGAGCATCAGATGGACCAAGATGAACAGCCCCGCGACGATGATGGCCGCGTAATGGTGGACCATGCCACTCTGAAGCCGGCGCCAGGACCGCGCGGCCAAGTGATTGGCGTACCCGATGGTGTTCAGGACGCCGTAGATGACGTGCTTCTCGATCCAGGTGCTAACGGCCGAACCGGTTTCCGTGAACCGGCCGACCGCGCGGACGATCCCGTCGATAACGGTCCGGTCGAACCAATCCAGCAGCATTCCCAGGCGCTTCGTCGGTTCGACGAACAGCGCGTCGTGGATCTCATCGACATAGTATTTGTTCAACAATGTCCTATAGGCTAATGAGAGGCGCGCAGCCCATTTGTCCGCTGTCCCCGGGCGGACGCTGTACAGATAATGGGCCAGCCCCCACCCCGCGAGCGCGATCGCGGTGGCGACGCCCATCAACATCAGCACCACGCCGATATGCGGTTCATGAGCTTCTGCGCCTGCGGCGATGACGGGCGCGAGAAAACGGTGGAACCAGCCGTTCTCCGGCGGGACGCCGGGGAGCCCGCCGACGACCGACAGCGCCGCCAGCACGACCAGGGGCACAAGCATCACCGGCGGAGACTCGTGGATGTGCTCGGCCGTGTGGTGAGCCACCCGCGACTCACCATAGAACGTGAGGTAGGTCAAGCGGAACATATAGAACGCTGTGAGGAACGCGCCTAGCGCGGCCATCACGTACAAGCCATAGTGACGGTGTGTGAACGCGTGGGCCATGATCTCGTCCTTGCTCCAAAACCCGGCCAGAGGGAAGATGCCTGCGATGGCCAGGGTTCCAATCAGGAACAATCGGTGCGTCCAAGGGATCTTCGATTTGAGGCCGCCCATCTTACGGATATCCTGTTCGCCGGCGAGGGCATGGATCACCGAGCCGGCGGAAAGGAAGAGCAAGGCCTTGAAGAACGCATGGGTCATGAGGTGAAAAATAGCGGCGGCGTACGCACCGATTCCGCAGCCGAGGAACATGTATCCCAACTGGCTCACCGTCGAGTAGGCCAATACCCGTTTGATGTCAGTCTGCACCAAGCCGATCGTCGCGGCGAAAAGCGCCGTGACGCCCCCGATCCATGCCACCGCTGTCATCGCGACCGGCGAGAGATCGTAGATCACATGATTGCGAACGATCATGTACACGCCGGCGGTGACCATCGTGGCGGCATGGATGAGCGCGCTGACCGGCGTCGGTCCTTCCATGGCGTCGGGCAACCAGGTGTAGAGGGGAATCTGCGCCGACTTGCCGACGGCGCCGATGAGCAGGCAGAGCGCGATGGCAGTGGCGGTCTCGGGCGCCAGCGACCCAGCCTGCGCGAATACCCGGGTGTAATCGAGGGTCCTGAAATTGATGAAGACGAGGAAAATCGCGAGCAGGAAGCCGGCGTCGCCGATCCGATTGACGACAAAGGCCTTGGTCGCCGCCTTGGCGGCCGACACGCGGTCGTAATAGTAGCCGATCAACAGATACGAGCAAAGCCCGACGCCTTCCCACCCGATGAACAGCACCGCGTAGTTGTTGCCCATCACCAGCAGCAACATGGAGACCATGAAAAGGTTCATGTAAGTGAAGAAGCGGGTGAATCCTTCTTCGCCGTGCATGTACCCGACGGAATAGACGTGGATAAGGAAGCCCACGCCGGTGACGACCAGCAGCATGATGCAGCTCAGCGGATCGATCAGGAAAGCCAGGTTGATCGTCAGGTCGCCGCCGAAGATCCATTGGTAGGCTGTCACCTCGCGGGCGGCCCCGCCGGACTGCAGCGTGTCGGCGAAGACGCCGACGGCGCAGAGAAATGACAGCCCGACCGACCCCCAGGCGAGCTTGTGTGCGGCCTCGTGGGAATAGCGGTGGCCAAACAGGCCGTTGAGGATCACGGCCGTCAGCGGCAAAAGCGGGATCAGAACGACAAGCAGCTCGAACACGTCACCACTTCAACAAATTCATTTCGTCTACGTTGGTCGAAATCTTGCCTCGAAACACGACGATGATGATGGCCAGGCCCACCGCCGCCTCTCCCGCGGCAATGGCAATGACGAAGAGGGCAACGATCTGGCCGGCCATCGACTCCAGGTAATGCGAGAAGGCCACCAGGTTGATGTTAGCGGCGTTCAGCATGATTTCCACGGCCATCAGGACGATGATGAAGTTTCGGCGGATCAGCACGCCGATCAAGCCGGTGGCGAACAGGATCGCACTGACGGCCACGTATGCGCTCAATGGAACCATGGCTGAATGTCGTGGCGTGGAGCGTCACGGGTGACGGTCATACCTCTGCCCCCGCTTCGCCTCTCATTCCCTCATCCCCAAGGCCTCCCCCGTCACGTTTCGCGTCCTTCGACGGAAGTCGGCGTCTTCGCGAGCACGATTGCACCGATGATCGCCCCTAGCAAGAAGACCCCGACAATCTCAAACGGCAGGAGGTAATCGCTGAACATCTTGATGCCGACCGCATGGCTGGCGCCGTTTTGTAGAATCGCTTCCGGCGGCGCGTCGCCTTTCGATCCGCCGAACGGTGACCGAAGCACCAGGAGCAGCAGTTCGCCGGCGATGCCGGCAGCGGCGAAAAGGATCAGCGCGTAGCGCGTATGAAAGTACCGCTCTTCGGTCTTCAAATTGAGCAACATCAGGACGAAGAGATAGAGGACCAAAATCGCGCCGGCGTACACAATGATCTGCACCGCGAAGAGAAATTCAGCGTTGAGCAGCACGAACAGGCCGGCGACGTGCAGCAGCAGCGTCAACAGGGCGAGCCCGCAGTGGACGGGATTCTTCAACGCGACGGTCAAAATTCCCGCTGCAATGCTCACCAGGGAGAAATAGGCGAAAAAGATCGGGACCATGCAGGTCGGATCAGCTCAAATGTTTAGGCGGCGGCTGCGTGGGCTTGAGAACCGACTGGGGGAAAAAGTATCGGTATTCACGGCTCCACTCGTCGTCCTTTTCCTGGTTATGCGCTTGCAAGTACTTCTTGGCGTCAGCGAGATGGCGCTCGCCGATCTCGTAAAGCCGCTTCTTGTCGAACAGCAGTTGGCGTTTGTCATGGGTGGAATATTCGTACATCTTGGTCATGGCTAAGGCGTTGACCGGACAGGCTTCCACGCAATAGCCGCAGAAGACGCACTTGGTGATATCGATGTAGAACTCGCTGGCGTATCGCCGAAGAGGCCGGGTTTTGTCCTCCGCACTGATGACTTTGATGCAGTGGGAAGGGCAGGCAGCTTCGCACAAGTCGCAGCCGACGCACCGTTCCTGACCGTCGTCATAGCGCAGGAGCCCGAGCGCGCCCCGATGCGTGTCGGGGATAGTCCGATGTTCGCGGGGATACTGGAATGTGATGGGACGGTGGAACATGTGCTTGAAGGTCACCTTCATTGCGTCCCAGATTTCATAAAACAACGCGGCCTGAAGCACTTTTTTCGCGCGGGCGCCGACGCTCATCTTGGTCTCCACTGGGGACTGTGGCTGCACAAGGCCGGGAGAGCTTACTCTTAACCGCCGGCCTTTTCAATATTGACCCATGCGAACTTGAAAGACGGAACCCCGGTGATCGGGTCCACCTCGACCGGCATCAGGTCCTTGACTGGGGGCTGATTGAAATGCTCCGGGAAAAAGCAGGTGCCCGGCATGACGGCCCAATCGGCCTCCACCCCCAGTTCCACTGATCCCTGTTCCGATGTGACCCTGACTTTCGCGTGCTCTCCGAGCCCGAGTCGCTCGATGTCCTGCGGGTTCATCCGAAGCCGCCCCGTGTTGGGAGCGATCTTGATCAGTCCGGAGGCCTGGGTGGACAGCTTGCCAGAATGGTAGAGGACCTGCCCGATCGTCAAACCGAACCGATGGTTGTGCTCCGCTCCCAGTCGCTGTGTGCTGTTTGAGGAGTAACGACTCTTGACCTCGGCCGCATAGCCGTTCGAGAGATAGGAAGCTTCCGGTTTTGGGGTGATCTTTCGCGGTTGCCCCAGATTGTAGTACCCCGGCAGGAGTTTCATGATCTCGTTCTGAATATCCTGCACGGTCTCGTATTCCCATTGGCAACCCAGCCCGTGCGCCATCGCTGTCATGATGTGCCAGTCGGGCACGCTCTCGCCGAAAGGGTCCATCGCCTGCCGCACGCGCAGGACCTTTCCTTCCAGGTTGGTGAAGGTTCCTTCTTTTTCCGCGTAGGTGCACGCCGGCAGCACAAAGTGGGCGAGTTGCCCAGTCTCCGTTAGGAAGGGATCCTGGCAGATCAGGAGGTCGAGCCGATCCAATGCGGCTCTCACGTCGGCGGACGCGGGCAGCGTGGCGAGCGGGTTTTCACCAACAAGGTAGAGTGCTTTAATCTGCCCGCTCCGGCAGCGCGCCAGGATCTCCATGAGAGTCGCTCCCGTGCCGACAGGCGGCAGCGAGGCGTCCCAGGCCTTGGCGAACCGCTCACGCGCGGCCGGGTCGTCAAAGCGTGACTGACCCGGTAAAAACTCCGGAGCTACACCCATGTCCACCGCGCCTTGCTCGTTGTTTTCCTCGGTGAGCGTGCCTACGCCGCATCCGGGCCGACCGAGTTTGCCGGTAACCCAGGCCAGGTCGATCAGCTTGAGCACGTTTTGGTACCCGTTCGGTCGCCGCACGACACCTTCCGCGCAGAGGGCGATAGCCCGCGTCGCCTCAGCGAAGATCGCCGCGGCTTCGCGGATTTGTTCGCCCGCGACGCCGGTGCAGTCGGCGATCTGTTCAAGCGAAATCCCGGCGGCCGCTTCTTTGAGCGCGGCGAACGCCTCCGGGTGCTGACCGGTCGCCTCTTCGTCCACCAGGTCCTGGTCGATGACCGACTTGACCAACCCGTCGATGAACAGGCCCTCGGTACCCGGCTTGATCAGCAGGGGATGGGACGCCAGCTTGGCGATGTTGGTGTTGGCGGAGTCCACGACGATGACCTGCGATTTGTAGACGCGGATCGACTCTTTGACGCGCACGGCGGTGAGCGGGTTGGTTTCGGTGATGTTGCTGCCGACCAAGAGGATCGCTTTAGCCTTGGTAAGGTCTTCCCAATCGTTGACCATCCGACCGACACCGAGCGCGCGCCGGGCGGCGTGGACGAAGTTGAGGTGCCCATAGCGCGCGCTGCTGTCGAGCTGATTGGTACCGATCACCGCCCGCAAGAGCTTCTGGAAGAGATAGAGTTCTTCGTTTGTGCAGCGGGCCGTAATCAAACCGGCTACCGCCTGAGGGCCGTGCGTCGCCTTGATCTCGGCCAGGCGAGACACGAGTGCAGCCATGGCCTCAAGCCAGGGCGTTTCCACCAGCCGATTGGCCTTGCGGACAAGCGGCTGTCTCAACCGGGTGTCGCTGTCGAGATATTGAAATCCGAAGCGTCCCCGCACGCACAGCCCGCCGTGACCCTTGGCGGTCTCCGCGCGGTCACCCCACTTGTTTTTCCAGGACAAAAGCGAGGTCACGCGAATGACCTCTGAATCCTTGGTCTCCAAGTACATCTGGCAGCCATCCCCGCAGTAGTTGCAGGTGGTCATGGTCTTCTTCATCTGCCAGGGCTTGTAGCGGTACTTGGAATATTTGTTCGTGATCGCCCCCACTGGGCAGACCGCCAGGCAGTCCCCGCAGAATTCGCAGGCGAGCGGACGGTCGCCTTTGGCCACCACCTGGTTGAAGCCACCCTTCTTCATGAACTGCAAGGCGTCGATCATCAGCACGTCCTTGCAGACGTTGATGCATTCGGCGCAGGCAATGCAACGGTTCATGTTGAAGTCCAGGACCAGGCTGCGCGTGTCTTCCGGGATGAATTTCTGCTTGGCGTTGGCGAGGTTCGTTACGCCGTGGAGAAAAGCCATGTCCTGTAGTTCGCAGTGGCCGTCGGCGTCGCACACCGGACAGTCCAGCGGGTGAACCGAGAGGTGTTTCTCGACCGCCTTCTTTCTGGCCTGGAACAAATCCTCCCCTTCTGTGCGGATGACCATGCCGGCCGTTACCTTGGCCGTGCAGGACCGGACGGGCGCTTTCTTGCCCTCCTGCATCACCAGACACATCCCGCAAGACCCGAACGGATCGAAGGTGTAGTGATAACACATGGCGGGAATGATCTTGCCCGTGCTGGCGATGACGTCGTACAGGGAGACTCCCTCCTTGGCCGTCACAGTCTGGCCGTCGATCGTCAGTTCGATCGTCGCCGCTTCGACTTCAGGATTCGTCGCCGGTTTCAGTGCCATCGTGCTCTCCGTCAGGCGTCAATCGTCACCGGTCATTTCATTAGACACGGCGAACAGGGAGTTGCGGAGCTCTCATTGCCCGAGAGGCGAATAACGATTGACCAGGGATGTGTTTCCTTATCTATCGCATTCCCCCATGACGATGTCGTAGGTCCCAAAGATCGTCACCGCGTCTGCGATCATGTAACCGCGCGACATGTGATCGAACGCCCCCATGTGGATGAACGAGGGGGCGCGGATTTTGAGGCGATAGGGTTTCCCTCCGCCGGTGCTCACAATGTAAAAGCCCAACTCGCCTTTGTGGGCCTCCGTGCCGCAATAGATTTCGCCCGGAGGGGCATTGAACCCCTGCGAGAAGAGCTTAAATTGCTGGATCATGGACTCGAGATTGGTGAAGACCCGGTTCTTTGGGGGCAGCGTCACGCTCGGCACCTCTGCCATGATTGGCCCTTCGGGCATTTGGTCAAGACACTGCCGAATGATTTTGATGCTTTCATACATCTCTCGGATGCGGATCCAGTACCGGTCGTACGTATCGCCGTTCTTGCCGACCGGAACGCTAAACTCGCAGCGGGGATACGCGGCATAGGGTTCGTATTTCCGCAGGTCGTAATCCACGCCGGACCCGCGGAGCGTCGGGCCGCTGAGCCCGAAATTCACCGCGTCCTCGGCCGAGATCACTGCTACACCCTTGGTGCGCGCGAGCCAGATACGGTTTTTTTCCAGGAACGTGACGTACTCGTCAATCTTGGGCGGGAAATAATCCAAGAACTTGCGAAGCTTCTCGATGAGCGAGGGAGTGAAATCGCGCTCCACCCCGCCGATGCGATACCAACTCGTGGTCAGTCTGGCCCCGCACAGCTCGTCGAACCAGTCCAGCAGTATCTCGCGATCGCGGAAACAATAGAAGAAGACGGTCATGGCGCCGATGTCGAGCGCCTGCGTGCCGAGCCAGAACTGATGGCCGATGATCCGTTGGACTTCTGCCACGATGGTGCGCAAATACTCGGCCCGTTCGGGGACGGTGATGTTCATCAACTTTTCGACTGCCCGGCAGTAGGCGAAATTGTTGTACATGGCGCAGACGTAATCGAGCCGGTCGGTGTGGGGAATGAATTGATGGTAGGTTCCATGCTCGGCCAGTTTTTCGACTCCCCGGTGTAGGAATCCCATGACCGGCGTCGACTTGACGATCCGCTCTCCTTCCAACTCCAGAATCACTTTTAGCACGCCGTGTGTGCTGGGGTGCTGGGGCCCCATGTTCAAAAGCAGTTCTTCCGTCCGGAGCGTGGGAAGCGTCGCGCTCTCCGGATGTTCGGGATCGACTTTATAAACCGTTGTCCGTTGATCTTCGAGTTTCATCTTCGTTTCGTAACGAGCAGCCGAGAGCTGTCAGCGAATAGCGCGATGCCGTTCGCCGTTTGCTAGGTTTCATTCAGAAATTCGAACGTGTCACGCCAGCCTTTGCCGCGCAAGGGGAAGTCTTTCCTGAGCGGATACCCTTCCGGGTAATCGTCCGGCAAGAGGATCCGACGAAGATCGGGATGGTTCCTGAACCGGATCCCCATCATGTCGTAGACCTCGCGTTCCATGAAGTCGGTGCCCTTCCAGATGTCGGTCAGCGAGTCTACGACGCAATCCGACTCGGGCACCCGCGTCTTTAACCTGATCCGATGGCGTTTCCTCAGCGAATAGAATTCGTAGACCACCTCGAAGCGCTCCTCGTCATCCGGCCAGTCGACCGAACTGACGTGGACGATATAATCGAAATCCATCGCCGGATCGTCGTGGAGGAATTGCGCCACTTGATGCAAGGCTTCCCGCTTGACAGTGACGGCCAGATCCCCCCGCCACTCGACGGCTTTCACGAAACCGTCCGGGAATGCGTTCTGGATTCTTTGCGCCAGAGGATGCATGCGTTATGTTTTGACCTGTTCCGGTTGCTTTGTAAACACCCGCCGTTGCATGATGCGCTCTTGCAACTTGAGGATGCCGTCGAACAGCGCTTCGGGAGTCGGCGGGCAGCCGGGGACGTAGATGTCCACCGGTACGAATCGGTCCACCCCCTGGACCACGCTGTAGCTGTCGTAGATATTGCCGGATGTGGCACAGGATCCCATTGCGATGACATACTTGGGTTCCGGCATTTGATCGTAGATCTTTCGGATGACCGGCGCCATACGACGACACACAGTGCCGGCCACGATCATGAGGTCGGATTGGCGCGGCGACGCCCGAAAGACACCGGCCCCATAACGGTCCATGTCGTAGCGCGAGGAGACGGCGGCGATCATTTCAATGGCGCAGCACGCGAGGCCGAACGTCAAGGGCCAAAGGGAGCCCTTCCGCGCCCAGTTCACGGCTTTTTCGACTGTCGTCGTAATGAGGCCGGGGTGGCCGTCCTTTTCGTGCCGACCAATCTGAATCAGTCCCATTCGGTTCCATCCCTTTCGTACTCACCCGCTCAGTCCCACTCCAACGCTCCTTTTCTCCAGGCATAGACATACGCGACCAGAAACAAGCCGATGAAAATCAACATCTCGATCAACCCGATTAATCCGATCTTATCGAACACCACGGCCCAGGGATACAGGAAGATGACCTCGATGTCGAAAATGACGAAGAGCATTGCGAAGATGTAATAGCGAACCGGAAACGGCATACGCGCGTCGGAAAACGGTTCACTACCGCATTCGTACGGGCTGAGCTTCTCCGGTTCCGGGTATTTCGGCTGGACTAGATAACTCACCAGAAGGGTGACGACGCCAAAGGCCAGCGCGATCGCGATAAACAGAAGAACCGGAAAATAGCGTGTCAGGTAATCCAGCAGAAGCTCAGTGGCGGTCATACACTCCGCTCTCGCTCAAGACCTTGAAAAGACTATTGGAAATCTTAGACCCCGCCAAATTGCAATAGCAAGCGAACAAAGGACCTAGCAAAGGCCCTCCGAAAGCCCTACCGGATCCGGAGTCTCAACGTAGCGGCCGCACTGGGTGCGCGTGCGGGCGATCAAATCGGAAAGGATCGAAGAGACACGCACCCTAACCGTTACGGCTTCAACTTGTCCGAAGGCATGCGTAGTCCAGAAGGAGGATTGCCGGACTGCACATCCCATTCGATCTCAAGCGGGGACAGCGCGTTGATCTTCTTCCTGCGGTGAATTTGGGTGTCGATTCGGCGACGGCCCGGCGAAACGGGACTTTGGCTTTTCCGCTCGGGCGGTCGGGATCGATTTGGCATGGGGACACACTCCTGCGGCAACGTCTGCTCAAGGCCCTGAAATCGCTTGACAACCCAGTATGGTTTGCTATGGTTGGCAAGTCAACATCTGGAACGACCCGATGCGCATACCGTCGTCCGGAATTCTGTCGGTTCTTCTCGTCTGCATGGTCCTCGGCGGATCGCTCAATACCCAGGCCCAAGCCCAGGATCAAGATGCCAAGAGCGTCAGGTTTGGGGAGGCTGCCCTGCGGTTTTCCGCCGGGTATATTCGCGAAACGACTCCCTTGGACGGGGTCGTCAACTCGCTGACCGGAGACAACCAGACCATCGGAAACCGAATGCTCGTCGGGGAAAGCAATACCGTCTATTTGCGGTTGACCAGCCCCGGTGAAGGGGTAGTCGGCGATCTGTACACCGTGTACAGGCGTGTCCGAAAGGTCTTTCATCCGGCGAATGGCCGCTACTTGGGGTTTCTGACCAATATATTGGGAGTGGTCCGAGTCGTTCAAGTCGACCACGAGCTCATCACGGCTCACGTTATCTGTGCGTATGCGCCTATCTCACCCGGCGACGGGATCATGCGATTCGTCCCGCCGGTTCAGGAAGAGGCGGACCAGGGGGCCGGCGGTTTCGGCGAGATTGAGGGCATGATTGTCGAAGTCCAGACGAATCAGTTCTTAATCGGTCAACGGAACCTGGTCTACCTGGACAAGGGACGACTGGACGGGCTCAGGGTCGGAGACCGGCTCGAGGTCTTCCGAACCGGCTCGGGACTTCCGCGGCGAACCCTAGGAGAAATAAAAGTCCTGGCGCTCGAAGACGGCACTGCAGCGGGTTTGTTGACACGGGCCACTGCGCCTATTCTGCGAGGCGATCGCTTCCGGTGGAAGGGTTCCGATGTCGGCGGGCCGGCCGAAGGGCTGCTGCTTCCGGAACAGCCGCGATCAGATACGATAGTTGAGGCGGCGAAGCGGCCAGACGAATCGGTTCCTGCTGCCGGAAGAGAGAAGATTCAGTTCCAGCAGGCTGGCCGCCGCATGTTGATCAACCTGGATGAACTTGTAGATCAATTGGAATATGAATCGGGAGAAGTCGCGGTCAAGCCAGGCGGAATGAAGATCCTCGAGCAGATCGCCGACTATCTCAAGACCGTGACCGATAAGCACATCCGAGTCGAGGGTCATGCGGATAACGTGGAGATCGGTCCATCGCTTAAAGCCAAGTATCCGACCAACTGGGAACTGTCCAAGGCGCGGGCCTCCTTCGTCGTGCGGTACTTGATCGAAAAGGGCGGTATTGATTCGGCCCAGCTCTCGGCAGTCGGGTACGGCGACACCCGGCCGGTTGCAAGCAATGCCACCGAAGAAGGCCGGCGGAAGAATCGTCGCATCGAAATCGTTCTCTATTCGCCGGAATCCCCTCGAAAGGAACCGCTGCGTGCGCCAGTGCAGTCGAGGACTGGCGAAGAGGGGTATAGTTTCTCCCGTCTGGGATCCGCGCCGTCGGGTTCCGACCCCTTGGCCGCGCCGCCGAGCAGCCGGCCTCTCGATGATTTGGCTGCTCCCCAGCCTGGGCAAGCCGCTTCGGCTGGAGAGACGGGCAGCTCCGACGTGACTATTCCATCGACCTCGGATGCTCCTGTGCCTCAGGCTGATCAGCCGTCTGACCTCGCGCTGCCTCAACCGTAGTCCGGAGGCTCCTCCCTCTGTTCTTGTCAGCGCCGTCGCCGCTCCGAGTATTGTCCATTTTTTTAATTCACCAACCGCTTCGCCACACGCCTTGTCTCGTGTTCCTTGCGTTGTTCCCCGTTTGAAGAGCCTGTTAGAATGCCGCATGCCTGACGGGGTGTCCGCTCTGCAGCCTGAAACATCAGTTCCCGGTCCACCTCTCTATGCGGACGTCGTCATCCCTCGGCACTTGGCTCGGACCTTCACCTATCTTATTCCAGCCCGCCTACGGCACCGTACCCAGGCGGGCAGTCGAGTGCTCGTGCCCTTCGGGCGTAGTTTCCTGCAAGGCGTCGTGGTTGCGGTGGCCGACCAGCCGCCGGCGGAGTCCGCGTCGAAACGGCTCCGCGAGATCCAATCACTGCTAGATCAGGACAAAGGCGCTGAACTCGGTCCTGAGTTGCTGGAATTATCCCGCCTGGTCGCGGAGCGCTATCTCGCGCCCTGGGGCCAGTGTGTCAGGTTGGTGGCGCCCCCGACTCATCCGGGGCGCCGAAAGCTCAGGTACAGGCTGACCGAAGCCGGATGCTGGGCGCTGAACGGCGGGGAACAGCTCTCCGCCGCTGAGCAGGAACTTTTGCGTCGGCTCGCCCGACGAGCGAAAGGCTTGACAGAGGCTTCGCTGCGCAAAGCGGTAGGGACGTCGTTTGGGCGGGTGTTGAGGAAAGTCATGCGAGAGGGTTGGGTGCATTGTCTGGAAGCCACCGAGCAGCCTGAGCCGAAAGTGAGGACCGGGCGACGGGCGGCCACGGCGGACATGTGGGATGATCTTGACTTATGGTTGAGTGAGACGAGACTCGAGTCACCGGCTCTCTCGCCGGAGGAGACCGCGCGGCTTGATCAACTGATCGGGTTGTGCGATTTCCCCCGGCATTCGGCGATCCTGCTTTACGCGCCCCAGGAGCACCGCCTCGCTTCTCTGATGCGGGTGGTGGAAACGGTACTGGCGCGCGAGCAGACGATTCTGGTGATCACGGGGGAGGTGCTTCGGGCCCGGCGGCTCGCATATCAGGCTAAGTCTCGCTGGGGGGACCGGGTCGTTCTGGTCCACAGCGGGCTGCCTGCGGCGGTTCGAACCGAGGGATGGCGGAGAATCCGCGAAGGCTCAGCGCGCGTCGTGATCGGCACGCGGTCGGCGGTCTTCGCGCCGGTCTCGTCCCTGGGGCTGATCTGGATCGATGGAGAAGACGATCCTTCGCTAAAGGAGGAACAGGAACCCCGCTACCATGCGCGGGACGTAGCGTGGCTCCGCGCCGACCGGAATCGCGCGGTGCTCGTGCTCGGTTCCTCCCATCCATCGCTGGAAACCCTCCAAGCGATTGAACGTGATGGAGTCGCGATCTACCTCGGACCCGAAGCTCCAGCTCAGCCGAAGGTGGAACTGGTCGACCTCCGGACGTATCCGTTCGGCACCCTACTGTCGCCTCCGATGATTGAGGGAATCGACCGCGCGCTAGATCAGCGGAGCAGGGCGGCGCTCTTTCTCAACCGCAAAGGGTATGCCCGGGCTCTGACTTGCCGCGAGTGCGGAAACGTTCCGCGGTGCGCAGACTGTAGCGTCGCCCTCGTGTATTATCGCCGGATCGGCCGCCTGATCTGCCGGTACTGCGGGGCGTCCGTAGCGCTTCCCGACACCTGCCCTGCCTGCCGGGCGGCGAAACTGGAGCCGGTCGGGTTCGGTACTGAACGATTAGAGGATGAGGTCCGGCGCATCTTTCCAAAGGCCAGGATCGCGCGACTCGACCGCGACGTGATCCGGCATGCCTCGCAGGAGGACGCAGTCCGTCGCTTGCTGGGAGCCGGAGAGTTGGATGTGATCATCGGAACGCAGTTGCTGTTCCAGGTCGGGCCGCTTCCCCCGTTTGGATTCGTCGGGGTGCCGTACGCGGATGCCGGATTGCACCTCCCGGACTTTCGGGCCGCCGAACGGACCTATCATGCGTTGCTGGACGCGATGGCATTGGCACGAGCAGGCGATGCCGGCGGCCAAGTGGTGCTGCAGACGTATATGCCAACCCACCACGCGGTTGCCGCGGTTGTCAATCGTGATTTCCAGATGTTCCGCGAGGTGGAGCTGGCCATGCGGAAGGCCCTCGGCTATCCACCATTTTGCCATCTCGTCAGTTTGAGAGTCTCTGGCAGGAACGCCGACCGGGCGGAGGCTTCGGCGGTTCGGTGGGCGGAGTTGTTGAAAGAGCAAGCGCGGAGGGTCGGGTGGCAGTCTGGTCCCGGCACGGCGACTGGAGGCCTGAGGAGCGTTCACGGGCAGACCGATGGAGTAAGCGTGCTGGGTCCGGTTCCCGCGCCGGTTGCCAAGGTCCGCGGGCGGCATCGCTGGCAACTGCTGGTGAAGTCGACCGATCGCGAGGTCGCCCGCACGCTCATCGCCGCGACACTCGAGCAGATGGAAGGAAGACAGCCGCCCAAGGATCTGAAATTCGAGGTGGATGTCGATCCGGTGGACACGCTATAAAGCGCGCCGCCTTTCCACTGTCACCACTATGACGGCCCGACGATCCGGTGATCTTCAGATTCGTCGGCGAGCGTTCGGCCATCACTCTGGCGGCTTCCCGCTCGCTTAAACAAGCCGTAGGAGAACGTGATCCAGAAAATGGACGAAAACAGTCCGAAGAGGATCGCTGTCAACATCGCCCCCATCTGCTCGTTCGTGGGTTCAGTCGTCACCAGTCGGATCTGAATCATCGTCACGACCGGCCACGCTAAGCTTTCAAGGCCCAGCAGCAGCGTGGACCACGCCCAGATTTCGTTGCTCGTTCGACCGCGCCACAGCAGGCATCCAGCGGCCGCCAGCACCAGCACGGCAGTCCAGACGAGGGGCAACTCCCCCCAGATGAACCAAAACCCGATGGCGACCACGAGGCCGCCGAGCAGGGCGTTGAGCCGGAGAAGCCACATTTCCAAGCGGGGGCGTGTGATGAATGTTCGGTTTTGACGAATGGCGAGCAGTCAGTCGCAAGCGGCCGACCGTGATAAGTTCTTCGCTGCTCGCTTGTCCCTCTGGCAGGGTGAAGGAATTACGGAACGAAGTCAACAATGGTCGGTCGAGCGAAGCGGGATTCAAGAGGCAAGAGGAAGGAAGTGGTGAGGTGCAGAGGTGGCCGCTACGGCTGCAACGCGGCTTGAGCCGCTTCGAGAAGCGCCCGCATGTCGAACGGCTTGCGCAGCGTCCTCCGGGCTCCCAACATTTGCGCAACGTCCAGATGGTTCAGAATCCCGATCATGTCGCTCCCGCCAGTGATGGCGATGATTTTGGAAGACGGAAACTCCTGGCGGAGCGAGATGATGCTTTCCAGCCCGTCCTGATGGGGCATCAGGATGTCCATGATCACCAGGTCGGTCGGGCAACGGCGGTATCGGCACAGAGCTTCCTTTCCGTCTCGGGCCTCGTGCACTTCGTAACCGGCTTCTTCCAGCGTCCGCCGGATCAGGCTCCGGATTTGGTCTTCGTCGTCCACAACGAGCACGGACGGCATACAGCTCTCACCTTACTCAAAGTCTAGCATTCGATTCCCAGCCGAGCAAACGGTCGGCTCAACCGAGCCGGCGCGGAAAAGATCCGCCTTCACCGGAAAGCCCGAATTGTGTCAAGAGCAAGAATTAGGAAGGCATCGAGAATGGCGAGAGGAACCGATCGCCCGAAATTGAAATCGCCTTGTGGCGTCTGGACTGCGTCCGGGCGTTCCATTCCAGTCGCTGGTCTGCCAGGCCCTTTTGGGCATAGCCTTTCATGGAAGGCGTGTCGGGTTGGCGGTCCGGTCGACCGACCATGTAACACTGGCTCTCTTCCCGGGCGGCGACTTCCTCCGGGATCGCGCGCCGTGCCTCGGATGCGAAGCGCGGCGCTGCCCTGCGTGATGTGCCATAAGCTGAACGCACGTGAATTGTGCCGGCGGCAGTCGCTGGCGGGACCCCGCGATATGTAGGCCGACTCCGGGCGAGGTATCGGTGATGAAGAAACAAGCTGATGCGGCGGTGCATGGTACCAGTCGTTTAGCGCCGCACTCGCGCGTGGCTCATGGTGACCAGCTACAGTTCTTCTTGAGGCGCTAGACCCCTACGAGCCATCCTCTGCCTCTGCTTCCGCCAGCGAGAAGAAATCCGTCGCCGGTAGGCGGGCACCACGGAATGGAGCCTAGGAAAAGGGAGAAATGGTGCCGAAGGGGGGACTCGAACCCCCACGGGTTGCCCCATACGCCCCTCAAACGTACGTGTCTACCAATTCCACCACTTCGGCGCCGGGCGGATTATAGAAGTGGGCCAAAATGCTTGTCAATCAACCGCCTGTCCGGTAGAATCGGCGCCGCTCAGAGACCCGTCGCGTTTCCGCGCGATTGCACTCCACAACCGTGCTGGGTATCAGATGCTTACCTCATTATTTCAGACTTCCACGACCGGTCGTCGGGCCGTGAAGGTCGCCGCGTTCTTCGACGTGGACAATACCCTGTTGCCCGGGGTGCCCAGCGAGGTCCGATTTTTTTACTACCTGTGGCGAACCGGAGTCGTCGGCTGGCGCGAGGCGGCCGCCAGCCTTTGGTGGTGGCTGCGTCATGTTCCCCCAGTTTCCCTGCAGCCCCTGCGGGAACAGAAGCTCTATCTCAGCGGCAAACACCCGGCCGAGATGGAATCGTTGGCGGAAGCGTTCTGCCGGGAGGAGGTCTTTCCCTTTCTGTCCGCAGACGGGTTGGCCCAACTCGACGCTCACCGACGTCAGGGGCATGTGATCGTGCTGATCACGGGCTCGTTGGATTTTTTGATCCAGCCGCTGGCGGCTTTCTTGTCGGTGACCGCGGTCCTGGCGGCCAGACCGGAACGGACGGCGGCCGGGTTCACCGGTCGGCTTGTGGATCCGCTTCCGTACGGCGAGGGGAAACGGCGGTTGATGGTGGCCTTTGCGCGACAGAACGGGTTCGATTTGGGCGACTGCTATGCCTATGGAGACAGTCCGGGCGATGTGGAAGCGCTGCAGGCGGTCGGCCATCCGACGGTCGTGAACCCGATTAGAGGGATGGCCCGGATTGCCCGCCGTTACGGATGGCCGATCGCGAAATGGGAATAATCGCGCGAACTTGGTGCGCCACGCGGGGCTTGCGCCCCTGACTGTCGCACTCGACGATCGCCCCACCTGTATGCTGCGCGTGACGGAAATCTTCCATAGCATTCAGGGCGAATCCACTCATGCGGGTCGACCGTGCGTGTTCGTGCGGTTGACCGGGTGTCCACTGCGGTGCGTCTGGTGCGACACCGCTTATGCCTTTTACGGCGGCGTTGAGATGACGATCGAGGAGGTGCTGACCAAGGTCCGGATGTTCGGCTGCCGCTTGGTCGAGGTCACCGGCGGGGAGCCGTTACATCAACCGGAAGCCTGCACGCTGATCGAACGGCTCTGTACAGAAGGCTACGATGTCTTACTGGAGACCAGCGGAGCAATTGACATTTCACCGGTCGACAAACGCGCCCATGTCGTTCTGGATATCAAATGCCCCGGCAGCGGCATGATGGAGCGTATGCGGTGGGAGAACCTTTCCCGGTTGACTGCCAAGGACGAAGCGAAATTCGTGCTCAAGGATCGGACTGATTATGAGTGGGCCAAGACCATCCTTCGACAATACGGGCTCGCTGACCGATGTCCCGTCCTGTTCAGCCCGGTCTTTGGCGAACTGGACCTGCGTCGGCTCGCCGAATGGATCTTGGAAGACAGATTGCCCGTTCGCTTTCAGATTCAACTGCACAAGTACATTTGGGCGCCCGACATGAAAGGTGTGTGATTCAGTCGCCATTTAAGGTGACTGACTGTCGGCCCAGTGCCGACAGGTTGTGCGACAGCTAGGAGATCGAATGAAGATCATGCAGGTGACCGCGAAGCAGGGGCGGGTCGAAGCGGAGCAGGCCGAGGTGTTGGTATTAACCCACTTCGAAGGCGAGACCTCGTTCCGGGAAGAGACCTCGGCTGTGGATCGTGCCCTCAACGGCGGCTTGCGTGGCCTGCTGAAAAGCGGCGAATTTGAAGGCAAGCCGAACGAGACCGTGTTGTTCCATACAGCGGGGAAAGCCGCGGCCAAGCGCGTGCTGCTGGTCGGCTTGGGCAAGAAAAAGGACCTGTGTTTGGACACGATCCGCCAAGCGTTCGGCAGTGCCGCCAAACGCGTGCGCCAGACGAAGGCCGCCACTTTCGCGGCCGTTCCGCCGCAGGTTTCTCTGCTGCGTACGTCTGCGATCGAGGTTGCGCAAGCGATGGTTGAGGGTGCCGTGCTGGGCACCTATCGGTTCAACGTCTATCGCAGCGAAGACCAGGCGGAGACAAGAGATCTTACCCGCATGACCATTGTCACCTCAAGCGGAGAGGCACTGGACGATCTGAGGGAGGGCATTCGGCGCGGTCTGGCGACGGCTGAGGCGACCGTATTCGTGCGCGATCTCTGCAACCATCCCTCGAATATTATGACGCCGTCGCGCATTGCCCAGGAAGCCAAAACCATCGCCCGAGAACGCGGTGTGAAGCTGAAAGTTCTCGAACGGGCGGATATGGAGAAGTTGGGCATGGGGGCATTGCTGGGCGTCGCGCGCGGCAGCCACGAGCCGCCCAAGTTTATCGTCCTTGAATATCGCGGCAACGGGACTGACGGCCGGCACGCGAAGCCCATTGTGTTCGTGGGGAAGACGATCACTTTCGACACCGGCGGAATCTCGCTCAAGCCGGCGGAGAACATGGAACAAATGAAGGCCGACATGACCGGCGGTGCAGAGGTGCTGGCGACTGTGCGCGCAGCCGCGCGCCTGCGCCTCCCCGTTCATGTGATCGGTATTCTTCCGGCCACGGAGAACATGCCGGGCGGCCGGGCGATGAAGCCCGGCGACATCGTGCGCACCCTCTCCGGCAAGACCGTCGAGGTTCAGAACACGGATGCGGAAGGGCGGCTTATCCTGGCGGACGGCCTGACCTACGCGACCCGCTACAAGCCGGCCGCCATCATCGATGTGGCAACTCTGACGGGCGCATGCATGGTCGCGCTGGGGCAATTCGCGATCGGGATGTTCGGGAACGACGAGACACTAAAGGAGTCCATACGGAAGGCCGGGCTCAAGACCGGCGAACGCGTGTGGGAAATGCCACTCTGGGAGGAATATTTCGAGCAGCTGAAAAGCGACGTGGCGGATATGCGAAACATCGGGGGACGGGGCGGCGGGATGATCACGGCGGCCTTGTTCCTCAGCAAATTCGTGAGCGACTATCCTTGGGTGCATCTTGATATTGCGAGCACCGACTGGAGCGAGCGGGAGCGGGCCTATATCCCGAAGGGCCCGACGGGGATCGGCACGCGACTCCTGATCCAGTACCTGATTGATCGGTCTCTCTAAGGCAGGAAGCGCGTGTTCTCCCAAGGTGCGGCATGGTCGGAATTTCCGGCCGCTCAGCAGATCATCGGATCGACCGGTCGACGGATCACACGCCATGGCGTTGCGTGAAAAGGTCGGCCAGCTTTTCATGACAGGATTCTCCGGCACGGCGGTGTCAAAGGATGTGGCATCGCTGGTGACCGATTACAAACCCGGCGGGGTGATTCTGTTCTCGCGCAACTTGGAGGCGTTGGGTCAGATCGTCCAGTTGACGAATGACCTGCAAAAACTCTCGCCGGGCTCGCCGCTCCTGATCGCTATCGATCAAGAGGGCGGGCGGGTTTCTCGCCTTCCGGCCGAGTTCACTCTCTTTCCGCCTTGCGCAGTCTTGGGCGCGTGCCGCTCCTATGATCTAGCTTACGCGGTTGCGGCGACCACCGCCGCCGAGCTGCGGGCCGTCGGCATCAACATGAACATGGCGCCGGTCCTGGATGTCAACAGCAATCCGGCTAACCCGGTGATCGGGGACCGGGCCTTCGGGTCCGATCCGACGACCGTCTGCGAGATGGGGCAGGCGACGGTGGCCGGGTTGCAGGACAACAAGGTCATCGCCTGCGGAAAGCACTTCCCAGGGCACGGCGATACCGCGGCCGACTCTCACAAGGAGCTGCCGGTCGTCGAAGCACCGGTGGAACGGTTGCGCGAGATCGAGCTGCCACCCTTCCGTCACGCGATCGCGCACGGCGTCGCGACCCTCATGACCGCGCACGTGCTCTACCGCGCCTGGGATCCCCGATGGCCCGCTACGCTATCTTCGACCATCCTGACCACCTTACTGCGGGGCGAGGTGGGTTTCGAGGGGGTCGTGTTGACCGACGATTTGGAGATGCGCGCGATCATCGATCACTATGGGGTCGAAGAGGCGGCGGTCCGGGCTTTCCTGGCGGGCGCCGACATGTTGCTCATCTGTCAGGACCCGGCTCGCACGGCGACGGCTGTCCGGGCGATGGAAAGAGCCGTCGAGGATGGGACCATCCCTGCAGGCCGGCTCGAGGTCTCTCTGGAGCGGATCGCTCGACTGAAGCGGCGATTCTTGTCGGCCTACAAGCCCACTTCGCTCGCAGATGCCAAACTGGTTGTGGGATGCCGAACCCATAAGGCCTTGCTGGATTCTATCTGGCGGGCGAGGGAGCGGCTTCTGAAGGCCCAGGCGTGAAGACGGCCCCCGCTCAGTGGGCTGGCCCTAGGGAGATCTGGGCCTGGTGCATGTATGATTTCGCCAATTCCTCCTTCACGACGATCATTGTCACTGTCGCTTACAGCGTCTATTTCGTTCAAGTCGTCGCCGGTCACCTGCGTCCGGATGGCCTCGCCGAACGGCTCTGGTTTTGGGGCTACGCCGCGTCGATGCTGGTCGTGGCGGTGTTGTCTCCGACGCTCGGAGCGTTGGCGGACGAGCGGGCGAAGAAACGGGGCTTTCTCATCGGCTCCACGATGCTGTGCGTGGTCTGCACGGCGCTCCTCGCGCTGGTCCGCGCCGGCGATATTGCGCTGGGGCTGGTCCTGTTCGGGCTGGCCAATATCGGTTTCGACCTGGGTTTCGCCTTCTGCAGCGCGTTTCTGGTCGAACTGGTTCCGCTCAGCCGAATGGGGCGGATCTCCGGGTACGGCTGGGGGCTGGGCTATGTCGGCGGGCTTCTTTCGTTGGCGCTCGTCTATCCGTTCATCCGTGGGGGCTTTGCGGACGACAACTTGCCGTTCTATCGCGCGAGTTTCGTCGTGACCGCGGCGTTTTTCTTCGTGGCGGCGATCCCGACGTTTCTCTTCCTGCAGGAACGCGCCCAACCACAACCATCGAACACGACGACCGCAGTCTGGCGGTCGGCGTTTCGCCGGCTCGGCGAGACCGCCAGCCGGCTCAGTCACTACCGGGATCTCAGCCGCTACCTGATCGCCTACCTCGTGTACACCGACGCGATCAATACGGTGATCGTGGCCTCGGCCATCTTCGCCAACAAAGTTCTGGACTTTACGCCGGCCGATCTGATTATGTACTTTCTTGTCACCCAAGTAAGCGCGGGACTCGGGTCCATCCTGTTCGGCGTCCTTGCAGATCGAATCGGCGCGGCCCGGACCATCACGGTCACGCTATTTCTTTGGACCGCGTTGGTGGCAGGGGCGGCGCTGGTCCGCACTCACAGCCAATTCTATGTGATCGGGTTGCTCGCTGGTGCGGCCTTGGGTGCCAATCAGGCGACCAGCCGCACTCTGCTTGGGCGGTTTACTCCGCTGGGCCGGCAAGCGGAATTTTTCGGATTCTTCTCGGTCGCCGGCAAGTTTGCCGCGATCATCGGCCCATTGGTCTACGCCGAAGTGACGGCCTGGACCGGCAGCCAGCGGTGGGCGGTTCTCTCGATGGCGATGTTTTTTGCTGTGGGCTGGTTGATCTTCCGGACCGTGGATGAGGAACGAGGCATGGCGGCGGCGAATGTGAAAGCGTGACCTGAAGAGCGCACGGGTGGCTATGGGGATCAAAAGAGGCGACATTCTTGACGAACGGAAACGGCACCCGGAGGGATGCGGCCTTGTGGTGAAGGTGATGGCCGGGGGAGAGGGGTTTGAGAAGATCATCTGCTGCGGTCATGAACTGACCGAAGCGGACGTGGTTTCTGAAATGACGCCGGCAATGGGCCGGAAACGGGGCGACTTGGAAGCGGGGACCGTGCTCGATGAGAAGAAACTCCATCCCGATTCCTGCGGCCTTCGCGTCATGATCATAGATGGAGGGGCGGGCTTCCAGGAAATCCGATGTTGCGGGCATTCCTTGACCACCACGTCGGTGCGAGGGCTCCAGTTCGGCGGGATGCGAGGACCCCTCGCAGAAGGGTTCGAGCGGCCGGGAAACGCATAAGCGGGCGGTGCCGCGGATGACGAAGGCCATCCCTGCCCGGCTCGATCCTCAGCATGGCGTCCCGGAAACGGAGGTTTATGCGCGATCGGACGGAGATGATCAAACGAAGCCTCGCCTGGTTGGAATGGCTGGATAGCTGGGGGTACATCACCGCTGGGCTCAGCCTGCTCCTCCTCGGCATGGTGATATTCGCCCAAAGCTGGCTGGTCTTTTTTCAGCGGGCCGCCCAGGCCAATCTGCACCCGGCCGGTCTCAAACTCCTCAACGATCTCTTGTTGGTCATTATCCTGCTGGAGTTGTTCAGGACTGTCATCCGCTACCTCAAGACCGATGTCCTGCTCCTGGAACCCTATCTGGCGGTCGGGATCATCGCCTGTATTCGGCGAATCTTGACCGCCAGCGCCGAGCTGGCCCATCTCCCGGAAATCACAGCCGAAATGTTTACCCGGTATTTGTTGGATGTCTGCTTGAACGTCGGAGTCATCATGGTTTTGATCGTGGCCGTCTTTATCCTGCGCAAACGGCCTGGGCGGTCGGTGTTGGGACCGCCCGACCTGGAAAAGGCTGGCGGCTGACTCCCTTGCTCGATACGTCTTGGGGACGATGCCGTCCAAGAAGTCCACACCGCCCGGGAGGCGCGCTGCACGCGTGTGAGACGCGTGGCCGCCTACGCTGGCGGACCTGCCGTCGCATTGCTGATCTTGTTTGCCTCGCCTTCCGACCTTCCGTGTGACGCCCGGGTCTTGGCTGCGATCCTGACCTGGGTCGTCCTCTACTCGATCGCCGAACCCCGCCCTTGCCGGTTACCGGGGCGCTGTACACAGCCCTCTGCGTCCTGGTCGGGCTCGGCTCACTCCGGACCGTGTTGGCGTCCTACGGCCACCTGGTCATGTTCCTGCTGATAGGAAGTTTGCTGCTTGCAGCGGCGATGGCCGTTCAGGGTGGGCGCTGGGCGGTCCGCCGCTATTTTTTATCGGCGCCGCGGGAGGCCGGCCCGAAGTGGACCTGTTGATGATCGGGACCGCGACCGCCGGCGTCTCCATGTGGATCAGCAACACCGCCGCTCCGGTGCCGATGTTGCCGATCGCGCTGAGTCTCACCGCTTCAGCTGGTGCGGATGCGCAAGCCGTCCGCGGACCTGACCAAGCTGGCCCGCTGCTGCTGTTGTCCTTTGCGGCCACGGCTGGCGGCATGGCCACCGTCATTGGCACGCCGTTTCATTTGCCACCTGGATGGCGCTCGGCGGTCCGCTGGCGTTCATCTTCCTGGTAATCGCTTGGGGAATCGTATGGTGGCTCCATCCTTCTATCTCCTCGGTGTTGAGCAATCACCGCTCTTTCCAGGGAGCGGCATCCTCAGGCATTGAGACCGTGGACGCGAGGCCAGGCGAATGTCTGTGTCGTGTTGGGTGTCGAAATTCTGTTGTGGCTCCTCCCGGGGCTCGGGATCGCTTTGGGAAACGCGGATCATCCGATCGTCCTGTGGTGTCAAACGTATTTACCCAACAAGCGGGTGGCACTCTTAGCCGCCGGCCTGCTCTTCGTTCTTCCAGCCGACCTGCGGCGAGGCGAGGGGACGTTGTCGTGGAGACACGTGGCGCATATCAGAGATGGGATGTGCAGGTTCTATTCGGGGACGGGTTCGACGTTCGGCGCGCTAATCAGAGCAGTCCGGTCTCGCAGATTTTTGGGGTCGGGGCTTCGTCTCCCTGTCCGGGGCTCATACGCTCTGGAGTCTAACGGCGGGGTCGATCGTGATGGCCGTGTTGATCTGCGAGCTGGTTGCCAATACCGTCACGGCCACTATGGCGGTCCCTCTGACCGTCGCGATCGCGCAAGCGACCGGAGTGTCGCCGCTTCCGCCGGCTCTGGGCGCCACGCTCGGTGCAAGCTAGGCTTCGCCCTGCCCATCTCGACACCGCCCAACGCGATCATTTGCAGCACCGGGTTTGTCCTGCTGGGCAGCATGATCCGTGCAGGCCTCATCATCGACATGATCGGGCTGTCACGAGTTGGCGGTGCTCAGCCTGCTCTGCCCTGGCTTGGGATTGATCTGACACTGTCACCCCTGCGGCCTTGCCGCGTCCTCCTCTTGCTCATGGCTGCTACTTGTGGCATCATGGTGGTTTCTAAAGGTTGAGTAATGGCCACTCTACTCGAATATGTCGGCTGTATCCACATCTATCTGGGCCCATATCGTGGAAATCCGATCGCGCTCTATCTGAAACGAGGCAATGGGGTCTGTGAGATTGGTCCCAAGGCCTATCCCTGGAATGATGTGGTCGGCGTGGGGGAAACGCCGAACCGCGCCGCCGCGGATTTCGAAGAAAAATGGAAGGCGAAAGGGTTGTCTCCTGATATGTATACGGGACCGTCCTGGGAAGGCGGGATCAAACCCGAAAAGCCCTCGCCGCCCAAACCGGCCGCCCCGCCGAAACCTGCCCCGACTGTGGCTCCGGGTGGTGCCGGACCTGCACCGGCCGCCTCGCCTCAACCGGCTGACGGTGCTCCTGCGCCCGCTCCATCTTCCATGCCCAAGTCACTCGCTTCGCGGACAGGATCACCGTAAAAGCCAATCGCTTGGGGATCCTTCTCCCCCCTCACACGCTTTCCGATTGCGGAAGGGTCTGCCGCTCCGGTAGGGATTCGTCCCCCAACCTGCTGCGCTTGATGCCGTAGCTAAAATAGATCGCGATCCCCATCACCGTCCACACAAGGAATCGAATCCAGGTCATCAGGGGGAGAAAAGCCATAAGACCCAGGCAGGTGGCCATGCCGAGCAGAGGGATCCACGGCATGAACGGAATGCGGAAGGGGCGACGTTGTTCGGGTTTCGTCCACCGCAGAACGATCACTCCGAGGCAAACGAGGACGAACGCAAACAATGTTCCGATGTTGGTCATATCGGCAGCGTCGCCAATGGGGACGAACGCCGCGAGCACGGCCACGCCGATTCCGGTCAGGATCGTGACACGGTGCGGAGTGCGATAGCGCGGATGTACTTTCGAGAGCCATGGGCTCAACAATCGGTCACGCGACATGGCGAAGAATACCCGGATTTGTCCGATCATCATGACGAACAGGACGCTCGTGATGCCAGCCACGGCGCCCGTCGCCACGACGGCTGCGCCCCAGTTAAATCCTGCCACGCGCAGGGCCTCGGCGACCGGTGCGTGGACGTCGATCTGCCGGTAGGGAATGAGCCCGGTCAGGACCGCGGCGACCGCGATATAGAGCAAAGTGCAAATGCCCAAAGAAGCGATGATTCCGAGCGGGACGTCCCGCTGGGGATTGCGGGCTTCTTCTGCCGTCGTGGAGACCGCGTCGAAGCCGATGTAAGCGAAGAAGACAATCGCCGCCGCGGCCCCGACCCCTTGAAACCCGTAAGGCATGAACGGGGTCCAATTGCTCGGCTCGACGGCGGAGGCCCCTACGGCGATGAAAAACAGAATCACGGCCAATTTGACAAGCACGATCAAACCGGTGGTCCGTGCACTTTGCTTAACGCCTAGCACCAGGATTCCGGTAGCGAGCAAGACAATGATCGCGGCCGGCAAGTTGACGAGACCGCCGTCCACGCCAGGTGCATGGGTCGCCCAATGGGGTAGCTCGATCCCGCACAATGCGAGAATATTGTTGAAATACCCAGACCATCCGATCGCCACGGCTACACAGGCGACGCCGTATTCCAGGATCAGGTTCCAGCCGGTGAGCCAGGCCAGGAACTCGCCGAGGGTCGCATAGGAGTAGGTGTAGGCGCTGCCGGAGACTGGGATCATGGCTGCAAACTCGGCGTAACACAGGGCAGCAAGCCCGCAGGTGAGTCCGGACAAGATGAACGAGAGAATGATGCCCGGTCCGGCGCCCGGCCGGTTGGCGTCTCCGACGATCGCGGTTCCGATCAAGACAAAGATTCCGGTGCCGATGATGCCGCCGATGCCCAGGCCAGTCAGATCCCAAACGGTCAGGGTCTTCTTGAGCCGATGTTCCGGGTGATCGGCGTCGGCCAGGATTTGATCGATGGATTTAGTTCGAAACAGGCGACTGGCCATAGGGACTCCGATGCGCACGGTTGCGGAAGCGGAGTGGGGGTGACTGCTTGACACCACTGACGAAAAGTATAGCAGGTTGCCAGCGGCAAGAACGCGTCGATGGGGTTGATACGGGGATCACGCTTTTCCACGGGCGGCCTTCAAAAAGGCCTGGAAGAGCCGGCGGTGAATCTCGTACCGGTCGAAGAGAAATTCCGGATGCCATTGCAACCCCAACAGAAAGGGGTGGTACGACGACTCAACAGCCTCGATGACCCCGTCCGGCGCGACCGCGCTGGCTGTCAGGGATGACGCGAGCTGTTTGACGGATTGGTGATGGGAACTGTTGACCCTGATACGGTCCTGCCGGACGATCCGCCAGAGCAAGCTTCCCGGTTTCACCGTGACGGGGTGCGAAAGCGCTGTCGCTGGTTTGGCCTGCCGGTGTGACAAAGCGTGGGCGATCTGCGATGGGATGTCCTGAAACAGGCTTCCGCCAAGGGCGACATTGATGGTTTGCATGCCTCCGCAAATACCCAGCAACGGCGTACCGTGTTTGACGGCTAGTCTCGCGACAGCCAGTTCGAAATCCGACCGTTGCCGGCTCATCACGCGGAACCGGTAGCGCTGCCGTTCGCCGTAGAGCGAGGGAGGAAGATCGGGACCGCTGCCGGTGAGCAACACACCGTCCAGAGCGTCGATCAGCCGACGCCGCAGAGCGGGATCGGTTGTAAGAGGGAGAATCAGTGGAACGCCGCCCAGCTCTTCGATCGCACGCACATACCGGGCTCGGAGAAAATAGGTGGGTTCCCGCCCCCCAAAGTCTTCCCGGTCCCCTGCGTTAAAATCCGGGGTGATCCCGATGATGGGTTTCATTTAAGGGGTTGGGGCGGGCTCCGGCGCAGCCGAGTCAGGCCCGGCTTCCTCCTCCTGAGGCACACCCAGGAAGCGCACCGGTTTGTTCCCTTTCAAATGGTCCGGGGTGATCACATAAGTGCCTCTGATGCTGGTGTCCCAGACTTTCTTGGCTGCCTTCTCGTCCGCTCCCGTGAAGATGTACGTCAACCCGCCGACGATGCCGCCGCACAAGGCGAAGACGATCTTTGCAACTCCGTAGGGAATGGTCAGCAGGGCCGCTCCGATACCGAGACCGCCTTGCGACTCGGTCGATTCGGTGCTTCCTTCTTCCTTGGTCTGCGCAGTCGCGAAGGGCACAAGGGTGAGATGGCAGATCGCGAGGACCATGACGATCGCCATGATTCTGAACCCTCGCGCGCCCGCCCGATTCCGTTGGTTGCTCAACGGTGTGGCTTGAAGAATATTCACGTGCGCGTCCTCCTCTTTCCGGTTGACGTTCGACGAACTGGACACGGCGGAACCGCGTCTTGTCCTGACCATTGCTTATAACAAATTCGATGGTGAATGCAAACCCCCTGCCTCCAAGGCGTAGGCGATCAATTGGATCAATTGTCTGCAGGGAGGTTCGAGCCTTCAGTCAGGTCGAGTTCGGTCAGAATGTGCGATTTAATGATCGCTTGGTGGGCGACCACAGCCCAATCTAGCTCTCGTGACCAGGACTCGGCGCGGATCCGCTGGTTTTCCTGGGTGAGACCGGCCTGCAACCGCAAGTCGAGCTTGCAGGCGCAGAGGGCTTGTGCGAGAAGGTCTTCCGCGCGCGCACGATACCCTTCGCGTTCATCAGCAGGAACGCCGGTTAGGACATGGTCCAACCACGCGCTCCAGCCCAATGCCCGGCGCGCGCGATCGAGTTGTTCCAAATTGATCTCGACGGCCACTTGCACGCCTCCTTTCCAGCTCCGCTTCTTCACGTTGAACACGCAAGAGAGGCGTTCAGGATGCTGAGCGTCAGGCTCCGGCCCGAAAAAGAACGTGACGCGATAGTGAGCAAGATCGAGCGAAAGGTCAGGGAGCAAATGTGCCTCCGTAAGAGCCACCGGCCGTGGCGCATTCTACCATGATCATTCCTGTGCGCCACCGCCGATTGACGGTGTCCTGGCGGGACGATAAGATGCCCGCGATGAGCGGGTCGCCGATCCATCACCGCCGCATTGAAGAGATTCAACAAACCCTCTGCGATCAGCCGGGTCTGGATGGCTGGCTTTTCTATGACTTCCGCGGCAGTGACCCGCTGGCCTACCGAGTCCTGCGCATCGATCCTGCAATCCAAGTGACCCGCCGCTGGTACTACTGGCTTCCGACGTGCGGCAGTCCGATGAAACTGCTGCACCGGATCGAGCCGCATGTGCTGGACTGCTTGCCGGGCGCCACGCTGTCTTATGTGTCGTGGGAGGAACAGAAAGCCGGTCTGGCGCGGATACTCGAGGGGGTGCGTCGTGCCGCGATGCAGTACTCGCCATTGAACGCGATCCCGTATCTTTCCCGGGTGGACGCGGGCACCATCGAGTTGGTCCGAAGTTTCGGTGTCGAAGTGGTGACCTCTGCGGATCTGGTGCAGCGCTTCGAGGCGGTCTGGAATGATCAACAACTGGATTCCCATCGCGCCGCCGCGGCAGCGCTCCGCCGCATTGTCGACGAAGCCTTCGATCACATCCGGACGTGCATCGAGCGAAGCGTCCCGTTGACGGAGTATGGGTTGCAGCAGTTCATTTTGTCGCGCATGCAAATGCATGGCTTGGTGACGGCGAGTCCTCCGATCGTGGCAGTGGACGAGCACAGCGCCGATCCTCACTACACGCCGGAGCCGACCGGCTCAGCCGAGATCCGCCGTGGTGGGCTGGTGTTGATCGATCTGTGGGCGAAGCAGCCCCAGCCGGGGGCCGTTTACGCCGACATCACCTGGACTGGCTACGTGGGTGAGCGCGTGCCGGCCCGCCCGCGCGGGATCTTTGAGATCGTGCGACAGGCGAGGGATGCGGCCCTCACGTTCGTCCAACGCCATGTGGCGGCGGGACGGTTCCCCTGCGGATCGGAAGTGGACGATGTCTGCCGGCAGGTCATCTGCAACGCCGGTTACGGAAAGCAATTTCTGCACCGGACCGGCCATTCCATCGGTGAAGACGTGCACGGCAACGGAGCGAACATCGACAACTTGGAAACACGGGACACGCGCCGGCTTCTACCGAGGACCTGCTTTTCCATCGAACCTGGCATTTATCTAGCCGGCGAATTCGGCATCCGCAGCGAGCTGGACGTCTATCTCTCGGATCGGGAAGCGGTGGTCTTTGGCCAACCGGTCCAAACCGAAATCGTGCCGATTCTCAGATGAAACGGTTAGCGTTCGGCCGACAGCCCTCATCCCGCGCGGATTCCGCTTTTCAGAAACTGAGCTGGATAGCTGAACTCTGAACGCGGTGTCTTTCTCACTCAGAACGTTGCTTGACACCGCTGTCGAGCACCGGCTAGAGTCACGCTAGCTCTCAGCCCGCGAGGCAAGAGGATGTTTGGCACACTAGGCTTCTCTGAACTGATCATCATTCTGGCCATCGTGCTGATCATTTTCGGCGCGGGCAAGTTGCCACAGATCGGCGAAGGGTTGGGCAAGGCGCTCAAGGGCTTTAAGAAGGAAGTCCATGACATCCCGCCGCCCGAAGCCGTCCAACCTGCCCCGGAACCGGTTCCGCAAGCCAGGCCTGCGGCAGAAGAGGCACAGGTAGCCGCCAGTCAACCGGCACCTCCCGCTCCCAAGCCGACGGCCCCCTATACGCCGGGACCGGAGCTGACTCCGGGAACCACGGCTGCGCTCATGGCGAACCTTGGGCCGCAACCGGCGCAGCTGCGGATTGCAGCGCCAGCGCAAGCTACGCCGCCCGCTGCTGCCGGCTCCGTCCCCACTAGCGCTCAGGGGCATCGGCCGCCGACAATGGAAGAGCGGATGGCGACTCCGCCCCCCGTCGCACGGGCGCAATATCCGCCGCTCCCTCCGAGTGCGCAACCCAAGCCGGTGACGAAACGACCGTCCGCGATCGTGAACAAAGAGGCTGTCGCCCGGGTCCAGGCGCAACAGGCGGCCCTCAAGCAGAAGGCCGCCCAGCAGGCACAGACCGTGTCGCAACCAGGGAGCTTCTCACCTCAGGACATGCAGACTCTCGGGTCCGGGCTGGGCGATGCGCTCCGGACGTTTCGACAGGCGGTCGCCGATGTCCGTAACACGGTCGATCCGGAAATGCGCACGATTCAAGCTGAATTGGACGCTGCCCAGAAGGAAATCGAGCAGTCGATCGAAGCGGCCAAACAGATGCCGGCCGTGCGGGAAGAGCCTCCCAAACCTGCCTGACCGCTCGGCTATCCCTCGATACGGTATCGGCAGTCCTTGCGTGTGATCCGCTGCCAAACTCCCTGGCTCACCCCACTCATCGTGGTCGGCCTCCTCGTTTTCCTCTCGGCGTGCGATCCGGATGAGCCGCCACGCCGCCCTGATGCGATCGTTCGGGATCTGGAGTCGCTGCTTGAGGACGTGGACCCCGAAGTTCGACGCACTGCCGCGGAAAGTTTAGGAAAGCTCGGACAACCGAGTTCGGCTGAGGCTTTGGTGAAGGCGCTGAACGATCCGGACCCCAGCGTCCGTCAAATAAGCGCCTGGGCGCTTGGTCGGTTGGGGGAAGATGCGGGTGATCGGATTTTATCACCCCTGGCCGACCGGCTACACGATTCTTCCGAACAGGTCCGACTCAGCGCGGCCCAGGCGATCGGAGAGCTCGGGGCAGCAAAAACCGTCGTCGAGCAGTTGGCTCAGGCGCTCAAACTTCCCGATACCAGGATACGGCGCGCGGCTGTTGTCGCGCTACTCTCGCTCGATGCGCCGTCGGCCTACCCGGCTCTCGTTGAAGCGCTCCGGGATGAGGATGCATTCGTTCGACAGGGAGCGGTTGCAGCGCTGGGGGAACTGGCCGATTCGCGGGTGATCCCCTTGCTCCGGGAACGTCTCTTCCGCGATCCCGCGATTGGCGTGCGGACCGAAGCGGCGTTCCGCCTGGGAAAGATCGGCGACCGAGAAATCGTTGCTGACTTGGAAAAGGTTGCGGCGACCGATGCGGATGCAGGAGTGCGCCGCTGGGCGAGGTGGGCAAGCGCGCAGATCAGCTCACCGTCCGATTCCGGTTCAGCGCATTGACGAGTTCCAGGACCTGGGCGCGGACTTCCGGTGCGATGTCCGTAAACTGCACGCCCATGCCGGGAAAGAGCAGGTAGCGTTCGGGTTTGTTCCTGGTCCACACAACCTTCCCCTTGGCTTTTAGCTTTTCCCAAGGTCGATCGGGAAGCGCGAATTCCACGGTCAATTCGGTCCCCTGCGGCAGCGGGGTGCTGCTCTCGATGAACAAGCCACCCCCACCGATGCCTCCGGTGAGGCTGTCAAACTGTTTCCCTTCCGGCGTTGTGTAGCGGACTCGGATCGCCAGCGGAGCCCGCGGATAAGCGCGGCTGTGCACAAAGCGTGAGTCTTCGGTGGAAGCGAGAATCCGCTCGATGATGGCTTCCCAGGTCAGTGTCCCCAGACGCTCACCGTTGATTCCCAGAAGCGTGATTGTTTCTTGATCGCAGTCGATGTCGAGAACTTTGCCCTGATGAGCTTCTGTTGCGGTCACCATGAGTTTCATCCACGATTCCCTTGTCAGAACGCGAACGGCTTAGGTCGGTTGGCCGACCGATTGGAGTGATCGGACGAGTTCGAGAATGCGGGTCCGCGTGTCGTTCGAGACTTCGGTGAACTGTACCCCCATCCCCGGAGAGAAGGTATACTGATCCGCCTTTGGACAGACCCAGGCGACGACGCCTTTGGCCACGAGCCAGTCCGATGAGCGTTCAGGCAGGGAGAACTCCATTGCGAGCTTAGTTCCCACAGGCAGTGGCGCTTCGCTCTCGATGAACAGTCCTCCGCCTCCAATCCCTCCTGCTCGGCCTTCGAATTGACGACCCTCGGGAGTGCTGTACTTGACCCGGACGGCCAATGACACCCTTGGCTCTCTCCGCGCGTCCTTCATACTCTGGGTCTTTCGGTGGGCCAAAATCTGATCGATGATGAAGTCCCAAGACAGACTGCCCAGCGGCTCGCCGCCGCTTCCCAGCAGCGTAATCACCTCGCGTGCCGGATCCAGATCCAGAGTCTTGCCTTTGTGGCGGTTGCTCGAGCTGACGGAGAGTTTCACGACCACCCTCGGGAGGTCTTTCTTTGAAGGGTAGTATAGCGCAGAGTTCGGAAATGTCGAATGGAAGCTGCAAATCCGCCGGTGGCCGGACCGGATGGTGGCACCGGGTGTTGGGAAAAAAACCAGACAAAAGCGCCGTCGACGCGGAAGGACTAGGCGACCAACCACCACAGGGGAATACGATCCGAAACGGGACGAGCCGGAGGAGAGTGCGCGATTAGGCGCTTTTCATCTCTTTGTCCTGTTCGTAGATGCGGATCGGCTGGCTTTTCCCGGAGATGACCTCTTCCGTAATGACGATCTCTTTGATCTGCTTCTGGGAGGGGACCTCGTACATGACGTCCAGCATGATCTCTTCCAGGATCGCGCGCAGTCCACGCGCGCCAGTTTTCTGTGTGTAGGCTTTCCGCGCGATCGCGGCGAGGGCTCCTTCCGTGAACTTCAGTTTCACATTCTCGAAGGACAACAGCTTTTCATACTGTTTGGTGAGAGCGTTCCTCGGCTCGGTCAAAATGCGGAGTAAGGCCTTTTCATCGAGCTCTTCCAAGGTGGCGACTATCGGCAGCCGCCCGATGAATTCCGGGATCAGGCCGTACTTCAGGAAGTCTTCCGGTTGAACCTGAGCCAGAAGCTCTCCCAAACGGGCATTGGAGCGGCTTCGGACTTCCGCGCCGAACCCCATGGCCTTACGGTTCAGGCGCTGCTCGATGATCGACTCAAGTCCGACGAACGCGCCGCCACAGATAAAGAGAATATTGCTGGTGTTGACTTGGATGAATTCCTGGTGAGGGTGCTTGCGGCCCCCCTGCGGGGGTACGCTGGCGACCGTGCCTTCGATGAGTTTGAGCAGAGCTTGCTGAACACCCTCGCCGGAAACGTCTCGCGTAATGGAAGGGCTGTCGCTCTTGCGACTGATCTTGTCGATCTCGTCGATGTAGACGATCCCTCGTTCGGCTCGCTCGACATCATAGTCGGCGGCTTGTAGCAGCTTGAGAATGATGTTCTCGACGTCTTCGCCGACGTAACCAGCTTCGGTCAACGTCGTCGCGTCGGCCAGGGTAAAGGGGACATCCAGATACTTTGCGAGCGTCTGTGCCAACAGCGTCTTGCCGGTCCCGGTCGGCCCGACCATGAGGATGTTGCCCTTCTGAAGTTCGACGTCGTCGACTTCGCGGGCGGAGATGCGTTTGTAGTGATTGTGGACCGCTACGGAGAGGATCTTCTTGGCTCGGTCCTGGCCGATGACATACTGGTCGAGATGGTGTTTGATCTCGGCCGGCTTCCTCAGTTTGGAGGAGATCTCCTCCTTCGTTTCTTCCCAGTCTTCCGCGATGATGTCGTTGCACAGATTGACGCACTCGTCGCAGATGTAGACCGTGGGACCGGCGATCAGCTTGCGCACCTCGTCACGGCTTTTGCCGCAGAATGAGCACCGGAGGTGCCGATCCAACTTTTCCTGTTTCGGCATGCGGCTCTCCCTGAAGCTATTTGTCCTTCGCCCCGTCCCTTTCCGACTCGTTTTGCTCGCGTCCCTTAGGGAGCTTCGGAGGACGGGTGATGACCTCGTCGATGATGCCGTATTTCTTTGCCTCTTCGCCGGACATGAAGTAATCGCGCTCCGTATCCTGGGCAATCTTTTCCAGGGATTGGCCGGTGTGCCGGGCGAGAATTTCGTTCAACCGCTCGCGGATCTTGAGAATTTCTCTGGCGTGGATATCGATCTCAGTCGCTTGCCCCTGAAACCCTCCCATCGGCTGGTGAATCATCACCCGCGCGTTGGGTAACGCGAACCGTTTGCCTTTGGTGCCTGCAGCCAACAACAGGGCCCCCATACTCGCGGCCTGACCCAGGCAAATGGTGGTAATGGGCGGCTTGACGTATTGCATGGTGTCGTAGATACCCAAACCGGCCGTCACACTGCCGCCCGGGGAATTGATATAGAGGTTGATGTCCTTTTCCGGATCTTCGGCTTCCAGAAACAGCAACTGAGCGATGACAAGATTCGCAAACACGTCGTCGATCGGGGCTCCCAAAAAAATGATACGGTCTTTGAGAAGGCGCGAGTAAATATCGTAGGCGCGCTCGCCTCGATTAGTTTGCTCGATGACAATTGGAACCAGCATGCCGTGCAATCCTTTCAGCTAGGAGCTACAACGTCGTCGGTAGTTTACCATAATTTGGGGTCCGTGCGTGCGCTGGACATAGAACCGTATAAGAGGGAGCGGACGGAATGGACAGCGGTCATCCCTGAATCACCGAATGACGGTAGACAAAATCGAGGGCTTTATCCGCCAAGATGCGGGCCTTCAGTTCATCCACTGACTCTTGCCCGCCTGCAAGAATCAACCGTCGGAGTTCGTCCGCCGACAGCTTCAGTTCCCCTGCCAGCCGGGCGATTTCCGCGTTGATATCTTCCTCTTCGACGGTCAGCCCTTCTTTTTCGGCAATCGCTTCCAAGATCAGACCGATCTTGACCCGTCGTCGAGCTTCCGGGCGGTGTTCTTCGCGGAATTTGTTGAACTCTTCACCGCTAATTGCGGATTCAGCCTGACCGGGTCCGATCCCTCGTTGCCGGCGGCGCGTCTGCAAGTGCTGCCGGAACATGGCTGCCAGCTCCCGTTCCACCAGCGTCTCTGGCAGTTCGAAGTGGTGGGTTTCCGCCAGCCGCTTCAGGATGGTGTCCTTGTACGTTTCCTCAATGTCTTTCTTCAGCGCTGTTTCCAGTTCGTTGCGAAGTCGGTCCCTGAGTTCCTGCAGGGAATTGTAGGGACCGCAATCTTTGGCGAATTCGTCATCGACTGGCGGGAGCTTTTTCTGTTTGATCGAACGGATCTTCAGCCGGAAAACGACGGTCTTGCCTGCTACCCGGGGATCAGGATGGGTCGGCGGATAGGGTTGCGAAATCTCCACCAACTCTCCCTCTTTCTTGCCAAGAAGATGCGGGTCGACTTCAACGCCGAGGATCGGGATCTTCGCACCGATCTGATGGAGCAACCCCTCTTTCTTGGCCCCTTCAAGGGGTGCGAGGTCCAGCAATCCTTCGACGTCGAGAATCGCATAATCCCCTTCACTGAGCGTAGTTCCCATCGGTGCGGCATCCAGCCGGGCATGTTGTTCGCGAAGGACCTCGATGGCTCGATCGATTTGTTCTTCGGTGACCGTGCGTTTGTCGGGTTTGAGCGTAATGGGATTGGGCGCTTTGTAGTCTCGCAGCTCGATCTTGGGCTTGATCTCGACCGTCGCCGTGAACGTGAAGGGAGCGTCTTTCTTGATTTTCACCCGCTCTAGCGGCGGGATCTCGACCAAGACGGGGACGATGCCGGCCTGCCGGATGGCTCGATCATAGTAATCCGGTACAAGACTCCGGATTACGTCTTCCTCCACCGTCTTCGCGTAGCGCTTTTCCAGCAACGCCAAAGGCGCTTTGCCTGGGCGGAAGCCTGGAATTTGAACCTGACGATTCAGTTCCGTGTAGACTTGAACGAATCGCTGCTTGACCTCCTCGGCCGGCACTTCGATTTTAAGCACCCGCTTCATCGGTCCGAGCTCAGAGACTTCCAGCTTCATGTGCCATGAACTCCAGCCGACAAGCCCCCGCGGCATCGGCTGTCCGTCGGGAGCGTGCGTGTCAGTTCAGGTTTTGAGGGTGGCGGTTCGGTTCCAAGATGGTTGGTGCGAGAGGGGGGACTTGAACCCCCACGGTTACCCACGAGATCCTAAGTCTCGCGCGTCTGCCAATTCCGCCACTCTCGCTTCTCTCCACCTGCAGCGGAAGCACAATCACCGCGCCGCACGCGCCATTCGCTTCCATTTTCTTGTACAGTCCGTCGCGCGCCGCTGTCAACCATGATTGTGCATGCCTTGTGCAAGGCAAGGGACCACCGTTCCGCCTCCCTTCCCCGCTTCGGGCGATTCTGCGACGCGGGGCGACGATCACGCTTCCGCCTGGGCCTCCGAGCGGGCCTGGACGAGCCTCGCGGTTGGGTTGGAGTCAACCGGCGAGGCGTGGTGGTACAAGGATGGGTTGGGCGGTATAATGATAACCTGAACCACTCGGGAAGGCTTCTGGATCTTCACGGACTTGGCCGGTGGGGTGTTGACTCCCAACGCTCCCACCGGTTGCTCGGTCCCTCTTCCTGACCCAGATTCGGAGGCCTTGCCTGTCGCGCCGCATGCAAGTTCTTTCAGGCAGCGCACCGAAGGAGGTGCCAGATGAAACAATGCCAGATGAAACAATGGGTGATCAGAGGAACGGTTTGGCTCGCTGCGGTGGCCTTGACGCAGACCAGTTGGGCGTACCGTGATTATTTCAGTCCCGAACAAAAGGCTCAACTGGCCAAGATTCAGACAGTGCTGGTGGACGCCATCGCCCTGACGGACAAAGGCGCGGTCGACGCTGGGCCGATCGCGGAGGTCGTCACGCGTCGCATGAGTGAACTCGGCTATATGGTTGTCCATGACAGCGGGAAACCTCACGACGTCGTCTTCAAGGTTAAATGCGAGCAGCGGAAAACTTGGGAAGGCACGACGGCGGCCGGTGGAGACAATGATCTTCCTGATGCTCCCTCTCGGCTGTGGAAAGGGCCGGCCTGCCAATTGACGTACGTCCTGGGCGGTATGAAGATCAAATGGCAGAAGGAAGTGCGGACGGATTTTGAGGATGCCGTGCAGGCGGCGAACGGCGCAGACCCTGGTGCGTTCGCGATGGCCAAGCTGAAGGAGCGTCTGGAGCAATATGATTTCCCGGTCCTCATCACAGCGGAATGGGGGCAGCCGGATCGGCTCATTAAGCTGTTGGACGACAAGAACACGAATCAGTTGCGAAGGCTGAAAGTGATTTCGGTCCTCGGCGAGATGCAGGCAGACGAGGCGCTGCCCAAACTCAAGGAGGCTCTGAAGGACAAGGATTTGGCCAAGCAGGCCGCCGTGGCCTTGGGCAATGTGGGTAAGGACAGCATCCCGCTGTTGATCGATATTCTGAAAAATTCGAAGCAGCCGGAACTCCAGGCCGCGGCGGCGAAGGGGTTGGGCGACGTCGGGAACCTCTATGGCGACAATTCCGTGGTACCTCCGCTTCTGGAGATGTTGGATGCGCCGGGGATTGACATTACCGTACAGACGGAGATCGCCTGGGCACTGGGGCGCGTGCCGGACCGTCGGGCGGTACAGCCGCTCTTCGCGCTTGACCGCAAGCTGCAGAAGATTCGGAATGACCCACCGGATCCATTGATCAAGAAACTGAAAGAAGCGGTGTTCTGGGCGATCAAGCAGGTCTACACGGAAGATCAGTTCAGTTGAGCGGAGTGCGCGCTACAGCGCGACAGGAATGCCGACGGCTGCAAGTCGTACCTTCGACTTGCAGCCGTCGACGTGTTGAACACCCTTTCCCTTGGCTCGGCTCTCAGGCTTGCCCCCGGTTTCTGCACCCTCAACGAACGTCGTGTCCGAGGACATCCATTTCATCAGCCCCAAACCAGCCTGCTCAGCGAGTGCGTGGTGGCTTCGGTCGACGTGTCGAGCAGTGTTGTACGCTTGCGAACACGTTCACCCCGCACGAGGATGTTCTTAAGAAGATGATATGATCTCGCGCCGGCGCTTTCTGCAGTGATCCCTGCAGTTGGTGTGGCGCTCGTCATAGACGACTGGGTAAACGAGATCCTTGGGTTCACAGGACTTGTCCTGCGCGATCGTAAAATCCTCGTTGAAATAGGCCGTGCCGATTTCCGCATAGAGCGGCATGTCCTTCAGCACGCCGCTGCTGAAGTCGCTCTTGTCGATAAGTTGATAGCTGTGGCCAGAGGAGCGCGACGTGCGGAGATTCAAATCCTGGAACGTGTCTTGTTCGAAATAGGAGGCGGCGAACCAAGAGAACCGTTTAGCCAGGAAGAAGTCCAGTTGAAGGTGCCTTGGCTATTCCGCACGATCAACCGCGCCTCCGTCGTTGCCGTAAATGTATTAACCTAATCAGAGTCAGCCGCAGCTTTTCGCTTCGCCCCGTGAATTCGCCGATCATGCTGGCTCCCCGCAGATAGCTGTTCCTTGTGGTTTGCGAGAACCCCACCTGAAGGCTCCCGCAGACGTTTCTATCGCTTCGCCATACATCGTGCTGCCGTCCTTCAAAGTGACCACGTCTGCCCTTCGGCTCTGGCTGAGCCGGTGAAACTCAAGAAAAGAAAGAAGACCAAAGCTGAGGCACCCTGCGGGTACGTCCTTCATGGGCCCTCCATTGAAAATGGCGGCAATTGCGGCCGCACTGATCTGGATAAGCGAGGATGGACGGCAGCAGGATGAGGTGCACGCTATTGCAAACTACGTTGTCGATTACAAGCCTCCTCAGTGGGGAGGCCGTGCAGGGCGCATGACCTTTCCCACGGGGGACCTGCTGGCCAAGCAGCGGCTGCGTGCGGAAGCAACGCTTCGGAGAGACTGGAGGGCAGCACCTCCAGAACGAGCGCACGAAATGCATCGGCAGCCTTACCAGGAACGGTACTGCATCATGAGGAGTTGGGACTGAGGGAGATGTTAGAGGTTAGCCCTGATCCGAACACAATGTCGATCCACCATGTGAACTGCCTACGGGTGGCGCCGCGGCCCCACATCTGGCTTGAGGGCAAGCCAGTGTGTCAGGGACCCCTGCCCCACCGCGCACAACGCAAGGGGCCCACTGAAGGATGGGTGGAGTGAGCGGAGCACCCATTGCATTCTGCGGAGCAATGGGTCCCAGGCTGTTCGCCGCGACAGGACCTGTGGACTAGCCCGATGACAGCAGATTTATTTTCGGATTAGGGTTAGATGTCAGAGGGAAAGGTTTTGGAAGCTACCATGAGGCGAAACGGGAAGTGCGTAAGGGTGGGCCACGCACCCAGAACCGGGAATCCGCACGGACAAGGGATTCGTGCGGAGGTGTCAGATCCCTTTCACCGTCCAAAGAGTTGTTTCAACATCTCTTGGCCTTTCTGGACCGCTTCTTCAGGGCTCTTTGACTTCAACATTTCTTCGATCACTTCTTTGGCCTTCTCTTTCACCTGCGCTTGGACCTTGGCGCCTATGGCTTTGGTGTCGAGTCCGTACACGGGCGCTTGCGTGGTACCGGTGATGATCAGCGGCACAGTTATTCGGCGGCCAGCCATGACCAGCTTGGCCGCCGGTGAAGCGGCGGCGATCTTCTGACTCAGGGCTTCAGACAGGTTAAGGTTGGCTTTCAGGTTTAAGGTTCGGTCTAACCCGATGGTGCCCGCCGCCGTGGCCTGGAAATCGTGGCTTTCGGCCACCAGCCGCTGCAGCGTGATCACCCCCTGTTGGATCGCGATGTCGCCTTCAATCGCCGAGAACGCCGTAACCTTGACGTTGTCCGTCGCGATGCCGGCTATCTTGAGCAGGGCGGCCACTTCCTGTAGCAAGTTGACGCCTTCCAGTTTACCGTCCTTGACGATCACATGACCGACTCCCTCGAGCGTTTTTATGAGGTTCGGCATGGAAAAGCCGCGGCCTTGCACCGTCAAATCCACGGCGGCGGATCCGCTGATCGACAGCGCATCCACGCCGACCGCTTCAAGCGTCGGCCCCAGTTGCAGCCCCTTGACGGACACGTGCGCGTCAAACGGAGGCGCTTCGGCTGCCAAGGTCAACCCGCCCTGTGCCTTCACCATTCCGTTCAAGAGGTCGAACGTCAGAGTGCTCACACGCGCCTGCTGGTCGTGCAGTTCGGCGGAGATGTGGAGATTCTTGATCTCGACAGGTTTTTTGAGCGGCAATACCACAGGTAGGTCGGCGGTATTGATCGCCGGCGAAGCTATGTTGACGGCGGTTCGGCTGCCCACAGACTTACCCGTGATGACGAACTGCGTGTTCCCGAGCGATACTGTGGCGGTGGCTGTCTCGATGTCGGTGGTTTCCGTGAGCGGACCAAACCTGGCGTCGATTGTGAGCGGCATATTCATCGGCTGCATCAGCATGGAGGCATGGAAATTCGGCATCTGCCCCAAGCCGACGGATGAGAGTTGCAGGCTCAAATCCTGCAACGTATATTCAGCTGGCTTGTCCATTGAGAGATCGCGGTACGTTACTGTTCCTCCGGTCAATGAGAGACGATCGACAGCCAGCAGGGCCAGCATGCGGAGCAGACCCTCAGGCGGATGGGCCGGCACGCGGGTCACAGCCTTGGGTTCGGCTATTCCTTTCTTGCCGAGGGTGGAAACGTTCAATGCCCCGTCGCGATTCTTGATGATGACAAGAATGGGATCGCGCAGCATGATCTCTTCAACTTCGACGCGGCCGCTCAGGAGCGGCCTCAGCTTGACGCCGACGTCGAGCGAAGTCAGCGAGGCGAAGGGGTTGAAGCTGAAGGCAGGATCGTCGAGCACGGAGAATCCCTCCACCCTAGCGCCGATCCTTGGGAAAACGGTGAGTCGGATGTCACAGATGGAAATCTTCCGGTTCAGTGCGTCTTCAATGATGGGGCGATACTGATCCTGGTATTTGTTGAGATCGATGAGAAACGGCAGGAGGAAAACCAGGAGCACTAACAGAAAAACGATGACGCCGACGCCAGCCAGCACTTTCATCATGCCACTTCCCCTCGGGTCACGCAGTATAGTGAGGGTCAACGCGAGCGGCAACATTTCCTGCGCGTCAGGATACCAGAAATCGCGCGGGTCTCGGGCGATCCCGAGCGAGGGAAGCAGCTCTCTCCTTGGGTGGGGTTGAACACGCCCGAGGTGCGCCTCCTTCACCTTGCCGCTGAGAGGGTCGCATGTTAAGATGCCATCTCTGCTGGCAACCAAGATGGCGGCTCATGCTGAACTCACGGCGAAGTGCTGGGGAAGAAGCGAAACGGCAAGGACCGGTTTCGCCAGGCGCCTAAGAGCCGTCGCAAGGTATCCGGCTCCACTAGCGAGGTGGAGAGGTGCGAGAGTGGACGAATCGGCGTGCCTGGAGAGCACGTGTGCTGGCAACGGCACCGTGGGTTCGAATCCCACCCTCTCCGCCAACCAGGCTTGCTCGTGCCGGCTCATCAGTGTTTTTAGCGTATTAACGCCGCCCGGTAGGCATCTTTAGTGTTCATGTGCAGTAACGGGAGCCAAGGACTGAGTGCTGAGTGAGATTAAGCCGAGCGAACGGCCTAAAAGCTGTCCTTCAATCCCTCAGCGCTCATCATTCGGAACTTCTTGCTGGATAGGGGCTGGGCCCTGTGCAACAGAATCCTGTGAACCCCGCCAGGTCCGGAAGGAAGCAACGGTAAGCAGGCCAGTCTGGGTGCCGCAGGATCACCTGGCCCCGCTCAACTTCGAAGCGAGGGATGTTGAATTCTTAAAAAATTGCCCGAATCCGCTCAATTCATAATTTTCACATTCATCGTTCCTGATTCGGAGTTACGAGACATTGGAGTATCAGGTTTCCGCCAGAAAATATCGGCCCGCGACCTTCGAGGACGTGGTCGGACAGCCGCATGTCGTCCGGACGTTGGTCAACGCGATCAAGACGAAACGGATTGCGCAGGCTTTCCTGTTTTCCGGCACCCGTGGCGTGGGCAAGACTTCCGTCGCGCGGATTCTGGCCAAGGCACTCAATTGCGAACAGGGGCCGACTGGCATACCGTGCAACGTCTGCCCGAACTGCATCGAGATTGCGCAAGGGACTTCGGTGGACGTGATCGAGATCGACGGCGCGTCGAACACGAGCGTCGACGATGTGCGCGAGATCCGGGAAAACGTCAAGTTTACGCCGTTTCGCGGGAGCTATCGCATTTACATTATCGACGAAGTTCACATGCTGTCGAATTCCGCGTTCAACGCGCTGCTTAAGACGCTGGAGGAACCGCCGCCGCATGTGGTGTTCATTTTTGCGACCACTGAAATTCATAAGATCCCGCCGACCATCCTTTCGCGTTGCCAACATTACAACTTTCGACGCATCCCCCGAACTGAAATTATTGAGCGATTGCGCCGTGTGGCTATGCAAGAGGGCATTACGGTGGAAGATCGCAGCCTGGCCGCGCTGGCTCGGGCCAGCGCGGGCAGCATGCGGGACGCGCTCAGTTTGCTCGATCAGGCAGTGGCCTTCGGCGGGAAAACGATCAAGCACGCCGACTTGGAGGTGCTGCTGGGGGCTGTGCCGCAAGAACATGTCCGTGCAATGATCGAGGCGGTCATCGCGCAAGACAGCCCGGCGGCACTGCGAGTGATCCATCGTCTGCTTGATCAAGGTCATGACCTGCGCGCGTATTGCGCCGATCTCATCGAATACGTGCGGAATCTTTTGGTAGCGTCGGTGGTCTCGTCGCCGCAGGACCTGCGTGGGCTGATCGAGGCGTCCGAGGAAGACATTCGCCAACTCGCCTCGGACGCAAAGATGTTCACGCCGGAACAGGTACAAGAATTGTTTCGGATCCTGACTCAAGCCGAGGATACTTTGCGGCTGAGTGCTCACCCCCGGTATGTGCTGGAGGTGGCCGCCGTGCGGGCCACGAAGCTGCTCGGCTCCGGTGGACAGGGGGCAGTCACGTCCGGGCGCGAGCAAGCCGCGACGGCTCTCCCGGTAAAGCAGCTGGCGTCCGGTAAGGCGGACCGATTCGCACAGTCCGCTGAGACGGCGGCGAAAGTTCCGTCGGACCGGCGCCCAGTTTCGACCGATCCCGAGGCACCGGACACCACTCTGCCGCGCGCTGCGCGTGCCTTGTCGAGCCTGGCTCAGGACCGTCGCCGCCCGCCAGGCTCTGTCTCGACCTTCACTTCGGCCGACAAGCCGTCGGTCGGGAGCAGACCCGCGCCGTCCGCGCCCGTGATTGTGTCGGTCCCTCCGCTTCAGCTCGATTGGGAACAATTTCAAGAGGAAGTCGCGAGCGTGCATCCCGGCATTGCTTCGTTTCTCGAAAGAGGGCGTTTCGTCGGAATCGAAGGCGATCGGATCATAATTGGGTTCGCCAAGGGGGAGACGGTAGCCCGCTCGTTTATTGAGAGAGAAGACAATCTGCGGGTTATTACCGAGCTGTGCCAGCGGCTCTCGGGCCAGCCGGCCCGTCTGCATGTGGTCGAGTTGGGGGACGGCGATCAGCCGGGACCCACCATGGCAGAGATGCGGGCAGCCAAAGAGCGGGAGCGACGGCAGACGCTGTTCGAGCACGTCCGTGCCCGTCCCTTGGTCAAACAAGCTCTCGAGATGTTTGGTGGGGACCTCATCGAGGTCCGGCAGACTGCGGCTCTGGTAACGCATCGTTCGTCCCCGTCGCAGGAGGCCAGATCATGAAGAATCTCTTCGGCAATATGGCCAACCTCGTGAAGCAGGCCCAGGCCATGCAGGCGCAAATGGCCAAACTCCAGGAACAAGCGGCGGCGAAAACCGTGACCGGCACAGCCGGTGGCGGGATCGTGACAGTGACGGCCAACGGCGCCATGCAAATCGTCAATGTCGCTCTCGATCCGGAAGTCGTCAAGTCCGGCGACGTGGAGATGCTGCAGGATTTGATTGTTGCGGCGACGAATGACGCGCTGCGCAAGGCGCGTGACATGGTGGCCGAGGAAATGAAAGCGCTGACGGGCGGCTTACGCATCCCCGGCTTGTTCTGAATACGTCGTGCGGCGAAGAAGGAAAGTGCTCAGGGCGCTTCCGCTTCGTCAAACCTTCCGTCATCAAGCATCGGTCCGGCATGGGCGTCGATCAACAAGGATTGCTGGCGCGGTTGATCGGAGAACTGGTGAAGCTGCCCGGCATCGGCCGGAAAACCGCTCAGCGCTTGGCTTTTCATTTGCTCAAGGCCGAACGTGAGGAGGCCTTGCGGTTGGCCGACGCGATCCGTGCCGTCAAGGATGGTCTTTCGTTCTGCCGTCAATGCCGGAATATTGCAGAAGGCGAATTGTGCGAGTTTTGTTTGGATCCTAAACGGGATCGTGCCACGATCCTTGTGGTGGAGGAACCGAGCACGCTGTACGCCATTGAGCGGGCCGGCGGCTATCGCGGCTTGTATCATGTTCTCTTAGGTTCTCTCTCGCCGTTGGACGGAGTCGGTCCTTCGGACATCCGCGCGCAGGACTTGGTAGACCGGCTCAAAGCGGGCGGAATCGAAGAAGTGATACTCGCTACCAACCCGACCATCGAAGGAGAAGCGACGGCGATCTACCTTACCAAGTTGGTGAAGCCCTTTGGCGTACGGGTTTCACGGATCGCCTACGGGGTTCCGGTCGGAATGGATATCGAATATGCCGACGAGGTCACGCTTCTGAAGTCCATCGAAGGCAGACGAGAGGTGTAAGACCGTGTACCTGGCGGTCATTGACCCCTCGGTTGTTGGCCAGTATAGTTTTTGCTTAGCCGAAGCTTGAAGCTCATCGGCCTGTACGATGAAGTCTCGCCCGTCAGCCAAGACAAAAGCAAAAGCCTCGGTCCGCACCAAACTTGCCCGGCCGTCCCCATCCCCGTCCGGCGGCCGGTATCTGGACATTCGTCGCGACCTTGAACGACAACGTGCCGCCATCTTGGAAGAGGCTGGGGAAGTGCTGACCAATCGTGCCCAGGCAGAGAGTTTTCCCGACGTCAGTGATCAGGCCTCGGCGGAAGTGGATCAGAACTTTTCGCTGCGAATCAGGGAACGTGAGCGGAAGCTGCTGAAAAAAATCGACGACGCGCTCGGACGCCTCGCCACCAACACGTATGGCATCTGCGAGCGGTGCGGAGAGGAAATCCCCTACAAACGGCTCAAAGCTCGTCCTGTTACCACCCTTTGCATCGCGTGTAAGACCCTCCAAGAAGAAGAAGAGAAGATCCGCCGGTAACTCTTCCATCCCACGGACAATCCTTCGCCGCGGAAGGATTTGCACCGCCCACCGGGTGGCGGTGCCCGACCCCAGCTTCCTAGCGGCGCAGGGCCTTCAGTTTTTGTCGGGCCATGTTTGCTCGGTCGGCTTCTTCGGGAATGCCTTGGACGAGCGCCAGGTAAGTTTCGTATTCGGAAATAGCTCGTTTCGGGTTGACGGATTCATAGGCTTCCGCCAGGTTGTAGCGGGCAATGGCGTAGTTGGGCCGCAACGTCACTGCTTTTTCGAAGGAAGCGAGAGCGTTTTCCCTGTCTCCCAGTTTGGCGTACACCGTCCCGAGGTTATTCAGCACGTCCGGTGTATTAGGCCTGATCGCAAGGGACTGCAGCATTTCGATTTTGGCTTTCTCTAAGTCTCCCTTCTTTTCCCAGGCTATACCCAGGCGATGATGGGCTTCTGCTAACCAGACCTTATTGGAAAACCCGCTCGCAATGGCTTTCTGGTAAGCATCGGCTGCGATGTCGTAGTTCTGTGGACCGCAATAGGCCAGTTGGGCTGTCTGCCCGCGTGCGAATTGCTGAAGCGACGCGAAGGGCTCCTTGTCTTCGGCGCCCTGACTGTCGATGCGCTGGTCCTGCGAGCTTCCGAACGGACTGCGAAGGCGATCGAGAAATTCTCTCCGATAGGGAGAAAACAGTCTGACATAGGGATCGACCGAAAACGATGCCTGGAGCAATGTCGGGCGGTCGCGATCTCCCAGAACCAAATATTGAGTGGTCGTTTTCTCGTCTCCCGTTTCGTAGAGGGCGCTGGATTGCATATCGGCCCGATTCGCCAGCTGGGCGACGTTGAGGTAGAACTCCAGCGAAGGCTTGAGCTGCGAGAGGGTCCGACGCAAGACGGGATAGGGCGCCAGGTCCAATCCGGCGGGATAGGTAAAAAGCGCACCGACAAGGATGCCATCCTCGTCGAAAAAATAGGATTCTTCGGCCTTGGATGCGCTATGCTCAGCCGAAATGCTCAGTTCCTGTCCGCTGCCCCAGGGTTGGCGCCGGATGGAAACCGAACTGTGCCGTTGGAGAAACGTCGGCTTGTCGTCGCATAGCGCGGCTGACTTCAAGAGGATGAGGTCGCTGGCCGAAGGGGGAAGGTGCGACGGAGGCCCCTCCGTGGCACAAGCGACGGCGAGCGCTGCGACGGCCAAGCCGAGCATCAAGAAGAAGCGGTGTCGCTCCGGAGAAGGCTTCATCGGGAGTCCAGGGGGCGGCCGAGCGTCCGGCGCCCCTAGAACCCTAAAATACTGCTACAGGCAAAGGCAAGAGGGAAGCGTGGTATGGAGGCGAAGGGCCACTGCCTGTCTCCGGATTACGGGGTTCCTAACCGATACCGCTGGGCATCAAGCATCGCGTCTTCGCTCGTGTACCCGTGCAAATTGGGATTGAGAGAAGAGAGACCGTACACCGGCCGGTTGATCCCGTAGTCGGTTACCACCCCCACGGGGTGCAGGAGAAACGCGACCCAACGGAGCGGATGGTCGTTGATAGGCGAAGCGGCCATTGGGTTCGTGTAAACGAGGGACGTACTGTCCATTGCCCCGTAAATACTCATTGGTGGAGTATAGCTTTCCGTGCTCGTGCTGGCGCAGCCCCCGAAGCTTAACGCTGCTGTCGCCACGCAAGCTGCTCCGACAAGAACTCGTGCTTGCCGCATACCACACCTCCCGTTATTTATTACAGTTGCATCTACACCGCGAAGTGTAGCCTACGAGTGGGCTTCTGTCCAGGTTTTGACCCGATTGCGCTGCCTCGGCGACTGTGAGGAGGGGGACCAAAAAAGATGGGAGTTCGCTGGGGTTGGGGTGAAGACTCTATCCGCCCGCCCCAATTGTGATATGAAGATGAGGCGTTGAGAGCGGGCGGAGCACGCAACGTACGTATGGTGGGCGATACTGGTATCGAACCAGTGGCCTCTTCCGTGTGAGGGAAGCGCTCTCCCACTGAGCTAATCGCCCACCTACGAATCAGTCTAGCATGGCTATTGGATCCGGTTCAATCGTGCCGCTCAAAGGCCGCGAGACTTCTCGCCCCTTCCTTGCCCTGTGCCGGATCGAGCTCCTTGACTCGAGTCTGCCGGTACGATTGGCAAGATGTTGAAAAAGCGCTTTGGGCGCCGTGAACATGGGGAGTCGAGGAAGATGCGGGCGCGGATCCATTACTTGCAGATGTTCTCCGAAGGCCGTCATACCCGCTGGATCGATATTCGGCTGGCGGAGTCGTTCGGGATCCTGTAAGGTCTACCTTGCGGAGCCGGTGAGAGGAATCAACCAGCGTGTGGTGCCTCAGCTTGTCCATCCAGCAGCATAGCGAATCCCTTTCCCCGATGATTCTCGCGAGGCTGCCTGTGCTGCTTACGGTCGCGTGGCTTGCCCTCTCCGCCTGCGGGAAACAAAGGGATGCGGTGGTCTCCGTGGCTTTGCATCCAACGAATCCGAACATCATCTATGTCGCCACGAACGAAGCGGTGTACAAAACCCGCGACGGGGGGGCGACCTGGGAGAAGTTCCCCGACTTTAGCGCCAGACGGGTTACGGTTGTCGCCGTCGATCCGCAACTTCCAGCTATCGTCTATGCTGGCACGATGGGGGACGCGGTCTACAAGAGTCCAGACGGGGGCCAGCATTGGCTCCCGCACAATGTCGGCCTCAAAGAGCATGTCTCCTATGTCAACCAGTTTGTGTTTCACCCGACCAACACCGAAATTGTCTACGCGGCCACGACGGTGGGTGTGTTCTACACCAGAGACGGCGGCAGAGAGTGGGAAGAGCGTATGAATGGAATGAAGGAAGTTCACATCGTCGTGACCATCGCCATAAATCCCCGGAATCCGCAGGTGCTGTATGCGGGCACGACGGGAGGAGTCTATCGGACCCGTGACGGCGGGCTCTCGTGGCATAAGATCAACAATGGGCTGATCCCGGAAGAAGAACTCATGGCGTCGATGTCGCTCGGCGTGAATATCCTTGTTGTGGATCCGATGGCACCCGAGACGGTCTACGCCGGGACCACCAACGGGCTCTTCAAGACAACGAACGGCGGCGACGCCTGGGAACGGATCGGCCGGTCCCTTCCGGATCAGTTCATCAGTACCATGCTGATCCACCCGACCGATCACAACGTGCTGTACGTGGGAGGACGTGCCGGCGTCTTCAAGAGCCACGATGCCGGCGCGAGTTGGCGGGCCATGAACACCGGGCTCGAGACACTCAATATCCGCACGATCGTGCTGAGCCCGCGTGATCCGAATCTTCTTTTCGTGGGGACCAACGGGAGTGGGCTCTATCGTTCGACCGACGGCGGCGAGGCCTGGTTCCGTGTCCCGTTGACCGAAGTCCCGGCGGCTCGGGCTGCCGCTCTGAGCTGAACGGTGAGGGGAGAATATGTCGATCATTCTGCTTGTTCGTCATGGCGAAACAGACTGGAATCGCAGCGGTCAGATCATGGGCGACCGGCCGATACCGCTGAACCCTCACGGCGCGGCCCAGGCGCATCAACTCGCCGCTTGCCTAAAGGGGTGCGGCATTCAGACTATTTATTCAAGCCCTGTCGCGCGGGCGGTCCAAACCGCGGAGGTTCTGGCTTCGGTCTTGGGCGCTCGCGTGACTCTGCTGCCCGGTCTATCGGAAGTTGTGGTCGGCGATTGGGCGGGAAGGTTCTGGAAAGACCTGGCTGACGATCCGATAAAAAATGACTATTACGCCAAACCGCGCGAAGCCAGGCCGCCGGGCGGTGAAACATTGGCCGAGGTTCAAGACCGTGCCGTGGCGGCTGTCGAGGCAGTTTGCCGCAACGGAACCGGTGGGCCGTTCTTGTTCGTGTCGCACGCTGACGTCATCCGCTCGGTTCTGGCGCATTACCTCTATCTAGACTTCGTCAGTCTGCGCCGGGCGCGGATCGACCACGCCTCGCTGACGGCGTTGCGGCTTACGGAAGGGGCGGCCGAGTTGCTCTGTCTAAACTATACTCCCTCGGCCGCCGGTCTGGGCCTGTGATCCGTCGAATTGCGAGATGCGCGGCGTTTGCTTCAGTTCCCGGCTTTGGGTCCCATCTCGTCTCCGTGTCGGTAGCGGCTGCGATACGCTGTCATCGCATCGGAGAGCGCCTTCCATTCTTGCGCTGTCAAAATGTCCTTTATCTTGAAGCGCAGGCCGAGGATCTTGGACGCTGACCGCATGCGGTGGTTGTTCAGGTCGTCGAGGATTTTCGTGAAGTCCTCAGGGGAGGCCTCATAGTTGGCATTGAGCTCGTAGAGCTTTTGGTGATACTGCCGACTTTGCTCGGTCGAATGCCTGAGCTCGCCCATGATCTGGCCTAAAAGCTCGTTCACTTGCTTGGCCTTGGCCGGATCCTGGATCGTCTTGTCGACGAGAGCGGTCATGTCCTTGGCCGCTTTCTCCCATCCATACCCGCCACCGGCGTATCCCATCGGTTGGTGATGGAAGCCGCAGCCTGCGAGGACCGCCGCCATTACTACCGACAACGCGATGCCGCTCACTACTTTCATGCTCGTCTCTCCTTTCGACAAAGAGTCCACCCTATCGTGCCCCTTGCTTGCCCGGTATACGCCGCTATATTCTATTCTTAGTCAAGCAATCGATCACCGATCTTTCATGCCTAAAACGACTGATCCTGTGCCACGTGCTCCCGATTCCCTCGCGCAACTCCGTGACGAGTTTCGACGGCACTTGGAGACGTTTTACGCGAAGTTGAAGCTGGCCCCTCCCTATCATAGCGTCGAAAAAGCCGTTCTTCAGCTCGCAACGACTCTCAAGGCCTTGCCGCCCGAGGAACGGGAGCGCGTTGTGGCCGACCCCGAGTTGCGATGGGCCCGGTATGTGGAAGCGTTCACCGCGGCCGGTCTCAATCAAAAACATCGCGGTATCATCGCCGGGTTGGCCAGATCGCGGCAGGCGCTTGACCTGCCGAAGGAATATGACCGGTTCCTGGACGCCTTCAGGATGTAACGGCCCGGCCGGGCGGCTCTTCCAGGGCCGTGCGCAGTTCCCAGTACAGCTCGGTCAGGCGACTATCCTCTAATCGATAGGCGAACGCCACGGTGACCAGGCCGAAGGCGACCACTAGTAGGCCTAACCCTGTGATGCCCAACCCCATCAAGAGCCCGCTGAGGGACGCCGCGCCGCCTTCCACGAGGTAGGCAATCAGGAACCCGATTGTCCCCAGCCCGACAACCCCAAACCACAACAGTGTGAGAATCGCTGATGACCAAGGAATCCGCTTCGTGTATACCAAGCAGATGCTCTCACCGTCGGGAATCACGTCGATGGTACCCTTCAGCGGCCAGGCGGTCCGAAACCGCAGCGAGAACAGAGGGCACTGAGAGCGGAATGTCAGGCGCCGTTCCTCCGGGAATAAGCGGGCGACGCCGTGCGGGAGGGCGAGCATGCCGTTACGGTCAAAGCGCTCTTGCAGCCGCAGGAAGTTCGTGCCGTTCAGCCTGTCCTGGCCGTGGGCGATCCCGCAACCGTAACGACTGGCATCTGGCGACAGGCTTAAAAACAACCACCAGTCCCCTACGATCAGCCCGAAGAACAGCACTGCGACGACCAGTCCGGCCAACACCATCGGGCTTACCATAGCACACGCGAGGGCATGTCGAAAGACACGGAAAGACGGCTGATCGGTCCGATGCGGGTCGGCGGCTGGACGCCAGACGGCCGCGTCGCACGAATCTGTTGACTCGTTACGCCGACTTCGCTACAGTAAGCCAGCTTTTTGTCCGGGCGGGCACGTAGTTTCAACATGTCCAGTTCCCCGCCTTAATTGGTTTCCCTCACATCATTGAAGCCGTCGGCTGTTACTTCCGCCGAGCGGGCGTCCGCGGGCAGGCGCGTGTGAGGCGTGGAGGCAACATGGATCTTCAGAAAGTCGAGCGTGTCTATACGGCTTATGCCAGCATTTATGATCATGTTTTCGGGAAGGTATTTCAGGAGGGACGAGAATCCGCGATCCGCAATCTGAACGTGCAGCCCAATGAGCGCATCCTGGAAGTTGGGGTAGGCACCGGGCTGGCGCTGCCGATGTACCCCCGCCACTGCCAGATCGTGGGCATCGATCTCTCGGAGGGCATGCTGGAAAAAGCGAAGAAACGGGCTCTGGCCCATGGGTTGAGCCATGTGCGGCTGTATCGGATGGACGCCGGTGCCATGGAATTTCCAGACGACTGTTTCGATACGGTCGTAGCTGCCTATGTGGTGACCGCCGTGCCGGATTATCGTAGCGTCGTCAGCGAAATGATCCGCGTTTGCCGACCGGGTGGACGGATCGTCATGCTGAATCATTTCAGCAACGGCAACAAGCTGATCGCCGCGGTCGAAAAAGTCATCTCCCCGCTGACTAAACAGCTTGGGTGGCGCACGGACCTGTCGCTCAACACCGTGCTGGAAGGGACCACCTTGCAGGTCGCCAGGAAAGAAAAAGTCAACCCGCTGCGCTTCTGGCATCTCGTGGAGTGCGTGAACAACAAACCCGGTCGGGCAGATCACTCGAACGGCTCGGCCCATGTGAACGGGTCGAAGAACGGTGGCGGATCTCTTCAGCGTTGATCGGCGGATTTATTCGGTCTCATCCGCCCACCGAGCGCGCTCCAGCAGTTTTCCATTGATCCAGTCCTTCCCGGGGATAATCGTATTCCCGACCAGGCAGTTTCCAGAGAATGTGCGGGCGATGAGATCGGCCAGCAAGCCCAGGACCCGACCGGCTTGGCCGTTGTGAAGGGTGGACGTCTGCAAGACGATCCCGAATCCGGCCCCATCCAGCGGTCCGTACGCCCGGACGAAAACCGAGCCGAGGTGCGGCGCCTCGCGGGAGGCAGCGGGAATGAGGTGGCCTTCCCAGCGGACCGCCGGATGGCTCGCTCCGTTGACGTGTTGCGCTTTCCACGAACAGGGGAGCCCTGCCCGATCCAGCTCAGCGAGCAACCACTCGACCGTCGGTCCTTCACCGGACTCGGCTTGGAACGTCCACTGAGCCAGATGGCTCGCCAACGCGGCTTCGTCGGCAGGCTTGGAGATTTCCTCCAGTTCCGCCTCCTCGCAGACGACGTAGAGCTCTCCCCGGGGATCGAACCAGAAGCGGAGCCGCTCCGCGCTGACTTCCGTATGAATCACGCCGAGCGTCGAGCAGTCGGCACCCTCCTGCTCAAAGATCGAGAAATCCGTGACGCCGAGCATCGTCAGCTTGGCCACCCGTGTGGTCCCGCGCACTTGGTAGCGGATCACCGTGGTCACCGTGGTCCCGGCGGGTACATCTCGGCCGGAACCCTCGTCGAACAGCCGGCGTTTCGAGATATGCACGTCGGTGACGAAGCCGCCACGAAACCCGTGTGTATGCGCCAGAAACCACGCCACATCTTCGGCGTTGCGAATGGAGTGCCGCATGGCGACATTCTAGCGCAGCGGCCGGTTAAACGGTAGACGGTGGTTATCAAATCGGCGGTCCCTCCGACGGTGGGCTTGACGATGAGGACCCGATTGTGCTTCATCCGAAGCACAGGGAGCACTTAAGTGGATTGCCAAGACGCTTGGGCTCGCGTGCGAAAGAACTGCGAGCTTACAGGGTAAGACGGAGCGAAGAACCCCACGTCTGGAACGTCGATGCGCGCGGTGTGTCTGAAACATGTGTCCTTCGAAGGACCCGGTATCTTCGCCAAGCACCTGAAGGGGCGTGGCGTGACTGTCGAGCAGTACCTTGTGCCTTACGACGGTCTGCCCAACGATCCAGGCGATCTGTTGATCGTCATGGGCGGGCCGATGTCGGCCAATGATCCGGATCCCTGGATAGCGCAGGAGATGGCCTTCATCCAGACTGCGATGCTGGCCGGCCAACCGGTCCTTGGCATCTGTCTCGGCAGTCAGCTCATGGCCAAGGCGGTTGGGGGGCAAGTGCGTCCCGGCCGCGCATTGGAGATCGGCATGACGCCGATCCGTCTCACGGTCGACGGGAAGAAAGACCCAGTCTTTGGCCGGTTTCCGGACACGTTCGATGTCTTTGAATGGCACGGTGAAGTCTTCGACTTGCCGGCCGGCTGCGTGGCGCTCGCCGGGTCAACGATCGCGCCAGTCCAAGCTTTTCGGTACGGGTCGCATGCGTACGGTCTCCTCTTCCATCTGGAGATGGAACAGAGCGGGATCGAGGCGCTGTGCCGCGAATGCCCCGAGGATGTCGCGCGGTCAGGACTGCAACCGGTCGCCCTTCTTGCGCAGGCCTTGCCGCATCTGCCGCACCTGCATGCCCGGGCCGGTGCGCTCATCGACCATCTGCTCGCTCTCTCGCGTTGATTGCGGACCTTCAGTTCGAGTACGTTAACACTTCGGCAGCGGGCATGCCTGTCATCTGGGCGGCGTTCAGTCTCGGGGGCGGCGCTGACCGCTGGCGGCTGATCGCGAGGAGCTATTTTTGAAGAAAGGAGTCATCTGCATGTCCGGGTTCCCAATTGAATACGCAACCCGCATCAAGACCCTACCCCCGTATCTATTTGCCGCGATCGACAAAATGAAGCAGGAGGCGCTCGCGCGGGGGGTGGACATCATTAATCTGGGTGTGGGGGATCCCGATCTCCCGACACCGGCGCCGATCATTGAACGCCTCAAGCAAGCGGCGGCCGATCCGAAGAACCATCAATATCCGTCCTATGAAGGGTTGTTGTCATTCCGTCAGGCCGTAGCCAGCTGGTACAAGCGTCGGTTCGGCGTCACGCTAGACCCGGCCTCGGAAGTTCTCACTCTGATCGGCTCCAAAGAGGGGATCGGTCATGTGCCATTGGCGTTTGTCGATCCCGGCGACGTGGTGTTGGTGCCGAGCCCCGGCTATCCGGTCTATCCGGTGGGGACCACCTTCGCGGGCGGAGTTCCCTACATGATGCCGTTGACCAAGCAGAACGGCTTTTTGCCGGATCTGAACGCGATCCAGAAGGACGTGGCGAGGAAAGCCAAGCTGATGTTTCTCAATTCGCCGAACAACCCGACCTCCGTCGTCGCCGACAAGGACTACTTCCGGCGGGTCGTGGAGTTCGCCCGAGCGAACCAGATCATCGTGTGCCACGACGCGGCCTATTCGGAGATCTTTTACGACGGGCGGCGGCCAGCCAGTTTTCTGGAGGTGGAGGGTGCGAAAGACGTCGGCATCGAATTCCATTCGCTCTCCAAGACCTACAATATGACCGGCTGGCGGATCGGCTTCGCCGTCGGCAATCGGCAGGTGCTGAATGGCCTGCTCAAGATCAAAAGCAATCTGGATTCTGGATGCTTCCAGGCCATCCAGGAAGCTGGCATCGCGGCGCTGGAATTGGAAGATTCCGTCACCGACGGCCTGCGCAAGATCTACCAGGAACGGCGTGACACACTCGTGCCGGGGCTCAAACAGCTCGGCTTGGAGGTCGAAAACCCGCCGGCGTCGTTCTATGTGTGGATCGCCGTCCCGAAGGGTTACGCGTCCGCGTCCTTTACCGCACATCTGCTGGAGAAGGCGGGCATCGTCACGACGCCCGGCAACGGCTTCGGTGAGCCAGGGGAAGGCTATATCCGCATGACCCTCTGTACGACCAAGGAGCGGTTGGAGGAAGCCGTAGAGCGCATTCGCAAGGTTGGATTCTAATTACGCGCCATGAGCGCTGAATGACGAAGGCTGAGCGTTGTGATCAGTCGCTTTAACTCAGAATGGCAAACCTTCAACGCAGCACGTGGATGAGCGTGTCTCGCGAAACGGTGTTCATCGGTTTCGGCTCCAACCTGGGCGATCGGCTCGATTACTGCGATCGGGCGGTGACACTGTTGAGTCTGCTTCCCCACTCGCGGGTCACCGGTGTGTCGTCGCTCTATGAGACCGAGCCGCTCATAGACGGCACCGATCCTGGACTCGGTTGGTTCCTGAACGGCGCGGTCCGAATGGAGACCGACGTGACGCCCCGGAGCTTGCTGGAAGTCTGTCGGGAGATCGAATCCTCCTTGGGCCGCGACCAGGAACATCGAGGCGGACCACGGACGCTCGATCTCGATATCCTGTTCTATGGAGGGCATATCGTTCAGGAGCCCGATTTGGTCATCCCCCACCCCCGCCTGCATCTCCGACGATTTGCCCTGGTGCCGCTCGCCGAACTCGATCCGGACTGGGTGCACCCCATGTTTAACTGCACCGTCAAGACCTTGCTGGACAGCCTGGATGACCGGGCGATCGTCCGCCTGCTTGATCCACAGCCCGGCTCCCGCTACGGCTCGCGCCCTTCCCGCGATGTGCCTGTGTCCGAACGAGAGCCGATCCCGTGAACATCATCACAGCTCCTTCTGCGATGGCGGTGTGGAGCCGCCGGCTCCACCGCGAAGGCGTGACAATCGGCCTCGTGCCGACCATGGGTGCGTTGCACGAAGGACACCGCGCGCTGATCCGAAAGGCTCGCCTGTCCTGTGACGCCCTCGTTGTTAGCCTTTTCGTCAACCCGCGGCAATTCGGCCCGGCGGAAGACCTGGCCCGCTACCCCAGGCCGTTCACACAGGATCGGGCCCTGTGTGCACACGAAGGGGTCGATGTGCTGTTTGCTCCCAGCCAAGAGGCCATGTATCCGCCGGGCTTTCAGACTGTCGTCGCCCTCCAGGAACTTGCGCGGCGCTGGGAAGGAGCCGTGCGGCCGCATCACTTTCAAGGTGTGGCGACGGTGGTGACGAAGCTACTGTGCCTCGTGCGGCCGCATGTGGTGGTCTTCGGGCAGAAAGACTACCAGCAGGTGCTGCTTGTGCAGCGCTTGGTGGAAGACCTGAATCTCGGTGCCCGCGTCGTCGTCCACCCCACCGTGCGCGAACCCGACGGCCTCGCGCTCAGTTCCCGCAACGTGTACCTGACAGCGGCCCAACGCCGTGCGGCCCCGGTCCTCTATCGGGCCCTGCGGGCAGGATGGACCGCCATTCGATCCGGCATCCGGTCCGAAGCGCAGATCAGCCGCATCATGCACGATACCGTGGCCGCGGAACCGCTGGCGCAGGTTGACTATCTCGCCCTGTGCGATGCCCGGACGCTCGAACCGTTGCGGCGCGCGGCGGGAAAGGTCGCGCTGCTGGGCGCAATTAGGATCGGCAAGGTCCGTCTGATTGACAATCTGCTCGTGACTGTTCCGGCGAAAAAACGGACGGGCGGGCGAACCAGGCTTAGGAAGCAGCGGTCTGGCTGAGAAGCAGACTGTGCACGACCCGACTAAGGCGGATTTTCTCCTGCGGCTCCAATTCCAAGAACTTCACGCCGACGGTGCACGGGCGCACACAACAGACGATCGCCGTTTCGACCTTGATCCCCGGTTCATGGGTGGACGGCTTCAGCAGGAGTTCCACGAAGGTCCCGCGAGTCAATGGCTGGGCGGTTTTCACTGCGCAGCCCCCCATCGAGAGATCGGTCACGACCTCGTCAAGCGAGAGCTGGTTCGCGGCAAAGACAACGGGGAAGTTGGTGGGCAGCCGTTTGTACTCCCGGCGGTCGAATGCCTGGGAGTCATCTTTGATCCTGCGCCGCAGGGCGACGAACCGGTTGGCGCAGACCTGGCAGCGGAACGGGTAGAGCCAGAACCATTTGAGCAACGGTTCGAGGCAACCCTGATGATGAATCACGCGGACAAACGGGGTACCGCACTGGGGGCAATGGGGACCCTTCATCGGCGGTCTCGTACTCATTCTCCTGACTGCAGAGGGTACCCAGGTGCAACGCGCAGTAGGCTTGAGATGTTCTTCTCCCAACTGGGGACGCGACGGTCCTCAAGCACCTGAAGTGCGATCTGAGACCACGTTTCAAGCTCGTCTAGCCTGCTTTTCAAGCTCGTAATCGGCACAAACCCCGCCTGAGTGATTAGGCCTTCCCGCTTGCTCACCCGGGGTTCGGTCAAATCCCAAATGTGCATGATGCCAAGGTGAACCTTCCCAACATCGGTTGAATCATCGTTGATCAGCGCCACGATCTGCTCGACGTACGGCGTGTCGAGCTTCACTTCTTCGTGCACTTCGCGCCGCGCCGCGTCCAGGTACATCTCGCGATCCGACGAGAACAGGCTTTGGTCGACCGGCTCGATGTGGCCCCCGACCCCGATCGATCGCATGGCGACAAGGCGCGATTCGCTGGATTGCTTACCTCGCACGTAACTAAACACGGAATCGTCATGGCGGAGCACAACATAAGGGATGAGTTGCTTATAGCGTGGGTCCTGCTCGGCAGCACCACGATCAATGAAACGGTTATTCGGTGGTTCCAGAAAGGCGCTAAGATACCTCTCTGTTTCGATCACGTACCCCTGGAACTCGCCAATGTTTCGAAAAACGCTGGCCTCAAAGACCAGTACACTCTGGCCCATAACCTCAGTTCTCCTCGTTGCTCGAGGGCGAGGCAGTTTTTCACCCTGCCCGCCGACTTCGCCCGTGTGGCCTGAGTTCGGTCCTCCGCAGCGAACGACCACGTGGACGTTGTCCCGGAGAGCCAGGTGGGACGTGATCTTGCCTTTGCCCTCTGAGCCGGATTGTCCGCCGACCACCACGGTAAGGAGCATGACCTGCCTATCGAGGAGTGAGGTCTGCTAGCAGACTGTCCAATTTCGGGACAATCAAACACTCTTCGCGCTCGTTCCCTAACGCTTCGTACGCTCCCGTGAGATAGAAATACCCGACCACCGCCGATGTAATCGCGTCAAGCTCATCATGACTGCAGGGTTGCGAGAGAAACGCGCCGCGAATGCCGAAGGCTTCCAGACCCTTGGCGAGGTCTTCTCGGCTGGATCGTTTCCGAGGGATTCGGAGGATGTCCTGGGCTACCCCGGGGTAACTCTCGATCACGGTATACCCGCGCTTGCGAAACTCTCTAGCGAGGCGCATCCCGCGCTCTGTCAGTTTACGCATGCTTGGCAACAAACACGGATAAACGCGAACTCCCCGCTTCCACAAGATTCGCTCGCATTCGCGCAAGATGCCCTGCGCCCGACATCGACACGACTCCTTGGTACAGCATCGCCCAAGCGGAATGCCCAGGGGCGAATCGATCGAGATGATGTCGGGCGCCGCTTCGACTGTTTCTTTGACGAGGTCTTTATCCGTTTTGATCAACCGCGTCTCGGCCCAGTTGCCCTTGAGCAAAGCCCAACCCGTCGGGCGTTCTTCTGATGCCCGAAGATCGATTCCCACAACCTTCGGCATTCTCAATGTGCCCGGCATTCTCTCGATGAGGTTGCTGAGCGTGACTGTAGGCCGCTCACTCGGCCTCGCTTTCAACGCAAGCTCGTGATCGCCCACGACAAGCTTGGCGCCTGCCCCGTTCATCGACACGCAGACAGGCACCGGCTTGGGACGTGTCAGACGAGGCTCCTGCCGGGGGAAGCCGGTTCCGTTGAGGAGTCGGCTTGCTAATTGCTGGCAGCTAAACCGAATGAGGCACCGCAGACTCGTCACATCTGCCGTGTTATATTTCACGAGCTGCTCAAGGGAGCTGACATCCCCACGACGATAGCGTGCCCACAGGACTGTTGCCATCAGTCCATCAACCGATTCGGCTTCCTTGCTTCGCTTGAGGCCGAGGCGCCGTTCAATCTGTTTGAGTCCTCCCGAGTATCCAAGTCTCTTCAACAAATAGCGGAGGTCCAGGTGAATCGACGGCAATGGCAGGGTGGGGAACTTGGTTTTCAGGAACGGAATGTCGAACAGTGTGCCGTTGAAGGTGATGACAATCTGGTAGCGTCGGAGCAAATCGGGAAGTTGATCAAGATTATGCCCGGAGATGAGCGTTGTCATCCGTTTCCCGGCATAGAGACCCACGAGCGTGACGTCGTCGTAGTAATGGGAGAGTCCCGTTGTCTCGATGTCCAAAAAGACAGCCTTGGCGTGAAAACTCGGATAGAGTCTCCACCATTCGTCGCGAGGAAGGCGTTCTGCGAAGAAAGACACGTCATCGCGCTCGAATGCTTCCAGCGATTGGTGGATCGCCTGAGCGACTTCTGATCTTGCGCGGAGAGATGTCGGAAGCGGCGCAGAGGACTTCAGGAATTTTGCCCAGGAGGTAATTCCTGTCCGCCACAAAGCCTGTTCTGTTGTTGCGCCGATTCCTGGGAGGTGAACGAAGGTTCTCGGCAGGATTTCAGTGGTCGTCGACACGGTCAGCACTCCACCGTTCTGATGGCCTTCGTATGGCGTCTCCGGCCCAAGCGGGCTTGACTGTAGACTATGGCCATAAAGATGTAAAGATGCTGATCGGGCGCATATCGATCAGCTGAACGTCAGGGCGGAGGGACCGCCTTGTCCGATGCCATGCCTAGCTCTTTGAACCGGCGCGCAACCGGCAGAATCCTGGTCTCCAGTGAGCCGAGCGCCTTGTTGTACGCTGATGTGCTCGGCCAGCCCAGCCATCCGTTCATCGAGGGCCTTGCCCAGGCGGCCCGCCTCTTCGGCGTGCGCCGCCAACTGTTCCTGCTGCTATCCGTGGGCGACCGCGCGAAGCAGGGCAAAAATCACCCACGCGTGCCCGCTCCTGCGCCGCAGGCCGTCTGAGCTGATTGAGACGCTACGGATCATCCGGCGCCTCAGGGACCTCCAGATAGGCCGAGCACCGTCTGGCGTCCACCACGATCTGTCTGCCGCCGGGTAGGTGCGCGACCATGTCGGGACGCGGGCGTCCTTGCTTGCTGCTGACCGTGTCCTGCTCGATGAAATCGCGGTGGATGACCTTGCCTGTCCGTTTGGCCACGCGCTTGGGCGGCATCTCGCCCCACCGGCCACGCACCGTCGGCGCTTGCAAGGCTCTGACCAGATGGTCGGTCTCCACTGGAGCCGCTGCGGGGATTCGGCCAGGAGTTGAGATGCTGGTCCAGCCTGCCATCGGCCGACTGGCCGGATTGTTCGAGCGCGTAGAGCTGCTCTTCGTAGCGTCTAGGGCTCCCTGGAACGGCCTCACCAGTTCGTGAATCGCCTGCTGGCGCTGCGCCAGCTTGCCCTTCGCCTCCGCCTGCAGAGTTTCGAAGGACGTCTTGGCCAGGTTCAGGAAGGTTTCATCGTTCTGTCTCATGGCCTCGCCGGAGAGCGCCTGAAAAATCTCGACCAAATCCTGCCGGGCTTGACCGAGCAGCGTCTTTTGTTCCTGAAGATTCTTGGGGGCTTCCTCCGCACGCGTCTCGGCCGAGACCCAAGCCTGTTGGGCTTCGGCCAATTCCTGCCGAAGCCGCAGGACCTCGGCCCGCTTCTGCCCGGGTTGGCGACGGAAGTTCGGAGGCTGCGGCCTCCGCCCGCTGGGCCTGCTCTGCGCTTTCGATGAGGGATGTATGCGTCTTGTGCGCGAACTCGTGCAGCGGTCCAGAAGCTGGCGAGCCCCGCACCGAGCAGGAGGCCAACGGCTAAGCCTGCTAGGAGGCCAGTCCAGTCACACATCGGACTACCGCCGCAAGGCGTAGAAATAGGCTAAGGTCTGAACACGATTGGTTGTGTTGGGAAAACGGAGCAAGCCTACGAGAATCGTTGAGAGAGGTCAAGCCGTTGGAGGCTGCTCGTTGGACGCCACACCCTGAGAAAAGCGATCGTTCGTGACAGATGAAATGAAATCATGAATCGAGGAAGGTAGAATAGGGTCAGCGACATCGCCGCAAGGAGGTCGGAACCATGCGAGGAAGGAACTGTCGGGTTACAGTCTGTCTCGCCGCCGGGGTGCTTGCCTTGTCGCTCATCCCAAGCGTCGATCGCCTTGATCAGGCCGCGGCGTTTCCGGTGAGCGCCGCAGCCTGGTCCGATGCTCAGTGGCAGGCACACTGCAAAGACGTCCGCACCAGCTATAACCCCACGGCGCCGCTTCGCACCGATGCGCTGACGATCACACCGGCCGATCCCCGCTTCGTGGATTTCGCCTTCTGGGTGTGGGCCAACAAGATCATTGAACACCAGGTCGAACAGGTCGGCGGCACTGAATGGAAGGGGCCGACTAACGGTGTGATCTTCCACTGGGCGCCTGGCTCTCGCTGGGAAACCCACACGCTCGTACCGTTCGAGCAGGCAATCCGTCACATTTCCAGCGAACATCGCTGGACTGACAACATGTTCAAAGAATTCTTCGAACCCTTCGGACCCATCAAGGGAGTGAACATCGCCGAGCGACTCTCGATGGACAAGCCACCTACCTGGGCACAGTTTCTTCAGCATATCGGCGGGCCGGACAGTCCGTATTACCGCTATGTGTTTCACCAGGAGACCGCGATCGATCCTTCGCGGCGTGTGGTGATCATGACGGGCGGACAGGGAGTGTTGTTTGAGTACACGTTCGAGCGGTACTTGAAAGAAGTCAAAGAAGTTCTGACCGACTGCATATGATCGATACGGTCAGGGCTTTGCGTCAAAGATCGGTTGGGCGGGGCAACCGGTGCCGAAGCTCCCGGAGCCTGCCGGTCCCGGCTCCATCTTGCAAGGCCATCATTGATCAGAAGGAGACGAGCGATGTTGCGCCTATTCCCATTGAGGATGCTTATCGGTTTCCTGTGTTGGGCGGTCTTGCCTGGGAGACCTAGGCCGCCGATCGGACCACGCTGCTGACCGAGCCGGGTGTCTATGCCACATTCGCTGTGTTCTCCATTGACGCAGACTGGTGGAAGCAGGACAAGCATGCTCACGCCTCGGTGGCAGCGGTAGTCAAAGACATGATCCGGCATAGCGAGAAGATGGCTATCGATGTCTATCTCCTGCGCGGGCTGTCCGCTCAGGTGGATCAGGTGGACTTTTTCTTTGTCTCCATGCCCAGAGATGCTCGACAATCAAAATTTTTCCCTGGAGTTCATGAGCATGCTGATAGGGCAGCCCCTCCGCGACATGCAAATGTTCAACGGGCTGACCAAGAAAGCCAACCACGTGCCTGGATTTTCCGAGGACCTGCCGGCGGCACTCAAAGCCCAGGCCGATGCCGGGCCGACGCCTTACGCAATCGTCAGGCCAATCCAGAAGGACGCAGCGTGGTGGCGGTTGGATCAGGCGTCGAGGATCGGGTGATGAAAGCACAGAAGCCGCCGTGGCCTCTCTCAAGAGTGTGAGGCGCAAGTTCTATCACGCAACTGGCCTCGACGATCTCGACTTCATCACCTATTTTCGATGATCGCCCGACTCGACGACTTTCATAACCTCGTCATCGTCGTCATCGCCCTCGAAAAGGTGCAGGAGAATCGCCACCGTCGCCGCTTCGGACATCCGACGCTGCTGGGAAGCAGCCGACCGCTGGACGAAATTCTGGAAATTTTAACCAAAGTGGATGGGCTTCAACCGGCGTCGGGGCGAAACCGATCCGTTTTGGAGCGAGATGATTTCGGCCGCAAGGACAACCACCGGCAGTCGGAAGAGAAAACGGGGGAGACATCATGATGGTCCAAGTGGCCAAAGGAGACCTCGTGTCGCGTCCACCGCGATATGCTCGCCATCCTTGAGGAGCTTCGTCACACCCAGGACGTTGACGACCGTCGGCAGACCATATTCGCGAGCGATGATCGCGCCGTGGGAGAGCGTGCCGCCCATTTCGGCGACGAGTCCGGCGGCAAGGCTGAAGACCGGCGCCATACCGGGGTCGAGCACCGGAGCCACGATGATGTCGCCGCGTTTGACTTTCCTGAACTCGTCTGGGGAGAGGAGGAGACAGACCAGTCCTTCCGCATAACCTGTGCTGACGGGGGTTCCGCTCAGCGGGATGCTTGTGGTCCGTGGCGGCTGCTGCCTTGCCGCGTTGTCCCGTTCCCATCCGTCGTCTCGTATCGTGTCCGGCACCTGGTATGTCGCATGTTCCTTGCGCTCCGTCCGCCGTCCGGCAATCAGACTTTTCCAGTCTTGCGAAGGATTCCGTGCGATGGCTCTAATCTCTTCGGCGGTGAGCAAGAAAATGTCGTGCGGGGTCTCCAGTACGCCGGCTGCCGAGAGCTGTTCTCCCAGCACCAAGGCCAGAAGGCGCATGGCGGCGGAAAAATACATCAGATGGTGACGGTTCGCCTCCCGCAAGGCGAGAAATCGGCAGAGCCGCCGGTACCACCAGCGAAACGCTATCCAGTTGTGGAGACGCCACCCTATTCGCCGGCGGATTTCTGCTAGAGCGGCTTTCCGCGCCGACTCCTGCTGCCATAGGATCTCTTCGACCGATTTCCCGCCCGTCGCTTGCAGGTGAGCCCGGATGACGCCCAGCAGATAATCTGGTTGCTCGCTGAAGCGGGGCACGGCCACGTCAGACTCGCCGAGAGCCCGATGGCCGAATTCCGCCAAGAACCGGTCGAACTCCTTGAGGAACCGCGTGCCGGCCAGGACGGACCGGAACCGATCCGGCGTCCATGGATCAGCGAGAAAAAAGGCCTGTGCCCGGTCTTCCTGCCTTGCCTGGTTTGCCAGTTCGGCCAGCCAAAGCACCTGCCTGGCGCTGATGACGGTACCCTGTCCTTGCAGCGCCGCGTTCAGCAGTCCACGCCACCCTTCGCCGATTGCCCGAGACAATAGAAGCCCGAGGATTCGCAAAGCCTGCCCCGCACCGGCCACGATCGCGAAAGTCAGATCGTGTTCCTGTAGTCGCATTCCAATCCGGTCCATTCGCGCAAGCAATTCCGGGATGCGTAAGCCTTTGAGCGAATCCGCATGGAGATCGGTTGCCATCTGCTTCATTTCGGCAAACCAGGTTGGCGCACGCCGCGAGGCCTTCTGCATCTTCCACAAGAACAGGCCTCCCGCCCACAGAAGTGTCCACCAGGGCAGCCGTTCGGCGCCAACCGGCGGCGCGCCGCCATGCCCGCCCATCTGTTCGGCGACATCCCGCGGGTCGCCACCCAGTTGCGCCGTGAGGGTTTGAAACAAGGTTACATTGATATAGGGACGCCCCCGCACGATCCGCACCGCCTGTGCATGCTCCGGGATCTTGCAGCCCGCCTGTCGATAAGGTTTGAGGATCTGGTGCTCCATGAAATGGTTCAAGAGGGAAAGTCCCAGCGGGCTCGGCAGCTCCGGCATGGTCTCCTTGAAATTGGCGCGCGACCACTCGCACGGCCCGGATGCCGTGGTTGACGGCGCACCTGCGGGAAGAAGCGATCTCGCCTGGAGCAGCCAGATTCCCTGACGATCGATCGCCCACTCGACATCGACCGGTTCGCCCAGCGCTCGCTCGACTCGCTTTACCAGTGCCGCTAATTCCCGTACGGTTGCGTCTTCTAGTGCCGGTTTTCGCCTCTCATCTTCGTCCACTGCCTCATCTCGCAGACCAGTCGCTACGGGGACTCTCCGTCTCGGCTTTTCCGCGATCGTACGCTCCACCACCGTGGCTGCAGGCGTTCGCTTGGATTCGTCGAAGACGACCACGTAGTGGTCCGGCACGATGCGACCGGCTACGAGCACGTCGGCCAACCCCAAGACGGCATTGACCAGTACGCGGTCCGGTCGACCCGTCGCCACATCTTGGGAAAAGGCCACGCCGGAGGCAGTAGGAGAAAGAAGCGGTTGAATGATCACCGCCATCTTCGGCGGGTCCGTTACCATTCCCCAGCGGCGAACGTAGGCGAAAGCCGTCTCGGTCCACAGCGAGGCCCAGCACGAGACCACAGCGGCCGGAATGTCCTCCCGAGCTACACCGAGAACCGTTCGATACATGCCTGCGAAGGATCTGTCCCGCCCGTCCTCGCTCGAGGCCGATGAACGGACCGCCCAGAGTCTACTAGCGCCGGGAGGTTTGTCCCTTTCCAACTCATCCAATGACGCCTCTAGGGGATCGAGAAACGCTTGCAAGAGGTTCGGCTGCTCAATTGCGCGCCGGCAGGCGGCCAGCGTGACCTGGCGGTCACGCTCGGACTGGGTTTGAAGCGTGCGCCATTGATCGCGAAGACGAATCCCCGTGCGTTCAAGCGCTTCTTCGTACAGCGCCGTCGTCAGGCAGATCCCGGGTGGAATGCGGAAACCGTGAAGGATTAGGCGGTGTAATCCGACCGCTTTTCCACCGGCCAGCGCGCGGTCTTCACAGGCTTCCAGCGGCAAGAGAGCGGGATGAGTCATGGAACGTGATTACACGCAAACGAGGACATACAAGTCATTCACGTTCGTGCCGGTCGGGCCGGTCACGATGTGGGCGTTCAGCTTTTGGAAGAACGGGTAGGCATCATTGTCGCGCAGCGCGCGCGCCGCATCCAGTCCCGCCCTGGCCGCGCGCAGGACCGTCCGACCATCCGCCACCGCCCCGGCCACCTCGGTCGGGCCGTCGGTGCCGTCCGTGGCGAAGCCCGCGAGCCACACATTGGGCAATCCGGCGATTTCCAGCGCGGAAGCCAGGGCGAACTCTTGAGATCGTCCGCCCCGGCCGCCACCCCGAACCGTGACAGTTAGCTCTCCTCCGGCGATCAGGCAACAGGGACGTCGAAAGGGCCTGTCGCCAGACACGATTTCCCGCGCGATGCTGCCGAAGAGTTTCGCCGCTTCCCGCGCTTCGCCGGTCAACGTTGTGGTCAGAACAGCGGGAGTGATCCCGGTTGCTTTCGCGGCTCTCGCGGCTGCCTCGACCGCTGCGCGGTTGTTGCCAATGATGAGATTCTGCACACGGCGGAAGACCGGCGAACCCGGCTTGGGGGTCTCCGCAACCCGACCTGCTGCTCCGGCGGACAAATGCCTGCGGACCGGCGCCGGCATCGCGTTCCAAATGTCGTAGCGCCGCAGAATGGCGCAGGCCTCGTCGTACGTCGTTGGATCCGGCGCGGTGGGACCCGAGCCGATGGCGGCCAGATCATCCCCGATCACATCGGAGAGGATCAAGCTGATCACCCGCGCCTGCGTCGCGGCAGCCAGTCGCCCTCCTTTGATCGCGGAGAGGTGTTTCCTCACCGCATTGATCTCGTGAATGGTCGCCCCGCTTGCGAGCAGCAACTGAGCTGCTGTTTGTTTATCAGCGAGACTCAGGCCGGGGACCGGAGCTGGCAGCAGGCTGGAGGCGCCTCCGGACAGGAGCACGATGAGCAGGTCGTTCGACGTGAGGCTGCCGACAAGCGTCAGCAGCTTTGAGGCAGCCCGCTCTCCGGCCCGATCGGGAACCGGATGGCCGGCTTCCATGATCTCAATCTTGCCAGTGGGAGCCGCGTGACCGTATTTCACGACCACCAGCCCAGCGTCCAAGCGATCGCCAAGTACTCGTTCCAGCACCCATGCCATCTGCGCAGAGGCCTTGCCGGCTCCAACCGCCACGACACGGGGATGCCGCTGAAGGTCATAAACTCTTTGGCCGACTCGCAGTGAAGTCCCTTCCCGTCGCACAAGGCGACGGATTGCCTGGGCTGGGTCTGCCGCCGAGAGCGCCGCCGCGCAGATCCGGCGAAAGAGCGCGCGGATGCGACATTGCGACACGCCGACGCGCATAGTGCCAGGCCTTAGGGGGTCTTTTCTTGCTTAAAGCAGCGGTCGGGGCAGGTTTGCCGCGGGACTTTGATCTGATAGGTTCCTTTGGGCAGGAAGTCTTTTCTGATCTCCGGGTTGAGCAGCTTGAGTTCGAGGAAGTAGGTGCCAAACTCCTCGGCGATGGCGGTGAGATGCCGTCGTGCTTCATTGATCGTGATGGTCACCATCTCGGTCTCCAACGGCGCATACAAATCTTTTTTCGTCAGGCCGAGGTACTTCTCTGGTTGGGAATAGATCTCCTTTGCCGCGATGATCCGGGGCACATAGCGCATGGTTTCTCGCGGGCCATGGAGCTTCCAATAATCGTTCACCTTTTGTTCTTTGAGCAACTTCCTGATGCGGTCTTCGCCCGCATTGTACGAGGCCATCGCCAAAAACCAATCGCCCTGGTGGAAGTCTTTCAAGTAACGAAGATACTTGATGGCGGCTTCCGTCGACATCTCCAGATTGCGCCGCTGGTCCAGAAACTTGTCGCTGTGGAGTTTGTAGCGCTTGCCGGTCGAGCCAATGAATTGCCATGGGCCGGATGCCTTCGCGCGGGAATACGCGGCGGCTATGCACTTGCTCTCCACGAGCAGCATGTACTTCAGATCGTCCGGCAAACCCGCCTTGGCCAACTGCTTTTCCACTGGTGGGAAACACCGGCCCATGCGTTTGGCCAAGATAATGCTTTCACCTTGTTCCTCCAAGAACTGATAGAACTCATACTCGATGCGCTCGCGGACCTGCCAGTTGTCCAGCGGTACCGGCTGACCCGCAAAGAACAGCTTTTCCGGCAGCTTGAATGAACTCAGGAAGAACCGCTCGCCTTCCCGCTTGATTTCCGGAAGGATGACGAGGCGGTCTTCCGCTTCAGCAAGTTCCTCCATAGCTCCTTCCGAGGGAGTCTCACGATCGGCGTCGATGAGAGCTTTGGCATCCTGCCGTCGGTCGCCGCCGGCGGAGGGGAACGCCTCAGCCGCCTTCTTGGAAGACGCCTTCCCGACGGTCGTGTCCGCTGGTTCCCGTTCCGCCGCAATGGACATGAATAGAAAACCGGACAGTAAAGCCGTTGCAAAGGCCAGCAAGGCTGTGAGCTGTAGCCGCATAGGGGATAATTTCGTCCGGGATCGAGCCGTCTATCTGCGTCTTATTCCATGCTAGCAGCAAGTGAGAGGAGGAGCAAGAATGAATGCCTTTTCCTGGTCGTGTTACACTTATCCCTCATGCGAGCGCTGGATCTTTTGAACGAACGCATCGTCCGCTGCTCCCGCTGTCCTCGGCTGGTCGCCTATCGGGAGGCGGTCGCCCGAGGCAAGCGCCGTCAGTTCCGCAATTGGACTTACTGGGGTCGTCCCGTCCCGGGCTTCGGTGATCCTAACGCCCGTCTGTATGTGTTGGGCTTGGCGCCGGCCGCCCATGGGGGCAATCGTACGGGCCGGGTCTTTACCGGCGACCGGAGCGGTGATTGGCTCTATGAAGCGTTGTACAAGTTCGGCTTCGCCAACCAGCCGACGTCGATTCATCGGAACGACGGGCTTCGACTGCGCGACTGCTACATCGGCGCGACAGTCCGGTGCGCCCCCCCGGGCAACAAACCCTTGCCGGAGGAATTTGACAACTGCCGGCCTTATATGGTTGAAGAGTTACGTCTGCTCGCGCGGGTCCGTGTCGTGGTCGCGCTGGGGAAAATTGCCTTCGACTGCTACCTGAAAGCCTGTCGCGACCTGGGTCACAGGATCCCTTCGCCGGCGCCTGTATTCGGCCACGGCGTGTCGTACCCTCTCCCCTGGGGTGTGACACTGATCGGATCGTATCATCCCAGCCAGCAGAACACCTTCACTGGAAAACTGACAAGACGAATGTTCCATTCCGTCTTTTGGCAAACCAGGAAGAGGCTCGACCAGCGATGAGCGAGGCACGGCGGGCCCCTGCTATTTCCGGCCGCCTGCTTCCCAATCGGCTAGAAATTTCTTGAGTCCGACATCCGTGAGCGGATGTTTCACCAGTTGTTGAAAGACTGCGAAGGGCATGGTGCAAATGTCCCCACCCGCCAATGCCGCCTCCACCACGTGCTGGGGATGCCTGACGCTGGCAACCAAAACTTTGGTCGGGAAGGCGTAATTGCGGAAGATTGTGACGATCTGGCGAATGAGCTCCATGCCGTTGGAACTGACGTCGTCCAGCCGGCCGATAAACGGGGACACGCACCAGGCGCCCGCCTTTGCTGCAAGGAGAGCTTGGGTCGGTGAGAAACAGAGCGTGACGTTTACACGAATCCCCTCTGCTGCCAGCCGCTTCGTTGCCTTCAAGCCTTCTGGGATCAGCGGACATTTCACCACGATGTTCTTATGGATTTTGGCCAGCTCGCGCCCCTCCTTTACCATGGCCTCCGCTTCGACGCTGACCACTTCGGCGCTGATCGGTCCGTCCACGATGTTGCAAATTTCGAGCAACACCTCTTTGAAGCTCCGGCCTTCCTTCGCCACGAGTGACGGATTCGTTGTCACCCCGTCCAGCAAGCCGAGACTCGCCGCTTCTTGAATCTCTTTCACGTTCGCGGTATCAAGATAGATCTGCATGGACTTTTCCTTTCATGCTTGGAAGCTTTCGGCGCAGCCGTCGTCTCTGTTAAGAGTGATTGTAGGAACATCTCAAGGACAAAGCAATTCCTTCTTCTTCATACAGCGGTTTGACAGGCATGGAGGGTGGTGGTTACAATTCTTGTCGTCGATGCGTTCTCTCCCTTAGAAATTAACGGCGAAGCGTCGAAATGGATCAGGCCTGAGAAGGAATCATGAAACAGCCATTTGTCTACGTTGTGCTTCTCACACTGCTGTTCGCCGCCTGCGGGCGGAATCCCTACCTTGAAGCCTCGCTGAAGCCTGCCGAGTTGCAGGGGAAGGACAAGGCATGGTTCGAAAAAAACTGGGGAGCACCGGACGGCAAGGCGCCGCGCTTTTTCGGAGGCGAAACCTGGACCTATTATCGTATCGCCGGCGGCAAATCGGGTCTGCCGCTGTTCAATTTTTCCCCGAACGAGTGTCAGATCACGCTGAAGTTCGACAAGGACGAGAAACTGACCGATTACAGTTATTCCGGCTGCTAGCTGGATAACTGCTTCTGAAACGTTAGTGCGCAGTCACGGCTGCAAAAAAAGTAAGTCTGGCCTCCGATCTCTGCCATAACCGCCGTTCCTTTCGGGACAAAGATCTTACAGACCGGATCTTGCACCATCTTGTTGGGGTCTTCCATCAGTGCCCCACCACCCGTGCCCTTCTTCCCGGTTAGCTCTCTGATGGCGCTTCGGATGAGAAAATACAGCAAGATCAACAGTCCTGTAATGAACAATAGCCTATACATTGTGGGGCTCAGCGTGGAGTTCCGCAATACTATGTGAGGCCTGGCTCTTCTGTCAAGGAGTGCACACATGACGAGGCTTCGGATCGCTTTTTCGTCGTCCATCATCCATAGGGGTCCATAGGCCGATTGTCCACCTGAACGAGGGGCCTTTGCGCTAAGAATCCAGTACTTCAGGAGGATAGTCATCGACAGAGGGGGATGTTAAAGTAACGGCATGCAAACGTGCGATAAATGTCGGGGAACAATGTTGCCGGAACGGGCTGTGGACCTCGACGCCGGGCTGGCGATCACAGTCTTTGCCTGCTTGAACTGCGGTCGGCGAAAAGCTGTCGATCCGGAGCCGCGACCGTTGACGGCACGACATTAATTTGAGCCCCTGCAGAACAATCAGGCCCGCTTCTGCGCGTTCAGACCGCGCTGCAGATGTGGCCTTTTGTGGTATCGGCAGCCGGCGTGTTACGGCTCAGGTCAGCACCTGATCGAGCGGAAGGGCGAGGAAGAAAAGTCTGGGCTGTGCTCGGAAGTGCGGCGGGTGCTCGAAAGCCGTTCGCCTAAGAACCACCATGAAACCGCCTGTTCATCGAATAGCGACCGTTCCCTTCACCACAGTGCTCTGCTGTCCGTCATGCTACCGGCTCATGAGTTTCACCCGCGGCCAGAGCACGATCCAGTGTCCTACCTGCGGCTCCATGGTCAGCAGCCCGAACCTGCAGGTCTCTTGCCAGTAAATCCCTTTAAGCCGTTGGCCTTCCAGGTTGCACGCAGGCTGTCTACTTGAGACCTAACACATCCTGCATGTCGTAGAGTCCGGGAGGTTGTTTCACGACCCACCGCGCCGCACGCAGGGCCCCGCGGGCGAATGTGTCGCGACTCTGTACCCGGTGGATCACCTCGATGCGCTCGCCGATGCCGCCGAAGAGCACGGTATGATCGCCAACGATGTCGCCCGCCCGTATGGTCTGAATGCCGATTTCCCCGCGTTTGCGTTCCCCGATCCACCCTTTCCGGGCATAAACGCCGACCTGGGCCAAGTCGCGGTTCATCGCCCTGGCGAGCACTTCCGCCATCTTCAGTGCCGTGCCGCTCGGCGCATCCTTCTTCAAGCGGTGATGCGCCTCGATCACTTCGAGGTCGTACTCCTCTCCGAGGATTTTGGCCATCTCGGTGATGACTTTGAAGATCACGTTGATGCCTACACTCATATTCGGCGAAAACACGCACGGGACTTGGCGCGCCAGACTTTTGAGTTCGTCCAGTTCTTGAGAGGAAAAGCCAGTGGTGCCGATGACCATCGCCCGGCGATGTTGAGCAACGGTTCGGAGGTGGGCCAGGGAGGACTGAGGTGTGGAGAAATCGATGACCACTTCACCGCGCTCCAGGAGCGCGGACAAGTCGTCCGTGATGGGGATACCTGTCTTACCACAGCCGGCGAGCTCTCCCGCGTCTTCGCCAATGGAGACATGCCCCTTCCTTTCGACCGCCCCGGTTAAGGTCAGGGCGGCCGAGTCCTTGAGCAAGGCTACAAGCCTGGAACCCATACGTCCGGCTGCACCAGCCACGACGACTTTAATCACACCGGGACCTCAAGAGGAAACGAGAAAGCGGTCAGCGACCGCCGAACGCTGATCAGATTAATCCGTACTCTTTCATCACCCGCGCCAACTTATCGCGATTTTCCTGTCCCATCGGGCAGAGAGGGAGACGCAGCTCCTCTTCGATTTTCCCCATCATGCCGAGAGCCGCTTTGACGGGGATCGGGTTCGTCTCCAGAAACAGGGCGGCGAACAACGGGGAAAGTTGAAAGTGCAGCTGCCGCGCCTCCTCTATCCGTCCTTCCGCAAAAGCATCCACTAGGCGAGCCATGTCCGCCGGCGCAATGTTCGCAGTGACTGTGATGACGCCCTTGGCCCCGACCGCCATCATGGGCAAGGTAAGCGGATCATCGCCGGACAGCACAGTGATCCGGTCTCCGCACATCTGGACGATGTCCGACGCCTGCTGCACCGCCCCGCTTCCCTCCTTGATCGCGACAATGTTCGGTACGGAGGTCAACCGGGCCACCGTGGCCGGGAGCAGGTTGACGCCGGTCCGCCCCGGAATATTGTACAGCACGATCGGGATGTCTGCGGATTCGGCCACCGCCTTGAAGTGGCGGAACAACCCTTCCTGAGTCGGTTTGTTGTAGTAGGGAGTGATCAACAGGGCGCCGTCGGCTCCGACGCGGTTCGCATGCCGGGTTAAGGCAATGGCCTCATCGGTGCAGTTAGAGCCGGTTCCTGCGATCACCGGCACTCGGCGCTTGACCGCCTCGACGGTGAAAGCGATGACCCGTTGGTGTTCTTCGTGCGAAAGGGTAGCCGATTCCCCGGTCGTGCCGCATGGCACGATCCCGTCGGTGCCGTTGGCGATCTGCCATTCAATAAGGTCGCCCAATGCTCGTTCATCCACCCGCCCGTTCTTAAAGGGTGTGACAATAGCCACGAGTGAGCCGGTAAACATATTTGATCCCTCGCGCAAAAGGGGTGCCGCCTCGTTACCTGAGGAAATCTGGAATAGTTTCGCCCCGCACAAGATCCGCGTAGGTTTCTCGCGCGCGGATCACATGCATCTCTCCTCCCTTGACCAAGACTTCCGGCGCCCGCGGCCGGGAGTTGTAATTGGACGACATCACGAATCCATAAGCGCCCGCGCTCATGACTGCCAACAACTCCCCCGGTTTAGCCTCAGGCATTGAGCGATCTTTGGCCAGAAAGTCACCCGACTCGCAGACCGGGCCGACCACGTCGACGGTTTTCCGTTCGCTGTGTGCGGCCGCTTCCCGAATCGGCCAAATATCGTGGTACGCGCCGTACAGGCTCGGGCGGATCAGATCGTTCATTGCTGCGTCTACGATCATGAACCGTTTGGCCTCGCCTTCTTTAGTGTAAAGCACCTTGGTGACGAGGACGCCAGCATTCCCCACGATGACACGGCCCGGTTCCATGATCAATATGCATTTGAGGTCCCGCACCAGCGGCGAGATGGCGTCCGCCAGATCCTGGGGTCTCGGCGGTGATTCGTCGGCGTACGTAATGCCCAACCCGCCGCCAATGTTGACGTACCGGATGCCAATTTCCTGCGCTTTGAGGGTCTCGACCAATCCGAGCACTTTCCGGAGCGCCTCGACGAACGGCGTCACATCGGTGAGTTGGGAGCCAATGTGCTTATGAACCCCGACGACCTCGATGTGCTTAAGCGACGACGCCAGCTTGAACTCTTCGAGCGCGCGATCTGCACTGATCCCGAATTTGCTTTTCTTCAACCCGGTCGAAATATACGGGTGCGTCTTGGGATCGATGTCCGGATTGATCCGGAGCGCCACCCGCGCCCGAACGCCCATCTCGGCTGCGACTTCGTCGATCGCATGGAGCTCAGCCGAGGATTCCACGTTAAACATCAGAATGTCCGATTTGAGCGCGTCGCGGATTTCCTCTCGACTTTTTCCGACTCCGGCAAATACGATCTTCGAGGTCGGCACCCCAGCCTGCCGGGCGCGGTACAGCTCGCCGCCCGAGACGATGTCCACGCCGCTGCCTTCGCGGGCTAGTAGCCGCAGGATCGCCAGATTGGAATTGGCCTTCATAGCGAAAGCGACGATGTGGGGAATGTTCTGAAACGCGCTATCGTAGGCCCGGAAGTGCCGCAACAAGGTCGCATGACTGTAGACGTAACACGGCGTGCCGACTTCCTTGGCGATACGACTGAGCGGGACGTCTTCGCAGTAGAGTTCGCCCTGATGATACTGAAAGTTATGCATCTTGGAGGTCCTCACTGAGCATTTCAAGCCCGCTGAGCGAAAGCCCGTGCAGCGACGCTTCGAAAGCGGCCTTGAACTTTCGATAGCGGACTCTGGCATACGGCATGATGGCTTTCAACGCCTCGCCGTCCAGCAGGGTGCGCAACGCATCAGGTGTCGCGTGCTTCAAGTGTTCGAAGTTGACAATAATGTCGAGCCTGGCTTTCTCCGCCGCATCCTTGATCCGCTTGAGCAGTTCCTGCGCATTGAGTCGATCGAGCGTGCCCTCCAACTCCACGACTAAGGCGGCGAATCGGTCGTGCCGCTTGGCCTTGATGTTCAACCAGAGTTCGTGGGCCGGCCCCGAGGTCGCATCGAACCGTTGCTTGATCGCATGCAGCGCGTTGGGGATCAGATGCTCGCAATCGAGCGCCGGCAGTTTGGCCTGGAGATTCTTCAGGACCTTGGCCACCGGGGAGAGGGCGCCCCGCGGACACGTCCGTTTGATCAGCTTGCGGAATTCCCGGTTCATTTCCCATCGGGCGATGAATCGCTGTTTCGTTCCCAGCAAGCGGTACCAAATCGACGGAAGCGAATAAAAGCGGTGATTGGCCCAGTAGAACCCCTCTTGCAGTTGCTCCGGTGTCATGCGGCTCGGGTAGAAGACCACGTGTTTGCCATCGTACTTTGCCCAATCGCGGTCGAAGATGCGGCCTTCTCGATTGTATCGCTCGTACAGCGCCGTGCCCGGGAGCGGGGTTAGCACGTTGAAGTAGGCCAGCTCCACCCGGTTCTTTATCAGGAAATCCACAGCCCGTTCGAACACCGATTCATCGTCGTTATCGAAGCCGAACACGATGCCGGGATTGACCATGATCCCGTAATCGTGAAACATTTTGATTTCCTGCGAGAACTTCTGCACACGGTTGAAAGGCTTGTTGGTTTCCTCCAAGCAGTCCTCATCAAGAGATTCCATCCCGACGAAAACCGATACGCAGCCGCTTTCCGCTGCGAGCTTGACCATCTCTTCATCGTCACCCAGAAACAACGTCGCCTGGCATCCCCATTTGATATTCAGGGGCTTGAGGGCCGTCCACAGCTCGCGGCAGTAAGCGCGGTTGCTGTTGTGCAAATCGTCCACGAAAGCGAAGATCGTCCCATCCTCGATGCCTAGCCGGATGCGCAGACCAGTCAGGAACGCTTTCCAGAGTGGCTCGTTTCGCATTCGGTCGACCAGTTCGCTCCGGATCCATTGCTTGATGTGCATCAGTTCTTTCACGACCTCCTGAACCGGCCGGCGCCGCGTCGTCTTGCCGTTGAACGGCGACACGCTGCAAAACTCGCAATCGAAATGGCACCCCCGCGTTGTGAAGCTGCATTGCCGGGTCATGTAAGCGTCAGGGCTGAGCAGGTCGACGCGCGGGCTTCTATAACGTTCAAGAGATGGAAGCTTCTCCATCTTGTACACGCGCTTCATTGCCCCGGCTTCGAAGTCGGCGATCAATTCGGGCCAGAGATCCTCAGCCTCCCCGCAGACGATCGCATCGCAGTGTTGGAGCGCTTCATCCGGACAGTACGTTGGATGCACCCCTCCCAGCACCACTTTCTTGCCGCGCTTTCGGAACTCTGCGGCGATCTCATAAGCACGCGGCGCATAGCAGGTCATAACCGAGATCCCAACCAAGTCGCAGGGATGTTCGAAATCGATGTCCCGCACGGCTTCGTCGATGAGCTCGACGCGCCAGGTCTCCGGTGTATAGGCCGCGATCACCGGCAAGCTCAACTTCGGAAACCACACCGCCCGCCGCTCCGAAGCCGTCAGGTGATAAGGGTTATTCCTTGGATAAGGATCAACCAACAAGAGGGTCTTCGTCCTTGTCGTCGACCTCACAGGTCGGATCAGCTCCATCGGTTTCTCCTCCTGATTGTCAGGTAGCCCATTGTCAACCAGGCCGACGCTCCCGCCCGGTTGTCGCACCGCGTTCTCCCGCACACAAACTCATGCCCACTATCTGGTGCCGACCGGCCTCAACGGTGGCAGCTCCGGCTCAGAAGAAGGTTCGACAGCGCCGGATTTCCCTTCCTGTCGTTGGGTGGTTTGTGCCCGCTCCTGAGCTTCCAGCTCCTGTTCCTTTTGTAACCGGGGGGCAATCCCCACATCTTCAGGCGCGATCGGGGATCCGACGACGCCGCAGCCAGCGGCGATCGTCATGACCGCCAGGGTAAACCCGAATGCCGTGACGGGGTCTCGCTCTCTGGTCATGCCAGTGCTTTCTCCAAAACCTTGATTCTCGCCTCGACCCGCTTGCGCGCCGTGCCACCGATCTGGGCTTTTCGCTCAACCGCACCCTCCACCGTGAGCATGTCCAGTACGTCTTTATCGAACCGCTCGGAGAATGATCGAAGTTCGTCCAGTGTGAGAGTGCCTAAGTCTCGCTGGTGATCCAGGCAGAACCGCACAATCCGGCCAGTGACGGCATGGGCTTCACGGAACGGGACGCCCTTGAGGGTGAGATAATCCGCCAACTCCGTGGCCAACATGGCACCCGAAGCGGCCGCGCGCTTCAGTGTATCGCGGTTGACCTTCAGTCCTTTGATCAACTCCGCAGAGACCTCAAGAGAGGCCGATACGGTGTCCAGCGCGTCGAACAGCGCTTCCTTGTCCTCCTGAAGGTCACGGTTGTAGCTCAATGGGAGTCCCTTAAGCGTCGTCAACAGCGCCAGAAGATGACCGTAGACCCGGCCGGTTTTTCCTCTCACCAGTTCCGGCACATCCGGATTTTTCTTCTGCGGCATCATGCTGCTGCCTGTGCAGAACGCATCCGGCAGGTCCACAAATTGGAACTCCTGAGAGGTCCACAGGATCAATTCTTCGCTGAGCCGAGACAGATGCATCATGATCAGGGAGAGCGCGGCCATCACCTCGATAGCGAAGTCGCGGTCGGAAACGGCGTCGAGACTGTTCTCCGTCACGTCGGTAAAACCCAGCAGACGCGCGGTGTACCGGCGATCGATCGGGTAGTTCGTGCCGGCCAGCGCTCCTGAACCTAGCGGCATCACACTCAATCGGGCCAGGGCGTCATTGATCCGTCCCTTGTCCCGCTCCAACATCTCGACATAGGCCAAGAGATGGTGAGCCAGGAGCACTGGCTGGGCGCGCTGCAAATGCGTATAGCCCGGCATGATCACATCCAGATGCGCCCGCGCCTGAGAGAGGAACGCACGTTCCAACTCCTCGATTCGGCCAATCATTGCCTTGAGCGCATCGCGCAGGTACAGGCGGATGTCCAACGCCACCTGATCGTTCCGGCTGCGACCGGTATGCAGTTTCCCTCCCAGAGGCCCGATCAACTCTGTCAACCGGCGCTCGATAGCCATGTGGATATCCTCGTCCTCGGGGACGAAAGGGAAGCGTCCTTCATCAAGCTCTGCCTTTACCGCCTCCAGCCCACGGATCAGTTCTGCCGTCTCGCGAGCGGTCAGCACACCCGCCCGCTTCAGGGTCTTGCAATGGGCGATACTGCCTTGAACATCGTGCGTGTAAAGCCGGCGGTCAAAGGCGAGCGACGAGGTGAATGTCTCCACCAGCCGATCTGTCCGATCGCGAAACCTGCCCGACCACAGTTTGGTCATCTCGTGTGACGCGGGAAGTGTGGTGCGTAAACGACTGGCAACCGCTTCCCTCTTTTCCCGAACGTTGCGTCGCTTCTTTCCACCCATGCGTTCTCCGCCAGCGCGCATCGCGAAAGACGCTTCACCGATTTACGCCTTTTTGTGGGGCCGCTGCGCGCGGATGGCGAGCCGCAGCGCGTTCAACCGGATGAATCCTTCCGCGTCCTTCTGCCGGTAGACTTCGTCTTCTTCAAATGTTGCCATATCCAACCGGTAGAGCGACCTGGGCGATTTGCGGCCGACGACCGTGCAACTGCCTTTATATAATTTCACCCGGACCGTGCCGGTGACATCCTGTTGAGCCTCGTCGATCGCTTTTTGCAACATCAGCCGCTCTGGGCTGTGCCAATATCCATAATAAATCAGTTCGGCGTAACGGGGAATCAAACTATCGCGAAGATGCATGACCTCCCGGTCCATCGTCAGCGACTCGATCCCCCGGTGCGCGACATGCAGAATCGTCCCGCCCGGCGTTTCGTAGACGCCGCGGGACTTCATGCCGACATAACGGTTCTCGACCAGGTCCACTCGGCCCACCCCATACGTTCCGCCCAGCCGATTGAGATGCGCCAACAGCGTCGCTGGGCTCATGCGCTTGCCGTCCACTGCGACCGGGTCTCCCCGTTCGTAGTCGATCTCGATTTCCCTGGGCTTGTCCGGTGCCTGTTCAGGCGAGACGGTCATCTGAAAGATTTCTTCCGGCGGTGCCTCCCAGGGATCTTCCAAGATCCCGCCTTCATAACTGACATGAAACAAATTAAGGTCCATGCTGTAGGGCTTGGCTTTGGTCGCGGTCACCGGGATGCCGTGCGCCTGCGCATACTCGATGAGTTCCCGTCGCGAACGGAACCTCCACTCGCGCCAGGGCGCAATGATCTTGATCTTGGGGTCGAGCGCGAGGTATGTGAGTTCAAATCTGACCTGATCGTTTCCCTTTCCTGTCGCGCCATGCGCGACAGCGTCTGCACTTTCTTTCCGTGCGATTTCAATTTGACGTTGGGCGATCAGCGGCCTGGCGATCGAGGTCCCCAGCAGATAGCTTCCTTCGTAAACGGCGTTCGCCCGCAGCATCGGGAAGATGTGGTCTTTCACAAAGACCTCACGGAGATCTTCGACGTAGACTTTCGAGGCGCCCAAGGCCTGCGCCTTCGCCTTGATGGCCTTGAGATCTTCGCCTTGTCCGAGATCGGCGCAAAACGCCACCACCGCGCATCCGTAGGTTTCCTGCAACCATCGAAGGATGACGGACGTATCCAACCCGCCCGAGTACGCCAACACCACTTTCTTGACGGGTCTCTGCAACACGCGTGGTCCTCTCGCCTATTGCCGGGCACCCAACACTCTGGAGGATGCCACAAATGCCTCGCTTGTCTTTGGCTTTCTTCCTAGCCATGTGACTAGGATGGCCTTTTGCATGTGTAGACGGTTTTCGGCCTGATCCAAGACGACGGATTGTGGACCATCCAAGACCTCAGCCGTGATTTCTTCACCTCGGTGCGCCGGCAGACAATGCATGACAATGGCGTCAGGCTTGGCCCGCCGCAGGAGCCGCTCGTTCAGTTGGTAAGGAGTGAGGGCTTTCAGACGCCGAGCCTGTTCCCGCTCGCGGCCCATACTGATCCAGACGTCGGTGTAGACCACATCGGCTTCCTTGACCGCCACGTCGGGATCTTCGCCGATTTCGATGGCGCCGCCGGTTTGCTGTGCCTCTAACCGAGCGACCTCGACGATATGTTGATCAGGCTGATAGCCGGCCGGACAGCCAAGAGCGATCGCCATCCCCATCTTGGCTGCCGCCTCGATGAGGGAATTAGCTACGTTATTGCCGTCGCCGACATAGGCGATCTTGATCCCCCTGAGGCGGCCCTTTTTCTCACGAATAGTCAGGAGATCTGACAGCGCTTGACAGGGGTGGCTGAGATCGGTCAGCCCGTTGATGACCGGAATAGTCGCCTCTCTGGCCCACTCCTCGACGGTCGCATGGTCGTAGGTCCGGATCACCAAGCCGTCTAGGTATCGTGAAAGTACCCGTGCCGTGTCGGCGATGCTTTCTCCGCGCGAAAGTTGAATGTCGGCCATCGGGAGGACGATCGCCTGCCCTCCCAGTTGATTCATGCCGGCTTCGAACGAGACCCGTGTTCGCGTGGACGGCTTTTGAAACAAGAGCCCAAGCATCTTGCCAGCCAGCAACCGAGGGCTTTTGCCGCGATGTTGAGCGCGCTTCAAATCGGCGGCCAGACGCAGCAAGGCGTCGATATTCCGTCTGGGAATAGGGCCGACATGCAACAAGTCTTTCCCGACCCCCTGGCCGGGCTCTCTGTCCGTCACGCAGGCAGGACGTCCCGCCATAGCGACCTCCTCTCGCGGTTCGTCATGCTCGTTTGTTCAGTATCTGCGACAGCACGTCCAACAGGCGATCGATTTCGCGCTGAGTAATAATCAGCGGAGGAATGAACCGCAAGATCCGTTCCATCGTGCAGTTGATCAAGAGTCCGCGCGCCAGGCAATCCATCACAATCTGTTGGCCGTCGATCGCGAGTTCCATCCCCTGGAGCAAGCCAAGACCGCGTACCTCTTTAACAACGCGATGGCGGTCTTTACACTCCGCCAAGCCCTTGGCCAGGTAATCTCCCATCCGGCGGGCATGGTCCAGAATCCGCCCTTCGAGCAAGACCCGTAGCACGGCTAACCCGGCAGCACAAGCTAGCGGATTGCCGCCGAAGGTGGATGCATGGGTCCCAGGCGTAAAGACTTCCGCCACTTGAGCCCTTGCAAGGCAGGCCCCGATCGGGACACCGCCGCCCAACCCCTTGGCCAGGGTCATGATGTCCGGTTCGACGCCAAATTGCTCGTACGCAAAGAGGGTACCCGTGCGGCCCATACCGGTCTGAACCTCGTCGAAAATCAACAGGACATCGCGTTGCCGGCACAATTCCCGCAAACCTTTTAAGTAAGTGCGATCTGCGACGTGGACGCCTCCTTCGGCCTGGATCGGTTCCAGCATGACGGCAGCCGTTTTGGCGGTAATGGCTTTTTCCGCTTCCGCCAAATCGTTGAACGCCACATAGCTGAATCCCGGCACGAGCGGGTCGAAGCCTTTTTGTACTTTTTCCTGTCCTGTCGCCGTCAGTGTTGCAAGGGTCCGGCCATGAAATGAATTCCGCATCGTAACAATGTCATGCCGACCCGGCCCGTACTTCTCGAATGAGTAGCGCCTGGCCAACTTGATGGCGGCTTCGTTCGCTTCCGCTCCGCTGTTGCAGAAGAACACTTTGTCGGCGAATGAATGATCAACTAACGCCTGAGCCAATTTGACTTGCGGCTCTGTGTAATACAGATTGGAAGCATGGAGTAGATGCTGAGCCTGCTTTTGGATAGCCAAGGTCAAGTCCGGATGCGCATGTCCCAGGACATTCACTGCGATTCCGGCAACAAAATCGATGTATTCCCTGCCTTCCATATCGTAGACGCGGCTGCCCCGGCCGCGTACGATCGAGATAGGCTGCCGTGCATAGGTTGCCATCAGATAGCGTTCCGCGTCTTGTTGTAGCTCCTCTGTCAGCATCCACAGACCATCCTTAATTATGAATTGGGGGACACTAACACACCAATCGAGCGAAAGCAATATCAAACTCGACGACCGGGTCTTCTATCCCTTTCTGAACATTGAGAAATTTCATCGACACGCGATGCGAGCGAGGCCCCCGCGAATGTGGTAAGCTCGACCCATGCGATCCTGTGAAACCTGTCGCCAGCTCAATCCGGACGACGCCCGCTTTTGTCAGCAATGCGGGACCGCACTTTCCCCTTCCCAGGCGACTCCCCCTGTCTGGGATGAAGCGCAGATCTGGCGGAAGTTCATCGGACCCAATGCCGATCGCTATCTAAAAACGTTCGAGAAATTTTCCGGCGCGTCAGGCCCCCGTTTTGCTTTCACTTGGAATTGGCCGGCGTTTCTCTTCGAGCCCTTCCTCTGGTTTCTGTACCGCAAGATGTACCTATATGCGTTGGTTTATGCAGTCGGCCCGGTCGCAGCGTTTTATTTCACGCAAGATCTGTCGGCGGATTTGGTCTGGCGGATCATGGCAGGAGCCAGCGCGAACTATATCTATTACTGGCACATCAAAGAGCAGTTGGCAAAGATCAAATCACTGCCGAACCTGGATGCGTCCAACCGGGACCGGATCTTGAACGATTCGGGAGGAGTTCAGCCTTATGTGGTGTGGGTTGGAGTCGGGTTGTTCGCTTTGAAGGTGGCGCTCCTCATCGCTATTCTGCGAGAGGGACCGCCCAGTCCCAGCAGGACCGTCCCTCCGCGCACTCAGCCAGCCCCCACTCGCACGAAGGTGGAGGAGTTGCGGGACTTTTCCGTTCGTTACGCGGGCGCCAACGGGGCGCGGGTACGTTGCCACGCGATCCAGGCCTGGAACCACTCGAAATCGTGGCCGTACGCGGCTCCCCCTAAGTCGGCTGCAGCTTGTTTCTGCTCTAATTGGGTGTAAGTCCGCGGCCAGTTCTTCTGCCACCAAGATTTCAGCTCCTCTGCACCGTACGATTGGCCGTTTGGCTGGGCGATTCCTGCTGCCGCGCAGACCTCGGCCACGAGCGGCCAGTATCGATCCTTGCCCAAACCCAGCGTCCTGAAATGTTCACGCAAGAGAAAGACCACCCATAGTTCCGCGCTGTTCTTCTTATTGTGTTTGAATGGTTGGGTCTGCCGGAGTGGAACCGGATCGAAGTTTTTGATGACCGATGTGTAATCAGGTCCGCCATAGCTGCCGGCCACCTCGGCGATGCCTTCCAGCATCCGGGCGAGTTCCACTTCCACCACTGGCGCGGTCCCTTGGGATTTCTTGCCGGAGTCGGCGGAGATGGTGAGCGGATTGGGCGCTGTCAGCAATTCGATTAAAGGTTTTAATTCCCTCAACCGTTCGACCGCTCGTTTGAGAATTTGCTCGGATTCCAGCCAATAATCCTGATCGTTCTTCGACGTACGTTCTCGTCCCGGTGGCGGAAGCACGGGCGGAATCCAATACCGGATCAAGACGAACAACAGGTAGTCGATGTTCCCGCCCACCCACCCGATTCGCTCTAACAACCGACCAGGACCGAGTGTATGTGCAAAGAACTGCTCTGCGCGTTCGCCGACACCAAGGTTTCGCGCCATGTTGACCCACCAGCGCTCGAGCTCCCGCCAGGATCGATCTTGGGGATCGGTAACGGAGACCATGACCCACTGTCCATAGCAAAAGAAGCAAAAAACTATCACAACAGCCGGCATGGTACTGACTGGACAGAGCGATTGCAAGGAGCTCCCGACAATCAGAGCACGCTTCGAGGCTTGACTTGGAGCGGCGATCGCGTATCCTGGGGGCAGAGGGAAGCAAGCCATCTTGACCGGAGGGAGGATTGGAATGGGCAGGCTGGTGCTGCTGCGTCACGGCGAATCGCAATGGAATCGAGAAAACCGATTCACGGGCTGGGTCGATGTCCCCCTTTCGGCAAAGGGTGAAGAAGAGGCCCGGTCTGCGGGCCAGAAGCTAATCGGATATCGCTTCGATCGGGCCTTTACGTCGGTGTTGACCAGAGCCATCGAGACGCTGCGGATCGTTTTGGAGGTAATCGGGCAGTCCCACATTCCGATCGAAAAAGATCAGGCTTTGAATGAGCGCATGTATGGCGAGTTGCAGGGGCTGAACAAGACCGAAACAGCCAAGAAGTACGGCGAACAACAGGTCAAGTTGTGGCGTCGGAGTTACGATATCCGTCCTCCTGGCGGAGAAAGTCTGAAAGATACGGCTGAGCGCGTGCTCCCCTATTACGAATCTCGCATCAAACCCCATCACCTAGCGGGCGAAACGGTCCTGATCGTCGCCCACGGCAACAGTCTGCGTGCGCTGGTGATGCACCTCGATCGTCTGACGCCGGACCAGGTTCTTGAGCTCAACATTCCGACCGGTGCCCCCTTGCTTTACGAATTTGGCGCTGAGGGAACGGTCACGGCGCGTCGGTATCTCTAGTCTTGGCGGCTCGGCTTTGGCCCCGCTGTCTCGGCTAGTCCGTCGCGATCGTGAGCGCGTTACCTTCCGTTCGCACTAAACCGCTCGTGTTGCCCCGACATTGGGCAATAGGAGCCAGCTTCGCTTGAATGACCCTCATGCAGAGAGCGAGTTTCCGACCCGATTGCCGATCACACCAGTCTTAGATCGGTCGGCCTCATCACGAAGCCGGCGGAAGCTTGTTCCGTAGCGATCGTCATGATAAAGTCCGCACGGCTGTGGACCCGAAAAAGGAGAGCAGAATGAAATGAGCGGAATATGCGCCAGATTCTTAAGGGGATTGATCTTCTCAGGTACGCTGTTGGCTTTGCCGCTCCTAGACCGCGCATGGGCGGATGAGAATCGCTGGGGATTTGGTACGGACCTCGGTTTCTGGAGCGGAACCACCAATGGGACGGTCTTCGCGCTAGGATTTAATCTTGACTATTACGTGGATCGTTCGTTTTCCTTCGGTCCCATGATGGTGTTGGTGCCGACGGGAGACCTGACGCAGATCGCGTTCGCCGGGGTTGCCAAGTACCATGTGCGCCTTAACAATGGCATTAACCTCGTGCCGTTTGCGGGGATCGGTTTAGTGCATGCGGATCTGGATCGTGGAACGGGTCCGAACCGCATCGATCGCAACGATACCAGCCACTTCATTCCGCTCGGCCTTTCCGCCGAATTGCAGGCTACCCGAAACATTGCGCTGGCCACGACGCTCATGGTCAACCTGCATCACATCACCCTCTCTCCCCCGGTCTCCCCCGACAACACTAGCGTGGCAGTGATGTTCGGAATCCGGTTTGGGCCTTAGACGGTCGGAGTCCGTCGCGTTGCACGCCTTGGAACTGCGCTGAAGGTCGGGGCTTCCTTATCCTGATCCTGCTGGACAGTCACCCAGTGCCCGGATGCACATAGGTTTGACCAGCAGATCTGCATGTCACGAAACTGAGGCCTTAAGACGGGGTCGGACGAGGGACGGAAGTTTCATTCGACCTCCCGCGCAACCGGTTTTCTCGGTAAGCGCGGAAGAAGGAGCTTGCCGCTACAGGGCTAGGCGACGCGGGCCAGCCGCCATCGCAGCCCGATGTTCAGAACATCTTGAAGCAGATCGGGATAGGAGAAATCGGCCCACTGAGCGGACTCCGCACTGGAAGCACATGGAGATGGGAATTCTCCAGTATGCCGACATAGAGTTCCCGCCCCTCGATGTCTCGCTCGACGATGGCGCCTGTGGCGACGCTGTGATGGATGAATGAACAGCACGCGTTCCCGCAACTTGTCGTCGTCTTCGACGATGGACGCCTGCGAAATCTCGAGTGACGCCTCCTCAGAGACCGACTTGACAATTATCGGGAAGGGAGCCACCTTGAGCATTTCACCGAGCGGCCCAAGGGGACGACGATGAACTCGGGGAATGGAATCCGGTGAAACGACAGGACCTTTTTCGACAGTGTCTTGTCGCGCACCAACATCAACCTGCGAGGATTGCGGCCGGTGTATGGAACGCGGAGCAGCTCGAGATAGGACACGACGTTTTGGTCCTACACCGCCACGGCAACAAATTCCTCCAGCAGATTGAAAGCGATGTGCGGTTTCCCTTCCCAGACTGCGCTCCAAATGACGTCCGAGTTGCTCTTCACGCCGAGCGGACGGACTTCGTGGCCCATCTTCGAGACCATGTCATACTCCGTTTTCCACTCCACTGTCTTTCAGATCATGGCCGGTGGTGTGCGCCGGGGGAACGAGGTCTTCGTGCATCAGGACCAGAACACGGAGTTTTCTCATCGCGCTACCCGATGCCAACAGCTGTGCCGATAGTTCATCGTTTGCACGGTCCGCAGCACCGTTAAGACGAGTTTCGCCTGGTCTTCCGGAACAGCGAGCCGGAAATTGAGTTCGTGGCATCGGGTGATCATGCTCTCAAGCACTGCCGTAGCGCTTGCGCTTCTGCTCGTAATGCTTCCGCAGGGTCTTGCTGAGACTCAGTTTCTTCGGCGCAGGCCACCCGCAAATCTGCGGCTATAAGGCTTGGGGGTGTCGGGATAAGGCTGCAAAGACTTCCCAAACAACTGCTGCTGCCGCCGAGTCGAGCGAGCCGCGGGTGCGCGAGATGGAAATGGCGATCCCGGGAATTCCGTCCGGGGTGAACCATATCAGACAGCCAAAAGTGCGGCCTGAAGACCAATCGTCTGGAGGCAAGTTCTGAATACAATCGAGCAATCTGTTCAGAAAGGCACTCTCCCTCGAGATCCAGCCGGAGATCGCACAGTTTCAGATCCAGAAGCCTGTCATCCGGCTAAGTTGCCCAAGGCTGATCGTCCGCTGCAACGGAGAGGATTCTCGCCTCGTCTGTGCCATGCTGGCGTCACGGAGCCCGACCTCTTTCGTCTTGCAAAAAACGCTGCGTTCGCTGCTTCGGCCTTTGCGCGGCATCGCGGTGCTAGTCCTTGGCGCGCACAGGGCTGTGTGGGTCCTGCTCGTCCGGAGCGGATAAGCCCTACAAAAATATAGCACTTGAACAGTTCCTTTCCTGTTGAGGCGGATATGTTTTCTCCACAATGTTATCTGGAAGGCGGCAGAGGCTAACGCTCCAGATATTCTTCGCGATTTCTCACCAACGACGGATCGCCTTGCGGTATCGAAAAATGCCGGAGGCGTCAGCGTGAACGTTTCCGATACGGAGATCAGCTTGATTTTTTAGCAGAGGAGGGAACATCGCAGAGATGTTTGAAACCTGGAACCGGTGGATGGAATGAAATGATGGGGGGAGGTTGGATGGAAATAAAATACAGGGAAATAAGGCTGTCCAGCGGGCTACAACCAGAAGGGGCCAGGGGGGCTAGGTGTGCCCCCCTGGCCCCTTCGCTAATGTGGTCTGGCGCTGTGGTTACAGCCAGTTCACGCGCTCGGCTGGGCGGATGTAGATCGGCTCCTCCACCTGCTGCCGGACGACCTCCTTGCCCGACTTGTTGAAGCCCAGCACGGTGTCGTTGTACATCTCGAACCGCTTGCCGTGGATCTGGGTCTCAAACACCTTCG
>JBPKMA010000011.1:0-113387 GCA_051293835.1 Nitrospiraceae bacterium | reverse complement strand
TCGTGCTCATCGATGCGCCGATCTTCACGCCGAATGCGTGCGAGGGCACCACCACGCTGTTCCGGACCCAGTATTTCGACGAGACGGCCTATCTCACCCAGAGCGGGCAGCTTTACAGTGAAGCGGCTGCTGCGGCGTTCGGCAAGGTGTATTGCTTTGGGCCGACGTTTCGGGCGGAAAAATCGAAGACACGCCGTCATCTGATGGAATTCTGGATGGTCGAACCGGAGGTCGCCTTTGCAGAACTGCCGGACATGATGGATCTGGCCGAAGAGTTCCTCGTGGACATTGTGGAGCGGGTTCTCTCCGCTCGACGTGCCGAACTGGCGACATTGGAACGCGATGTCGGCAAACTAGAACGGGTGAAGCGTCCGTTTCCCCGCATCACCTACGAAGAAGCCGTCTCACTCCTGCGAAAAAAGGGCAATCCGATTCAGCATGGAGACGACTTCGGCGGAGACGAGGAGACCCTGTTATCGAACGAATTCGATCGTCCGGTCATCGTCCACCACTACCCCGCTGCATTGAAGGCCTTCTACATGCAGAACGATCCCGTCAAGCCCGAATTGGCGCTCTGCATGGATGTGTTGGCGCCGGAAGGGTACGGTGAAATCATCGGCGGCGGACAGCGCATCCACGAATACGACAAGCTTCTCGCTCGCATTCGAGAGCATAAGCTGCCGGAAGACGCCTTTCGATGGTATCTCGACCTGCGGCGCTTTGGTTCTGTGCCCCACGCCGGGTTTGGTATGGGGATCGAGCGCGTGGTCGCCTGGATCTGCGGCCTCGACCACGTGCGCGAGACGATTCCTTTCCCGCGCTTGTTGTACAAGCTCTACCCCTGAAGGAGATTCTCTCTTCGCGATGTCCCTGAACAGCGGAGTCGCGGTCATGAACCTGGTTTCCTTCTCGTTCTCGTTCTTGTACGAGCCGAATTGCTCCGCGCACCTGGGCCCTTCTTTGCTCATCTCCTCTCGGGCACAAGAAGTCGATGCTTCGCACAGGAGCCGGTGGTCTTGCCGTGTCAGAATTTGAGCCACCATCGCGGCGCGTCGGGAGGAGGACATGCATGTGTAAGGCAAGAAAAACTCTAAACTGAAATCTTCAGGCACCGGCACGCGGTCGCGGCGGAAGATTTGGATCTCAAAGCTGTTTCCAAGTCTATGAAATTTCTATTGACAAGTCTTTTTCGGAGTGTATACTCCAACCCGCAAGTGGGAAAAAGTGGATGATAGTGGAAAGATTATAAGCCAACAGGATTACAGCCATGTTCCGGTCATGCTGCAAGAGGTGTTGGCCTACCTGGCGTGTCGTCCCGGAGGACGATACCTCGACTGCACCGTGGGACAGGGAGGATTCGCGGCTGCGATCCTCGAGCGTTGCGGACCGGATGGAATGGTGATCGGAATAGATCGGGATGATGACGCGGTTGCGGCCGCACGGCGTAGGCTCTGCCTTTTCGAAGACAGGGTCCGCCTGATGAAGGCGAACTTCAGTGACCTGAAGCACTGCCTACGTTCACTGGCCATCGAACAGGTCGACGGAGTGGTGTTCGACCTCGGCGTTTCCTCGGCTCAACTCAATCAGCCTGAGCGAGGATTCAGCTTTCTGGCGGACGGTCCTCTGGACATGCGGATGGATCGAACATGCGGGGCAACGGCGGAAGAGCTTGTCAACCGTCTGCCTGAACGCGATCTGGCGGATGTGATTTATCGCTACGGCGAAGAGCGGTATGCGCGGCGGATCGCGAGGGCGGTGGTGCGGGCCCGTGAAAGAAAACCGTTTCGCACTACGTCCGAGTTAGTCAGTGTGATCCAGCAAGCCGTGCCGGCTTCGTACGCTCATGGGCGCATTCATTGCGCGACACGCACGTTTCAGGCGTTGCGGATCGCCGTGAATCAAGAACTGGCCGTGCTCGGCCCCGCGATCCGCGACGCCGTCGATGTGTTGGCCCCCAAGGGGCGACTGTGCGTGATTTCATTCCATTCGCTGGAGGACCGCATTGTGAAGGAGGCGTTCCGGTCGTTATCGCGGGGACCGGACGCTCGATTGGCCGTTCTGACCAAAAAGCCGCGTATGGCGACCGAAGAAGAAAGAAGTCGGAACCCTCGGTCCCGCAGCGCAAAGCTGCGCGCGGCTGAGCGCCTGCCATAAGGGATGCGCCGATGAAAACGTTGACGCTCCTATTGGCCATGTCGCTCCTGCTTGCATTTGTGTGGGAACGGGTCGACATGGTGAGACTCGGCTACCGCATTGAGCGGCTTAAATCGGACAAGGTTCGCCTCGAACGGGAGCGGGATGAATTGCGAGTCAAAGTCTCGTCGCTCACGTCGCCGGAGCGGATCGCGAAGGTGGCAACGGAAAAATTGGGTATGGCTCCGCCTCGGCAAGATCAGGTGGTGGTGGTCCGCTTGGAGCCTGAGGCGCCGTCACCTGTTTCACCGGCGGAGTTCGAAATCAAACTGGCTAAGCACGACGTGTCGAGGAAGGTGCGGTAAATGGCAGGTGCCTTTTCCTATCAGAGGCGACGGTTCGCGGTCGTGCTGGTGTTCATAGCCGGGTTTGTCGCTGTCCTAATCCGGTTGTTCACCCTGCAAGTGCTCCAGGCGGCCGAGCTGAGCGTGAAAGCGGATCGGCAACACAGCAAGACGGTCACGCTGGAAGGACCGAGGGGTGCCATTTACGACCGACACGGGAAGGTACTGGCCATCAACGTCGAAGTGCCCTCGGTTTTCGGTATGCCGACCTTGCTGAACGACCCGAGCGGGGTGGCCCGCCGCCTGTCTCCCGTCCTGCACGTCCGGGCCGCTGACATCGAAAAGAAGCTCAAACAGGACCGCAGTTTTGTTTGGTTGGCGCGCAAGCTGGATCCGGATCAGGGGAGAAGGCTGGAACAAATGTCCCTCGAGGGTATCGGGCTCGTTATGGAGGGTCGCCGCTTTTATCCCAAAGGCCCGTTGCTTTCGCATGTCCTGGGATTTGCCGGAATGGACGGGCAGGGGTTGGAGGGGCTGGAACGTCGGTACGAAACCTATCTGCACGGAGAAAAACGGATGGTTGTGCTGCAGCGTGATGCGCTGGGGCGCACCGTGTTTCCGAAAGATCTGAGGGAACAGGCTCCGGCCCCCGGACACAGTCTGACGCTGACGATCGACGAAGTCATTCAGTATGTGGCGGAGAAGGAGCTAGAAACGGCTGTCAACACCGCCCATGCAAGGTCGGGCATTCTCATTGCCATGGAACCACGGACCGGCGCGATACTGGCCCTTGCCGTCAGTCCTCGCTTCGACCCGAATGCGGTAGCGGCGCTGTCTCCTGATCGCTGGCGCAACAAGGCGCTGACCGACGCCTACGAGCCGGGCTCAACGATGAAAGTGATTGTCGCCGCCGCGGCACTCGAAGAACACGTCATGACGCCCGGGACTCTGGTGTTCGGCGAATATGGGCGGATGACGGTTGCGAACACGGTCATCCACGATCATGAGAAGTCGGGCTGGATGACCTTCGCCCAGGTCATTCAGCGGTCAAGCAACATCGGGGCTGCGAAGGCGGCCATGGCCTTGGGGCCGGACCGCTTCTACCGGTACCTGCAAGCCTTCGGGTTCGGTGAGCGCACGGACATCGATCTGCCCGGCGAAGCGACTGGCCTCCTGAAGAATCCGCGTCACTGGGGACGCCGCTCGCTCGCATCTATCGCAATGGGTCAAGAGGTCGGTGTGACGCCGTTGCAACTGATTACCGCAGTGTCGGCGGTGGCCAATGGGGGCCTCCTGATGAAGCCGTACATTGTATCCGAGATCCGTGACGCCGGAGGGCGACTGGTCCAGCAGTCCGTCCCGCAGGTCAAACGCCGGATTATCTCTGCGCAGACAGCCAGGACGCTGACCCGCATCCTCGAAGGAGTGGTGACGGAGGGGACGGGGACCAAAGCGGCGGTTCCTGGATTCCGCGTTGCGGGGAAAACAGGTACGGCACAGAAAATCGATCCACGAACCGGCGCATATTCGCCGACGCAGTTCGTCGGCTCGTTCGTCGGGTATGTGCCGGCCGAGGATCCACGGCTGGCGATGATTGTGGTCATCGATGAGCCGCAGACAGAGGCCTGGGGCGGCGCGGTGGCCGCTCCCGTCTTCCGTCGGGTTGCCGAACAGGTGCTTCCATATCTCGGGGTGACGTCCAGCGAGACGGTCAAGTTGGCGATGGCAATGTGAACGGCGCAAGCCGGATCCTCGTTGGGATAAAGGACCATGATGCTGGACGAACTGATCGAGCCCCTGAAAGATCGACTCCAGATCGTCGAGCGGAGAGGCGATCTTCAGGTACCGATCGCCGATGTGACCGACGATTCACGACGCGTGAAGCCGGGGGCCTTGTTTGTGGCCGTCCGGGGTGAACGAACGGACGGTCATGCCTACATCGGATCAGCGATTCGGTCCGGCGCTGGCGCCGTGGTGGTTCAGAGCGAGGTGGTCGATTGCGAGATCCCATTGATTCGCGTGAAGGATTCTCGCCGGGCATTAGGCTTGCTGGGAAGCCGGTTTTATGGGAACCCGTCTTCCCGGCTTCGCATGATTGGGGTGACCGGAACGAACGGCAAGACGACCGTCACCTATGTCTGCAAGGCTCTTCTGGAAGCGGTCGGCCGGCGGGTCGGACTGGTCGGCACGGTGGCGTACCTGATTGGAACCGAGGTGATCCCCGCCTCCCATACGACGCCCGGCGCGCTGGACTTGCAGGCACTGTTGGCCCGCATGGTCGGCATTGGGGTGGACTCCGCGGTGATGGAAGTGTCCTCGCACGCGCTGGCGCTCGATCGCACCGTCGGCTGCGAGTTTGACGTCGCGGTCTTCACCAACCTGACGCAGGACCATCTCGACTTCCATCGAGACATGGATGACTACTTTCAGGCCAAATTGAAGCTCTTCGCCGGCCTCTCAGTCGGCGTGACCAAAGGAACGTCCAAGCGGGCCGTAGTCAACGCGGATGATCCGCGCGGGGAACTGGTCCGTGCCGCCTGTGCCGTGCCGGTCTGGACCTATTCCATCCGAAACCGGGCGGATATCCGCGCCGAGGATGTGCACCTCTCCCTGCACGGTACGCGATTCACGGCTGTCACGCCGGCTGGTAGATTTCCAGTCGAGAGTCGATTGGTCGGAGAGCACAATGTGTACAACGTGTTAGCGGCCATCGGGGTTGCTCTGCAGGAAGGGTTGTCACCGGATGAGGTGCGCAGTGGCCTCGAGCAGGTGCGCGATGTTCCTGGCCGGTTCGAGCGCGTGGAGGCCGGGCAGGACTTCACGGTCGTTGTAGACTATGCGCATACGGAGGATGCGCTGGTGCGGCTCCTGACGACGGCACAGTCGCTGACGACCGGCCGGATCATCACGGTCTTCGGTTGCGGCGGCGACCGGGATCGCGGAAAACGTCCCAAGATGGGGCGCGCGGCCGTCCGGTACAGCGATGTGGTGGTGCTGACTTCCGACAATCCCCGTACCGAAGATCCGATGGCAATCCTCAAGGAGGTGGAAACCGGAGTCCGAGAAGCGCTGGCGGTCAAATCCAATGTCCGGTACGAGATGATCGCGGACCGCCGGCAGGCCATTGAGGCGGCTGTCCGCGAGGCTCGGCCGGGGGACATGGTACTGATTGCCGGGAAGGGGCATGAAGATTACCAGATCATCGGCACCACCAAGTTTCATTTTGACGATCGCGAGGTGGCGCGAGAAGCCATCCTGAACAGAGGTGGGATGAGGGATGGGTGATGAATGACGGATAATCCGTGAGGAGCGGCGCATTCATCAGAGGTCATTTCTCATTGGCGCTGATCATGGGCGCCGACATGGATCACCCATCGCCAAGCGCGAACCTTACCATGTCGCTTTTCACCGTCGAAGAATTGCTCGAAGTGATCAGCGTGAAAGTGCTCGCCGGACGCTGTGACGGTTGGCTCAAACGGCGCATTGCCCGACTCTGCACCGACTCCCGCTCAGTGCGTCGTGGCGATCTCTTTGTCGCCTTAAAGGGAGAGCGGTTCGACGGTCATCAGTTTGTGGTAGCCGCGCTCCGACTGGGCGCGGTCGGGGCGATCGTCGAGGACCAGTATCGCCCGCCGGCTGCGAGCTTCACGAGTTCCAGCAGGCGGGGAACCAAGAAGGCAGAGCCGCTCCTGTTCGGCGTCCGGGACACCCTGTTTGCCTATCAGCAACTGGCCGCCCACCATCGGAGCCGTTTTACGATTCCCGTCGTCGCGGTCACCGGCAGCAACGGCAAGACCACTACCAAGGAAATGGTTGCCAGTGTCTTGGCTCAGCGCTGGACGGTGCTTAAAACCGAAGGCAATCTGAACAACCGCATCGGAGTTCCGCAGACCGTGTTCCGATTGACGCCGCGGCATCAGGCCGCAGTGATCGAACTCGGCGTCGATCAAAAGGGACAGACTACCAGGCTGTGCGAGATCGTACGGCCGACGATCGGGCTGATCACGAATATCGGCCCCGACCATCTGGAGTTCTTCGGCAGCATAGAGGCTTCCGCCCAAGCCAAAGCGGAGTTGCTCGATCAGATGTCACAAGACGGCGCGATCGTGCTGAACGCCGACGATCCGTACTTCGATTACCTCGCTTCGCGGGCCCGGTGCCGGGTTGTGTCTTTCGGGCTTTCACCCAGGGCGGACGTGCGGGCGCTGGACGTGCGGACGGATGCCCGCACGGGCGCTGCGTTTCGGTTGGCGCTGCCGGGCAAGGCCCGCTCCACGGCGGTCGCGCTTCGGGTCCATGGGGCGCACAATGTCATGAACGCCTTGGCGGCAGCGGCGGTGGGGCATGTGCTGTCGCTGGGCGGCGCGGCGATTGCGCAGGGGTTGGCGCGGTTCCGGCCGGCAGCAATGCGGTCTCGGGTTACCGACCACCGCGGCATGCGAATCATCGATGACTGTTACAACGCCAATCCGGCGTCGATGAAGGCAGCCATTGAATTATTGGCGGAACTGGGCTCCTCCAAGCGGACAATTGCCGTGCTGGGTGACATGCTCGAATTGGGTCCGGAAGCTCGGGCATTGCATGAGGAGGTCGGGGCGTTTCTGGCACAGCGGAACATCTCATTGCTTGTCGCCTGCGGTGCGCTCGGAGGGAGTCTCGCGGAGGGTGCCAGGCGGGGCGGAATGGCGGCGGACCGGATTCTGGAGGTGCCGGACGCCGGCGCCGCGGCGGTCGCTGTGAAATCTCTGGTCAGAAAGGGCGACGTGGTGCTGGTGAAAGCCTCGCGGGGCATGAGGATGGAGCAGGTCGTCGAGGCTTTGGCAGGATCCAGACAGAGGCTGAGAGGACATCGTCAGGCGGTGAGGTAGCGCTGAGTTCCCATGCTGTATAACTGGCTGTATCCCCTGCACACGGAATTTTCCTTCCTGAACGTCTTCCGCTACCTCAGCTTCCGCATCATCTATGCAGCGGTGACGGCGTTCCTGATCGCGTTCGTGCTGGCGCCCTGGCTTATCCGCAAGCTGCAGGAGCTCAAATTGGGACAACAGGTGAGGGACGACGGGCCCAAGCGGCACCTAGCCAAGAGTGGGACCCCGACCATGGGCGGCCTCTTGATCCTGTTCGCCATGGTCCTTTCCACCCTACTCTGGGCCGACCTTACCAACCGGTACGTGTGGTTGGTCATCATCTCCACGATCGGTTTCGGCGTGGTCGGCTTCGTGGACGATTACCTCAAATTCGTCAAGGCCCGGTCCAAGGGGCTGACCGCCGCACAAAAGTTTGCCTCACAGATTCTGGTCGCCTTGGGCATCAGCCTGTTCCTGTACTCCCTGCCGAGCTATACCACCAAGCTCAGCGTGCCGTTTTTCAAGAACTTCTCGCCGGACTTGGGCTGGCTGTATGTGCCCTTCGCGATCCTGGTCATCGTGGGCGCCTCCAATGCCGTCAATCTCACTGACGGTTTGGATGGTTTGGCCGTCGGTCCCGTGATGATCGCCGCAATGGCCTACACGATCGTCGCCTACGTGACCGGCAACCGAATCATGTCGGAATATCTGCTCATTCCGTACATCGAAGGCGCGGGGGAAATCGCCGTGTTCACGGCTGCGATCCTAGGAGCCAGCCTGGGGTTTCTCTGGTTCAATACGTATCCGGCGTCGGTCTTCATGGGGGACGTTGGCTCGCTGCCGCTCGGCGCGGCGCTGGGGACCGTGGCGGTGATCAGTAAGCACGAGTTGCTCTTGCTCCTGGTCGGCGGCGTGTTCGTCATTGAGGCCATTTCAGTGATTTTTCAGGTCCTCTCCTACAAGTCGCGAGGGAAACGGATTTTTCTGATGGCGCCGATTCACCACCATTTCGAGATGAAGGGCTGGGAGGAGCCGAAGGTCGTCGTTCGACTCTGGATCATTGCGATTCTGCTCGCGCTGTTGAGCCTGAGTACATTGAAGTTACGGTGACGACGTGACTCGGGTCTATTTGTTTGGTTGAACCGGGGAACCGGACCAACCAAATGAACCGGCAGACCAGATAGACCAGAATGCAAGACGCAAAGCCAACTGCCACAAACATTGCGACGGCAGTGCAGGACCTCGCCGGAAAGCAGGTCACGGTGGTCGGGCTGGCCAGGAGCGGGGTCGCGGCGGCTCGGTTGCTCTTGGCTGCCGGAGCGCGGGTGACCATCGCGGACCGGAAGGAACAGAGCGAGTTAGAACGCGCGCTGGCCGAACTGGATACTGGCTCAATCACGGTCCGAGCGGGAGCAGATTATGGATTGGCGTTCGAGTCCCCCGAGCTGATCGTGATCAGCCCCGGTGTGCCGTCCCGCGCCAACGAATTGCAGCGAGCTCGCGCTCGCGGCGTGCAGGTGATCGGTGAACTCGAACTGGCCGCTCGTTTTGTCGCGGCGCCTGTCCTGGCCGTGACGGGAACGAACGGAAAAAGCACCACGGTCACGTTGATCGGGAAGTTGCTGGCTGAAAGCGGCAAACGGGTGTTCGTGGGAGGCAATATCGGGACGGCTCTGAGCGAGGCCGCGCTCGCAACGTATCAAGCGGGCGGGGCGTCTTCGCCGTACGACTATCTGGTCGTGGAGGTCTCCAGCTTTCAATTGGAAACCGTCGAGCGTTTTCATCCCTGGGCGGCCGCATTGCTGAATATCACGCCGGACCATATGGACCGTTACGAGTCGATGGAAGAATATGTCGCCGCCAAGGCCAGAATATTCGACAATCAAACGGCCGGCGACTACTCATTGTTCAACCTGGATGACGAATGCGTGATGCGCCTGCGGGCTCGGACTCGCGCTGCGGCGCTCGGCTTCAGCCGAACCGGGACAATCGGCCATGAGTTCGGTGGCGGAACGTTTCTGGAGGGCGATCTGATCGTGTCGACGGTCACAGGGCACAGGCAGGAAGTCTGCCGGCGGACCGAGCTGAAACTGCTCGGCGCGCACAATCTCGAGAATGCGCTCGCGGCCGTCAGCTTCGCGCTGCTCTGCGGTTGCCCGCTGGACGCCATTCGGCGTGTGCTCACGACCTTTCCCGGACTCGAACATGCGTTGGAGTTTGTGCGCGAGCGCGGCGGCGTTCGGTTCGTGAACGATTCGAAGGGGACCAATGTCGATGCAACAGTGAAGGCGCTCGAAAGCCTGGACCAACCAATCTGGCTCATCGCCGGCGGGCGAGACAAGGGCGCCGACTTTTCGAAACTCCGGCATCCCGTCCAGGCGCGCGCCAAACAGGTGATTCTGATCGGCGAAGCGGCGCCGCGGATTCAGGAGGCGTTGGGGGAATACGATCGCGTGCGCCGCGCCGCCTCGCTGCGCGAGGCCGTGGAGATGGCTGCGCGGGAAGCGAGTCCGGGAGACGTCGTGCTGCTGTCGCCGGCCTGTGCGAGCTTCGACATGTTCGCCGACTACCAAGACCGCGGCCGGCAGTTCAAGGCGTTGGTCGCTGCCTTGCCGTGACCGGTCCTGTGACGCGTGGTGCAAGATGTGTTAAGGGGCGCATGAATGTCGCGGAAAACAACCGGCACACTGGCGCTTCCCCGGCCATCGTCCGGTCACAAAGTCTGCAAGCGGGTGCCCGTGGATCATACCCTATTGGTCATTACGGCGGCGCTCGCGCTGCTCGGACTCGTGATGGTGTTCAGCGCGAGCGCGGTGGTGGCGGGAAACCGGTTTCAGGATCCCGGCTATTTCCTAAAGCGGCAGGTGGCTTGGCTGACCTGCGGCTTTGTGCTGCTGCATGTGGCTTCGCGTATCGACTACCCGGTGTGGCGGAAGCTGGCCCTGCCGATGCTGGGGCTCACCGCGGTGCTTTTGATATTGGTGTTGATTCCTTCGCTTGGCGTGGCGGCCAAGGGTGCGAGGCGATGGCTGCGGCTGGGGCCGATTTCGGTGCAGCCGGCGGAGATCGTCAAACTGGTTTTGGTGATCTATCTGGCGGCGTATTTAGCGAAGAAGGAGGAGAGGATTCGCCTCTTCGCCAAGGGGATTCTGCCGCCCCTCGTCGTCGTCGGAGTGCTGAGCGGGCTGGTGCTGTTGCAGCCGGATCTGGGGACCGTGGTCGTGCTGGGGCTGATGACGGCGGTCATGTTGTTTCTGGGTGGAGCGCGGCTGACCCATTTGATGGGCTTGGCTCTCTGCGCCCTGCCGATTGGCTTGGTGTTGATCCTGAAGTCAAGTTATCGGCGACAACGGCTGCTGACGTTCCTCTCTCCATGGAAGGACGCCTCCGATACCGGCTTTCAGATCACACAATCGTTTCTTGCCTTTGGCAGCGGCGGTCCGTTCGGCGTCGGGTTGGGGGAGGGCAAGCAGAAACTCTTCTTTCTTCCGGAAGCCCATACAGATTTTGTGCTGGCATTGGTCGGCGAGGAATTGGGGTTGATGGGCACATCCGCGATCATCCTCTTGTTCGCGATCTTTATGTGGAAGGGATTTCAGATCGCCGAGCGGGCGCGGATGCCGTTTGGCCGGCATCTGGGCATGGGGATTACGCTCCTGGTGGGCATTCAGGCGCTGATCAACGCTGGCGTCGCCACCGGCTTGCTGCCGACCAAGGGGTTGACCTTGCCTTTCGTGAGCTACGGAGGTTCGTCGCTGGTGGTCAATCTGATCGGCGTCGGTCTGTTGCTCAGTATCTCTCGGGATCGGCAGGGAGGCCGACAGGCCGGCGGGCACCGAAGCGGCTATGGGAGCGGATCGGTCGGCAGATGAACATCGTCATCGCGGCGGGCGGAACGGGTGGTCATCTCTATCCGGCTGTGGCCCTCGCCCACGAATTTCAGAGGCGGGATCCACGCGCCGCCATTCTCTTCATCGGCACGGCTCGCGGCATCGAATCGAAGGTCTTGGCGCACGAGGGGTTCGAATTGCGGCTCATTGCCGCCAAGCCGGTGATGGGGCAGGGGGTCGTCCGGGGAGCGATGGCTCTACTCTCTCTCCCAGTCGGAATCCGGCAGTCGCTCGGCATCCTGCGTGAACGGCGGGCGGACCTTGTGATCGGCGTGGGCGGGTACACAAGTCCCGCGGTGCTGGCGGCGGCCTTTCTCATGGGCATCCCGAGAGTGATTCTGGAACCCAATGCGTATCCCGGGATGGCCAACACGGTCGTGGGCCCCTTGGCGCAGCGCGTGTTTCTGGCTTTCGAGTCCGCGGCCGGAGCCTTTGCGTCGTCAAAGGTCCGTGTAGTCGGCACGCCGATCCGGCGCGCGTTCTATGAAGAAGGCGAAGGGCGAGAGGCGAAGAGCGAGCGGCCGGCAACAGAACAGGCTGCAGGCGTTCAATCCATACCCATCAGCCGTATGCCTGGTGTCTTCCGCTTGCTGATTTTCGGCGGAAGCCAGGGAGCGAACGCAATTAACTCGGTGGTGATCGATGCGTTGCCGAACCTGATGGACCTGCGGGAACGCCTGGTGGTGACGCACCAGACGGGCGATGCAGACTATGCTCGGGTCGAGGCTGCCTATCGGGCGATGGGGTTCAGCGCAGAAGTCGCGCCGTTTCTCTACGACATGCCGCGGGTCTTGCGTGCGGCGGATTTGGTGGTCTCCCGCGCCGGGGCTGTGACCATCGCCGAGGTCACCGCCTGTGGCAAGCCGGCGATTCTGATTCCGCTCCCACAGGCGATCTACGACCATCAGGCGCGCAATGCGCAAGCGATGGTGTCAGCCGGAGCCGCCGTCGTGCTGTCGCAGGCGGAGTTGAGCGGACCGAAGCTGGCGCAGGCGATCAAGGAATTGGTGCGCGATCCCGAACGGTTAAGCCGGATGAGCGCCGGGAGCCGGGCGATGGGGCGAACTGATGCGGCGGCGGCGATCGTGCAGGAATGCTACGCGCTCGTAGGGGGAGATCATGAGATCAACCGATCTATTGGAGCGGGGGGAACGTGAACAAGTCGTCATGCGGCCGAACGAGGGGCGAGGTTATCGCGGAGTCGTAACCCGGGTGTCCATGTTCAGAAAGACGCAGCATATCCATCTGGTGGGGATCGGCGGAGCGGGCATGAGCGGCATCGCCGAAGTCCTGTTGACGTTGGGCTACACGGTGACGGGTTCCGACCTTCATGAATCCGAAACGACCAGGCGGTTGCAGGAACTCGGTGGCCGCATCTTCATCGGTCATCAGGCGTCCAATGTGGGCGGGGCGCAAGTGGTGGTGATTTCCTCGGCCGTCCCGCCGACCAATCCCGAAGTCGCGGAGGCCCGGGCCAAAAAGATTCCGGTCATTCCGCGCGCCGAAATGTTGGCCGAGCTGATGCGGTTGAAATATGGCATCGCCATCGCCGGCGCACACGGCAAGACCACCACGACTTCGATGGTCGCGAGCGTGCTGGCGCAGGGTGGCCTCGACCCGACGATCGTCATCGGCGGCAAGGTGAACGCGCTGGGCAGCCATGCGCGCCTGGGACGCGGGGATTTGCTCGTGGCTGAAGCGGACGAAAGCGACGGCTCCTTCCTGCGGCTGTCGCCGACCATCGTCGCGGTGACGAACATCGACCGGGAGCACCTGGATCATTACGGCTCGATGGAGCGGCTCCACGAAAGCTTTTTGGAATTCATCAACAAGGTTCCGTTCTACGGCCTGGCGGTCCTCTGTGCCGACGACGAGCGGATCCGGTCGCTCCTGCCCCGGGTCGTGAAACGCTACCAGACCTATGGGTTACGGGAACAGGAAGGGGGGGGGCCGGACTTTCGAGCGACGGACATTTCGCTCAGGCAGTGGGGCTCAGAGTTTCGAGCGTACTTCCGTGGGAAAAATCTCGGGCCTTTCCGCTTGGCGACGCCGGGCGTGCACAACGTCGCCAACGCGCTGGTCGCCATCGCGATTGGAATGGAACTGGAAGTACCGATCGACCTAATCCGCAAGGGCCTGGCGGCTTTCACCGGGGTGGAGCGCCGTTTCCACCTGCGGGGCGAAAAGGGCGGGATCATGGTGGTGGACGACTATGGCCATCATCCTACGGAAATCAAAGCCACGCTGGCTGCGGCGAAGCACGGGTGGGACCGTCGACTGGTGGTGCTCTTTCAGCCGCATCGGTACAGCCGGACGAGGGACCTGATCGATGAGTTCGCCCATGCTTTCGACCAGGCGGAGGTGCTGTTCGTGACGGACATTTATCCAGCCGGTGAACAGCCGATCCCCGGCGTGTCCGGCGAACGATTGGCGGAGGCTGTGCGGGCCGCCGGCCATCCCTCTGTGACCTGGGTGGAACGGAAAGAGATGCTGCCGGATCAAGTGCTGCCAGTGCTGAAGCCTGGAGACCTCGTGATCACACTAGGCGCCGGGGATATCTGGAAAGCAGGCCTGGAGGTGTTGGATCGATTGGCGTCATCGGCTCACCCATGAAGGTTATGGACCGGCGCCGCGGGCGATCACAACGGATGGGGAGCCCGCCGATGCGCGACCTTCGCACGGTCGTCGCCGGCATCAAGGGGACGGTGAGATTTCATGTGCCGCTGCGGGAGTACACCTCGTTCAAGATCGGGGGACCGGCGGATGTGCTCGTCGAGCCGGCCGACGTCGAGGATGTCTGCCGGTTGGCGAAACAAGCGGCCGCGGCTAAGGTTCCGATCTTCGTCATCGGCGGAACCAATCTGCTGGTGCGGGACAAGGGGATCCGCGGCGTGGTCGTCAGTCTGTCCCGGCTCCGGGCGATCAAGGACGAGCCGGATCACGTCATCTATGCGGAGGGGGGAGTCGGCATGCCGACGCTCATCGGTCATGTCATCCGGCGTTCGCTCTCCGGACTCGAATGGGCGGCGGGGATTCCCGGTACGGTGGCGGGTTGCGTGGTGATGAACGCAGGCACGAGGTTGGGCGAGATGCGGTCGGCCGTCAAAGCCGTGCGGATCGTGGATCCTCTGGGACGGATCGTCGACTGTCCCGCGTCGGAGATTGAATTCAGCTACCGGCGCGCGAAGTTACCGAAAGGCATCGTGGTGGGCGTGTGGCTCCAGCTCAAGCCCGGATCCCGGCGCGACATTGAGCGAGTGGTCAAGGACTATCTGCGCTATCGCAAGGATACGCAGCCGCTGACGCTTCCTAATGCCGGCTGCGTGTTTAAGAATCCCGGGAAGGAGCCGGCGGGGAAGCTGATCGAGGCGGCAGGGCTCAAGGGCGCGCGCATCGGCGACGCCCAGGTGTCCGAGAAGCACGGGAATTTCATCGTGAATCTGGGACAGGCGCGGGCGGCGGACGTGATCGCGTTGATTCAGAAAGTCCGCCGCCAAGTGCGACGGCGGACCGGCATCGCCCTAGAACTGGAATTGAAGATCGTCGGGCAAGCCTGAGACCAGGGGGAAAGGGTAACAAGCACATATGCCGCTGACCAGAGCCCGCATCGGCGTGTTGATGGGTGGACAATCCTCCGAGCGGGAGATCTCGCTTCGGACCGGTCAAGCCGTTCATCGAGCTCTGCTTCGGCGCGGCTATGACGCGGTGCCGATCGATGTCGGACCGTCTCTCTATAAGGACTTGCAAGAACAGAAGATCGAGCTGGCCTTTTTGGCGCTTCACGGTCCAGGCGGCGAAGACGGCGTCATCCAGGGATTCCTGGAGACGATCGGCATCCCCTATACCGGCTGTGGGGTGCTGGCCAGCGCGATGGGAATGGACAAAGTGACCGCCAAAGCACTGCTCGCCCACCACGGGGTGTCGGTGCCTCCAGGGACAGTGGTCAAGCGGGGCGAGTCGGCGCCGAGCGGACGCGTCCTCCGCTCGGCCGGGTTGACCTGGCCTGTCGTTGTGAAACCGGCTTCGCAGGGATCGACCATTGGGGTGAGCATCGTTCGCCGGTCGTCACAGTGGAAAGACGCGCTGGCGCTCGCCCACCGATATGACCGGCAGGCACTGGTCGAAGCCTACATTCCGGGACGTGAGGTCACGGTCTCTCTCCTCGATGAAGGAGAGGGAAAACTCTCCGTCCTGCCGGCGGTGGAGATCGTGGCGCCGAGCGGGTTCTACGACTACGCCGCCAAATATCAGAAAGGGAAGACTCGGTATCTGTGTCCGGCTCCTCTTTCGGCGAACGTGACCCGCCGACTGCGAGAGATGGCGGTGAAGACCTACGAAGTGTTCGGCTGTGAGGGCGCAGTGCGGGTGGATTTCCGAGTCACGCCGCGCGGCCGTCCCTATGTGCTGGAAATCAACACCATTCCAGGGATGACGGAGACGAGTCTGTTGCCGATGGCGGCGGCGCAAGCGGGGATTGACTATGACGCCTTGACCGAGCGGATTCTGGAATCCGCGCTTAGGCGCGCCGCTCATCGGCGAGTCGGAACTGGTTGAGCGCAAGGGATCTCACGTCCATGAGGAAGAGACGGGTTTTGTTGGCGGGGAGGAAGAAACGGGCGCAAAGCCCCAGACCGAACTATCGATGGGCAGACGGGCCCGAACCGGGAAGCGCCGCCTGGGAGCGGATGCGCGAGCGACGGCGCCGTTCGTTTCGCCGCGGACTTCGCTTGGCCGGGTGGCTAGTGTTGAGTGGGCTGACCGTATGGGGAGCTTCCGTTGTCTTACGAGAGGCCGTTCCGGTCGTCCGCAAGTGGTTTGTTATCCAGGCTGTGACGGTACAGGGGCTTGATCGCGTGACCAGGCAGGAGATTCTCGATCGGCTGTCGCTAAGTGATGACGCGACGCTGTTTTCCGTGCACCCGCAGGCATTGGAAGAACGGCTGATGGGGCATCCCTGGATCAAAGCGGTGGAGATCCGGCGTGTGCCGTTCCATGAGTTGCAGGTGACGGTTGCCGAGCGCAAGCCGGCGGCGGTCGTCCGGACGGCCTCGGGCGACTGGCTCACCGACGAGGAGGGACATGTGCTGTCCAAGTTGGAAAGTGGTGACGAGCCGGCGCTTCCACTGCTGACCGGAATCGATTTCCATGGGCTGTGGCATGGCGATCTCGCCGCCCGCCGCGCGGCGAAGGTCGGCATTGACCTGGCGAACCTGGTCACCCAGACGCTCGACGGCCCGGTGGAAGTGGACGTCGGCAACCCCGCCAATCTTGTCGCCTCCGTCCGCGGCCTGCGATTCCAATTCGGGCGGTCCCCGGTCGACGAGCAATGGGAGCGGTTCCGCAAGGTCAGACCGGCTCTCCGCTTCGTGACCTTCGACGGAGACGGGCGTGGGCCTACCGAGATTGACCTGCGCTATTCCGGCCGTGTCATCGTCCGTGAAAGGGGGTAAACGGTGCCGAAACGAGACCAGATTCTCGTAGGGCTGGATATCGGGACGACCAAGATCTGCGCCATCGTCGCCGAAATGACGGAGGAGGGGGCGCTGAACATCATCGGCCTCGGGTCCAGTCCGTCGCGCGGGCTGCGCAAGGGTGTTGTGGTCAACATCGAGAGCACCGTCGAGTCGATCAAGAAAGCGGTCGAGGAGGCGGAGCTAATGGCCGCTGTCCAGATTAACTCGGTCTACACCGGAATCGCGGGCAGCCATATCTCCGGAGAGAATTGCAAAGGCGTGGTGGCCCTGAAGAAGGGAGAGGTGACGCGCGAAGACATTCAGCGGGCGGTGGAAAGCGCCCGCACGCTGGCGGTCATCCCACATGAGCGGCGCATCTTGCATGTGCTCCCGCGAGAGTTCGTGGTGGACGATCAAGACGGCATCCGTGAACCATTGGGGATGTCTGGCAACCGGTTGGAGGTGAATGTGCATGTGATCACGGGCGCGGTCACCTCTGCGCAGAACATTATCAAGAGCGTGAACCGGGCTGGTCTGGATGTGGTGGACATCATTCTCCAGCCGTTGGCCTCCAGCGAGGCGGTGCTGAGCCCGGAAGAGCGCGAACTGGGCGTCGCGATGGTGGATCTCGGTGGCGGCACGACGGACCTCGCCATTTTTCTGGATGGCAGCATTCGCCATACGGCGATCCTGCCGATCGGTGGGCAGAACCTGACCAAGGATCTTGCTATCGGGCTCCTCACCTCGCAGACCGACGCGGAGAGGATCAAGATCCAGCACGGCATCGCGCGGACCGACTTGATCCACGGCCATCAAATGGTGGAGGTGCCGTCAGTCGGCGACCGGCCGCCGCGGACCGTCTCGCGACGGGACATCGCCGACATTCTCGAACCGCGCGTGGAAGAAATGTTCGATCTGGTAAAGCGTGAGATCGCCAGGGCCGGGTATGAGGGGATGTTGGGCGCGGGTGTGGTGATTACCGGAGGCACTTCGCTGCTGGAGGGCATGCCGGAGGCGGCGGAGAAGGCGCTGAACCTGCCGGCAAGGCGGGGAACGCCCGGCGGCGTCGGCGGGTTGCGGGACATCGTCAGTAACCCGATGTATGCGACGGGAGTGGGCCTGTTGCTGCATGCCCGGCACCACGCTGAAGAATTGGAAACCGCCGGGCTGCGCCGCGGGCGTCCTCTGGGTCGGGTCTTCGAACGCATGCGGTCGTGGATGTTCGAGTTGTTTTAACCTCGCCTGCTGGCTTTTGAGCGGGCGCATCGCACAAAAGGAGGTGTCGCGATGTTTGCATTTCAGGAGGATATGCCGACGCCGGTCAGGATCAAGGTCATCGGCGTAGGCGGGGCCGGCTGCAACGCGGTCAATACGATGATCGGAGCCGGATTAAGCCGGGTGGAATTCATCGCTGCCAACACGGATGTGCAGGCGCTCGAACGCGCCCATGCTCCCTTCAAGATTCAGCTTGGACCGGAACGGACCAGAGGCTTGGGGGCCGGCGCCAACCCTGCAGTCGGCAAGGAATCAGCCTTGGAAAGCCAGAACCAAATTCGGGAAGCGCTGGAAGGCGCGGACATGGTCTTTGTGACTGCCGGCATGGGAGGCGGGACCGGTACGGGGGCGGCGCCGATCGTGGCGAGCATCGCCCGCGAGCTGGGAATCCTGACGGTCGCTGTGGTGACCAAGCCGTTCCAATACGAAGGACATCGGCGGATGGCTTATGCCGAGGAGGGGCTGCGCGATCTGCGTCGACACGTTGATACGCTGCTGGTGATTCCGAACCAGCGCCTGTTGAGCATCGTGGACAAGTCCACGCCGTTGCTGGACGCGTTCAAGGTCGCGGACGACGTGCTGCGGCAGGCGATTCAGGGCATCGCCGACCTCATCACCACGACTGGCCATGTCAACGTGGATTTCGCCGACGTGCGCACGGTGATGAGCCACACCGGCCGGGCAGTCATGGGCATGGGTGTGTCGCGCGGGGCCAACCGGGCGATGGAAGCCGCGCAGAAAGCGATCTCCAGTCCGCTGCTCGAAGAGGGTGGCGTCGAGGGGGCGCGTGGGGTCCTCCTCAATATCACGGGCGGGCCGAACATGTCATTGCATGAGGTGGATGAAGTGGCGTCGATCATCAAGGAGGCTGCCGACGCGGAAGCCAACATCATCGTCGGTCAGGTGATCAATCCGGATTTGGGTGACGACCTGGTCGTGACCGTCATCGCCACCGGGTTCGATCGTGACGAGCCGCAAGCTAAGCCTGCCGTTGCGGCCGCCGAGCGGATGGCGGCGAGAAGTCCTCGCACCGCCCAACAGGTATTGGCGGGTGTCCATGCAGGCGGACCAGACCTGCCGCATCGGGACCTGGACCGACCGGCATTCTTGCGGAAACTGAGCGAGCAGCGGGAGGCACAGGAGCGACTCAGTCTGGTGGCCGACGATGAATGGGACGTGCCGACGTTTCTGCGCAAGCAGGCGGACTGATTCGTCAACCCGCGTTGGTCACTCGTCAATGCGCAGTGGGGTGGAATGACGAGGGGCTCACGTGGCCGTTTGCCGATGAAGGAACTCGTGATCACCTTGCCGGCCTTTGCCACGGTGCGCGACGGCGTGCGGCACTTTTTCGGCACGCGCAACCAGCCGGACTGGCTTGAAACGGATGCCGACGTGACTGTGGTGGCGGTGAAACAGGTGCACGGGACCGACGCATTGATTGTGGACCGCCCCCCACGGACCGGCGAGACGTTCGACGGTGCCTGGGATGCCCTGATCACCGATCAACCGGGCGTGCTCGTGACGGTCCGCACGGCCGACTGCGTACCGGTGTTGTTGCATGATCCCCAACGCGGCGTGGTGGCGGCCGTCCACGCCGGCTGGCGCGGCGCCGTGGCGGGCATCGTTCCCAAGACGTTGGAGGCGATGAAACGGCGGTTCGGGTCCAAGCCCTCTTCGGTTCGCGTGGGCATCGGACCGGCGGCCGGACCCTGCTGCTATGAAGTGGACGAGCCGGTTCTGGCCCGGCTGAGGGCAGGCTTCCGCGGATGGCGCTCCGCAGTGCTCGAACGCGGGAGAGACAAGGCGATGTTGAACCTCCAGGAGTTGGTGCGACAACAGGCCCGATCAGTCGGTGTCGAAGAAGAAAGGATCCACAGCGTGAACGTCTGCACGATTTGCCATCCCGAGCTCTTCTTTTCGTATCGTCGCGAGGGAGTCGTCAACGGCACGATGGTCAGCGGGATCGTCCTCTTGCGCCGGCGGGCGCGGGTGTGAAACCGTAAAATCCTGACAAGCGCCGCCGGTTTCCGGTATCATAAATTTCGGTCCGGTGGATGCGCGTTCCTGATGATGGTTGATTCCATTGATCCCGGCGTCTGATTCCGATGCGATTGCCCGAAACATCCGAACTGTCCTCGAGAACATTCACCGTGCTGCGGAGCGCGTCGGGCGTCAATCCGACCGCATTCGGTTGATCGGAGCAACCAAAACGGTGCCCGTGCCCCGTTTGCGCGAAGCGATGGCCGCGGGCTTAACTGAATTCGGTGAGAATCGGCTGCAGGAAGCGCTAGAGAAAATCAAGCAGATCGGTCCTGGGCAGGCGCACTGGCACTTCATCGGCCGGTTGCAGCGACGCAAAGCCAAGGCGGTCGTCGGATTGTTTGAGCTCATCCATTCGGTGGACAGTGTCGAACTGGCTGCGGAGCTCAACCGCCGGGCGGCCCAGGCCGGGATCATCCAGCCAGTTTTACTGGAGATTAATATCGGCGGAGAGGACAGCAAAGGGGGGTTTGCTCCGGAGTCCGTGGGAGAAATTCTCCCGGGACTGAACGCCATGTCGCACCTGCTTATCAAGGGGCTGATGACGATTCCGCCGTTGGTGACCGATCCCGAAGACGCGCGCCCGTATTTCCGGCAGCTCCGAGAGCTAGCCGAGTCGCTCGCGCGTTCTGGGCAGGAGCGGATCCGCATGGACGAACTCTCGATGGGGATGTCGCACGATTACGAGATTGCGGTTGAAGAAGGGGCGACGATGGTGCGGATCGGCACCGCGATTTTCGGGGCACGTCGTGTCTAGTCTCGGAGGCGGGAAGCGCATTGCGTTCATCGGTGCCGGCCAAATGGCCGAGGCGCTGATCGGGGGCGTGCTTGCCGCGCGGGCTTGGGACTGCGGTCACGTGTGGGCGACCGACCTCAACGCCGCTCGCCTCGACCACATGAAGCGGCGCTTCGGCGTGCAGGTCGGCTCGGTCAATCGGGAGGCGGCTCAATGGGGCGAGGTGGTCGTGTTGGCCGTGAAGCCCCAAGTTTTGGCCGATGTGCTAGAGGAGATCGCTTTTGCCTTGGCCGGCCGTCTGGTCATCTCGATTGCGGCCGGTGTCTCCGTCCGTTGGATTGCTGACCGTGTGCCACAGCAGACGAGAATCATTCGCGCGATGCCCAATGCGCCGGTCTTGGTTCGTGAAGGCATGACGGCGCTGTGCTGGGGGGCCGGAATCGAAGAAGAAGACCGCCGGCTTGCACGCGCGCTGTTCGAGGCGGTGGGGCAGGTCGTGACAGTGGAGGAACGGTTGATGGATGCGGTGACGGGCCTGAGCGGCAGCGGGCCGGCCTATGCGTTTGTCGCGCTCGAAGCCCTGGCGGACGGCGGCGTCAAGATAGGGCTGCCGCGCACCGTGGCCGAACTGCTGGCTGCCCAGACGCTGTTGGGCGCGGCGCGCATGGTGCTCGAGACCGGCGAACATCCGGGCACGCTCAAGGACCGGGTAGCTTCGCCTGGAGGACCGACCATCACCGGGCTTCATCGGTTGGAACGTGGCGGCGCGCGGGCCTGTTTGATCGCGGCAGTGGAGGCGGCCGCGCGGCGGTCGGGGGAGTTGGGACGCTGATGTTTGTGGCGGCGAACGTGCTGGAAGGGATCGCCCACGTGGCGGATTGGATCCTGACCCTCTACATGTATGTCATTATTGCGCGCGCGCTGATCTCTTGGGTGAATCCCGATCCCTGGAATCCGATCGTCCAATTTCTGGAGCGCGCCACGGAGCCCGTGCTCGGTCCGATCCGTCGGCGGCTTGGCTGGCGAATGGGCATCGATCTCTCGCCGGTGGTGGCGATCCTGATCATTGTCTTTCTGCAGTATGCGCTCGTGCGGTCGTTGTTTGAGATGGCGACGCGGATGCACATCGAATAATTTCGTGCGGGAGAAATCCATGAAGATCACACCGCTCGATATCCAGCAAATGGTCTTCCGAACCACGTTCCGGGGCTACGACCGTCAGGAAGTCAACCGATTTCTGGAAGACCTCGCGCAGACCGTCGAAGCGCTCAACCGGGACAACGCGGTGCTGCGGGAAAAACTCGCCTTCGTCGAACAGCAACTGGCCGAGATGAAAAAAACGGAGGCGACGCTGTCGCACGCGCTGGTATCCGCGCAGTCATTGGCCGATGAGATGAAGCGCTCGGCGCAGCGGGATGCGGAGTTGGTGGTCAAAGAAGCCGAGTTGAAAGCCGCAGAAATGCTCCGGCAGGCCAGGGGGGAGTTGGTTGTTACGCAACGCGACCTCGCCGAACTGCGGAAGCAGCGGCTGTTGATGATCGAACGGCTGCGTGCCACGATCCGCACGTTCGAACGGATGTTAGAGATCGAGGAAGAAGAGGCGTATCATCCCAACCAGGCCGCTCCGGATGACAAGCTTGCCAGTGATTCCAATCCCTGAAGAGGCCGTCACCGTCTGGACAGTGCATCATCCCGCCATCCGGTCTCGCGCCGCCGTGTGTATCCTCCGGAGCCCTATCGGCATAACGTTTTTGTCCCGCGGAATTTCACGATCCTCGTAAGAGGAATGCATGAGCGGAACCGACTCGGTTGACCGTGCGCTCGCAACCGCCGTGCAGGAGGGGGTGTTTCCCGGGGCGGTGTTGGCGGTGCGCGTGCGGAAGCGACTCGTCTACCACCGGGCTGTCGGCCGCGTTTCATCGGAACCGCCGGGGGCGCCGGCGCAGGTCCGGACGATCTACGATCTTGCCTCCTTGACCAAACCGCTCGCGACGGCCACCTCCGTCCTTTGGTTGGTCCAGCAAGGCCGGCTGACGCTCGATCATCAGCTCGACGACCTGCTTCCTGAGCTGAAGGATCGCCCAATCGGGAGCGCGACGGTCTTTCATCTCCTCACGCACAGTTCCGGGTTGCCAGCGTGGAGGCCCTATTACGAGCGGATAGCGGAACAGGATCGCCTCACCCCGGGCTTTTGGGGCAGTGAGGCCGCCAGGCGGGCGGTCATAGGCTATATCCGCGAGGAAACCTTGTTGCACAACATCGGAGAGCGCAGTGTCTACAGCGACTTGGGATTCATGTTGCTCGGTTTCATTGTGGAACGCGTGAGCGGGCAGTCGTTCTCGGCCTTTTGTCGGGAACACCTCTTCGAGCCGCTTGGCGCCGACCCGTTAGGGTTTGCGACGCCCACTGCGGATGGGATAACCGTGGGCGGTCGAACAGTGTTCGACCGGGATGCGGTCGCCGCGACCGAATACGATGCATGGAGAGGGCGGGTTCTGCGTGGGGAGGTGCACGATGAGAACGCCTCAGCGTTGGGCGGTGCGGCCGGGCACGCGGGGCTGTTCGGGACAGCGGAGGCGGTGTTAGCGGTGTCCGGAGCGTGGCTCGACGCCTATCACGGACGGCCGGGTCCGTTCAAGTCGGAACTTGCACGCCAATTCGTGACCCGGCAGGATCGCGTCCCGCAATCCACTTGGGCGCTAGGGTGGGATACGCCTTCGGCGCCGTCGTCGGTGGGAAGCCGGTTCTCGAGGCAGTCGTTCGGGCATCTTGGATACACCGGCACGTCGCTCTGGATCGATCCGATCCAGGAGCTGGAAGTGGTATTACTGTCGAACCGCGTCCACCCGACCCGCCGAAACACTCGGATTCAGCGCTTCCGTCCCTTGATTCACGATCTTATCTTTCAGGAGTTCGTAGCGAGGAGCCAGTAGTTGACAGCTACTCTCTGTTCGCTGCTTGCTCCATGCTTGCTCCAGCCTAGGTCTCGTCTGGATAGTCGATCCACGTTTCCTTTTCGGCCAGGTAGTGGCGGCCTTTGAAGTTCGGTCTAGTCCTCATCCGTCGGAACCCCAACGTCCTCAGCCTGTCTACCACGTCTTTCACCGCTGCGGCGATCGAAGGATGCGTTTGCCCCTCAACGGTGAGCGCTTCGTACGTGACTTTCGCGAAATATCCGTTGGCAGTCCGATGGACCAGGATCGAACGGTTAAAGTACCGGTCGCTCGGGTCGACCCCTTCGATCTGATGCCGTTCGATCAAGCCTTCTTTCTTGAATATCAGCGGGAGGGTGCTCATCGTCATGACCTCCGTCTGCGCGATCCGAGGGGATTATAGGGGCCTGTCCTGTCGACTGCAACCGCGTTGACAAGATTCCGGCCCCATCCCTAAGATGACCCGGCTTCTCGACGGATAGAGAGTTTGACGCGCCGCCAGCGGGCCTCACACGACGCCATGAACATTCCCAACAGTTTGACGATCCTGCGCATTCTCCTGATCCCCGTGTACGTCGGGTTCCTGATCTACGAACGGTACGATCAGGCCCTCGTGATCCTACTGTTGGCCGGTGTGACGGACGGACTCGACGGTACCATCGCCAGGGTTGCCAACCAGCGCACCAGACTGGGCGCGTTTCTGGATCCGCTGGCTGACAAGCTGTTGCTGACCTCGGGATTCGTGACGCTGGCAGTGATGCACCTGATTCCCTCGTGGATTGCTATCGTGGTCGTCAGTCGCGACCTGATTCTGATGGCCGGCACTGTGCTGGCTCAACTCGCCGATTCTCGGGTCGATATTTCTCCCACGATTTTGGGAAAGGGAACCACGCTCCTTCAGCTCGCCTATATCATTCTCGCGGTCTTTCTGGCCTCGCGGCAGATGGACCTCGGGGTTCTCCAGCCCTTGCTGTACGTGATGGTGGGGCTGACCCTGACCTCGGGCTTCCATTATCTCTATCGCGGCTATGTTCATGTCAGCACCAGCGGTGCCTGACCGAGTTTCCTCCGTGCGGTGGCGCGCGGGCCGCACGATTCGGCAATTTTTTTGACAAGCCCCAGGTCGTCCAGTAGACTTCGTTTCGCATCGTGGTTCTCCGTGCAGCGCTTCTGATTCGCTGGGAGAACCGCGAGACCGAGATCATCAGATGCGCACCTTCGCATATGTCGGTAGAACCAGAACGGGCGCGATCCGCAAGGGGGAGTTGACGGCCAAAACCCGTGATGAAGCCGTCGAACAACTGCGCAGGCAAAACGTCATCGTCACCAGCCTGGAAGAAAAGGCGGGCAAAAAAGGCGGGCTGAATCTTTCGTTGGGGTCCGCGATCACCGATAAGGATTTGGTCGTGTTTACCCGCCAATTCGGCACCATGATCAACGCTGGCCTGCCGTTGATTCAAAGTCTGGATATCCTGTCGACCCAGTCGGAAAACAAGGTGCTGGCCAAGACCATCGGGGAGGTGAAGGTCGATGTGGAAGGCGGATCGACCTTGTCCGATGCGTTGAAGAAACACCCCAAGATCTTCGACGACTTGTACGTAAACATGATCCATGCGGGTGAGGTCGGCGGTCTGTTAGACACTATCCTAAGCCGGTTGGCCAAACACATCGAAAAGGCCATGAAGCTGAAGGGCCAGATCAAGTCAGCCATGGTCTACCCAGCTACCATCATGGGCGTGGCTGTTATCGTCATTACCGTACTGATGATCTGGGTGATTCCCATCTTCGCCAAAATGTTTGCGGAAATGTCCGGTGGGAAAATGGGGCTGCCGGGCCCGACGCAGTTCGTGATCGACATGAGTAATTTCGTCCAGGCCTACATCATCTATATGGTGGTCGGTCTGGTGCTGGCGATTTACGGGGTCAAGAAATACTACGGAACGCCGAAAGGGAAGCTGGTCATCGACCGGTTGCTGCTGAAGACACCGGTGTTCGGCGAACTGATCCGGAAAGCCTCCATCGCCAAATTCACCAGGACGCTCGGCACGTTGATCACCAGCGGTGTGCCACTGCTCGACGGCCTTAGCATCTGCGCCAAAACTTCCGGAAACAAGGTCATCGAAGAAGCCATTCTGGAGGCCCGGGTGAGTATCAGCGGCGGGAAAACCATCGCCGAACCGCTCGCAAAAAGCGAAACGTTTCCCAAAATGGTCACCCACATGATCGCAGTGGGCGAGTCGACCGGCGCGCTCGATGCGATGCTCGGCAAAATCGCCGACTTCTACGAGGATGAAGTGGATCACGCTGTCGCGTCACTGACCGCGCTGCTCGAGCCAATGATGATGGTGTTTCTGGGGACAGTGATCGGTTTCATCGTGATCGCGATGTATTTGCCGATCTTCCAGATGGCGTCGGCGATCGGATAACCGTCCGCTTGCGGGAACGGCGGTCGCCGGACGCCGAAGCAGAACCGCTTTTCACCCTCCTCTGAGTTGATTGGCTCGGCGGTCGGAGCTGGAATTGACCGCAGAGGCCTCCGAAGGAATCCTGCCTCAGTTCTGCGGACGGAGCGTCTTTGGGGCCTCGCGTTCGAGCCCGCGCGGGAGTATGGCGAACTTGACGAGCCGACTCTTGTAACGCCGCACGAGCTTTCCAGACGGGCAGCCCGCTGGATGCATGGACGACCTCAGGACAAGACTCCATTGGTTAATGGCCTTGCGGGTGGTGGTCATCACCCTTCTGTTGGGACTGTCGCTGACGTTCCAAGTCGCCAAAGGCGAGCGCGTTCTCACCTTTTACGCCCTGATCGTGTTCACGTACGCGATCACGATTCCGTATGTGGTGGTTCTTCGGCGACTGTCCTCGCCTCGGTCGTTGACGAGGTTCGCCTGGGTGCAGATCGGCGTCGATTTCGTGTTGGAAACTGTACTGGTCGTGCGAACCGGCGGGGTCGAAAGTCCCTTTGCTGTGCTCTACGTGATCTCGGTGACGCTGGCCAGTCTGGTGCCACGCCAACGGATCGGATTGGTGACGGCGGGTTTCTGCACCATCTTGTTCGGCGTCGTCGCTAATCTGCAATTGTACGGTGTGCTGGAGCCGCTCGGCTGGCTGCACCCGTCGCGGCTGTCTGCAGCGGAGATGCTCCAGACGTTCGGGGTCTATGCGCTTGCGTTCCTGGTGGTCGGGTTCCTCAGCGGCGCGCTTGTCGACCAGCTCAATCGGGCGGACTTGCGCCTCAGGGAAAAGGAGCAGGGGCTGACCAGGCTCCAGGCGTTCCACGAGAATATCATCCAGAGCATCAGCAGCGGCGTATTTACGACGGATGCGGCGGGGTTGATCACGTCCTTCAACCGGGCGGCTCAGGAAGCCACCGGTTACAGTCTTGAACAGGTGAAGGGCCGACCCTGGCGGGAGATTTTCAATTGGCGTCCAAACCACGGGTCGGAGCAAGAGGCGGAGGCTCTCTTCGCCTGTTCCCGATTCGAAGTCGAGTGCAAACGCGTGGACGGCCGGCGCTTGATCCTCGGCATGACGCTGTCCCCGCTCCAGGAGCAGGGTAAGCAAACCGGTCTGGTTGGTGTGTTCAAGGACTTGACCGAGATTCGGGACATGGAAGAGGAAATGCGGCGCCGGGAATGGCTCGCGACGCTGGGTGAGATGTCCGCGGGAATGGCCCACGAGATCAGGAACCCTCTGGGCGCGCTCGTCGGCGCCATGCAGATGCTGCGCAAAGACGTTGCATCGGATGAGACCAGCCGGCGGCTTATGGACATCGCCATCCGGGAAGCGACGCGGTTAGACACGATCATCACCGAATTTCTCCTGTATGCGCGGCCGCCCGCCCTCAATCTGACGGAGTGCGATGTGAACAAAATCCTGTCAGACACGTTGGACCTCATCGCGCAGGAAGCGCGGACCAAGGTCAACATCACGATCTCCACGACCTTGGCCAAGGACGCCCTGCTGGCCAAGGTCGATCAGGACCAACTGAAGCAGGTGTTCTGGAACCTGGCGACGAATGCGTTTGAGGCGATGCCGTCCGGGGGCCAATTAACCATTTCCACGGGTCGCCGGCGTGTCGCTTCAGGCGGACGCAGCGGGGAAGTGATCGAAATTGTGTTCCAGGATACGGGTATTGGGATTCCGAAGGGCAACCTGGACAAGATTTTTCTGCCCTTCTTTACGACGAAAAAAGAAGGCTCTGGACTCGGTCTGGCGGCTGTGCATCGGATCGTGGATCTGCATGGCGGGTGGATCAAGGTCGACAGTTGGGAAGGCAAGGGTTCTCGGTTTACGGTGTGCCTGCCGAGGTCGGCCGGAGCCGGACCGAGGCCGTGGCACGAGGGTAGGGGACCGTGGAAAAGATCCTAGTCGTCGACGACGAACAGAGCATGCGCGATGTCTTGAGCATCATGCTCAAACGGGCCGGCTATGCGGTGACGGTGGCTTCCGACGGCGATGAGGCGATTGCCCACCTCGGCAAAGAAATCTTCGATCTCGTGATCACGGACCTCAAGATGCCCAAGGTGAGCGGACTCGACGTGCTCAAGGCGGTTAAGGCCTCCTCGCCGGATACGGTGGTGCTGGTGATCACCGCGTTTGCGTCGGCGGAGTCGGCCGTCGAGGCGATGAAGCACGGCGCGTATGATTATCTCACCAAGCCGTTTCAAGTGGACGAAGTCCAGCTCATTATCCGCAACGCGCTGGAGCGGCGTCGGTTGTCCACTGAAAACATGTTGCTCAAGCGCGAAATGGCCAGTCAGTCCTCCTTCGCGCAAATCATCGGAAAAAGCGAGGCCATGCAAAAGGTCTTCGACATCGTGCGCAAGGTAGCCGATTCCAGGAGCAACGTGCTCATCTTCGGCGAAAGCGGAACCGGGAAAGAACTGGTCGCACGAGCCATCCATTACAACAGCGCGCGCGCGTCCATGCCCTTCGTGACGGTCAATTGCAGTGCGGTGCCGGAAACCTTGCTGGAAAGCGAGTTGTTCGGTCATATGAAGGGTTCGTTCACAGGGGCGGTCTCGAACAAAGCCGGTCTGTTCGAGGTGGCGAATGGCGGGACGATCTTCCTGGATGAAATCGGGGATACGTCGCTGGCGACGCAGGTGAAGCTCCTGCGGGTGATTCAGGAACGCGAATTTCGCCGGATCGGCGGAACACAGGATGTGAAGGTGGATGTGCGGATCATTGCCGCCACGAACAAAGATCTGGAGAAGGCGGTGGCCGAAGGAACCTTCCGCGAGGATCTATACTATCGATTGGATGTGATCCCCATTGTTCTGCCGCCCCTGCGACTCCGAACGGGAGATATTCCGCTCTTAGTCCAGCACTTTCTGGACAAGTTCTGCCGCGAAAGCGGAAAGCCCGTTCCTGCCATTACCGGCGAAGCCATGCGGGTGCTCCTGGAGCATGAATGGCGAGGGAACGTCCGCGAATTGGAAAATCTCATCGAACGGGTGGTGGCGTTCTCCTCCGGCCAGCCGGTGACCGAGGAGGAGATCCGTGGCTGGCTCCATCGCCCGGCGATGCCGCAACCCGTGTATCCGACCGATCTGCCGGAGGACGGGCTCGATTTGGAGGCGCTGATCAACTCTATCGAGAAGGAATTGCTGTTGAAAGCCCTGGAACGGGCCAACTGGGTCAAGAAGAAGGCCGCCCGCCTGCTGCGGCTGAACACCCGCTCATTCCGTTATCGGCTAGAAAAGTATGCGATCAAAGGGGGAAAGGACTAGAGCAAGAGGCGTGAACTGCAAGAAGAATCAGAAGTGCATGTTGACGAACGATGCATCCGTCGCGAGCCGCGAGGGTGAACGCGTATGAGAGTGGGAGACGGAGCGGTGCGGGTCCGTGCGCCGGCGAAGATCAATGTGATCCTACGGGTGCTGGATCGCCGGCCGGACGGGTATCACAACCTCTGGTCGGTGATGCAGACCGTGGCGTTGGAGGATGAGCTGCGGCTGCGGGTGAGAGCTGGCCAGGCGGGGGTGATGCTCCGATGCGACGATCCGACGCTGCCGACGGATCATCGGAATTTGGTCTCTCGCGCCGCGACGCTGGTGCTAGAGCGAGCCGGCCTCAATGTCGGATTGGAGATCGAGCTCATGAAGCGGATTCCCCACGGCGCCGGTCTCGGCGGGGGGAGCAGCGACGCGGCCGCGACGATCCAGGGGGTGAATCGCCTTCTGGGGTTGGGATGGACGGTTGCTCACATGGCGGAGTTGGGTCAACAGGTCGGGAGCGACGTGCCGTTTTTCTTCTTCGCCCCAAGCGCGTTGGTCACCGGCCGCGGCGAAATCGTCAAGCCGCTCCGCGTGGAAGGAACGCGGTGGGTCGTCTTGGTCAACCCGGGATTTCCGATCGACACGCGCTGGGCCTATGAACGGCTCTCGGTCACACGGTCCGGCGTGCGGTCGCTCTCCAGTGCCTTGCGAGCGGTGGAAACGTGGGAAACCGTGACCTGGGAAAAGCTGTTGCCGCTGGTCGAGAACGACTTCGAGGCGGCGGTGTTTCCCGAACACGACGTACTCCATACGATCAAGACACGGCTGCTCTCGCAAGGGGCAGAGGCGGCGCTGTTGTCCGGCAGCGGCTCGACCGTCTTCGGTATCTTCCGCGACGAAGCGGCTGCCCGGCAGGCGCATGTAGGGCTGGACCGGTTCGAACGGTGCCGAGCCTATGTCGTGCGGACTTGCACGGAGGCCCTGTCTTGCGAGGACCCATTGGCTTCCGCGCCGCTGCGCATTGGTTGACAACCGGGAGCGCTTTTCGCTACAGTTCAATCCCCTTGAGAACGCAGCGAAAGAGACAAACATGAGGCGGGAGTACGCGAAGACCCGCCGGGCCCGCCGTAACGGACGTACATCTCGCAGTTCCTGAAGATCCGACGGTCTCTCACAGCGTTCGAGGTACCACGATGAACAAGGCACTTAAGCTGTTTACCGGTAACGCCAATCCTGCGCTTGCGCAGGAGATCTGCGCGTATCTAGGGATTCGGTTGGGCGAGGCGACGGTCTCTTCCTTCAGTGACGGGGAAGTGCAGGTGAAAATCGAGGAGAACGTCCGGGGGGCGGACGTCTTCGTCGTGCAATCCTGCTGCTCGCCGGTCAACGACTCGATCATGGAGTTGTTGATCATGATCGACGCCCTCAAGCGCTCGTCGGCCAGCCGGATCACAGCCGTCATCCCGTATTTCGGCTATGCGCGTCAAGACCGGAAGGATCAGCCGCGCGTACCGATCTCAGCGAAGCTCGTGGCGGATCTCATCACAACTGCGGGGGCCAATCGCGTGCTGACGATGGATCTCCATGCGGGGCAGATTCAGGGCTTCTTCAACATCCCGGTGGACCATCTCTATGCCACGCCGGTGCTGCTGGAATACATCAACAAACGCGGCGTGGCCGATCTTGTGATCGTGTCGCCCGATGCGGGCGGCGTGGAGCGGGCTCGGGCCTTCGCCAAGCGGCTCCAAGCCAACCTGGCCATCATTGACAAGCGGCGGGAGGGGCCGAACCAGGCGCAGATCATGAACATCATTGGCGACGTGGAAGGGAAAAGCGCCCTGCTTCTCGACGATATGATCGACACGGCGGGCACCATCGTTCAGGGCGCGCAAGCGTGCGCTGACAAGGGAGCGCGGGAGGTGTGGGCGGCCTGCACACATCCGGTCCTCTCAGGGCCGGCCCTCGATCGGCTACAACAGTCCTGCTTGCGCGAAGTTGTGGTCACTAATACGATTCCATTGAGGGACAAAGAGCGGCTGTGCCCGAAGCTCCACCTGCTGTCCGTCGCGCCACTGCTCGGAGAAGCCATTTCGCGGATTCACGAGGAAGAATCGGTCAGTTCGCTCTTTGCGTAATTGGGAAGCTGCTAGCGAACAGCGAGTAGCGGGCAGCTCAGAGGAGCGCGCGATAGGCTGTTCGCTGGTGCTCTATGTGAGCTGGCTAAGGTGAGGGAGCATCATGAAATTCGATCTGGTGGTTGAAGTGCGAGAACGATCCGGCAAGGGCCCGGCGCGCCAACTCCGGCGCAGCGGTCGCGTACCTGCCGTGCTCTACGGGCAAGGGGAATGTCTCCTGCTCACGATGAAGCCGGACGATCTGAAGACCATTCTGCGCTCCCATGCCGGCACGACCGCGCTCATCTCGCTCACGGTAAATGGCGCGAAGGCCAAAGCCAAACGGACGGCACTGCTGCGGGACTTTCAAGTCGATCCTGTGACGGGCGAGGTGTTGCATGCAGATTTGTTCGAAGTGTCGATGGATAAGCCTATCCGGGTCAAAGTGCCGGTGCAGCTCATCGGCGGCACGCCGGCCGGCGTCAAAGAAGGCGGCGTGCTGCATCACACCCTGCGCGAACTCTTCATCGAATGTCTGCCCTCGGCCTTGCCCGACGCGATCCAGGTGGACGCCTCTCAGTTGGGGATCGGCCAGGGGATTCATGTCCGGGAGGTGCCGAAGGCGGAGGGGATTAGGTTTCTGGACGATCCCGATCAAATGGTTGTGAGCGTTGCGGCCCCGATATCTGAGGCCAAGCTGGAGGCGTTACTCACCAGCGGTGCGGCAGAGCCGGGCAAGGAGCCCGAGGTGATCGGGAAAGGGAAGGAAGAGGCGCCGGCCGAAGGAGCGGAGAAAGCGGCGGCTCCCGCGGCGGAAGCGAAAGCCGGTGAGAAGAAAGAATCCGGCAAAGACATGCCGAAAGCCGAAAAGAAAGAACCTGAAAAGAAGAAGTAGCGTTGCGCCTCATCGTCGGGCTTGGGAACCCTGGAGCTGCCTACGCCCACACGCGCCACAACATCGGCATCTGGGTCCTCGAGCGGGCAGCAGCCCGCTGGTCCATCCGCTTGCGACCGCGAGGAATCGCCGTCCGGGGCGCAGGCACGGTCGGTTCAGAATCCGTTGAGCTTGCAGGCCATCTCGACTGGATGAATGTTACGGGGCCTCCACTCAAGGCCCTGCTGCACGAGCTGGGTCTCTCCCCCGAACAACTCATTGTCATTCACGACGATTTGGATCTCGAACTGGGCCGGCTGCGGATCAAACAAGCCGGCGGGCACGGCGGCCACAACGGCCTTCGCTCGATTGTAGCTGCGCTGGGCACACCCGACTTCGTACGCCTCAAGATCGGCATTGGGCGCCCGGCTCCCGGACAGGAGGCTGCCGACTATGTGCTGGGGCCCTTCTCGCTCGACGAGCGAGCCAGGATCGAGCCAACCCTGGACCGCGCGGTTCAGGCGCTGGAGTGCCTCGTGCTCAAGGGGGTCGCCGCGGCAATGAACGAGTTCAACGTGCGGGAAAAGCGGGAAGAGACTGAGAGTTCTGAGTGAGGGATGCGAAGTGCTGAGTTGGTCGGGAGGTGAACTCAGCACGCAGAATTCACAATTCAGCACTGCTAAAAGCCTATGGGGCTGTCTTGCGGCATGATCGGATTACCGAACGTCGGGAAGACGACGGTGTTCAATGCGCTGGTCGGCGCGGGGGCGGCCGTTGCCAACTACCCTTTCTCGACCGTCGAAACCAACGTCGGCATTGCTCTGGTGCCGGACCCGCGGCTGGACAAACTGGTCGAGATTTTTCAATCCAGGAAGAAGACGCCGAGCACGCTGGAGGTGCGAGACATCGCCGGGTTGGTCCAGGGGGCGAGCCAGGGCCAAGGGTTGGGCAACCAGTTTCTTGCACAGATTCGGGAAGTGGACGCGCTCATGCATGTCGTGCGCTGCTTCGAGGAGCCGGAGGTCGTCCACGTGAGCGGTGAAGTCAATCCGCAACGCGACGTCGAGACTATCGAAACCGAACTGATTCTGGCTGATCTTGAGACGCTGGACCGTCGCCGACAACGGGTGGAGAAGCGCGCCAAGTCGGGCGAGGGGCAAGCCGGCAAGGAACTGGCTGTTGTGCAGAAGCTCACCGAGCTGCTCAACAAGGGCGAATGGCTGGGGAATCATGCCTTTTCGCCGGACGAACGAGTCATCCTGGACCAGCTACAGCTCCTGAGTGCCAAACCGGTGTTGTTCGTGGCCAACGTGAACGAAGGCACGACAGCGGAGCATCCGCACGTGCGGGCGGTGCAGGAACTGGCTGACAAGCGGGGCGCCAAGGTTGTGCTGATCTGCGGTCAGCTTGAAGCCGAGATCGCGACTCTACCGGAACAGGACCGCGCTGCCTTTTTGAAGGACCTGGGTCTGGCCCAATCCGGCCTTGTGCGGCTCACTGCCGTTGCCTACGAGCTGCTGAACCTCATCACCTTCTTCACAGCCGGTGAGGTGGAATCACGGGCTTGGCCGATCCGTAAGGGGACGAAGGCGCCGGAAGCGGCCGGGAAGATTCACTCCGACATGGAGCGCGGCTTCATCCGGGCGGAGGTCTATCACTACGACGACTTGATCGCCTGCGGCTCGGAGGCGAAGGTGCGGGAGAAGGGGTTGTTCCGGCTGGAGGGGCGTGACTATGTGATCAAGGAGGGGGACGTTGTTTATTTTCGGTTCAATGTCTGAGGCTTCAGTGTCCGAAATCCGGAGGGGGCCCTGTCACTGACTAGCCCACTTGTCCTCGCACCCCGCCCGGTGTAGGGACCTCACTGCGGGCGAGGAGCAGGCTCCCAGGTCGGCGCCACCCGTGACCCTAACCCACCAAAATCCCGTTTGATCCTGGCTGGAGTCGCTCCGGGATGTCGCCCATCTGGACGCGCTCGGTTCTCCGAAGCGCATCCATATGAAATCCATGCGGATCACAGATCCCGTCTGTCCGTGGGGAGAAATCTCCATCAGTGGCATTCGGTTTGTCTTTCTCACACGAAAGGAACTCAGCCCGCAAGCCGGGATATCGCGGGGCATTTGGAGGCCCGGCCCTTGCCATGCGGCCCGGATGCCAAGGCGTGGGCTGGTCCTTGGACACTGCCGGCTGAATGTTCTGACTGATCGCGGGCGGCGAGCACTGAACAGGCGAGGATGGTCACCGTGGAAGTCGTGCCGTCCTTACCCGGGCGCGTAGCCAAGATCAAGACCATCGCCGGTTGAAAATGCTGCCGTCTGCGCGTCAAAGACCTCGATCTCGCCCGCAACCAACTCCTCGTTCGCGGCGGCCAAGGCGACAAGGACCGGTAGACGACGCCCCCAACTGCTGCCCGACAGTCCCTTGTGCACCATCTCCAACGCATGAAGTCCCAGCACGAGGAAGGTTTCCGACAAGGGCTTGGCCGGGTGATCTTGCCCCCTGAGCTGGAGCGGAAGTGCCCCAACGCGGGCCAGGAGTGGGGCTGGCAGTGGGGGTTTCCGGCTTCAAGCCATTACAGTGATCCGCTGACGAAGGACCGCCGCCGTCACCATCTCCACGGAGGCATGAAAAGGGGTCGGGAGTCTTTAATTAATGCAAATTTGTCTTCCGCATGAAAATTCTCACGAAAAGAATCCCGACCCCTTTTGTGGTCGGGAATCATTTTTGAGGGCCGAACGAGGTTGACAATACAGGGGCAATGGAGTTATTGAGGTAACCCCATTAATTAATTTTCTCGTCGCTGCGGGCTTTAGCTCCGAGGGCATGAGCGCCGACGTCGCCCGCGGGCGGTATGACTGATCAGCAGACCCCATCTCAGGAGGACATCACCATGACTACCAAGTGGGCATCTCCCAAGTGGGCATCATCACTCGTGGTTGCTCTCACCCTCCTCGGGCTTGCCGCCTGTGGCGGAGACGGAGGCGGCGGCAGCAGCAGCGGCGGCGGAGGCGGAGGTGGCGGCACCCTGCCGGCCGGCTCGCTGGATCCCAGCTTTGGCACTGGCGGCAAGGTGACCACCGACTTCGGCTCCGGCTTCGACGTTGCCTTCGCCCTGGCGCTTACGTCCGATGGCAAGATCGTCGTGGCGGGTACGAGTTTCAACGGCGCGAACTACGACGTCGCGCTCGCGCGGTATTATTACTGATCGGCAGCCGCCGGGACGCCAAAGCGCCGCCCACGACGGAGGCCGAAGAGGATGCCGGCATCCAATGGCAGGGGCGGCGCGCGGCGCCTGCCGGGTCGAGAAAAGGGGTCGGGAGTCTTTTCTTCACCGAAGCTGCTCCAGGTTTGTCAAGGGGGCCGGCCTCCGATGGAGTTGGAGGCAGGGGAGCGCGAATGGGCAATGGCGTGATCCAGGGATGACGGTCACGCGAGCCGGGCTTCGGAGAAAAGACTCCCGCCCCCTTTTCCCTCGCCTCTATACCCGCCCCGTCCCCAATGGGACTCGGGAGACGCTGCGCGCGGTGATGCGCCAGAAGGTACCCCCGGGCGCGACGCTCTCCTCGGATCAACTGTCGAGCGATGATGGCCGGATCACGCAAGGCTCTCGGCACTACTGGATTAACCATGGCGAGGGCTTCGCGCGGAGTCGACGCCAGCACATCAACGGGATTGAGAATTTCCGGGGCGATGCCAAGACCCAGCTGACACGCGACGCTGGAATCCCCCGGAATCACTTTTGGCTGTCTCGGACAGCGATGGCATGCCGTTTCCCTCACCGACACGACGAGTTGCCGCTCCTGATCAGGCGAATCGTGAAAACAGCGAAACCTGTTCTAGACTGGCTTCATTGCGTCCTGTCCTTAACGGTTACAGGAAGAGCCCCGACGTCGAGACTCGGCGCCTTGGCGATAATCTCGACCAGGCGGTTTTCTGCCCAATAGTGATCTTCATTCGGCGTGGAGCGTTGAAAAAAGCCGCAGTGTCCCCCATGTCGTGGGGCGATCAGCCGAATGCGTGGATTGCGGTGCAGGGCAGGTGTCTGAAATATGGCGTAGGGAATGAAGGGGTCGTCTTGGGCGGTGAGGATGACAGTCGGTACCCGGATCTGGGCGAGCACATGCCGAGCGCCGACGCGCTCGTAGTAATCTGCGGCATCGCGATAGCCGCCGTCCGGTGCCGTGTACCGATCGTCAAATTCGCGAATCGAGCTGACAGCCGGCAAATCCGACAGGTCGAACTTGCCGGGAAACCACACCGCCTTGCGTCGCATCCTGGCTTTGAGGCGTTTCAGAAAATACGCGTGATAGAGGCGATTGGCCGGGTGCTCCAGCGCGGTAACGCAGGCCGCCGGATCGATGTTGGGACAGACGGCCAACACGCCTTGCAGCGCCGGCAAATCGGCCCCCGCTTCGCCAGCCGTTTTCAGAACCAGATTGCCTCCCATGGAATAGCCAACCAGCCAGATGTCCGACAGACCGTCAACGTGCTTCAATTCCTCGATCACCGCTCGGTAATCTTCGCTGAGCCCGCTATGGTAAAGCGTCGGCGTCAGATGTTCGGTCCCGCCACAATTGCGTTGATTTAATCGAATGACGTTCAAGCCAGCGCGCCATGCCTTCGCGGCAATTCCTCGCATGTAGTGCGACTCACTGCAGCCTTCCAGCCCGTGCACCAGCACGACGGTTCGACGGGCCTTCTTGTCGTTTTGCCAATGGCAGAAACCAAGGAGTTTGGTGTCAGGTGCGACGGAAAAGAGCCGCGCCTCTGTTGGCACGTCGCGCAAAAGACCTCGGCGCGGCCATAGACACGGAACGATGGTCATGGCATGGGGATCCTGAAGCCAAGGGTGAGGCTCAAACGGGAAAAGGCTACTTAAAGAATCCATTGAAACGTGGAGGTCCCCCAAAACCGTCTTACGGTTTGCACGGGATGGTCTCAGAGAGGAATGGCTCCCCAAATGTACCGGGTTACTGACGGCCGGGCAAGTGTCGCCGAGCCCATGATCTGGTTCCGCATCCTCCATGCCGCCGTGGACAGCGCGAACGACGCCATTTTCGTCCTGTGACCAGATCCCGGCGCTCGCGCGCTACGACACCAACGGCACGCTGGATCCGAGCTTTGGGAGCGGCGGCACGGTCGTGACCACGATCGGCTCCGACGGCGACAGGGCCTACGCCCTTGCGCTTACGCCCGATAGCAAGATCGTTATGGGGTCGAGAAAAAGGGTCGGGAGTCTTTTCTTGACTGAACCTGCTCCAGGTTTGTCAAGGGGCCGGCCTCCGATGGAGTTGGAGGCAGAGGAGCGCGAATGGGTAATGGCGTGATCCAGGGATGACGGTCACGCGAGCCGGGCTTCGGAGAAAAGACTCCCGACCCCTTTTCCATCTTCGACCCCTTTTCCATCTTTTCCATCGACCAAGCAGAATCATCGTGCCACGGTACCACGGAACAGAAAATCCATCTACAGCGGACTTCTCTTGCCCGATAGCACAGGACGGGGCAAGCGGAAGGGGAACCGCGGATGGAAAAACCTGAAAAGTCCTAGGTGATGCCGGCTACTTATGATAACGTGGTTTTTCGAGAAACCACTGCGCGGGATGTGTTCCGCCTAACGTGAAGATGATTGCCTTCTGGGTCATCTGGTTTGGTGGGTTCCGTGCCGCTGCGCCATGAATCTTGTAAGGTCATCCTTCTTGACCGAATCGCCAAGTTGGAAAATTTCATTGCCTCTCTCTGGAGCGGCTCCCCATCGTTTGAGTCTGTGGCGCAAAGCCGTGCTATCGCCCACCAATTGATCGGGACGCTCGGCATATGCGGGTATCACGAGGCGGCCGAGGCCGCCCGGATTGTCGAACGGGCGCTGTGTCAGGCTTCGTCCTGGTCCAGGGAAGAGCTGGTCACCCTGTCGACTGCCATGACGACCCTGAGGCATGCGGTCGAACGGGAGAGGGATTCGTCATGCCACCCGTCCTTTACTCGTCAAACAGAAGAACCAGGGTGGCTCCTCGTGCTAAGCCAAGATTACGCCTTCGTCGATCGCCTATTGGGCGATCCGAATGCGCGGGAGGCGATCCGCTGCGTTGTACGTTCGTTCCCGGAGCTCATCGACCGGTTGAGCAACGAAGCGGTGCACGCAGTGCTGGTGGACGTGGAGGGTTGGAGTGCTCAACTACTAGCGGCGGTCTTGACCGAGCTGAGCGAGCGGTCCGTGCCGGTCCCCTGTGTGGTGATCAGCGAGAGCATGGGTGTCAGGCAGGAAGTCGTTCGATTGGGGGGGCGAGGCTACCTCAGCAAGTCCCTCAGTCCCTCGGTGATGATCGCCGAGGTGAAACGGTTTGTATCGGTCGATGCGACTGTTGCCTGTCGGGTTCTGGTGGTGGACGACGATCAGGTCGTGTCCCTGATGCTGAAGAAATACTTAGAGGGGGCCGGCATGTCGGTGACTGTGGTTGCCGATCCCCGAACGACGCTCGAACAGCTCGATCGCGTGCTTCCTCATCTCGTCATCCTCGATTGGCACTTGCCGCACCTGGACGGCGCCGAGCTCAGTCGGCTCATCCGTGCCGAAGCCATGTGGCAGGACGTGCCCATGATCGTGCTGACGGCAGACGATGATCCGGCCACCGTCCGGGCCGCCCTGGCGGCTGGAGCGGACGATGTTCTCAAGAAGCCACCACATCGCGAACTGCTGCTTGTCCGCGTAAGGCACCATCTTGAACGGACCAGAGGCCTGGTACTCGGCTGGAGTGAGACCGAGTCGCTTTTGCCTGCTGTGTCTACCGTCGAGCCCGCCATCCGGCGACAACTGCTAATGGCGCAACGTCATGGCCAACCTGTTTCCCTCGCCTTCGTCCACTTTGCCGACTCGATGGCGAACGGCGGTCCCGACCGCGCCGAATACCAGGCCTCGGCGAGCCAGACCAGGCGCCTGCTGATGAGTCGGTTGCGACGGATGGTGCGCGGGGAGGATCTGCTGGCCCGCTGGACCTCGGACATCTACTTACTGGTTCTGTACGGTGCGTCCCGACGACATGTGTCTTTCCGGTTGCCTGAACTGTTGGACACCTGCCTCGGTCAGGACCGGGGAGCGCCTCTGGTCCGGTGGGCGATCGGATTGGTGGAATATCCTCGCGACGGGACGGATCTCGACAAGTTGTTTCGCGCCGCTCATCTAGCCCTGCTGGAGGCTCAGCGTGACCCGGGTCGGCCGATTGTCACACCGGGTGAGGAGATGGCCTCGGTCCCATCGGCTGTGGCCTCGTTTGATGTGGCGATCGTCGATGACGATGAGCTCTTGGCGGATCTTGTCCGGCACGCGTTGGAGACCCGCCGGTTGCGTGCCATGTGGTTTAGCGATGGGGAACAAGCCTTTCGAGCGCTGTCAGACCCGGTTCCCTCTGTACTGCCGAAGGTGATTCTTCTCGATGTCAACTTACCTGGGATCGACGGGCTCTCGCTGTTGCGTCGATGGCAAGCCATCGGGTTGACCAAGCGGTGCCGAATCATTGTTCTCACCGTTCGATCGTTGGAAGGGGATGTGGTAAAGGCCTTCGAATTAGGAGCGTTCGATCATGTGGCGAAACCGGTCAGCCTGTCGGTGCTGTTGCACCGCATTCAACGGGCGCTGGAACTGTAGATGAAGACTATGACGGGACTGGAACCTTCGCTGTTGCGATGGGCCTGGATCGAGCTGCTTGCGTGCTGCTTGCTGATACTCGTGGAGGCCGGACTTTTTGGAGCGGCAAGGTTTCGCGAGCATCGTCTCCGGCGTGCTCAAAGCTGGCGACAGTGGATCCTATCGACGGTGTCTGCGCCAGACCCCATGTCGGGTTCGCTCGTCCCGCCATGGGGGTGCCTGCCCTCTAAACGAAGGCAAGCTGCCCTCCTCAGCGATTTGGCGCTATCGCTCTCGCCATCGCTCTATGGAGAAGCCCTCGGCCGTCTCGCCCGTATGGCTGCCGAGTTGGGGCTTGCCCATCAGGCGGTTCGCTTTTGCCGCAGCCGTTGGTTTTGGAGGCGTCTCCACGGGCTTCGTCTTATGAGACTCTGTGCGCATGTGCCCTACCCGGACCTTGACCGTTTGTGTCACGACCGTCTGGCGATCGTTCGTGCGCAGGTGGCCGAGACCTTGGCCAGCTTGGGTGATCGTGGACTGCTACCGCTTCTGGTTCTCATGCTGAGCGACCCACATCCGTTCGTGCGGACGGTTGCCCAAGACAGTCTCGCATCGCTTGGCGAACAGATCGTGGAACCTTTGGCCCAGTACTTGGAAACGGAGTCGTCCCATGGGCTCGAGGCTGGGCTGGTCGTGGCTCAGCAGGTGCCTTCCTGGCGATTCTTGCCCATCGCCCATCGGGCCTGTGGCAGTCACGAACCGCGGTTGCGGGTCCAGGCGGCCCGCTTGCTGGGGGCGATCGGGGGTGGGGCCCAACAACAGCGGCTCGAGGAGTTACTCAAAGACCCTGACGACTCGGTTCGGGTGACGGCCATCCAGCAACTGCGCCGCCTACGGGCGTGGACGGCGGCGGGAGCCATTGCCCCGCTGCTCGGCGACGTTGCCTGGTCGGTTCGCCGAGAGGCGGCGCTAACCTTACGGTCGTTCGGGCCGCCGGGGCTTGTGCTGCTCCGCGCTGCCCTCGCCGGTGGGGATGCCACGGCCCAAGCCATCGTTCGACATGTTCTGAGCTTGCCGTCCAACGGGCCATCTGATTCGTTTCCCTTTGAAGCGCGACGTCAGTGGTGAGGACCGATGATAATCATGACCATCATCGAGCAAGCCATCCTTGCCTACTTCCTTTTCGTCAATGGCGTCTATTTGGTGTTGTTGATCATGGCCGCCGGTCAACTGTGGATCGATCGGCAAGTGAATTGGATGCAGTATCGACTGTGGCGGTCGCCCAGGTCGTTCATCCCCCGCATTAGTGTGGTGGCACCGGCGCATAACGAAGCCAGGACGATCGTCGAAAGCGTTTCGGCACTGCTGGCCCTGTGGTATGCCAATCTCGAGATCGTCGTGGTTGACGATGGGTCCACCGACGACACACTGGCTGCGCTGATCGACGCATTTGGCCTCGTGCCGGTTCCGATTGTCTATGAACCTGTCCTGGTCACGAAGCCGGTGAGAGCCATGTACCGGTCGGTCCAATATCCGCACTTGATCGTGCTGAGAAAGGATGGAGGCGGCAAGGCCGACGCGCTGAATGCCGGCGTGAACGTTGCCACTGGCGAGCTGGTTTGTTCGATCGATGCCGACACGCTGATCGAAGCGGATGCCCTCCAGCGTATGGTTCGGCCGTTCTTGCTATACGAGGGGGTGCTGGCCGCGGGGGGGACGATTCGTCCCGTGAACGGGTGCACGATCGTTTCGCATCGGGTTGAGCGAGTGGTATGTCCGGGAGCGTGGTTGGCCGGCGTGCAGGTTGTCGAGTACCTCCGCGCGTTCCTGTTCGGGCGACTGGGATGGAATTGGCTGGGGGGCAATCTCATCATTTCAGGCGCGTTCGGTCTGTTCCGGCGAGAGGCTGTTTTGGAGGTGGGCGGGTATCTGCGCGACACAGTCGGCGAAGACATGGAGCTGATCGTTCGTCTACGCCGGTCCTGTCGAGAACACGGCCGTCCTGATCGCGTGGTGTTCATTCCCGATCCGGTAGCTTGGACCGAAGTGCCCAGCACGCTCGGGACGCTGGCGCGTCAGCGGGAACGGTGGCATCGAGGGTTGGCCGATGTGCTGTGGACGCATCGGCGTTTGTGCGGGAATCCCCGCTACGGCTTGTTAGGGCTGGTCGTGGTGCCGTGTTTTGTCGTGGTGGAATTGCTGGCTCCCGTCGTGGAGACGCTGGGACTTGTGTTAGCGACTCTGGAGTACCTGCTCGACGAACTTAACGTGTCGTACGCGGTCACATTCCTGCTCGTGGCTTACGGTTTCGGCATCTTGTTGAGCTTGGCCAGCTTGGTATTGGAGGAATGGACCTTCGCCCGGTTCGCCTCCGGATTCGATCGGCTTCGATTCATCCTCTGGGCCGTTATCGAATATGCTGGCTATCACCAACTGACCGTGTGGTTCCGGTTACGAGGGCTGGCGCGGTTTCTCCAAGGACGGAAAGATTGGGGCGACATGACCCGCCAAGGGTTTAGTTCTCACAGGATCGGGCCGGCAACTGTGGCTAATCCCACCTTGGTGGAAACGGCCTCATCCACGGAGCACGCCTAATGTCATGTATGAAGAGGCTGAGTCGCATCGGGTGGGTGATCGCGTGGGCAGCGGGTGTGGGGTTGGCTGTCTGCACCGGATGGGCGCAACAGACCATTGCCTTATCACAGGCTATTCCCGACCAGCTTGCGCGCATTGAGATCGTGTGGGTCACAGGTGAGCCGCCAGCCGTGACGTTGGACGGAGCCGAACCGTCGCCCATCCTCTCGACCCGATGGACAGGGGACCAGGTAACAGTTGTGCCCATCGCCGAACGGTTGCGCCCCTTCGGCACCTGTCGGGTGGCTATTCAAACCGAAGGAGGCCGAGTTCAGTTCATCGTGGAAGGGGAGCCACAACCCGCCTGTGGGCTGGTGTGGTGGCTCGGCCATCCAGATGAAGCCATCGACTTGTTGTCCTTCCACTGGCTTCAGATCGAGGGGACCGCAACTGAAACGGTCGACATAGGTCTCGTCGATCGACGGTGGTGGAAGAAGCAGGATGCGGTTTCCTTGGTCCGCAGCACAGGATCGTTTCGTTCGAGAATCCCGCTGAGGCCCTTCGCCGACCGCGTAGATTTGCGACAAATTGTGGCCTTGACGCTGACCGTCTCCCGTGCTCCCGCTGTTGTGACCATCGAGCACGTACATGTCGACGCTCAGTGGCCTGAACCCAAGGTACCGAGGCGCGGCCTATGGGTCTGGAATCTCCAGCGAGCTCTCCGAGAGCCGGATCGGGTGCTGGCAGTCTGTATGGCTATCGGGTGTCGCCGGTTATCGATCCAGATGCCGGCGGCAAACGCCGATGAGGAAATCTGGCGGGCCTACCTTGACCTGGTTCGCCGCTGGCGGAGAGAAGGGGTTGAGGTGTATGCGTTGGACGGGGACCCGCACGTTGTCATCGAGCCTCGACCGCTGTTTGCCACTCTCAAGAAATTGCTTACCCTTGCCGGTGAACAGCTTCCTGACGGAGTGCAGCTTGATATTGAGCCCTACCTGCTTGGGCAAGGTCAGACCGATTCTGAGCGATACGCTGATTACCTGGCCGTGTTGACCCAGATCCGTCAGATCTTGCCGGTTCGGCTTCCCGTGTCAGTGGTGGTGCCCTTTTGGTTTACAGGCGTGATGATCGAAGGGCGTCCCCTTGGGTTCCGGGTCCTCGAACTTGCCGATGAAGCTGTCATTATGAATTATCGAGTCGAGTTCGCGGAGGCACGCGCGTTGATCGACGACTGGGTCCGACATGGCGCGTTGATGGGCAAGCCGGTGTGGGGGGCGGTCGAAACTAGGCCACTGCCCGACGAGCGGCATCTCATCCTGCGCCGGGTGGACCGAGCCGAGCAGGCCACTGCGTACGTCGATCGACGCGACAAGCTATTGGTGTTGTCCCCTCCGGCGGAGGCTGACCCTTCTTTCCTTTATTTCTCCGAAGAAAGCCAGTACTCCGTACTCGGCAGCCGCCTCAGCTTTTCGGGAAGCCGGCGGGATACCTTGGTGAAGGCCATCGAACAGTGGACACAGGATACCCGGCAGCCAAGAGTCGCCGGCCTGATGATCCACGATTGGGAAGGCTATGAACAGTTGTCCGATGGTCCTCCGCACTAGCCTGTCGAAGTCTGATCGATGGTGTCGTGAAATGGGTCGGATTGCTCTCGTGGTTGTCGCCTGCCTTGTCGTTTCTCTGCACGGGATGGAGAAACCGGTTGCAATGGCTGCAGAGCCGTTACCTGAAAAGGCATTCGGTCGGACCCAGCCCGACGACCAACAAGGAAGCGGCTCGGAGGATCCTGCCGTGGCAAGGTTGCGCTCTGCCCTGGCTGCCTATCCTGAGGATGACGAACTCCGAGGCCGACTGGCTCGAGCGTTAGCCATCGCCGGCCAATGGGACGAGGCGATAGAACTCTATCGTGCCATTCTCCTGCGCCATCCCAACGATGTCGACATCCGAGTGGCCTTGGCGCGGACCTTAGGCTGGGCCCATCGTTTTGCCGAGGCGCGCGCGGAAGTCGATGCTGTGCTCATCCGTGAACCTGGCTTGCGCGAAGCCCGCGAGCTCCGGGCCGATCTCGCTTGGTGGAGTGGTCAAGCGGCCGAAGCCCTCCGGTGGTACGAGGAGCTCCTCAACGAGGGAGCTGGTCAGGAAGTCCGCGAGAAGCGGGACAAGGTCGCCGCTCTATTGGAGGCTCCGATGAGTCCCCGGGCGCCTGTCGGACCGGTAGCAGCGGGTGTGAGCCTGCCCTTTCGCCAGTATGCAAAACTGGGGTATGGGGCGTTCGGCTATAGCAGGAATATTCCGCGTGAGCACCAGGTGCTTGCCGAAATCGCAAAGCCCTGGGGGGCAGCCACCCTGGTCGGCCGCTATGAACATCTGCGTCGGTTTAAGCTGGTGGACGATCAATTCTCGATCGAAGTCTATCGGCCACTCTGGCAGCGGGCCTGGGGTTGGGTGGGTGCCAGCGGTGTCCCGTCCGCAGATTTTGCTCCCGCTTGGTCAGTCGGGGGCGAACTGTTTCAAGGACTCGGAGTCCTTGGTGATCAGGTGAAATTCCTGGAGCCGTCGTTCGGCTTTCGACATATGGTCTTTCGCGCAGGGCAGGTCGTGGATCTGCTGATCCCCGGTGCCAATATTTATCTCCCGGCTAATTGCTGGTTGACTGAGAAGGTCTACTACGTGGCGGACACAGGGGCGATCACGCTCTCGTCGCAACTGACATGGAGGCCAGCACCTCGCTGGCAAGCCTTTATCTCTTATGCGTTTGGCACATCGGGTGAACGAATTGTGGCGACCCAAGACCTCGTGCGCGTGCAGACTTGGAGTGTTCAAGGAGGAGGGATCGTGCCTCTCGCGGCTCGCCTGTCGGCCGAATTCTCCGGATTCCACGAAGACCGAGCAACTCTGTACCGTCGAACGGGTGGGCTGATCAGCCTTATTCTGCATTACTGAACGCGATTGGGGAAAATGGCCATGACGACTCGACGGGGGATCGCACTGATTGTAGTCGTGATTGTGGCTATGACCGGATGGTGGATGGAGTCGTTATCCGATGTGTGGATGGCGCTGAGAGGCTACCGGATGGTGAGGTTGCAAAATGTTGTGGGCCCGCGGGTGCCCTCCAGGATCCAAGACGATACCCCGACGGCATGGTCACAGTTCGCTGGCGGAGGAGTCCATCGATTAGCGATTCTCCTGACCGATTCCGAGTCGAATTGGTTGGGGTTGGTGCATGGGCTCAAAGCGAAGGGCATCCCCTTCACGATCACTTCTCGACTGGATGTGGCCCTACGCCACCGCGTGCTTATGGTTTATCCGACACTCTCCGGGAAAGTCTTCGGCCGCGAAGAGCTCCAACTACTTGCCGCCCATCCACGACAGGGTGGCACCTTGATCGCCTGCGGGGTCATAGGTGGGGGGCTGCATGAGGTGTTTGGCATTAGAGAGATGACAGAAACTCGGACTCCCACCGCCCTTCGCTTTCACAGCGAGCCTTGGGGATTGGAAGGGGAGGGGGCCGTGCCGGGCTGGACGGTGCCGTTGCGTCATCCCGCAGGTGCCGAGCCCCCAATCGGAGTGACGCAGTACCGAGTTCTGACGGCGTCGGTGGTGGCCTCGTACGACGATGGCCTTGCTGCTGTGATTCAGCGGCCAGTGGGGCCGGGATGGGCTGTGGCGTTGGGGTTCGATGTGGGCTATGTGCTGTGGAGAGGTCAGGCACTCCGGGCTGAGGGTTTTGCCGGCTCGTTCAACAACCGATTCATGCCCGGTACCGACGCGGTGCTCCTCTTTCTGGAAGCGGTTTTCCGTCGGGGTGAACCCTGGGCAGTGACATTGGATCCGATTCCGGATGGGCGGGACCTAGCCGTCTTGTTGACCCATGACGTTGATGCCCAGACGTCCATGCACAATGCGCTCGAATTTGCGAAGATCGAGCAAGAACGGGGTGTACGAGGAACGTATTTTATCCAGACGAAATACCTCCGAGACTTCAACGATGAGATCTTCTTGACGGATCAGTGGATCGAAGACATGAGGCGGCTGCGGGGGATGGGCATGGAAATCGGCAGTCACACGGTGGCTCACTCGAAAGTCTTCGACCAATTTCCACTTGGAACCGGCACCGAATTCTACCCGGATTATCGCCCGATCGTCACGAGCCGCCTGACAGTTCGGGGCGGAACGGTGTTCGGGGAATTGAGAGTCAGTAAATTTCTCTTGGAAACGCTGGTGCCGGGGCTTACGGTCCAGTCCTTTCGGGCCGGGGAGCTCGCCTATCCGCATGCACTTCCCCAGGCGCTGGTGGCTACGGGTTACCGGTATGATTCCACGGCAACGGCTAATACCGCCCTCACCCATTTACCCTATCGCCTCATGCACAACCGGATGAATCGAAGGGAGGTCGAGAGTTTCGAGTTTCCTGTCTCGGTGGAGGATGAAGAGCTGCCTCCGTTAGGCCAGCGGTTGCCAGATGTGCTGAGATTGGCTGATCAGCTCGGTCGCTATGGAGCCGTCATGACTATTCTGATCCATCCTAACGTTCTCGGTCATAAGTTGGATTTTGAAACCCGACTGATCGAGTCGCTTGCCGGGCGAGCTTGGCTTGGGGCGGTAGAGGATTTTGGTCGATGGTGGGAAGCCCGCGATCACGTCGAGATCGACGTGCTTGAGTTGCCGGAAGGGGTTCGCCTCTCCATCACCACGCGAGAGGCCGTTCGAGGGCTGGTGTTGGTGCTGCCGCCAGGTTGTACGGTTGAGGGCGCCACGCCTGTGAAGACTAGCCGGCCGTGGCGGTCGACCTACGTGGTGATCTCGATCGAATCTCATGCCCAGACGGAGATCCCGCTCAGCGGCTGTGCGGCGAAGTCGCGCTCAGTGCTGGCCCGGCGTTCGTGATCCGGTCAACTTCCGATCGGACGATAAATGGGATGTCTCGCCGAGTGGTGGGCTGCCGCTCGATTTAGCCAGACGTTCCTGAGAGACAATATCGGTCTCTGCTCTGCGACAACCGAAGGCGTCTGCCGAAGTATTTAGGGGACAGCAATGGGGCATAGAAAAGGGGTCGGGAGTCTTTTCTTCACCGAACCTGCTCCAGGTTTGTCAAGGGGGCCGGCCTCCGATGGAGTTGGAGGCAGGGGAGCGCGAATGGGCAATGGCGTGATCCAGGGATGACGGTCACGCGAGCCGGGCTTCGGAGAAAAGACTCCCGACCCCTTTTTCCTCGCCCCACGAAATAACCTCTCGCCCAATGCCCCGGAACGGGGACAGGCACCGCCGTAGACGCGGTGCCTGTCCCCTTACAGCGTCATCCGCATGCCGACGTAATACAAATGTTCGCCGGGCAGTGGGACCTGAGCGGCGCTGACGTTGAGTCGCGATTCGGTCACGTTGTCCGCTCCGAAATAAATCTCGGCGTCTTTCTTAAGCTTGTACGCAAGCCGAAGATCGAGTTGGACGTTGGCCGGCGCCTTCTCATTCGGGTCTACCCGGCGGTTGCCGTTCACGTCGGAAAATCCGAACGAGGAGAAATACCGGAGACGGGCCGTGAAATCCCAGCGGTCCTGTTCGATCCGCACTGGGGTTTTCCAAGCGTGGGGGGACCGGAGGAACAAGAAGGAGCCGTTGTCCTGATCCCGCGCGTCCAGGTACATGTAGCCGGTCTCCATGTAGAGCCAGTCTAACGGTTTGACACCCGTCTCGAGTTCGAATCCTTGGCTTCTCGAACTGCCGATGTTGTTCGGCGACGCGCAAAATGCCGGCTTGACGCCCAGCGCGGCGGCGTCGGCGGCCGAGCAGGTCCCCGTCACGAATTGGATGAGATTGCTGACCTCGTGACGGAAGACGCTGGCGCCGATCTTGGCCCGCTCGAAATAATACTCCGCGTTCGCGGTGTAGCTCGTCGATTTCTCGGGATTCAGGTTCGGATTGCCGACCACGCCAAAGCCGCCGCCCTCGACGAAAAAGGCTGAAATGTCCGTGAGCGTCGGGCTGCGGAACCCGCGGGTGTAAGTGAAACGCCCGCGGAAATTGCCCGGCTTGATCAGCAGCGTCGTCTGAGGAGAGAAGAACCCTCCGTATTTGCTGTTGGTTGTGTAGCGGCCGCCCAGTACAACGTCCATCCACGGCAAGACGGAGATTTCGTCCTGGAGCCATCCCGCCGACTCTGTGAGCTCGATGTGGCCGCCGCGAAGAGACTGCCCGCGCTGTTTGCGGATGTCGTGTTCCCCGCCGATGCTCAGGAGGTGCTGTGTGCCGATCTGCCGGGTGTACTGGAACTGCGGTTCCCAGAGTTCCTGCGTGAAGCGCGCCGTCCGCACCACCGCGTTCGTGTCCAGACGAAAGGTCCTCGAATCGTTTTGAAACGTTTGGTGGTGTCCCCACAGCGTGAAAGTCGAGGCGGAGTCCGGATTCCAATCGAGGCGGACAATGTTCTGGGCTCGTTCGGTGTTGCTCTTCACTTCCCGAATGCTCGGGATCGACTTGGTGGAATCTTGTTTTGACCTCCGATCGTCATCCGTGTAGTGGGTGTACAGAGACAGGGTGACCTTGTTCGACAGCTTATAGTCGAAGTTACCGCTGATCGTTTTGGTGGCGAACTGAGGGTCTCCATCGGTCTGGGCGGTGCGTTGGTTGAGGTCGAAGCCATCGGTTCCGCTATAGCCCGCAGAAATGTATCCGCCGAATTTGCCGTCGGCGGTGCGAAACTCCGGCGCGGCAAACGTGGTCACAGTGTTGAATCGACCATATTGGCCGAAGAGCAGTGCACCGGCCGGCTGCGTCGCCTTTTTTGTGCGGATGTTGATAACCCCGCCGATCGCGTCGCTCCCGTACTGGACGGCTGCTGCCCCCTTGACGATCTCGATGGATTCAATCTCCGGCGATGCCAACAGGTCACGCGTGAAGGTCGCGCTCTCGATTGTGCCGATCAGTTCCTGGCCGTTGACGAGGAACAGGGTGTGAATGCTGGAGAGGCCCTGGATCTGGAAAGTCTGGAAGCCGCCCGGCGCGCGGCGCGACTCGATCGCCGGCACGTCCTGGAGCACCTGCCGCACGTTCGTCGCCCCGGCCTGCTCCAGCATTTTCCCGCTAATCCGCTCGATCTCAACCGGGGAGTCTTTGATGGTGTGCGGTGTCCAGGTCCCGGTGACCACCACGTCCGCGATCCGGATCGCCTTTTCATATGGCGTGGGCTCGACCGGCCGGCTTTCTTCCGTGGGCTCTTGGGCGACCCCGTTCTGTTTTTCCTCGGCGGCCAAGCCGACACCGGAGCCGAGCCTAAGCGTGCTGGCGGCGATCAGTGCAACAAGAACTAAGAACCGTCGAGATGTTTGCTCGATCATGTAGACCTCCATATGAGCGTGGCAACAAGAGCCATGCGGAAGAGGGAGGGACGGCCCAGGAGAAGCCGACCGTCCGGGCGCACTGCAGGCGAGGGCATGGCGCCTGCGGGACGCGCTCTGTTAATGACTGGTCGCCGTGGCGCTTGCGGACGCGGGCGCGGCGAAGAGCGCGGTCTGGGGAACCGGCTGCGTGAGAGCTACCACAGCCTTGGCAAGGCCTTCTTCTAGCCACCGTGTGATGACCGGGCCGGCGAAGCCTTTTTCGTTCAGGACGTAATCCAGCCCTTTGAGCATTTTCTTGTAGGGCCCTGAGCCGTACATGCGGTTGGCGATGACCAGCACGCGCCCCGTTTTGGCGTCGTCCTCGATCAACCGTCTCACGTCGGCCACGGCTTTCTCCCGCTGGTCCGGCCAATCTTCCCGCACCGTCGCCACCTTGATGGCCTTAAAGGACGCACAGCGGGAATCTTTCTTGACCAAGTCAGCATTGGCCCTCATCACCGACAGCCAATGATTATTGTCTTCGTCCGTGTTCGCGCCATGGGCTAAGAGGACCACCGTCTCCTTGGCCGGTTCTTTACTAACCTCTACGATGCGATCGCACAGCACGTTCGCGATGGGGGGAAATTCTCGGTATAGCCGCCGAAGGCGGAGAAAAGAACGGCGCTGCGGATCTGCGGTGGGAAGGCGGCGTCGTGACCGGGCTCATCGGTATGTCCCGACAGGGTCGGACTGTCCGCGAGCCCCAGGATGTAGTCTGTGAGCGGTTTCATCTGACGCTCCAGTTCGTACATACGTACGAACACGATGCGCTTCACGCCGCGCTGTTCCAGACGGGAGACCGCGTCCTGGATGGTGCCGGGATCGCCCATGCCGTAGGCCATCTCGATCTTATATTTCGCCTTGAGCGGCTCACTGGTGCGCTCGACCGCGTCGAGCCAGGGTTGGGTCGAGCCATGCGGCATGATGACGACACCGATTTCGTCCGGTCTGGCTGTCACGAACTGATTGGCGGTTTTCTTAAGCCAGAGCAAGACATTCGGGTGCGGGAGCAATTCTGTCCCCTGATAGGCGACATTCAGGCCCTTGAATTGTTTGCCCAGCCAGGCGGTCAAGGCCATCGAGTGATCGAACTTCGGGCCGATGAAGGCCGGCACGACGAGAGTCCGGCCCTGCTTGGCGATCTGCGCCAGGAGATGCGCCTTGATTTCGTCGTTCTTCTTCTCCGCTCCCTCCACCGCGCGGTCGTAGTAGATGATGGACTCAGCCTCGCGGAAATGTTTGTACCGCTGGACATAGGCCAGCAGTCTGTCCACGTCGGCTTTCATGGCTTTCTCGCTGGCCTCGTCCGTGGCGCCGATACCGATGAGGATGAGGCGCTCCTGCTCAGGTTGCTGGCTGAGCGCGTCGACCCGGTCCAGCACCACTTGGCTGATCAGGTAGCTCTCGGCCATGACCGGCGCCCAACGCACCGGAAGGCTGGCGGCATAGGCCGGTAACGTCAGCATCGCCTGTTTTAGAACGGGATCTGCCGCGGAAAGGAACAGGGGAATGGCCACGATCTCCGTTGCCCCGGCCTTCTTGAGTTCCTGCACAGCGCGGGTCAAATAGACGGCATATTCGCCTTCCACGCCGGTGTACTCGCGCCCGATCAAGCCCAGCGCGGCCGGGTATTCTTTCTTGAACTCTTGCACGAGGGTCTGGACTTCCTGGTTGCCCACGAAGCCGCGATCCTGGGCAATGACCAGGAAGCCGGTTTTGGACCCTGCCCTGAGCTCCGTCGAAGGGTCCGCGGCGAGAACCATCGTAGGCCAGGCGAACAAGAACAGAATCGCCATCAGAGTCGAGAATGTGCGAATCCTCATGGGAGGACCTCCTTTGTTCAATTGTTAAATAACCCCCAACCCCAGCCTTCTTACTGTTCAATCCGATACTGAATCGGCACATGGACAACGACCTGCGACTGACCCAGCGCATGTTTGAGTGCCAGGGGGCACGCCTGTTTCACCAAGTCCAGGGCGTCTTGATCCAGCGCCTCGTGCCCCGAACTTTCTTCAACGGTTTCGTGCAAGAGACTCCCATCGTCCTTGATCACTGCGCGGACAACGACTTTCCCTTCCCACCCGTGCATCCGGGCGAGGCGGGGGTAGCGTTTGAGCCGCTCGATGCGGTGCCACAGCTCTTGCGCAAGCCACCCGTAATCGGCTTTGGTGTCTGGCATGGCCCGGACCGGTTGCTCTGTGAGCGGGACGCGCGAGAGAACGGGAGCAGGGACGACGCTGCGCCCCTCGACCGCTTCGGAAACCGGGGTTGATGGGGACTGGCCTCCTTCCCGGCCGTCTGCCTGCCGAAGCGGCGGCGCCGGCAGGTCTTCGGCCTGAGGCCTGTTCCCCTTCCCGGATGTGACGGGCTCCGAGGCGCTCTGGGCGTAGAGCGCGCGGATCTCTTGTGCCTGGACGGATTCCAGCGAAGACATAACAGGGGGCTGGGTCACCGGTCGGGTCGGCTCACTGTGGGTTGTCGACGCGGAGCCTTTTGTGCGGACGAGTTCCCTGGTGACGACGCCCGCTGTGCCGGCGGCGACCGTGGCCACCGGCCTCTGACGGGGCGGCTGCGCGAATCGGATGGCTGCGACCTCGGTGGCGGTGCTGACGATTGGTCGGGCCTCGACGGTCGTGACGGCCCGAGGCGCCTCTGCGACGGCGTGTTGCATAGCCGCGAGGGGCTCGATGGTCCGGCGTTCGGTTTGAACCGGCTGTATGACTGACGGTCGCCTGCGAGACTCTCTGCGCGATCGACTGAGGCTCTCTCACGGCGCGCGTCCGCTCTTCGCGCAGGATGGGGCGGACGGTCGTGACCGTGTGGATGGACGCCCTCTGGATCGTCGAACGAGTTTCCACGGGACGCGGTTGCGCCTGGGGCCTTGGGACGATCTGCGGAGAGGGGGGTGGAGCCGGCTTCGCCGGAGAGTGAGATGAAGCTGGCTCCGCTGGGTCTGATTGTGGTGGGTTCGATGGAGGCGCGGGCGCCCTCGAAAGAACATGCTCATTTTCCAGGAGGTGACAATGGGATATTCCGCTCCGATTACCCGCGAGACGCGCTGGATGTCCCTCTTTCTACTCACCTCCACGTCCGAGGTTCGTTAATGGAGTCCTGTCTTCCCGCAGCCTGCACACGTGAACGCGTCCATTTCCCAACGGATCGCATGGCTCTCGAAGCTGTTCTACGCTTGCTGGTTGAGAGTTGGCAGTTCCGTCGAATCAATCTGCAGAGATTTGGCGGTCATTCCTTGCAGCGACAAAGCGAGCATTTCTAGTGATTGCCCATCGTTCCATATCGGGGCTAGGGGGCAGTGGGCCAATCTGCCTCCTCACGAATGCGCGCGAGAAACGAGCAGATGATGCCTAAGACTCAGAGCGGAGTTGGCCAGAAAGGCTGGGCCGCAATCAGGTGATAAAGAGGGAGGGAATGTTTCCTTCTGCCTGGTCGGGCCAGAAGCACAAACCTTGGAGGTATCTACGGCTAGGAAGCGGGTTCACTCCCAGGGTCCGATCATGCTATCTTGAGCGCCCAGTTCACGAGATCCGCTTCACGCGCTCTTTATGAGCTTGCCGGGAGAACAGGGAACGATGTTGCTGAAAGACAAAAAGGGCCTCATTGTCGGTGTCGCCAACAAGCACAGCATCGCGTGGGCGATCGCGCAGGCGGCGGCTCAGGCGGGGGCGCACCTGCTGTTCAACTACCAGAACGAGCGGCTGCGGGAGAACGTGGAAGAACTGGTCAACACGGTGCCGGGGGCGAAAGCGTTCCCGTGCGATGTGGGGGACGATGCCCAGATCGATGCGTTGATGACGCGGGTGGGCGAAGAGTTCGGCCGGCTGGATTTCCTTGTCCACTCCGTTGCCTTTGCGCCGCGCGAAGAGCTGACAGGCCAGTTCGTCAATACGACCCGTCAGGGCTTCGCCACGGCGCTGAACGTGAGCACCTATTCGCTCGTGGCTCTCACGCGGGCGGCAGTGCCGCTGATGACCGGAGGCGGGTCGGTGGTCACGTTGACCTATCTCGGGAGCGAACGGGTCGTCCCGCATTACAATGTCATGGGGGTGGCCAAGGCGGCTCTCGAAGCGACCGTGCGCTACTTGGCGTATGACCTCGGCCCGAAGAATATCCGTGTGAATGCGATTTCAGCCGGCCCCATCAAAACGCTCGCCGCGCGCGGCGTGTCCGGGATCAGCAAAATGGTCGATCACCATCGTGAAGTGGCCCCGTTACGCCGGGCGACCGAACAGGCGGAGGTAGGCGACACGGCGCTGTTCCTCGTCAGCCCACTCTCCCGCGGCATCACAGGGGAAGTCATCTACGTCGATGGGGGGTATCACATTCTCGGGTCGCTGGCTGCGCTGGAATAGCCAGTTACTGTCAATGAGGTGAGTGGAGGGTAGCGGAGCGCCCATTGCTGTCGGCTATTCGCTGCGAGCTGTTGACTTTTTCGTGCTGCAGGGTAAGCCGAAGGCTCAGCGGACCAGGCTGAATGTTCCACGCGGCTTCCGTCTTTGTTCCGTTTGACAGTGGGTTTGGCGCTGTGATAGCTTCCATCGCCGATTGCCTCTGATTCGACGACGCCATATCCCTCGCTCCCAACTGCGTTTGGGGGCCTTTTGTCCAGGAGGTTATCTGCATGCAGCAGCTCTACGAGTCTATCTTTATCGTCCGCCCGTCGCTCTCCGATGAGGAGACCGGGGCGATCATTCATAAGATGAAGAGCGTCCTGGAGAAGAACGGCGCCACGCTGGTCAAGGCGGAGAATTGGGGCCGTAAGAAACTGGCGTATGAGGTGGATCGCGAGCGGAAAGGCACGTACGTCTATTTTTACTTCAAAGGGCCGGGCACGGTCGTCAGTGAGCTTGAGCGGTCGTACCGGCTGGAAGATGCGGTCATCAAGTTCTTGACGGTCCGACTGCACAAGGAGCCGGTTTTCACGAAACAGGCAGGCGACACTCGGGAGTCGGACAGTGGCCGGGTTCAATAAAGTCATCCTTATTGGCAATCTCACCCGCAATCCGGAGCTCCGCTATACGCCGAGCGGGACGCCGGTGGCGAGCTTCGGCTTGGCGGTGAGCCGACGGTACAAGCAGGGGGAGGAACTGAAAGAGGAGGTCTGCTTCATCGATATTGTCGTCTTCGGCAAGCAGGCCGAGCACTGTGGCCAGTATCTCAGCAAGGGAAACGGCGTCATCGTGGACGGTCGGCTGCAGCAGCGCCGCTGGGAGACCGAGGACGGACAGAAGCGCAGCAAGCACGAAGTCGTCGCCCAGACTGTGACGTTCCTGCCCAAGCGTCCCGAGGCCGGCGGCGAGGTGCTGATGCCAGACGATACGAACTACGAATACGAAGAGCAGCCATAACGGAGGCGATTTATGGAACGAGGACGGTTGCTTCAGCGGCGACGGCCTTGCCGGTTCTGCGTGGACAAGGTGGTGATCGATTTCAAGGACGTTGGACTGCTGAAGAATTTCTTGACCGAGCGGGGCCGGATCGTGCCTCGTCGGATTTCGGGCAATTGTATGCGGCATCAGCGCGAGCTGACAGTCGCTATTAAGCGCGCCCGGCATATCGCGTTGGTGAGTTTCGCGGAGGAGCGCTGAAAGCGGCACCGCCTGCGCCATGAGCCGACGGGTTTGACATCGCGGCGGTCTGACGATATAGGAGAAGCAAAGGCTCAGACATGGTGAGGGCGATGAACCTTTTGATCCCTCGGGTGTCCGATATCCCGCGGCAAGGACTGGTCTTACGCGGCGATGTCACGGCGGAAGAACTGGGTTTGAGCGCAGGGGATGCTCGCGTTCAGGGCTCGCTCACCGTGGTTCTGGAGTTGGTTAAGCTCGGCAACTGCATCCGAGCCAGCGGCTTGTTGGAGGGCTTGATTCTTCGCCAGTGCGTACGCTGCTTGAAGGACTTCGCCGATCCGCTTTCGGTTTCCGTGGAGGTGGACTATGTTCGCGAGGGGACCTTGCGTGGAGCCGCGGATGTGTTGCCTCATGGACGGGTGGCTGCGTTCGGCGCCGACGAAGAAGATGAACCGTATCTGTATAGCGCGGATGAAATCAATCTAGCCCCGATGCTCCGGGAACAGGTCATCCTGGCCGAGCCGATGCAGCCGTTGTGTCGGGAAGACTGCCAGGGGCTCTGTGGTGTCTGCGGGCAGGATTTCAACGTCGGCCAATGCGGCTGTCCACAGGAACCGGCCTATTCGCCGTTTCGGGTGCTGCAACGATTCAGGGACCCGGGATGGACTAGCTAATGGGAGTCGCTCCCAATGCGAAGACAGATCGAACTGTGAAGGAGTCGCCATGCCGAATCCAAAACACAAACTCTCCAGAGCCCGCCGCGATCAGAGGCGCACCAGCAAGTCAAAGATCATTCCGCCGGGCTTCTCCGTGTGTCCACAGTGTCATGAGCTCAAGCTTCCGCATTACACTTGCCTGAATTGCGGCACCTATAAGGGAAAGGCGGTCATTGCTGTCGAAGAGACGTAACGCGCGGAAGGCCGGCTTAACCAGGTCCGAATGCGCGGGCGCCGCGGGTCAGGGGGCGGCTGCCTGTCCCTGTTTGCGGTGAACCGCGAATCCGCGTTCCGGTCGATCGTCAACACCGGTGGGTATCCAGCAACAACGCGTGCGAATTGCCGTCGATGCGATGGGTGGAGATTACGGGCCTCCACCCATTCTGGAGGGCGCGTATCAAGCCGTTCGCGAGCTGGACGTTGAAGTCGTCCTGGTCGGGGAGGAAGGGTCTCTTAAGGAACACCTCCGGCGGGCGAACTATACCGACCCGCGTCTGACTATCCGGCATGCGCCGCGGGTGGTGGAGATGCATGAGTCACCGGCGGCTGTCGCCCGAAAAAAGCGTGATTCCTCGATCTGGATCGCAACGGAGTTGGTGAAATCCGGAGAAGCGAGCGCTGTCATCAGCGCGGGCAATACCGGCGCCAGCATGGTCGCCGCATTTTTCGTGCTAGAGGTGATCAAAGGCGTGGAACGGCCTGCCATCGCCACGACGCTGCCGACGCTTACCGGCACCGCAGTGATGCTGGATGTGGGCGCGAACGTCGATTGCACGTCGCGCCACCTGGAGCAATTCGCGTTAATGGGGAATGAGTACGCCAAGCACCTCTACGGTAAACTCAATCCCCGCGTCGGGCTGCTGAGCATCGGCGAGGAAGACACGAAAGGCAACGAGGTCACCAAAGAAGCCTTCAAGCTGCTCAAGGCCCTCCCGATTAACTTCATCGGCAACGTCGAAGGCCGCGACGTCTACAGCGGCTCGGCGGATGTGATCGTCTGCGACGGTTTCATCGGCAACGTGGCGTTGAAAATTTCCGAGGGCGTGGCCGATACGATCAAAAAACTGCTCATGAAAGAGCTGGCCGGCTCCTTCCTAGGCCGGCTTGCCTATCCCCTAGTGGCCGGGCCGCTGCTGCGTCTGCGCCGTCGGATCGATTACGCGGAATTTGGTGGTGCGCCGCTTTTGGGCGTGAACGGCGTGTGCATGATCTGTCACGGACGTTCGTCGGCCAAGGCGATCAAGAATGCCATCAAGCGGGCCAAGGCGATGGTCGAGAGCCGGTTGAACGAATTGATCCGGCGAGACATCGAGGAGACTCTGGCCTCGCATCGACAGTCGGGGCAGGAAGGCGTTCCGGCATGAGGGCCAGGATCACCGGGACAGGGTCGTATGTCCCTGAACGCGTCGTGACCAATGCCGATCTTGAGCGGATGGTCGCCACGTCGGATCAGTGGATCGTCGAGCGAACAGGCATCCGCGAGCGGCGTGTCGTCGCCGAAGGGGAAGCCTGTTCGGATCTGGGCGTCCAGGCTGGAGAGCGGGCGCTGAAGACCGCCGGATTGTCGCCTGCCGATCTGGACCTCATCCTGGTTGCGACCTGTACAGGGGATATGCCGCTGCCCTCCACTGCCTGTCTCATCCAACACCGACTCGGTGCGACGCGCGCGGCGGCGTGCGACATCTCTGCGGCCTGTTGCGGGTTCGTCTATGCCTTGGCCGTCGCCGACGCGTACATCAAGACCGGCTTGCGGCATGTGTTGGTGATCGGGTCCGAGGTGATGTCGGTCATCACCGACTGGACGGATCGCAACACCTGCGTCCTATTTGGCGACGGAGCCGGAGCGGTGGTCCTCAGCGCTGGCGAAGGCGAGCGTGGGGTTCTCTCGTCCCATCTGCGATCGGACGGCAGCCTGTGCGATCTGATCGTGGTGCCGGGCGGCGGGTCGCGCCATCCTCCGTCAGAGAGGATGCTAAAGGAGCGGCTGCAGTACATCAAAATGAAAGGCAACGAGACGTTCAAAGTGGCGGTCCGCACCTTGGAAGAAATAGCGCGGGAGACCTTGGCCCACAACCATCTCTCCATTGAAGATGTGGACCTCTACGTCCCGCATCAAGCCAATGTGCGGATCATCAAGGCCGTCGCGGAACGGCTGGGGCTGCCGCTCGAAAAAGTGTTTCTGAACATCGACCGGTATGGGAACACGTCCGCGGCGTCGATTCCGATTGCGCTCGATGAAGCGGTGCGCGAAGGACGGTTGCGGGAAGGACACCTGGTCATGATTGGGGCTTTCGGCGCTGGTCTGACCTGGGCTTCGACGATGATTCGCTGGTGAAGGGCGAAGCCGTCGGTGCTCACTGAGGCGGTTTACAGCTCTACAATGTGTTTTTCAGAGAGATCACCGCTGATTGAACGCTAGATGCGCAGGTGGAACGTTTTTCTCGTTGACATTGAATCGGATTTTTACCATATCATAGCGCGCTATGGCGTCCGGAATCGGGCTCGTGTTTCCTGGCCAGGGCTCGCAGTCGGTCGGGATGGGACGAGCACTGTGCGAGGCGTTTCCCGCAGTCCGAACGATCTACGAAGAGGCATCATCCGTCCTTGGTTACGATGTGGCGGCCCTCTGTTTCGAGGGACCGGCCGGTCGGCTGAACCTGACGGAGTACACCCAGCCGGCGCTGCTCACCAGCAGCATCGCCGCCTTGCGCCTGTTGGAACCGGCCGGCGTGAAACCGCTGGCCGTTGCCGGTCACAGTCTCGGCGAATATTCGGCGGTCGTTGCCGCCGGAGGGTTAGCGTTTCGCGACGCCGTCTTGCTTGTCCAGAAGCGCGGGCAGTACATGGCCGAGGCTGTGCCGTCGGGAAGCGGATTGGTTGCCGCGATTCTCGGTTTGACGGGTGAGACCGTCAGAGAGATTTGTCGGGAAGTTTCATCGGTCGGGGTTGTCGCGGCGGCGAATTTCAACTGTCCCGGGCAAGTGGTGATCGCGGGCGAAAAAACTGCGGTCGAACGGGCGATCGAGCTGGCGAAAACCAAAGGGAGCCGTAAAGCGGTTCCGTTGCCGGTTAGCGTGCCGGTTCACACACCGCTTATGCAACCGGCGGCGGACCGGCTGGCGCGCGACGTGATGCGAGCGGCCTGGTCGGATCTGACGGTGCCGCTGGTCAACAATGCCGATGCCAAACCGATCAGGCGGGCCAGCGAAGTGCAGGCGTCGTTGATCCGTCAGTTGCCCTCTCCGGTGCTGTGGGAGGATTCGATCAAGACCATGGCTGGACTGGGCGTCACGACGTTTGTCGAGGTGGGACCGGGCACGGTTCTGACCGGATTGATCAAGCGCATCCTGCCCAACGCTATGACGCTGAACGTCAATGATCCGAAGTCGCTGGACGCGACCCTGACTGCGTTACATGTGAAACGTGACGCATAACGCGGGGTATGAGTCAAAGAGGCGAAGGATCCCTTTCGCCTCACGAATCTCGCGTCACGCATGATGAAGGACTGACCAATGTCGTTAGCAGGTAAAGTGGCGATCGTTACCGGCGCTGCGCAGGGGATCGGACGAGCCATTGCGGAGGCGTTGGCGCGTGACGGCGCTGATGTTGTGGTGGCCGATCTTGATCTGGGTCGGTCACAAGAGACAGTCGCTTCCGTCGAAAAACTCGGCCGGCGGGCCTTGAACATCAAGGTCAACGTTGCAGACTTCAACGAGGTGAAGGCGATGGTCGACCAGGTGCTGAGGGCGTGGGGCAAGGTCGATGTCCTCGTCAACAACGCCGGTATCACCCGTGACGCTCTATTGCTGCGCATGAAAGAGGAAGACTGGAATCTCGTACTGCAAGTCAATCTGAACGGCACCTTCTACTGCACAAAAGCGGTGCTCCAGCCAATGACCAAGCAGCGCTACGGCCGGATCGTCAACATTGCCTCGATCGTCGGCGTGATGGGCAATGTCGGTCAAGCCAACTATGCCGCATCCAAAGCTGCGGTGATCGGGTTCACAAAAGCCGTAGCGAGGGAATATGCCAGTCGGAACGTGACCGTCAACGCCGTGGCGCCCGGGTTCATCGATACGGCGATGACCCAGGGATTGCCGGCAGACGTCAAGGAGACCTTGCAGAAACAGATTCCGCTGGGCCGGCTGGGCCGGCCAGAAGATATCGCCGCCGCGGTCCGGTTTCTGGTTTCGGAGGAGGCCTCGTACATTACTGGCCATGTCCTGCATGTCAATGGTGGGATGTTGATGGCATGACGCGCCGCCGCGCGAACGCTGTGCTGAAAACGCGGAACTGGAAGTGGTGACGTCTGGCGGCCCGGAGCCTGGATCCAGGCATGCAGGAAGGAAAGAGAAGGATGGGGAAGGAGGTGGGCGAATCAATGGCGACTGTTGAAGAACGCGTGAAGAAAATCATCGCAGAACAACTTGGGGTTGAGGAAGACGAAGTCGTTCCCGAAGCGCACTTTGTTGAAGATCTTGGCGCAGACTCCCTGGATACGGTCGAGCTGGTGATGGCGCTCGAAGAGGAGTTCGAGATCGAAATCCCGGATGAGGATGCGGAGAAGCTCCTCACAGTCGGCAAGGCGTTGGAGTATATTAAGGAAAAGGTGTAAGACGGGGTCAGGTCACGGATGAGCGAGCGGGTGACACGACGGGTTGCGGTGACAGGGTTGGGTCTGGTCACGCCGCTCGGAACAGGCGTCGAAAAGACGTGGAAAGCGCTGTGCGCCGGGCAATCCGGTATCGGTCGCATCACCCGTTTTGATCCCGCCGGCTATCCCGTCCAGATCGCGGGGGAAGTCAAGGACTTCAACCCAGCCCATTTCCTCGAGAAAAAAGAAATCAAGAAGATGGACACCTTCATCCACTACGCTGTTGGCGCGAGCCAGATGGCGGTGGATGATGCGGGGCTGAAAATCGCGCCGGAGGAAGCGGATCGGGTTGGGGTCTACATCGGCGCCGGCATCGGCGGGCTTCCAGCGATCGAGCATTACCATAAGGTCCTGTTGGAGAAGGGCCCGGATCGGGTGTCGCCCTTCTTTATCCCTATGGTCATTATCAACCTGGCGTCGGGTCAGGTGGCCATCAGGTTAGGCGCCAAGGGGCCCAACTCCTGCGCGGTGACCGCGTGCGCGACCGGAAACCACTGCATCGGCGACGCCTTCCGGATTATTCAGCGGGGCGAAGCGGATGTCATGCTGGCAGGAGGCACCGAGTCCTGCATTGTGCCCACCGCCGTGGCGGGGTTCGCCGCAGCCCGGGCGTTATCCACGCGGAACGACGACCCCCCGCGGGCCAGCCGCCCCTTTGATCGGGATCGGGACGGCTTTGTGCTTGGCGAAGGTGCGGGGGTGGTAGTGTTGGAAGAGTTAGAGCGGGCTCGCCGGCGCGGCGCGCGTATCTATGCGGAAGTAGTCGGCTACGCCATGAACAGCGACGCCTACCATATCACCGCGCCGCCCGACGAAGGAGAAGGAGCGGTGCGGTGCATGGAACTGGCCATTAAGGATGCGGGGGTGGCCAAGGACGAGATCGGTTACATTAACGCGCACGGCACATCGACGTTCGCCGACAAGATCGAAACACGGGCCATCAAACAGGTGTTCGGTGAACGGGCTTATCGTATTCCGGTCAGTTCCACGAAGTCGATGACAGGACACCTGCTGGGCGCGGCCGGCGGCGTGGAAGCTGTCTTCAGCGTACTCGCGCTCTATCGTGGTCTGCTGCCGCCGACCATCAACCTGGAGCATCCCGATCCTGAATGCGATCTGGACTACGTCCCCAATCAGGCTCGTCAGGCCTCGCCCAACGTCGTGCTCTCGAACTCGTTTGGATTCGGGGGTGTGAACGCCTGTCTCTTGTTCAAACGTTTCGAGACGTAGCTGGTTGCTGAACAGAGACCGGCCGCGGTTCGGCCGCGCTTCTCCGAGTCAACGGCGTGAATTTCTGTAACTCCATGTCGCACCGTGTTGCACAGATGACGCGTTCCCACACCGACACTGTGACAGATATCGAGGTCATCCAGACGACCCTAGGTTATCGGTTCCGCCAACCCGGGCTGCTCGACCAAGCCCTCACGCACAAGTCCTACGTCAACGAGCGCAGAGGTAAAGGGGGCAAGCACAACGAGCGGTTGGAGTTTCTGGGCGATGCCGTGCTGGCGCTTATCGTCAGCGACCATCTGGCCTCCTCGTTTCCCGAGCTGTCGGAGGGCGCCCTCTCGAAACTCAAAGCGCGACTAGTTAGCGAAGCGTCGCTGGCCAAGGCGGCGCGCCGTCTCAATCTGGGCAACCTGTTGCGACTCGGGCGGGGAGAAGAACTGACCAAGGGGCGTGAAAAGAATTCGCTGCTCGCCGATGCGCTGGAGGCCCTGATCGCTGCCGTGTATCTGGACGGGGGGTTGGAAGCCAGCCGAGAATTCGCTCTCCGCGTGCTGGCGCCGGAGTTGAGGGGAGTGGAGACCCAGAAAACCAGGCCGGGGATGGACGATTACAAGACCCTGCTGCAGGAGTGGTGTCAAAAACGATTCGAGACGTTGCCGCAGTACGTGACGGTGCGCGAATCCGGGCCTGACCATCGGAAGATTTTCGAGGTGGAGTTGACGATTCGGGGGGATGTGGTCGGCGTGGGATGGGGACACAGCAAGAAAGAAGCAGAACAGATGGCAGCGAAGCAGGCGCTCGAACACGTCGGGGCCTGATGCACCGTCAGTGGAGGGCGGTTGCGAACGAGACAGAAAGGGGGCGGCGAATGGTGAGGATGATTCGTGCGGCAATAGCCGGTTTGAGTATCGCAATGCTGTTGGGTGGGCCGCCGGCTGCGCCGGCGGCTGATCAGGCGTCGGGCGGCAAGGAGCCACGGGCGATCATCAAGACGAAGTACGGCGAGATGGAGATTAAGTTCTTTCCCGACGTCGCGCCCAAACACGTGGAGAATTTCATCAAGCTGGCCAAGTCCGGCTTTTATAACGGCACGATCTTTCACCGCGTGATCCCGGGGTTCATGATTCAGGGCGGCGACCCGAACACCAAGGACCCCACCAAGAAAGACACCTACGGCATGGGGGGGCCTGGCTACACCATTAAAGCGGAATTTAACGACATTCCGCACAAGCGGGGCATCGTCTCGATGGCGCGGGCGCAGGATCCGGACAGCGCCGGGTCGCAGTTCTTCATTGTGGTGGAGGATTCTCGGTTTCTGGATCGCAAATACACCGTCTTCGGCGAGGTCGTCAGAGGGATCGGGGTAGCGGACAAGATCGTGAATCTGCCCCGCGACTCACGTGATCTGCCAACAGAGCGAGTAGAGATGACGGTGACGATCGTAGAGTAGGGTCGCGGGACCTGTTGCCGACCAGCCCCTCCGTTCTCGCACCCCGCTAGGTGGCGGGCCTCGCTACAGGAGGAAAGGCTTCCTGGTCAGCGTCACCCGCCGTGGACAGTGCTCTTCGTCCGCGTCGCGGACCGTATCTGCTCGGCAGATGCCAAGTCGCGTACACACAGGATGCTCCTTGTTCGTCGTGTCGTGTGTCCTCGCGCGATCGCGCCTGGCAGGTTTGGTCGGCTCTCCCCGGTGCTCTGAAGAGTAGTCCTATAGGATTCGCTATGCTGCTTCGGTGCTGGACATCTGTGATGCCCGGCCGTTTATATCGGATCACCCAGCCGAGCAGTTCCATCAACCTCTCCTTGGAGAGAAACCCAACCACGAAGGTGACAACGAGGCTGAAGAGCACGATGGGCACGTAGTACCGATGTTGCCAGAGAACCACGCGGTCCTGTCGTAAGCGGAAGGCGTATTTCTCGTCCGCAATGGTCAGATCGGTGCGGAATTTTCCAGTGCCCAACCACTGGCGATCAGCGGTCTCGCCTTGACCCGATTGGGGCAGTCGAAGCTTCGGTGAGCCGTCAAGCGGTGATATCCAACCGTGATGCCCATGGTCCAATCCACCCGCGTGTAGTCGAAGAGGCAGGCGAAAGCGGGAACCCCGATCAGAGCGCCGAGACTGATGAAACTGAACAAAAATGCGGTGCCATAGCTCCGGGGTTGAGGAGTTGCTCTAACGGAAAGCCAACAGAGGGCATCAGGAGGATCCTGTTTTCTGTTGGGAGATGGTTATGGGAGGAACGCATCGCGATCGAGACGTTGTTCACCGTCAACGTGCGGCCGTCGAGCTGTGTGCCGTTCAACGCGGTGACCGCGGCATTGGCTTCCTCGGCGGTGGACATCTCGACGAAGCCGAAGCCCCGTGACTGTCCCGTGAACTTGTCCGTGATCACGCGCGCCGACTCAACGGTGCCGTGCTGGGCGAACAAATCGTGTAACTGCAGTTCCGTGGTCGCATAGGGCAAGCCACCAACATACAACTTTGAACCCATGGGAGGTCCTCCTCTGGCAGTGATGATGTCTTGGGCACGAGAACGATAGGTCGATAGGAAGGAACAGGCCGAAGACGCGGATACTGGAGCGGCTTAGGTCTGGCTTCCGATCAGATTTCCGGACAAAACAACATCGGTGACGGGCCTTCCGTTTGGCAGGTTCACCGCGCGCCCCTGCATGATGAGCTGTGGACCAAGCCTTCCTATCCGTGAGGATCAGCAGATTCTCCTCGAGAACGAGGAGTCGATCCGACTTGCCGATATTGAGCCGGTACTGGGTCCGTCCATCAGGATTGCGACGAGGAGTGGCTGCTGTGAACGCCATTCCTCTCAGCGGTGCGCTGTACTGTCGGCCGACGCGGACGTAAGAACAGCGAAGACTACACCATCAATCGCGCAGGATTAGAAAGAAAGGAAGAACGGACGCGCGAGGGATGATGTAACACGTTTCCGAAAGAATAGCGACCGGAATTCCGCGAAGGCGGAAAGACGCCGAAAAAGGTGATTTCAGGGCGCCGTCAACGGCGGTGAGCGGGAAGGTGACCTTCGTGACGGTGGGTGGACTCCGGAGCATGGATGGGCGGCTGGACGGAGGGCGGGCTGAATTGGCTGGGAAGTACAATGCGGCCGCCCTCCTGTTGTCGGGCCAAGTGTTCGGCGACGTCGGGATGGAAGGTGCGGACATAGCCGATCAGGCCGCTGAGAAAGCGCTGGGACTGAAACGCGCCGCCTGAGAATTCTGTAATGAACTTGAGGGCACAATCCAGCACTTCCGGCGCGGTCGCAGCATCGATGACAGGCTGGGGATCCTGCTTGGCGAAATTCTCGTATTGTTTCATGAGATGTTCGGCGAACATCGGCATGGGTGCGGCCGGCACATGGAGCGGGCTGAGCACGCGGCGGAGCGCTTGGATCGCTGCGATCACCTCTGCGTCCTGCCCGTCGTGTCGGCCTTGGAAGTAGCTGAACGTGACGACCTCGATCAGGTTAAACAACGCTACGGCTTTTTCTCCTCCCAGTTGGCTGAGTTCTCGATACAGTTCGCGCCGGACCGGCGCGAACTGCTCTCCCAATCGGCGCTGCTGATATTCGCTGCCGGTATCCAGGTAGACACAGGCGGACGGGCAGGCGATACGGACGATGCGATGTTCACCGCAGCACTGGCTACAGATGAGGCCCCCGAGCGCCGGACACAATCGCTTGCCCTTCCGCCGGTGGCAATGGACGCACTTACTCATTTCTTCGTCGCTCTTTCCGGCTGCGGCTTGGGTGGGGGCGGCACGAAGCCGTAGTCGGCCAGCGTGCGCTTCTGGCCTTTGCTTCTGGCTTCGGTTGGCGCTTCCAATCCGTTTATTTCCGCCGCGTCGGCGTATTGATAGGGCACCAGAATCAGATTGTTGTTTCTATCGATGCCAATGTCGGCCGGACTTGGGAGGTATTCCGCAATCACCTGAAAGCGGTGATTCGGGGTCATGCGCCAGATCTTTCCCTTGGTCTGATCCGATACGTACATGTTACCCCATCGGTCGAAATCGACGCCGCTGAGATTCTGAAATCGGGCAGTGAAGAACCCGTTCGAGACCAACTCGGTCAACACGCCCTCCGGGGTGATTTCCAGGATTTTCCCCTTGTCCCAGCTTACGGCAATAATGTGCCCGCTTTTGGGGTGGACGGCAAGCCCGGATGGCCTGGCGAGGCGCTCGTCGTGAACGAGCAGGACGACGTCATGTTGATTGCCAATGTCTACCCGATAGATCGCATTATTGGCGGAATCGGAGACATAAAGGAAGGTTCTGCCATCCCAGGCCACATCGACCAGGGAAACCGGCTTGCCTAGCGAAGCTTTGGGTGGCGCGGTCAGTGGGAGCGTCAGGACCGGGCGGCCGGTCTTTTGATCGAACGCTCTGAGGGTATCTAAGTCGGCGACGTAAAGTGTGCGGTTCACCAATGCCATGCCTTTGGGCGCATGCAAGGTGACCTCGCCGCCGCCTTGGACGAATTTCAGATTGACCACCTTGCCTTCAGCATCGAGCTTGGTGATGAACCCATTGTTGTCCCTCACCTCGGATTCGCCGTTGACGTTCGAGATGAAGTATTCCTTGCCAGCCGGGTCGCCCAAAAAACTATGCGGCGACCGCAGCCCCGCCACTTGCCGCGCTTCGGCTAAATTGATTTGCGACAAGATCACAGAGACGATCACGAGCTGGGTCAGGCCAAGCTGTCGTAATCGGCAGGTCCGTGGGCGATAAAGAAAAGGAAGGCGATGGCGAAGGGCATGCCTCGTGGGAGCGCTCGGCGACCGGTTGTTGACCGCGGGTATACACGAACCGATCAGTAAGCCGGGTATTGCGAGTGGCCTCTGCGAAAGCGCCGCGGTCCATCGCAGATCCGGAATCGAGATGGCCGGCTTGTTTGTCATAGCGGTTCCGCGATCCGTTGGGTCGAAACAATCAATTCATCGTACCATACATAGCCGGTGGGGTGGGCCTGGGATTCGGACTTGCCGGTGTGATAAGGCGTCACGAGGATCTTGCCGTACTTGGCTTCCGGGTTGGTGTTGGCCAAGTCGTATCCGTTGCCCGTCCACGGGATTTCCAAGCCGAAGAAGGTCGCCGGCTGAGGACTCAGATCGACGACGAGCTTCGGCGATTTTCCTTCGCGGGTCACCCAAAACTGAATTGTGCTGTCACCCTTGTAATCGAAGTCGTTCTGGTACCACGTTCCGATTTTGACGTGCACCTGGAAGGTCATCCATTCGTTCGCGACATAGGGCACATATCGGTCCATAGCGAGCGTTTCGTATTGCCCGTCCTTTCCGCCGCAACTGTGGTACATCTGCGGATATCCGCGTTGTCCGGTGTTGCTCACCACGATCTCCAACTGCGTGCAGCCCGGAGCAAAGAACCCGGGACGATCGCCTTCTCCGATGACGATCTGCTTCCAGCCAAGTCCTCCCTCGTAAAACGTATCGAGAAATTCCGGCGAAAACCGCTGCCGCCATTGGACGAAGAATTCCTGTCCTTCTCCGAACTGAACGGACAGGTCGTCCGCGAAATTGAATTGAAAACTCCCGGAACTGTCCGCCGGGGAGTGTGAAGGCACCGTGAAGCGCAGAGAGCCGGTCCCCGACGCTTTAACATCCTTGTCGATCTCCGGGCGAATCTTTCCGTCAAAGCCGGCATAGAGGTAGGGTTCGACTTCCGCCTGGGAGTCGAACCCGAAACACCGGATGACGCCGGGCGCGCGACAGCGGGTTGAAAAATCCGCCCGCTCGGCCGAAAAGTCAGTCGTCAAGGCTGAAGAAGAGACACAACCGCTGAGCATGATGCTCAAACCGAAACTGCGCAGAACGCTGGAGATGTTCCCTCTCGTCATAGCCAGCTCCGTGGATTCGCCGGGAGGCTATCATTTCCTTATGGGCTGCGCAACCTTTCTCGACGGCCCATGAATCGGTGAACAGGTCGCCTTAGAGAAGGCCGGCCCCGCTTGGAAGCCGCGAAGCAAGAGCCAAAGAAAAGCGAAAAAGGGACGAAGTAAAAGGAGTTGTGCGTGCTTGACGGACATTTGAATCGCCTGCTATGGTGCGCTCATTTCCAGCAAAGCGGCTGAGGAAAGCATCAGGCTCCGTTCACTCGGTCACGGCTGTTATGTTAGACGTTGGGCATGGCCAAGGGAGGGAGGCGTGGGGGCGCAATTGATCGATGGAAAGGCGTTGGCTCAGCGTATTCGCGAGCGTATCGCGAAGGAGATCGTGGAACTGCACGCGAAGACCGGCGTAAGGCCTGGACTCGCCGCGATCTTGGTGGGCGACGACCCTGCGTCGCATCTGTACGTGAAAAATAAGCAGAAGGCCTGCGATGCGGTTGGGATCTACGTGGACGAACACAAGCTACCGGCGAGCACGTCCCAGGCCGATCTGTTGAGCCTGATCGACCGAAAGAACGCGGATTCGAAGATTCACGGCATCCTGGTGCAACTCCCGTTGCCCAAGCACATCAACAGTAAGGTCGTATTGGACGCGGTTTCTCCCCAGAAAGACGTCGACGGATTTCATCCGTACAACTTCGGCCGCTTAGCGGAAGGCAACCCGATCTTCGAAGCCTGCACGCCCAAAGGCGTGATCAAAATGATCGAATCCACCGGTGTCCTGATCGAGGGTAAGCGCGCCGTCGTCCTCGGCCGGAGCAACATTGTCGGGAAACCGGCGGCGTTGATGCTGCTCCATCGGCATGCCACGGTGACCGTCTGCCACTCCAAGACCAGGGATCTGTCCGCGGTGTGCCGCGAGGCCGAGATTCTCGTCGTCGCGATCGGCAAGGCCAAGTTCGTCACCGCCGACATGGTCCGCGAGGGCGCGTTGGTGATCGATGTCGGAGTGAACCGGCTGGCGGACGGCACGTTTGTCGGCGACGTGGATTTCGACTCTGTCAGTCAGAAGGCCGGCTGGATCAGCCCGGTGCCGGGCGGTGTGGGACCGATGACGATCGCCATGCTGTTGGATAATACGCTGGAATCCGCGAAGCGTTTCGCGGGCGTGCTGTGAAGGAGACTCCATGCGCGAGCCCCGGCGTCTGAGAGAAGTGCTCGATCAGGGCCAATTTGCGGTGACGATCGAGTACAACCCGCCCAAAGGGACGAACATTTCCGCCCTGCTGGAGAACGCCAAAGGGTTGGTCGGACGAGTGCACGGCGTCAACGTCACCGACAACACAGCGGCGGTCATGCGGGCGGGCTCGCTGCCGGTCTGCCGGCTGCTCTACGAAATGGGCCATGATCCGGTCATGCAGATGACGTGTCGGGATCGGAACCGCCTGGCGATGCAGTCGGACCTACTCGGGGCGCACTTGTTGGGCATCCGTAATGTCCTGTGCCTGACGGGAGACTACCCGACCGTTGGAGACCATAAAGACGCCAAGCCGGTGTATGATTTGGATTCGGTTCAGGTCATGCAACTGGTGCGAGGGTTGAATAACGGTCAGGATATGGCGGGCAATAAACTGGACGGCGCGACCGATTTTACGATCGGGGCTGCCATCACTCCCGAGGCCGACCCACTCGGCCCCATGTTAGTGAAGTTCGAAACCAAAGTCCGCGCCGGCGCCCAGTTCTTTCAGACCCAGGCGATTTACCATCCGGAACGGTTCGCGAGCTTCATGCAATCCGTGCGCCGATTTAAGGTCAAAGTCCTGGCAGGGATTCTGCTCCTGCGCTCGGCCAAGATGGCCGAATTCATGAACGCCAATATACCGGGTGTCTCGGTGCCGGATGACATGATCCGCGAACTGCGCGCGGCCGGAGACAAGCATGCTTTGGAGGTGGGCGTGGAGATTGCCGTCCGGACGATCAAGGCTGTGCGGCCGCATTGCGACGGGGTGCACATTATGGCGATCAAGGCGATCGATCGTCTGCCGGAGATTCTCGCCAAGGCGGAGCTGATGTGATGACGATTCCCGAGTTCAAGCGGCGCAAGCGTGAAGGCAAAAAACTCATCGTCGTGACGGCCTACGATGCGCTGTTCGCCCGCATCGTCGAACAGGCGGGGATCGACGTGCTGCTGGTCGGCGATTCCCTCGGCGTGGTGGTCCAAGGCAACAAAAACACCCTGTCCGTCACGATGGAGGAGATGCTGTACCACACGAAGCTGGTTGCTGGCGCGACCCAGCAGGCGCTGGTGATCGGGGACATGCCCTTCCTCTCTTATCAGGTCAGCGTGGAAGAAGCCGTTCGCAACGCAGGCCGTTTCCTGCAAGCCGGCGCGGCGGCGGTCAAGCTCGAAGGAGGTGCGCCGGTGGTGGATCGTGTGGCCGCGCTCACGAAGTTCGGCATACCGGTCATGGGGCATCTGGGCATGACGCCGCAATCTGTGCATCAATACGGCGGATACAAAGTGCAGGGCAAGGATCGCCACAGCGTTGACGTCTTGCTGGAAGACGCCAAGGCCTTGGAAGCTGCTGGCGCCTTCGCAGTTGTTTTGGAGGCCGTGCCAGCCGACCTCGCTCGGCGGGTGACGGAGACCCTGACTATTCCTACTATCGGCATCGGCGCCGGCCCGTATTGCGATGGCCAGGTGCTAGTTCTCTATGATCTCCTTGGGCTGTTCGACGAGTTCACGCCGAAATTCGTCAAACCTTACGCCCACCTGAAGGCCGATGCCCTTCAGGCGTTGCGGCGCTACAAGGAAGAAGTGGAACAAGGGAAGTTCCCGAGCGATTCAGAGAGCTATCACTGACTTGCCAAGAGACGGCGCAGGATCCGGGCTGCCGCGCCGTATGTCAACCCTCATGAACCGCGGAGGAAGTCGCTCGAGCTGCGCCCATCCGCTCGAGCAAAAGGATCCTGACGGCTTCCTCCTTCTTCTGGCTCCACTGCTCCAGCGTCCTTCGAGCATCTCATGACTCTCCCACCGGTAGGCGAAATTTGTAGAGATCGGCTGCGTAGAGGTAGTCTCTGAGCGAGCCCACGCTTCCGGCGGAAACGGCGCCAAGCGGGGTTCGGGCAGACAGTAGGAATGGCCGCGCGGGGCGCGACGCGGATGCGGAGTGCGTCCCGGGATGGAGCGGTACGAAGGAAACGGGCGAGCAGCATCTCGCGGCCAGTGGGGAGCAGGCGGCTCCGGCTCACGCACCGCGGCACCCCCGATCTCCGCAGGAGACCTGGACGACCTGCCGGTCTTCAAGCTGAACGGCTGTTAGGTGCCGGCCCCAGATGCAGCCGCTGTCTACCACCAGCACCGTATCGAGCATGCGGAGCCCTGCCGCGGCCCAGTGTCCGCAGACGATCGTCACATCCATGCTTTTGCGGTGGGGAACCTCGAACCAGGGAAAGAAGCCAGACGGGGCCTGTTCAGGCGGACCGGTGTAGGAGAATTCCATTTCGCCCGTAGGGGTACAGAGGCGGAGTCTCGTCAGGGCGTTGGCAATAACACTCAGGCGGGTCATGCCCGTCAGACCAGCATCCCATTGTGTGCACCTATTTCTGTAATGGAAGCGCAAGAACTCCGGATACGCATCGCTCTGCAACACGCGCTCGACTTCCTGGGCCAACTCGGCGGCTAGGGTGCTGGTCCATTGTGGCAAGAGACCGGCGTGAACAAGTAGGAAGCCGTGGTTCCGAAACAGGAGCGGCCGATGGCGCAGCCAGTCCAGCAGGTCGTCGCGATCCGAGGCACTCAGCACATCCTGAAATGTGTCTTTGGTTCGGGCCGGCGCACAGCCGGCCGCAACAGCCAGCAGATGCAGGTCATGGTTTCCCAGAACCGTCCTCGCCGCCGGTCCCAAGCTTTTGACGTAGCGCAGCACCTTCAGGGAGTCCGGCCCGCGATTGACCAGGTCGCCGACGAACCACAAGCAATCCTTCACGGGATCGAACCGGATGTGGTCGATGAGTTTCTGTAGTGCGGAGAAACAGCCTTGAATATCACCGATTGCGTACGTCGCCATCTCCAATTAAAAAGTGCGCACTCCGCCGTTCGTCGCTTGGTCCTGTGTAGGGAAAGCTCGCGAGCGCGGTCGTCCAGCCAGAAAAAGATGATTAAAGATGGGAAATCCGTCTGCTTGCAGATAATGACCGGCCAATAACGGTTGTGCTTCTTTTAAGGATACCGGGCCTCGATCGTACTCCGCAGACCGCCTCGGGCGGTAAACTCGCCGGTCACGACAGCCCAGACAGGTCGGCAGGCTTTGACCACGTCTTGCAGGATACGGTTGACGGCGTTTTCATAAAAGATACCGAGATTCCGGTAGGCGTGGATATAGAGTTTCAGTGATTTGAGCTCGAGGCAGGCCTTGTCGGGCATGTAGCGCAGCCGAATTGTCCCGAAATCCGGAAGTCCGGTTTTCGGACAGATCGCCGTGTATTCGGGGATCTCGATGGTGACCTCGTAGCCTTTATATTGGTTCGGCCACGTTTCAATCTCCGGAAGCGGCGCGGAAATTCCGCTTTTCGCGTGGAGCTCGTTATAGCCAAGCCGCGTGGCGGTTCCTACGGGTCGCCCGGCTTTCTTGCTGTCGCACTTCACGGTGTCACGTCGCACGTCAGGTTCAGATCTGCTTCATCCACTCGATCTGTCCGATCTTTTCCAATTCGAAATATAACGTGACCCACGGACACTTCATGTCCGGGTATACTTCGCAAAATCCGCCTTTCCGCACCCCGCCGCACGGACCATGGCTCATGAACTTTGGGCATTCGGCTTTGAGCGATCCCCCGGGAATTGGCGGGCGCTTATGCACGCCTCCCACGTGCTCGGCGCCGCTGTCTTCCCCCGGAATGATGACGCGCAATGGCATGGTGCCCTAGTGTAAACGGATCCGGCCCTCTCGGCAATCGCCGTGTCCATCCAGAGCGAATGCGGACGGCGAGGCATTAATCTTCTTCTAGGGCAAACGGCCTACCGAACCAACCAGCGCTAGGCCTTCTTTCGCTGCCCGTGGGCCTTCTGCGGCGTTGCATTGAACCAAAACGAATTATAAACTGGCAATCGTGCTGGCACAATGGTCGCTTCGAAGCGGACTTGCAATTGACACGGTTTTCCGGCCTTTGTTACACTCGGCCTCTCGGAAAAATCGAGATCAATACCAATAATTGTTGGCGACTTTGCGCCGCATGCAGGGTTCTACGATTACGGACGATTCCCATCGATATGGCCTTAAGTTGGCCCGCTGACGCGTCGCGAGGGCCGGCGAACAGCAGGGAGGGTATCCAATGAGTCTTGATTACGTCAAGTTCACCCCGGGGTTTGGAAAATTCATGCCGAAGGAATATCGCGACATGGTCGAGCACGGGCCCTTCGGTAGAAAGGTCGGGGTAGCCCAGATGGGAACCTTCAAGGAGATCCTCGAAGAGCATCCCATGTGTGCTGGGTGTGCGATGACCCTCTTTATCAGGTTGGCCATTATTTCGTTTCCGAATCCCGAGGATACGATTACGGTCGGGACGGCTGGCTGCGGTCGCCTGGCCCTCTCCCAAGCCGCCATTCCGTTCGTGTACGGCAACTACGGTGATACCAACGGCGTGGCAAGCGGACTTTCCCGCGGGCTGCGGTTGCGATTCGGCGACAAACCCAAAGATGTCGTTGTGCTGGCCGGCGACGGCGGTCTGGCCGACATCGGACTTTCACAAGTCCTGCACTCCTGGTTCCGGAAAGAAAAGTTTACGACGATCATGCTGGATAATGAGGTCTACGGCAATACCGGTGGGCAGGAAAGCGGGATGACCAACCGCGGTGCGGTGTTGAAGATGGCGCCGTTGGGCAAGAAGTTCGAGAAGATGAACATGGTCGGATTGGCCAAAGTTGCCGGCTGCGCCTATGTGGCGACCGTCGTGCCGAACAACCCCCGTCGGGTCGAAAGCGTGATCAAGAAAGCCGTCCTCATTGCCCGCGAAGTCGGTCCGACGTACATCCAAGCCTACACCTCCTGCAACATCGAATACGCGATCCCGACCGACAGAGTCATGGAAGACGCCAAGAACGTCGAGAACGACCGCTACCAGTTCACCGAGTTCATCACGGACGAGGCCAAGCAGTACCTAGCCGATCGCTATGGGTATAGGGAGTTTCAAGCAAAGCCGGCGGCCGCGGTTCCTCAAGCGTAATTTGGTCGGAAAGCGAGAAGAGCTGGATGTCGCGCAGAAGGAGGAGCAACCATGGCGAAACGGTTTAATATCCGGATGGCCGGTGTGGGCGGACAGGGTGTAGTGACTGCTTCGCACATCCTCAGCACCGCGGTCATTAATGCCGGCGGCGAAAGCACGATCGTGCCATTCTACGGGTCCGAAAAACGCATGGCGCCGGTTGAGAGTTATGTGCGGGTATCGGACGAGCCGATCTATGAGATTGGGGAGATCACGTTTCCGCACATCATTATCATCTTTCATCCGCAGGTCATCACGCACGGGAAGTCGTACACGATGCCGTTTTATTTTGGGCTGAAGGACGACGGCATCGTGTTGATCAATCACGATGGGCCGATGAAGCTGCAGCCGGACCACCAGCGGGAACTGGAGGAACGCCGGGCGAAGCTCTACTACCTGCCGGCCACCAAGATCTCCCTGGAAGTGTCGGGCATGGACTTGGCCACCAACATGGCATTGATGGGCGCAATCGGAGCCATCACCGGTCTGACCAACATGCCGGCGATGGAACAGGCTGTCAAGGACCGCTTTCTGGGCAAAGGGTTCGTGGTCTCCGGGGGGACGGCGGCGCTGGATAGCGTCGTGGAACGGAAATTCAAGAAGAAACAGGAACTGATCGAGAAGAATATGGCCGTGATTCGCGCCGCGTGGAATTATGCCGTGGATCACGGGTGGGCGGCGCCCGGGGTCATGAAAGTCGAAGCGCCCGCGCCGGCCGCGGCGGCTGTCTGACGGTCAACCGGGTTTCAGCAGAAAGGACAACGCATGTATCTTGTGGCCGACATCAATGTCGAGATTTGTGCCGCGAAAAACTGCAGGCTCTGCACGCAGTACTGCCCCGAGGCGAACACCATCTTGTACAGTGAGGAATTAGGGAAGGACCGCGGGTTCAAGTACGGGTCGGCCTATGTGGCGGTGGATCGCTGCAAGGGCTGCGCCCAGTGCGTGTGGGTCTGCGACAACATGGCCAAGAACCATGCGATCAAGATGGTGATGATTGATCAACTCCCCCAGGCGGCGCTGACGGACAACATCATCTACGGCGAGAAGTCCACCACCGCCTTGCTGACGAGTCCAGTGGTCGGATAGACGAGACAACACAAGGGAGAAAAGGGCGTGCAGACGACACCGCAGACACGAGAAAAAATCATCGTCCCTGGGCCGGCCGGGTTTCATCCGCCGTCCGCCGCCCAGCTCGGGGTGACCTTACCCGAGCCGGGTCAAGGGCTGTGGTATGGGCATCACGAGGACGAAGAGAAAGTGATGGAAGAGATCGCGCGCCAGATGCTGACGCGTCCCAACGCCACGATCTTTCCAGGGCCGTTGGTGCTGTGGGCTTGGAACGAACATGCGGTGGAGAAAGCTAAAGCGGTTTTGGAAATCGCCGCACAGATTCCTGATGTGCTGATCATCCCTATGCCCGATTATCGCCCGAAATATCCCAAAATTGATCCCGAGGAAGTCATCAACCCCAACCATCCTAACCTGACGATCTGGGGCAACAAGATCGAGGCCTGTATCTTCGTGGGTGTGCACTGTCATTACGCCAATCTCACGCTGAAGATGATCCGCGCGGGGACGAACTGCTGCACGGCCGCGCTTTGCGCCGAGCAGGGGCACGAAGATGCGATGCTGAGCATCCGGGACTGCGACGCGGCGAAGCTGCGGCGGGTCGCGCAGGTTATCAAGCGGGTGCGAGAAGAGATGGGGATCAAGCTGCCCGAAAACGGTGAGAATGTCCGGTTCACTGGGACCCAGTCCAAGGTGCACGGCGGCAAGACACACACAAACCCTCTCGCGTTCACGCCGACGACGGCGGATCTAGCCGGGGCCGCGGCCTACGGCCACCGACCCGAGCGTATGCACAGCGAAGCCTGAACGAGAGCGAATAATCGGTAGCGGATCGCGGGTGGACTACACGAGGAAGGGGCCGGCGGTAACGCCTTCAGCCATGAGCTTCACGCGATGAGCGCACAAGCCAAGAGGTGCCACCATGAGCGACTCTCTGGAGACCGAAGTCAAGACCAATCCGCAAGGTGATCCGATCACCAGTGTGGCGGCTCCCAAGCCTACGGGCGTCAGAAAGGATCCGCATGCGGAGGCTAAAAAACAGCGCGTGGTTACGCCGGAATACATGTTTCTTGAGGCGCCGAGGACACGCGAATTCATCACGGGAAGCGAAGCGGCTAAAGAAGCGGTGCGTCGCTCGAACGTGGACTTTGCGGTGGCCTATCCGATCACGCCGCAAAGCGAGACTATGCAGCTCATCGGCGTGTTATACGGCGAAGGGTATGTAAAGGAATACTACCGCGGCGAAGAGGAATACGGCGTGATGTCCGCCATTGCTGGGGCATCGCGGGCGGGCGTACGGTGCTTCACCGCAACGGCAGGGCCTGGCACGCTGCGCGGCATCGAGCCGATCGCGTCATGGCCGGGGCACCGGCTGCCGGCTGTAATCATGTTCACATGCCGCGTGGTCAACGCGCCGCTTGCGATTCAACCCGACAACATCGAAATTTCGTACCTGCTGAATTGCGGATTGATCCTCTTTCATGCCGAGAACCAGCAGGATATGTTCGATTTCATTATGAAGGGGTTCATTATCGGAGAGCAGAACGACGTGACGCTGCCGGTCGGCGTCGCCTGCGATGGGTTCTTCGTGACCCATGCTCGGGGCTATGTGTACATGCAGGATCGGAACCTCAAGCTCCCTCCGCGGGATCCCTGGCGCGGCGCTGTCCCCGTGCTGGATGCGGAGAATCCGCCGGCTCGTCTTTCTCGCGATGCGCCGGTTCAGAAGTCCAACTTCATGGCGTATAACATTCACGCCGTCTGGCAGCAGGAGGTCTGGGCGGCGGTGGAGCGTTCACGGAAGTACATCAACAAGTATATGGGAGGGCTCTGTACCGCCGAGAACACTGACGATGCGGACGCTATTCTGATTGCGTCTGGCAGTGCGGTGGCCCAATCACGAGAGGCGATCAGGCTGTGCGCCGAGAAAGGGATCAAGGTAGGCCTGATCAAGATCCGCTCGCTGCGACCGTTCCCAACGCGAGAACTCCGACAGCTCTGTGCCAATGCGAAACTGATCGTGATTCCGGAGTTCAATTATGTGGGATGGTTGGCCAAGGACGTCGCGGCGGCGATCTACGGGCACTCCAAAGCCAAGATCATCGCCGGGCCTCGCGTGTATGGCGGGCAGTCCATGCCGGTGGAACTCATCGTGGATGAGGTCGAGTCGGGATTGACCGGCAAGAAATCTACCAATGTTCCACTGTCCCAGATTATGGGGGCGACGGACGTGGACCCCGCCGCGGTCGCTCACTTCATGCGCAGCATTTAAGCGGCTACGCCAGAAACGAAAGGGCCTGATCCCATCCGGATCAGGCCCTTTTTCGTTGCCGACCACGTATCTCGTCACGCGCAAAGCGCACAGGGCAAGAAAAGGGCGAGATATGCTCCACGAAATCCAACCGACAAGTTAGCCTTGCAAATCCTCGTTGATCAACTCCTCGCTTTCAGGCATCCCGTAGGCGATGAACTTGGCGTAGGAAAGATAAATCATGCTGCTGTCCCGCATCGCCTTGGCGCCCTGCGTGAGCCGGTACAGCTTGTCGGGGTCGGTCTGCTCGGACGAGCGCAGGAATTCTACGTGGTCCAGGAGCGCCTTGTTATACTCCTCCATCGCGTGCTCGACGGCCCGATAGGCCCGCAGAATGGCGTCGGTCATGACGAACTCCTGGGCTAAGGGTCAGCCGCTAGGGGCTGGAGGACCGAGGCGGCTCCAGGCTGCCGACCGATCGCCCCACGCCCCTCACGCGGGATGTGTTTGAGCCTACACCACGGCCTTTTCGTTGGTCAACCGATCATGAGCCAGGCGGCATCTCCCGTGCTACAGCAAACTCTGACCGGTTGCCTTGGGCTCGACGGCTTGCCCGAGCGGGATCCGGATCGGTTTGCGGTGCTCTGCCGGAGCGTGGCCAAGCTGTCATGCTTGTTCACGAAAGGGCAAGCCGAACGGACCTGGAATTACCTGGATGAAGAGGCGCTCCGCGCCGGCTATCTGGCCTATTTCCTGCCCGTCAACCTGGCCAAGGTGCAGGTGCTGCTGGACGAGCTGCCGCCCGACCCGCTGCCAGAACTGGCCGACAGGCCGTTGCGCGTGCTGGATGTCGGGAGCGGGCCGGGAACCGGCGCATTGGCCGTGCTGGACTGGCTGCACGTGCGGCGCACGCCGCGCGCGGTCGAAATGGTGGCGGTGGACCAGGCGCTCCCAGCCCTGACGGAAGCGGCACGGTTGTGGCGGGCCTATGCTCAAGCGTCCGGAACCCATGCGGCCGTGTTCACGCCGCTTCACCTGAACCTGGAGCGGGCCGGGAGCCTGGACGCGTGCAAGCCCGAAGGGCCGTTCGAGCTGATCATCGTGGCCAACGTGCTCAACGAGCTCTGGCGGGGAGCGCGCGACCCAATCGGCGCTCGCGCGGCTCTTGTGCGTGGGCTGCTGGATCTGCTGGTGCCGCAGGGGTCGCTGCTCCTCATCGAGCCGGCATTGCGGGGCACCTCGCGTGATCTCCACCGAGTGCGGGACAAGCTGCTCGCAACCGGCGCCTGTACGGTCTACAGCCCGTGCCTGCACGACGGTCCCTGCCCGGCACTGGTCAAGGCCGGCGACTGGTGCCACGAAGAGCGGCCCTGGAGGCCGCCCCCGATCGTGGCGGCGATCGACCGCGAAGTCGGTTTGATCAAAGACGCGCTCAAGTTTGCCTATGCGATCCTGCGGAAGGACGGCAAGACGATTGTCCCGCGGCGGCCGGACGTCTTCCGGGTCGTAAGCGAGTTGCGGGCGATGAAAGGCGAGAAGCGGGCCTGGCTGTGCAACGAAACGGGGCGGCCGGAAGTGGGGAGGCAGGACCGGCTGCGGTCGGAGACGAATGCGGCGATGGACGACTGGCACCGCGGGGCGATCGTGCGGATCAGCGAGATCGTGCGGAAGGAACGGAAGGGGCGGGAGTCGTCGGTCGGGCGGATTCCCGCTGAGGCCACCGTTGAGATGATCCGGACCGTGTGAGCCCGGGGCGGGTCCTGTCGCCGAGCCTCCCGTCCGGCTTCGCTCCACCCTTCCCCTCGTGAGGAACCCCTTCCGCTCCAGCGGACAGGGTCCCTGGTCGGGCGCCACAAAAGGCGCCACAAAAGGGGTCGGGATTCTTTTCGTGAGGAAGACAAATTTGCATTAATAAAGACTCCCGACCCCTTTTCATGCCCATTGAGAAGCTGAAAACAGAGATGCAGGAATCAGTTGCCGCGACGAAGAAGGAACTTGACCAAAAGCTTGCGCCGGTTGCGGCCTCGGTCGAATCCTTGAAAAGCCAAACAAAGGCGGGGTTCGAGGAGACCAGGAAGCAGATCGAAGAGCGAGTGCGGGAGCTTGCGCAGGACACCAAGACGCAAGAGGAGGCTTTGAAGAAAGTCGAAGTGCTGATCGCTTCCACTCAGGCGACGCTCGCCGAGCTCAGCGGAAAGACTGACGCGCTCGTGAAAGACAGCGCCGAGCTTCGCGCCGCCGTGCGGTCGTTCAACCGCTCCATACGCGATCTCCTCAAGGCGCAGGAGACGGCTTTCCAGGAGGCCCTTCGCTCGATTCGAGCAGCGTTGAACGGGCTGGGTACGCTCGATGAGAAAATAGATGCGAAAACGAAGTAACTGCGCGCCCCGCTGGATGGCGAGCCAAGGGAGATGGGATACCCGTAAGAAGTCTTCCGAGAGAGTGAGGATATCCGGCCGCGCTCCGGTCCCGTCGAGTCTCCGGGACGACGTCGTCAGTCTCCTCTGCGGGCTCAGGGCCCAGGATGCACCGGGATGCCGGTCGTCGTGGTCAATCCCCGGCACGAAAAAGGGGACATTCTACTTTTCTGTTGCGCCACTCTTCTTCTTTTGCTAATCGGTCAGCAGGCCATCCACAGCTCAGTTTCGCTCCGAAAAGTGGAATGTCGCCTTTTCTCCATCGTGGCTCATTTCCGCACTTCGAAGGCGAGGGTCGTCTCAGTCCAGTGTTCCTCGGATAACTGGGCGAGAGCGCGAAGCAGATCCGTCACCAGCGCCCGCTCCCGTCCGGCATGAATCTGAAAGGTCTGCAAGGTGCCGTCGGGCGTCGGCTTGCGGGCGAGGTTCAGCGGACTCGTGGTGGCCACCACTTTGATCCGTTCGCGGGACTGCGTGGCGCCTGGCGGTGGCGACACACGCAGCCGCACCCCCAGACTCCGAAGCCGGTCATCGGGGAAGATAGAGGGCTGGTGCGCCTTTACCGGCATTGCTTCCACAAAGCGGTTCGGCACGAGCACCGTCACCGTCTCGTCCTCCTCCACGTTGAAGATGTGGAGATAGGCGTCGCGGCTGGTCACCACCCGGATGGTCATCTCGTCACCGTCACGGTACACGGTTCGGTCAAGCTCGGCCTGGAGCGTAAAGTCCCCGCGCCGCTCCACGTGTACCGGCTTCACCTTGGCACGGAGCGTCGTCACATACTGGAGGACCGGCGCCGTTCCCTCACCGACCTGCCGCACCCCCTCCTCGGCCACCTGTTCTTCGACGATCATCCCGCGCACGACCGACCGGACTAAGTCATCTGCCACTTGAGCGTTGTAGATCACGCGCTGGCCGGTCACCCACGTGCCCACCGCCTGCGCGATCGCTTCGCGCCGCGCTTCCTCCCTCGCCCGAGAACGTGCTTCCGCCACCGTCATCTGATCGCCCAGGGTCACCATCCCCTGGGCCGTCACCCAGAGGACCTCCTCCGTGGGCGCCGGCTGCTCGCCGGGCCTGGGAGTCTCGCCCGCTGAGGCAGGGGGCGGCGTGGGCGCACGCACCGGACCATGTGCCGGCTTGGGCAGCACGGCGAGAGCATAGGCTTGGCCGGTACGGGAGTCGAGACCGCGTTCGACCACGTCCAGCCCCTGGACCCATTCGGCCACCCGGGTTTCAATGAGCCGCGACAGCTCTTGCTCCGATCGCCCACCGGTCTCCTTGAGCAGATCGGTCCACCGTATCCGCACCTCGGTTCTGAGTTGCTTCGCGAGATCGGCCCGGGCCAGTTCTACTGCGACACTGTCTGAGTCACCCACTCCAAGCCCCAGCAGGTATCGATCGGCCGGATAGGCCCGCCGCAGTGCCGCGACCCGGTCAGCCATCGAAGGCTCGGTCGGACCGGCAGTCGGCGCGAGGCCTCCTTTCCCTCCACAGGCGGCAAGGCCGGAGACGATCAGCCAGGCGATACACCCCGCAAGCCACCACCGCGCCCTCAACCGGCAAGGCTCGCTCCACAACCAGACAGGCGAGAGGACCCGTCGTCGCTCCATCCACACCGGGCTTTCTCGCTCCCAGTAGGCCATGTTGCGCGTCTCAGAAGCCTTCCCTCTCCCTCTGGCAAGGGGAGAGGGATGAGGCGATGGGCGAAGGATTGGTCGCCAGTAGGCGGAATCCAGCTAGCGGCCGGCTCGCTCGACGAGTCGCACCGCGCGCGCCACGTCGGGATTGCCCAAGAGCTGGGGCGTCTGCTCCTGCAACAGGTCGCGGCGGGCGGTCTGTTCCACCAGGGGCTTCACGTAGCGGTAGAGTTCCTCAAGCCCGATCGCCCCGTCGCCGTCCTGGTCGGCCTCGCCGCGCAGCCCCTTGAGCAACACATAGGTGAAGAGCCCGTGCCCCTGGTCCTTCGCCGTGCCGGAGACTTGCTCGGCATCGCTCGCCGTGAGCGCCACGACCTTGCCGCCGGCGAGCAGCGGGTTGTCCACCGCCACCCGCACCGGCCGCAGGCCGCGTGCGATCACCGAGCGCCCGCCGGCGCCGGAGAAACAGGCATCCAGCACGACCACCACCGCCTCCGCGGGCAAGGCGGCCAGGCGGCTATAGAGCCGCTGGAGGGGATAGCCGGTGGTCTCGAGAAAGGCCGGATCGCCATCGTAGGGCACAAGATAGGCTTCGCCGGTCTTGGGATGCGGAGCGCCGTGGCCGGAGTAATAGACGAACACGGTGTCGCCCGGTTCGACCCGGCGGGGCAGCCACTGCTCGACATATTTTTCGAGATCGCTCTTGGCGGCATGCTCGTTCTCCAGCCGCGCCACCTGATGGGCCGGCACCCCCATCGCCTGCACAAGATAGCGTTCCATCGTTGCGGCGTCGCGGGAGGCGAAGTCGGCGGGCGGAACGTTCCGGTACCGTTCGATCCCCACCACCAGCGCATGGGTCCGGGGCTTCGGCTTCGGGGACAGGGCCGGCGGCACATCCACGGCGCTCCAAGGCGCCGGAGGCGCAGGAGCGGCCACCACCGGCGGCTTCCGGCTGGCCAGGGCCGCTTCCAGCACTTGCACCGCCGAGGCCTTGCCGCTCTTGCGGGCCACATCCAGCGGGGTCCTTCCAAAATCGTCCGGCACCCCGGCGTAGGCGTCATACGAGAGCAGGAGGGCGATGACACGGGCATGGCCGAACTCCGCCGCCATGTGCAGGGGGGTTACACCACCCTTCGCCCGAGCGACGGGGTCCGCGCCCCACTCGAGGAGGAGCCGCGCCACCGCCTCGCGACCCCCGGCGGCTGCCACGTGCAGGGGGGTGAAGCCGCCCTCGGTCGTCGCCTCGACCGCCGCGCCCCACTCGAGCAGGAGCCGCGCCACCGCCTCGCGACCCTCGGCGGCTTCCCTGTGCAGCGGGGTCAAGCCGTCCTTGTCCGCTGCATTGACGGCCGCGCCCTTTTCCAGCAGGAGGCGCACCACCCAGGCGGCTGCCACGTGCAGCGGGGTCTCGCCGTCCTTGGTCGCTGCATTGACCGCCGCGCCCTTTTCCAGCAGGAGGCGCACCACCGCCTCGTGGCCCCTGCGGGCTGCCCGGTACAGCGGGGTCTCGCCGTCCTTGTCCGCTGCATTGACGGCCGCGCCCTTTTCGAGCAGGAGCCGTGCCACCCCTTCGTGGCCCATGCTGGCTGCCCGGTACAGCGGGGTCTCGCCGTCCTTGTCCGCTGCATTGACCGCCGCGCCCTTTTCGAGCAGGAGCCGTGCCACGGCCTCGTGGCCCCAGAAGGCCGCCCTGTGCAGCGGGGTCCAGCCATCCTTGTCCGCTGCATTGACGGCCGCGCCCTTTTCCAGCAGGAGGCGCACCACCGCCTCGCGACCGTAGCCGGCTGCCTCGTGCAGCGGGGTCTCGCTGTCCTTGGTCGCTGCATTGACCGCCGCGCCCTTTTCGAGCAGGAGCCGCGCCACCCCTTCGTGGCCCATGCTGGCTGCCCGGTGCAGCGGGGTCCAGCCGTCCTTGGTCGCCGCATCGACCCTCGCGCCCTTTTCCAGCAGGAGCCGCGCCACCCCTTCGTGGCCCATGCCGGCTGCCTCGTGCAGCGGGGTCCAGCCGTCCTTGGTCGCCGCATCGACCCTCGCGCCCTTTTCGAGCAGGAGCCGCGCCACCGCCTCGTGACCCCCGGCGGCCGCCACGTGCAGCGGGGTCCAGCCGCCCTCGGTTGCCGCCTCGACCGCCGCGCCCTTCTCCAGCAAGAGCCGCGCCACCGCCTCGCGACCCTCGGCGGCTGCCCTGTGCAGCGGGGTCCAGCCATCCTTGTCCGCTGCATTGACCGCCGCGCCCTTCTCCAGCAGGAGGCGCACCACCGCCTCGCGACCGTAGCCGGCTGCCTCGTGCAGCGGGGTCTCGCCATCATTGTTGGACGCATTGACGGCCGCGCCGGCTTCGATGAGGCGCTTGACTTCATCAAGCTTGCCGGTTCTCGCAGCCTCGATAAGCTGTTGGTCGAGTGAGGCGAGGCCGGTGAGGCTCATCCAGAGGCAGAGCAGGCCGAGACCGATCGCCATGTTGTGTCCGGAGAACTTCATAGGAAGCCTCAACGGTTAAACCTTCGTGCTGCGGACCAAACGAGCAGAAAAGGGGACATTGAACTTTTCTGGATCAACGCGTGCACGGCCGCCATTCTCCCGCCGATTTACTGGCGCCGTCAAGTATCACGGACGCGAGCTGGATGGAATGGGCACGAAAGAAAGGGGACAGGCAGGCAGCCTGGGGGCAGAGCGCCACAAAAGGGGTCGGGATTCTTTTCGTGAGGAAGACAAATTTGCATTAATAAAGACTCCCGACCCCTTTTCCATCGACCGCAACACGCTTGCGAGCAGCTTTGTGCCCGGTGGTGCGCCCGGGCTCCGTGGCCCACTCGGCTGGCCGGAATGGTTGCGGTCATCCTGTCCGCACGCCTCGCGATCGAGGCGTTACGAAAAGGCGGGTTGTAAGACATGGATCTTCGGGCCGTATGGGACCAGCATCGTGAGTCGAATTGGCCAAAGTTTTCTAGCCCTGACGAGGGGGAGCTGATGACGCTGGATACGGTCATCAGCGGATACGCCGTGTCCTACTTCGAAGAGCGGAGCCTTGACGCCCCGTGTCTCGCGAGGCTGGAGCACTGCCTCAGCGATCTTGATGCGTTGCTTCCCTCTGTGCCGGAAGAGACCGGCGAATATTTCGCTCGCCTGCGGACACTCGCCGGTCTCCTTCTCGCGACAGGCCGGTAGGCCTCTGCCGGCGCGCGTCTGTATTACGCGCGCCGGCAAGCCGGCGAAGACCTCACGGGACCTCGACGATATCAGCTTTCATCGGGCCGAGCAGCCCCAGCAGTTCGCTTTTCTCCTTTGCCGGCACCTTGAAATGATCCAGGGCCGCGACCAAGTCCTCGACCAGCGCGTTGAAATCGGCGGTCGAGATCTTCATGCCCTTATGTGCGGTTTTCATATCCCGCCCGGTATAGACACAGGGCCCGCCCGTGGCCATGCAGATCTGATCCACCAAATGGGCTTTCAGCTTCGGAATGTCCGTCGTGGCGAAGCGTCCGTTGATCCGAGCATCCGCGGCGACGTTGGCGACGAACCGATCCACAACCGCCGTGATGGCTGGCTTCTGGCCCAGGCGGTCATACAGGGATGGTCCGGAGGCCGCGGGACCGGCCGTTGGTGTGGATGCACAGCCGGTGGCGGCCAGCGCCAGTAGGATGAGCAGAGGCCAGGGACCTGCAAGAGATCTTTGTAGCATAACGCGATCCTCCTTTGAGTGAATGGATGAACGCCCGGAGAAATACGGGGTCACGATACGTGTTCTCTGATAGCATAGGTCAAATATTAGGTCAATGCCTTGTATGTATTTATTCTATTAGTAGTTAATATCTATGGACAGAAGTGGTCGCCCATGGAAATGCGCCGCGGGTGGCTACAAGGTGAGCGCGGCGGTCGTGGACAAGGCCGGCGTGCTGCGGGCGCAACCGCGCGGTGACGGCGCCGGGCCCCAGTATTCTGCTCCTCGGCGGCGGGCTCCCGATTCAATTCGGCAATGAGGTGGTCGGGGGAATCGGCGTCGGCGGCGCGCCCGGCACTCACCTCGACGATGCCTGCGCCCAGGCTGGCCTGGATGCGATCGGGGCAGCGAAGAAAGTGCCGGCATCCAAATAACCTCTCGCCTTCGCGCGGATGTAAAGGGCATTGTCAGGATCCAACGCGGCTCCGCCGTCACGCTCCCGCAAGCCCCGGTGGACAGCCAGGGAGAAGTCTCCACGCCGCCTGAGCAACGGCAAACATCTATCATGCCTGGACCGCCTTCCCGCTCCTTTCGCGCCAAACTCCTTGCGGAATAAGAGGGTTTTTCCGGTTCGGCTGAACGCCCAATGCTGATAAACCAATTCGGCTGCTAGGGGAGCTTCCGGTCGCGCTCCAGCGAATTCTTCACCCGATCGGGTGATTGAACCTTTTGGCCGTGAGAGATAACTTGTTAAAAAGTTGTCGGGGTAACCTGGACACGAAAGGAGTTTCGTCATGGAGAAAGGGATGCTCATAAGAATGGGAATTGGGACGCTGGTCATTGCAGGAGCCGTGACGACCGCAAGCCTCGTGGCCTTTGCCAGGGAGCCGGAAGCCCCCGGCAGCACCCAACGGTTCCGAGGGGTTGTGACCAAGGAAATGGCAGGCGGCCATGAGATGGCCAAAACCAAGGCGGCTGCTCGAGCCAAGGTCACGCTGGAGCAAGCCGTTCAGGCCGCCAAGGAGAAGGTGCCCGGGCAAGTGCTCGGGGCCGAGCTGACAGAAAGAGACATGGCCGTCTGGGACGTGAACGTTCTCTCCACGGAGGGGAAAGAAATTCACCTCAGCGTGGATGCCACGACCGGCAGAGTGATCGAGAGCGAATGACGAGAACGATTCAGTGGCCGGGTCAAGAGCGTCATCGTTCAGAGCGCCATCGTTCCGGTTGAACGATGTGCCGTGATTGCATGGCGTTGATCCTGCCGGCGTTCCTAATTTGAGGCCCTTCGGGAAATCGTGTGGGTGAACTGACTCCCCCTTGCGCGATGCTCGGGGCTCCACCAGGCTCATACGTCCCAAGAGGTGACCCCGAACAGCGGGCCACATCCGCACATTGCCGCACCCCGACCTCTAGGACTTTGCTTCAGCTAAGGACGGGCGAGATGACCGCCTGGCGCACGGCTCGCCATTCCCGCACTTCCTGAGGAGTCCAGACGACGACGTTCTTTGCCGGGAAGAGCCCGGCATAAGGCACGACGGTACCGCGCCGACCCCGCATAGCCCGGAAGATCGGAGCCCTCGAGGGTCAGAAGGTCGAGGTCACAGTCCGGCCTGGCGGTGCCTATCGCGCGGGAACCGAAGAGCACGATTTTTTCCGTGATACGCCTGCCGAAAGGATACGCTGGACCACTGTAGCCAAGAGTTCTTCCGTAACGGGCGGAAACGCGAGACTTGGCAACATGCCGCTCAAGCTAGCATAGCCACGTGCCTGTCACAAGCAACAGATGCGGCGCGGATCGTCAAGAGAAAAGACGTGGCCGGCCCCAGGAGGAACCGAAGAGCCGGCCACGAACGAGTCCGGCCACCGAAGGCCAGCCTCATACCGGTCTCCCCATCCTTGATCCGGGCAAAGAAGACGCCCATCCCCACTCCGGCATAGGGCTCGAATCGGCCCATCTGATAACGGGCCACCAAAACTGTTGGGAATCGTCAGGCCGAACTGGCCGGAGACATACATCTCGGCCTTGGCTGAGGTGCTCGTGAGAGTTAAGAGAGAGAATTGGGATTTGCCGATCGGAATCTATAGTCGCCGTAGCTTTCCCCGTTTCATGGAGTAGGTCATGGGGGGAGAGGAATTCCCTTGGTTGCGCTCGGAGTTGCTCGCTGCCATGCAGAGGGAAGCGCTGGAGCTGGGCCTCGGCACAAGACGATGGCGCGGGCATGGACGCTCAACGAGCGCGTCCACCAGTGCTGGGATGACACCGACTGCGGCGCGGCCCAGACGTTCGTCGCCCGCTGCTTCTGGTGGGCGACCCACAGCCGGCTCTGGCTGGTGGCCGAGGTGGCCAAGCTCATCCGCCGCCATCTGCCCAACGTCCTTACCTACCTGCGACCCGGGATCACCAGCGCTGGCCTCAAGACGATCAACGCCGTCCTCCAGTGGGGGAAGAGACTGCCCGAGGCTTCCGCAACCCGGAGCACTTCAGGATTGCCATCTACTTTCACAGTGGATGGGCTCGACCGCTCCCCACACGCAACCCGGTAGAGCCATATTTTCGTCCCTCGTCCTTCAACGGCCTGAACCTCACAATCCCCCTGTAGATATAACCATAGAGAGCTGTAAAGATGAGAAAGATGAGGATAAGGAGTGGGGTGGATGAATAGAATGGGAAGGCAATGACGTCAAAGAAGGCAACAAGGAGACAGATGAGAGAGGATGTCTTAGAATGGCTCTTTGTTATACGCTTGTAAATCAACGTATGGAAATGAAGCCTATCGGGTTCATACGGAGAACGACCATCCTTAAATTTTCTCCTCCATATTGAAAAGAGTGTCTCCCAGATTGGATGGGCAAGGATAACGAGGGGAAACCACGGAGATATATCAGAGTTTCTACTTACAAGGAGTATGGAGAGCTGGGCAAGGATAAAACCTAAAAGGTAGGCACCACCATCACCAAGAAATATCTTACCCCATGGGAAATTCCAGAGAAAGAAACCTGCTATCGATCCAATCAGGATAAGGCTTATCCCGAATATCAGAGTATCCCCGTGTATATAGGAGATGAGAGCAAAGGAGATAAGGGAGATAATTGATACACCTGAGGCAAGCCCATTAAACCCATCAATGATATTGATGGCATTTGTAACACCTGTAACTGCAATTATGGTGAAGGGTATTGCAAACCATAATGGAAATTTAAATAAACCTACATCATAAACAATACTATTAAGTAAAATAATTCCAATAATTGCACCAGTGGCAATTACTACCAGCCTGGTCCTGTAACCTGTATTTGACCTTATATCCTCCCACAATCCAGCAATAAGGGGCGGGAGGGATGAGATGAGCAGTAGCAGACAAAGGGGTGTATCTGATGGATGCAGGGGTAATCTCTGGGCTATAAGCAGGGCAACTACAAACCCTGCAAATATCCCTATCCCTCCTGCCCTTGGAGTTGGGTCATAATGAAACCTCTGGGGTTTATCAAGCGTCTCACAATCGTTTAATAATCCACTTAAACGAGGACTCCTTATTATCAAAGACTGAATAGTAAAGGAAACCAAAAAAGAAATTAGTGTTAGTATCAGTGCTTTCATCTCTCCCGCTTTCCTGCCCCACGATTGGCTGTGTCCCGAATTCTATGTATGGAAATTGGCGGTTCCCGGCATCTGGCTTGAACAAGACCATCGCATGTGCCCGCGGATCAACGATCTCGTTCCTATCGGAGTCTTCCCCCTCAGGTGACTTGCCGGGGCTCATCGGGCACTCGCTCAGCCAGTTCGCGTCATCCGTCATCCAGCGCATCCAGATCTGCCCGCTCAGGATCAGCCCACACCGCAGCCACTCCGCCGTCTATGCCGGAGGCAATGTGCCGTGCGCCTTGACCTGTTGCCGAAATTCCTCATTGAGCCACTCAATCGGGTTGGTGCGCTACAGGCACGTCCCTTGGCTCGCGGGGAAGCGGTCAACGGTCAGCACGTCCTCGCCCGCTTCCTCCAGAGGCTCGACGACTGTGGGCCTGCGGGTCCGCCCCCGGCTGACGACCGCTCGGTCCACCGGGCACGCCGCACGGAGCGTCTCCGCGTTTGCGATCGCTATTGACACAGAGGGGAGCCCATCATGGGCTTTGAACCCAAGCCCTTCCAGCTCCAAGGCCCAGCGCTCGATCTGTTTGGTTACAGTCACTTTGGATTCTGACAGAGCCCGCAAGAGCATAACTTTCCGCCGTCTTTCCTCGTCAGGGAGAAGGGAGATCTCGAAATCCACGGCTTCGCCTCTAAGCAGTCGCCACTCGCCACAGCTTCAGCTTTCCAGACGGATCCGTTCCTGTGTCCGGTCATTGAAAGGCCGGTTCGGGCAGCAGGCATCCAGGTAGATTGAGGAACATCTCAAATCCAGAAGGAGGTCCTTCTCGTCAGGCCCTTTTCCCGGCCAGTGCCTGGACGTCGAAGCAATGGGGCATGGTCAGAGCGGCTTCAGATCCAGCCAGAAAAACTGTTTCTCCATATAGATCCATTCTCCATAAGATCCATACAGAAGAGGTCGTACTTGAACTTGTGCCTGCAGGGCAGAGCCCAGGGCGCACACACCTGAGCCAGGCCGGTGCAGCCGGTCGGACCTGGTGCCGTGCCGGCTAGCCTGGGATCTCCTCCAGCGGCACCAGCTCCCCGTTGCCGGTGACTTCGATCTCCGCAGGCATCAAGGCCCGGGGGCTGACGAAGCTCATGTCGCCCTCGAGAATATTCCAAAGCTGCGGGAGCTCGCCCAAGGCCGTCGCCCGGAGGAGCCGACCCACGCGCGTCACCCGGCCGTCGTGCTCCCCCGCCTGGAGCGGCCCGAATCTGTTATCCGATCGGGTACCATTGAGCGAAATTTCCACATCCGGAAACGCCGACCGTCCCTCCCGACGCGCTCCTGGTTATGGAAGATCGGCCCCCGTCCTCCAAGTTTCAAGTTTGATGGCGAGGGCGACGAGGAGGCAGAGCGGCGCTGAGGTCAAGAGCCCGAGACCCGAGAGCACCACGTCGAGCATCCGCTTGGCGGGACGCCGGCCACCACCTCCTCCAGCACCCGCATGTACGCCGCCGCCTTCGTGCGCCGCTGATAGTTACGCTCGACGAAGGCTCGCCCGCATTCTCCCAGCTTCGTCCGGAGGCCAGAATCTGCGGCGAGCTTTGTCACGGCCTGCGCGAGGGCCGCTGCATCCCCGGGAGGCACGGCCAACCCGGCTTGCGCCCGTTCGAGCACCCGGCGCGCCAGCCCCTCGACCGCCAAAATCACAGGTCGGCCGCACGCCAGGAACTCCAGCATTTTCGACGGGAGCACCGTGGTGAAGGTCTCGGCCGGCCGGAGAACCACGAGACAGACGTCGGAAGCGCAGATCAAGTGCGGAATGCGTTCTCGGGGCTGTTCGCCCACCAGGCAGACGTTGTCCAGCCCCCTCGCCTGGCGCAGCGCTTCCAGGCGCTCCCGGTCGGCGCCTTCCCCAACCAGCAAGAAGGTCACCTCGGGCGCAGTGTTCTTCAGGCGCCGCGCAGCTTCCAGGACGACGTCAAGCCCGTGGGCGTACCCCAGGGTCCCGATGTAGGAGACCACGAACCGCCCGTTGAGCCCGATCTCGTCGCGGACGCTGCGCCCATCGGCGGCAGGTGTGAAAATGTCGGTCTCGACCCCATTCTCGATCACCTCGATCTTGCTTCCGGGCACCCGGCGGCGCTCCACAAGGTATTCCTTGAACGCCTCGGTGACCACCACGATTCGGTCCGCGCGACAGTAGAGGAACCTCGCCACCCGATCCAGGGTTTGCACCAGCCACGACCCCCGCCCGCCGATCCCGACCGCCACCAGTGACTCCGGCCAGAGGTCGCGCACCTCGAAGACGAACGGACAGCGCTTCGCTCGGGCGATCCACCAGCCCGCGAGGCTGACGAGGAGCTGCGGCGAGGTCCCGATGACCACGTCCGGCCTTTCGAGAGCGAGGCCACGCAAGCAAGCTGAGGCGAAGAACGAGGTGTAGTTCAGAATCCGCTCGCGCGGTAACCGGTTTGGAGCCGGGTAGAGCCACGTCCGGACGACCTCAACCCCGTCCTTCCACTCGCGCATCGTGCCGCGGCGCCAGGCGTGCCGGTATCCCGGAGGCACCACCCCCGTCGGGTGGTTGGGGAATCCCGTCAGCACGGTCACCCGGTGTCCGGCCTGCACCCAGTGCCGCGCGAGTTCCGAGACACGGGCTGCCGGCGCGCCCATCTCCGGCGGGAAGTATTGAGATACGTAGAGAATCTTCATGGCAGGCTAATAGTAGCAGAGCTTGAAGACAGCCTTGTACATGAAGGCAGCCGTTCGCTTCAGACGACTGCGGCGGTAATTGTCCCATCGCGTCGAATATGTATGAAAAATCTCCTTGCGCGTTAGCCGATAGAGGATTTCCAACTGGACGATGTGCAGATGGTGATAGAAGGGACTGGCGAGCATCTTCAGTCGGGTGCCGGAGTGTTCGTAAAGCGACCAAAAGCCTACATCGTAGCTCGGCAGGTTGGCCTCTAAAGTTTGAACCGCCTGGTTGAACAATCTCTGTGCGAGGGGCTCACCCGTCGCAAGAAAGTAGTCGTAGACCCCAAAACTGGCCCAGATAAATCCGTTGAGGATGTGGGTGGGGGGGGAGACGATGTACTCCTCGAACCAGGTGTGACCACTTTCGTCCACATAGGCCACGCCGCCCTTATCCATGGTGTGCAGAAAGGGTGCGAAGGCGCGCTGCGCTGCATCGAGATAGGCCGCATTGTCCGTGTCCCGATGAGCCCGCACTAGAACCGAGAGCCCCTGGCCCTGGGCAAGGGCCGAGTACCAGGGGGCCTTGAGGGGCGTGCGATAATCCCAATCGAAGTGGTGATTCCAGACCCACAGGCCGGCTGGATTGTGATCCAGGTTGGTCACCAGCCAGTCGGCCACAGCCAGGAACTTGGAGCGTCGCTGCGGATCTCCAGTGCGGCGGAAGAGGTTGTAGTTCCCTAGGCCATATTGAGCGATAGCGATGGGGTTGTACTGGAGTCCCACTCTACCGTGATAATCCAAGAGCGGGATACCAGCTTGGTCGTACTGCCCCGGATAGTCGGCCTTGGTGCGGAACGTCATCCAGTACTCGCCGAGCTCGCCGGGCCGGGCCCGCTCGTTCACCTCAGGCTCCTCGTGCCAGAAGGTGAGTTGGCTCGGCCGGCGCAGGACGTAGGCCGCTATCACCCGGCGGTAATAGTTCAGGCGCGCGAGCCCCACCATGCCTCCAGCGCGTCGGCGATCCGCTCGCCGGCCCGCCCGTCCCAGAGGAACGGGACGCGAGCGGGCTTCGGACCGCCGTCGAGAATGGCCCGCACCGCCGCCGGGAGCCGCTCCGGGCGCCGCCCCACGAGCGTGTTGGTCCCCTCGCTGACCGTGACCGGACGCTCCGTGTTCTCGCGGAGGGTCAGGCACGGGACACCGAGGAACGTGGTCTCCTCCTGGATTCCGCCCGAATCGGTGATGACGGCGCTCGCGCTCCGCTGGAGTGCGAGGCACTGCCGGTAGGGCAGTGGAGGGAGCAGCCGAACGCCGTTCGATCTGGCCGCCCACCCGAGTTCCTCGATCCGCTGCCGTGTCCGGGGATGCACGGCGAACAGCAAGGGGCGGTGGAGCGTCACGAAGACGTAGCGGGACAGATCCGCTGCCTCGGGAGGTCGCTCGACTCGCGGCAAGAACCGGACCAGCGTGTCGATCATCACATTGCCGACGAAGCGGATCCGAGAGGCCGGGATGCCCCCGCGGGCCAGGTTCTCGTCGGCGTCCCGCGAGGGCGTAAAGAGCAGGTCCGCCACCGCGTCGGTCAGGCGGCGGTTCAGCTCCTCCGGCATGCTCCGGTCGAAGGATCGGAGGCCCGCTTCGACGTGTCCTACCGGAATGAGCAGCTTGGCAGCAACCAGCGCCCCGGCCAGCGTGGAGTTGACATCCCCGTAGACGAGCACCAGATCGGGCCGCGTCTCCAGCAGCACCGGCTCGAGCCGGTGCATCACGCCCGCGGTTTGCTCGGCGTGGCTGCCTGCACCCACGCCGAGATTGATGTCCGGCCGCGGCAGTTCGAGCTCCTCGAAGAAGACCGCCGACATCTCCGAGTCGTAGTGCTGGCCCGTGTGCACGACGGTCTGGCGTACTCCCCTGCGGCCTCCGAGCGCGCGCACCACCGGTGCAAGCTTCATGAAGTTCGGCCGCGCGCCCATGACATGGAGAACATGCATGGCGATGACCGCTTACAACCGCCGATTACGAGCGGAGGCGCTGGGCCAGCTCCAACGTCACCCGCGTCACCTCGAAGAGTTCCTCGGGCGGGATGGGTGGCGGCCCTCCGTCCCGCACCGCCGCCACGAACGCCTGGACGCAAGCCCGGTGCCCCTTGTCCTGGCGCCAGAGCCAGCGGCCCTGGCCATGGAGCCCGCCGAAGACCCGGAGTCGGCGGAAGTTGGCGAGCTGCACCACGCGCCCCCCGCCGAAGACCTCGATCCGCTCCTTCGGAAACCGGCGATGGCCACGGGTCAGGTAGTGCACCGTGCCCACCGAGCCGTCCGCGAAGCGCAAAGTCAGCGTGAAATCCTCGTCGCGGGAGGCGGCGGTGCGGGTCGCCACCCCGTGGGCTTCGACGATGGGCGACCCCACCAGGAACCGAGCGAGGTCGATGAAATGGCAGCCCTCGCCGACCAGGCGCCCGCCTCCCTGCTGGTTGTCGTAGAGCCAGTGCTCGGCGGGCAGGGCGCCCGCGTTCACCGTGATCACGACGCTCCAGGGTCCAGTCGCGCCTGCGAGCACTGCTTTCATCTGCCGGACCAACGGCGCGAACCGCCGGTTGAATCCGACCATCAGCAGCGGCGCCCCGGCATCCGCGCCCTCCGCCGCGCGCGCGGCGATCGCCCGCTCGATGGCCTCCAGTTCCTCCAGCGTCAGACAGAGCGGCTTTTCCACGAACACGTGCTGGCCGGCCCCGAGAGCCTGGAGGACGTAGCGCGCGTGGCTGTCGTGACGGGTGGCGATGACGACCGCGTTCACGTCCGGATCGGCGAGGGCCGCCTCCGCATCCGTGCTCGCCAGCTCGAACCCGAATCGCCGGGCCACGTGCGCCGCGCTGACGCCGCGCGCCGAGGCGGCCACTTTCAGCCGCACGCCGGCCGCGCGCAGCGCCGGCAGGAGCGCCCGCTGGGCATGCGCCCCGGCGCCGACGAGCGCCACTGAGACCGAGCCCGCCACGTGAGCTGACCCGGCCAACCGCACGGTCCTCGTCGTCGCCCTCGCGGCAGGGGCGCTTCCGGCCTCGGGGTATGTGAGGAGGATCCCCAGCGCACGCCGGTCGTGGAGAAGCGCCTCGTAGGCGTGGGCGGCTTCCCCGATAGGCACCCGGTGGCTGATGAGCGGGGCGACGTCCAGCCGGCCCTCGGCCAGGAGGTCCAGCACCGCCTCGAAGTTGCGCTGCGCCGTCCAGCGCACGAGCCCGAACGGGTAGTCCTGGCCTTTCTGCTCGTAGGCCGGGTCGTAGCGTCCGGGGCCGTAGGCACAGGAGACCTGGAACGTCAGCTCCTTCCGGTAAAACTCCTCCCGCTCGAGCTGGAGCCCAGCGACGCCCACTAGGACGATGCGCCCCCGCTGGCGACACATTCGGGCCGCCTGGCGCACCGGGTCGGCGCTCTCGGTGGCTGCCGCGATCAGCACGGCGTCGAGCCCCCGCCCCTGGGAGAAGGCTTCGGCGGCAGCCACCGGGTCCGCCCCCGCGGCGAGGTCCACGACCTCCGCCCCGAAGCGCCGCGCAAGGGCCAGGCGTTCCGGCACCGGGTCTAGCCCCAGCACCCGGCAGCCGTGCGCGCGGAGGATCTGGACTGCGAGGAGTCCCACGAGCCCGAGCCCGATCACCCCGACCCGCTCGCCGAGCGTCGGCTGGATGAGTCGGACCCCTTGCAGCGCGATTGCGCTCAGGACCGTGAACGCGGCCGCCTCGTCCGCCACGGCCTCCGGCACCTTCGCGCACAGGGTGGCCGGCACCGCCACGACCTCAGCGTGCCAGCCGTTGGAGACGACCCGGTCGCCGACGGAGAAGCCGGTCACCCCCTCGCCCACTCCGGCTACTAACCCCACGTTGCAATAGCCGAGGGGGAGCGGCTCGTCGAGCCGGCTCCGCACAGCCTCGAGTGTCGCCCAGAGCCCATCGGTCCGGATCTTGTCGAGCACCTGGCGGACCTTCTCCGGCTGCTGGCGAGCCTTTTCTACCCACCCCGCTCGGCCGAACTCGACGAGCATCCGCTCGGTGCCGGAGGAGATGAGCGAAACCTGCGTGCGGACGAGCAGCCCACCAGACCGCACCGCCGGCGCTGGCACCTCGGCCACCTCGATGGCGCCGGTCCTGAGGGATTGCAGCACCTGCTTCATGCCACTATTTCCTCGCCTCGATCAGGAGAAAGAGACCCACACGGCGGCAACAGCGCTTGAAGAACCAACGAGGCCAAAGTCTACGCGCTAGCGTCAGCAACCAGCCGCGGTGCCGCTGCCCGACGTCCGAGGCCAAGAGGTCGCCGTGCGTGAGGACAATGCGAATCTGCACCTCGCAGAACGTGGGTGTGCGCGATCGCGCGTGGAGTGAGGTCGATGCTGTAGAGGTCGGCCCCGGCTTCGGCAAACCGTTGATGGTCCGCCCCCAGTCCCACGCCGATTTCCAACACCCGCAGCCCGCGCGTCTCCTCGAACCGCGCGAACTCGGCGATATAGGGCTCCAGATCGTAGCGAGCGCGCGCCTGGGCTTCATAACCCGCCCGATCCAGGCCCGCGAGGTACAGCGCCTCCCCGCAGGAAGCCCGATTCCAGAACTCATAGACGTGCCGCTTGAGGTCGCTCACTGCGGAGTCCATGCCAAGCCCTATCAAGAAACGTCCGGCACCAGAGCTCGACGGAGAGCAGGGCGAGTAGCGTGTACGCGCCGTCGATCCGGCCGCGGTCGTGTGCCTGGAGCAGCTCGCGCACCGCGCCGGGATCGAACAGCCCGCGCCGCTTCAGACTCTCCGGCGAGAGCACGTCATCCAGCAGGGGCCGCAGCTCTTGGTGCAGCCAGCGCCGGAGTGGAGCCCCGAAGCCCGTTTTGGGCCGGTGGATGACCTTGTCCGGCACATAAGGCCGCATCGCCTGCTTGAGCACCCATTTACCTGTGCGGCTGCGCTGTTTGAAGCGCAAGGGAATCTGGGCAGCGAGGTCAACGAGGTCAAGGTCTAGGAAAGGTACTCGCACCTCGACCCCCACGGCCATGGACATCTTGTCCGTGTAGAGCAGGTTGTGGTCGCTCAGGAAGAACCGCTGCTCCAGGGCGAGCATCCGCTCCAGCGGATTGACCTGTTCAGACAACGGCTTTAGAAAATCGAGCAGGGGAGCCCACGCCTGCGTGCCATCGAGCGAAGCCCGGACGTCCGGTGTGTATAGCCGCTCGACCTCGGCCTCGCGCAGCCAGAGGAAGTAGCTCGCAATCCGCTCGTTGCCGTCGAGCCCTGCGCCGCTGAAAGCTCGAGCCAGGCGCCGGAAGGCCGCGCGGCGTTGGTCCAAGTGGCCGCTCAGCCACTCGATCCCCTGCAATAGGAACCGGGGCAAGCGGCGCCACCAGCGTTCCGTGTGGAGAGCCCAATGCCGGCGGTAGCCGGTGAAGAGGTCGTCTCCGCCCGCCCCCGAGAGCAGCACCGTGATCCCGTGCTCACGGGCCAGGCGGCTGATGTAAAGGACGTTGAGCGGCGCAGGATCTGCGAGCGGCTCGTCGAGCTGGTCCACCATGCGTTCCAGGTCGCTGGCCATCTGTCCTGCGTCCACCGTCACGACCTCGAGCGCTACTCCCAGGTGCCGAGCTACAGCCTGGGCGTAAGGCAGGTCGTCGGCTGTTCCGGCCTCCTGTCCGCCGACGAGCTCGATGGTGAAACAGCGGAGTTCTGGGTCCACTTCACGCGCGAAGGTCACGACGGTGCTCGAATCGAGCCCACCCGACAGAAACGCCCCCACCGGCACGTCGGCGACCATCTGGCGGTGCACCGCCCGGCGCACCGCCTCGTGCACACGCGCGATCGCCTCTTCTGGTCCCATCTCCTGCTCGCCCAGGCCGCGAAATATCGGGAGCTGGTACCACGTCCACCGGCGGTGGATCCTGCCGTCTCGGATGACCATCGCCTCGCCCGGTCCCAACTTCCGCACTCGTTTGAGGGGGGTCCCCTCACCTGGACACCAGAGAAAGGACAAGTACCGATGCAACGCTTCGAGGTCTATCTCGCCGGGATCCGGGAGGAGCGGCAGGAGCCCCTTGATCTCGCTCGCAACGGCGACGCCTGCCGGCGAGGCGGCGTAGTACAACGGCTTCACCCCCAGAGCGTCGCGGGCGACGAAGAGCGACCGATCCCGCGTATCCCACAGCGCAAACGCGAAGATGCCGTTGAGCCGCGGCAGCATCTCCTCGCCTTCGGTGAGATAGAGATTCAGGAGCACCTCGGTGTCCGACTGCGTGCGAAACGTGAATCCTCGAGCGAGTAGCTCTTGCCGCAACTCCCGGTAGTTGTAGATCTCACCGTTAAAAACCACTGCCACTTGCCCCGTGGCGTCCCACAGGGGCTGACGGGCCGCTGGAGACAGGTCGATGATCGCCAGTCGCCGGTGGCCCAGGGCTACGCCCACTCCCTCGTCCCACCAGAGGCCCTCAGCGTCCGGACCGCGGTGGGCGAGACGCTCCACTGCCGCCGCGAGCCGCCTCGGCTCAACCGCACCCGACCAACCGACAATGCCGCACATCCGCCGTCTTACTCCTTAACGGCGCTCGCCCGCATCTGCCGACGCAGTTCCAGGTAGTACGCGTCGATGAGCAGTGGAAACCACAGGGCCTGGAGAAAGTGATAGAGGAACGCTTCCCGTCCGTCCAGGAACCCGCCGCGCAGGAGATAGCGATAGCTCCAGAAGAGGAAGGGCCGCACCAGCGGCGGGAGCTGTTCATAGAGATGATACCGGAGCCAGCGTTTCCGCTCGGGCTGCGTGCCGAAGAGCCGAGCCGCGATCTCGCGCTGCCCCTGGTCCTGGCGCCGCTTGAGTAGCTCCTCGGCCTCGCGCCGCGCATAGCGACTGTGCTTGGCGATCCATGCCGCCAGCCCTTTGCGGTCCTCGTGGATGAAGTCATGGTCCAGGCGACCCACGGGCCCATCCACAATCAGATGCTCGTTGATCCCCCGCTCCTCGCACCGCACCGAGCCCCGCCGGGCCAGCCGCAAGATCCAGGTGGGATAGTAGCCGTGCTTGATCCACCGGCCCATCCAGATGAGCCGCCGTTTGACCAGGAACCCGTGCTCCACCGGGTCACCCGCAAGCCTGGCCGCAATCTCCTCCTTGAGGGCGGCGGGCATCCATTCGTCAGCGTCCAGAAAGAGGATCCACTCCGCCTTGATTGGAAGCTCGGAGAGGGCGAAGTTCCGTTGCTTGGCATAATCCTCGAAGGGGTGCTGGACCACATGACAGCCATAGCGCCGCGCGATCTCCACCGTCTGGTCGGTGCTCCCCGAATCCACCACGAACACCTCGCGGGCCCAGCCGACGACCGAGTCCAGCGCCTGTGGCAGGTTCACCTCCTCGTTGTATGTGAGGATGATGACCGCGACGTCCGCCGCGCTCATGATCACGCTGCCGCCCGTGCGACCATCACCAGTTCATCGCCTCGGCCCAGAGCCGCTTGCAGGCGGCGGAGCGGCCAGGTCGCGACGCCCGCAACAACCATGGCGAGGCGGTACGGATGTTCGACCAGCGGCCACCACCCCGGAACCCGGCCGCCAATCGAGGCCGCGATGCGCGGCGCAGCGTCAGGCTTCATCCTGAGGGAGGACCGCACCACAAGGAGGAACCAGGTTGAAAAGCCCTCGTGGCTCGCGCTCCAGACCGGAGTCAGGCCGGCTTGCTCCACTGCACGGGCGAGCGACCGACGCTCAAAGTATGCGAGATGGTAGGGCACGTAGCAGTTCCACCCCGCAAAGCGCGCTTCCCAACAGGCGACGTTCGGTACCGCGATATGGACGACGCCACCCGGCGCGAGCACGCGATGCACCTCGCTGAGCAAGCCAACCGGGTCTTCGATATGCTCCAGCACGTGGTGCATCGCCACCACGTCGAAGGCCCGCTCCGGAAGTGATGCCACAGGTCCACAATGCACTGCCACGCCGATTCGCTCCTCGACTCTCCGGCAGATGGCTGGCGAGAGGTCGAAGCCCATGACCTTGAATCCCGCCGCCCGCGCCGCTTCCAGAAACCGGCCGCTCCCCACCCCGATTTCCAGGAGCCGTCCGCTCTGGACATATCGCTGGATCGTCTTGAGATACCGGCGATTCTTCCAGCTTGCGAACCACCGTACCCAAAACGACGTCTCCGGCTCCCACTGATCCCCGAACGCCTCTTCGTTGAGCGCCTGTCCGGCTCCATGCCGAAAGATTGCCGCATTCAGGACCAGCCCGCACCCTGCGCAGCGGAGCAGCGAAAACCGGTGCGCCGCGAGGTGGTCACTGTGGCAGAGCGGACATCGCGGTGAAGCGGCGGCGGAACCCTCGGTCATTAGTCCACCACCACGTCCACAGGTTTCGGGGAGCCGTCCAGCAACCAGCGGTACACGGACGCCATGCGCGTCCCGATGGCTGGCCAGGAGAACTCCGCCTCGACCCACCGGCGTCCTGCCTGGCCCATCGCCGTCAGGCGCTCTGGGGGACAGGCCAGGGCCTGCTCCAGACAAGCCAGCAGCGCATCCACGCCCGGCTCGATCCACCAACCGCAGCCGCGCGTCTCAAGACCGCTCCACGGCGCATTGCGGGTGACGATGGCCGGTGTCCCGGCTGCCAGGGCCTCGGCCACCACGAGGCCGAAATTCTCATGACGCGTAGGCAGGACGAAGAGCTCCGCCTGGGCGTACGCTCGCCGTTTGTCCTCACCGTAAAGGGGGCCATCGAACGTCACGCGCTTTGCTCCCAGGGACCGGACCAGGGCGGCAAGCTCGCCGAGGTAGCCCCGCTCGTCGGGCCCCACGATGCGCAGGTGCCAATCCGGAAACCGCGCCTCCACCGCAGCCCACGCGCGCAGCAGCCAGTCCAGCCCCTTTTTGGGGTGGAGGCGACCCAGATAGAGGAGCGTGCGGGGGCGGTGGAACTCCTTCGGAAGAAGCGGCGGTACATCCATGCCGTTGGGAATCACGGCGACCGGCTGCCGAAAGCCCATCCGGCGAATGTCTTCGTACTCCGCCTGGCTCGTCGCATGCCAGCACGAGACTGCCGAGAACGCTGGCTTCTGGACGAGCGGCCAGAACACACGCTTGGCCGGCGAGCCACTGCTGAATGGCCACTCCCCCAGGGTTCCCCGTGGGGAGACCACGTAAGGAATGCAGAAGCGCCGAGCGACCCATCCCGGGTACACGTTGGGCATCATCCAGAGACCGTGGTTGTGAAGCAGTCGAATATGCCCCGCACTGGCCTCCTCCCTCAGCCACCGAACCAGCGCCGGCGACCGTCCGAGCCGCCGGGGTCCCATCCCAAGTGGAAATAGCCTCGCGTACTCAGGCACTCCATTCATCGGCGACCAGTCAAGTGCTGCGATGCACGCTTCCGTCCCCGCCTTCCGCACCGCCTCGCACAGCCGCCGCACGCTATACACCGGCCCGGAGGCTTCGATGGAAATGGCGGAGATGACCTCAACAAGGACCCACGGCGCCATGGCCCCCACCCCTATGATCCTCGTGCCTCGCCTGCTCCCTCCGAATAGATCCCGCGCTGACCTCGGCGCGCCCCGCGTCGTAACAGCCGACGTAGCGATGCAGACGCTGCATGGAAGAACCCAACACTCAGCGAGAACATTACAAGGTCACGGAACCCTGCCAGAAAAGCTGTTAACCCGGCCTCCTGGCTCGTCACAAGCTGCAGAGTAGTCCCCAACACAAGTAAATAGACGAGCTCATACCTTCGTGTTCGCACCAACGCGACACTGTATGCACGGAACAACAGGATGAGTAGAAGCGAGGCCAGAAAGATACCGCTCAGTCCGAAGTCCGCGATGGCAATCGCGGGCAGCGACGTAGAGTAGTCAACCGCCACGTACGGTCCCGCAGGTACGATCCCCAGCCGCTCCAACAAAATGTCGTCCACATCGCCAACCGGTTTGTCGTCGCCTAACAACACCCGTGGAATTGAAAGGACTATCGAAAACCATGTCGCCTCTCCTCCCGAGCTTTTTCCTTCCTGCACTGCTCCGACGACACTTGCGAAGAAATCAAGCGGACCGCTGCGCCACCACTCCGCTTCCTCAAGTTGGGTGCTAACCGCACGCCTCGCCAAACTCCCGAGCTCCCCAGAAGCAATGCTCTCCACGAGCCACGGATCAGCTGGCCAACCACGAACCCGCTGGTATAAGAGGGTGCTGGCACCGACACAAGCAATCAATAACAGCAGGCACGCTCCTTCCTTCCGGATGAAGCTTCCAAGCCCTTTGTACGCCGCGTATCGGACAGCCACCCACAGGGCGGCGAGCCCCAGCATCAGCCGACGCGCTCCACTCGACGCTTCCCCAGCCATGAGATACAACAAAAACAAGGTGCCACCAGCCAAAACCACCCACCCTGGAAACCGCCGGCCAGCAGAATGGCTGACAATCGCACAGACGACGGCCCCAACAAATAATGCCCCGATAAATGATGACACCGCCGATTCCCAAGCGGAAAAAGGCGATGGGCCAGGTCCCTCAAGGGCTCGCGTCGCTGCCATACCCGCAAGACCGTACGTTTTAATCAAGTAAATCTTCCAACCGAACCACAGCATCTGTACTGAAAGGAGAGTCACCCACCTAATTTGCAGGGCTCCAGCTAACCATTCTTTTCCCCTAAGATGGACACAGTCGACCGATCCAAGTACGACCGCGGCAAAATAGGCCAGCAGCAGGAGGTGAGCCGCTACCAGGGTTACTAAACTCTCATGCAGTGAGTAGTCCTGTATCCATAGCCCGTAGAACAAAATTACGTGGCAGATACTGAATGCCATGAGCAAGCTGCTCTTGGCTTTCTGCAGTAGCGGGAACACGCAAAGGGCGGTCACAAGACCAAAAGTCCCTGCGAGCAAGGCGTATTCGACGCTCATCATTTACCTACTACATCGCCTCAGTGCCCACGCCGTGAGGATCACTTGCAGAACGAAAAACCGGAGCGGCGCAATAGCCTGCGTATATTAACCATCAGAAAGTCATGAAGGGCACACCTGGCTCGCGCCCCCGCATCCAGTGCCACGTCGGCACGAGCGCCGCGACGATGATGAGAGAGGCCAGGACCCTCTCCAGCGGAGTGGGGCCAGCCGGCGCATAGACGTTCAGCGCCAACAAGACAACCAAGAGCGAGAGTACAAACAGCGAGGTCCTCCGCATTGGCGTGTGCACATCCGAACCCGCTATGAGTTCGTACCACGTTGTCCCTTGGCCGCGTCCAAAAGAAGGCCGCCGAGAGCTCAACTGCACCCCGACAAATTGGCGCCCCGCAGGCATTAGGCCCTCTCCGTTGCTTGCTTCTCCTAACGCAGGTCAGGCCGATACAAGGCGCAGGATCTCTTCTAGACGATCCTTATAAGTGTGCCTGCCGAAGATGACGGCTTCTCGGGCTCGCTGAGCCATGCGGCGGCGCTCGTCCTCGTTTCGAAGGTAGAATACGATCTTGTCAACGAGCTCCTCGACCGACCCGAAGAAATCAACTCCCGAGCCGGCCGGAAAAATCTCTTCATGCTCCTCGGTCCGCTCGGCCAACATGAAGCCCCCGCACGCCGGAACCTCAAACGTCCGCATAACGTGGCCATCCCGGTTGGCCCGCCGTACAACATTCACGACGATTTTCGCTCCCGAGACCGCCAGTCGATAATCCCGGCCGAGCGCGAAGCCGCGAGCATAGCCCCGCAGCCTCGGATACAAAGCCCAGTAGCCACCGTATAAACCCAAAGACACAGCAGGTAACTTTGGGGAAAGAGTCTCGAGCACAGCCTCGAAAAAGGCTACCCGGTCGGCATCCGCCCCACCGATGAAGGCTATGTCACACCTGAATCGGGCGTTCTCCTCTCCTGTTGCTGGCTGCTCCGGATAGTGGACGCTCGGTTTGTACCCGAACCGTATATACTCCACGCGCCTGCACCCTGCGCGACACACATCCTCGAGCACCGCGCGCCTCGGGCTGGCATACAGGTCGTACACCGGTATCGCCTTCACAAGATGCCGAGAATTTACTCTCGCGTTAAATGGATCGTCCGTGGCGAAATTCACAAGGAGGGCGCCGGTCTCCCCCTTGATCCGCCGCAAAATACTCGGCCAGTAGTCGCGCCCTTTGACGATGAGAACGACGTCCGGGCGAAAGCGGCGCGCCGCCGCCAGCAGCCGCAGGTTCATCGCCGACACAACCGCCGGTCGGACGCCGCGGTACAGCACCCGTCCGGCAACACCGAAATGAGCCAGCAGAAGATTGGTATACGCAGCTTCGTCGAAAAACTTCCATTGATATCCCCGCTCTTTCGCCACCTCCCGCACCGCTTCTCCGAACATCGGACTGGATGGCGCGTATGCCGACGTGTCAGCCAGCAATATTCGCATCTCGGGTTCGCAGCTTTGCTCTCCCACGCTGGTAGGCCGTCACAACGGCCTGCCCGTAGCTCGCCCACCCTCCAAGGGAGGCGACACGCCTTAACGCCGCCCGACCCATTTCTTCCCGAACCTCGGGGTGCTCGTACAGGTACACCACCTTCTCCCGAATCGCCTCTGGATCTCGGATAGGCACGATAAAACCTTCCACGCCGTCGGTAAACAAATCCTCGGCGCCGGTGTTTCTGGTCGCGATCACAGGAAGGCCGCAAGCCATCGCCTGCGCTTGAACAAGGGCCAAGCCCTCTTCGACCGAGCCGATGACGAAGGCAGACGCTTGGCCGAAGTATTCGGGTAGCTCGGCTCGGGGTTTGATACCGAAGTAACGGTAGCGGCCCTCGTGCTTTGCCAGGAACGGCTTCGCCTCGGGGAGACAGGCTCCTACGAGCCACATCTCGAACTTCGAAAGCTTCAGCGGGGCGACTGCATCCAGCAGGTAGGGGATACCCTTCCGGAGGCTCATCGCGCCTACGTAGATCACCCGGAAGATGTCGTCGTCTTTAGGAAGGGAGCGAAACAGGCTCAGATCGACACCGTAAGGAATCTTGACGAGCTTCCTCCCCGGCACGCCTTTCTCGATGAAGGAGCGATACGCAAAGCTCGAAGGGACGAAGATCAAATCACAGAAGTCGTACTCTTGTAACTCCCGCTCGACGAGCCGTCGGTCGATTGGCTTGTACCCAATTCCCCACCTCGCGTACTCCTCTGCCAGGATTTCGTCCTGATACGCAATGTGCGACGACCCTCGGTCGCACACTGTCAACGCTTCGTACCGCTCCTTGGCTACCTTGTGCGCCTCGACCCCAAAGCTTGAAAGGCAATGGAACACGTCGCACGGCTCGAGCTTGCGCGCCAGCCAGCGGTCGAAGGACTCAGTGGCGAGCCGATTCCAAGGCCTCTCGAACCATCGGATGCCCCACCTCGACAAGAGGCCCTGCGTACCGATGAGCCATGGAGACGAGCGGACCCTCTCGGGCGGGAGGCCGTCCACCTTCCAGGGCGGGTAACCGGTGTAAAGGCTCTGCAGGCAGCCTCGCCGCTCAAGCTCCCGCCCCAGGTCGAAGGTATGAAACCGGCCCGGGCTTCCGACGCAGACTTTCACGGCTTCCGCCCCACCCCAACGAAGGAATACGCATGGCTGTATCTCAATGCTGAGGACAAGATTGGTACCACAAGCTGCAAGCCGCCATAAATCAACCAATTGAACCAACTCGGTCTCCCGCTGGGCCGAGCAAGGAGGTAGCCGAACACGTTGTGAGGCAGCACCATCACTTCCTGGAGGCCAACATGTTGCATTTCGCTAATCAACATCGGTGGGTCGTAGTCAACTTCTGGAATGTTGTAACCTCCCCAGCCTTTCTGCTTCTGCTCCTGCCTATAAGGATGCGTTCCCGCAGGAACGATCGAGACAATGTAGCCGCCCCGCTTAGCCAGAAGGAACATACGACTTAGGAACTCAAGGCGATCTTCTCGCCTGAGGTAGTGTTCGATCACTCCTACGTTAAATACCAGGTCGTACCGACCTACGGCCACAGACAGATCCACCGTCATGAAATCGCCCTCGAGTAATTCAATCGGCGGAAATGCATGATCAAACGCTTTTACAGCTTCGATCAATTCACGAGCTCTGTTGAGAACGTCAGGAGACACATCAATGCCGGCGCACATGAAGCCGTTCAAGGCAAGACGTACCAAATGAATGCCGCCGCCACAGCCTACCTCGAAGCATCGTGATTGAGACTCCAATCCAGTTGACCTTAAGATGAGCCGCCACATCCGAGGCAGTCGCCTGAACGCATAGTACTGAGCACGTGTCGAGCAGGTATGCTTATAGCCACCTTCTGCCAATAGCTTTTTCCATTTCTCTGCTGGACTAGTCACTGTAGCCTCGCAGTCAGCTTCTCCCGCTCACCGTGTATCTATCCGCAAGGCGTGGTACGCCAACCTATAGGCGGCGTGCACATCGCTGCGAGCAGGGATCAGCAGTGTTCTCAAGCTCACTCTGGTCATTTTGACGATCCAAGCGACCGAGACGATGCAGACGGCAACATACCCCAGGAAAGACGCCAAGGCGGCACCAACGAGGCCCAGCCTTGGAAGCAACAGCCAAAGGAACAACGCTGTGACACCCAGCCCCGCCGACTCGGCCCACAGGACCGCGGTCGGACGCCCGAGACCGCGCAGACCCTCTTCCGTCACGTGGTTAACGCTCCAGACGGTTCCGGCAATCACGAGAATCAAGGCTGCCCCAACAGACTCCCGAAACTTCGCTCCAAACAACCAGGGAAGGATCCAAGGTGTCACGAGCAAGAGGCACGTGCCGACCACAAAGGAAACGAGCACCGTCACACGAAGCGCCTGCCCCAAGATCTCAGCCTGTTCAAGCCTGCCTCGCTCGTCAGCCACCCGCGGAAAAACCACCGACCCGATGGCGCTGAGGAGCGGTGCGGAGATGTTGCCCCACGCCACGGCGACCACGTACAGACCCAGCGTCGATGCGGGCAGGAAGGCCGCCATCGCTATCTGGTCCAAGCGGTAGTTCAACATCTGGGGGAGGCTGCCGGCGGACGATGGCAGTCCGAACTGCAGGAGAGGCCGCCAATCCTTCACTTGTGGGCGATACGGTCCGGGAACACGCCCGCGCACGACGCCCACCACAGGCAAGAAAAGAACGGCCAGCATGACGAGGTAAGCCCCAGCGAGCCAGCGGGGTTTGGCCATGCCCATCGCCCACGCCAGGACGAGCACCGCGGCCCACCCGACATTTGGAAGCAGCCGCAAAAGATTCCAGCGGACAAAGTCCTGTTGACCCCGCAGCGGGTGATAGGGTAGCCCGACCAAGGCAAAGAGAGGGACCAAGAGCAAGTACCATTGGGAGGCAGTGACGACTTCGGCGGACTGAGCCGAGAGAAGAGTCGGCATCAAGAAAAAGCCGACCGCTGCAAACGGCACAGAAGACACCAGTGCCAAAGTTACGGCCGAGCCGAGGTAACGCCCCGCCCGATCCGGATCCCGGGCACAAAAGTATACCAGCGCCTCGGGCAGGCCCAGCATGGCGATGGTAGCGATGACGCTGGGCCACATCTGGATGGCTGCCAGCTCGCCGCGACCGGTCGGACCGAGGAGCCGGGCCGCCAGTACCCCGGTGAGCAGCCCCAGCATGCCCAGCAGGACATTCGTCACAGCCGTAAGGAGTACGTCGCTTCCAAAGCGGCTTGTCGCCCGGGCGCGCCGCCACACTGTCTTGACCCCTGCACGTACAGTCTTGATGGACGAGATCATGACCAATCAGGACCGATTTGGTGCAGCAACAGTTGACTCCAGCGCCTGGAGCAGGCCTCTAACATCAGCCTCAAAATCCCAGGTGGAGATGATTCGCAGACTCGCCTCTCCCATGCTGCGGCACAGCTCCGGGTTCGCCGTCACCTCGCGCAGGCATCGCGCCAGCGCCTCGACATCCCCCACGGGGAAAACGAAGCCGTTTTCGCCGCAGCGGACCAGATCTGGGCCGCATCCAACGCGGTCACTGACGATGACGGGTTTCCCCGCGTTCATCACCTCGTTCACGACCAAGCCCCACGGCTCATCATCCGACGGAAGGACAAACACATCGCAGAAATCGTAATACCGAGGAAGCTCCGTCTGGTTCTTGAAGCCCAGGAACTTCACCGACGTCCACCCGAGGGCCCTTGCCCGCGTCTCCAACGCGGCGCGTTCCTCGCCGTCTCCGATGAACAGGAGATACGGAGTGGGTTCTTTGACGCCATCCGGCGATAGGCGGATGTACGCCTCCAGCAGGTCTAAAGGACGTTTTCGCTTTTGGAATTTGGAGGCGTACAGAATCACCGGACGTCCAGGCTCAAGATCGAGTTCTTCTCTGAGCTTTTCCCTAAAGGGTCGAGCTTCCGCGATTCCCCGGCGAAAGAAGGTGTTGTCCACGGCGTAGGGCATCATGATGATTCGTTCTTCAGGCACCCCATGATGGACGTAGAATTCCCGGTTCAGTGTCCCAATCGCCAGAAAACCATCCACATGCCTGAAGAGCCAAGGAAGCACCCGACTCTTGACTGACGATTTCAGAAACGACATGGGCGGGCGCTTCAGGTGGGACTCCCCTCGTAGCAAGACCTTAATTCCGAGTCTCCTGGCAGTGAAAATCGCTCTGAGATTCGCCTGGTGAAAGTAGCCATGCACCCAAAGGGCGTCGAATTGCCCTGCCCTCAGATGCCGCCGTAGCCCGTACACGAACGGCCTCCAGAAGGACAGGTCGTCGCGCGGGCCCAGGCAGGGTAGGAAAATGTACTTGTAGCTCCCCAGCACTGGAACGTCCCATTTGATCGGCACTCCGAAACCGCGATCCACAAACGTCTGCGCACTCAGGTCACTTAGGAAAAAAACGGTGAGGTCAATCTCAGGCCGACCCGCGATGTATCGAAACAGCGGTGCCTGATATTGGATCGGATGAGAGGCCAGACACGCTAAACGGTACGTGCGCATCGACCTACTTCCCGGCATCTGACGAGACGCACTCGTGCCTCAGCCCTGTAGGTAGCCAGGCGCATACCTCATCCGTCACCGCCCAATCAGACAGTTCCCTACCTTCAATGTCACAGACCCGATAGTCGGTGTCCTTAAGTATTTCCCAACAAGCGCGTCTTTGTTCTTCACCATGAAGAGCAATGAACAGGATGGGACGAGACCGATCGAGCGTCGTTCTTGCCCCTTGGAGGATACGCACCTCTGCACCTTCCACGTCCATCTTAATCAGATTGGGAGGCGCACAACCCTGGCCTTCGATAAGATCGTCCAAACTCAGTGTCGGCACGCGCAGGATACTTTTCCCACTCGCCACCAGGCGATTCTGGCTCCTCTCGCGGTCGATTGAAAAGTTCTCCAAGCCGCTCTTCTCGCAGAGCGCCGCCGCTATAACTTCTACGTTTCGTAGCTCATTCAGCTGGATATGAGCCAGCAGATAACGGAGATTCTCAGCCAACGGCTCCACGGCGTAGACCTTCCCATCTTCACCAACGACGCGCGAGAAGAAGAGGGTGTAAAATCCCGCTTGAGCGCCTATGTCATAGACCACCATGCCTTTTCTGACGGCTTTTTGCAGCGCTAACTGTTTTTCGAGTTCATACGTTCCGAGCCAACAGCCATGATTTGAGCTGCCGACGATCCACTTCATCCCTTTGGCCGGTCCACGCCGGATCCGCACCATGCTCTCACGTGGTATGAAACGCAGCGGAAAGCGCAGGCAGCGCCCCAGCAGCGACTGGTTATCAATATGCGACCAGTTGATACTCATGCCTGAATCAGCGGCCGTCCGCCAGATTCCTTCTCAACCGGCATGATTAAATCTAGCCATCCGGCTTGTCCCCCTTGATAAGGAATACCCTCGTGAGCAGCGGGAGCCGCGCGCCGGTTTCCGCCAGGTTCCAGAGCTGAAGGGCAGCCCGGATCAGGCGCCAGACGAGAAAGCGCGCCGTAGAGGCGAGGCTATATCCCCATGGCACCGGACCTTGCTCCCGGGCTTCGATGGCGGCGAATCCGGCTCGCCGGAGAAGCCGGGTCAAGGCGTTGACGTTGTAGGCCCACTCGTGAGTGACGTCACCGTAGCGAACCGAGAGGCCGAACGGGCTGTCAGCGTTTGGGGTCTGGAGCACGAGCCGACCGCCAGGCTTGAGGGCTGCCCAACACAGCTCGAGAAACCGCAAGGCTTCGTCCCGCGCGAGGTGCTCGACGATGTCCAGCCCGATCAGCAGATCGAAGCGACCGGCTCGCTCACCGAGCCAGGCGAGCACGTCTGCTTGATCCACCGTGGGTACGACCTGACGCGCCACGGCAACCTGGTCCGGGCTGATGTCCACGCCCGTCAGGTTCGTACAGCCACGCAGTTTCAACCAGTGCAGGAGCCGGCCCTGCCCGCAGGCGAGGTCGGCGATCGCCGCATCGCGCCGTTGCGGAAGCCAGCCGCGCAGGTACCAGTCGTATGCCTTGCCCCAGCGGTCGGCCGAGGCCGCGTCAAAGCGCTCGCCCGCATCCTGCCAGTCGCGGCCGTAGCTGGCGAAGATGGCGTCGCGCACCGCGGCCAGGCGATCTCGGTTCATCGCGATCCGCCCGCCGGCTCCCGCATCCCGGCCGCAGCCGCAGCTGGAACCCGCGCATCGCCCTCGGCGGTCGGCCGGCTGTCCCCCAGCACGAGGCTTCGCCACCGCTCTCGGAAGGCGGCGGCGCTGAAGCGCGTGGTCGCCAGCTCGCGCCCGCGGGCACCCAACTTCCGGCGCAAGTCCGGGTCCGCCCGCAGCGCCAGGAGGTAGTGGACCAGGGCGTCGACATCGCCGTACTCTACGAGATACCCGCTCCGGCCGTGCTCGATCACTTCCGGCGTGCCCCCGTGGGCGCCTCCGATGCAGGGTTTCCCGTGGAGCATCGCCTCGAGAAAGACGATTCCAAAACCTTCCTTTTTGCTCGGCATCACGAAGACGTCGCAATCTTCGTAGGCGTTCGCAAGCTGGGCATCGTCGAGCACTCCCCAGAAGGTCACCCGATCCTGAATGCCCAGCTCCGAGGTTATTGCTCTGAGGCGCGGTTGGTCGTCGCCGGTGCCGACCAGGTTGAGATGGGGGAGCGGGGCGTCCTGGATGCGGGCGAGCGCCTCGAAGAGCATCTCGAAGCTCTTGTACCGTTCGGAGGCGTCCTGGCGGGCGACGCATAGAAGCTTGAAGGCCCCGGCGAGCCTGAACGTCCCGCTCGGCCCGCCGGCGACCAAGTGGCGCTCGTCAGCGCACAGAGGGAGAATGTGGAGACAGTTTCGCTCGATCCCATTCAGCCGGGCGAATTCTCTGGCCGTGTAGCTGGTGGTCGCAATCACGGCATCGGCCCGCCGGGCCGCCCAGCGCTCCGACCAGGGTACTCGTCGCCAGGCCTCGACGCCGTGGAGCACGAGGAAATACCGTGTGATTCGACCGGCAGCCTTCATGAGCCAGCCCAGCGGTGCGGGCCCGAGATGGCCGACCACGAGCGTGTCGGCTCGGGGGAGTGCGAGGAGGTGGCCGAGGAGCCGCCATTTTGACCGTGCGGCGCCGCGGAGGCTTGCGCAGTGTCGCAGGGAAGGGTGCCGCCGCAAGGCTTCCGTGGCGTCGTTCAGGCTGACGCAGTGAAGCTCGTGGTCGTCGGGACCCGGGTTGGGGGCGAGGGCTTCGGCGATACGAAGCATGTACGCCTGCACGCCGCCGGGGGTGCACATCTCGGTCGCAAGGAGAGCGACCCGCCGGCGCGCGGCCGCCTCTGGGTGGTGCACGGGCTTGATGACCGTCTGGGGTCGGGCGTCGTTCACCCGCGCGGGCGCGTACACGACTTCGGCCCAGGCACGGAGACCCCGCTGCCGGGGCGAGCGCAAGGCGCCTCCGCTCCAGCTCGCCAGGAGCCATTCCCGGACCGGCACGGAAAAGCCAGTCTTTGGCCTAGCGAGGACGGTTTCCGGAAGGGCGGGCTGAGGGGCCGTGCCGAGCTCGCGCTTGCCGGGTGGCAAGCCCGCCCGGCAGAGCTGCGCCACCGTGCGGAAGAGTTCCACGTCCACGAGGGGCACCCGGACCTCGAGCCCGTGCGCCATGCTCGCCCAGTCGGTATCGCGCAGGAGCTGGTTGCGCATGTACCACGTCGCTTCTAGCGCCATGACGCGAAGTCGGTCGGAGGGGAGCCCATCGATGGTGCGACCGAGCGCGGCCAGAGGCTCGAGGCGCTCGAGCCCCTCGCGAACGAACTCGCGATCGAAAAGCCCGGCGAGCTCGAAGGGCATGTAAAGCGCCCGGCGCAACAGGTAGGCACCAGGCCACGTTCCGCCGTACTCGACGAGGCCAGCCCACTTGGGCGATAACCCAGCCGTTCGGATCATCGGGCTGGCGGCCATCCGGGCGAGCCGACCGAGCCCCGGCAGCATCGCCAGCGGGCGGAGAGCCCGGACCGCCCGAGGGATTTCATCGAAGCTCGGGTACCCGCCGAAGAACTCATCGCCGCCAAGGCCGGACAGGGCGACCTTCCAGCCGGTCTCGCGGGCGGCCCGGGCGACGAAATAGGTGTTGACGCCATTGATCGAGGGCTGGTCCATCGCCTCGAGCAAAGGCTCCAGCGCCGAGATGAAATCGTCCTTGGTGATCCAGCGGACCGTGTGTCGCAGGCCGTAGCGCCGGGCCACCTCGGCGGCGAGCGGGGTCTCGTCGAGCGGCGTGCCCTGGTATTCGCGAAACCCCAGGGTCAGCGCTTCGAGCGGTGTCGAAGCGGCCTCCGCAGCCAGGGCGGCGACGGTCGCTGAATCGATCCCGCTGGACAGGAACACCCCTACCGGGACGTCGGCCACCAGATGATGACGCACGGAGTCCAGCAGGGCGTCGCGCAAGCGCTCGTGCGCCTCGACTACACTCTTGGGCGGCGGGACGGCCAAGCTCGTGGCGTCCCGGAGCTCGCGGCCGAGATTGAAGAAGACGTGGCTCCTGCGCGCGCCGTCCCGTCCGACCCAGAGGGCGCTCCCCGCAGGGAGGGCTTGGATGGCCCTGTACAGCGTGAAGGGTTCGGGGACGTGGCCCCAGAGGAAGAAGCCGACGTGGCCGGCCGGGTCGGGTGTCGTATCCACGCCGCCGCTGGCGAGGAGCGCTTTCACCTGAGAGGCGAAGTGCAACGTCCGGCCGTCGTCCGCATAGTAGAGCGGCTTGATGCCGAAGGGGTCGCGAGCCAGGAGCAGGCCCTGCCTTTGCGCGTCCCACAGCCCGAAGGCGAACATCCCGCGGAGCCTCGGCAACATGGCGGTTCCGTGGGCGGCGTACAGCTTCAGCAGGACCTCAGTGTCGGACTGGGTCCGGAAGGTAACGCCTCGGGCTTCGAGATCACGACGCAGTTCCCGGTAGTTGTAGATCTCGCCGTTGAAGACGATGACGTTTCCGGTGGTGGGGTCGCGCATCGGCTGGGCGCCCGCTTCGGAGAGGTCGATGATCGCCAGCCGCCGATGAGCGAGGCCGACGCCGCCAGCGGGCGACAGCCACTCTCCGGCCCCGTCGGGGCCGCGCGCCGCCATATGCTCTTGGATACGGAGGAGCTCCGCCCGGTCGACGGGCGAGCTCTCGATCCGGTATGCGAAGATGCCAGCGATCCCGCACATTGCTTTCGCCGAGCCTGTATCAATCCGCGTCGCGCCCGACCTGTTCGCCTGCCTATCCGATGGGTGTCAGCCCCCGGCTTCCTCGCCTGCATCGACCGCTGCGCGTTCAGGCTCCGAAAGTGTCCTGCGGGCCTCGCCCCAGTCGCGCCGCGCCTCGAGGTTACCGAGGTAGAGCTTCTGCTGCCGGCCGGCCACGATCGCGGCCACGGCTCGAGTGATCTTGCGGCTCACGAAGGTCTCGCCGCGGCGAGGCGACTCATGGT
>JBPKMA010000010.1:0-132251 GCA_051293835.1 Nitrospiraceae bacterium | reverse complement strand
CCGGGCCGGTGGTGCGCGTCACCGAAGGCGACACCGTCAAGTTCACGCTGAAAAATCCGGCGACCAACAAGAATCCCCATGCCATGGATTTTCACGCCGCCGAGATTGACTTCCTGAAGAACTACAGAGCGATCAACGCCGGAGAGGAGATCAGCTATACATACGTGGCGAAGAAGCCCGGTGTGTTCTTCTATCATTGCGGAGCACCGCCGATGATCCAACACGTCGCCCGCGGGATGTTCGGTGCCATCATCGTGGATCCCAAGAATCCGAAAGCCCTGCCCAAGGCGGACCGAGAATACGTGCTGATCCAATCGGAGTTGTTCAAAAATCCGGACGACGTCCAAAGTATGTTTGACCGGAAGTTCGACCACATCGTCTTCAACGGCGGAGTCTTCAAATACCATCCGTTCGTCACCGGTGGGCATGCCCTGGAGGCCAAACCGGGCGAGCGGGTCCGAATCTATTTCGTCAACGCCGGCCCGAACGAGTTCTCGGCCTTCCATCCCATCGGCGAGATCTGGGACAATGTCTATGAGAGCGGCAATCCAGCCAACAAGCTGAGCGGCGTGCAGACCTACGTCGTCGGCCCGGGCAGCGCCGCGACATTCGACGTGGTCGTCGAATCAGAAGGCGCCTACCCGCTGGTCACCCATTCGCTGACCGGCGCGCTGCGCGGGGCCATCGCGGTGCTGGTCGTCAAGCCGGACGCCAAGCCGGCGCCGCTGATGCCGCACACGCCATGGAAGGTTGAGATGCCGCAGACGGAAATCACCCTGCCGTCCGCGCCATAAGCGAAGAGCACTCGACCCCACCGAGACCGGTGGGGTCGACCCGTCAGGCCACCCTGTCGGTGTTTGTTTTCGGCGCGCTGCGGATTGGCGAACGGCGTTGACGCCGCCACCGAGAGGTAGAGAGCGATCGGGGATCAGACACAACCTCCTGCAGGCCGCCCGTGCGGGTTGGACTGGCATGCAACCGACACACAGGCTGGTTTACGAGGGGCTGGGAGCGACGAAAACCAGCACTTTTAATCGAGCATTGGTGTGATTGGTCACGCCATGCGGTTCGCCGGCCGGAGCCAGGGTTCCCTGGCCCGGGCCCAAAACCTGCGTCTCTGATCCGACCGTGAAGGTGCCCTGTCCTTCCAGCACCAGATAGACCTTGTCCTGGTCGCCGTGGACATGCCCTTTCTGCTCCTGCCCCGGTTCGAAGCAATACAGATCACAAAACAACCGGGGAGTCTGAAAGATATTGTTCTTTTTCATCTTCTCTTGGCTAAATTGCGAATAATCCGAAAGATTAATGACTTTCATGCGCTTCGACTCCTCGCCCTCGCTATCGGCTATTAGCGGTCAGCGGCTGTTCGCCGCGAGCCGAGGACTGATCGCTTAGTGTTCGTGAACGCTCGACCTTCCGTATGATCGAATCCACCGGCACCAAGTGGCGGGACACGCCTAAGTCTTTCGCCGGAACCCCCATCGCGAGCCCCAGCAACTGGGGCAAATGCAGGATGGGCAATTGCAGGTTCGCATTGACCGCTTTCCCGGCTCGGTCTTGGTAGATATCCAGGCTCATGTGGCACAAGGGACAGGGAGTAACCATACAATCCGCGCCTTCGTCCTGCGCCTCTTTCATGTTGGCACCCGCCATCGCCACTGCAATCGCTTCCTTTTCCAGAATAATCGGAAAGCCGCAGCACTTCGTGCGTCCGGCATAGGCGACTGGTTCGGCGCCTACGGCTCTGATGACCTTCTCCAATGACTTGGGATTTTCAGGGTCGTCGAATCCGAGATCCCAGGAGGGGCGGAGAATGTAGCACCCGTAAAATGGAGCGATACGGAAATCGCTCAAGGGAATCAGGACTTCCTGGGCCAGGCGCGACACGCCGACCTCCCGGACGACAATCCAAAGCAGATGTTTGACCTGGACGGTTCCCTGATACGTGAGACCGTCCTGAGCGAGCCGCTTGTTGATCCGATCTAAGAGTGCCGGTTCCAACTTGAGCCGCTTGTTGGCCGCGCCCATGACGCCCTGGCAAGTGCCGCAGATCGTCATGATGTCCAACCCAAGCTGCTCAGCCTGGGCGAACGTCCTGGCATTCAGCGCCAACGCGACCTCGGGATCAGCCTCGGTGACCACACCCGCTCCGCAACAGGAAGCCGCCGCCAGTTCCACCACCTCGATGCCCAGCCGGCCGATGATCGCCATCGTGGACTGGTAGAGTTCCGGAGTGGCACCCTTCGCCGCACAGCCAGGAAACAACGCATATCGCAGGGCCATGACCGATCCTCTTTTTTCTCCTCTCTCCCATGCCTGCCAGATCGCGCCTAGCGCGATCCGGCAACGTCCCTCACGGCAGATGCGACAGCGCCTTTCTAGACGAGCGTCTGAGATCCTCCACCGCCGCGCTCATCCCCCTTTGCCAGCCAGCCCAGGCGGAGGCACCAGCGGACTTTAACTCTTCCAGCCGCTTGCGGGCCACTTCCTTTTTCTTTTCCAGATCGGCGATCATCCGTTGTACCTTCACCCGGGCCTCGGCAGACGCCCGATCGGTTTTGGTTTGGCTATCAGGCTGGCGATCCGCGCCTGCATCTCGTCCAGTTCTTCCTGAATTTTCCTCTGGAACGCTTCCTTCCGCTGAACCGTAAATTCCTTGGTCGTTTCGACGGCATCCTGAGCCTCGCGTTGGACCCGCTCGGTTGTCACGGACGAATCCCCCTCAGCAGCTGTCACCTGTCGGCCGAAACTCCAGAACACTAGTGCCGCAACAAGAAGTGCAAGCCAGGCCATGCGTGCCATGTTCGTGTTGCTTCCTCCGATTTGGAATGCCTCTCGCCGTCGTTCTTGCGTTACAGCAGGAGTATACCGGGCGTAAAGACCGAAGTCACCGGCTTGCTGAAGACTCAACGCGACTCACGGGGGCATCCTGAGCAACTTCCAGCCTGCAAGAGCTCCTCGGGTGGAGTATCGTAGAGTCGGCTTGGGGAACAGAGACCATGACGGACCACGGAAGTCGGTTCGATCATCGGGTGCCCGATAAAGTGCTCTCCCATCCCGATCGCCGCTCGCTGGCTGTCGGCCATTTGCAGGACGTAAGCGAAGGCGGCCTCTCGTTGCATTTGCCATTGTGTCTTCTGCCCGGATCTCGCATCCATGTCAAGCTCACGCGAATGACCGACGGTGTTCTCCGGCATTTTGAATTCGCCGCAGCGTCGTACATGTGGAAACTACCGGCCCAGGGTACACACGGGATTAAATTCGGCGAGCTGACGGCTGCCCAGCGGACGGCATTGACCGATTCTCTTGTGCCAAGTCGAACGGCAATATCGGATGGCGTCGTGACCGGTCGGGTATCACGCGACCGGCCGGCCCGAGCCCCTGTTAGGTTTAACCAGGAGGGGTCACCCGTGAACGACCTGAGTCCCCCGGGCCACCTCGGCCCAGCGACGGTAGCGCTCGCCTCACAAGCGGAACTTTCCGATTGAGTGGCCGAATGCGAACGGACTCCACAGCGCATTGCCGCTACAGATTGAGGGCTGTTCGGCCCATCTAGCAGAGTCGGAAAACCGACCAGTCGGTCGTTCCATTCACACCATCAGGCGAACGGGTTGATTTCGCTCTCTGCCGATCGTCGGATCTGGCAAAAACCGAGCGACAGTTCCAGCTATCACGATTGGAAGGCGTCCTAAGCGCCCAGGAGGGGGCTTTCTCCCCAGGAGGAGAGAGTTCCCTCCTGCTCATTTCTTCTCTCTTTTCTTCGGGAACGTTCACAGATCAAGCCATTGGCTGTTCGGCCGAGGCTAGCTGGAGGCTAAGGTTTCCGTGTTATCCGGCCGACAAGAGTTTGTACCGAACTGCGCTGGGCTCAACGGGCACCATACATGCCGGAGAGGGGCTATGACCGTCGGAACCGACCATCCCGCGACCGCTGACTCTGTGCAACAGGTGGAGCGCGAGCTTGTCCGAAGGATCGAAAGCGGGGCCGTGGATTTGCCTCTGCTTCCCCAGGTCGCCAGCCGCGTCATGGCGTTGACCCACGATCCGTCGGCGGATGCGGCCCGTCTGTCGGCGCTGATTCATCAGGACCAGGCGCTGGCCGCCCACGTGCTGCGGATCGCCAACTCTCCGGCCTACATGCCGCGCACGCCGATCGTCTCTCTGCAACACGCCGTCACGATGTTGGGCCTGACGCTGCTGTCCGAGATCGCGTTTACCGCATCGATTAAGGCGGGTGCCTACCAGGTGCCGGGGTATGAAACGGACGTCAAGCAACTCTGGAAGCATGCCCTGGGTAGCGGCGCCTATGCAAAGGAAATCGCCCGCCTCCGCCGACACAACGCGGAGAGCGCCTATCTCTGCGGGTTGTTGCATGCAATCGGCAAGCCGGTCGTGCTGAAGACAGCCGCGGAGGTATCAAAGCAACTCCACACGCCGCTAAAGCCCGAGGCGATGATGATGTTGCTGGAGGGCTACCATGTCCGTGTGGGGACGCTGATCGCTGAAAAGTGGGGGTTGCCGAAGCAGGTGGCAGAAGCCATCGCGTATTCGGCGTGCTATGAGCAAGCCCCAACGTTCCGCCAGGAAGTCATGATCACCTGTTTGGCCGATCGATTGGCGACCTACCTCCTCGTACCCAAGGCCTTCGACGACCATTCCGTGCGAGATCATCCGGTTTTCGCCGATCTCAATCTGTATCCGAACGACGTGGACACTCTGCTTGCCGCCAAAGATCAGATTTTGGCCGTGGTCGAGGCGATGGCCGTATGAGCACGGTCGCAGCGTTCGACATTCTTGTCATCGGAGGCGGGCCGGCCGGCCAGATGGCCGCCGTTCAAGGCGCCAAAGCGGGTAAGCGCGCAGCCGTGATCGAGCGGGAGCCGAAGGTAGGCGGAGCCTGCGCCGCTCGGAGAACGATTCCCAGTAAGATGCTCCGAGAGACCGCCTTACAAGTGGAGCGGCTTAGGCGGTCGACGGCGGTATCCGAATTTCGGCTGCGACAAGACGCCGCGGTGTCCGTCTTGATGCACCGCCTAGACGAAGTGGTCAAGGTGTACGCCACCTCTATGGCCGATCACCTGTCCAGACACGGCGTGTTCCACTTCCACGGTCGTGCGCGATTCCTGTCGGACCGGCTCGTCGAAATGCTGTCGGTGGACGGCGACATCCAGCAGTTCACGGCGGAGACGATCGTGATCGCCACCGGGTCGCGGCCCCGTATTCCGCCGAATATTCCGATCGACCATGAGAACATTCTTGACGGCGATTCGATTCTCTCGATGATCTACTTGCCGCGATCCCTGACGGTGCTGGGCGGGGGCATCGTGGCATCGGAGTATGCGTCGATCTTCAGCCGCCTGGGTGTGAAGGTAACCATGGTCGATCGGGCCGAGCGCCCTATGCAGTTTCTCGATGAGGAGATCGTCAGGGAATTTCTCCAGAGCTTCGAACGACAAGGCGGGTGCTATTGCGGGCAGCAGACCGTGACCCAGGTCTGTTGGGACGGCGTATCGCAGGTGGTCACCACGCTGGCAGACGGCAGGACGATCTCGAGCGACAAGCTGCTGGTTGCGCTCGGGCGACAACCGAATCTGGAAGATCTCAATCTGGGGGCCGCCGGACTCTCGCCGACCGAAAAGGGCACACTTGCTGTCAATGAATATTGCCAGACGGCGGTACCACACATTTACGCGGCTGGCGATGCGATCGGATCGCCCGGCCTCGCTTCCTGGGCGATGGAACAGGGCCGGCGCGCGGTCCGCCATGCGCTGGGCCTGCCGATCGACGGCGCGCTGGATGCCATTCCTCTCGGCATCTATACGATTCCGGAAATAGCCAGCGTCGGGCTGGACGAAGGGCAGGCGACCGAGCGGCACGGCGCGGCGACGGTGGGCCGAGCTCGTTTTGACGAAGTCGCCCGTGGCCAGATCTGCGGCGTCGACGACGGCGTGCTGAAGATGGTTGCCGATCCCACAGGCGAGCGCCTGCTGGGCGTGCAGATCGTCGGAGAAGGCGCGACCGAACTGATCCATCTGGGGCAGATGGCATTGCAGCACGGCGCCTCGATTGACGCCTTCGCCGAAGGCATTTTCAATTTCCCGACATTCGCCGAAGCATATCGCATGGCCGCACGGGACATCATTGAGCAACGCCGGCAGCGGACGGCGCAGGCGCGACGGTCGTAAAGTGTTCTTTTTTTCCCCATTTGTTCGCACGCCGTTCTAGATTGTTGTCCCCGCTTCTGCCTCTTCGCTTTGATTCGCCCATTGGTTTTCGGGTACGCCGGAGCAGCCTGGGTTGACGGCTTCACCGCGGGGCCTCCATGCATTGGGCGGAGGGCGGCAACTGGAAAAGCTCCGCGGCAGGCCTGGTCCTCCGCTGGACGGTTTCGCGGTCGCCACGCTGCTGGACGAAGCCAAGTCACACCATCAGGCCGGGTGCTTGCAGGAAGCCGAACGGGGCTACCGGCTCATTCTCCAGCTGAGCCCCGAACACCCGGAGGCGCTGCATGCGCTGGGCCTTCTCGCGTACCGCGTCGGCCAGCTCGACCTTGCGAGCGAGCTGGTCGGTCGCGCGGTTCAGCAACATCCCAATTAGCCGCTCTACTGGTTCAATTTCGGCGTCGTGCTGCAACGGGCTGGACGGGCCGAAGAAGCGCTCTCCGCGTATCAGCGCGCCATCTCCGCAAAACCCGAATACGTTGAGGCCTTGACCAACATGGGCAATGTCCACAAAGAGCTCGGCCAACTCACCCAAGCCGAGCAGGCGTATCGGAGGGCACTGCGCGTCAGCCCGAGCTGTGCGGACGTGTACAACAATCTGGGCACCGTCCTCAAAGAACAAGGCCTGGTGGGCGAAGCCATCCAAGCCTATCGACAGGCTCTGATAAGCAAGCCCGGCCGTATGGAGGCTCACAACAATCTCGGATTGGCGTTGATGGAACAAGGCCAGTGAGACGAGGCCGCGGTGGCGTTCGAGCATGCGATCCGGGTGCAGCCGGATTATGTCAAGGCGAGGTACCACCTTGGCATTGTGTCCATCTGGAGAGCCGAATTCGACCGGGCCCTCTCCTGCCTCGGGGCATCAGCTCAGGCCAAGCATGATCATGGGCGTCGCATGACGGAGACCCTGGTTTCCAAGTCCCGGCTGAGGCACGACGCAGAGCAGATTCAGTATCTGTTCGACCGCGCTCTTCTTGGCGAGGCATACGCGGTCTACCGTAACGCCCTGAAACGGCTGGATCAGCAGGCTCGCGAAGACGCCTCAGCAGCAACCTGCATCCACGTCGATCAACGAGACCTGGATCTCGTAGCACCGTCGTTCAACCGGGTGCTCCACCGCGCGGCCTGCGAACGGGTGCCTGAAGGCACGGCTACCTCGGCACGTTCCTGGGCGACGGCTTTGCCACCTCTTTGCTTCTGCAGATCGCCGAAGAATGACGGCTCACGTTCCCGAGCATCCCGAGCAGCACGGTCTCACCCCGGCTTGGGCGTTTAAATACGACAGCCAGCCGAGAGGGCTCAGCGTGCACGCGGATGCGGCCGTCGTCAACGTGAACTTCTGGATCACACCGGACGAAGCCAATCTGGATTCCAAGACGGGCGGGCTGGTCGGGTGGAACAAAGAAGCGACCCGCGCTTGGAACTTCAAGGAATATAACAACGCAAGAACCGGCAGAAGATTTTCGACTGGCGGGCGCCGGAGCCAAAGCCGTGCGGATTCCTTACCGCGCGAACCGCGCCGTCGTCTTCAACTCCGACCTCTTCCACGAGACCGACCAGTTCACATTCAAGGACGAGCACGAAAGCCGCCGAATCAACATCACCCTTCTGTACGGCCACCGGCACAACGCGCAACCGCCTTGACGCTCGGTCACAGTCCGCCGCGCCGAACATCTCTTCGCGACGAGGTTTCGGCCTCTGTGAGCCGCGCAGGCGATCAGGACGATGACGCCTCGTCCGCCGCCTTCTTCACGTAGGGTTCCTGCTCCAATTCCTTGACGAGATGCTGAAGGCGGGCCCATTCGCCGGGTTGCAGGCTCATGAACTCCACGCCGAACAGGTGGTTCCTTGTCCACCGGACGATCGCTTGGTCGACGGCGATCGGCAGTTCATGCTCGGCTGCATGGATGCGGAGTTCCAACGTCGTTCCGGTCATGACCGTCACGTTGCTGTCCACGCGGCAGCCGCGGATCGAGAGGTCGATCACACTCCCCTCCCCGCCGACCATGTTGGCCGAGGCGAAGGAACTCCGAAACCGCACTGGAAACCGCGGACACCGCCGTTGCTCCACTACTCCCCCTTTACGTCTGGCCGATCGTGGTCTGACATTTCGCTATTCATGAGCCTGCGCTTACCGGTACTGCAGGAAAATGCGAGTGGTGCCGACCTGGGCGCTCCGGGATCCGTTGCTCCGGGAATGCAACAGGTGCCCCCGCAGCAGGGTCCCTACACTGGGCAGGGTGCGAGCACGGACAGGCCGGTCGGTGACAGGACCCGCATTTTCTTAACAGAGGCCACGCGCCATCATTACCCTTATCCTTTAATATTCCCGATCGGCCGCAGCTCCGCCACCTTTTTGGTGATCCCCGCCCGATCCACTGTCTCAACCACGTCCGAGATATTCTTGTAGGCGAAGCCGGCCTCCTCCGCCAGACCTGACATCGACACCGCTTTGACAAGGATCCCCCGCTGCCTCATCTCCCGTTGAAGCTGCTCGCCGCGGACGGATTTCTTGGCCTGCGCCCGCGACATCGTCCGGCCTGACCCGTGCATGGTCGAGCCGAACGTCTCCTGCATCGCGCGCTCGGTGCCGACCAGCAGATAGGATCCAGTTTCCATCGATCCGCCGCAAATGACCGGTTGTCCGATCGTGCGATAGATCTCCGGCAGCTCAGGCCGGCCAGGACCGAAGGCCCTGGTGGAACCCTTTCGGTGGACGACCAGTTCGCCTTCCGGATAGCGTTCCACCTTGGCGATGTTGTGCGCCACGTCGTAGACCACGTGCATCCCCAGTTCTTCGGCCGACTTGCCGAAGACGGCGGCGAAGGCTTGGCGAATCTGGTACGTAATCACCTGGCGGTTGGCGAAGGCGCTGTTCGCCGCGCAGTTCATGGCGGCGAAATAGTCCTGACCCTCGGGCGATCGGAACGGCGCGCAGGCCAGTTGCTGGTCTTTCACGGTGATGCCATACCGGCGCATGGCCTTTTCGAACACCTTCAGGTAGTCACTCGCGACCTGATGGCCGAACCCGCGCGAGCCGCAGTGGACCATCACCACGATCTGGTCATGACCGGTGATGCCAAGCGCCGCGGCGACCTGCGGATCAAAGATCCGGTCGTCGGAGACGACCTGCACTTCCAAATAATGGTTGCCAGATCCCAACGTGCCCAGTTGATTGATGCCGCGTTCCACCGCGTGATCGCTGACCTTCGATGGGTCCGCGCCGGCGAGGCATCCCCCTTCTTCGATCCGCGCCAGGTCCTCGTGCCACCCGTAGCCTTTTTCCACGCACCACCGGGCTCCCATGCGCATGACATCCTCGAATTCGCGGCGGCTCACCCGTACGAATCCGGTTGATCCCACCCCGGCAGGAACCTTGCGGAACAATTCGGTCATCAGCATCTCTAGCCGAGGCTGCACATCGGCCAGCGTGAGATCAGTTCGGATCAGGCGCATGCCGCAGTTGGAAACCACGAATCCATTGGCGATGAAGTTATGATGGTCGTCCAAGACCGTCAGATCATAGACCGGTCCTCGATGATCCACCGACTCGATGTGGATAATCGTATCCCATACCTGTCCGGTTGTTCCCAGACCTTCTGTCCTGTCACTGAGGAATTCGTGGAAATCGGCAAAGACGGTTCCGACCCCGACGATCGAGCACCTACCTTCCCATAAGCGACGGGCGACGAAGCGTTCATTGATACACGGTGAACCCATCGCATCAGTGATCGCGTTGACCGATGCGCCGGTTGTCTTTCCTAAGGTCACTGCCCTTTCGATGCCGGTTGCCCGCTCTTGGAGCACCCCGGCCTTCAGCTTGAGATAGTGGGCAGCCGCGTTGGCCAGGTATTGTTTCCGCCGGTTGTAGTCATAGCCTATGCGGGTCCAAAGGCGGATGAGATTGTCCGGCTCAGACGAGATTTGCAGGCGCAGTCTAACCGTATTGGTGCACTCTTCGCGGTCGGCCAGTAACGTGCTTGCGACGCCGAATTCCTGAAGCCATGCCTGAATGTGCGTCATGAAGGCTTTCCCGCTCGGCGCCACAGACGACCGCTTATTGACCGGCAAGATCGGTCCGGCGAAGTTGTCGGGATGTCCTGCCACTGTTCTCGGACTGGATAGCTCGGCGCCAAAGAAGGCAGCCAAATACAATCGCTTCATCCAAAGAGGAGCCCGGTTCAACCAGAGGGGCACATCAAAATTCTGTCCTGCTTTGTTTCCCCTGGAAACTCCTAGGGCGACCAACAGCAATACCAAAGCCGGCGAACGGACAAGGATGGCTGTTTCGGCTCCCCTGACGCGCTGAGGACCAGAGTGATCCATGGTCTCGTGCGTTCGTGACCCTGCATACACTCGTGAGGCGTGGAAACCGATAGCCTCAATATCACGTCGAATAGTTGCAAGATCCTCCGGTTCTCCATACAGTTCAATCTGGGCCCACCCTCCGTTCTCCAATTGCAGGTGCCCGGCACCTTGGACAAATCCCATCAGCCTGATCAAACGAGGGAGTTTCGGGTTATCCATTGTTAAAGGCAGGAGATTCAGCTGTCGAAGAGCCTTCAGCGCCTGTGCTACACCGTTTTCAGTACCTCGATAGATTGCGGCGAGCTCTCGTTCAGTCAACAACAACTCCTTCCCGGGATCCTGATAAGGCACGCCGTCAAACGGATAGACAGATACTTGATCACCAGGAACGAGTCTGCCAAGAGCGACCATTCCTCGTCTCGTGAGGAAGGGATGATCGGCGGTGGCATAGAGCTGCCGCCCCGATTCAGTGGTGACCCGCAGGACCGAAGAGGTCGGCGTTTTGATGAGGAACGCTCCAACCTCGGCACTCTGGACCGTATGGGAGGGATTCACGCAGGTGACGCGAAATCCGGCCCACTCGGCGTCGAGCGATTTGATAGGTCGCCGATATCCTAGTTCGTGAAGGATCTGCGAGTCTCCATCGAGGCAGTTGACGTCATACCCGACCCCGCCAGGTGAAATGACTCCCTCGCCCGTGTCGAACGCTGCCACCCCACCGATGGGGAATCCGTATCCCCAATGACCGTCCGGCATGCAGAGAGCGTAGCGGCGGATGCCAGGCAAACAGGCGACGTTCGTCACTTGGTCGAAAACACCGGAATCCATCGTTTCGAGGATCCGTTCTGTCGCGTAAATGCGGGCCGGCACGAGCATGCCCGGCTTCTCCGACGGAGGAATTTCCCAGATTTCATCGGCGATGCGATTCACCGCCATTGCGGTATTCAGCTTCATATCACCTCACCATTGCAGGCGATCCTAGCGAGACATTCGGGTGGGACACGGGAGACGCGCACAACGTCGCGCGCCTCGCCGGTCATGCGTCGCGCGCTTCATATATCCAACACCACTCGAGTCTTCCAATGGATGCCCTCCTGCTTCAGCTCGTACAGATGTTTGGTTACGCCCTTCACGTCCGCCCGCAACTCCTGCGTCGCGGGATCCACCGGGGCACCGATCAGCGTCGCGTCCAACCGCCATCGCCCGTTTTCCTGTCGGACCACGGGGACAGCCTCCCTGAACACCACGCCTTGCGCATCTTTGACATACACGATCTCGGACAGCCAATCAAACAGCAGAGAGGCGAGGTCCTCGTCTTCACGCGTGATCGTGAGCCGCCGGGTGGCGGCGACGGTTCGCGGGTCGGCCAGGGTTTCAATCACCGCCTGCGCCGCGGCTTGAAACACCTCCGAAGGAGAGTCGCCCGTAGCTTCGAACGCGGCATCGGCGAGCGCCACGTCCTCGAGAAATCGGAAGGAGGGCGGCATGGCACCTTACGTCGGTTTGACACGACGGCGTGCGGCAGCGAAGAGAGAACGCACGTACTCGATCCCTTCAATGGAATGGCCCAGAGGATTGGGCACCTTTCCCCTCAGCAGCATCTTGATCCCCAATGGAATCACGCTCAGCAGCCGCTTCCAGTCGAAGCCGACCACCTTGAGCGGCATGATCGCCTCGTTCAGGCGACCTTGTCGCTCGATGAGATCCGCAAAGCCTATAATGTGCCGCGCGCCGCCAGTTGCGGTCAGGCCACGTTGGATCGCCGCCCGGCGTAGGCGCACGATGGCCTCCATGGGTTTCACATCCTTGGGGCACACCTGCACACAGAAATTGCAGCGCGTGCAGTCCCAGATACCGTGGTCCTTTTCCAATTCTTTCAGCCGGAAGCGCTTGCTGGTCTCCGGTTCGCGCGGGTCCGCCAGAAAGCGGTCGGCCTTGGCCAAGGCCGCCGGCCCCAAAAACCCCTTGGAGACTTCATGTACCGTGCAGGCAGCCACGCAAGCGCCGCACATGATACAGGCGTCCACATTGTGGAATTCATAACTCTGCGGCATGAGCGTCATCGGGCCAGGGGGACGATCGCCTCCCGCGCTCGGTTCGGCCAGCAGCCAAGGCGTGACCGCCCGGACCTTTCCCCAGAACGATGACATGTCGACCACGAGATCCTTGATGACCGGCAAATTACGGAGCGGCGCAACGACGATCCTGCCGTGGCGTTCTAATTCTTTGCGGATGGAAGTGCGACAGGCCAGCTTTTCCGAGCCGTTGATCTCCATCGCGCAGGAGCCGCAAATGGCGGATCGGCAAGAATACCGAAGCGAGAGGCTGCCATCCTGTTCGTTCTTGATGCGGATCAAGGCTTCCAGGACCGTCAGCCCCCGGCCGACTTCGAGCCGGTACTCCTCAAAATGGGGATGGACGTCGACTTCCGGATTGTAGCGTTGAATGGTGAAGGTCAGGCGCATGCGGAAGAGTGAGGAGCGACCTCCGCCACCTAAGTGACAGAGTAGCGAGGCAATCGGTTCGGATCAGAAGACACAATCACCTATCGCCTCCTTGCTCAATCACTGAGTTCAAAGGTCTTGGGATAGTCCGTGAGATTGCGGCAGCCGTCGCGGGTGACCAGGACCATATCTTCGATCCGGACGGCGCCCAGTCCCGGATAGTAGAGGCCCGGCTCGACCGTGACCACGTGGCCCTCCTGCAAAATGGAGCCCGTGCGGCTGATGCGCGGTGCCTCGTGGATATCCAGCCCGACGCCATGGCCGGTTCCGTGAAAGTATCCCTGCATGCGTCCATTCACTAAACCGGTCTTGTAGCCGGCCTTGTCGAATCGCTCGCAGACGCCTTGATGGATCTTGGCGCCGTCGGCGCCATCCCGGATCTTGGAGATCGCCTCTTCTTGGGCGTCTTTCACCGTTTGGTACAGTTTTTTCAGCTCGGGTGACGCCCGCCCCCGCACGACGGTCCTCGACATATCGGCGAAATAACGCGAGGTGGCTGAGCGAGGGAAGACGTCAAAGATGATGCTACGGTCAGCCGGCAGCGGGCCGCTGCCTTCGTGGTGGGGATCGCAGGCCTGTTCGCCGCCGGCGACGATAGTGTGTTGAGCAACGCAATCCTGTTCCATGAGCGTCACGTTGATCAGCTTTTTGACACGCTCAGAAGTCAATGGCTCGCCATCGAGCCACAACACCCCGTTCCGCACGGAGGCCCTCCGCAGGGCCTGGTGCGCCGCCGCAACCGCCGCCTCCGTGGCCCGCTGCGTTGCTTCGATATGGCCCACCTCCTCAGCCGTCTTGACGACTCGCTGCTCGAAGAACGGCTCGCGTTTGGTGTGGAGCCGGTACCCTAGTTCCTGCAGACGGCGGGCATGGATGTACGGGAAGTTGCCGGGCACCAACAGCTCCGCGAGGCCCGCCTCCCGCAAAACCAGATGCACGATGTCCACCGGACCGGGTTCGGTTACGCCCTGATCCTTGGCCCGCCGCTCGAACTCGGAGTAGGACAATACCCGATCGACCCGTGCTTGGCTGCGGGCGCGGTCCAATTCCAAATCGCTCATGACGACCAGCCGCTCCCCCTTAATCTCCAAATAGATAAAGGGATCGGGAGCGATGAACCGCGTGGCGTAGTACAGATTCGAGTCAGTTTCGCTGGCGGCGATGAACAGCGTTGCGCGGTCGGCGGTCGTCATATGCGCTTCAGACTGGAATCTGGCCGATCGCTCGTCGCGAACGCCCCGAAAAAATCCAAACTCTTCGGCCACCCGCGACCGGCTATTGGCTGCAAGGACTGCTGGCTTTTTCGTAGGCGATCCGAACGGATGCTATCACGCGGTCCGAGGAGGGTCAAGGCGACACAGGGGCCGGCGGTACCTCAGACAGTGGCGCTTTTTCTGAGGCGTCCGCAGGTTTCTCATCGGGGCTGACGAGATCCACCGGCAACGTGAGCGTGTTCTTGAGCACGTCGAAGGCCAACTGCGCCAGACCGGTCAGGCCGGTAGCGAAGGATTTCAGCGGCAGGTAGGTCACCTCCGGGTCTTCGATGGAGCCTTTCACTTGGAAGAGGGCCGTGGCAATGCCTTTCCGTTCGCCCGCCAGCAGCCGTCCGAACAGCGGAATCGATTTCAGGAATTGCGAATAGGAGCCGAAGGGGCTGACAGCCCAGACCATGTTGAGCCGATCGGTGGCCAGGTCGTAGTTGCCGGCTGCCGTGATTTTCAGGACCGGGCTGTCGAGAATGATGTCTTCCGATTCGATCAGTCCGTTACGCGCGGAAATAGTGGCCGACAGTCGATTAAACGGAAGCCCCTCTTTATCGAAATCGACTTTGCCCTGCAGCACCGCAGGCAGATTGAGAATGCTCAGAACTTTCCAAATCGCCCGCTTGTCGTTTTTAAAGATACGGCCGTCTTCGATCAACACCGTGGCTTTCCCGCCGAGTGTGGGAAAGACACCGTGTGGGTTCCGGCCGTGCCCGCGCAGCGAGCCGGTCAGTTTAAGCGCCCCGGTTACCCACTGCTCTTCCGTGCCGAGCAGCGGCAGCAATTCCTCGAACCGCATGCCGATGATCCGGACCGACGCTTCGGCTTCCGCCGGCGCCAGCCGAGGGAGCCGTATCACGATCCGTCCCGCGACCTGTCCACCGTCGGATTGCCCGGCGATCCGGTCCACGTCCAGAATCCCGTCTTCGATCGTGATCCGACAGGACAGCCCGCCGAAGCGCAGCTTCTTGTAGATGCCGCGGTCGATGGTGGCGGTGGCGCTGACGCGGCTGGTGGCCGCCAGCGTTTCCAAAAAGTCGCGGATCGGCGAGCGGGCCCCTTTGGGAATCAGCAGATCAATGTCCAGGTAGGAGGACTCGATCTTGGCCGTAATGAGCGGCTTATGCGACCAGTTTTTGATCGTGCCGGACATCGCCAGATCGCTGTCACCGATCCGGAACGCCAACCGTTTGAGCTCTGCGTGGTTGCGGATCAACTTCAGCCGGACGTACAGGTCCTGCACATGCCCATCCAATCCCCTGGCCAGCATCAGACCGTTGGTCAGAGCCAGCCATCCGTTGATCCGCCACGTGCGCCAGTCGGGGTTCGATCCTTTGATGTCCAGAGCGACTTCCAGCTTGCCGGCTTCGATTCCCGCCGTCGAGAGCCATTCCGGCAGGCTAGAGAGCAACACGGTGCCCGTCGTGAGGGACACATCAAGCGCGAACCGCTTGCCGAGTTGGATCTTGCCTTTGGTCGCCAGGCGCAGAGACGGTAGGACCAGTTCCAGCTTGGTCACGGTGAACGTATTGCCGGACGCCAGGTTGCCGTCGAATTCCAGCATGGCCGGGGCGCCGGGCGGTTTTTCCCCCAGGCCGGGAAGAACCCATTTGGCTTCGTCGAGCACCACCTGGCCGCGCAGTTGCGGCGTCGCGGTACGCCCGGACAGCGCCACGGCGGCAACGATCGGCCCCTGCAAAGAACCATCGGAAAAGACGTCGGCCGGGAACAACCGGGCCAGGAAGGCCGCGTCGCTCCGCGCTCGAACGACGAATCCTTCGAAGGCGCTGATCGCACCGCCGGTGATTGTGCCGTGAAGCTGGAAGAACATCTCGCCCAACCGGCCGCTGACTTGATCGAGGTGCGTGCCGGTTTCCGACAGCACCAGTCGCCCCTGAAGATCCCTGAGGCGCTCCGGTAAGGACGGACTGGTCAGTCCGACGTTCCGGGCGATGATCTCTCCCCCAACGAAAGTAACACCTCCGGGTTGGTTGAGCGGGCCGACCAACCGGAACGTCGGCAGAGCCTCTCCAGTCACGTCCCGCGCCTCGGCTAAGAGCGCGGATACGCGGTCGGAGTGAATGGACTTGGCCAGCAGACGTACCAGCCCAGCTGCCTCCATGCTACCGGACAGTTCCATCTCGAGCCAGGGCCCGGCTTCCAAAAATGACACCATCGCCTTGCCTTGCAAGATCCGGATGTCGCCGTATTGTCCGGTCAAACCCAGGACCCGGATCCGCCCGGCTTCGACCAGCACCGTTGCCGCAAGGTCGCGCGCCGGGACACGATCCTGGCCGATCAGCGCGCGTCCCTGCCAGACTCGAAATTCGCCGGTGAGGGAGACAGGCGCCGTCGCCGCGACGGACCCAGTCAACGTCGCGGTCACGACCTCGACGATCCCGCCAATCTGGCGTTCGGCGATGACCGGCTGCAGGTCGGTGTGGATCCACTGCGGCGGCACATGCGACAGCAACTCGTGCAAGTCGATCGCCGCGGAAGAAAACGTGACCGAGAAGGTCGGCTGGGACGTGAATAGTCCGGACAGGTTGGCCCTGCCACTCAAGGCGAGGCGATCTACGTTGGCGCTGATGTCGGACAGCAAGACGTCGTAGCCCGCGACACCTGGCACAATCCGCAAACCGGCGCGCAAATTGGCCGCCCCGGCCAAACCTTCCGGAACCGGCCGCGGGCCGAAGAAGTCCGCAAGCTCGCGTAGGTGGAGATTGGCCGCCTCGAGCCGACCTTCGAACTGGAGAAACGCCCGGGCGTCCATCGGCACCTCGGCGGCCAACGTGGCCGGCGCGCCGGCGCCGGCCACGACCCCAGTCAGGGACACCGCCGACACGCCCTCTTGTCCGGATAGTGTCGCAGCGAGGTGAACATCGGCGTGCGGCCGGCTGGGCGAAACTGAGAGCGTCGCATCGACGGTGTTGAGTTGCAGGCGCCGAGGCCCATCCGGACGGGAATCGTCGAGGATTGTCACGGTGCCGTTCAACAGAGCCACCTCGCGGACGCGCAGGATCTGCCCCAACGCCTTCAGGGTGGACTCGTCCTGCACGCTTTGGGCCTCCGCATCAGCGAGGATGTTCCACCGGCCATCCTGACCCCGGCGCAGGGTCACTTGCGGGTCTTCGATCAACAACCGCTTGCCGACCACCTGCCGGCGCAGCAACGGGGCGAGACGAAGCACCATATCCACCCGTCGGGCGGTCAGGAGGATACGGGTCGGGTCGCGGTCATGCACAACCACCTGACTCATCTCGAGCCGGACCCTGGGAAAGACGACAAGCTTGACGTGTCCCACGTCGATTTTGCGCCCGATGCTGCGCTCGATCTGCCGGAGAAAAAACTCTTTGAGATAATCCTGGCCGATCAGGGGGCTGGAGAAAACCACGCCGAGCAGCACGAGGACTAGCAGCGCAAGGAACAGCGCGCCGAAACGAACTCTCACTCCTCCTCCGGTTGATGGATCAGGGAAGTACGTATTGAGCACCATCTTACCGGATCGATGGGGGGAAATCCACCGACCCGGCCCATCTCCCTCGGCGCGTCGCGTAAACGCCGTGTCCGGCGTCTCTCGCCGGTCGGCGACCGAACGGATATAATGCGCCGGACACCGACCCATTCCGTCTGAGAGGAGTTCCTGTGAGGTTTTCCGCGCCGCCGGTTCATTCGCCGCACGCCCGGTGGACCGTCCTTGCCCTGCTGTTCGCCATCAGCGTGGTCACCTACGTCGACCGGGTCAACATTTCCGTCACAGCCAGGCAGATGATGCCAGCGTTCGGGTTGACGGACGGCCAAATGGGACGCATCTTCTCCGCCTTCGTGCTGGGCTATGCGCTCTTTCAGATTCCCGGAGGGTGGTTGGGGGATCGCTGGGGCGCACGTCGCGTGTTAACCGCGGCGGTGCTCTGGTGGTCGCTCTTCACGGCGTTGACCGCGGTCGCCGCCACACTGCCGCTGGTGGACCTGGTCGGAATCGCCGGTTCGCTCGCTCTCGTCAGGTTTCTGCTCGGTATCGGCGAGGCCGCCGCCTTGCCGAACTTCAACCGGGCGGTGGCGGACTGGCTCGATCCGCAGGAACGGGGATTGGGCATCGGGATCGCCATCGGCGGCATCGGGGTCGGCTCAGCGCTGACACCGCCGATTGCCGCCTGGCTCATGGTGAACTTCGGGTGGCAGACGGTGTTCTACTGGTCGACTGCGCTGGGGCTGCTGATCGCTGGCCTCTGGTATTGGTACACCGCGGATCATTCGGCGCGGCAGACGCAGACAACCGGTTCCGAACGGCGGGAGGGCCCGGCGTCCCGCCGGACCGGCGGTGAGACCTCCGTGTCCGGGAAGACGCCTTGGAAGGCCATCGCCGCCACGCCGACCGTGTGGTGGCTCGTGCTCAGTTACAGTTGCCTGGGCTATGTCGCCTATGTGTACATGTCGTGGTTCTATCTCTACTTGGTGAACGTGCGCGGGTTTGGCGAGTTGCGGGGCGCAGTCTTCGCATCTGCTCCGTTTCTGGCCATTCTGGTGTTCTGCCCGCTCGGCGGGTGGGTAACCGACCGGCTGGCAGCCGCCTACGGCGTGAGGAAGGGCCGGAGTGCCGTGGGAATGACGGGCATGCTGCTCTCCGGCACGGTGATCGCTCTCGGCGCCACGGTTGATTCCGCGTGGATCGCGATCCTGTGTCTCTCGCTGGGGGCGGGCTGGCTATACTTTACAGTGGGAGCCTACTGGGCATCGACAGCCGATTTGTCCAAAGCCCATGCCGGCACCCTGTCCGGACTCATGAACACCGGCGCCAACCTCGGAGGAAGCCTCTCGCCGACCTTGACGCCCTGGTTGGCCGAGCAATGGGGGTGGCCTGTCTCGCTGGGCGTTGCAGCGCTGATCGCCATTCTGGGAGGGCTGATGTGGCTAAAGATTGATCCAGGCAAGGGGTTGCGCGGGAGCGAGTAGGAATACAGCGCCCTTGCCACCGGCAGCACCGGCTTGGTAGATTGCCGAACGAGGTCACGAAGCATGGCCATCCAGTTTGAGAAGAAAAATCCGCGGGCGACGATCATCACGAAATTCGGAGAGATCACGATCCGCTTCTATCCCGAAGAAGCGCCTAGACACGTGGAGAACTTCATCAATCTGGCGAAGCTCGGCTTCTATAACGGCACGACCTTCCATCGCGTCGTTCCCGGATTCATCATTCAAGGGGGAGATCCGCTGAGCAAGGAAGCGGATCGCAAGCTGCACGGCACCGGGGGGCCAGGCTATTGGCTCAACCCGGAACTGAACGACCGTCCCCACAAGCGCGGGGCGGTCTCGATGGCCAAAGTGCCACGCGAGAGTAACAGCACGCGCGACTTCAATGACAGCGGGTCGCAATTCTTCATCTGCGTGGCGGATGCAAGCGGCCTGGACCGTCGCTACACCGTCTTCGGCGAGGTCTTTCGAGGGATGGACGTAGTGGACAAGATCGTTGCCGTCCCGCGCGACGAGTTCGACAATCCTCTTGAGCCCATCACAATGACCGTGGTGGTGAAGGAATAATGACCGCCAGCTGGGGGTGCGCCTATGCACGACGTGCGGCGGCGCACAACCGATCTCTCCTGACGCGTTGGAACCTGTCGCCGCGTGCTCTGAACTGCGGTGATTTTTCAACCGAGCATCAAGCTGTTGCATCTCGCCCCGCTGATATTCTCAGAACGGTATTGATCTTGCTGACAACCTGGCGCCAAGCTTCGTTGAGGCAAAAGGTCATATGACGTTCACCCTCGCCTTCCTGGCGATCGGAGCGCCGCTTCTCGCCAGCGGTCTGATCACTGCCCTGGGTACTTGGCTCGGGGAACGAGCAGCCAAGATCGGTATCGGCGCACTGGCGGTCGCCGCCATCGCCGCTGTGCTGACCCTCTACCAGACCGTTCATCAGGAACCGGTTGTTCTCCGTCTCTCCGAGATACCCGCTCCGTTGGCTTTCGCGACTCCGATGTGGCTCGTGGATCGGCTGGCCGCTGTGATGATGATCTTGATCACCACCGTCAGTCTCGTGATCCATGTGTATTCTCGGCGTTACATGCGAAGCGATCCGGGATACGTCAGGTTCTTCACCCTGCTGAGTCTTTTGACGTTCATCCTGCTCAGCCTGGTCACCACCGGAAATCTGCTGTGGCTCTTTATCTGTTGGCACGCCATGACGTGGTTGCTGCGCGCCTTGCTTTCCTTCGATGACACCAGGCCGGCAGCGTGGCAGGCGGGTCGGACGACGTTGTACGTGCACGGGATTGGCGACGCTGCACTGCTCATTGGAGTAGTATGGCTCTACGCCGCGTTCGGCACCCTTGATCTGCCTGATCTCTTCCGGCTCGTGGAACAACCTTCCTCGGTTCCCACGTTCCGGATTGCTCCCGATTGGGAGATCAGCGCCGTCACCGTAGCGACTCTGGTGCTTGTGGTCTCCGTGATGACCAAGTCGGCCCAGTTCCCGTTCCATGTCTGGTTGTCCGGTACGATCGAAGCTCCAACGCCGGTCTCTGCCATGCTCCATGCCGGCATTGTGAACGCTGGAGGATTTTTGGTGAACCGGTTGGCGCCTCTCTACGGGATGGCCCCGACGACATTGCATCTCCTGTTCATCATCGGGGCCCTGACCGCTCTGATCGGGGCAGCCACCATGCTGACCCAGCCCAGCATCAAACGCACGCTCGTCTACTCAACGATGGGACAAATGGGGTACATGGTTATGGAATGCGGCTTGGGTGCGTTCGCCTTGGCGATCTTCCACCTTTGCGCCCACGGCTTGTTCAAGGCCACGCTGTTCCTGAATTCCGGATCGAACATCCACCGGGCGCGGATCGAGTTCAAGCTGCCGGGCCACCGTCCGGTCCGCGAAGCGGCGGGCTTCTCGCTGATGACCTGGGCCACCGGCTTGGCCGTCACGCTGGTACTTCCCCTCGTCATCCTGCTCATCGCCCACGGCCTGGTGCATGTGCCGCTCTTCGAGGCGCAAGGCGCGGTGATTTTCCTCTTTTTCGCCTGGGTGACGTCGGCGCAAGCTGTCTTCAGCCTCTACCGGCTCACCGAGGTTGCCTCGTGGAAAGTGTCCGCCACCATGCTCGCCACGTTGGCCTTCATCGGGTTGACCTACTTATGGGCCGGTGAGTCGTTCACCCACTTCCTCTATCCAAGGTCTGACGAACCCGCTACGTACTTCCAGGCGGCAGCCTGGCCGTGGGGGCTGTTTGAGGTGTTCGTGGCGCTTTCGGCGGTCCTCGTTGTGGGGGTATGGGTCATTCTCTACGGCAGGGCGCACGGCCTGCGACTGCTTCCCGACTGGATGGAGACCATCCACCTCCGTCTGTACGTCGCATTTCTGCACGCCCTCTACGTGGAAGACGCGGTTCAGAGCCTCTGCAGAGCTCCGGCGCGCCTGCGGCGGCGCATGTCGGAGACGACCATGGCCAGCCGGTGATCAGGATGACGACCCGGGGTTCGCATAGATTCACCGACGCGCAGCGGATGGAGCTACGCTCCTACGTCCAACTGGCCGGAGAGGTCATCTCGCCCTATTGGCCGATGCGGACTTTCATCCACCACAATCCGCTCCACGGATTGGAAATCATGCCGTTCGAACAGGCCGTCGAACGGGGCACACAAATGTTCGGCGGGCGAGGATACCTGAGCAATAACACCTATCGCGCCTACCTGAAGAACGGATGCATTGGCGCCGAAGATGTGCGGGCGGCTCTTCGGCCTCTCGTCTCCGACAAACAGGCCGCGTTTGCGGGACGGTCCGTTTCGCACCTGGACGTGCTGGCCGCCTCCATGATCCACGGCGTGACGGAACCTGCTCCCCAGGGGCGTCGCGGCAAGGACGAAGATGACCGGGACACCATTTCGAAGCTCGCGTCTTGGCTGCGGGCAACCTCGGTCATGCAAGGCGCTCCTGCCCGGTGCTCGTTGATGCGGGAGAGCGCGGATGCCCTCGTGACGCGAGAAACGTTGAGCGCGTGGTGCGACCGGACAGTCGGCTCGACGATTGCGGAGATCATCAATCGGGAGATGACGACGTGGTGCGCGGCCTTCCTGGATGAGGGCGAAGCGAGTTGGTCGATGCCGTACCGGGAGCGGACCTTCTACCTGGCCTGGAAAACCCTGGCGCAATATGACGCCGTCCTTCGTCTGATCGGCATCCGCCACGCGGCCAAGAAGATTCGGGCCTTGCCGGACCAGCCAGAGGATGCGATCCTGGAAAGCTTAACGCATCTGAAACTTCCCAAGGCAACGTGGGAAGCCTATTTGACCCTGCATCTCGCCGCCCTGCCGGGATGGACCGGCTACATCAAGTGGCGGGCGAATCAGACTGGATTCCCCTGGCAGGAGCAATATCCTGTCGATCTCGTGAACTATCTGGCGGTCCGCCTGTTCTATGAACGCGAGCTGGTGGAGCGGATGTGCCGCGATCACCTCGGTCTGCCCGGCGACTACGAGGAAATTCGGCGGTTCATCGACCAACATCCGCACGCCTGTTGGCTGCGACGGGAATGGGTGGCCGGACGCCTGTCCGGAGCCGAGTTCGCGTGTGTCCGACGGCTTGCTCGCTCCCGCCATCGGCACGACCAGGCCGCCTGGGAAGATGAAGGCCGTCGTCAATACGAGCGGCGCCTCGAACAAGAGATCCAGAATGCGCCGCAGGCGGCAGCCCGTTCTCTCGTGCGCCTCGCGCAGGCGCTCTCGATCGATCCGGATGCCATCCAGTCAACTCCTCCCTCTGACATCCGGACGGTGCTCGACTGGCTTGACGGGTTTCCGCCTTCGGAGCACGGCCGGTACTGGCTCGAAGCCCTCGAAGCACGCCATCGCTGCGACATGCTCAACCGCCTCGCTGCGGCTGCCTGCCGGAGTTCCGCATCCGCGCCAGTCCCGGATCAGGACCCGCCGTCGAGACCGCTCGCTCAAGTCGTGTTTTGCATCGACGTGCGGTCCGAGGTGTTCCGCCGGCATCTAGAACATCGCGGGGGCTACGAAACGCTAGGACTCGCAGGCTTTTTCGGCGTGCCCCTGGACTATCAGCCCTTCAACGCATCCTACGCCATCTCTCACTGCCCGGTCCTGCTGAAACCGAAAAATCGGGTTCGCGAGGTGCCTCGCAGTTATCACGGAGCGGTCGCCGAGCGTCACCAGACGGCGGCGCGGCTCAGCAAGGTGGCGCACGCCCTGCTGCATGATTTGAAGGGAAACGTCGTCACGCCCTATGTCATGGTCGAGGCTCTTGGATGGTTCTTCAGCTTGCCCCTTTTCGGGAAGTCGCTGTTTCCCGTTTGGTACGAGGCTGCGAGCCAATGGGTGAAACGGCTCCTGGTTCCATCCGTGGCAACGACCTTGACAGTTGAGAAGCTCACCCGGGAAGAAGCGGAAGAAATGGTGGCGGCCGAACAGCAGGCCCAGATCCGGGAGCTGCTGCGCGAACGGTTCGGCCTGACGGGCGCTGCCCTCTCTCCCGCGTTGCTGGACAAGATTCGGAAAAAAGCCCTCAGCCAGGCGAACGGCCCCGACGGGGAAGTGGCGAGCGTCCTGCGCCTGGCTCCGGAGGAGGAAGAAGCCTTCTACCGGGAACTGCGCGAACACCATCGGATCAGTCCGCGCGGGATTTCCGAGCGGCTGCAGCGCATTACCCAAACCGGGTTCACCGTTATCGAGCAGGCGTATTATGTCGAAGCTGCGCTCCGCTTAACTGGGCTCACGTCCAACTTCGCACGTGTGGTGCTGTTCTGCGCACACGGCAGCACCTCGGACAACAATCCCTACGAGTCCGCCCTCGACTGCGGGGCCTGCGGAGGAAATCAGGGACTCTCCAACGCACGGGTCATCGCCGCGATGGCGAACAAGCCCGCCGTGCGGGAGTTGCTGCAGGCGCGCGGGATCGCGATTCCGAGCGACACGCATTTCTTTGCGGCGCAGCACGACACCACGGCCGACACCGTCCGTTTCGTCGATCTGGAGGATGTGCCGGCGACGCACCGCAAGGATCTGCAGCGGCTTATGGAGGATTTGGAAGAAGCCGGCGCTCGGACCGCGCTGGAGCGCGCCCGCGCGCTCGATGGACCGACGGCTCCGCTTGACCCCTGGGCGGCGCGGCGACAGGCTCAACGACGAAGCCGCGACTGGGCGGAGATCCGGCCGGAATGGGGATTGTCTCGGAACAGCCTTATGATCATCGGGCGCCGGGCCTTGTCCCAGCCGGTCGACCTGCAGGGGCGCGCCTTTCTGCATTCGTACGACCATCGACAGGACGCCTCTGGCAAGCTGTTGGAAACCATTATGACCGGGCCGCTGGTGGTCGCACAGTGGATCAACATGGAACATTATTTCTCGACCGTCGACAACGAAGTCTACGGCAGCGGCAGCAAGGTGTATCACAACGTGGTCGGCCGGATCGGCGTGATGACCGGCGTGTGGAGCGACCTACGCATCGGGCTGCCCGCCCAGACGGTCTTGAGTGGCCGACTGCCCTATCACGAACCGATGCGCCTGCTCGCTGTCATCGAGGCGCCGCGCGAGCGCATCACCGCGATCATCAACCGCCACCCGTTGCTCAAACAATTGTTCAATCTGGGATGGGTTGCACTCGCGGCACTCGACCCGCAGGACGGCGAGTTCCACCACTATGACCGCGCCGGCGGATGGATACGAAGAGGAGCACACCATGATCGGCTTGACGTTGCATCCGATGAAGGAAATCAAGATCGTCGTGCAGGGCGAACACTTGAAATTTGTCACTGATCTCCTGGACCGCGTTGGCGCCACCGGCTATACAATCATCAATAATGTGTCGGGCAAGGGGCACCACGGTTTTCACGAGGGTCACCTGCTGTTCAACGATACCAGCAGCCAGGTGATTGTGTTCACTGTTGTGCCGGAAGAGAAGGTCGAGCCGATCCTGGCCGGCCTGGGTCCGCTTTTCAACAAGCATTCCGGCGCCATGTTCGTCAGCGACGTGGCGGTCAGCCGCCGGGAGCATTTCGTCGCCCAATAACCTGGATCAATGACGCGTGCTGCGGTCGCGGCTGGTGCTCACTCGACTGTCTCCGGACCGGGCCAGTATACTGTCCCTGGCGGCAGAATCGGTCCGCCTTTCATCCCTGTCGCCTGACCGAGCATGGAGCGCACATCGCCAGCCAGACGTCCACGACCGAAGCCGCCGCTGTTGACCCAATCAGAAGTCGCTGCCGCAGAAGTACTAGCCTGGGTCGGCGACTGCATCGACGGGGGTCTCTGTTTCGTCTTCCAGGGAATCCCGATCTACGAGAACGCGCGATTCGGCGAACTCCTCGACACTCCGACTGCAGGAGAGGCCGAGCCGTTGCCATCGGGTGCCGTGTCCCAGACTCTTCGTGCGCGTCTTTTGGCCGAAGCCAACACCTGGAGTCGAGAGCTGCTCGGAGCTCGCAGCGTCAAGGAATATCGTCTGACCGATCGTCAGGGTCGGCCGCTCGTCTATGAATGCCGTTTCAACGTGGTTCCCTATCACGGCGGCGCGGGCGTGCTCCTGGTCCTTCAGGACGTCACCGAGCGCACCCTGCTCGCACACGAGGCGTCCCAGGCCGCCCGGTTCCAATCGGTGCTCGCCCGGATCGGCGCACTGGCGGTCAGCGGGGTGGCGGTCCAGGAAATCATGAACGAAGCGGTTCGGCTGACTGCGGAGGCCCTCAGTGTCGAGCTGTGTAAGATTCTGATTCCACGGGAATCCGACGAACACCTCTACCTCGTGGCAGGGGTCGGTTGGCGGGAAGGATTGATCGGCAGCCTGACCGTCGAAGGGGGAACCCATTCTCAAGCTGGCTACGCCATCCGGGAGCGTCGTCCGGTCGTCGTTCGTGATCTCCGCCACGAAGCCCGCTTCACGCCATCGCGGCTCCTGTTCGAGCACGGCGGGATCTCGGGCATGAGCGCCCCTATGATGGTCCAGGATCGTGTCTACGGCGTCATGGGCGCCCATAGCAAAAGCGCCCGGGAATTTTCCGACAAAGAGCTGGAGTTTCTGTGCTCTGTGGCGAACACCGTAGCCACGGTTTTGGAGCGGTGGCGCCGGGAGGAAACCCAGCTGCAGCTCTACCATCGGTTGTTCGAGCTGGTGCAGGACGGCATCATGTTGACCGACACGGAAGGCCGTTTGCTCGAGTGGAACCCAGCGATGGAGCGGATGACGGGATGGAAGCGGGAGGAGGTGATCGGACGGACTCCGGCAGTCCTGAAATCCGGGAAGCACGCCCCGGAATTCTACGAACGGTTGTGGCAGACGATCCGCTCGGGACACGCGTTCGTGGACCGCTTCGTCAACCGGCGCAAGGACGGCTCCGAGTTTCTGGTGTGGGAAAGCGTAAGTCCGGTGAAGGATCCGGACGGGGCGATCCGGTACTACTTGGCGATTCTCACCGATCTGAGCGAGCGGGAGCGGATGCTGGAGGCGCTGCGTCATACGGAGCAGGTAAAACTCGTCGGCCAGCTCGCCGGCGGGATTCTGCACGAAATCCGCAATCCGTTGATTGGCCTTGGAAGTCTCGCCACGCATTTGGCTGAGCAGGACACGCTGCCACCGGCCGCTCGGGATCGGTGCCGCCTCATCGCCCGTGAAGCCGCGCGGATCGACGAACTCTTAGAATCGCATCTGGGACAGCTCCGGCCGCGGCCCTTCGACCTGCGGCCGTGCGATCTGGCGGCCCTGCTCGACGACACCTTAACCCTGCTCCGGCCGAATCTGGTCAAACACCGCATCGCCGTGAAAAAAGATTTGGAAGCGGATCTCCCTCCGGTGGAAGTCTCGCGAGCGCACATTCAGCAGGTCTATCTGAACATCGCCATGAACGCGATCGAGGCGATGCCCAACGGCGGCGATCTGACGATCGCCATGAAGCGGGACACCCGTCGGACCGCCGGCGTGCTCGTCACCTTCGCGGATACGGGAAAAGGGATCCCTCCGGAGGATCTGAAACACATCTATGAACCGTTTTTCACGAGCGGCAAGGCGAAGGGAGTCGGCCTGGGCCTGACCATCACTCAGGACATCGTGGAACGGCACGGTGGCCAGTTGGCCATTTCTAGTCCTCTAGGCAGCGGAGCGGTCGTCGAAATCTGGCTTCCGTTGAAGAGTTAGTATGGCATGGCAAATCCTGTTGGTGGAGGATGAAGAGTCCGTTCGGGAAGCCTTCGCGCTAAGGCTGGCCGACCACGGATACCTGGTGCAGACCGCCGGATCGGGAGAGGAAGCCCTCGCGATGCTCCGCACCTACGAGCCCGATATTCTGGTGCTCGATCTCCTCATGCCGAATCTCTCCGGTCTGGACGTGCTGACCCGCGTCAAACAGGTTTTTCCGAATCTTCTCGTCATTCTCCTGACGGCCAGGGGCACCGTGAAGGATGCGGTCGACGCGATGCGGCTCGGCGCCTTCGATTTCGTCGCCAAGTCCATCGACATGGACGATCTCCTGCACGCGCTGGGTCGCGCCACGGATTTGCTCGCGCTGCGCCGGCAGGTGCAACTGCACAGCGGTCAGGACACAGAGCGTTACGCCCTCGATCGCATGGTCGCCAAGAGCCCTATCACCCAGGCCTTTCTGCAGCAGGTGCGGGAGCTTGCCAAAAACGACCGGGTGACGGTGCTCCTGCAGGGCGAAACCGGTTCCGGCAAGCAGTACATCGGTCGCGTGATTCATTTCAACAGCGCCCGGGCCGACAAGCCTTGCATCGAGGTTGATTGTCCGTCGATCCCGTGCGAGTTGTTCGAAAGCGAGTTGTTTGGCCACGAGAAAGGCTCCTTCACCGGAGCCTCGGCTAGGAAATGCGGTTTGATCGAGATGGCTGAAGGCGGCACCGTCTTATTTGACGAGATCGGCGATCTTCCCCTCCCGTTGCAGGCCAAGTTGTTGCGGGTGCTCGAAGAGCGGACGCTGCGCCGGGTCGGCGGCGCGACGAGCATTCCGATCGACGTTCGATTCATGGCCGCAACCAACCGCAATCTTAAAGAGGCCGTCGCGAAAGGCGAGTTCCGTGAGGACCTCTACTACAGGCTCAACGTCGTGACCTTGACTGTGCCGCCCCTGCGGGACCGCCGCGAGGATATCATTCCATTGGCGGAGCAATTTCTTGCCCGCTCCGCCCTGGCACTCAAAAAACCGGTTCGCGCGCTGGGGGAAAGTGCCCAAATCGTCTTGGGGAAGTACCAGTTCCCGGGCAACGTGCGTGAGCTAAGCAATTTGATCGAACGCGCCGTGCTGTTCTGCTCCGGAGACCAACTCGAAGCGGTCCACTTTCCATCCGATCTCCTGGGAGTGACCGGGCCGGTCTTTGGCTCTCCCTTGAGAGCCCAGCCAGCCGATGCCAGTTCGGACGACCCGATGACCGTGCAAATCCGGTTCCGTGTCGGGGAACAATCCTTGGCGGACCTGGAAGATCGGATCATCGCCGAGGTGCTGCAGCGGTCAGAAGGGAACAAGACGCGGGCTGCCAAGTATTTGGGGATCACCCGCTGGATGCTGGACCGTCGCCGGAAGAAACAGTGAATTGAATTAAGGTGCACGCCTTGAGATAAGGTTCAAGAAGGTTTGGGCAGTTCCATCCCAGAACTGCCTGGGGCAGAGTTGCACAAAAGTCCGTGCGGGTTGTGTGTGCGCACACGGCGGTGGATCAATGGTGCGAGATTTCTACGGTGCGTTTCGCAACCAGTGCGAGGAGAGTCGGCCGCCTGATGAGCAGTCAAGCTGAGTTGCGCCTCTGTTCTTCTCTGAACAGACTTCGTCGAACTTTGGCACTCCGCTTGCCCACCTGGCCGTTGCAACCAGGATGAGCGGGGAACCGCGGGAGAAAGGCGGGTTTCCATCTCTTGGATCCGACGTTGACGGGCCGTGCACGATCTTCTCATGCAGCGCAGCGGGATCCAGCTCTGCACAAGACACCAGAGTGTTAAAGCATTGGAGGCAAGAGAACCTTGAGATCCGCAACGGCATTCGCTCGCATCCGAGCGGGCACGGTGATTTTGCTGCTTGGATTGTCAGTGCCAAGCAGAGCAGCCGACATGACGGCCCCAAACAAGCAGGCCAAACGGGCCGGCATGGATCCGGCCCGCCTTGTCACGCAGTATGTGGAGGCCATGGCGGCAGGAAAGGTGGCGGAGTGGGCCGCGTTCGATCTGGGCTGTCTGGCGCGTCACCGCCAATTAGGAGCGCCGCCAGACACCGACAAGGTCTGCTGGGATGACACGATGAAGGCCCATCGCGCCCTCGTGGACGACGAACCGGAAACGGGCATCTTCGGTGCGGTGGGTCGTGGGATCGGTTTCGGATTGATTGCGGAGACGCATCGTCAGGCGGATAGCTGGAAGAACTATCCGCCGGGGATCTTTGTGTCGCCCGCTGTCGTCAAGGAAACGACGCCCAAAATCACCGTGAAAAAGGTTTGGCCCGCTCGCTCGATCGCGATTCAGGAGAAAAGGAACGATCCGGTCGCCGTGCGTGGCACGCTGGTCGAAGTCCGCGTCACCTATCCCGACCCTCTCACCGCTCCGTTGGCGCTCAAGCCGGGCGAAGTGTGGTGGGCGAGCGGACAGATTCGCCGCTATGGCCCTGTCCGAGAGGTTGACGTTCGGTTCGTTGTCGTCAGCGGATTGCAAAAACTCGGGTATGCGCGTGATACGGCGGTGGTCAACGAGGCGCTGACCGATGCGCCTCAAATCCCCGGAGCGCGGTACGGTCTTGATCCCGATAACATCGGGCGCGCGTTCGAACGTCCAGGTGCCTCGTCCGTCGAGCCTTCGGTCAAGGGAGGATTGGTCGTTGGCTCGGCGCGCTGGTGGACCAAATGGGAGGCGGCGGAACACTTTCGAGCCGGGCTCGAACGAGCCAAACATTCCTCCATCCGGAATGATCGGCTGGCGTTCCTGAAGCGTCTCCTGCTCATTGATCCTGACGATGCCGAGGCGAACCGCCTGCTGGGGACCGAGTTCTTCGAGACGTTTCTGGACGAGGGACTCAAGAAAAGCGGCATCAACGCGGCCGATAAGGCCGTCAAGCACCGTCTCGCTGAGCTGTATTGGAATATTCAGGCACCGACCTGGCGCCAGCAACTCACAGCCGTGGCGACGGGAGAGGAACCCGCCGCTGAAGCATTGTATGGCGCCATCGCCGCGCTGGAGATCGTCGTGAACAGCGATGCGGTGACTCCGGAGATCCGTCGTCAGCTGGGAGCGTTGTATCGATGGAACGGTAACGCGGAGGCGGCGGTGGCGGTGCACGAACACCTCCTCAAGGAGGCAACCGCGGCGGACGGCATAAGGCGCGGCGCGCTCCTTTCGGAAATGGCCTGGGACCGTGTTCAGTGGCTCGCCTGGAATCGCCGGTATGCCCATCCGTGGCATGACCTCGCCCGCCGCGAGGCGGAGCAGGCGTTGGAGCTGGTAGAAGATCCTTTGGACAAAATGACGGCGGCGCAAGCCCTGCTTCTGCTGGAAACGCTGTCACTTGACCGCACCCCGAGCACCGTGCAAGACAGGGTCCGTCTCGTCAAACACTGGCATGACCGTGTTCCGCTCCCGGTCGGGATGGTCGGCGTCTGGGCCCATTTGGTGGGCAATGATCTGGTCAAGGCCCTGGTGCCCGAAGGAACGGAGGTGACACTGCCCTCTCCCGTCCGTTCCCAGGAAGTGCTGGATGTCGCCGTCCATGCGAACCCGCCGACGCAGGATCTGCTTCGCGTGTGGGAGTTCGACAACGAGCCGCCCGGCGCGGCTCCGCGGGGATTTCTCATTTCGGACGAAGTCCATGGCAACCGGGCCGACTGGCGTATCGAGGTCGATCCTGAGGCACCCAGCGCGCCTCAGGTGCTGACGCATCATGCCGTCTGCTCGGAGACCGATTGCGTGCACGCGCTGCTGACCGAAGAGGCGGCCTTCGGCTATGTAGACGTGACGGTTCGGCTCAAGCTTGGCGAGGGACACAAAGGCCGAGCGGGGATTGCCGTAAGCGGACAGAATGGGAAGACCATCTATGCGGCAACGGTGAACTCCACGATGACCGAGGTGGCGATCCATCGGATTGAGCAAGGACGGATGAAACTGCTTGGCACGGCCGCGGTCAAACCGAAACCCGGTGCGTGGCATCTGTTACGTATTCAGCGAGAAAACTTCGCCCATCTCAGCCGGCCGCGTCTCGCCCTGTTCTTCGACGGGGCGGAGGTCTTGGCGGTTTCGGATGAACCGGTTCAACAAGGCGGGCGGGTCGGTCTGATCTCGATGGGGAGCGGGACCGCGAAGTTCGATGGATTTCGGATTTTGAAGCTGGTCTCGAACGAGCCGCTTTCACCAGCGGCAGCGTATTGAGCGGGGAAGCGCCGCAGCGGCATGACAAGCCTAGCCGGTCGGTTCTGCAGGCAGCCCGGCAATTGGCGCGGGCATCTGGGAATCACCGATTCATTCTCCGCATGTCGATTCCTCGGAGGCGAAGCTTCTTGTGGAACGGGATGAAATGGAAACGGATATGAGAGACCGCGCGAAGGAGCACTTGCGCGCGCTGGAGGACTAAAGCGTCTATATCCTACGCGAAGCGTATCACCACTTCGACGACTTGGCTATGTTGTGGTCAATGGGCTAGGACGCGACGGTTCTTCTATGGCTTGCCCGCAAGGCTTTCTTCAGCCATGTGCCCTTTCCGTTGGTGCATATCGATACGGGCTACGAAATGCCCGAGTTGATCGACTCTCGGGACAGGCTTTGCCGTGAGTGGCGGCTGAATCTCGTGGTGGGCCAAAACGCCCAGGCGCTGGCCGCCGGCATGGGGCCGAACCGCGGCCGTGTGACCTGTTGCACCTCGCTGAAGATCGAGGCACTCAAGCAAACCATAGCGGCGCACGGTTGGACCGCCATCATCCTGGGCATCCGCGCCGACGAAGAAGGGACCAGAGCGAAAGAGCGGTACTTTTCTTTGCGGGACAAGCACGGAGAATGGGATTTTCGCGACCAGCCGCCCGAATTCTGGGATCAATATCAGACGGCGTTTCCTGCGGGCTCCCATGTTCGGGTTCACCCGCTCCTCGATTGGACCGAGCTGAACGTCTGGGAATACATCGAGCTGGAACAGATCCCCTGCCGGAGGTGTATTTCGACCGAGGCAACGGCACCCGCTATCGCAGCCTCGGTTGCGTGCCCTGCACTGGAGCCATGGCATCCCGCGCTGCCTCCGTGTCGCAGATCATCGCGGAATTGCCAACGACAACCATTGCGGAGCGAGCCGGTCGGACGCAGGATGAAGGGCGCGGGATGGAAGTGCTGCGGAAGCTGAGACATATGTAAGTAAACGCCGTTCTCGTCGCCGGTCACCGTCCAGGCCGTGCTGGACAGCCGGATCAATTTGAAGGGTTGAACCGGCAAGTCCAGACCGAGCGGGTCTTCGCGCGCGAGCGCATGTTCCGTTGCGCGGAGTCGCCCAGTTGGCCTGACTGGTCAGGGCGGGCAATCCATGTGAAGGGCTGACGGACAAAGGCGGTGTGAGAACATTTACTCGCGGACTCGCGCCGGGACCTGCTGGAAGTCTCATCGGGTCGCAAGGCGCTGGACATCCTGGACCATCGGCCGGTGAACGAGTGACTGTCGAGAAGATGCGCGCCGAAATGCTCCCTGCTTCTGATCCGGCGGCCGTTCGGCTGGCAGCGGAAGTGATCCGGAGTGGCGGCCTTGTGGCCTTTCCGACCGAAACGGTGTATGGACTCGGCTGTGACGCGCTGAATCCCGAGGCAGTAGCTCGGGTGTTTGAGGTCAAGCAGCGTCCGTCGTTCGATCCCCTCATCGTGCATATTGGGACATTGTCGTCTCTCGATCGCCTGGTCCATGCGATCAACCCCGGCGAGCACCGGCTGATGGATGCATTCTGGCCTGGGCCGCTGACCTTGGTCCTGCGGAAGCGTGAGAACGTCCCCGATCTCGTGACAGCAGGGCTTCCCACCGTCGCAATTCGGATGCCAGCCCATCCGGTCGCGCAGGCGCTGATCAGGGAAGCGGGCGTGCCGATCGCCGCACCGAGCGCCAATCCTTTCAGTTATGTCAGCCCGACCACCGCCGAGCATGTGCGGCAGGCGTTGGGCGATCGGGTTGATCTGATTCTGGACGGTGGCCCGTGTCCGATCGGGTTGGAATCCACCATCGTATCGATGGCGGGTGATCAGCCGGAGCTCCTCCGACCGGGTGCTCTGCCGCTCTCGGACATTGAGGCCATTGTCGGCTCCCTCATGTGCCGCGGCGGAAGCGATCTGCGTCCGCCGGCGCCGGGCCGGCTCGCTCGCCACTACGCGACACGCACGCCGCTCACCCTCTTGCCCGCGCGAGGCGCGCGCCCGCTTAGAACCGGTGAGCGAGCCGGGCTGCTGGCGATGTCCGATCCGGTGAGCCGGAATGGCTACGCGTTCGTGGAAGTGCTGTCTTCTTCTGGCCACCTTTCCGAAGTGGCACGAAACCTCTTTGCCGCGTTACGCAAGTTGGACGCACTGGGGCTTGATCGTTTGTATGCAGAGCCTTGTGCGGAACAGGGGCTCGGCTTGGCTATCATGGATCGACTCCGCCGCTGTGCTGCAACGATTCAATCCGAAGAGAGTTCCTTATGATCGAGAAGGGTGAACGAAGATATCCTCATGGCGAGGAAACCCATCCCACCGCTTGAGTCTACGTCGCGGTTTGCACGATAGCTGAAATCAGAGTCCCTTCTTCGACGATTCCCCTACCCCGTTGACTTCCTTGTCACGTGCAGCGCCGCACGTCACGTGTATCACTGTACGACGTGCGGCACGCGCAAATTTCTTTCGACGACCGTGAGCGGGACGAAACGTCCGCGTTTTTCGTTCACCTTCCGAGAGTTCCGCACGAACCACGATGCAAAGAAGGATTCAGTCTTGTTCTCGCTACCCTTGTCGACGCAAACAGGAGACTGTGCAAGTGACGAAGGCATTGGACAGCATGGCTTATACGGATGCTCAGCGAATGGAGCTGCGCTCCTATGTGAATCTCGCAGGAGAAATCGTCGCCAAGCTTTGGCCGATGCGCACCTTCATCTCGCGAAATCCGCTGCAGGGGTTGGAACACCTGAAATTTGAAGAAGCCGTCCGGCGTGGCGAACAATTATTCGGCGGACGGGGGTATCTGTCTCTGAATCTGTACCGGGAAGAATTTTTACGCGGCTGTATCCGTTCCCTCGACGTCGACGAAGTATTGCAGCCACTGGCCTCCGACAAACATATCCAGTTTGGGGATGCCGGCTGTCCCATCTGGATGTGCTTCGGACAGCACTGATCCATGGCTTGCATGTTCGGCCGTTTGACGAATTGTCATCAAGTGGCGAGAGCCGTTGTGAACAGTCTCAACATGATATCGACCGCGTGATTCGGTGGACGCACAAGGTCATGGCGCAACATGTGCCGGATCCGGTCAAAGACCTCAACCAGTTTGAAAGCCAAGTGGGGCGCGGCTTTCTGCGACGAAGGAGAAGCGGCGTGGCCGATGCCTCACCGGGCACAGACATTTTTCCGCGCGTGGAAAGCAGCGGCCCGATACGATGTCGGATTGGCCTGGATAGGAATCAAACGGGCGACGGAGAAGCTGAGCAGCCTGCCAGACTCTCCGGAGAACGCACTGCTTCACTCGCTTGATGAAGCTCGGAGTACCCAAACCGGCGTGGCAAGAGTACCTGGCGTTGCATCTCGCCGCTTTGCCAGGATAGGCCGGGCTGATCAAATGGCGGGCCGAACAAACTGCATATCCCTGGCAGGATTTTTATCGGATCGACCTGATCATGTATCTCGCGGTGCACCTTTTTTATGAGCGGGAACTGGTGACGGTTGCCTGCCGAACGGCGTTGGCGTGTTCAGGGGATGTCGATTCCATCCGGGATTATGGGAGGCGATTTCCCCATGCGGTGTGGTTCAGGAAAGCGTTTCTATCACAGGTCGCCTGCCGCACGAAGCCCGGCTGGAGGCCACCCGTTTCCGGCGGCAGTGGCGGCGCACGGACCCGCGAACATGGGAAGAAATGGGCCGACGCGGGATCGACACATACCGTCGCCTTCGCCGCGAAGAGCTCATCGCGGAACAGGCTCGTCTGATCGCCCGTCTGGCGGAGACTCAGGGGATGAAAACTGACTTGATCGCGATGACTTCACCGAGTGAGCTTTCGACGCTCCTTGATTGGCTCCTAGCATTTCCTCCCCGACTGCACGCTTTGCAATGGCTCGAGGCCTATGAACTGACGATGGAGACCGATCCGAAGACCGCGATCGTGCCGGGAGCGCCCGCCCACCTCCTGGCGATAAACCCGGCTCGCGAAAGGGCCGTGATGGAGGAACTGCGCCGGGAGTGCCGTTTGACGCCGCGCGCCGCGCACGCTCGGTTTGATCGGATCACGCAGACCGGATTCACGCTCACCGAACAGGCGTACTATGCGGAGACCTCGTTGCGGCTCATGGGCCTCGGGCCGTTCGCCCGCCTCGTGGTGCTCTGCGGCCATAGCAGCACCTCGCAGAATAATCCGTATGAGTCGGCTCTGGACTGCGGAGCCTGTGGAGGCAGCTCCGGTCTGCCGAACGCGCGGACGTTCGCCATGATCGCCAACCGGCCGCAGGTCCGTGAGGTGTTGGCTCAACGGGGGCTTATGATCCCAGCGGACACCCATTTCCTCGCTGCGCTTCACGACACCACGACGGATCGGGTCCGGATCGTGGATCTGGAAGATGTGCCGTCGATTCACCAGAAAGATCTCGCGCAGCTCTTGCAAGATGTGCAGGAGGCCAGCACCGCGGCAGCGACGGAACGATGGATGAGATTGTCCATGTCTCCGCCTTCCAATGCTCCCCAGGGCTGTGTACGGGCGGTGGAACGGTGCAGCCTCGATTGGGCCGAAGTGCGCCAGGAATGGGGACTGGCTAGAAACAGCGTGTTGATCATCGGTCAACACCGATTGCCCCAGGAAATCAACTTGGAAGGGCGAGCGTTCCCGCATTCGTACGATCACACCTTGGACCAAGACGGCAAGCTACTGGAAATCATCATGACGGCACCGTTGATCGTCGCCCAATGGATCAACCTGGAGTATTACTTCTCGACGGTGGACCCTGGGGTGTACGGCAGCGGCAGCAAGGTCTATCACAATGTCACCGGTCGCATCGGGGTCATGACGGGAAACCAAAGCGACCTCCGTATGGGGCTGCCGGTACAGTCTGTAATGAACGGCGCGCATCCTGATCATGAACCGATGCGTCTCACCGCGCTCATTGAAGCCCCACTCGGACGGATCATGACGATCCTCGATCGCCAACTGTTTCTGAAGACGCTGTTCGCCCACGGATGGCTCAGACTGGTCGCGCTTGAGCCGACTGAAGGCCGGTTCTATCGCTACGATCCGGCAGCCGGATGGACGGTTATTTCCGAAGCAATGATCGCACAACCGGGCGACGAGCCCGTCGCCGCGCCCTTCATTCATGAGGGGGCGGAAAGGGAGTCGTATGTTTCGTTGTAACACCGAGGGGGTTCCCATGTATCCGGCCCTCCCCTCTTCATCCTATGAGTAGATCACAGATCTCCTCCGTATGATCGAAACCGCCTGCCTTCTGAACGGCAGGCCGTCGGATGGCACGGTGAGTTTCGGTGCGATATCGCGATGCCTTCACGATCTCGGCCGACCGGACCGGAAATATCGGTCCGTGCACGTGACCGGGACCAACGGCAAGACGACGGTCTGCCGCATGATCGCGGCGCTGCTTCAAAGAAGCGTGATGACCGTCGGTCTCTACAGCAGCCCGTATTTGGCACGTATCGTGAGCGCATTTTCGTCCAACGGCCGACCAATCAGCGAGCAGGAGTTCATTGACACTTGCAATCATGTCAAACCTTTCATGAATTGGGAGGGGTTAAACTCAGCCCGTTCGAGTTTCTCACCGCTGCGGCGTTCTTTGCCTTTCGTCTGGCCAAGGTGGACTATGCCATCATCGAAGTCGGTATTGGCGGCCGGCAGGACGCGACCAATGTGATCGCGCCGGAAGTCTCGGTCATTACGAACGCGGATTACGATCACATAGATGTGCTCGGTGACACCCTGGAGCAGATCGCCGTCGAGAAAGCCGGGATCATTAAGCCGTTCACACCGGTCGTGTGCGGAACGATGCCCGATGGGCCGCGCGGTGTCGTCATGACGCGCGCCGCAGACATCAAAGCTCCCATTCTGTTGATCGGCCTCAAAATATGAGGTCGTGGATTTTACCCGCCTGGGCCTTAAAGCCCATGCCTCGTTCAGGGTCGGTCAGCGGGTCTGGCGTGACGCCGGAGATGAATTCTCCGGCCGCCTTCATGGCCACGAACGCCGCTCATGCGCTGGCCGCCTATGACACGCTGCGGCGCCGCGGATTGGTGCCAGACCTCGATGAAGCGGCTCTTCGCACAGTGTTCGAACAAATCGAACTCAGCACCTGTTGCGAGGTGATGCCTGGCACTCCGGCGGTGTTGTTGGACGGCGCGCACAATGCGTCAGCCGCAGCCAGTCTGGCTTCGGTGCTTCGAAGCACCTTCGAAGGTCGCCGAAGCGTGCAGGTCATCTCGATCGATCCCAAGAAAGAGTACGAGAAGATGATTCCAGATTCTCGCAGAACTATGGCGATCGCGGACCTCTGCCGCTGCCGAGGTTCTGGAAGACCCCGATGTTGCCTTTTCCCGAGCCGTCGTCGCAGCCGGTTCTCAAGGCCAAGTCGTTGTAGCGGGTTCTACCCAGCGTGCCGGCTATTGTTGGCACCTCGCCAAAGCGAATGCCGCCAGCCGGGTCGGCCGCGAGTCAACATAAGGATAAGGATCGCGATCACGCGCGCACGGCGCACACGCCCTGCGCGTGTGTTTCCGCACGCCAAGGGATGCTAATGATGGAGCTTCGTGCCCCTTCTGATCTTTTCGAAACCGCGAAGTCCGCGGTCTTCCTCAGACCTCTCCCTATTTTAAGCTTGCGCAGGCCCGTGGAATCGCATTTGCACACGGTCAGCCTGCCAAAGGGGAGCGGATGGTCCGATCGCTTTTGCTGCTTAAGGGAGGTTCAGGATGGCGAAACATGTCGTCACGATGATTCCGGGCGAAGGCACCGGCCCGGAGATTTGCGAGGCGGTGCGCATGGTCATCGACGCTAGCGGCGTCGATATTCAATGGGAGTACGAGGAGATCGGCCTCGACTGTTTGGAAAAGTACGGTACGTTGTTGCCAGACAAGACAGTCCAAAGCATCGCCAAAAACAAGGTGGCGCTGAAAGGCCCGACAACGACGCCAATCGGGACCGGCCACAAGAGCGCCAACGTGACGTTACGCAAGGTCTTCGATCTGTATGCAAACGTGCGTCCGGTGCGGTTGATTCCCGGGCTGAAGCGCCCCTGGGACAAACTGGACATCATCAATTTCCGGGAGAACACCGAGGATTCCTATGCCGCCATCGAACACATGGTATCCGACGAGGTAGCCCAATGTCTCAAGGTGATTACCTGGCCGGGATCCTATCGCATCGCGGACTTCGCCTTGAAGTGGGCGCGGGACAACGGTCGGAAGAAGGTGTTCTGCGTGCACAAGGCCAACATCATGAAAATGACGGACGGCCTGTTTCTTGAAGCCTTCCGCGCCGCAGCGAAAAAGTACCCTGACCTCGAGACGGGAGACATCATCGTCGACAACTGTGCGATGCAGTTGGTCCGCAATCCCGGCCAATTCGACTGCTTGGTGCTGCCCAACTTGTACGGCGACATCCTGACCGATCTGTGCGCTGGCTTGATGGGCGGCTTAGGTTTCGCGCCCGGCGCGAATGTCGGTGACAACTGCGCGATTTTCGAGGCCGTCCACGGATCGGCGCCAAAGTACGCTGGGATGAAGAAGGTCAACCCGTCGGCCGTGCTCCTGTCCGGCGTGATGATGCTCCGCTGGCTGAACGAAAAAGACGCGGCGGATCGGATCGAGCGGGCCATGTTCCAGGTGCTGGAAGAGGCGAAAACGGTCACCTACGACGTGGGTGGAACTGCCAAAACAGACGAATACGCACAGGCCATCATCGACAAGATGCGCATGGCGTGGTAGTGAGGAGGACACGATGCCGACATTTACGCAGGAAGCGATCGCAACGAAAAAGAAGAAGGACATCAAATTGGTCGGGGTGGACGTCTACATCATTACTGACAAGGGCATTCCGAAGTTCGCCGACGGCGAATATGGACCCTTCAAGTGTGAATTTATCTCTAACCGCGGGACGAAAGTTTGGCCGGGGTTCGTCAGCCCAGACCTTCTAATGGTGAATTGGTACCGTTGCCGGTTCATGGCGACACAGGACCTGCAGGATGCAGACGTGAACGCGTTTCTCGACGCGCTGACCAAGCGAGGCTGGTGGTGGTCCGCCGCACAGAAACTTTGGAACTACGATGGCGAGCCTGGCTATAGCAAGGCGTACTAAATAGCAGCCGACAGCGAATAGCCAGTAGCCTCCTCCCAACCATCTTTCCCTCTCCCTGCTGCTGGGAGGGGGAGGGAGGGGGGGAGTTCTCCAAACATCATAAGACGCCAACGTCTCTTCTTCTCCGTCGGAGGGAAGAAAAAACGAGGAGGAGACTCCGCAATAAGCCCCCCAGAATCGCCCAAGAACAGATCGGCGCTTTCGGTCCCAGAAGCCTACACGCGGAAGAGACGGATGTTGCCTCCACCGCCTTCGATCGCGGGGCGTCGGATGTCACAGTGCCCCGGTCACTGGACGACTTTATTCGCGACCGGTTTCGGACGACGCTGGAGGAGAAACGGACAGCGCACAGAAACCACGCCCATAAAGTTCAGGAGTCGCCGACGATGAAGTGTGCAGCCAGAACGAAAGCCGAGATCGAGTATACGGTCATGTTGGCGGTATTGAACTTTCAGACCGAGTTCATGAAGTCCACCTACACCCGCGTGCAGGTCCACATCAGCGACCATATCATCGAGGTAGCATTGACCCGCAGCGCCTCAGTCCCCGCAGAAGAACGACTGGCGCAATCGCAGGAAGGGCGTGCGCTGCTGGAACAGGTCTATACGGCGTTGTTCAAATCAGGAGAGTCGCTGCTCCGAACCGAGATCGAAAAAGGCCTCGGCGTGAAAGTGCACCAGATTTTGGTCGACTTCGACGTACTGTCCGGCACGCACACCATTCTCTTTCGCCTCGCCGAACCGCTCCAAATCACCTCTCTGTACTAGCTGCGGTTCGATTCGTCTCCTGATACAGGGTCTGCCGAAGAAAACACGGGTCCTCGTCGAGTCTTCAAGTCAGCACCTCGCACGCGGCTTGGCTTTGGTCTTGTGCTGTACGTACGCGACCGACTTCGAACTCTTTTCCCCAAACTCACGTATCCTTCTTTTGCCTTCCAAGGTGCGGGCGGTGCCCGATTGCCCAGTGCGGGCAGCGACTGGTGATATGCACAGGAGACACACGCAGGATGTGTCAGGGTAACAAGATCCCCACGACCGCCATGTTGAGAGGAGAACCAAAAAGGGGTCCGAACCAATAAAGGGGTCCGACCCCTTTGTTCTGTTTCCGCCCCCTTTGTTCTATTTAGAATCTGCTGCCGTTCGTAGAACGCCGCAGGTTAGGTGGAGTCGAAGGCAGGGCTACTGGAACGGGTGGCAACGTGATTCGGAGATGAAGGTCACGCTGACCTGGCTCCCATAAAAAGACTCCCGACCCTTGTTTACTTTCTCTTTTTTACTTTCTCAGCAAGTGCTGACCAATGTCGTATCAAATGCCAAACAGACGAGTGATGGCCATGGCGCAATAGAGATTGCGCTAACTCAGACTGACAACTCCGTGATCGTTGCTGTTCGCGACATAGTGAGAGGAATACCGGCGTCGCTGTTGGATCACCTCTTCCATCCCTCTCAGTCGAGCCAGCCAGGGGGGCTTGGGGATCGGGCTCTATCACAATGGAAGAAAATTGTCGAGGCTCATGGTGGAAGCGTTCGATTAGAAAGTCAAGAAGGAGAAGGCACACCGGTACGGATCGAACTGCCGCTCAGAGGTGAGAAGAACTCCGACTCATCAGCACTTTTTGGTCATCGCTCAGTTCTGTGATGAACTGGTGACGAGAAAGGAGGTGGTGTGCTGACAGTAAGGAGCTCACATCCCCGGCCCTTTGCTTTGGAAAGAGGGCCTGGGGTTCAAAGGATGACAATCGGCCATTAAGGAGTGATACGAAGGTTTTGGGGAGGAGCCGGGGGTCTCGTGTCACCGGTGGTGCCACTGCTGCCACTTTCGAGGTCTTGGAGGGAGGTCGCCATGATGAAATCGTCCATGTAGGTGGTGGAGTCATACGTGTTCACGGTTGTCGGCATGGCTAAGATGCGATTCCCATTGCGGGCAGTTTCAGGGATTGCCCAATCAAAGCCTCGGGTGACCCCCCCAATCCATTCCGCTAATTTTGTCCAAGTGGATTCCCCTTGCTGCTTTCGCCACAGTTCATAGACGCCTTGTGGGCCGGAGGTGTCGATGTGGATTCGCACTTGATACCAGACCCCTTCCAACATGGGGGTCTGGTTTAGATTTTGAAACAGTTTCCGTGCATTCCATGGCCGTCCTTCATAATAATTTGCGAAGGCGGATTCGGTTTGGATAAACCGGCCTCCTGGTGGAGCGGAAATGCTCTCATCGGTTGGGCCAAAGAGGGTCGAGCTATGAAAGCCAAGGAGCCAGCGAAACTCGTCCCCAGGGCATGGATAATATCGGAAACAGGGATACAAAAATTTTTGGCGGTGCCACTGGCTGCCGGGGACCGCATAGGTCCAAAACTGAATCCAGACATTGGCGGGAATGGTGCCATCTGGATGGGATTCACCGCCGTACTTGATCCAATAATCAGTCTGCAGAATCCCATTGGTGGACCAGGTTGGATGCGATTCCATCACCAACACGCGTGATGGCCAATTGGGTGGTTGAATGGTGTAGAGATAGCCATCGCCGCGGCCAAAGTAGGAGTTATTGGCCTTGACATCCGTCCAGCCATGGCTGCGGAAGATAGTTTCCACATTAGAGGCGTTCCGATCAACGACGTACTCGAAATTGTCCTGTACGATGACGACAGCGTCGCTTCCACTCGCAAAGAGCCCCTGCCAGCCCATAATGCTGATCCCCACCAGCTGTCGCATGATGTTAGACTGTTGGGAGTGCCTGGGTGTCAGACAGTAAGAAGTTGTTTGTCCCATGCAGATCCTCCTTGGAAGTTTCTGTGAGAGGAATGCTCACGATGGTGCTCTCTGTATTTTTCAAGCATAAAGTGGGCCAGCAACCTAGTCAGAGAGCTTGTTATGGTGAGGACCAATTGAGCATGAGCACGTGATCATTTCTTTTTCTGTGTTTTCAAATAATTATGTTTTTTCCACTCCAGATCAAGCAAAGAGATGCTTGGGTCGGTTCCGCTAGTTTTATCCAGCGGTCATCTAAAGGTGAGCGAAAGTGAAAAAGGTGATGAGAAATGAGGAGAGGAGACAAGGTGAACCCAGATGAGATCGGGCTGTAGGGAACTCCCTCCACGTTTGTTGAGAAAGCGTGAGAGATTCTGGTCGCTTTAGGCGAATGTAGCCCTAGCCAGTTGTCGGATGGGCAACACTCTTCGCACAGCGAAACAGTAGAAATGATTCTTGACTCCCAGCGAAGTCGCTTTGCCTTATCATCCACTTTGAAAGCCACGAAACGAAAGTTCCGCTGAATGTACTCCGTTACTCGCTGTTCGATTTCCTGAAGTTTGTGCCGGTCAATAAGCTCTGCATACTTCTCTTTGGCCTCTTTCGCAGTCAGGTCAATTTCCCGCATGCGCGTTCAACCATGAGACGACCGCCGAGGGCAGCATCGTTACCCGGTCCTTGTCGCCCTTCCCTTCACGCACCAGCACCTCGCTGCGGCCGATGTCCACATCTTTGACCCGCAACCAAAGGCATTCCATTAAGCGCAGCCCCGAGCCGTAGAGCATCGTGGCCATAATCCACGAGCCCCAGTCAGGTGCAGCCAACAAGTCGTGTACTTCCTGCCGGGTGAGCATGACAGGCAACGGCCGGGGCTGTTTTGCGCGCACCACCTCATTCAACCAGCTAGGGTCCCGGCCTGCCCGTGCCGTGTCCGGCACGGCAGACAGGTCGCGATAGAAAAGGGGTCGGGAGTCTTTTCTCCGAAGCCCAGCTCGCGTGACCGTCATCCCTGGATCACGTCATTGCTCATTCGCGCTCCCCGGCCTCCAACTCCATCGGAGGCCGGCCCCCCCTTGACAAACCTGAAGCAGGTTCGGTGAAGAAAAGACTCCCGACCCCTTTTCTGCGACCACAACGAAGTCTCGGGTGCGGGCAGCGACCGGTGATATGAAAGATCCCCATGACCGCCATGTTGAAAGGAGAACCGATAAAGGGGTCCGACCCCTTTGTTCTGTTAGGACCGCGTCCCGTCTTCGTGTCGTAGAAGATGAGCCCAACAACCGCGTCCCTGAGTGCCCAGTTCACGCCCATGCAGACTTCGTTGTCACAGGCAATCGGCATCTCCTGACACTTGGGACATACAAAGGCATGCAGTTGATCCGGTTGACCGACTTCCTCGAGCTTCTTGCGAGCGAAGAGTAAGCAAAGGGGGCGGAAGTCGGTTTTTAACAGCAAGCCCGTGATTCGGGCAGAATCGCATCTGGCTCTGTCGTCCCCGTGCAGCCGCTGAGGCTCTCAGCCTACCATGCTCGTGTGCAACAAAAAGATTCCCGACCCCTTTTTCTTTGACCCTCCACCACGAGATCAATGCGGTAGCACGCATGCTCCACTTGTGGCCGCACGCGGTACTTCCTCTTCAAGAGCTCCAGAGCAACGTCAACCTCGAACCAGCTTTCGTAGGGGTCGGGCTGTTCGCCCAACTGTCGTGGACGGCGTCTCGCTTCTCGCTCAAGGTGGTCTAACTCTTCGTAAAGCTCTTCAAGCGCCCCCTGGCCCGGACTGTAGAAGAAGTTTAGAAGACGCCAGCGCAAATCTTCGCGACTGAGGTCGTGAAGCTGAACGCTGTGAAAAAGCCACACCTGATCTCGCGCGCGGCTCATGGCCACATTGAAGCGGCGCTGATCAGGCAGTCCTGTCAATGCTCTGAATTGGTGGTTAGGCGCGACGACAAGCGACAAGAAGATCACGTCTCTTTGGTCCCCCTGAAAAGTAGCAGGTACTCCGCAGCGCAGTTTCCGCTCCTCACGAACCCTAGGCTCGAGCACCTCAGCCAATCTCCTTTCAATATGCTCTGCCTGATCGTGTCCCTGAAGGACGATGACTCCCATTGTCTTGCCTTCATAAGCCTCGTCATCGAGACACATCCGGATTTTGTCCACAATTGCTTCCGCCTCATCGCGGTTGATGATTCGCTGGCCCTCTCCTTGGCAAGCGCCTTTTTTCACAAACATTGCTTTCAGCGGTGGAAGTCTCTTGGGAGGAGGCTGGCGAAACGGAATCAAAGGGGCGTCTGTGTAACAGAGATCGTTGCTGAAACGAATGATCTCGGGCACGCAGCGGAAATGCTCGCGAAGCGAGATCACGTTTCCGAAAGCTCGTTCGGCATGGTCATAGAGACTTGTGTCAGGCCGAAACTCGTCGCGGAACCGAAACTCTCGAAGATGGTCACGGGCCAGCCGGGCGATGTCCTCTTCGAGGACGCCCACCGCCTCAGGGCTGTTCTGTTTATCGTCGCCAACAACAATAATACGCTTTGCCAAGAGGAGCAGCGCCAGCGCCTCAATTCCGGCTTGCGACGCCTCGTCTACGATTACAGTATCGAAGACTCCCGGCGTAGGGTCGGTCGTCTCCCAGAGCTTGTGGAGGGGCATGATCCAGCACGGTATCTTGGGGATGCATGCCATCAAATACTGGCGGGCTGTTCTCCGGTGCCGGTAAGCGTACTTTCCCGTCCCTTTTCCAATACGGGCAACTGCCTTTGTCCAGGCCGTGAGATTTTGCTCCGTTTGGTCGTCTAGCCGGGCGAAAAAGCCTGCCAAGCTTTGAGGGCCGCTAGTTCTTCGAGTTTCTTCTCGATTTTGCCTTGCAACCGGTGCTTTTCCTTATCGAGCCGCTCGCAGCGTTCCGGGTTGGTTGCCTTACGAAGCCATGCCCTCGCAGCGGCCCAAGCCCATGCCTCTCCAAGCTGAAGCAGTCGATCTTTCCATTCAGGACGACCCTGGCTCGATCGTAGAAGCTCTCCCAGGCCCGGATGGGCTTGATCAAGTTTGCTGATCAGTTCCGCATACCGGCGGAATCGGTCCTTCTCCACCTTAAGGCGCTCTCGCGTCTCCCACGCAATCCTCCACTTTTCACCGTCCCGGTCTTCAACGGCTTCGGCCATCCGTTGCAGGCAGGGATGAGCGTTTCCTGAAAGGATGATTTGACGCAACGAAGCCCGCCAGCCTTCGAGCGGCTCCCGTACCCGATCTACGTGGCGACGGGCCATTTCGGCCCTGATCAGAGCGAGCCACTTCTCGCGCTCATTGGACTGGGCGAGGTCAGCCCGCCTGCCAACGGGCACCGGAGCTAAAGCGTTCGGTGGTTGCGCTCGAAACAATTCGAGCAAGCCGTGTAGCTCTTGCACCAAGCCCTCGATGTGGGCGACATCATGCCTAGGATCGGGACGATCAAGATGAATGGTAGTGGGCCAGAGCCGTTGAAACTCCTCCACGCCCACTTTCAATTCGAGGAAAGCAAGGAGTCTCTCAAGCTGTTGCGGCTGCCGCGGTGCTTGTCCATCAATCCGGCACGATTCCTCGACATAGCGTGTCTCACGCACGACGCGGGGAGCGATGAAGCCCAAGCCTCGCCACCCGCCCTTGCGGAAGTGCTCGAGGCGCCTTCACGTATCGCTCAGTAGCTGTTGATCCGAAGCTTGTGCCGGAATCTCTACTTGCGCGTTCCCCAATCTTTCGCGTGCATCCCGCAGTTTATCAAGTATCCGAGTGCCATCCTGGGCGAGTTGGCTCCATCGGACTTGTTGCCCAACAAGCAGGTCCCCGAAGATGCCCGCGGTCAGCTCACCGAGCACCCGGCTGGCTCGCATCGCATGCTCTTCGAGGTTCTTGAGGAAAGCCTCGGACGCACTGAGCACCTCGTCGCTTATAGGTCGAAGGGGCTCAAGCTCGTCGGGTTGGATCCCCCTCCGCGTCGCCTCAGCAGACTGCTCCGCATCCTTTAGCTCAACCAAAATATTTTCGAATTCCTTGGGACTAGGCAGGGGGTTAGCGGCGATGTCCAGACGCAGCTCTTTCAACCGCTCCTCGGTCAGATGGCTATGGACATCAGCAAGGAACTCTATGTCGGTAGGCTCCAGCGGGCTGCGCCTATGGTCGTCGGGAAGTTCGGGGAACCAATCGTATTCGCTCCGCCTAGCCTCCAGTGCCCGCGCGATCTGCGCGGCTGTGCCCTAATAGCCCCCATAGAGTGTGTACTGGTGAGTCTCGGCCTCGCGAGTTTCGCGCGAGTCGCGTTCCACCTGGGCAACTTTGTCTTCCAGTTGACGCAACTCGCGTTCGAGTTCAGCGATCTTTTCCAGTGTCCACCTCTCTCCTCTCCATTCATTTTCTCGAGAGAGAATCCCTCGAACGCTGTCTTCAAGAAGGCGCTGGTCGTCACGCGTTGATCCAAACGTCGTGACGCACAAGTTACGGATGTCACCAGGAAGCAAATCCCTCAAGACGGCCAAGGCCTTTGGCGCATGAGCCGTTACCAAGACCCGTTCACCTGAAGCCAAGAGATGGCAAATGAGGTTGGCGATCGTGTGGCTCTTTCCTGTTCCCGGCGGCCCTTTGACGAGCACATAGGGTCGCACCCGCAAGCGTTCGGCGATCCTTCGTTGCTCCTCGTTCGTTGGGAGGGGGAAGTAGAGACGATCCTCGCCCAATCCCAAATTGTTCTCAGGGTCTTCTACGCTCCCGCCCGCTGAAACTTTGGACGGCTCGCCTTCGCGGAGGAAGCGCTCCCAGGGCTCGGTTGTTGTTGAGAGCGACTCATCGTCGGTGGCCTTGAGAAAGCGGGTGATCAGTTCCTCATAGGCCGTCGGGCGTCGCTCCCGCAGGACAAGCGCTGGGGCATAGACTACTCGGAACGTTTCATCCGCCCGCTCGAGCGGCTCCAGCCTGCTCTCGTCCACCTGAGCATCCGGGCTCGCGCGGTTAGCGATTACGCGCAGGATCTCACCGACCGTTGCTCTGTCCCATGCTCGGATGTCAAGTTCCTCCAAACGATCATCGAGGCCCGCTCCCTCTAGGCGGGGCTGGTTCTGGAGTTCCAGCATGTCCAGTTCGATGCGAAACTTCTCAAAGGAGGCAGCAGGGCCTACCGTAAGGACACCGCGAGCCGCGTCAAGAGTAATCTCGGCGGGGGCGGTGAGAAGGTGGCGCTTGACAGTCGTCCCCGTGGGATCTCGCCATACAAGAAGCCCCACCCCCAGGACCAGTTCGTAGCGCTCCTCAGCCTCCTCGAGACGACGACGCATGAAATCCACATCCTCGTAGACTCGCTGAGCTTCCCGCCAGCTACGCATTTCTTGCGCCCAGGGCTCCCACTGATTCACCAGGTACTCAAGCCAGCCATCTTGCACTTCGGGATGATCCTCCAGACGCCGTACTTCTGGAACCTTTTCAGTCAGCGTCCGGCCCAGTTCAGGTGGTGCATCGGGAGCTGCCACCCTCGTCTCGACGAGGACTGTGATCTCCGGCAAAAGCTCAGGCTCTTGGTCCGCTTGGTCAAGATCCTGTGGGCGGACCCAGTCTTCGAGGATTTCCGGGGCGGCTGGGCGGGGCGGCATGCGCTTCTTACGTACCTCAAGCCAGAGATCGGGGAACTCGCCGGGATTGTCAGCCAAGAACGCAGAACGAATTTCGGGACGATCCCTGGTGACCTTACCAAACCAAAAAACCTTGTCGCCCGCCCCATAGGCAGGGATGCGCTTCCGCCGGAGAGTGGCGGTGTCCTTCAGGAATCGGAGGAGAGCTCTAGACTTCTCTGCTACTGACGATCCCACGGTAGTCTCTCCCACAGCATACGCCGAGGCTGCCTAGCGCTCGCGGTGAGCAGCCTCGGCGAGCGCATGCGAGCCAGCGGGCTGCTCCACTGCGAAGTTAGATGCTACTGTCCTGACAGACACTTTCGGCACTCGGACTCTGACATAGACTTGGAGCAGATCTGAACGAGCTGATCATCGGGTATGCGACCGCGATAGCCCTGTAGGAGAGTGCAAAGTCGCACGCCAGGCGACTGAACGCCGCCGGACGCCATTCGTCGAGACAGGGGCGAAAGCGTCGCAAGATCGTAACCACACGAAGAACGAACGCTTCGAATACGGCTATCCACCGTGGAGAGTTCGCTTTGTAGCGAGCTCACGGCGCTCTCGTAATCCCAGACGTAGCTCCGGCAGCGATCCCTCATCAGATCGTAGGTGTCCGGATATCTTCTGCAGTTGTCGAGTTCCTCGTGCTTTGACTTGACTTGTTCCGCGACGTCAGCAGCGTCACGAGATGCCCTACGCAGCCGATCAAGGTCGTCGGCGCAGCTGTCCCAGTCGGCGGCCCGCACTATCAACGGCGCAGCCAGACTCAGGGAGAGGGCAACCAGCCGAAAGAAAAGTAGCGTCGGCATAGCGTCGCTCAGCTACAGACATTGAAGGCTAGGGTGTTCTTGACCCAGTCGTCGGAGACCAAGTCTTGGCAGCCGCAACACTGTCTTGGCAGCCGCAACACTTGCCTGAGGCGCTGCTCGAGAACGCCAGTCTGGTCGCTGGCAATGGACGTACCCGTAATCTGGCGAATGTCCGGTGTGTCAGCATGAATCCAGTCGATTACAACGAAATCAGGGAATTCCGCCGAGACAACGGCTGTGCCGGACAGGCCGGAGGCCATTATGGCGTCCGGAATCAGCAGATCGCCCTTGGCGCGCGTCGTCAGGTGGTGGGCGTTGATAAGAGCGGTGCCCATGACGGGAAAGAGGCGCATTATGCCGCCTCCCGAGGCGTACCACTCCGTCACTGTTTGAATGGCGCGTGATTGCCTCGGGGTAGCAGCCCCGGATATCGGCGAACTCGCCCTCAGAGATACCGGCTTTGATGAGGCACCCGGCCAACCGCGCCAGGCGATTGAGGATCGTCGTAATTGCTACGGGAAGCCCAGGACTCCCTTCAACGAATTCGGAGACAATCACGGAACCGTCGCCTATTTGGTGGACGAAGAGCCGCTTTAGCGACTCTGCGCAGACCGTTGTTCCGATGTGGTGATGCCCCGCATTACGGCACCGAGTGCAGAGATGGCCCGGACCTCGTCGGTCTTGTAGACAGCCGAGAAGCCCTCAACGTTAATAAAATCGCCCACCTTCTCACAAAGATCTCACTCCAGGAAGCCGATGCATCTAACCTTAAGATAAGATTCAGTGAGCGGCGACAGGGACCTGGAGGCTGGCGGCTTATTCCTGACAGTGCCTTAATCCCTGTCCAACTAAAGTCGCAGACATTGTCGTCACTTACGGAAACCGTGTCAATCACCACTGGCTGGAACACACCGCCACTCCGGCGGCCTATGCCCCTACTGGCCCGCAGCCTATTTCTGCCCGGCCGAGCCGCAAGGGTCGAGTCACCCCAGCCGGTCTGCGGAGCTGCAGACCCCACATCCACCTCGATTCAGAACATGCGTGTAGATTATGGTCGTCTCACATCTTTATGCCCAAGGAGCTCTTGGACTGTGCGGATATCATAGCCATCCTCTAGGAGAGGAGTCACAAAGGAATGGCGAAACGCGTGGCAACTGGCTGGCTTGGCGATCCCAGCCTTGCGGGTGCTTCTTTGGATGACCGGATTCATGCAAGTGGTGCCTATACTGCTCGCGAGTCGCAGGATCGGTGTAATACTTTGGGGCTGAGAAGACCCACTGCCAGCCCTACTCTCGGCCAGCCTGAGGGTACTTCCGATCCAAGGCGTTCGGCAGGACGACACGGCCTAATCCCTGCTCCAGATCATACTGGTGTTACCGTTTCATCTCCTCAAGATGCCGGGCCAGGGGGCTTTGACTGGGCGGGAAGCATCGTGTAGCGGTCCTTGTTTTCTTTGCCGGCACGCACCACGATCTGATTCTTGGCGAAATCGATGTCTTTCACTCTGAGATGGCAACACTCTATGAGACAAAGGCCGGCGCCGTAGAGCAGCGTCGCCTTGAGCCCTTCCGTTTCATCGAGCTGGCTCAGCAATCCGTTCCCCTCTTCGCGCGTGAGCACAACCGGTAACCGTCGAGGTCTTCTGGCCCGCACCACACCGTTCACGTAGCCGGGCTTTTTACCCAAGACCTCATGGTAGAGAAACAACACGGCGTTCAATGCTTGATTTTGGTTGACCGGGGAACGACGCGGCGCATTTTCAGCCGATTCATTCACTCCGTCATGGGCCATCTAGATGATCGGCCCGAGAAACACTCCTCTTGTGCGAATGTTCCGACACAGTTCCCTTGCTCCTTTCATCGATCTCACATGTGTGAGACCCACAGTTTTGGCTCAACCGCGCAGATGAGCGAGCGCCGGTCCCAATTAACGCCTGCAACCCGGGTCATGACGGCCGGGCTGCTGGAGCAAGCATCAGAGAGCCGGTTCGCGTCCGCCATTGCCGAACCGTCGCGGCCCGCCCTTGGCAGGTGACGAGCACTGCTCGAAGTTGCGTTCATACCGGGGACCCGTTGCTCTTGTCCGCAACGGGTGGGCGGGAGGCAGCAAGTTGCGCAGCCACGCAGAGGAGAGGCTTACGGAGGATGCCCCATGTCCTCTCCACTGCGCGCCTCGAGCGACCACCATTTCATCTTCATCGTGGAGGCTCTGCGAGCACAGAGCGGATATGGGGTATCCTCGACCTTCCCTTCATTTGACTTCATCTCCCCCTCCCGACTAGAATCCGCCGCTGAGTCACCCCATGTCATCGCAATTCGTCCATCTCCACCTTCATACCCAATACAGTCTGTTGGACGGTGCGAATCAAATCGATCCGCTCGTCCAGCAGGTGAAAACGTTCGGCCAGCCAGCCGTGGCCATAACCGACCACGGCAACATGTTCGGGGCGATCGAGTTTTACCGAAAGGCCAAAGACGCGGGAATCAAACCCATCATCGGATGCGAGGCCTACATCGCTCCAGGCAGCCGGTTCGCCAAGGACAGCGCCCTCGCCCACAATGACTACTATCACCTGATTCTGCTCGCGACGAACCTCACCGGCTACCGGAACCTGATCAAGCTCGTCAGTAAAGCTTATCTTGAAGGTTTATATTACAAGCCTCGGATGGACAAGGACTTGCTGCAACAGCACCACGATGGCTTGATTGCCCTGTCCGGCTGCCTCAGCGGTGAGGTGCCGTATCTCATTGGGCAGAAAGACATGGAGGGCGCTACCCGGGTCGCAGGCGAATACCGGGAGATCTTCGGGAAGGATTATTACTATCTGGAAGTCCAGGCTAACGGCCTGGAGCATCAGCGCATTGTCAACCGCGGGCTGGTCGAGCTTCACCGCCAGCTCGGCATCCCGCTCGCCGGCACCAACGACTGTCACTATCTGAAGAAGGAAGATGCCCGACCGCATGACCTGATGCTGTGCCTGCAAACCGGCAAGACGATCAACGATCCCCATCGGCTGAAGTTCGACACCGACCAGCTCTACGTCAAATCGACCGACGAGATGGTCGCCGAGTTCGCGGAATTGCCGCAGGCCGTGCTGAACACCTGCCGTATTGCGGAGCAGTGCGAGTTGCACCTGCCGCTGAACAAGACCTATCTGCCCCAGTACAAGGTGCCAGACGGCTACACCCGTGAAACCTACCTGGAACACCTGGCCACCGAGGGCCTCGCTGCCCGGTTGCGCGAGCGCCCCAGTGCCATCCCGCGCGAAGCCTATGAACTGCGGCTCAAAGAAGAGCTGACGGTCATCTGTACGATGGGGTTCGCCGGCTACTTCCTGATCGTGTGGGACATCATCAAGTTCGCCCGTTCGCGCGGTATTCCGGTCGGACCAGGCCGGGGCTCCGCCGCCGGCAGCCTCGTTGCGTACGCGCTGCGGATCACCGACCTTGATCCGCTCGTGTACGGTCTACTTTTCGAGCGGTTTCTCAACCCCGAGCGCGTCTCCCTCCCGGATATCGACATGGACTTCTGCATGGATCGCCGGAACGAGGTGATCAACTACGTGGTGGAGAAGTTCGGCCAAGACCACGTCGCCCAGATCATCACCTTTGGCACCATGAAGGCCAAGGCGGCAATCCGCGACGTCGGGCGCGTGCTGGAAATGCCCTACGCGGACGTGGATCGGATCGCCAAACTCGTCCCAGACGACCTCAAGATGACGCTGGACAAGGCGCTGGAACAGGAACCGCGGTTGCGCGAGCTGGTGGACAAGGACCCCAAAGTCCGGGAGCTGATGTCCATCGCCCAGTCTTTGGAAGGGTTGGCACGCCACGCGTCCACGCATGCCGCCGGAGTCGTGATCTCCGACGAACCGCTTACGGAACACGTGCCGCTCTACAAAGGCGCTAACGACGAAATCGTCACCCAGTATCCGATGGGCGACGTGGAGAAGATCGGCCTGGTCAAGTTCGACTTCCTCGGCCTCAAGACCTTGACGGTGATCCACCACGCCGTGACACTGATCAACGCCGCGCGGCCGGACGGCCCGCCTTTCGCCATCGACCGGATTCCGTTCGACGACCCCCAGACCTTCGCCCTGCTCTCCTCGGGGAAGACAACGGGGCTGTTCCAATTGGAAAGCACCGGGATGCGGGACTTGCTGATCGGACTCCGGCCGGACCGATTCGAGGACATCATCGCGATCATCGCCCTCTACCGGCCCGGACCGATGGACCTGATCCCCGACTTCATCAAGCGCAAGCAGGGCAAGATCCCTATTACCTACGAAATCCCAGAACTGGAGCCGATCCTCAAGGACACCTACGGGATCATCGTCTATCAGGAACAGGTGATGGCCATTGCCAACAAGGTCGCCGGCTTCTCCCTTGGCCAAGCCGACATTCTGCGCCGGGCGATGGGGAAGAAGAAGCCGGAGGAAATGGCGAAGCTCCGGGCGCAATTCCTCGAGGGGGCAAAGAAGAACAAGATTTCCGAGAAGAAGGCCGAGAAGCTGTATGAGCTGATTCAGAAATTCGCCGGCTACGGCTTCAACAAGTCGCACGCCGCCGCCTACGCGGTTGTCTGCTACCAGACCGCCTACCTCAAAGCGCACTACCCGACTGAGTTCATGGCCGCCCTCATGACCTGCGACATGGGCAATGCCGACAAGATCGTGAGCTATTTCACGGAGTGCCGGGATTTAGGCATCAAGGTCCTGCCGCCCGACGTCAACAAGAGCCAGAAAACCTTCGCGGTGGTGGACGGAGCCATTCGGTTCGGCCTGGCGGCGATCAAGAACGTCGGCGAGAGCGCAGTCGAGTCCATCATCACAATCCGCAATGAAACCGGCCCCTTCCGGTCGTTCTTCGATTTCTGCCGCCGCGTCGATCTCCACAAGGTGAATAAGCGGATGTTGGAAGGCCTGATCAAGGCCGGGGCATTCGATTCGACGGGTGCCAAGCGGTCGCAACTCATGGCCGTGCTCGACCGAGCGGTGGAAGAGGGCGCAACCGCGCAGCGCGAACGGGAGTTGGGGCAGACCAGCATCTTCGGCGACCACCTGACCGGCGAATCGGCGACCGAGCTTCACGATCCCGAGCTACCGGACATCCCAGAATGGGACCAGGGTGAGCGGTTGAAATACGAACGCGAGTTGACCGGATTCTACATCTCGGCACATCCTCTGGCGCGATATGAAGCGGAGGTCCGGACTTTCGCCACGGCGACCACCGAGAGTCTGGCGGACGTGGCCGACGGGAAAGAGGTGAAACTGTGCGGGATCATCACGACCGTCAAGACCATGTTGACCAAAAAAGGCGACCGGATGGCTTATCTGACGCTCGAAGACCTGCACGGCACAGTGGAAATCATCGCTTTCCCCGATCTCTATAAAGCGGCCGTGGATTTGATCGTCCCTGAGCAGATCGTCCGGGTGACCGGCTCCGTCGATCGCGGCGACAAAGGGACCAAACTCCGCGGCAGCAAGATCGAATCGTTGGTAGAGCTACAGTGCAAGGCTATCACCAAGGTCAATATCCGTCTGGATGACGCCCCGGATGTGACGAAGCGATTACCCGATCTGCAACGGGTGTTGTTGCGGCATCCGGGATCGACGGCGGTCTACTTCACGTTTCGAATGGGGCCGAACCTGGAAGCCGACACGGCTCCACTCCCGAACATTACAGTCCTTCCCAGCGCGCATTTCGTGGCAGAAGTTGAAGAAGTGCTCGGCAAAGGGTCAGTGGCTCTGCTATCCTGAGCGGGCTGTTGTCTCCCGCCGATTGCTCCATTTCACGAGGGCCTATGAGAGACTACCTTGAATTTGAAAAGCCGATCCGCGAGATCGAAGAACGGATCGAAAAACTGGCGGCCGCCCACGGCCCCAAATCCTCCACGCAGGAAGAAATCCGCAAACTCCGCGCCAAGCTAGCCCAAGTCGAGCACGAGCTGTACGGCAATCTCACCCCTTGGCAGCGAACCCAGCTCGCCCGCCATCCTCAGCGCCCGACCACCCTCGACTATGTGAACGAACTGTGTCAGGAATTTTTGGAATTCCATGGCGACCGGCTTTTCGGCGACGACCGCGCCATCGTGGGCGGCTTCGCCCGGTTCAACGGCCGATCCGTCATGGTGATCGGACATCAGAAAGGCAAGACGCTGAAAGAACGGATGCAGCGCAATTTTGGGATGCCGAATCCGGAAGGCTATCGGAAGGCGTTGCGCCTGATGAAGATGGCGGAAAAATTCGGGCGCCCGATCGTCACATTCATTGACACGCCCGGCGCCTATCCCGGGATCGGAGCCGAGGAACGGGGTCAGGCCGAAGCTATCGCGCGCAACCTCTACGTCATGTCTCGGCTGGCCATCCCAATCGTCTCCGTCGTCATCGGCGAAGGCGGAAGCGGCGGAGCCCTGGCGCTCGGCGTCGCCGACCGGGTGCTGATGCTGGAACACGCCATCTATTCGGTGATTTCACCGGAAGGCTGCGCAGCCATCCTGTGGGATGATCCGGCCAAGGTGCCCGACGCGGCCGCCGCCCTGAAAATGACAGCCACTGACCTCCTGCAACTCGGGGTGATCGACGGCATCATCCCGGAGCCGATCGGCGGCGCCCACCGGGACCCCCGCTTCGTCGCCGAGCGTCTCGCCAAAGCCCTCACCGCCTGCTTCAGCGAGCTGGAGACGATCTCTGTCGATCAGCTCCTTGCCCAACGAGAACAGAAATACCGCAAGATCGGCGCAGTCGGCGGACTTGCCTCGGCGAGCGTATAGCTGAAACCGAGCCGAGTCCGTTTTACGAAGACTCGGCCGTTCCCTCCAACAATCCGAGCACGGTCAACCGCCGTTTCATGGAGCCTAGGATTTCGCGGCGGAGGACGGCTCGATACGGAACCAAGCTCTCGTCGCCCAGGTAGCGGTCTACCGTGCGCGGCAGCCGTTTCCACCATGCACGGGCAGCCGTCCGTGCCCCCTGCGCCGCCCCGCCGCCGCCAGCCAGAATGGTGCGGATCTCCCGCTCGAAAAACCCGACGTGCGCTTCCTCGTCCGCCAGAATCGACGCCAAATCCGGCCGGACTCCGGCTAGGAGCTTCGCAAATTCCAGCCCCAACACTTCGTACCCGTACAGACGCACCGCCAACGCCCACCACTGGCTGGGCACCCGCGGGGGTCTCGGCCGCTCCCATGAAGACATGCCCAGCAACATTTCAAACTGCCGGAGGTGCGCCTGTTCGTCTTCTTCATGTCGATGGAGGAATCTCAGCACATGTGGGGGCACATCCTGTGCCTGCGCGGAACGAACCGACCAGAGCGCCATGGCCTCGGCTCTGAGAAAACGTTCCAGCAGCGCACGCTCGCAGATCGGAGAAAGGACTAACGCCATCGACACAGTGTAGCCGAATCGGGCAGCCGGAACCAACCGTCGCGTTACCTCCCTCACCACCGCCTTGCACACACTGCAAGAGGGGCCTCTTGGCTTCCACAATAATCCGGCGTAGCATACTCCTATCCTTTCGAAGCAAAAGAAAGCGCGCCGCGAACAACTTAGTAGCTAATAGTCATCTAGTCATCATGGCCAGCAGGCGAGCACCCTGCAGGATGAAAATCCCCCCTCCCCAAGCCTTCCTTTACTGGCTGTTCGCTATGTGCTGCCGGCTACGGTGAAAACAGGGAGGACGCCATGCCGACTTGTGCATTACTTACCAAGCTGGCGCCGGAGGAAGCGCGTGATCCCAAATTCCGGGAAGCGCATGGGAAGCAATGGATGAACCAGGTCAAGGTGAATGCCCCGGCGTCAAGTGGCTGTCTCATTACCTGGTGCTGGGGCCACACGATTTCCTGGATCGCTACGAGGCGGCGAACGAGGAAGAAGCGGCAAAAGTAGCGATGATCAGTTTATCCGTTGGCGCGCTCTCCGCGGAAACTTCAACACGCCCAGAACATCTGGACAGGGCCGACACCCTGTAAGCGAGGAAAGGAGGACCGCCATGAAAGAGATCAATTGGTATCGTCTTCTCTTGGGAGGCCTGGTCGCAGGGTTTATCATCGATGTGGTGCAGTGGCTTCTCAACGGCGTGCTCTTGGGCTCGGAGTGGCGCGACGCCATGCAAGCGCTGGGCAAACCCCTCGAGGAGAATCCGGCCCGAAGCGTGTTCTATATCTTCCTGGGGCTCGTGTACGGGGTCCTGGCAGTGTGGTTCTACGCATCCATTCGACCGCGGTACGGAGCCGGCCCGGTCACGGCCTTGTACGCAGGCACTGCCATCTGGTTGTTGGGTTACTGCCTGCCGACGCTCACCTGGATGCCGATGGGCCTGTTCCCCATCGGGCTGGTATCTGTCGCGATGCTGATCGGATTGGTTGAACTTCTGGTCGCCACCGAAGCGGGCGCCTGGTTATATCAAGAACCGCTTCCGGGCTCGGCCGGGGCGGCCCGTCGGGCCGCATGACGGCTTCATGAAGCTGAGAGTTTCTCCTCCGCCCCTTCTCCCCCTTGAGGAGGAAAGCCGGGAGGAAGCTGATCACCCTTTTCTCGTGAGAGACCTTCAGGCATGTCGCACTCTGTGACGCATCGGTCCGGCTTGGTTTTCCTGGACGCCTTGGAGCAAGAGCTGCAGGCCCATCCCGCCCACATGAACCCGTTTTTCCACACGTTCCAACGCGGCGTGACCGAGGCCCAGCTTCGGCGATTCGCTCGCCAGTGGTACCGGTTCGGCATCCAGTTTCGGAAGATTCTGATCGGCCTGCTGTACAATCTGTCGGACAAGGACGAAGCGATCGGGTTGGAATTGGCGCGAGTGCTCTTTTCGGAATACGGCAACGGTGTACCGGAAGACGTCCACGCGGCGCAGATGTTGCGTTTGACAGATCGGTTGGGTATCGATCGCCAAGTCCTCGCCCGAGAACAGCTCTGCCCAGAAGCGCAGGCGTATATCGATGGCATCGGTGAGGTGTTCTTGCACGGCGACATGCCGTCGGCGTTGGGCGCCTCGTTCGGCATCGAGACAACGGCTGGCCTCACGTATCGCTATCTCTACAGCGGGTTGCTCGCCTGCCCTCAGCTCTCGCTGCAGGACATCAAGTTTTTCGAAACCCATCTCTTCGAGGAACTGCACCACGGGGACTGGCTTCGCGCCGCCCTGGCGGGGTATGCGGAACTGGAGGAGCACCGAGAAACGATCCGCACGGCCGCGCTCATGGCAATGGACAAATGGCACGGTCTGTGGCGCGGCATGTATCGCGTCGTGTTCGAAGACGATTCGACAACTGGATAGGCGGCTGTGCAGCCCACGCCGTTTCAGCCGTTCATTGACTTCTTGGCCATCACGGCATATTCTCCACCCCTATGTTCGAATCTTCACGTAAGCAGTTCCCAGCATGGATCACAATTGATCCGTTGGGTTGGACGAGGAATGAAGCAGCGCCGTGCGGAACTCCCGCATGGGGAACAGCCGGACCGTGGCGACGCGAAGAAGTGATGCGGATCACGACGGATTGCGAGGCTTGAAAGGATGGGGCTGACATGACGAAGAATCCAGCGCAGCCGTTTTCCCGTTTTCCAGGCAGCCATTCGGTCGTCGTCACTGGTCTGGTCTGCAGCCTGTTCTTCCCCACGTCGGCCTGCGTGACCCAGCGCACCTACCAAGCCGCGACCGCAGAGCGTGACGCACTGCTGGCCGAGGTCGAACGGGCACACGCCGAGGTCAAGGCGTTGGAGCAGCAGGCGGAGGCGCTACAAGCCATAAACGACCGGGAGAACCGGCAACTTAAAGAACTCTTGGCGCGACTTCAGGCCGAAAAAGATGCCGCCGACCGTTTTCAGCACGCAATTCGGGCCCGGGTGACGTCGCTTCGAGCAAAACTCGCTGCCCTGCAGAACGATCAGCGGACATTGGCTCGCGAAGTTGCCGAGGCGAAAAAACAACGCGGGGCTCTGCAAACCCTTGTCTTTCGTTACCAGAAAGAACTCCGAATGCCGGACCCCGCGTCCGAGCCGCCCGCGGCGCAAGCGCCTCCTCAATTCGAACCGCCCCCGCGTTCTGGTCCTATCGCGACCGCTCCACCCGCAACAACTCCGCCACCGGAAACAACCGTCTCCGCTCCCTCGTCGCAGCTACCTCCGCAGACGCAACCGCCCGCACAGCCGGCGCCACCGGTACCCCCTCCAGCCCAGCCGCAACCGGCGTCGGCCGAGGAGTCCTGGCTCTCGTCCATTCTGAAGTGGCTTTCATCGCTGTGGAACTGGATCTTTTCATAGCTGCCGATCGCGGCATTGCATGGTTACAGGGGGTTGCGGAGCAGTCGGAGTCGCGGCTCGGCCAGGACTTGATCCAGATAGGCCAGCAATCGCGCGGCGTCGGCGGCGGAAAAGACCATCGGCGGCTTGATTTTCAGCACATTGCGGAACGGCCCGTCGAGGCCGATCAGCACTCCCAGATCCTTCAGTCGCTCGGCGATGTAGGCTGCTTCCGGACCAGCCGGTTCACACGTGTCCCGATCCCGAACGAACTCGACGCCGAGAAATAGTCCTTCACCACGGACATCGCCGACCAGCGCATGCCGGGCCATCAGCGCGGCCAGCCCTTCCTTCAGCAAAGCCCCGACCGCCCGCGCGTGTTCTTGTAATCCTTCCTGCGCGATCACATCCAGCACCGCCAACCCCACGGCACAGGATACGGGGTTCCCGCCGAACGTGTTGAAGTATTCCATTCCGTTGGCGAAGGAGGCCGCAACCTCTGGCGTCGTCACCACCGCACCGATCGGATGGCCGTTACCGATCGGCTTACCGAGCGTCACAATGTCGGGCACAACGCCTTGCAGTTGAAAGCCCCAGAAGTGCGTGCCTACCCGACCGAATCCGACCTGGATCTCATCGGCGATGCAGACCCCGCCGGCGTTTCGGACGAATTGATAGGCGTCGCGCAGGTAGCCGGGTGGCAGGACGATCTGCCCGGCACAGCTCGGCAGCGACTCACAGATGAATGCCGCGAGGCGCCGATTGTCCCGCCTGATCCGCTCAAGCGACGCCTGCACATGCGCAGCGTACCGTTTGCCGGCCTCCGGACCGGCTCGGTAGGGACCGCGATACACGTCCGGCATCGGTACCGTGTGGACGTGCGGCGGCGCGCCCGCGCCGCCGGGACCGTTGAACTTGTACGGGCTAATCTCCACCAGCGAGGTCGTATTGCCGTGGTAGGCGTGATCCAGCACGATCACGTCGGTGCCTCGCGTATGGGCACGCGCCAGGCGCAATGCCAACTCGTTCGCTTCGCTGCCAGAGCACACAAAATAGCAGACGCGCAACGGTTCCGGCAGCGTCGCGCACAAACGCTCCGCGTACTCCACCAAAAGGTCATGCAGGTAGCGAGTGTTAACGTTGAGCAAGGCCATTTGCCGTGCCGCTGCCTGGACCACCGCCGGATGGCCGTGTCCTACATGTGCGACATTGTTCGTGCAGTCGAGATATTCGCGACCCAGATGGTCATACAGGTACTGTTTCCATCCCTGCACAATCTTGAGCGGACGCCGGTAGCTGAGACTCAAGTTGGGACCAAGGCGGTGTCGCCGGGCTTCGAGGAGCGCCTTGGGGCTTCGCCCGGAGGCTGGCGGCAACAGATCGGGGATCCGCAACAACAAGTTGGGATCCGGGCAGAGACTCTGCCAGAGCCGTTGGTCGCGCGCGGCGCAGACACCAGGAAAATTGTCTGCTAAATCGAGCAAGTCCACGATGAGCTGAACATGCACGTGCGGCGGCCAATTGCCGTTGACGGACGAATCGCCGACCCAACCGATGCGTTCGCCCTTGGCGATCCGCCGGCCGGGTGCCATCCCGTCGAACGACGCCCGGCTCAAATGACCATACAAGGTGAAGAACTCGCCCGCACCCGGCGCGTCGTGCCGCAGGATGACGGTTGGACCATAGTCCTGCGGCTGTGCATGGTCGGCAACACTGTGGACCGTGCCGTCCAACGGAGCGAACACGGGCGACCCGGGCGCGAGGAACACGTCCACTCCGAGATGCACGGTGCGCCACGCCTCGACTTCAGTCCCCGCCGGCCGGTAGGCCGCGCCGGTGTAACTCCGCCGAGACTCGCCGTAGCGTCCGATGCCAGCGCTGACACCTTCCGCCGCCATGCGCCTGAAGATGGCATCGGTCCAGCGCGGCGTATCTGTCAGGTCACCGATCTCGGCGAAGTCGGGCGCGCCGGGAGTCAGATCCACAACCGCGTAGTCGCCCTTGCGAAGATCCGGTTCCACTACTGGAGCCAAATTCTCCGCGTTCGCCTCTAGCCACCGCACCACCGCAGCCGTTCGGGGGCAGGCGGGCAGGCCGCAAGCGTCCCGCATCGCGTACTGAAACAGCCGCGGGCTGATCCCGGCCAGACGATCAAGCGCTGCCCACACCGGCGCTTCGGAGACAGTCAGGTACGTCTGTTCAGGGAACCGCATCTTACGATATGCCGCCAGCGCCGCACTCGTGCAGAGCCGCAGGGCGACCAGATCGTAAAGCAGCGCCAGTTCCTCCTCGGTCAACGCAAAGGTGGCGTGATAACCGCCGATGACTTGCGCGGCCGCAGACACCGGATCCGGCTTGCCGAGGATGGCATAGGCGACACAGATGGCCGGCTCGAAGACCGTGCAGGAGTCGATCAGGTCACCGAAATCAAGGAGACCGGTAACTTTTCCCCCCGTCTCGATGCCGGTGACAAGGATGTTGTAGTCGTTCCCATCGTGGTGAATGACGCTGGTGCGCAGAGCGGGCAAGGCCCGCTCGATGTGTTCGCGGACCCGTGCCAGGAAGCGCTCGACCAGGGCACGGCATGAGGCGTCGGTAATCGAGGAAACGTGCTCGGTCACCACGGACGCGGCATGCCGGAGATCCCAGAGATGGGTGCGTTTGAGCGCCGGATGAGAAAAGCCCGCCAGAGTTCGATCAAGTTGACCAAAGAAAACGCCCAGGCTCCGCAGCAAGTCTGGCGAATGGGGAGCGACCTCCACCAACAGATGGCCGGGCAGATAGGTCACCATGTGAACGAAATGCGCGGTCCCGTCAGCAGATTGGACGGTCGTGATCGTCTCGCCCGTCGTAGTCCGTTGCACCCGCGGGCATCTGAGTGCCGGCGCATTTTCGGCTAGATATTCCAACACCGCATGCTGTGCCTCAAGGACCGTGCGCGTTTCAGCGACGTTGGCAATCTTGAGCACGAATTCCGGCCCGGCTTCGGTCTCCAACAGAAAGTTCTGATCCCGTTCGCTAGGCAGGGCAATAGGGGTCGCGCTCACGCCGAAGCGCTCGTGTGCAATGACATGCGCCTCCTGAGTGGTGAACTGCGGTGGTGGAGTGTCAAAAAAGCTGGCGTTCATGGTGTCCCACGGGCTTACCCCATCTTCCCCTACCCGCCCCTTTCCCCTCAAGAGGGGCGACTGCAAGATGGGCCTGCCGGAATTCAGACCGGCACGAACATTTTTGACCAACCTTAGGCGACGGAGGAGCCTTGCGACTAGCTCAAGCCGACGCCAGCGTCCGGTCTTTCACAGAAATCGAAAACCCGTTGCTCGCGGATCGGCCTGGTTTGTCCGATGCTTCTCTTCCCGCGTTTCTCACGATTGACTCAGACTGCGATTGAATCGTGACACCCCATCCAGTGATACAACTTCAATCACCAGCCTCGTTGCCCCGCGAGCACAGACGGAAAGGCCCCCATGCCTGTCTTGCGACGCGTCTTCACCTGTAGCTTTTTCATTGTTCTTCATTGGTAGTCTCTCCTGCATGTCTGTCTCCCTTCCGGTTGAGCGGATTCCATAGCTATTGCCGGCACCGGTTCCCGCCCCGGGGCCACGATCGAGACGCCGTTCGCGACGAGTCGCCAGCCAATGGCCTTGCTCTGGGTCGGCCCGCACTCCAACAAGAGAATTGCGGCACATCTGCGACTTGCTTGGAGATGGCGACACTGACCTTCAGGCTGGACGCTCGAAACGCGATTGATCGCCAGCGCGGGCCAGCTTGTGCCGGCAGGCACCAGCGGCCTCATGGCGACGGTGGTCCTCGCCCTTGCCGTGAGCAGTCCCGATGGCCTATTTACCGTTGATACCGGACCCGGACTCAGATTTTTTTACCCGGCACAAATTCGGTGTCCAAAACTTCGGCGGCCCACCACAGATCATCGCCACGGCCAGCATTGGCCTCGATCCGTTTCCAAGGTTTCCCGGTTATCCCAACATGCTCTGATGCCGGTGTATACGGTCCCACCAGCCGGGGCATCGATATGCACATCATTGAACTCGGCTACCGTTTCTCTAGGTGTTGTGCAGCGAGGCCCTGGTCCGACCACCCGCGAACGCTGGCCAGACCAATACCGCCGCGGCCCGTGTTTGGCTGGCCCGTCCCGGAACAATCTTTCCGCAAGACTGTCTAAGCTGTAGGGCGAACCATCCACGACCCAAAGGGGCGGAGATTCAGGCCTGACCGAGCATTCCCGGTTGGGCAACGGCCAAGATTGCTGCTCAAACCCTACATCCGCTTGCCAGTCAGACCAGTATTCCAGCGAGTATGTCTCGCTTGTCTGCGCCGAACCGTTCCGCTCTCGTCCGCAGATTCTGCGGCCCAGGTGTTGCAACAGGAACAACTCGCAATGTCGCCTTGCAAACTGGTGCTCATGGTGGTGTTGGTGATGGTTTCCTGGCCTGCCATCGGTCCAACTGCGACCTTGCTCTGGAACGCCAACAGCGAGCCGGATCTGGCCGGGTACAACATCTATCGTTGCAGCCAACTGCCATGCAGCAAAAGATCGCCAGGCTCGGCGCTGCTGGCCACCGTCGGCCGAACCGCGACCTCTTTCAATATTGGCACGCCGGCCGTCGTGCAGTATTATTTCGTCACCGCCTACGACACCGCGGGCAATGAATCCGGCGAAAGCAACGTCGCGACCTACACCCCGCCTACTGCCTCACCGCCGCCCCCACTTTCCCCAGAACAACCGCCTGCCGTGCCAGCGCCTCCACCGGCACCCGGAGGGCTACGCATCGTGACTGCCGTTTCCAGCCCATGATCCGAATTGCGCGAAACGGTTAGCTCTTTCGGTGACCCCGTTGCTTTGTCCACTGCTGAGCTAATATCCGCCTTCTTCCTGCGGGGACTGCGCGGACCGGGCCGGAGACGAACCGCTCGCAAGCAACTGCGCGAGCGCGCGTTCCGCTGCTTGAGTCGCCGCTTCCGCCTGCCCTTGTCGACCCTGCTCAATCGCCTGCTTCAACCAGCGGATGCCCTCATCCAGATGCGAAGCCGGCTCTTCCTTGTTCGCCGCCTCCGCATGTTTAAATGCCTCGCGCGCCTGTGCCACGAGCGCGTCCGCATATCCTTGCTTGCCTTGCGCAATCGCTGCTTGAGTATGGGTGACAGCGTCGACCAGATGCGGACTCTGGCCCAGCACCACCGTGGGTGAGAGCAGAAGCGCGAGTCCCCCAACTGCCGAGAGAGCGGCGCACCTCATACGAAATCCCTCCTTTCCAACGCATTCGTCATCTTTCTGTATGAACAGACGTTCCTGTTTCTGAAAAATCATTCCTTAAAGGGAAAGCATGAAACTTGCGCGAATCCTTGACCGCCGAGCGGTTCGCGGCAGACTTCAACCAGCCATTGCCGGAGCCCAACACATAGGCGAGAATCCACACATAAAGTTTCTGCACTCCGCAACCGTCTTCGGGCATGGGGCCGAAGAGCACGGCGACCATGCCTTCACACAAGCCCTCACGGATTGCATCGGAAACATGTCAAGCGGAGAACCACCCTGCCCGATCGCTCAGCTCTTGGAGGAAGACTTTGTTCTGACTGGTCACGTTCCCTGTGCCACTGGTCCATACCAGACCGCTGCTCTGTCACGCCCAGGAACTCCTTCCGCGCTTTCCCATCAAGCCATCCTTGGTCGTGTTCAGACCCTCTTAAAGCAAGACGTCCGACGCCTGCAGGACGACCGCAGAATTAGAAGCGGAACTCCGGAGGCATCCTCCCCTTTTCGCCGTGTCATCCGGAGCGCAACTGGTGCAAACCGCACATTTCCCAACTCTCAGGCCAGCCGCACCCCGACTTCATCCAGATGGCGCAGAAGGTCGGCCGGATCTTGGTACACCCGATAAGCGCCCGCACGCTCCAGTTCGTCCTGCCCATAGCCCCCTGACAAAAGGCCTACGCCCAAGGCCCAAGCCCGGCGAGCGGCGAGCATATCCCAGACGCTGTCTCCGACCACCACGCAGTGATTGACGGGGACGCCGAGGCGTCGCGCCGCGGCGATGAAGACGTCCGGATCCGGTTTCGCGTGGAGGACCTGATCGCGGGTGACTACGGGCACGCGAGCGTCGAGGTTCAGGAGCGCCAGCGCCTTCCCCGCGCTTTCCATGCGCCCGCTCGTCGCGATCGCAAACGGCACGTCATGCTGTGACAGCGTATCGAGCAGCTCGCGCACGCCCGGAAGTGGACGAATCGACCCGATCTGCCGCGCGTAGGCCTCCGCGTGCTGCCGCTGGATCCGCTCGACCTCATCCTGCGTCACCGACCGTCCGATCTCTCGCAGCAGCGCATGGAGGAGCAGCCCGCCGCTCATACCGATCTGCCGGTGAATGCGCCAGACGGCCAGCTCGATCCCGACAGCCTGAAAGGCCTCCCGCCAGGCCAGAACATGCTGGTAGACGCTGTCCACTAGCGTCCCGTCGAGATCGAAGACGAACGCCAACCGGCCCGTTTTGGTTCCGCTCAGCTCCATGGTCAACCGCGAGTCTAGCGAAATCGAACCGTGGAACCAATCCCCGCCTTGTAACGGGGGATGTTCACGTCGTCAGACCTTGTGACGGAAGGCGATCGTTCTTGGCTCTCGCCGGAAGCAAGGTCGGCGACCTCAAAGCCTCTGTGGTCTATCCCACGTGGTTTTCCCACGTGGAAACGCGGCGAGGGTGGGTGTTTAATGACGGACGAAGAGCGGCCGTTCGCGGCTTCGAGATGCACGGCTCGGGATATCTGAACAACTCGTGGGCGAAACACCATGGGTTTCGGCGGTTACTCGTGCAGTTGCTGCAGCGTCACAGCTGACGCTTCCCATCGGGCTTTTTATATCCGGCTCCTCCCCCTCGGCAAATACATGATCCTGTGCGACCGCTGCATGAAGCACCAGAAGCGATACGCCACGGAGCAGCCGTCATTGTGGGACTTCATTTTAGAAGCTCAGCAGAACGGAGCGCTTTCCATGCTGCTCGTCTTTCGGACCATGGAGGCAGTGACGAGACGAATCCTCGTGCGCATGCACCGCATTGCCCTTGCGGGAGCCGATGCGGTGAGCGCATTCCTCCAGGAAATAGGCCACTACTGGGCACGGTGCGCCATGAGTCTCCGCGAACGGCTGTGGGGCGGACGGTGACCGCCTCGCATCCAGTCGCAGACGACACCGCACGATTCTCACCCTTTCCACTGAACCTTGGTCACCACCATCTGAGAGACGTCCACTCCGGTCACTCCTTGGATTTTTTCGATGTCGTTGACCAGCGCGTACTTGTCCGCTAAGTGCTGGACCGTCCCCTTGAGCTTCACAACACCATCTTCGACCTTATACTCGATCCGGTCAAGTCAGCAGAGGGAGCCCACTGAAGATACGCCAGATACGCCACGACATCCTTCTCGATCGCATGATCGGGTCTCGGCTTCCCGACCACTTTCAGCAAGTTCGCCACGGAGACGACACCTCGGACGGTCTCCGCCGCCCTTTGGGCCACGCGGCTGTGCAGCGGCTTTTCTACCGCGCCTTTCAGTACCACGTCGCCTTCGTGGACGAGCACCGCGATCTTGTTAGCTTGCTTTCGTACAACGCCGGCACCGATCGAAGCGCAGCTTCCACCGCTTTTCGGATATCGTCGTCCTTCGTCGAAGGCCGCACGACCATGATCTCATTCTTTTAAGGATCTGATGCCGACCATCGTGCCGCTGACGATCTCTTCGGCCAGCAATTTGTCGTGCAGGTTCATGACCGTCCCACCAAGCGTCACCGCCCCTTGGTCCACCTTGACTGTGATACTTTGGGCGTCGACAAGGCGCTCATCCGTGGCCAGCCGTTGCAGAATCGCCGCTTCAATTTGCTGGTCCCTCAACTGCGTCACATCCCTTCGCAACCCCACGAAACCGACCGCGGCGCCCAGCAAGGCGGCGATCAAGAACGTTCATGACTTCCGCATGATCTTCGCACCTCCTCCTTTCTTCATGTCGCCATGGCAACGCATCTGCTTTCGGATCCCGATAATTCGCCTCAGAGCAGACGAACCGCATGGCTTGAGATTCGCCCCAGACCGGAACACGTGCCTCTCACCGCCCGCCGCGTCACACCGGCGTCCGACGAGGCACAGGTCAAACCTTATCCGGGATAATTTGTAGTAACACTCTTGTCCGCCTTGCCAACCGGATGGTCCAGCCGACCATAGAGGACAAGTCCTAGCGCCGCTCCTTGACTTTGCCTACAGGGTATTTATCCCTAATGCTGACCTTTCGCCAGTTTCTCGCCATCGGCCGGCGCCTGACGGCGAGAAACCGTCGCGGGGAAAGGAGAGATACGTAAGTCGAAAGCGATTCTGGCGGTGGCAATTTTCGGTGGATTGACCCTGGTGAGCGCCGTACCACCACTGATTCTATCGTACACCTGGGCCGCCAATTGGATCGGGTGGGTCGCCGGAGACGAGAGCTACCAGGCACAATGGGTCAAGCAGATTGGGCACCGCAAGCTTCTGTGTCTCGCCTACTCGACCGTGCCGCAAAAGCCCACAATGACAAAAACGAGCCGTTGGCTTCCGAACTGGTGCGCGAGGAAAATTATTAATACGGCCCCCGTGAAACCGGCTGCGTAAGCACAGGACAGGCGCACGCGTCTCACTTGAAACGCGGCTGAAGAGGTGGCGGCGACCGTCCCCCACCGCTCGCCGCAGGGAAAGAGAGGTGACCGGCAGATGAGCGAGGATGTGCTCAGCTCTCTCATGGACACACGGTCTTGTTCATTGTTCTGGTGACGCTAATCGGAATGGGCGCCTCCTCTTTATCATCGTCACGGACCGGCACGAAACCGAAGGCTCAGGAATCAGCGGCCGCATCCCACAAAGCTTAGCCTTCACCTCGAGACCCCTCGCCTCCCACCGCAGCCAGGATTGTCATACTGCTGGGCAGCCCAAAGGGCGAGGGTGCCCCACAGGCCGGCTGCCGCTCAGTACTCCCTCCCGCTGTCACCGCGTCCCAGCCGATCCAGCAGCAGCGCTTCATACCGCCGCTTCAGGTCCGGATGTTGATCGAGATACTGCTTGACCGCCTGTCATCGGCGAACACCTCCGCGCTGCGGCGCCGGTACTCTTCGACCGTCAGTCCATACTTCGCCAAAAGCGTGGTGAGCTTTGCGTGGATATCCGCACCCATCTCGTGCATGCGCTCAGATGACGGACGCTGGCTTTCCCCGAACCGCTCGCCGTCCTGGACACACTTCATCATCATTTCACCGAGCTCGACGTGGGCGTTCACGAACGTCTCCACTTCAGACGGTTCGGTAGCCAGGCTGTGCCAGGCAACCAAGACAATGCCACAAAAAACGCCGATGAGAGTGGTGGTCAAATTCATCGTCAGGGGCTCCACCCTCTGTCAATCACACCGTCCGACCAGACAATGCGCAGGTCCCCGGTCAAGGGTAGCCTTCACGGCGCATCTCCCGAATGAACCGCCAACTCCTAATGGGTTCGCGCAGAATAGTGCCTTCTTCGAAGTCAGAACGTGACCCTGAGAAAGACCTCCGCATAAGCGCCAGCCGGGGCCCTGGCTTTGGGATCGGCAAACACGGCTCGCCAGCGGTTCAATCCCAGGACACCTTCTCCATAGGGAATGGTCGCGATCTGGCTCTGATGCTCGGCAATAGCCAGCATCTTCTTCGCTACGGTGGCGTCGATGTATTCAAGGCGGTCCCACGTCGCAAACGGTCCCCAGACTTCGTAGGCCCAGAGGCCGCCGCTTGGTCTGTAGCCAAGCTCCCTAAGGCTCTCGCGGACCAGCCTACCGGTTAACCGGTGCGCGGGATGCCGATCCTGGTCCGGATGCAGCGTATAGACTTCGTCCGGCCTCACATGTCCAAGAATGCCCTGCAGAGTCTGTCTGGCCGAGTTGATATCAATCTCACTAGCCTCGTCCGGCTCGTCAAGGAACCGCACATTCTTCACACCGAGAATGTGAGCCGCCCGCAGGGCCTCCTCCCGTCGCACCTCAGCCATCCGCTGTTCGGTCCAGCCGAACGGATTCGACGCCCGTCCGCCATTGGTCACCACAACCGACGTGATGGTCGAGTTTTCCAAGGCCAGCCTCGCCACCGTCCCACCCATGCCGATTTCCATATCGTCGGGATGGGCGCTGACGATAAGAATATTGCGGCTCATGGCCTGGACACGTCCATGTTAGATTCTCTCCGCTCCGAAACGCTGCTCTCCGGTCGGCGGGCCCAGTCGCTTGAGATAGCCGATCAGATCCTCCAGATCTTTCGCCGTCAGGCCCGTCCAGCGCGGCATTTCAGGATCGAGCGGATTGCCTCCGGCGTCAATGCCGGCAACGATGGCTGCTTTGACCGATTCCTCATTATAGGCCGGTCGCCACCGGCCGCGCGGGTCTGTGTAGCCCTGCGGATCGCTGAGAAAGGCAAACGTGATGTTCGGCGCGAACATGCCGTGCAGACTGCCGCCACGGCCGTCCTCCCCGTGACACATCGCGCAGCCGATTCCTTCCATGCCGTGGCTGTTTTGGACGATTCGGCCTTGCGCCGTCACACCGTACATGAAAATGCGCCATCCGTTCCGGAGATTCACCCCCGGCGACGGATCAAACACCGAACCGGTTCCGCTCGCGACGCCAGCGCTAGCCGCCGCGACAAGGCTGATTGTTCCGATTCTGAGCGCACGCCGCCAGGAGAACCGTGCTTTCCCTGACTTTCGCCGTGCCATACGCCCACCTCTTTGGCTCCGCAACGCGGTCCGGCCTGCGCGCTTGGAGAGCAGGCCTGCGCCCCTTCCAAATTCTACGGCTGCCAGAACGCGGACTCAACGCCTCAAGCCGCGGCGGCGCCCGTTCCGAATCGGCGACGGCCCACTCCCTCTTGTCTCCTGCCGAATTTGGTCGTACTCGAAATTGGAGACGGCAAACACGGCAAGGAGGTGGGAACACATGCGACTTGCACACTGGCTGCCGGCAATTCTCCGGCTTTTTAGCTTCGCAGGGGGTGCACTGGCGAGCACAAGCGATCTTAAAGGGCCGATTCGAGGAAACATCGAAGGACGCGTGAAGGAAATCGGCCCCAACTACGTGCTGGTGCTCAAGGATCCCGAACGGAAGCGACGCAGAAAGGGGCCCTCAAGGAAGGCGATTATCTCCACGCCTTCGGGACCCCGGGTGGAACCACAACCTCCATCCAACCCTGGCAGCCAGCCGGCTGACAACCTCGTTTTTCAGTCGCTCACTCCGACACGAGCGTTTCGACCATCTCCCGACGCCAGAACGGCGGCACGGCATAGAGCACGGTCGCGCCGGAGACGAGGGCGCAGGCCAGTAGATACCAACCGGGCGCCAACACGCTGCCGCTGCGCTCGATCAGAAAAGTGGCGACCAGCGGAGCCGTTCCGCCGAACAAGGCCAGCGCCAGGTTGTAGGCGACAGAAAGGCCGGTGTAGCGCCCCTGCGGAGGAAAGAGCTCCACCACGGTGGCGCACATCGGACCGGCATAGCACGCAACCAGCAGCGCGAAAGTCAGTTGAGCAACGAGAATTGCGGCGAAGGTCTGCCGTTCCAGTAGAGTGAACAGCGGATAGGCCAGCAGGAAAAGGCCGGTGGCTCCGACCAGCAGCGGCGCGCGCCGGCCGACACGATCTGACAGTGCACCCATGACGGGCACGAGGATCGCAAAGACCGCGAGCCCGAGGGTGTTGCTTACCATGGCGGGGCCAAGCGGATACGCCAGCACCCGCGACTCGTACGTGACAAGATAGACGAACACCAAGTAGAACGACGTGGCGTAGAGCAGGAGGATTCCCACCACCTGCACCAGTTCGGTGCGCCGGTGGCGCAGCACCTCGAGGAGCGGAAACCGCAGCCTCGTCTCGGTCTTCTTGAGGCGTTCAAACTCCGGTGATTCTTCGATGCTGGTCCGCAGGTACACCGCCACCAGCGCAACGACCACGCCCAGGAGAAAGGGCACGCGCCAGCCCCAGGCGTAGAGCGCCTCGTGAGACAGAGTTGCGGCGAGGAGCGTGCTTGTGCCGGAGCCGAGCAGGATGCCCACCTGGGCACTGCACTCGCTCCAACTTCCCGCGTAGCCGCGCTGCCCAGCGGGGGCATGTTCGACTAGAAACGCCATGGATCCCGCGAACTCGCCCCCGACCGAGAGGCCCTGCAACACGCGCAGAAGGGTCAGTAAGAGCGGAGCCGCGACGCCGATCTCGTCGTGCGTCGGCAACAGGCCCAGCAGGCAGGTCGGCACCGCCATGAGCACGACGGACCACACGAGCGCCGTTCTGCGGCCGCACGTATCGCCCACATGCCCGAATAAGACAGCGCCCAGCGGCCGCGCGAAGAACCCGACAGCGAAGATGCTGAACGTCGACAAAAGCGACGCCAACGCACTGTCGCTCGGGAAGAACAGCGTCGCGAGGACCGGAGCGAAGTACCCATAGAGGGCGAAGTCGTACCACTCCAGGACATTTCCTACCGAGCCGGTGATGAGAATCTTATGCAGCCGAGCGCTCATCGCGCCATATTCCGATCGCCCCTCGCCCATCGCCGAACCGCCCGGCAGCCCGGTTCAAACCAGCCAGCTCGTGCGAGCCATTCGCCGGACCGAGGAGGATCGAGACTCGTCACGGCTCTTCTGGTAGTTCGATCGGACCGGCCCATTCGCCATGCGCCAACGTGACTTCCTGAAAGCTGCCGTCCGGCCACTGGAAGTGACCGACCTCATCCACTTGCACGATGAATGGATCCGCCTCATGCGCTTCGCCTCGATACCAATACCATCCGGACTCCGTCGGTTTTCGCTTGGTCCATGTGAGCTTAGCCATGGGTTGTTTCCCTTCTTTCCATCTCACTCACGATCTGAAGCAAACTAACCGGTGTGATACAGTGCTTGGCAAGCCATCATAGCCGCTGTACCTTACCATGACCAGGCTGCCAATTGAAGGTGTGCTGCCCGAGCTTCGGCACATGCTGGCGCGGGGCCGCACCGCGGTCTTGACCGCCCCGCCCGGATCAGGGAAAACGACCCGCGTGCCGCTGGCGTTGCTTGATGAGCCGTGGCTGCAGGGCCGACGGATTGTCATGCTGGAACCCCGCCGCCTCGCGGCGCGCGCGGCCGCCCACTTTATGGCCATGACACTCGGCGAAGCCGTCGGCCAGACAGTCGGCTATCGCATGCGCCTCGAGTCGAAGATCGGGCCGACGACGCGCATCGAGGTCGTGACCGAGGGCATTCTCACCCGCTTGTTGCAGGACGATCCGTCCCTCGCCCAGTATGCGATCGTCATCTTCGACGAGTTCCACGAACGGAGTCTGCACGCGGACCTCGGTCTCGCCCTGTGTCTCGACGCGCAGCGCCTTTTTCGACCCGACCTTCGCCTGCTCGTCATGTCGGCGACGTTGAACGGCAGCACGGTCGCGGACCTGTTGAACCACGCCCCGGTCATTGCCTGCGAAGGGCGCCTGTTTCCGGTGGACACCCGCTACCTGGACCGCCCGGTTTCAGGACCGCTGGATCAAGAAGTGGTCCGAATCGTCCAGCGCGCCTTAAAGCAAGAGCGGGGCAGCCTCTTGGTGTTCCTGCCCGGCATGGCCGAAATCAGGCGGGTGGAACGACGACTCTTAGAGTCGCACCTCGACCCTACTGTGCTCATCACACCGTTGCACGGCAACCTGCCACAAGAAGCGCAGGATCAGGCGATCCGACCAGCGCCGCCGGGCACACGCAAGATAGTCCTCGCCACCTCCATTGCGGAAACCAGTTTGACGATCGACGGGATTCGAGTCGTCATCGACGCCGGTTTCTTGCGCACGCCACGGTTCGATCCGCGCACCGGTCTGACCCGGCTGGAGACGATTCGAGTGACTCAGGATTCGGCCGAACAGCGCCGGGGCCGCGCCGGACGAGTGGAACCCGGTATCTGCTACCGCCTGTGGACCGCCGCCGAGCAGCAGACACTAGCCGCTCGCCGACCGCCTGAAATCCTAGAGGCGGATCTCGCGCCGATGTTGCTGGAACTCGCGGCCTGGGGCGCCACCGATCCTTACGTCCTCTCCTGGCTCGACCCGCCGCCAGCTGGCGCCGTTTCCCAGGCCAAGGACCTCCTCGTCCGTCTGGGCGCGCTGGACGACCAGGGTCAGATCACACCGCATGGCCGGCGGATGGCAGAACTGGCACTGCACCCCCGACTGGCGCACATGATCCTGAACGCGATTCCCCTTGATCTCGGCAGCCTCGCCTGCGAGGTCGCCGCCTTGCTTAGCGAGCGAGATATTCTGCGGCCCCAGCCCGGGTGGCGAAACGCAGATCTGCGACTACGGCTGGATGTGTTGCATGCGCTCCAGAGGAGCGGCGAGCTAAAAGAGGCGCTAGGCGAGCACGACCTCGCCGGCTTGCCCAGAATCAGTGTAGACCAGACCGCCTGTCAACGCGTGCAGCAGGTGGCGGAGCAGTGGCGGCGACAACTCCAGATTCCCGCCTCCTGGGAGAACAATCCTGAACGACTGGGCGTGCTGCTGGCTTTCGCCTATCCGGATCGGATCGCGCAACGCCAGCGCGGGTCCGATCCTCGATACGTGTTGGCCAACGGCCGAGGTGCGCGTTTCCCGCAGCCGGAACCCCTTGCATCGGAGGCCTATCTCGTCATCGCCGACTTGGACGCCGGGACCCAGTGGGCGAGGATCGATCTGGCTGCGCCCGTGTCGCAAGAGGAACTCGAAACCTACTGCAGCGATCAGATTCGGGAGGTAGAAAGCGTGTGGTGGGATGAACGGGCGCAAGCGGTGCGGGCCAGACGGCAACGCCGGCTCGGGGAACTGGTGCTCGCGGAGCAACCGATTACACATCCCGCCCCTGCGCAGATCACCGCGGCGCTGTTGTCGGGTGTTCGGCGGAAAGGCCTGGCGTCGTTGCCCTGGACCAAGGAGTTGCGGCAATGGCGGGCGAGGGTCGCGTTTCTGCGCCGCGTAGAGGGCCCCACGTCGAGTTGGCCTGACGTTTCCGATGAAGCGCTGCTCGAGGCTCTGGAACGCTGGCTGGGGCCGTTTCTGGGCGGTGTGACTCGGCTCGATGCCCTTCAGCACCTCGATCTCGCCGGGCCCTTGCAAGCTTTGCTGACCCGCGAGCAGCGACGGCAACTCGACCGGCTCGCGCCCACCCATCTTGTCCTCCCAAGCGGATCCCGCATCCGGCTGGACTATGAAGCGGGCGATGTCCCTGTGCTAGCGGTCCGATTACAGGAATTGTTCGGTTGCTGTGAGACCCCCCGCGTCGCAGACGGCAAGGTTCCGGTCATCCTGCACCTGCTCTCTCCCGCCGGGCGGCCGGTCCAGGTCACCCAGAATCTCGCGAGCTTCTGGACCTCAGCCTATCCGGAGGTGCGAAAGGAACTGCGCGGCCGATATCCCAAGCACCCCTGGCCCGACAATCCGTTGTCGGCCCGGCCAACGAGCCGGACATCACGCCGCATGTAGTTCCCGTCTTTCTTGCTCCCGTTCCTTGCCCTTCACCAGAGCCGCGGTTTAGGGATTGTGCCAGCGTGCGCCTTCATAGATCGGATTAAATTGATGAGTGAGCTTGACGACATCCCCGTCTTTCACAGTCGAATCGAGCGTCCCGACCTTTTTGTTGACGGTAACCAGCAATTCCCCCCTATTCATGAAGGGTAGGAGGCCGGCCAATCGGTCCTGATTGGCTTCGATGAGCTTCTTCACGGACATCGGCTCGCTGATTTCCACTCCCACTTCCGACTCCCCCACGCTGTCGCGCAGCGTGAGCCCGAACAACAACACCGTCACCATTTCCCTGCTCCATTACGCAACGATTTTGGGGTCATGGCGCACCGAGGTATCGAGTTACCGCCAACTCGTTGTCCCTCTTCCCCTGCTCCTTACCCAGTACCCCGTTACCCCGCTATCCTTTTTTTATTTTATCCCGATCCTGCGATCCCGGCACCCTCAATCCCCGGTCACATCCGCCGGTGGCACCGAAAGCAATCTTGCCGCTTCGGATGCCGGGCCGGCAAAGGCCGCGTGCCGCCGACAACATGGCAGCGGAGGCACTCCGGTTCGGCCGTTATTGCCCGATGGTCTTGGGAGTTGGGCACCGGAGGGTTCCGATCGCGCGGAGACGGCAACAACGAAACACCGATAACGACCAGAACGGCCAGAGCGACGAAGATCCAGTCCGCCTTCTTGAACATCAGGTTTCCGACCCTTGTCCCTCGTTAGTCTGCCCCGCTGCTTCATAGGCCTCCTGCAGCACCTGCGCCACATGCTTGACTTGGACTCGTCCTCGCAGTCCATTGGTCAATTGGATCATGCAGGCCGGGCAACTGGTCGCCACAATCTCCGCGCCGCTTTGCTCGATCGCCCGCCGCTTGCGCTGGAAGATCTTCTGGGACGTGTCGTAGTCCTTGACGATGTAAGTGCCCGCCCCGCCCGCGCAGCGATCGGCGTCCTGCATCTCGACGAACTCGACCCCGGGCAACGCCGCCAGAATCTGGCGCGGCTCTTTGGTCACGCCGGTCGCACGGAGGTGGCAGGATGAATGGTAGGTTATCCGGCGCAGCCCCGGCGACAGGGTGCGGGTCGCCGGCGACTTCGGCGAATTGGCCACAAACTCCGAAATGTGCACGACCTTCCCGGCCAACTGCTCGGCTGCCCGCTGCTCCGGCTCACCTGCAAACAACTTGGGATAATCCTTCAGCATAAGCGTGCAGGAAGCGCAGCCGGTGACGATCGTGTCGAACGAGGCAAAGGATCGCAGATTGAACCGTGCCCCCTCTTTGACCAAATCGAGATGGCCGTAGGTTTCGATCGGCGTGCCCGAACACCGTTGCGGCGGCAGCGCCGGCTCCACGCCGTGCCGCCGCAACACGGCGATGACGGCATCACCTACGCCATCGTCGAAGTAGTTGGCCGCGCAGCCGTGAAAGTAGGCGACGCCTCCGCGGCCGCCGCATGCCCGCTCGACCAACTCGGGATATCGTTCCCGCAGATGGCGGCGAGCGAGCTTCGGCAGGACCATCTCGCGTGGAATCCGCGCGCGCTCCGCGATCAGCCGCATGAACGGACGCGAGAGGCGCTCCAGCCACGCCCTAGCGCCCGGTCGATCCCATAACCATTGAGTCCGCGCAGCCAGTTTGAGGAGAGGCTCGAACAGCCAAGGCCGCGCGTGCAATTTGAAAATCAGCCCGGCCGCCCGGTTCGGATGCTCAGCCCGCCGTCGGAGAATCAGCTCAGCCACATCTACACCGGCCGGACAGACGGTCCGGCAGGACTTACAGTTGAGGCAGGCCTCGACCACCCGCCGGGAGTTGAGATAGCTGTAGTCCTTCGAGGTGACGATCTCGAACCAACCCCGCGAGCTCATGTCTTCCGACTGGAAGACGTCGTACACCGGACAAACCGAATTGCACTTGGCGCAGGTGGCGCAGGGCTTGGACAGCCGCACGTAATCAATATGGTCGGTGAACGGGACATCGCTGATCTTGACGCCGGGATTGAGGATGCCGGCTGGATCAAACGCGCGCTTGACCCGGACGAACAGCTCGTACAGCTCCTCGCCGAACATGTGGCGGACGTATGCGGCGCGCACCCGTCCGTCGCCGTGCTCGCCGCAGATCGAGCCGCCGAACCGCTCGAGGACGATCCGGTGAATATCATGGTAGCTTTCGACCATCTGCGCGAAATCGCGCTCGTCGTTTACATCCAACAGGGGCACGATGTGCGCATTGCCGTTGCCGATATGCCCGAAGATCGCAACCGGGACGCGTCGGCTGCGGAAGAACTCCTCCAGATAACGGATCAACTCGCCGATCCGATCGGCCTGCACGACCACGTCGTCCACGAAGTTGATCGGTTTCTTTTTGGTGTCGAACCGGTAGAGAGTCGGATAAAGCGCCTTTCTCGCTTTCCAGAGCTGATCGCGCTGGTCGCGGTCGAACGCGACGGCCAGGTCCGCCGCCAGCCGGTAGTGACGGCAGATGGCGGCCATCCGTTCAGCCGTCTCCTTTAGGTCCGTCGCCTCCCTGTCCGCATCTACCTCAGCCAGCAAGGTCGCGGCGGCGTCGGCTGGAATACTGTGCCGGGCCCGGCCAATGAGGTCGAGCGTATTGGCATCCATCACTTCCAAGGCGCTCGGCGAGAGGCCGAGCAGTTGCGGCACCGCCTCCCCCACTTCCTCGAGCGAGCGGAAGTGAATGAGCGCGGTGAGTGTGGCTTTGGGTTTGTCCACCAGCCGAAGCGTCGCTTCGCTGATGATGCCCAATGTTCCTTCGCTCCCGACGAAGAGTTTGGGGAGATCGAACAGGCCCTGCTCCAATCCCTCCACCAGGCCGAAAAGATTGTACCCGCAACTGTTCTTGCTCACCGACGGCCGCTTGGCCTGAATCAGGGCCGCGTGGCGACGCACCAATGTGAGCACCTCGCGAAGTGCGGGATAGCTGGAGCAGACCTGCTCGCATGCTGGATCGGCGAGCGGATAGGGTCGCGCCTCCAGCCAGCCACCCGATTCGAGATAGATGCGGAGGCGGAAAACGTTATCCTTTACCGACCCATACCGCAGTGTATGAGGTCCGGAGGAATTGTTGGCCAGCATGCCTCCCAGCTTGCACATCTCCCCGCTGGAGGGGTCAGGACCGAAGAGCAACCCGTACCGCGCCAAGTACTGGTTCAGTTCAGCCAGGACGAGGCCGGGCTGGACGCGCACCCATTTTTCCTCGCGGTTGAGTTCGAGCACGCGGTTCAGGCGGGAAACGTCCAAGATGACGCCGGAACCGATGGCCGACCCGGTCAGGTTGGTGCCGGCCGCACGCGGGGTGATCGGCACGCCGCGCGCAACCGCATAGTCCACGACCCGCTGAATATCGTCCTCCGAGTCAACCAAGACAACGGCTTGTGGGGGAACACGATAGATGCTGGCGTCTACCGCATAGGCGGTCAGGGTCGGAAAATCGTCGCGGACCTTGGCGCTTCCGATCAGACGGCGGAGGTCCGCGGCGACGGCTTGGGTTCGTTCGGGAAGGATAAGCGGCATGTGCAGCCCCATTCTAGACGTACCAATCCGAAGAGAACAAGGCTTCGGCTGCCAGGCGTTGTCGTGCGACCGACGATCCATTAAGATGCACTTCTGATGAGATTGCCTGCCTTGTACCTCTCGCGCCTGCTTCCCGAGCCGGTCATGGTCGTAATCCACAAGCGGTTTCGACTCACGGCGGTTCCCGCTGTCGCCCCCCCGTCCCGCCAAGCACTGCTGGACGGCCTCCGAGAGGCGGAGGCGGCCATCTGTACCTTGACGGAGGTGATCGACGACGCGGTACTGAGCCACGCGCCGCAACTGAAAATCCTGGCCAATTACGCCGTGGGCTACAACAACATCGATTTGGACGCCGCCCGCGCCCGCGGCATCATCGTCACCAACACCCCGGATGTGCTGACCGATACGACCGCCGACTTAACTTGGGCCCTGATCCTGGCCACAGCTCGCCGCGTCGTCGAGGGCGACCGGGTGGTGCGGGGGCTCCGCTGGACCGGCTGGGCGCCCACCCAGATGCTGGGTGTCGACGTTTGGGGAAAAACGCTCGGGGTGATCGGCATGGGCCGGATCGGACAAGCCGTGGCGCGTCGCGCCGCCGGTTTCCATATGCGGGTGCTCTACAACAGCCGCCATCCTGTGGAAGGCAATCCTCAGTGGGAATTCAGGCCGCTCCATGATGTGCTGACCGAGTCGGATTTCATCACGGTTCACGTTCCGCTGACGCCCGACACACACCATCTGCTCGGCCAGCAGGCATTCGCCTGCATGAAGCCCACCGCGTTTTTAATCAACACTTCGCGCGGCCCAGTGGTGGACGAAGCGGCTTTGGTGGAAGCGCTCCATGCCGGGCGTCTCGCCGGCGCTGGACTGGACGTGTACGAACGGGAACCGGAAATCCACCCCGGCCTCCGCAAACTCCCCAACGTCGTGTTGCTGCCCCACCTGGGCTCGGCGACGCTCGACACGCGCATCCGGATGGGCATGATCTGCGTGGAAAACGTGCAAGCCGTCTTAGAAGGACGGCCGGCGCCTAATCGGGTGGTGTAACCGAACCGTTACTTTGCGAGTACGAGGTCCCGCGCCACTTCGTCAATCAGGTCGGGTTCGATGCGATCCTGCTTGCGCAGGTAGCTTTCCAGGAGGGCGTTGTCGCAAATGGTGTTGATCAGCCGCGGAATGCCCTGCGAATACCGGGCGATCAACGGGAATGTAGCGGGCTTGAAAAGGGCGTTCTTCGCGCCGGCGACCTGGAGCCGATGATTGACATAGGCTTCCGTACCGGCGGCATCCAGAGGCGTTAATTGGTAGCGCATGGCGACTCGCTGATGAAGCGGCGGATCCAACGCCAGCACCGCATCCAGTTCGGGCAGTCCGAAAAGAATGAAGGTCACCGCCTTCTGACCGTCCAGCTCGATATTGAGCAGCCCGCGAAAATCTTCCATCAGATCGCGACTGCGTAACATCTGCGCCTCGTCGATGAGCACCACCGTTTTTTTGCCGGACTCGAAGATCTCCTGCAGCCGCCGGGAGAGTTGCGTCAACAATTCGGTCTTGGTGTCGGCCGGGGAAGGAATTTCGAGCTGCAACGCCAACTTTCGGAGCATCCACTCCGACGTCACCGCCGCATGGATGACGACCAACAGAGCCGCCTCATACTCTTCCGTTTCCAGATCTTCCAGTAACCGTGTCGCCAGGGTCGTTTTGCCCGTTCCGATGTCACCGACCAGGACCGCCAGACCTTTCATATGTTCGGCAGCGTGCTTCAGCCGGACCAGCGCTTCGGCATGCTGCTGCGCCTTGAAGAAGAATCGACTGTCGACGGTGGTAGAGAAGGGACTTTCTTTCAGGTGAAAGAACTCGAGGAGGCTCATAGGGGGACGTGCATGCTAGAGATAAGAAATACGCCGTTTCTTCCGCTCCTGCTGAGGAGGCACCGATGCGGCGTGGACCGGTTGGCCGTATCCGCCCCGAGTCTCCAGCTTCGCCAGTGCCAACGTCGCGGCGTTCGACTCATCGCCGCGATCCCGTTCGCGGATCCACTGGATCCGCCGCGGCACATCCTGGAACTGTGGAATCGTTTCATAGACCCTGAGCGCGCTCTCAAACAGCCCCTCGGCTTCGTACAGAAGTCCCAATTCATACCGGACAGCCAGCGTCTTGTCGCCGACGCAGCGGGGATCGGCCAAGGTTTGTTCCAAATGCGCGATGGCCGCCTTGTGCTGTCCTTGTTCACCCAGACAGCGCGCCAGCATGAGCGAGGCGTCCATGAACCATTTCGAGCCCTGCATGGATAACCGGAACTCCTCGATCGCTTCCTCTAATAGGCCCATATTTTTGTACGCAACGCCGAGTGTATATCGGATCTCATCCTCTTCTTCCTCGATGCGCATGTCCTGCGGCTGCTCGGCTGACGTGGGCGGCTCATCGGCAGCGCGTGGCGCATCCACCGCACCGGAAACAGCCGGAGGCGACGCAGGAGTTCGATCGCGCATGATCGGTTCGAAGCGAGACGCCAGGTTGGCCACCACGGGACTGGCCCGCGCCAGCGCTTTCACTTTGTGATACAACTCGGTTGTCAGCAATTCCGTATCCCCATCGGAACGCTGAAGCAGAATATCTAGCGCCTTGGCATACTGGAGCGCAGCAGTCGCGCCATCCCCCTTCTCTTCGAGCAGCCGTCCCATCAGTCGGAGCGCTTCCCAATCATCGGGCTGCTCGGCCAGCAACTGAGAAAGAATCGTTTCGGCCGCTACGTACCGTTGATTGAGAATCAACGTCCGGACCCGATCAAGTAAATCCAGCCGGTCCTTAGCATCGCGATCCTTGGAACGTGGCATGCCCTCCTCTTGCACCGCTTGAACCGTCGGCTGCATGTCGGGCATGGCAGAAGCGGATGAAAAGTGTCGGTCTTGCTTCAGATTGACTTTGGATGTAGTGGTCCACACGTCGTCCGGCTCCGCCCCCCGGAGAGCAAAGCCTCCGCTCCCCGCGTCCGAATTCACGACTTCGCCGCGAGTCTCCTCCGTAACAGTACGCTCACCTGCGACGGCGTCGGGTTCGAAAACGTGCGCGAATTTCTGAATCACTGGGCTGGCTGGGGCCAAGAGCTTGACCTTGGCGTAAAGTTCGGCCGATAACGTCGGTAGACCGGGTTCCGGATGTTCTAACAGAACCTCGATGGCTTTGCCGTAATGGATGGCCGCGGCGGCGGTGTCACCTCTTTGCTCGCACAGAGAACCCAGCATTTCGAGGAGCGCGACGCACGTCGGCTCAACCTGTAGATATTCGTTGATGAGGGATTCGGCCAAGGCAAAATCGTGCGCCCGCATGGCCGCCCCGGCCAGAAACCGGTATTCATTGAGTGCGACTTGCAGATCCCCTCGTCGGAGGTGAAGCCGGGCGAGCAACTGACAAACCTGTGGATTCCCCGGCTCGCGGGTCAGCAGTTGCGTGAGGATCGCTTCGGCGCCCGCGTACTGTCCTTCCTCCATGCGCCTGGTCGCCTCGGCCAACAGACTCGCCGGTTCCGCGCTCTTCGCAGGCAATACCGACTGACTCGGGCTCGGCCAGGTCTCGCGCACGCCTTCATCCGCAACCTTGGTATAATTCTGAACGTACTGAGCCGCCTCTTTGTTGTGGGGATCGATCCGAAGCACGGCTAGATAGGCGTCCCGGGCTTCGTCATAACGCTGCTGTGCCGACCGTTCTCGTCCAAGTTGCAGGTATACGTTAACGGCCTCTTCCTGCAAATTTTCCTGGAGACACAACTCGGCGACACGCTGCTGCGCGTCAAGGTTTGACGGATCCTGACTGACGATTTTCTTGTAAATCTCCAGCGCTTCCTTGGTCTTACCTTCCTTGAGATAGTGCTTGCCAAGCGTCAAGTAATCGGCGACCGCGCTACTCAGTAGCCCTCGCTCCGCATTCAAATCGCCGAGATGACGGTACACCTCATACCGCGAGGGATCGACTTTGAGGACTTTCTTGTAGGCGGCGATCGCCTTGAGCGTGGCGCCTTCGGCACGAAATGCCGCGGCCGCCTGAAGGTAGGCCACAATCGCCTCGCCCGGCGCATTGCGTTTCAGATGGAGATCGCCGATTGCGTTGTAAACGGTGCCGTCGGTGGAGGCTTCCGCGGTGAGTTTCTTCCATTCAGCGATGGCGGCTTCAAACTGGCCTCGCGAGGCAAAGAGCTGCGCATTTTGCAGGATCGTACTGCGATCGACCGCCAACACGAACCTCCACGATACGCAAACGCTAGCAGTTTCAAGGGGTTTTGTCAAGAAAACAGGCTAAGGAGGGTTGAATGCCAGAGGGTAGACGCACACCCCCCTTTCCCCAACTCGCGGTAGCAACGGGAAAGACCCCACCCACGAGAGCGGGGTCTCCTCTCCAATGAGAATGGGCAAGAACCAGAAGGAAAAGGTCAGGTTTTCATCACATTAGCCGCCTGAGGCCCTTTAGCTCCCTGCACAATGTCGAACTCGACGCTTTCACCTTCCTTGAGAGTCTTAAAGCCCTCACCTTGAAGGGCAGAATAGTGCACAAACACATCTTCCCCGCTTTCCAATCGAATAAAGCCAAACCCTTTCCGATCGTTGAACCACTTCACCGTCCCTTTCGTTTTCACAGCACCCTCCTTTCCTCTACAGCTTCCCGACGTCGAGTCGCTGAGCCCACGAGCGGCGAGGATAAACGCGTGCGAACAGAAACGTCATGGGATAAAAATAACCGCGCTGAGCAACAAACTTCGTACGAGGGGTTGTTTCGGTGACGTGAGACATTTGCCCAGGGCAAAATTCGCGCTGGCATGTAACACAGCATTCCTGGACCTGTCAAGCAGTTCTTTGGCCGTTCTGCAGAAAACTCCGTACAGGAACAGGGCCCGTCGGCATCGAGGTGTTTACAATATCTGCGCAGTCCCGTATTCTTGTTAGGATTTTCTTGCCTGCCGCGTACAGGAGCATCAATTTCGTGTTGTTACGCACCATCCTGGATCGCTATATCTTCCTGGAACTCGTCCCGCCGTTTTTCACCAGCCTGGGCGCCCTCTGTTTCGTCTTGCTAACACGGGAGCTGCTGCGGCTGGTGGAACTGCTCGTGTCCAAAGGGGTCGGCTTTTTCGCGGTGCTCAAGGTTTTCGCTCACTTGCTGCCCTCGTTCCTGGTCCTCACGCTGCCCATCGCCGGCATCATCGCGTCGATCACGGCGTTCGGACGACTTTCCTACGACAAGGAACTGATCGCCTTGCGAGCTGCAGGTCTGAGCCTGTTGCGACTTTCCAGATCGGTGTTTTTGTTCGCGGTCTTAGTCTGCGGGCTGACCCTCACCCTTGCTCAGTGGGGGCAACCCTGGACCAGCGTCAATCTGAAGAAGGTGGCGCTCAATCTACTCCGAGACCAATTGATCTTGGCGTTAGATCAAGGCGTATTTAACGAGCCAATTCCGGGCATGATGATCTTTGTCCCGGAGAAAGATGCCGATGGAGCCCAATCGGGCATTTTCGTCGCCGACTCTCGGAACCCGGACGAACCACGCATTATTGTCGCCCGCGAGTATGTGGTCTTGACAGACAGGCGCACGAACCAGGTTGCGCTTCGGCTGTTGGACGGCGTCATCCATAGCAGTCCAGACTCGCGCGACGAGTATCGACAAGTGTCCTTCTCCACTTACGACTTGAAGCTCAGCCTCGCTCATTTCTATGCGCCGGCTGAAGACCGCCCCTCACTGGAATCGACGCTGGCGCAATTGGAGCAATCGAACTGGACCGACCCCGGCGCCCTGCGCCGCCTGACCGAATATTACAAAGACTTGGCCTTTCCGACCGCGTCGTTCGTGTTTTGTATCCTGGGGATTCCGATCGGGATCGTCTCCAAACGATCAGGACGAATCGGCGGCTTCGCCGTCGGCGTTATGGTCATTATCGTCTACTATGTGCTGAACATCCTGTGCGAGTTTCTCGTCACGACCCTCGTGCTTCCTCCGTTCGCAGGCGCCTGGCTGCCGAACGGCGTGTTTCTCGTCGTGACCGTGGCGGCGTTCTATCGGATGAACCGGCGGTAGCGAAATGGGCATTCTGTTTCGGTATCTGCTCCGCGAATATGCCAAAATCTTCGCTATGTGTTTCGCCGGACTGATGACGATCTACCTGGTCGTTGATTTTTTTGAAAAGTTGCGGCGCTTTCTTCGATATGATGCAGAAGCTGTTTATATTGCAGCATTTTTTGCACTCAGAACTCCCGGCATTTCATTCCAGATTGCTCCGCTGGCTGTTCTGATGGCGACACTCCTGACCTTGGGCATCCTGTCGCGCAACCACGAGATTACCGCGATGCGCAGCGCAGGGATCAGCCTCTTCCGGGTCGCTTTGCCCTTTCTTTTTTTCGCCGTGCTTGTCGGACTTGTCCTGCTGGCCTTCAGTGCCACCGTAATCCCACTGGCGAACGCACGGGCCGAATATGTAAGAACCGTCAACATCGAAAAGAAATCGCCGTCCATGTCGCTGAAGGCACTCCAACCGTGGGTCCGAATCGGTACTCGGACGTTGATGAATTTCGAGCTGATCGAACCGGGCGGAGCAGTCCTTCGGGGACTCCGGCTCTACAACCTCAGCCCCAGCTTTCAAGTGGCAGAGATTACCGAAGCCAGGGAAGCCCGCTATACATCCAGCGGATGGATCCTGCACAACGGCAGTCACCGGACAATTCTCCCAGACGGAACGATCCGGACGACGGAGTTCGAACGCGAGCCTATCGGGCTTTCGCAGATTCCGGAAGATTTCAGCACGTGGCTCTCGGTTGAATCCGACACGATGACCTTTCGGGACCTCCGCGCGTATATCGATCGGTTGCGCAAAGACGGATACAGTTTCGCGCGATTTCTCACCGACTATCACGGCCGTCTCGCCTTCCCCTTTGTGACCGTCATCATGGTGATTGTCGGGCTGGCCTTGAGCCTGCGCCGGAGCGGTGGCCGCGGTGGCAGCATGGCGATCGGGATCGGACAGGCGCTGGTGATCGGCTTCTTCTATTGGTCCGCACACTCGATCGCGATTGCCCTGGGCCGAAGCGGCGTGCTGGCTCCTATCATGGCCGGTTGGATCACCAACCTGGTTTTCCTTTCTTTCGGTCTTTACTTGCTGCTGAGAGTCCGCTACTGAAGCACTCTGTCGATGAGGCTGGAGCTGTTTCATATCTTTCGATCCGGAAAAGGGAAGTTGACTGCTCCTCGCCCTTCCGGTAAAAGGTGATTAGAACGTATGGCTCAACGTGTTGTGATTACAGGCCTTGGCGTCGTGTCCCCGATCGGAATCGGCATCGGGCAGTTTTGGAAGTCCGCGCTGGAGGGCCGCTCGGGCGTGTCCGCCATCGAGTCGTTCGATCCGTTTCCCATCGAGGGATACCGCTCGCGAGTGGCAGGCCGGGTGCTCCATTTCGACCCGACGCAATTCCTCGCTCCCGCCCAAGCCGAACGCGTGGATCGGTACGCGCAATTCGCGTTGGTGGCCGCGAAAGAGGCGGTGGCGGACTCCGGACTGCGGTTGGAGATGGAACGCCCGCACCGCGTCGGTGTCATCGTCGGAGCTGGGATGGGCGGCATGGTGATGGGCGAGCGCGAGATCACTCAGCTCTACCAGCAACGGAAGCCCCATCGCGTCCACCCCAATTTCATCCCCGTCATCACCTTGAATTCGGCTTCCGGCATCGTGGCCATGCATTTCGGCGCTAAGGGACCGAACCTCACGATCTCCACTGCCTGCTCCTCGAGTGCGCACGCCGTCGGTCAAGCGTTGAATTGCATCCGGAACGGCCAAGCCGACGTGGTGATCGCTGTGGGCGCCGACGCCAGTATCACCCCTCTGGTTTTCGCCGGCTTCTGTTCTTTGCGCGTGCTCTCCACGCGCTTCAACGACCGGCCGGCCAGCGCATCCCGCCCCTTCGACCGAAATCGGGATGGGTTCGTGATGGGCGAAGGCGCAGGCGCGTTGATCCTGGAATCGCTGAGCCACGCCAGGCGACGTAAGGCGCGTATGTACGCCGAAGTGGCCGGTTACGCCGCAACCAGCGAAGCCTATCACATGGTGATCCCCCGGGAGGACGGAACGGAAGTCGCGACGACGATCCGGTTGGCGTTGAAAGACGCGGGAATCGCGCCGGCCCAAGTGGACTATATCAATGCGCACGCGACGGCGACACCGATCGGTGACGCGGTGGAGATCAAAGCTATCAAGGATGTGTTCAAGTCCCGGGCGAACCGGCTCCTCATTAACGCGACCAAATCGCTGATCGGTCACACCCTGGGCGCCGCCGGAGCCATCGGCACGATCGTTTCAGCCCTTGCGATTGAAACCGGGCAGATCCATCCGACCATCAACTATGACGACCCGGACCCGGCCTGCGCCCTTCCCGGCATTTCCAAATCGGTTCAAGAACGGCCGGTTCGTGTGGCTCTCATGAACGCCTTCGGTTTCGGCAGCAACAACGCGGCCGTCGTGTTGAAGAAACTTTCCCGCTGAATTCAGGAGACGGCGTTGGCCGTTCAACGCCGGCACGTGCAATGCGCATGAGCAATCGGGGTGACCATGACAGCTGATTCCGCGATCGCCGATCGCATTTTGACGGCGCTGGCCGAATATCTGAAACGGGACAAACGATCGATCGGCATGGACTACAGTCTCCGCGACGACCTGGGGTTGGATTCCATGGCCACGATCGAGCTGCTGTTCAAGATTGAGGAGGCGTTTGATCTACAAATTCCCGATCAAGACCTGCAAGGGTTAGCCACCGTAGGGGATGTCATCGGCTACGTGGAACGCCGGTTGAAGCCAGTGGCCTCGGCGAAACAGGCGGTCAAGGCTTCGGTCAAGCGCAGCCGCACCAAGAAATAACCCCCATGCCGACCCCGTCGCCCCGTTCGCCCATTCCGCTCTCGCGCATCCGCGACCTCGTCCGCGGAGAGCTGTTCGGCCCGGACGACGCAACAGTCTCCGGCATCTCCAGTCTCGAGGAAGCCGGACCGCAGGACTTGACCTTTGTGGCCTCTGACCGCTTCATGAAGGCGGCCCTGGCATCAAAAGCCGGGGCGTTCATCGTCGGACGCAAGATCGCGCAATTGACCGCCCCCCAACTTGTCGTAGCCAACCCTTCGTACAGCTTTGCCTGCGTCGCGCAGCAGTTTTTTACCGAGCCGTACAGGCCGCGCGGCATCGCAAGCAATCTTGTTCGGGGAGTCGACGTGCTGATCGGACCCGATGTCTCCATTTGGCCATTCGTGACGTTGGGCGATCGCGTACGGATCGGTGCCCGGGTGACGCTCTTTCCAGGCGTGTTCATCGGCGAGGATTCAACCATCGGTGACGACTCCGTGCTCTACCCCAATGTCGTCGTCCGGGAACACTGCACCATCGGAGCCCGCGTGATTATCCACAGCGGGACGGTGATCGGAAGCGACGGGTTCGGCTATGTGCAGCATCAAGGTCGCCATCATAAGATCCCACAACTGGGCGGGGTGATCATTGAGGACGATGTCGAACTTGGCGCCAACGTCACCGTGGACCGGGCTACGTTCGGCCACACCGTGATTAAGCGAGGGACTAAGATTGACAACCTCGTCCAGATTGCCCATAACGTAACGATAGGGGAAGATACCATCCTGGTGGCCCAAGTCGGCATCGCCGGGAGCACAACGCTGGGACATCATGTGATGGTCGGCGGGCAGGCCGGGTTGGCCGACCACATCCGCATCGGCGACCACGTCATGATCGCAGCCCGTGCCGGAGTCACGCGCAACCTGGAGCCGAATCAGATCGTGTCTGGAGCCCCGGCTATGCCGCACGAGACCTTCATCAAGGCTCAGGCCATTATCCCCCGATTGCCCGAGTTACGCCAGAAAGTGCGCGAACTGGAGGAACGGATTCGACTTCTGGAAACGAGGGCACGGACGAAGAAGAACCAACGGCGCCCGTGAGCAGAGCGGGCACTGTCACCCGCTCTCTATCGGATCACACCCCGCCAAAAGAACAGCTTGGCCCAGAAAAATCCCGCCCAGGGCATGAGATACGCCGCTAGATAGTACACATCTCCGAGTATCACACTCACGGTCGAAGCCGCGAGCAAGACGAGCATCCCGGCCAGGTAAGCCAACGGAACGAATTTGCGCCCACGATGAATGAGCGGTGACAGGGGCGGCTCTCTTTTCGCGCGGGAGCGAGGAGCCCGCAGGAAGATCTTCATGCGGGACGCGAACACATCCGGATGTTCGCGCAAGAGGTATTGATGATATTTCGTCTGCCCCCAACCCAATACGGCTCCCAATACCAGCAACCCCGTGCTCTGCACGAAGGTCGCCCAACTGTAGCTGTCCGTCGCAAGCAACTGGTAACCCAAGGCCACGGTTCCGGCAACCATGAAGATCAACCCCAGAAGGCTGGACGGAAAGAGAATATGTGTCTTAACATAATCCCTGGCCTTCTCGGCGCTCCCTTCCAATCGCTTAACGGTCACTAACTTTGGCATCGTCGTCAACAGCACCCCGGCTGCACGCCACCCAGTGCAGCGCCTTTCCCAGCATACGGCGGCGCCAAATTATAGCGCGGGTCCCTTGCGCTTGGCACATGACGGGATTTCTGCTCATTCCGGCATTGGCAACAAGTCGCCAATCCACACCTTTTGTGGACTGGTGGTGGACAAGGGTGTTGATGGAAAGAGCTTCCGCCGTCGGGTCGATGTTGTGCGCGACCTGCCCACCGTTTGGGCAACGGATCCATCGAGATTTCAACGGACTCGGCGAGTCGCTCAAGTGAATCGTTACGGGAATTGGAGGCTGGACGACCTATTTCATCGGCGGGGAATCAGGCCGAAAGGATTTCACCGATCGACGCTCGCTCGATGCGTCCGACATCAACCCATTGCTGGGCCATGGGAATCAGCGCATGAAGCCTGGCTTCAACGGCTTCGAGCCGTTGCAGGGCTAGCGTCACCTTCCGATGGGCCGCCACTGTCAAAAAGGTTCCCAGCCCTTGCAGAAACAGCATAATGGCGGAGGCATTGACCTTCCTGGCCGCTTCATACAGACACTCCACCTCGGCAACGATCGGTTCAAGACTCTCGCAGGAAATCGCCGTCCCCGCACATCTTGCCCGCAAAGCAGACACTGCGCGTATGATCAACGGGACACGTTTCTGGACCTCCGCGAGAAACTGTTCATCCATTCCCTCAAGTTTCCGCAAGATTCGTTCAATGGCCCCAGCATCGACCGTCTTGGATGCATCTTCCATCTCTTGTTCAGCCATTCGGATGACCGTATCCAACACGTCCCGCGTGAGTCCGATGGGTCGTGGTCTCGCATCACGCCAGTCGCGCAGGACATCCAGGATCGGAGCAGAACCTGTCGGCCGGTGTGATTCAGCATCGGGTTGCGACGGCTTTTGCTCCCTCATGGGAGAGACCGGCCCGCTGAGGTTCATATCGGTTCCAGCGGGGATTTGAGAGTCTGGCGACCCAGCTTGCGCAGCGACATCGTGACCCGCCGTCAACTCCCGGACCGCGGCGGTAATACGGTCGATTCCTTCCTGCAAGGAAGCCAATTGCTCGCTTGTCGCGACCATTTCCCGGCCTCCGACCGATTGAAGGAGTGGCAATAGACTGAACGCCATACGCTCGATGTCAGATAACTGCACGGTGGCGGCAGACTTTCCCAAATTGGTGATGCCGTGGCGAATCACGTCCGTCAACTTGGCGCGCAAATGAAACGAGGGCTCACCTTGCAGTTTCCTCAAGGCGCTCTGGATTTGTGAGAGCCATTCCCGCGCCTCCAAGGCGAAGAGCCCCAAGAGCTCTTTGTGGAACCACTCATCGGTGGTATCCCTTTCCGACGCCAGGGGAATCGTGGGAGCAGTTTGGACCGGCGGCGCCTTGGCCTCGGCGCTGTTCCTGCCTCTCGTGGCTACAACCGCCTGGATGGCAGAAGCAATAGCATCGAGGCTTTCTAAGAGAACGGAAAACTGCTCGGACGCCGACGACGCTTTCTGAGAAGACGGCAATGGAGCGGAAGACCCGGATGCAAAAGCGATCCGGTCGACAGCCGGAGGATCAAGCGCTTCCACAATGGAAACCAACGGCACCGCGCTCAAGTCAATCTCGTCGGAATAAGCGGAATTCCCTGCTTCTTGTTTTTCATCAACCCGTACAATCGGCCGCATGGGATACCGCGGGTTGGTCCGGACGACCACTCCTGTCTCACCGGTATTCAGCCGGACGACGGTTCCGAGCGGATAGACTGACAATTGCTCGACAAGCGCTTTCATGATCTCTCTTGGGAAAGCGGCCCTCTCCGTCACCAGGAGTTCCCGAATTGCTTCATGCGGCAGCAGCCGCCGTCGATAGGGCCGCTGGCTGATCAGAGCGTCAAACACATCCACGACACCGATAATCTGTGCCATTTCGCTGATCTGCCGTCCCTTGAGTTTGTTGGGATACCCCTGGCCTGCCAGGCGTTCATGAGCCTGTAGAACAACATGCGCCAGCCAGTCGTACTTTTGGCCAATCTTCTTCACCAGGCAGAATCCCAGTTCCGGATGACGCTCGATCAGTGCCCGTTCCTCCTGCGTCAGCCGTCCAGATTTGGTCACTATTGACGGGGGTACCGCAAAAATCCCGATATCATGCGTAAGACCGGCCAAGGCGAGTCGTTCCAGTTCCTCCCCATAATAGGCCAACCCCATCCCGACCTTGGTTGTCAGGATCCCGACGTTAACAAGGTTCGTAATGAGAGGATCTCCGGCCGGGCTGGATAGCGCCTGCACGACAAGCCGATCACTTGCCTGGAGGGACGACACCATGCCCCTCGCGATGAGTGACAGGTCATCCAGACTGAAGCTCTGTTCGTGCCGCACTGCATCGGCGATCCGCGAAAGCTCTTGTTCGGCACGCCCGTACCAGTTGTCGTCCGGCGGAAGATCGGATTGAGCGGGACCGCCTTGCCGATCGGATCGCATGCCGCCGGGAAGACCAAGACCGCCCCACTCGTTCGCCTTCTGACCGCGCTTATCCATCATCCAGAATGCCTTGGGTCTCTGATCGATCACACCATCTGACAGGCCTGGTCAACCAGCTCGGCGTCGATGCGTTCAGTCTCGTCGATTGCTCCCAGCAAGAGGCAGAAATCGCACAACGAATTGATCAGCCGACACACACCGCGGGTGTGTTCATAGATCCGGCAGATCGCATCCTTGGTAAAGACCTCGTGTCGACAACCAGCTGTCATCATGCGGGTGACAATATAGCCACGGGTCTCGTCGGCGTTGAAGGGCGCAAGGTGATATCGGACGCTGATCCGTTGATTGAGCTGCGGGTTTCGTTCGACCCGCGTCTTCAGTTCCGGTTGTCCCATCAGGACCAGCGTCAGCAGGAAGCGATGGTTCAGTTGGAAGTTGAGTAGCAGCCTGAGATCCTCAAACACATGATCATCTGCAATGGCCTGCGCTTCATCGACGATCAGTACGCTCTCAAGCCCCTGTTCGTGATTGGTCAACAGCTTCGCGTTTAAGCGACGTACTTGCTCCGCTTTGCTTCCGGCAGGCTCAATCCCAAATTGATAGAGCACCTCGGAAAGAAAGTCCCCCGCCTGCAACGCCGGATTCGTGACCAGAGCAATGTCGTATTGGGACCTGGGGAGGCTCACAATCAGCTCACGGCTGAGCAACGTCTTTCCGCACCCGATCTCTCCGGTCAGCATAACCGCTCCTTTGCGACCCTGAATCCCATATCGGAGCCGTTGCCGGGCCGATTCATGCTTGACCGAAGGAAAATAATAGCGGGGATCCGGTACGTTTTCGAAGGGCGCTTCCTGCAGCCCCCAATAATCTTTGTAGTGCATGTTGCATCCGCGCACGTTGCGTTCGTGCAGCAATTCTTTGGTCAACACTTAGTCCGAATCCAGCGATTAGTCAAGAACTTGCGAAAGTTGAGGTGAATAGGAAACCGACCCGCCGTCGAGAGAATGGAGGCCAAAGGCTCACACAGGAAGAAGCTTGGCGATCGCCGCTCGTTCACTTTGTCCGACGGCGACCCACTGTTGAGCCATGGACAGGACCTCGGGCAAGCGGGATGCCACCGCTTCAATTCTTTGTGCGGCAAGTACGACCTTGCGTCGCGCTACGACGGTCAAAAAACTATGCAATCCGGTCAGAAATGTCACGACCGGGGCGGCGTTGGCGGTTTGAGCGGCTTCACGCAAATCTTGAACTTGGCGAATCGCCTCGTTCAGCTCCTGATCCGGCAGGGCACCGCCGGGCACGGTTTCGCTCAGGCGGGCTACCGTTCGCGCAATCGCCGGCATACGGCAACGGAGGGTCTCCAGGAAATATTCGTCCATTCCATGCAGTTCTTGCAACAAGGTTCGGAGCGATGACACATCAAGCCGATCCAATCCCTGTTGCAGATCACGCTCGATCTTGCAGATCACAATCTCAGTCAGATTTCTGTTCGGCTCCGACGCCTGAGCACGGGCCGCCTGCAGCTCTTTGAGCGCGCGCAGTAAAGTCGTCGGTCGACGGGCGATGTCCTCGTGATCCTCCACAGCGCCGGCTTGGATCGGCGTTGAAGAAACGGCAGCGCGCTCAGCAATGGCCTCCGCGATTCTTCGAAGATCATGGCGGAACGACGTGAAAGTATCCGGCTGAATGACGGCGTCGGGATTGCGGAATTGGTCGAGAATGGGCAAGAGGGCAAACGCGGATTGCTCGATGTCGGGCAGATTCACCGTCGCGGCGGAGCCTCCGAGATTCGTCAGTGCCCGTGCGATCACCTCGACGCATTTCGCATGGCGGTCGACCGGAGGGCGGTGTTCCAGGTCACTCAAGGCGGCATTCGCCTGATCAAGCCATTCCCGCCCTTCCTGGGCAAACAGCTCGAGCAGCTCCCTTTGAAATTCGTCGTTGTCTGCGTCAGGTGCTATCGGCCGCATCGATAGAGGCTTTTGCCGCCCGTCTCGCGCGGGAAACGGAAGGCGCCCTTAGCCTAGCGTGTGTTCGTTCCATTGCCCAGTTTTAAAGCCAATCCCGCGATTTCAGCCAACTTCTTGACCATATCCTCAAGTCGTTTGGTCGCCTGCTGTGCCGACAATTCCGCTTCAATTGCCCGCTTCGTCGCCTGCTCAAGGCGTTCCTGTTCCGTCTCCAATCGGGCTTCGAGTTCCTTCACGCGAACGACGGCCGGCTCCGTTTCAGCAACCCGGCGGCTGAGTTGCGCAACCTGTTCTCGTTCGGCCGCCAGCGCCGCCTCGAGCTCACCCATCCGTTGGATCTGATGTTGCGCTTCGGTCAATCGTTGCGACAGTTCAGCCACATGTCGCTGTTCGGTCGCCAGCGAGGCTTCAAGCTCAACGGCCCGCCTGGCGATTGCCTCGAGCTCGTTGAGCTGCTGAACCAACTGCGCAGCCGCATCCCGCTCCGCACCCAGGGTGGCCTCGAGCTCCTGCACGCGTCCCGCGATTCGCTCTGCATCCGTCGCTCGCTTCTCCAAGAGTGCGGAGCGTTCCTGCTCCGCAGCGAGCTGCGATTCGAGATCCTTGACTCTCGCCGACTCTCGCTCCAACTCCGCGATTCGCTGAACGAGTTGCGTTGTTCGCTCACGTTCGGCCCGCAGAGCCGCCTCCGCTTCTCCAAGGCGAGCAGCGGCTTGCCGCAAGGCATCCAATTGCGCCTGATCAATGTCGGGAACCTTGCGTAGTTCCGTCGGCCCGATGGAAGACGCTGTGGTCGGGCCGTTGTTGCAGACACCCGCCGCCGTGACCGGAATCGCTGCGGTATCCAGCGGCGGACGTTTGGAAAGCAAGTCCAGAACCCGGTCTTTCAGCGACGTGCCTTGAAAAGGCTTCTTGAGCACTCCGTCTGCCTTACATGATTCCGCCTGTCTCGTCACCTCGTCATTGACAATGCCCGAAATCAAGAGAACAGGGATATGAGACAACGCCGACTGTGAGCGGACGAACGCGCAGACCTCATACCCGCTCTTATCCGGCATGATCACGTCGGAAACGATGAGATCAGGCCGTTCCTTCGACAAGACAGCCATAGCCTCCTCCCCGTTAGCGGCGAGTATGACTCCGAGCCCGGCTTCGGTCAGAAGGCGCTCGGCCACCTTTCGCACCGCAATGCTGTCGTCCGCTACCAAAATCTTCGGCATGAGGTTTTCCCCTTTCCTCCTTCATGAACTCTTACGTAGATGTTTTCGCAGCACCCACCTTGCCGAGCGTGGCTAACGAATAGACGGGGATGCGATCGGTCTCACCGACATACGTAGCGACAATGTCGGGATCGGGCCCGCTGTACGGCTGAATGGCGGAAGGCTCGACCATCTGCAGAGCAGGAATCTCTTCGTCGACACAAATAGCCATAGGACCATCCTCATGCTTGACGACCAGGCACAGGGGCGCCGTGCCTTGCACATGAGCGTTGAGTCTTGCTGCGAAATCAAAGACCGGCAAGACTTCTTTGCCGCGTCGAGCCACGGACCCCACGAAGGGAGTTTCGCTGGGAACCAACATGGTCGGAGGCCAATGCGACACGCCGTCTACTTCTTCCGCCCTGGCAGCTATGCGTTGCCCTCCGACAGAAAACACCACCAGGCCATACAATCTCGATCGTTTGGAGTCTGACTTTTGCCGCAGGCCCCTTAACATCCCGCACCCGGTTCAACCCATCACGCATTGGATCGGCGGATCCATCCCGTGGACGCTCGGAGCCGCCGGCGAAGACGTCAACATCACATCCGGCCGATTCCCCGTCGAGGTCCGATGTCCTTCCTCAAGAATCCACCCGCAATTCAGGATCAGAGCCGCCGTTTCGCGGAATAAGAACAAGCCATCGAACCATCGGCGCTCTTCGCCTCGGAACTGCGGCGGCAGCGGCAACAGACTGAGCCGTTCGACTTCGACCAGCCCGATCACTTGGTCGACCTGAAAGGCACAGTGACGGTCTCCTTCGGAACACAGAATCACTCGTACGTCCGCACCAGACGTCTTTCGCGGAAGGCCCAGACGCCGAGCCAGATCAACAAGAGGATAGTTCACGCCGAGGAAACACAGGACATCGTTGCTGGACACCTGTTCCGGTTGCAAAATGCCGCGGACCGCTCCAGCCGGTACTGCTATGTGCGTATTCCCAAAGTCCACGACGAGCAGCCGCACGCTGGGGCAGACAGAGGTCGCGACGGTCTTATGACTCCGAAGACTCATGCTGGACTTCTGCCGGAATCTCCGTTTCGTTAACGTTAACGTTTGGCGCCTCGGGCGGACGCCGGACGATCGGCTTAGCCCTCCCCACTTAAACTTTTGCAGCTGCTTCTTGCCCGATCCACCGTCCTACCTCGCGGATTAGGGCTCGCTCATCGACCGGCTTGGCGATATACGAGGTTGCGCCGATGTTGATAGCCATTAGTCGATGTTTTTCGCCTGCACGAGTCGTCATAACAAGAATAGGCGTAGCTTGAGTCTGCGGTCGACTCCTCAGCGCTTGGATGACTTCATAGCCGTTGAGTTTGGGCATCTCCAAATCCGTGATAATCAGGCGATACGCCTGTGTCGAGGCCTTCCTCAATCCGTCTTCGCCGTCGACCGCCGTGTCCACACGATAGCCGGCGGATTCGAGCATCCGCCCCACAAACTTTCGAATGCTGAGTGAATCATCGATGAGGAGAATCGGCAAGTCCGAAGAGGCTGCCTCGGGTATTCCGCTTGGATTCCTCTGGACTTCATCCGACACAAGCTGCGGAACGGCCTGTTCCGACCACACGATCGGTTCGTGGCCTGGCCCGGCGACGAGCCTGGCGACGTCCAGCACCAAAATCACACGGCCCTCCGGATCGATCGTAGCACCGCTGAAGCAGGAACGCTGAAGCGGTTTCAGCGCGCCCAACGTCTTGATCACGATCTCCTGACGGCCAAGCAATTCGTCGACCGAGAGACCAAATGGACCGGATGCGGTGCGAACGATCACGATGGGCGTGGGCTCCTCTGATGGTTCCATCGTCATCTGCAGCAGCCTCCGAAGGGACTGCACTTCGAACGCTTCGTCGCCAATACGCAGGATCGTGCGATCCGCCACCCGCTGGATCGATCCCGGAGACGGCATCGTCACCTCTCTCACACTGGACAACGGAATCGCATATCGTTCGGGCCCGACACGCACTATCAATGCTGTGGTAATGAGCAGGGTCAGTGGAAGCCGCAGTGTAAACTTGGTTCCGACACCTCGAACCGATTCGACGTCGAGGTGTCCGTTCATCGATTCGATCACCCGCTTGACCACGTCCAGCCCGACTCCGCGTCCGGCCTGATCGCCGACCTGTTCCGCCGTCGAAAATCCTGGCAGAAAAATGAACTTAATCACTTCCGATTCCGGCAGAGACTGTGCGACCTCCGGTCTGACGAGGCCCAACGCAACCGCTTTCGCCCTGATTCTGTCGATATCGAGACCGGCTCCGTCATCCTCCACCTCAATGATCACCGAATTGCCACGATGCGCCGCGTGCAAATAAACGGTGCCCTGGGCCGGTTTCCCCTGAGCGACGCGGACCGCGGCCGGCTCGATCCCGTGATAGACGGCATTGCGGACTAGGTGAATAAGCGGATCCACCAACCGCTCGACGACGCCCGTGTCCACCTCCGTGTGCTCACCTGAAGTCACCAAAATGACCTCTTTGCCTGTCGCGCGAGCCATCTCTCTCGTTGCCCGGCTGAACCGGGTGAAGGGCGAACCGATCGGAACCATCCGAGCTCGGGCGATTTCATCCCGCATACTCAGCGTCAACTGTTGAAGCTGGCTCATATCCTCGCGAGCGCGCCGGATCGACCCGCTGAGCTGATCCATCGACTCGCTGATGTCGGCCGTGATCTCGCTGATGCGTCGAGCGAGAATGTTGAAGTCGTCGTACTTATCGAATTCTAAGGCTCCGAAATCGCTGAGCCCCGGAAACACTGGCGAAGTGGATTCGACAGACGCCGACGTAAGGGGAGGCGGGGTGTAGGAAAACGCATGCTTGTCCTCGAACGTTCGCACGGAATCCAGCAGTCGGTTTTTACACGCTAACACTTGGTGCGACAACTGCTCGAGGACGAGCAGGCGTTGCTCAAGACGGCCGCGACCGATCACTAACTCACCGACAAGATTCAGCAGGCGTTCCAACCGATCGCGGCTGACCCGAATCACTTCCCGTCCGTCCTGTCCTTTAGGCTCCTGCCCCTTCCGCTCGTGGCCCGCTTGTTGATCGTTCGTTTGCGCCGGACCGGCCAATTCGACTAGCGGCCGATCCTCCGAAGAACTCTGGACAGCTTGAAGCTGGTCCAACCTCTTCAAATCCCGCATCACCGCCGCAAAACGCTCCCGGGTTTGTCGAATCGAGCTGAGATCACGCCGCATCAAGACCCGAACCACATCGACGGCACGGAGAATGATATCGGTGTGGCCGGGCATAACCTGGACTCGCCCGTCCCGCACCGCTCCCATGAAGTCTTCGACGTGATGGGTGAGATCGCCGATCGCTTGGAAGCCGACCGTATAAGCGGATCCCTTCAGGGTGTGAGCGGTTCTGAAGAGCTGGTGGATGGTATCCCGGTCCTGCGGCTCTTTCTCCAGTCGAAGAACCAGCGCTTCGATGGTTTCGATGTACTCTTGCGCCTCAGGAGCGAAGTACGACAGCACTTCGGGGTCAAGATTCGGAGCAAGATAGGTGTCGGGCCATTCTTTTTCCTCGGCAACGACTTCTTGCCGGATGGGCGGAAGAGTCGGTGTTTCGTGAACCTGCACGGCCTGATGCGTCAGGTCCTCCGGAAAGACCTGGCCGCCCTCAACTCGTCCACCGTCTCTAGCTTGACGCAGCGCGTTTGTGATCGTCAGCACATCCTGTCGGAGCCGCTCCAGATTGCTGGGATCCCGGCGCATCAAAGCCCGGATCACATCGACCGCCTTTAATATCAGATCAATGAGCCCGGAAGACATCTGAAGCCGGCCCTCGCGGACGGCTCCTAGGCAATCTTCGATTGGATGTGCGACATCGCCGATTGCCTGGAAACCGACCGTGTAGGCGGATCCCTTCAGTGTATGCGCCGTGCGGAACAAATGCTGGATGCTCTCCGCATCCTCGGGACTCTTTTCCAACCGAAGCAAGAGCCCTTCTATGACCTCGAGGTATTCTTGCGCCTCAGGCTCGAAATAAGACAGCACTTCAGCATCGAGCTTCGGTACCAGATACTCGGCGGACAACTGCAATTCGCCTTCGGCCCCGGCATCGCTTGGTGTGTGGGCGCAGGACGAAGGCGCTAACTCAGCCCAATGCTGCATCCATTTTTCAATCAGGCCGGTATCCTCCTGTCCACCGCGCCCGATCACGTCAAGCTGCGAACGAAACAGCTTGACGATTTCTCGCAAGGCTGAGACGACGCGGGGCCAGTCCGATTGCGCGACCGCGGACGCCTGCTCGAGAACGGTTTCCAGCGTTCCTCCCAGCTTGGCGAGACCGCAATAGCCATAGATCAGCGCGGCTCCCTTCAGCTTGTGGCCGATCACGTGATATTCCTGCAGCGCTTCCTTGGTCGGGAGCGCCTGTTCAGCAGGATGCAGGGCGGTCCACAGGGTCGTCAGGCCGTCCGTAGCTTCGGCCACAAAAATGCTAATCAAGGACTCCCGATCAAAGTCGCCGCTCATTCCCGCTTCCGCCTCCGCTCAGGTGGAGGAATGTCCTTGCCGTCGGTTCGCTAGGCCAGCTTGAACTGTGCGACGGAGGCCGCCAGACTTTCGGCTAGCTTGGCCATGTCTTCGATCGTGTGTCGCGTGGCATCCGTTGCTCTCTGCGTCGCCACTGCACCTCCGGTAAAGTCTTTGATCGCTCGGCCTACCGTGTCTGTGGACGCGGTTTGCTCGGCGGCCGCATTCGCGATGCTTTGGGCCAACTCTGCCGATCGCTGGGCAATCGCCGAAATCTCCTTGAACACATCGCCCGTCCGAAGCGCCGAAGCCGAGCCGGCTTCCACCGCCTGGGTCTCGTGCTCCATTGCCACGACGGCATCTTGCGTTTCCGTTTGGATCACTTTCACCAGATCCGCAATTTCGCGGGTGGCTTGGGTCGAGCGCTCGGCTAGCTTTCTCACCTGATCCGCGACCACAGCGAACCGGGCTCCGGCTTCGCCCGCACCGGCCGCCTCGATGGCAGCGTTCAAAGCCAGCAGGTTGGTCTGCGAAGCGATGTCGCGAATCGTCGAAACGATTTGAGAAATTTCCAACGAGCGATCGCCCAGCGCTTTGACCTGCTTGGACATCCGCTGTACCGCCGCCCGGATGCTTTGCATGTCCTGCACGGTTTCCTGCACCGCGATACGCCCGCGCTCGGTCGCCTGCAGCACTTGTTTGGCGCTCTCAGAAGACGCCCCGGCCGTCTCGGCTACTTGCCGCATGGACAGAGCGAGCCGTTCGACGGCGGCCAAGGTTTTCACGGATTCGTCGGCCTGATGTTTGGCCGTACCGGCCATCTGCCCCGCCGTCTCCCGCAATGCACTCGCCGACTTGTTCACACGTTCCGCCGCTTCCCGGACTTGCTTCATCAACTGAGTGAACCGTTCCAACATCAGGTTGAAGCCATCTGCCAAATTCCCGAACATATCAGCCGTGACCTCGCCGCGTTTCGTCAGATCTCCCTTGCTGACTTCCGAGACCAGCACCAGAAACTGCATCAGGCGCTTCTGCATAGCGTCCCGTTCTTCCTCGGTCTGGACAAGCGCAGTGATTCGGTCAAGCATGGCGTTGAACGCCTTGGCCATCTGCCCCAATTCGTCCGTACTATCCACGTTGGCTCGGGCTTGCAGATTGCCGGCCGCAGCCTGTTCGGCCACTTGCGCGATGTGAATGACGCCCCGCGAGAAAAACCGCGCCAAGAGGTATCCGATCGTACCGCCAATGATAATCGCGAGCAGCGCGCCGACGAGCACGATCCGGGTCCGATATGTCGCTTCCGCTTGTCCCTGATCGTTCAGATCCTTGGCGATCTCCCGAACGGTCGTGAGAAGCTCTCGCACCCGGGCCGTAGCAGCGTTGTACTTATTGGCGACTTCTACCGAAAGAGCCAGTCCTCCAAGATCCCGCATTGCCTGGCGTTGGTCTTCGTTCAACTTCGGAGAAAAGCTGTCCTCAAACGCGCTTATGGCGCCTTCGGCGGAAGAAAAGTATTCGGCCACAGCTTTCCGGAGAAGCTCCAAGTCCTTGGCTTCGCTCCGCCCGCTGGAAGACTCTCGCAACTGCCCTTGTGCATAGGCTTCAAGGGGTTCCAGGGTTTTCCGCTTCAGCTCCGCCAGGGGCTGCACCGCGGCCTCGAAATCGGATTTCCTGGTCAGCCGGCCGGCATTCAGAATCGCATCGTGATACAAACCCAGGTTGCTGCTGCTGGTTCCGAGATTGACCAAGGCCTGCGTCGATCCTTCGTACACGATTCGCAACCGCTCCCGCAGTTGCTGGAGGCCAATTAGACCGATGACACCGACCGTGATCATCACCACGCCTACGCTGGAGAACCCGAGAACCAGCTTGGGCAGGGTTTTCAGATTCTTAAACCACGTCTGAATCGCCCATCGTGTCGCACTCTGCCGCGCCATGGTGCCCTCCTTCCCGCTCCGCTTCCTCAGCAACAACGCAAGTCATTGGAATATCTCTCACCCAACGCTTCCAGCACTTTGCCACCGTTCAATGGCCTTCGCCTGCCTCCACGCAAGCCAATAAGGTCCGAATCTCGATGAACCCGCTCATTCGCTCGTCGACTTTGACAATGGCCGAAACGAACGGCCTGACGCCCTTGGTCCCGCGTGTGGAAGCTTCCAGCATTTCGCCGGCGCGGATCATGCGAATCTCAGGAACCTGATCGACCAAGACAGCCACCTGCTGCGCCTCGTATTGAACAACGACGGCGTACTTGGGTCGCGGACCGGATGCGGGCAAACCCAGTACAGGACGGAGATCAGCCAGCGGCATGACGGTGCCTCTGAGATTCGCGACGCCGGTGAGGGTCGAGGGCATACCCGGAACCGGTGTGACAGATTCCACCTCGAAGACCTCGCGCACGTGCCTGAGGTCGATAGCGAACAGTTCCTCTCCGAGCGTGATGAGACAGATCCGGTGCGGCGTGTCCCCCGCCGACGGTTCCACAGCGGGGCCGAGCCGGGATGGGGCAGTTTCTGCGAGTTCCATCCTCGTCAACGAGGCTGGCCATGGGGGCGGGCGCTCAATTGAGCGCCCGCTTCACGGCCGCCAGCAAGTCCTCAGCTTTAAACGGCTTCACCACATACCCGTTGGCGCCTTGCTGCTGTCCCCAAAACTTGTCGCTTTCTTGCCCTTTCGAGGTGCATAGCACAACCGGAATGTTCTTGAAGCGGTCATCATTTTTCAGATCACGGCAGACCTGAAACCCGTTGCGGCCAGGCATAACCACGTCAAGGATAATAAGGTCAGGCTTCTCGGTCGCCAGTTTTTCTTCCAACTTGTCGGCATTCGGGTAGGACACCACCGTGTGGTTGGCCGACTTCAAATATCCTTCGATCATTAGCAGTTCAGCGTAGGAATCATCCACAACGACGATCTTGCTCATGGTTCGCGTTTCCTCCTCCTTGAACGCCAGGTCATCCGGACTCTCTTCAATTCAACTGTCGCTCGAAACCAACGAGTCACGGCACCGCTATTTCAGCGGCATCGTCAAACTGATCGCTCCGGCCAAGTCCCCCTCTTTCCATCCTTCTTTTCTCATCCCTGTGATATCGCGTTCCCCTTTCGGAGTGCCATGACAGGTCAAGCACGTCGGCGTCGCATATTCGGGATCCATGACCCGAAGCACCGGCTTGCCGCCGACCATTGTCGCTTTGCTGTAAGGCTGCCCTTTGGGATGGCGGGGATCGGCGAATAGGCGCAAGACTTCGGCTTCGAATTCATCGGGCTTGTTGCCCGGATACCGGTATTCCGTCCCGGTCAGCTTCAGCCGGATCCCGGTTTTTCGATAGAACTTTTCTCCTGCCTTGCGAGCGAACACCGCCGGAAGAAATCCTTTGAATCCCACGCCCTGTTTGTTGATGACCGGCTGGGCTTCATCGACCACTTCTTTCTCCGCTTCGAGCAGACTTAGCAGGATCGACGCGCTGGGAACGCCGTTGGGTCTGCTCAGATCGATCTTCGTTTGTCGCCTGAACCGTTCGATCACTTGGCTAGCCAGGAAATCCTGGGTAAATCCTTTGTTGCCCTTGGACGCATCGTTGATCAGTGGTTGATGGTCAGAGACCACTTCGCGTCCGACCTTCAACAACTTGATCAAAAGGTCTGCCGTTTCAGCCTCATCCGCGGCTGGCGCGCCCGTGGCCAGAAGCGTCAGGCTCGCGGACCACCCAAGAATCAACGCAGTGACTCGCACGCTCATGACATCCTCCTTAGATGGGATCTCTTGACGTCTTGAGTCTGAGTATAGTTGCGCAGAGAAGCGCGAATCCAAAAACGGAACCCGGAGACTGCGGTGTGAGTCGATGCGGATCCCATACCGTCGATAGATAAGAAGAAGGGGCCACGCCAGAAGCGAAATTTCCAGCAACTTCTATGCCGACCCAAGTTCAGCCCAAGCCGTCGTTTTCGTGTAGATCACTCAACGCCTGAAAATATTGGCGAAGTCGCACGGATTCAGAGCATCGAAGGTGCTTCGCCGGAAGAGGGAAAAACTGTCCGTTCTCATCCGTTTCCGTCCATTTGTTGTCCATCTCGTGACGATTTTTGGAACTCAATAAAAATTTGGAAGAGATGCGTGATTACCCAAGCAAGAACAGGGCATCTTGCCTGCGGCCAAGCGCAGGGAATGGATATCGGGAGGACACGCAACGGTCGAGACAGTAATTCGGGCAGGGTCGCAGTCAAACAGGCTGGCTGATGAAGGCTTCGATGCGCGGCACATCGAGGTGCCGAGCGACAAAATCGGCCCACTGATCGAGGCAGTCATCAAGGAAGGGTCCGGCAGTCGGCTCGAGCGGCGGCAGTCCTCGCCTTTCTCTGATGGAATTGAGGAAGCATCGGCGAAACACCGGAGCATCGAACAGTCCATGGACATAGGTTCCCAGGATCCGCCCATCCGGCGATCTCGCGCCGTCCGGACGGTAGGACAACTCGTGGGGCTGGCGCACGTCAAGAAACGGCGCTGTCCCGTCTCTGAGAACAGTTCGTCCCATATGGACTTCATAGCCGTGGACAGGAGCCCCGAAGCCCCGATGCACGCCGACGACCGGGACTGTGATCTTGTGGCTCGAAAACGTCGTGTCGGCGCTCAGCAGGTGCAAACCTTCCAATTCTCGGTCAGACGATTCCACACCGTCTGGATCCAAGATCCGACGGCCCAGGATCTGATATCCTCCGCAAATCCCCAGCACGGTTCCCCCCGCAGCCAAGACTTGCCGAGCTAACCGATCCAGGCCGCGTTCCCTGACGAACCGGAGAGCCTGCGGCGTGTTCTTAGTACCGGGAAAGATCAACACGTCCGGCACCCCGGCATCTGAGCCAGTGATTCGTCGCAGGTACACGTCCGGCTCGAGCGCTAACGACTCGAAATCGGTAAAGTTGGAGAGAAAGGGCACATCGACCACGCCGATGATCACGATGTCTCCGCGCGTCGGAACGCGAGATAACATCGCCCATTCCAGCCCATCTTCTTGCGGCAGAACGATTGTCGGGCAATAAGGAAGTACCCCCAAGCAAGGTCGTTGAATGGTATCTTCGATCGCTCGAATCCCTGGAAGCAATAGTTCAAGATTGCCTCGAAACTTATTGATTACAAAGCCCTTAACATGACGCTGTTCGTCGCCAGTTAAGAGCGCCATGGTTCCGACCAGCGCCGCCAGCACCCCGCCCCGATCAATGTCGCCGACCAAGACCACTGGCGCGTTGGCCAGGCGTGCCATCCACATGTTGACGAGATCATGCTCACGCAGATTGACTTCGGCCGGGCTTCCAGCCCCTTCGAGAATGATCAGATCGAATTCCTCTGTCAGACGGAGAAAAGCTGCTCGGACCACCGACTCAAACTCTCGACGGATCCGTCCGAAATCCGAGGCTTCTAAAGAGCCGACGACCGCGCCGTCCACCACCAGTTGAGCCTGTTGTTCTCCAGCCGGCTTAATCAAGATCGGATTAAAATCCGTCCTCGGCGCGAGCCGGCAAGCAGCGGCTTGTACCGCTTGGGCCCGAGCGATCTCCTTTCCGTCCGGTGTCACAAACGAGTTATTCGACATGTTTTGGGCCTTGAACGGCGCGACACGGATCCCTTTTCGAACGAAAAGCCGACACAGTGCCGCCACCAAGACAGACTTGCCGACGTGGGAGCCGGTACCTTGAATCATCAAGCTTCTGGCCGTGGTGGCCATCCTACCCCCCTCGTTCCTGAGCGGAAGCCGCCGTTCGACCGCCGGTCCACTCGATCCAATCCCAACTGCATCCCTTGCCGCACCACACGGCCGATCATGGCGCCGATGTCCGTATGGGTGCCGCTGTATCGAAGCACCGGCCCTTCTCCCCGCAGACCGCAGGCAACTGCTACGGCATCCGTGCCCGTACCGGTCGCAAGCTCCCCGCTGACCGAACTGCGGACCATCCGCTCAAGTAACACCACCGCCTTGCTTTCGGTTACCACTTGCACGGCTCCGACCATGGCGGAGGCAGCCAGGCGCGCATTGGTCACCAGAATGATGTTGATGGTACCGACCGGGCAGCGGAACCGAGGCTCTACCGGCGGTTCACCCGCCTGCACTGCGTTCGTCACACCGACGGTACAGAAGCATTCCACCCACAGACCGCAGCGTTTGTCCTCTTCGCGCAGCATCACCAATCGAGTCATCGGCACAGCCGTCATGAATCCGACGCAGCGTTCATGGATCCCGAGCGAAGCCGCCACCCGAGTCAGATATCGTCGAGGATCGCACCAGTTCCGCAACTGGCTCGCCTCAGACAGCGGCCTGACCTGATGATTGAGGATATGCCGGGCCCGAACGAATCCTCCGTGATGCGGGGCAGAGGACAAGACCGGCCTGGCCTGACCGAGATCGATGACCAACGTCCTTCCGATCACCCGATAACACGATCCTGACCAGTTCGAACTACGTCGCTCCATGGACTCATCCTCTCAGCAGCGAGGAGAGGAACGAAGCCAAGCGTGCGTTGTCCTCTGCGATCCGCACCGCAATCCGGACCGTCCGTTCAGTCAGACCGGGGACGGTTGAACAGTCACGGATCAGGAGCCCATTCCTCCGGAGCGCGGCGACGATCGCCGAGGCTCGCCGCTCCGGCGGCAACTCGACCAACAGGAAATTGGCGGCCGAGGGATACACCGTGACGCCAGGGATGGAGCCCAATCGCGCGATAAACCGTGCGCGCTCCCGGTCCATAAACGCCGCGCTCCGTCGTTCGTACCGGCGATCGGCCAAGCTGGCCACGGCCGCGTGTTGGGCCAGCGTATTCACCGTCCATGGCGGTAAATGGCGTCGGATCGTTTCAATTACGTGTTTCGAGCCCACCGCGTATCCCACCCGAAGTCCGGGAAGCGCGTAAAACTTGGTGAAACTCCGAAGCACCACAACCCGGGGATGATTCGGCACATAGCGCAGAAGAGATCGATCAGGGCAATACTCGACAAACGCTTCATCCACGATCACCCATGCCGATCGTTGAGCGGCCGCGTGCACCAGATGGAGCACCTCGGTCACCGGACATGCCTGTCCGGTCGGACTGTTGGGATGGCCGAACACGATCGCATCGACCGGCGTGCTTTTTTCACGAATCCGGCGAAGCGCCTCATCGAGAGGAGGCCGATAACCTTCCGAGCGTCTGGCCATCACCATCTCGACCGCGCCTCCCGCCAGTTCAACCGCCCGCGCATATTCGGAGAAGGTGGGACCCAGCACAAGTGTGTGCCGGAACTTCAGCGCGCGAGGAAGCACATGAATCAATTCCGCTGAGCCGTTGCCGATCACGAACCGATCAGGAGACAGTTCCCATCGTTCAGCCAGAGCGGATCGCAGAGCCTGGCAATCCGGGTCTGGGTAATGCCGAATCCATGGAGACCCGTCTTTGATCGCCTGCACTGCCAGCGGCGAAGGTCCCAGCGGATTGATGCTGGCACTGAAATCCACCACCCGACCGATGGAAATTCCCAGCTCGCGGGACGCCGCATACACATTTCCACCGTGGCCGCCGTCGATCTTCATCGGAGGAGAACAAGGAGGGCGAGCAGCACGCCCAAGACCGTGGTCACGATCGTGATATGCCGAGCACGCCGGATATCCTGGACCGCTAAGGCCCGTCGCGGATCGCCGAGCCGAGGGCGCTCGGACGGCCGTCCATCATAATAATTCACCCCGCCGAGCTGGACACCCAACGCACCCGCCATGGCGGCTTCGGGCCTCCCGCTGTTCGGACTGGGATGGCGGTGTCCGTCGCGCCGAAGGATCTGCCAGCTTGCACTTACGGTGTCGAGACGCTGCGCGAGAAGCCCGGCAGCCGCGACGATCAAACAGGCGGTCAGGCGTGCAGGCAGCCAATTGGCCAGGTCATCCAGTCGTGCCGACGCCCAGCCGAAGTGCTCGTATCGCTCATCGCGATGGCCGATCATGGAATCCAGCGTGTTCACCGCCTTATAGGCCAGCGCTAAGGGCGCGCCGCCAAGCGTCAAGTAAAACAGTGGGGCGATGATCCCATCCGACGCATTTTCGGCTATGGTCTCGACGGTCGCGCGGATGATTTCCACTTCATCCAGCTCCTGGGTATCACGCCCAACGATCAACGAAACCGCCTCTCTGGCTTTCACCAGATCCCCAGACACGAGCGCCTGCTCGACGGCCCTGACATGGTCAATCAAATCCCTTGCCGCAAGCGTCGTGTAGGCGAGGACAACGGCCACGCCTTTCCCGACCCAATCTCCGAACGCGGCGCCGATTTCGATAGCCAGCCAACCGGCAGCATAGGAGAGACAGGGCAGCCCCGCGGCGAGCACGAATCCCGCACCGCGCAGGCTAGCCGGGTTACGGCACCATAATCGAACACGGTCGTCCAACCAGGCAATTCCACGGCCCATGAGGCGAACCGGGTGGGGGACCCAGCGGGGGTCTCCGCACACCCCGTCCAGTGCGGCGGCCAGCATCAACTCGACGGCTGTCATCAGAACCCCAAGAGCGTCGACCCGGCCAACAGGAACGAGGTCTCCACCACTTCGTTCGTCGCGCCGAGTGTATCGCCGGTCACACCTCCGAGGAACCTCCTGGAGAGCGCAGTGCAGGTACGAGCCAGCGCCGCGCCGCCCACTAAGCCAGCCACCGCCCCGCCGAGTCCGAACAGCGTCGACAACAGGGCCCCGATGACCAGAGTGGCCCAAACGACGTGGCGAGGCGCAAGATGATCGAGAAACGGCGCGGCCAACCCGCCTTCAGCTCGGGCGTAGGGAACCGCCCAGGCGGCAACCACCATGGCCCACCGTCCGAACGCCGGCATACACAGCAGCACTGGAAAGCGGACCTGGGACGGCAACGCCAACAGTCCCGCGTAGCGCAAAGCCAGCGCGAAAAACAGGCCGGTCGCGCCGATCGCGCCGATCCGCCCGTCCCGCATGATGGCTAGTCGTTCCGCCGGAGTCCGACCTCCGGCGAGCCCATCCAACGTATCCGCCAATCCGTCCTGATGCAGACCGCGGGTGACAGAGACCAGCACCAGCAGTAAGAGTAAATTGGCGATCTCTGGGGTGAACAGCCTATCCACCAGAAGATCGGTTACGGCTATCAGCCCTCCCAGAACTAGGCCGACCATTGGGTACCATCCCATCGAGGCAGCCAGCTCATGGGGGGCAGGCGCGTCGTGCCGTCGGGTAAGCGGAACGGCGGTCAGAAAATGCCACGCGATCAGGAAGTGACGTGTCATAGCGATCGTTCAACGCGAACAGCGAACAGCGACCTGCAAAGAACATGGGTTCAATCCGATGGCTGTGAGCAGTGCGCTTCGTGATTGGCTATTCGCTCTTTTCCGAAACGCCGGCCTCCTCTAAGGTGGCCATCTCCGTCAGCACCCTCAAAGAGGCGAACAAGAGTGCGATGCCGAGGCAGGCCCCGGTTCCCTCACCCAACCGGAGATTAAGGTCAAGCAGTGGAGCGAGCTTCAGATGATCGAGGACCGCCCGATGCCCAGGCTCGGCCGACCGATGCGAGGCGATCAGATAGTCCCGGCAGCGCGGCTGCAACCCGACGGCGATCAAGGCAGCGGCCCCAGCAATGAATCCGTCCAGTACAACTGGCATCCGCACCGCCGCGGCACCGAGGATCAAGCCGGCCAGGCCGCCGATTTCCAGACCACCGACCTTTGCCAAGACCTCAATCGGATCGGCTGGATCAGGACGGTGTCGTTCCAGGGCCTGCTGGATCACGGACACCTTACGCGCATGCGTTGCGGCATCGATGCCGGTTCCCCACCCCGTGACCTCAGCAACTGGTTTCCCGGTAACTATGGCGGTAATGGCCGAACTCGCCGTCGTATTGCCGATCCCCATGTCCCCGGTGCCAAGCACGCCGATCCCTTCTGCCGCCGCCTGACAGGCCAGTTCAATCCCCACTAGTAACGATCGCTCGGCAATCTCACGGCTCATCGCCGGTTCGTGCACGAAGTTGCCCGTTCCCTTCATCAATTTCCGATCGATGAGCCCAGCGATCCGCCCGAAGTCATGCGCCACGCCGATATCGACGACGCGGACCTCGAGGCCGACATGACGGGCTAAGACATTCACCCCGGCGCCGCCGCGCAAAAAATTGAGGACCATTTGGGCCGTGACGGCCTGCGGATAAGCACTGACGCCGGCGGCGGCCACGCCGTGGTCGGCCGCGAATGTGAACACCGCTCCTCGCGGGAGCTTGGGACAGACCTCGCCGCTGATGGCTGCGTACCGCGCCGCTAGTTCTTCCAGACGTCCCAGGCTTCCCTGCGGCTTCGTCAGCCGGTCCAGGCGGGCTTGCGCTCGTTTTTCACAGTCCCGATCGAGTGGCTGGATTTTCTGTATGACATCCTGAAGGGTTGCCATGTAAGTTCGTCCCCCGGCTGGCTCATTTATCTTTTTTTATTTGATCCGCAGCCGCTGGCCGCTCACGACAAAGTACACTTCATCGGCTTCATCGGCGATTTGCTGATTGGTCCGTCCGGCGAGATCCCGAAAGGCTCGGGCCGACGCGCTGACCGGAACAAGGCCCAGTCCAAGCTCGTTGGTCACCACAATGACGCGAGCCCTTGTCGCCCGGATGACCCGGAGCAGTTCTTCCACTTTTGCAAAGGTTCGCGGTCCTGTCACGCGAGCGCGCCGCATGTTACTCAACCACAGAGTCAGGCAGTCCAGCACAATGGCGCGATACCGGCTTCCGTATGTCCGGAACCATTTAGCCACGTCGAGCGGCACCTCCACCGTCACCCAGTCTGTCGAGCGGGCGGCCCGATGACGGCGGATTCGCTCGGCCATTTCCCGATCCAAAGCCTGCCCCGTCGCCACAAACGCTCGTGGCCTTGCGCTCCCCGCCAGTTCCAACGCCGCCCGGCTCTTGCCGGAGGCCGCGCCGCCGATCACCAGGATCAGCCGCCCCTTCAATCCCTCACCAGCAGCGGGGCGCCTGGTGTGCGCGGGTGTGCCCCCCCTCATGGCGATCCTTGCACAACGATGAACATCAACACCCTCCGCCGCCCCCTACTCGTCTTGCTCCTCTCGCCGTTCCCGCCCGTCGCGCCCACTTCGCTGCCAGAGAAACTCGGCTTCGCCCTGCATCTTGGCCGTCCAGCGCGCTAGCACGAACAGGGCGTCGCCGAGGCGGTTGAGAAACTTGATGATCGTCGGCTCGACGGCCTCTTCACGAGAAAGACGCACGCATACTCGCTCCGCGCGGCGGCAGATCGTGCGAGCCTGATGCAGGAACCCGGAGACGACCCCACCACCCGGCAGGATGAACTCTTTCAACGGGGTCAAATCCTTCTGGCAGGTATCGATGAGCATTTCCAATCGCTTCACATCCTGCTCCGTGACCGTCGGCATATTCTTGAAAGTCTGACCGGGAGCGGTGGCGAGAATCCCGCCGGCATCGAACAGCTTGTTCTGTATCCACTGAAGGTTCTCCTCTAGTCTCGTCACCCAAGGCTGAATGCCGGCCTGCTGCGCGTTGAACACCCGAGCCATGCCGACCGCAGCGTTCAGCTCATCGACCGTACCGTAGGCCTCAACCCGCAAGCTGTCTTTCCAGACTTGTTGCCCTCCGGCAAGCCGTGTTTTACCGGTATCTCCAGTCCTAGTATAGACTTTGGTGATGCGCATGATCCCCCCTGAGAGGCCTGATTAAGCTTCAGGTTAAGGCTGAGGAACTATTTCCTGACTTGAGACCTGAACCTCAGCCTGTCTCTTGTTGCCCCATCGCTCGTAATGAATGAGTTGCGCGACCGGAATCCGCGTCCGTCAGCCCGCCGTTTCCAGATCCGGCCGCATCGCAAAGTCGAAACGTAGCCGACACAGAGATACGCCACGACGGTCACGGGCTTGGGATCCCCAGCACCCGCTTCAACGCTTCATGATCCAGGATGCTCACCCATCCGACCTCGATGCCCTCGGCTCGCGCGGCCAGCCACAGATTTTGGATGGCGCAGCACGTGCTATGGCGATCCGTCTCGCGAACCGTGGACCGCCCAGCACATGGGGTCCTCCGCGCCGGCGGCTGCATGTCACGCAAAGATTGACGGACGCTTCTTCGATGCCCTCGAGTTTAAGAATCCGATACAAGGCTGCGCGGGCACCGCGGTCGTGCCGCGCGGCTGTGGCGTTGGCCTCGCGGAACAACGCCTTCACTGTGCTCTTGGTGACGGCATCCCGGATGACCACGAAGTCCCACGGCTGCATGAACCCCACGGACCCTGCGTGGTGCGCCGCGGTCAACAGCCGGGCCAGCACGTCTTCCGGAATCGGCGCCGCCAAGAAGTTCCGCCGCACATCCCGCCGCTCGAAGATCGCCCGGTACACGGCCTTACGCTCAGGGTCGGAGAACATTCCGTTGTTCAACATGAACTCGTCAGGATGCTGCCTCCGGGGCGTTGACCGAGGTGATGGAAGAGGACCCTAGCTCACCCGCGGCAACCTTCCTCAAGCAATCCGGACAGAGGCAATCGTGAAAGCGAGTTGAGATCCAGTCCATGTGCCGCTCGGTAATGCCGACGTCCCCGCACCAACACTGGTAGCCACCACACTCGAAGGCACATCCGCAGTGCTCGCACGTCTTAGTGACGGGCTCCTTCAAAACTCCACCCCTGCTTGAGCCTTAATACCCTTTCGAAACGGATGCTTGATTGGCTTCATCTCGGTGACGAGATCAGCGTGGTCCACCAGTTGCGCTGGCGCGCCCCGCCCTGTGATCACGACGTGCTGCCTCGGCGGGCGGTCCTGCAGTGCCGCGATCACATCGTCCAGCGGCACATACTCATGGTGCAACGCGATGTTCAGCTCGTCGAGAATGACCATCCCGCAGGACGGGTCGCGGAGGAAATCGCGGGCAGTCGCCCATGCTTGCCGGGCGACCTGGGTGTCCCGTTCCCGATCCTGAGTTTCCCAGGTATAGCCTTCGCCCATCCGAAGGAAGACCACGCGATCGCCGAATGATTTCAGTGTTTGCTCCTCCGCAGTCGCAATAGCGCCCTTGATGAACTGGACGATCGCCACCTTCATGCCGTGACCGATGCAGCGCAACGCCATCCCCAAAGCTGCCGTCGTTTTGCCCTTGCCGGCGCCGGTATGAACGATCACCAGCCCTTTCTCCTGTTGCGCGGCCTGAATGCGTCGATCCACGGACGCCTTAAGCCGCTGCATCCTCGCCCGATGTTCCGCAGGATCGACCGCCATGACCGTCCTTTTTTCAAGGCGCACGCAGCGCAGCCCTCGCGCGCGCCCATGCGACCAACGCGCGCGGAAGTTCCGGCTGACTAGCAAAATGGAGATGGGTCGAGAGGGCAACGACGTGACCGGTGATCAGCCCGTCCGGACGGTGTTCGTACCCGCACGCATCGGTCACGGTGCAGGCGTACTCGAGCGGACCGGTCGGGTTCAAGCAGAAGTGATGAAACTCATGTCCTCTGATCGTCAGCCCGGGTTCGCCGAGGAGACAATGACGAGCGACCGTACACCGGCGATATCCAATGGTCAGCTCCTCCCGCCGCATGACAGCCCGAGCGGGAAAGAGGCCGACCATTTCGTGCACACGACCGTCGAAGTCTCTGATCGCTTCCGTCAAATACATGAGGCCTCCGCACTCGGCATAGATCGCCCCGCCTCGTTCAGCGTACTCCCGAATCGCCTGACGCATCGCCCTATTGGCCGCCAAGGTAGCCGCGTGCAGTTCCGGATAGCCGCCGCCCAAGTACAACAAATCCGCTTCGGGCAAAGTCTCATCACGGACCGGCGAGAACTGCACCAGCTCGGCGCCTTGCGCTTCCAGCAGTTCGAGGTTCTCCGGATAGTAGAAGCAGAAGGCAGGATCATAGGCCACACCGATCCGAACCCCCTCCCCATTCCTCCCTCGAACATGGGGGAGAGCAAGGGAGGAGGAACCCCTAGACGAGGGGCATTCCCCGGCCGACTTCGCCAACTCTTCGACAAGGTCGAGATCCGCGGTCTCGGCCAACGCCCGCCCCAGCCGCTCATAGCGTTCCTGTGAGCTGCCTTCGATGACGGTCGTCAACCCAAGGTGACGCTCAGGAATCGTCAACCCGGCCTCCGGTCGCAGATAGCCCACGACCCTGACCTTGACAGTCGCCTCCACCGCTTCCTTCAGGAGACGATAGTGGCCCTCGCTCCTCACGCGATTGAATAGGACCCCCGCGATGCGAAGATCCGGATCGAATTGCGCATAGCCCTGGACCATCGCCGCCGCCGACCGGGCTATTGCGCTCCCGTCGACCACCAGCAAGACCGGCGCCGCCAATTGTTTGGCCAGTTCGGCGGTGCTGCCGACTTCGCCGGTGGGAGAAGCGCCATCGAACAGCCCCATCACCCCCTCAATGATCGCCAGGTCCGCATCGGCCACGGCATGGGCGAAGATCTCCCTATTGAGCGCCTCGCCGAGCAGCCAACCGTCCAGATTCCGCGAAGGCCGTCCGGCCGCGGCCGTATGATGACCAGGGTCAATGAAATCCGGCCCGGCCTTGAACGGCTGAACCCGACGGCCCTGCGCGCGCAGGGCCGCCAGAATCGCCAGGGTAACGGTCGTTTTGCCGACCCCGCTGTGGGTGCCAGCGATGACAAGCCGCGCTCTAAACACAACGGTCCCTCACTTGATGTCGTAGCTGACTCTTATACCGGCGAACACCGACCGTACGGGTGTTCCGGCGTTGAGAATTTCTTCGTATTTTTCATTGAAAAGATTCTCGACACGGCTAAAGATTTGAACGCGCTTGCTGAGGTCGTAGGTGGCGATCAACGTCCACACGTCAAACGCTCTCATGCCTTGCCTGTCGCCGGTGGTGTTGAAACGCGAGCCGACATAGCGCCCGTTCACCGTGACCCGAAGCGGCGCAACCGGCACATACCCGACCGTCACACTCCACTGATCCACCGGCCACCGGGGAAGCCGCCGGTTCGTGTCCAAATCTCGCGTCAGCGTATTGGTATATTGGCCCTGCAGATCCAGTCCCTTCAGAAACAGACGGTCGCTCTCGTACACATAGACGAATCCGGCTTCCCATCCCTTGGTGGAGGCGTCCCCGATGTTGATGGGACAAAATCCGAACGTGCTGAAGGGCGCACATACGACCGGATCGAACGTCGTGACGATCAGATCCCGGTAGCGGTTCCAGAAAAAGCCGCCGCTCAGGCGAAGCCGCTTACCTAAGAGATCTTGATCCACTCCAACATCCATGCTCTGACTTTTCTCTGGCCCTAAACTAGGATTCCCGAAATTGGGAAAGAAAAGCTGATTCAATGTCGGTGTGCGGAACCCGGTCGCGTAGCTGCCCCGGACTTTCGTTCCGGTCTCTCTCAGCAGATACCCACCGGTCACCCGATACGTCGTCGCGTCGCCGAACACGTTGTAGCTGTCGTGCCGCACGCCGGCCGTGGCGAACACCCGTTCCCACAGCTCAAGCTGCGCCTGCGCGAATCCGGCATGGGAAGCAATGAGTTTGTTCGTCAGACCAATATCGTTTTCGCCTTGTTGATCCCGCAGTTGATAGCCGGCCGTGAGCAGCAACGGCTCTCCGATCTTGAAATTCTCTTGCACTTCAATCCGGTTGGACAGGACGCGCGTTTCGTTAGAGGAACCGAACGGCACGCTGAGTGAGCCGGTGATGACATTCCGCTCAAGCGTGCCGGGCAAAAACAGCGACGCGTCCTGCGCCCGGGCCAACGTGATTTTCTGCGACCACCACGCGGTCAGGGGTTGGTCATAGCTGCCGCTGAAGATGAATTCCTGACTGCGCAGCCGAGACCCGAAGACATCGCTGGGCGTCGAGATGTTGTCGAGATGAATGTCGCCGTTCATCCAGCGAAAGGTCAGATCCACCCGTCCGTCCCTGGGCAGGTCGATCCCGATGCGGGAGGAGGCCTGCCAATTGCGATACGCGTCCCGTTCGGAGGCCCCCCGCCGATAGTTCACCGTTGAGAAGCCGGTAAAATCCCACCGGGAGAGCGTCATGCTGAAATCAACCGGTCCTTTTTTCCCGCCGACCTGGCCGCCCTCGCGAATCGATCCGAACGACCCGTACTCGAAGAAGCTGCCGACCGTCGGCGTCCCAGATCCTTTCTTGGTGATGATGTTGATGACACCGCCCATGGCGTCGGACCCCCACAGCATGCTCTGGGCGCCGCGGAGAATCTCGATCCGCTCGATATTGTCGACGGTCAGGTTGGCCAGGTTGTATTCACCCAGGGTTGGACTATTGACGATCGCGCCGTCGATGAGCACCAGCGTCTGAGCCGAGCTTCCGCCGCGTATCCGCGCCGTGGCGTTCGTTCCCGGCCCCCCGCTGGAGAACACCGCAAGTCCCTGCGCCAACCGCAAGGCATCCACCACAGTCCTCAATTTCTGCCTCTGCAGATCCTCTCCCGTGATGACCTCGACCGCGCTCGTCACATGGCTGACCGGCACCGGCGTCTTCGTCGCACTAATCACGACGGGTTCGGTCTTCACCGTCGGCTCTGCCTCCACTTGCGCAAGCTCCATATGATCCTGCGCCGCGTCAGCGGGTGCTTCCTTCGACCACAGGGCCCAGACGAGCAGAACACACACGACAAGAACACGTTTCCATAAACAAGACATGAGCCACCTCCCTTATGCTCGAAGGGCTGAGTGGAATTCGACCGTCGGCTGGGTCTCCTGACTCGCGGATCGTTGCTCTCCTGCGCCTTCCCGTTCCGAAAGCAATCGGTCTTCGCTACTTGCTGCTCACTGAGGAACAGTGGCGTTCGTGCAGGGTCGCTCCCCGCTTACAGTGGCGGCACCGTGATGGCTTCGCACCATCTTCCCCGGCACCGACGGCTTCTTCCTGACTCCCTCCTTTCCCGTTGTTGAACTGATCGTACCCCTACGTTCGGCACTAAGGCGTGGGTACAGCCGCCTCGAACCGGTCGCCGGCTAACCGCTATCGGTCAACGGCACCGGAACGTCCTCCCCGGGCTCGCTGCAGCTTCATCATTGACCGATGATCATTGACGAATTACCGGGCTACCAGCCCCGGCACCGTGACGCGCGGCCGGCCCGACTCAGGATGCCGGTCAACCAGCACATCGCAGCCGTAAACCGCGCGCAAGGTCTCAGGTCGGATCACCTCATCGGGCGATCCGAGTCGGAACAACGCTCCGTCCTTCAGCATCAGAATGCGATCGCAATATTGGCCAGCCAGGTTTAGATCGTGCGAGACGAGCACCACAGTGAGGCCCCGCTCTCGGCTGAGGCGGGTCACAATCGAACAGATTTCGATCTGGTGCTGCAAATCGAGAAACGCGGTCGGCTCGTCAAGCAGCAATACACGGGGCGCCTGCGCCAAGGCCCGCGCGATCACGGTTCGTTGGCGCTCCCCGCCGGACAGTTCCGTGATCAACCGATCGGCCAAATGGGCAATGTCCATCTCCGCCATCGCCTGCTCCGCCAGCGCGATGTCGTCCGGAGCGTCCCATCCGAATCCGGCGTTCCAGGCATGTTCCCGCCGATGCGGATAGCGCCCCATCAACACCGTCTGTGCAACCGTGAAGGGAAACACCTGAAGGCTTTCTTGCGGCACGAGCGCCAGCTGTCGTGCCACCTCCCGCTGGGACAACCGCTCGAGGTCTTGTCCGAACAACCGAACTTGGCCGTGAGACGGACGCAGAACTTTCGCCATGACTTTCAGCAGGGAGCTTTTACCGGATCCGTTCGGTCCCACCACGCCGAAAACCTCACCGGCGGTCACCTGAAAGGACAGCTCGTCGAGCGTCCAGCCCGCCGACCGATCGAATGGCGACGCATAACGGAAACAGAGTCCCTGGATTTCAAACGCGCGAACAGCCTCGTTCCGACTCTCTGTAAAGACCGCGGTGCGGCCCGGTTCCATACCGGAGAAGCGCGCATTCGTCGACTGGTTCATGTCATGCCAACCGATCTTTCCGCCACATCAAGAGATACATAAAGAACGGTCCCCCGGCCAAAGCTGTGATGATTCCGACCGGAAGCTCCGTCGGCGCCAGTAGGGACCGCGCCACGGTATCCGCGACCATCAGGTATATGCCGCCCGCCAGCGCCGACGCCGGCAGGAGGAGCCGATGATCGGCCCCCAGGATCAGCCGCGTGGCGTGCGGAATCACCATGCCGACAAATCCAATCATGCCGCTAACAGAGACGACTGCGCCGGTCATCAACGCGGCGATCACATAGATCAGTTTTTTGGCCCGTTCGGTCTCCACACCAAGCGCTCGAGCGGATTCGTCGCCCAATGTCATCAGATTGAGAATCTGGACCTGCCGCATCAGCGCGGTGATCCCCACCGCGAGATACCCCGTCAGGACAGCCAAGGCCGGATACGCCGGCGCGGTCAGAGTCCCCATCAACCACGACATCATACCGGCAGAGCGATTGGGGTCCATGATGAAGGTGATGAACATGATCACCGCAGTCAGAATCGCATTTAGGATCACCCCGGCGAGCAGCAGACTATGAATCGGCAACCGGCCGTACGACGCCGCGAGGCGATAGACGACCGCCAAGGACAGCAAGCTGCCCGCAAACCCGCACAACGGAAGCGCAGAAAGCGTCAGGACGGTCCCGCCGATCCCCAACCACATCGCAAGCGAGACACCTAGCGCCGCTCCGCTCGAAACACCCAGCACATAGGGATCGGCGAGCGGATTCCGCAACAGCGCTTGCAAGGCCACGCCAACTGCCGCCAGGCTGCTCCCGACGAACAGACTGAGGAGCACTCGAGGCAACCGCACCTGCAACAGAATCACACCGGTAGTGCCGACCGCCTCGCGATCGCTTCGCCAGTCTCGCAGCGCCTGAATCAGCACACGAGCGAGGTCACCCAGCCCGATGTGTTGTGCACCGAACTGGAGGCAGAGAAGAAACAGAACGACGCCGGCAAGCGAGAGTGTTCCCATCGCCCACGCCCACCGTCCGGCCGTCAGGATTGGACTCCGCCACCAGTCGACTTGCTTGATAGCCGTGGCGAGGCGGCGGGCACCCGCATCGGCTCCGAGTGATCCTGCCTCGACACGCGAGGCCGGTTGGTTAGTGGCGCCTGGTTGTCTCATGGCCGAGTGGCAGACGCAGACTCCACGGCTTCTGGGTGGATGATTGTGAGGAGCAATTCCAGGCCTTGCACGATCCGCGGCCCCGGTCGATTGAGCAGATCGGCAGGAATCCGGTGCAGCCGGCCGCGCCTCACCGCTGTCAGCGTCGTCCATCGCGTCCAGACCCGTTGCTCGCTCTCGGGAATGCCTTCAGCTTTGCCAACGGGGAAGATCAGCACTTCGGGATCCTTCTGTAACACCGCTTCCAGATTGAGACGGGGGTAGGGCTCGCCACTGTCGGTGGCAATGTTGGCGCCTCCGGCCAGCCCGATCAATTGATGGATGAAGCTCCCCGGGCCGACGGTGATCAGCGGTTGGCTGTTCAACACATACAACACGCGCACCTTGGGGAGCGATTCCGCTCGACTCTTCATTTGGGCCAGGCGACGCCGCAAATCCATAGCCACCGCATTGGCGGCCGGCGCGCGGTCGATCAGCCGTCCCAAAGTTTGAATGTGCGACGGAATATCCTCGACCGTCTTCGCTTCCAAAATCAGCGTTGGAATTTTCAATTGCTCCAGTTTGGCAAGGAGGTCAGCCCGTAGGGACTCGCGCGGAGCGACCACTAAATCAGGCTCCAGCGCCACAATGGATTCGATATTGGGATGGGCATAGCCGACCTTGGGCTTTTGCAGGGCCTCCGGTGGATAGTCGCAGAACTGCGTGACCCCGACGACCAGATCCTGCGCGCCGATTGCGAACAGCATCTCGGTGATGCTGGGCGCGAGGGAGATAATCCGGCTGGGCGCCTTGGCCAAATAAATCTTGCGGCCGAGATCGTCGACGAACGTCCTGGCAGCGACGTTCGCCATAAACGGCATGCCCGTCAGGATGCCTTGCTGTCGTCGTTTCATCGAGGTCGCTTCGGGATCATCGGCGAGCGCCACCCCTGTCATCAGCAGGCAGCTCATAACCCATAGCCAGTAGCAGAGAGCCACCAACTCTGATTTCTTGATCGTTCGCCGTCTGCTGCTGGTTATTACCGGTTTGCCACTCGCTTCCAAAATAAAAAATCCCCAGAGCCGCATAGGCCCTGAGGATTGCACCCGCTTCTTCATCCTCGCACTTTCCCCAGCCCTCGAGGGAAAGATGGGCAACGCCTTGGGCAGGTCTTCTGGCTCATGGGATGCGTGACGCGACGAACAGATCGCATCACGGTTGCGCACGCCGGCAGTGAGCCAGCTGGGCAACACCTACTCCCCGCTCCTTCCCAGCGCCCGTTTCCCGTTGTCCGCCTTCCGTTCTCCACTTTCACGGATGACGGTTCACGGATCACGGCCACGCCAGTGGCCTGCGCGGGTTTCGTTCCCATTCACAGCGGCGGGACCGCGAGGGAATCACACCCTCTTCCCTTCACCCAAAGCGGACTGTGATGAGGCGCTCACTCTAGGAAACGGCGGGAAGCCTTGTCAAGTTCAAATTTGTCCCGACGACCGGCTCGGTGTGCGGTTTCTGTGCAGCACCGGTACGAACCGATCCGTTCACTGCGGCAAAAACCGCTGCTCTTCTCCGATTTTCCTCTAGTGGCTAGCAGTGGTGTTGGAAGGACAGACCGGAGCACGGCGGCAATGGCATAGCATTTGCTGAAACCCAGTTCTTCAGAACAATCGACGTCAGCAGCACGCGCCATCACACCTGAACCGCCACCGGGTCTCGGCAACAGCGGGTTCCCGGGGTTCTCGACACGAACGCGCTTGAGGGAGAGGGACGATGCGGAATCTTCTGATCAGTCTGTGCATTGTCGCCGTGTTCATGGAAATCTCCGGATTGATCTGGACCGGAAAGAACGACAAGACCAGCGACGCCTTGCTCAGGCTTTCGGAATCGCCGCAACCGACTCTGGCGAACCCTCTTCAGAACGGCTATTTCCTGCTTTTGGGATTTTCCGCTGCCGCAGGAACCGATCCAGTTCAGGTCGGCTACGACATGTGGTTGGAGGCCGAAGCGCGAGGAGGACGGCGTCTCTACAATTACGAGAAGCCAGGCCGCTCCGAGCTGCGCACCTCGATTACAGCTGCTGAAGCCTTGGCGGCATGGGATGCGCCGGATCCGCTGACTGAACTGCAGAAAGACGATGCACTGTTCCGTCTCGCCATCAGCCGTTATGCAATCCTGGTGCAGCGATACGAACGGTGGTTGAACATGCCGTTTGAAGATTGGGGATTCGGACAGGGCGCTTGCCCCCGCTTCGAGGAGATGCTGATCGCCCACCGGCTTTACGTCGCCACGGGGTTCGCGAAGACCGTTCAGGAAGGCGCCTCGCGCCTGTGGAGAGACCTGGCTGCCTGGAGGCGTGTGCTGGCGGATGCGAGGACGTTGCCGCTTAAGGTGGCAGCGCTCATCATGGTGGACGACGACGCGCGCTTGCTCTCCCGCCTGCTGGGCCGCGCGACGATCGACAACTCGTTCTCCGACATCGATTTGGCCGTCTTGCAGCCCCTCACGACCGCCGAGTACTCCCTCCGCTGGCCGATCCAGAACGAATTCGCGCTCAGCCTGCGCCAGGACGGCGAGCCGATCGAGAGCGAGGCGCTCATCGGCAAAGAAGCTTCCGACCACCATTGCGAATGGTTGGCACGTACAGCGGGTCTGCGGCCGGACGCTTTTCAACGGGTCGTCCATCCGACTTCGCACGAGGCGATCAGGATCGCTTTCGATACGCCTCGCACACGGGAGGTCTATGCCGCCTATTACGACGCCGTCATCAAGGCATCCGAGACGATCCACCATCCGCTACCGAAGTTCAGGGAGATCGTGCGGACCGCATCCCGCACCTTGTTCGACAGCCTGATACACCCTTTTGAATTTGAACCGGACTGGGAGCTGTTCAGCCAGCGGCTCGTGGAGACCGATGCGCGGCTTCGGCTGGCTGCGCTGCAGATTCTGCTGCGCAAACCCGCGCCGGCCGCCGCCGTGCCGACACGGCTGGCTGAAGCGGGATCGCGCTATTTCGACCCGTTTACCGGGCTTCCCATGCTCTGGAACGCCGCTCAGGAGAGGATCTACAGCGTCGGGAAAGACGGCCTGGATGACGGCGGGGATAGCGGCTTCGACATCAGCGTCCCGATCCGCCTCTCAATCGCCAAGGATGAAGATGGAAGGGATCGGGCGCGGGTCGTGACGGTCGCTCACCAGAAGAAGACTACAGCGATCCGTCAAAAGACGTCCGCCGCTCGGCGTTCATAGTGCCGAGCGAACCGCCGTTCCACCGCCTGCCCAGCACCGCCGCACACTTGTCACCGTCGGTGGCCTATGCTACGATTGCCGACGCATTAGCGGTGAGATGAGATTGTCTCGTTTAGAGGTTTAGAGAAGGAGCGTCCCCGTGGCTTTTGCTTGCGACATCTGCGGCAAACGACATCAGTCCGGACATAACGTCAGTCACGCCAATAACAAGACTAAGCGGGTCTTCAATCCGAATCTGCAACGCGTCCGCGCGCTGATCAACGGCGTCACCAAGCATATCCGCGTCTGCACCCGCTGTCTTCGGACTGGATTAGTCAAGAAAGCCGTCTAAGCCCTCTCGTGCTCCCGCGACGAGTCGCGCCGTCCATTGCTTGTCCATAAGCAAAGGGCAGGGAGATCGTCTGCGTCATCACGGCTCCTCAGGATCAATCCGACTTCACCTGGAACATCCAGCCCAAGCCCTGTGCAGGTTTTGCTGTCTGACCGTGACCAATCCAGCGTGCGACACTTTGCCGGGCAATTCAGGCCGCTCGCGGTCCCGGCGAATCGAGCATCTCGCGCACCTTGCGCGCCCAGCGCTCAGGGCCATCACTTTATCCGTATAGCCGGACCTGCACAACACTTTCATCGGTCAGAAGCAGGTGAACCGGCTCATTGTGTTCCTCGGCGAGGTGGATCGCTTCTTTGGCGTTACGCGCTTCGAGCAGCGTGTACCCACGCATCTGTAAGGATTGTGCGCGCAGAACCCGAACCATTTCGTCATCTTCGACGAGGAGAATGGTTTCCGAACCACGCCCCGCCAGATCCGCAACCGGGGCCGGCTCCAACAACTCGGATGGATCGTCGACCTCCAGCAGATAGATTGTGAAGCTGGTACCCTTGCCCAGCTCGCTGGAGACCCAGATAGACCCGCCGCTCTGTTTGACGATTCCTTAGACCATGGACAATCCCAGCCCGGTCCCTTTTCCGACAAAGATGCGAGCTTGGATCTCCGCGTCCATGCCGCACCCTGTGTCGCTGACCGCCAGCATGACGTACCGATCCGGTTCGGCCGAGGCCGGCTTCAACGGAGCGGCCTCACCCAGCTCAATATTCCTGGTTTCGATGGTCAACTGGCCGCTTTTCGGCATCGCATCCCTGGCGTTCACCGCCAGGCTCATGATCACCTGCTCGATCTGCCCGGGATCGGCTTTCACACGCCCCAAAGACGGGTCGGCGCAAATGACCAGCTCGATGCCCTCCCCGATCAGCTATCGCAGGAACTTCGAGCTGGTGCTGACCATCGCGTTGAAATCCAGCACCTTCGGCCCCAACACCTGCTGTCAGCTGAAGGCCTGCAACTGCCTGGTCAACAGCGCAGCCCGGTGACCGGCTTCTTTGATCTTTCGATCCCCTTGCGTAACGGACTGTCAAAATCGATATTCCCCAACAGCATGGCGCTGGAGCTGTTGATCACGGTCAGAAGGTTGTTGAAATCATGCGCGAGGCCTCCGGCCAAACGGCCGATGCTCTCCCTCTTCTGGGTCTGGCGAAGTTGCGCCTCACTGTCCTGTAAGCCCTTTCAGCCTGCTTTTTCTCGGTGATCTCTTGCACAGGGCCCACCAAGCGGACCGGTCTCTCGGTGTCGTCCACCCGGGTCCGTGCCCGCACACCGCGCGTTCCATCCTGTCTGACGGACGATGCGGTGCGCGTGCTCATAGGGCTGTCGATCGCGCGTGGCGGTCTCGATGATCATGGATCGTGCGGACGCCTCCGCGACCGTCCGGATGGCCACATGTCAGAAAGTGATCGTATGTCATCTCGACGCCGGCCGGATGCAACCCGAAGATGCGGTACGTGGCATCGGAACACCACATCCGGTTCGTCCGACGATCCCATTCCCAGTTCCCGATATGAGCCATCCGTTAGGCTTCCGCCAAACTCGCTTCGGTGAGCCGGAGCGTCACCTCCACCGGCTTCCGTTCGACGGCGGCTCGGAGAATGAATAATGTTCCGCACCCTCGATACTGAGAAAAATGTCAGGCGAACGGGGCTAAGCAACGCGTCAATGAAGGAGGCGTCGCTTCACAAACCAAACACGGTAAGGATCAGGTCGAGCAAGCTTGGTTTGGAGCGGGCGACGGGATTTGAACCCGCGACAACTAGCTTGGGAAGCTAGGACTCTACCACTGAGCTACGCCCGCTCGCGAAGGAAGATGCGGCGAATCCTACGCCGGCTTCATCTCCAAGTCAATTCCAATGATCATCGGCCAATCGCCCTGAAAGTGCGCCTGCGCCCAAGGAGCGCCTATGCCCGTTGCCCATTCACCAAGCGCCTGCTCATGGTCTGTATTCCGCGATCGCGAATTTTCTTCGGCCTACGCGCAACCGATATTGATGCCCGGGCTCGAGCGCAAGCGTCGAATTGGGATCGGTCTGCTTTTGCTCATCCACCTCGATCCCCCCTTGCACCACCAACCGGCGCGCTTCGCTCTTGCTGGGAACCAAACCCGTTCTGACGACCAACTCGACGATGCCGATGGCCGGCGTGGCGGCATCCTGCACATCGGCCTTCGTCAGCACCACCCGCGCGTCAGGCTCGGCCGGAAATTCCCGTTCCCGAAACTTCTGCTGAAAGGCCGCCCTCGCCCGCCGGCCAGCCTCCTCACCGTGATACCGGGCGACGAGCCGCTCTGCCAGCGCCTGTTTGGCGTCCATCGGGTGCAGGGACTGCACCCGAGTCAAGTCATCCGTCGTCAACAGCTCATAGTAACGTAGCATCAACGTATCGCTGATCGACATCACCTTCCCGAACATGTCCTCTGGCCTGTCTTCCAGCGCGATGTAGTTCCCCAGGCTCTTGCTCATCTTCCGCACGCCGTCGGTTCCCTCGAGCAAGGGCATTGTCAAGACCACCTGCGGCTCCTGGCCGAAATCGCGCTGCAGATCGCGGCCGACCAGCAAATTGAACTTCTGATCGGTGCCGCCCAACTCCACGTCCGCCTTCAATACGACCGAGTCGTAGCCCTGAATCAACGGGTAGAGGAACTCGTGAATGCTGATCGGCTTCTGCTCTTGATAGCGTTTGTGAAAGTCCTCTCGCTCCAGCATGCGGGCGACCTTGTAGTGGGCAGCCAGTTGGATCAGCCCCTCCGCTGTCATCGCGCTCATCCATCGGCTGTTGAACTCCACCGTCGTCTTCTGTGGATCGAGAATCTTGAAGATCTGGCGCTGGTACGTCTTAGCGTTCTCCAACACTTGCGCTTTTGTCAAAGCCGTCCGCGTCTCGGACACCCCACTGGGATCGCCGATCGTGCCTGTGAAATCGCCGATCAGAAAAATCACCTCGTGCCCCAGGTCCTGGAAGTGTTTAAGCTTATGAATCAGGACCGTATGCCCCAGGTGCAGATCGGGAGCGGTCGGATCGAATCCCGCCTTGACTCGCAGCGGGCGCTTCTCCTGGATCGAGCGGGTGAGCTTCGCTTCCAGTTCGCTTGGCTGAATGACCTCCACCGCTCCGCGGAGAATCAAGTCCATTTGACGCGAGAGCTCGCTCACTGTTTTCCTGTTCCCGATGGAGGTCGAACCGCCGCGTTGACCATGATCAACGGGCGCAGCCGCTCCAGCTTTTTCTCCCCGATTCCTTTCACTTCAAGCAATTCTTCAACGGTTGAAAAGGAACCCTTTGATCTTCTGGCCTCGACCACTCTCCGGGCCAACACCTCTCCAATTCCAGGCAAGCGCTGCAAATCCTCGACGGTGGCATGGTTGAGGTCGAGCCGCCCCTTCGGCTTGGCGACAGGCAAACCAGATGGACTCTTCGGCGTGTTGACCGGAGGTGGACCGGGTAATGGGGCGACACGGGCATCCGGTGCATCCCGTATCTCGGGACGGTCAACCGGCTCGACCGGTTGGTCGGCGACCATCCGCGGTGCGTCTTCCCTCGATTCGGGCACCGGCCAACCGATCCATACGACCAGCACCGCTGTGACCGCCAGCATCGCCAGCTTGAGGAGCAGGGAACGGATCATGAGCGTGTCGTGGTTAGTCGTCGGTGCCCTCTCCAGGACGCTCCTTTGTCTTGAAGAGGGTTGGGCCGAGTGTCACATTCGCTTTCTCGCCACATGAATCGCCAACCCGTCGACATCTTCCATCGCTTCCATTATGCCTTCCGACAAGGTCGGATGGGCATGGATCATCTCCGCTACCTGGACGGCTGTCGCCTTCAGGTGCATCGCCAGCGCCGCTTCATGCACCAGATCGGCCGCATGCGCGCCAATGATGTGGACCCCCAGGATGCTGCCATCCTTGGCGTCGGCAATCACCTTGAACATGCCCGTGATCTCGCCCGTGCCCTGCGCTTTCCCCAATCCGGCATAGCGGAATCGACCGACCTTGACCGCCGTCTCAACCTCGCGCCCTTGTTCCCGTGCCTGCTCCCTGGCCTGCTGCTCAGTCAACCCGACGCGCCCGATCTCCGGCAGCGTGAAGATCCCAGCCGGAATCACGCGATAGTCGAGAGCCCGCCTGTGCCCGAGAATATTTTCCACCGCCACCTTGCCTTGGGCCGACGCCACGTGGGCGAGCATCGCCTTGCCGACCACATCCCCAATCGCATAGATTCCCGGCACGTTGGTTTCCATCCGTTCATTGACCAGAATCTCGCCACGAGTCCCCAGCTCGACGCCGAGCTTCTCCAATCCGATGCCCTTGGAGTTGAATCCCCGCCCGACGGACACCAACACCTGGTCAACGGCGATCTCGGTCCCGTCTTTGAAGACCACCTTGACCGACCCGGCCTGGCGCTCCAGCTTCTCGACTGTCGTACCCGTCCGGATGTCCACACCGCGTTTCTTCAACTCGCGGTCCATGATGGACGCCACCTCTTCGTCTTCCAGCGGCAGGATGCGCGGCATCACTTCCACCATCGTGACCTGTGTACCCATCCCGCTGAACAGCGACGCAAACTCGCAGCCCTCGACACCCGCGCCGATAATGAGCAGACGACCGGGAATCACTTCCAGATCCAGCGCCTGCTTGCTCGTGATGATCTGCTGGCCGTCGATCGGAAAGAGCGAGAGACTCGGCCATGACGACCCGGTGGCGACAACGATCGCGTCCGCCTCCACCCGCCGCTCGGCTCCCCCTCGCCCGACAACTCGAACCGTCCGCTCATCGAGCAGTTCGCCCGTACCGTCGAGATGCTCGATGCCCCAGATCTTGAACAGTGTAGCAATGCCTTTCACCAGGGTGGACACCACCTTGTTCTTGCGGGCTACCATTTTAGCTAGGTCGTAGCGGACCGGTCCCTGGAGCACCATCCCCAATTCGTCGGCCTTTTTCACTTTGTCGCCCAACTCGACAACGGAGAGCAGCGCCTTGCTGGGAATGCACCCCCAGTTCAGACACACCCCACCTAACGCCTGATTTTCCACCACGGTCACACGGGCGCCCAGTTGGGCAGCGCGGATGGCCGCGACATAGCCGCCTGGTCCGGCCCCGACGATGGCAATGTGCTTCTGTGTTGGCATAGCCTGTAGCAAGGAGCGAGCAGCTAACAGCTCGGCGGTAGGACAACTCTTCGCTGCCCGCTACTCGCTAGTCACGTTCTTTTGCGAGGCGAGAAAGGCTTCATATTGAGCGGCGGTCATCAGCTTGTCCACTTCAGCCGGGTCCGACAAGTCAATCACCGCCAACCAGCCCTTGCCGTAGGGATCGGCATTGACGATCTCGGGATGATCCTTTAGATCGGTGTTAACTTTGACGATCGTCCCGCTCACGGGCGTGTAGATGGTCGACGTGGTCTTGGTGGACTCGACCTCACCGATTTGTTGACCGGCCTTGACGATTGTCCCGACTTTGGGCAGATCGATAAAGACGATGTCCCCCAACGCATCCTGCGCAAAGTGGCTGATCCCTATTGTGCCCTGCGCGCCGTGGAGACGAATCCATTCATGTTCCTGATGATAGCGAAGATCGGTCGGGATCATGGAGGTTCCTCTCAAGGAAAGGTTAAGACAACGATTCGCTGAACCTCAACTTCTTCACAAGTCGCGTGATCGTAAGTGCTGCGGCGGTGCCTTGTCAAGGAACGGCGGCCGGTTCCACCCGGTACAAAAGATTGACTTCGTCTGGCAACCACGCACGAGAGGGAGGACTGGGAATACCTTCCTCCAATGCCCGTGCGTCCCGGACCCGGACGACGTTCGTGACCCAGAGACGGCGGATGTCGAACGCCCGCTCGTTCATCCACCGCAGGAAGACATTCAGGCCGTTCGTCGCGGACTCGCCGGATCCGCTACGCGACGCCTCACCCATCGAAGCGACAGGTTTCGCCAAAACCAGATCGAAGCCGCGCTGGGTCAGACTCACCAGATCCTCTCCGTAGTCGACGAGCGCCCGAAGCGGGTCGACGGCCGCCTCCGGATGGACCTCCAGCGCCACCACCATGTGTGGACGCTTCTGCCGCATCGCCTCTCTGATCCGTTCGATCAAACGCAGGCGCTCTTGGGATTTCCACCCGACCCACCGCCAAAACTCCGGCGGCATTGTCTCCAGGCTCCGGCCGGCGACGGAACAAAAGTTGGCCGGCTCAGCCGCGGTACCGAAGACGCCGGCGAAACGGGTGCGCGCCGCTTCCCCGCACTCGGCGAAAAAGTCTTTCTCTTCGCCGAAACGGACCAGTACGCCTTCGATTCCGGTTCGTGCAAGATCGGCCGCCAATCCGACCAATTGTTCCTGAACGGCCGGATTGAGCAGATCGACAGTCGCCGATGGACGCATCCGCCGCTCCTCCGGATCATACACGGCGTTGAGCCAATCGGAGGAAGAATCCACCCACGGCAAGCGCTGAAGGGAAATCGCAGCAAAGATCGCCAGGCCTACCCGTTTGGCCATCGGCAGCACCAGGCTAAAGACATCGCGATGGACGGGCGCCAATCTCGTGTCGAAGTACACGCCCGGCGGCGTGGTCCCGTCGCTTGTCACCGCCTCCAAGACCACGGTCGTCACGCCGGCGCGAACGAGTCCCTGCATCCACCGTTCCAGTCCGGCGAGCGGCGGAAGCCGGGCTGGAGACAGCATCAACGCGGTGCGCGCAGCCGCGGCTGTCCCCGGACGGTCACCGGCCCGGCGCAATTCTTCCAGGCGTCGCATCGCCTGCATCTCGTAGCTGTCCTCACGCACACCAGTTGCACCGGCGGCTAGGGTGCGGTAGTGCGCAAGCGCCGCGCGTAAATCTCCGAGATCCTCGTACGAACGGGCCAGCCACCAGCGCGCTTCCGCCAAGTGCGGCGATCCGGGATAGGCTGAGAGAAACCGCTCCAACAGACGAACAGCGGTGGCATACCGGCCCTGGGCGTAGTCCGCCCGCGCTTCGTTGAGCAGTCGACTCTGCGCTTCAACGCTCGGATCGCCGGAAAATGTCGGCGGTCGGGAGGGCAACTCGTAGCGGGCCGCGCAGCCGGCCCCCGCAAGCGAGCCCAGCAGCACCCCCGCGAACAACGCAACCACCGTCCTGGAAGGTGGGGAATAGGACAAGACGGGCACGCACTCCTGCGCCCAGTGGAGGCAGTAGCGAACCACGCCGACCGGGAAGCGATGTGTCACTCCTCGATCAGATCCATCTCAGGAAAGAAATAGCCGATCTCGAAACGCGCGGTCTCGGGCGAATCGGATCCATGCACGGCATTGGCCTCAATACTCGTCCCATGGACCGCCCGGATCGTTCCTTGGTCGGCTTTGGCCGGGTCTGTCGCGCCCATCAAGTCCCGGTGCTTTTTGATCGCGTTGTCGCCCGCCAAGACCAGCACGACTACCGGCCCCGAAGACATGAACGTGCAAAGGCTGTCGAAAAACGGTCGGGTCTTATGGACGGCGTAGAACCCTGCGGCCGTCGCCTTGGACATCCGCAACATGCGCATCGCGATCGGCGTCAGACCGGCTCTCTCGTATCGACCGATGATGTCTCCGATGACGTGCTTTTTCACCGCATCCGGTTTGATAATCGCTAAGGTCCGTTCGCTCATCAGTTTACGCTTTCCTCCGCCGTGATCGGAATGAACCGCGTCAAATTGCGCGGCATTATAGAGAAGCCAGGACGTTGCTTGCAAGGTGATGCCGATGATGGCTTGGTAGGCTACGTCGAGCCCAATCGCTCCTGCGCTGTCATCGCAGGGGACCGCGCCGATGAATCGCCCGCCTCCCGTGCAGAGAAACCCGGTTCCGATCGAGAGACCATGGCTACTGGCGTCGGCCGGAAAGCCCGGGTTGAACGACCGATCAGGTACCGGCGTCTGCGGAAAACAAATAGCCGGCGCGATGACTCATCTCCCAGTCGGGCAACATGGGTGGCCGTAACCACTTGTATTCCGTCCCGATCACCACTCTGAAGGTGTCTCGGCAGCTCTGAGGAAACAAGAGGGTCGTGCCGTCTGACCGCTGCACATCCAGGTTGCGGAAAGACTTCCCCACCCTGTAGTCCACCTCCAACTCCAGCTTCCACTCGCGGGTTCTATTGCGAACCGGCTACAGAGCGATTCCTCCGGTGAGCACCCGTGGCAAGACGACGGTGATGCTGGTGCTTTGCAATACCGCGCCGTTGCTGAACAGTGATCCCTGGAGATGAAGAGTGGACTGGCTGCGATAGACCAGACCGACCGCGGCAACGGGTTTTCCATCGACGTTGCGCAGCGGAGTGTAGCGCAGGCTCACGTCGAATCCTGCGGCTGTGTCCTTCCCATCGATCTCCATCCTGGTTCCAGCCGGAGGAAGCCCCGGCTCACCGGAAGAAGTAAACTCGACTTCGGCCTGCGCTTGGGCCAGTCCTTTTCCCTGTAGAAGTGACCATGGCGGCGCTCACTCCGGCCGTGATGAGCACGCCACCTGCCGCTGCACCGGATACCACCCGTGGCGGATGGCATCCAACTCCCGCAGCAGGTGCGGGGGCATCCGCAACCCGCGCCAGTCTTGCAAGGCCGTAAGCAATCTCGCGAACACCAGTTTCCGACAGGCGGTCTCCATGGGGAACCGCGGGATCGCCTTCGGGCGGCGTCGCCCTTGCCCGAGCGTGCGTTCGAGCGGATTCGGGGTCCGGATACTCGTGTGAGGTTCCTTGGGACACAGATACACGGGGTGGGTCTCCAGAGCCTGCTCCAGACCCGCCAGCGCCGCCGGATAGCGGGCCTACCAACGGGCGAGCAGCACGTGGCCCCGTCTGCGCCCCGCGGGCGGGAAACGGCTTCTCGGCCCCGCGCACCTTCTGAGGCCGTTCGGCTCCTAGCCGTTCCGCCTGCCGCGCCGCCCTCAGATCCCCTGCTGATCGGGGACGCAGCCCCAACTACGCGGTCACTTCCTGCTTAAAGGCCTCCTACAACCCGTATCAAGCCCCACACGGATAAATTGGTCCAGCGGATGCTCTACGCTCTCATGGCCTTGGGCCACCAGGGTCGTCAGCGCTTGCTTCACTTGCTCGCTCGGTGGTCCTCGCTTGCGCATGGCGTAACTCCGCCGTTCCGCTTGGAGCCACCGCCCCAGGTGGAAAACGCCGGAGTATAGGCCATCACCCTGCGATTCGCCCCAAAAGGGTAAGAACGTGTAGCTATCCGCCCCGATTCCTATAGTCGGCTTAATGTCAGTGAGTTCCAGGGATGTGCAGGTCACGGCGGTGACAAACGGCACCCCGTCTGGATACTTGTACTTGATACCGAAGAGCAAGAGGACAGCGAGACCGAGCGTGAGATCGCCGAGCCCGCGAACGCTGATGGCTTTCAGATTGGCCGTCAGATAAAAATTGGCGGGCGGCGGCAGCGTGACGGCGCCGCCGAAGTTGCCGCGGTGGTCGCTCACGCCGGATTCGTGAACGTGGCGCGCCTCCCACCAACAGGCCGCCGGTGGACAGTTGGACGCCGCGCAATTGGCGTCATCCCAGCGGATTGTCAAACACGGCGGAAGGATCGTCGGCCTGGGCAACCGCGGAGGCACTCTGATCAAGAACGCGGAAGGCGGTGGCGTGAAGCAGACTGGTGGGAAGCAGCGCACACGGAACGGAACCACCGGCCAGGATCTGCGCGACGACCGATACGTACCCTCCGTTCCGGCAAGGCATTCATGACCGCACCCCACAACAGCGGCGCTATGTGCAGGCTGTCACCAGGAAGATAGCAAGGGGGCACGGCTTCCGGGAGTGGCCGAAAGACAAGCGCGGATCGTCACGCTCCAAACTGCGCAGCTAACTCGCTTGGCTTGAACACGCCGCGTTCAGTGATGATCGCGGTAATGTACTCGGCCGGCGTCACGTCGAACGCGGGATTGAGCACCTCCACACCAGCCGGGGCGATGAGAGGACTTCCATGAAACGAGAGGACTTCCTGCGGGTTGCGTTGCTCGATCGGGATCTGATCACCTGACCTGGTGGCGAGATCAATGGTGGAATACGGTGCCGCAACGTAAAACGGGATGCCGTGCGCTTTAGCGAGCACCGCCACAGAGTACGTACCGATCTTGTTGGCGACGTCGCCGTTGGCCGCGATCCGGTCGGCTCCGACCACGCAGAGATGAATCTGGCCCTTCCGCATCAGCGCGCCAGCCATATTGTCGGTGATCAGCGTCACGGGGATCTTATCCTGCATCAACTCCCAGGTCGTAAGTCGCGCACCCTGGAGCACCGGTCTGGTCTCATCGACGATTACGCGGATCTTCTTCCCCTGTTCCCACGCCGCCCGGATCACGCCCAGCGCCGTCCCGTAGCCGGCCGTGGCCAGCGCGCCGGCGTTGCAATGGGTCAGGATCGTCTGGCCATCCTCGATCAATGCGGCACCATGACGTCCTATGGCCTTGCACAGTGCCACGTCTTCGTCGGAGATCCGCTGTGCCTCTTCGATCAGCGCGCGTTTGATCTCCGTCAACGGCCGGTTTCGCAGCTCAGCCAGCTTCCGCTTCATCCGTTCGATGGCCCAAAACAGATTCACCG
>JBPKMA010000009.1:0-155123 GCA_051293835.1 Nitrospiraceae bacterium | reverse complement strand
GGGCCGCGGGCTTGATCGAAGAAACCCGCGCCAAAGCGGCCGAGGCCGGGAGCGTCGAGCGGCTGCGCGGGCTGGAGGGAGGCGCCGCAGCGGCCTATTTCGGCGCGCTGCCAGCGGTCTTTCCGCCGAGTCTGGGGTTCGCGGGGCGGCAGCGCCGGCCGCCGCGCGATCCGGTCAATGCGCTGTTGTCGCTCACCTACACGCTCGCGCATTGGGAGTGGGTACGCGAATGCGAGGTCATCGGGCTCGACCCGCTCATGCGCAGCGTCTCGCTTCGACGGCGCGGCTTTTTCCAAGCGGCGCTGCAGACCTTGGCGTTAGAAACGATCGTGGAAGCGGGGTGGGACCCGCATTTGGGCTTCCTGCACCGAACTCAGCCGTTGGGATTCGTGCGCGACTGTGCGGCGGCGCTCGAGCCCGACGCCGACCTCGTCTGGTTGGACAGCGGCCTGAGGATTTCCGACGAGGATGAACCGTTGTCGCGAGCGCTGGCGGAGCTGTTTGAATCCCGCCGTCCGTGCTTGGCGATGTTGCTCCGTCGGCTGCTCGACCAGTTCGCCGTCATAATCTGGGAGCCATAACTGATGCGGACGCACTATCTGGTGTGCTACGACATTACGGACGAGGGCCGGTTGACCCGCGTGCACCGGTATCTGAAGGGCGTCGGAGTGCCCGTGCAATATTCCGTCTTTCTCTGCTCGTTCACCTGGCCAGAACTACAAGAGGTCGTGTCCCGATTGAACCACTTGATCGACGTGCAAGCAGATGATGTGCGCCTCTATCCGCTTCCGTCAGGCAACACGATCACCGCACTGGGCTGCGGAGACCGGCTGCCGGACGGCGCGACCGTGGTGCTCCCATGAGCGAGATTGCTGACAACGCTGACCCGGGTCGGACCGCACTCTCGCTCTCGTTCGGACGGTTCACAATTACGCTCAAGCCGGACGCGGCGCTGCGGCTCCCGCCATATACTGGTTCCATGTTCCGAGGCGCCTTTGGCCTCGCACTCCAGCGGGTCGTCTGCGCGACTCATTCGTACGAGTGCACTTCCTGCAGGCTTAAGGATCGTTGCATCTATCCGTATGTGTTCGAGACTTCGCCGCCTCAGGACACCCGGATGATGCGCAAGTACTCGGCGGCTCCTCATCCCTTTGTCCTCGCACCGCCGGCCGGCGGGCAGACCGTAGCTCCGGGCGAGGCCTTCGAGCTCGGCCTCACCTTGTTCGGCCGCGCGCTGCGCTGGCTCCCGCATTTCATTTTCACCTTCGAACGCATGGGCCGGATCGGCTTCGGATCTCATCGGGTCACCGCGACGGTCATCGGAGCAAACGGGTGGGTAGATGGGCGATGTTGCCGAATCTATTCCGCGGAGGAAGGCACACTCGCCGGAACCGAAGCCTATACGCAAACCGCCCGCCTGCCGCTCCGCCCGCCGGCCGGTGGAGCCGACAGCCACGCCGATGAGCGGATAGAGGTTGAATTCCTCACGCCAGTGCGGGTGAAGTACGATGAGCGTCTCGCCATGTCGCTGGAGTTCCATGTGCTGGTCCGCGCGTTGCTCCGGCGCATTGCCCTTCTCTCGTATTTCCATTGCGGGGGCGATCCGTCGATGATCGCGTTTCGCGAGTGGATCGACCTGGCACGTTCGGTTCGTACGGTTTCATCGACGCTCGTCTGGTACGACTGGACCCGCTACTCGCAGCGCCAGCGGGAGACGATGCAACTCGGCGGATTGATCGGCCGGGTGACCTTCCAGGGACCGCTCGGTCCGTTTGTGCCCCTCTTGCGGGTGGGCGAAGTGACCCACGTGGGAAAGGCGACAAGTTTCGGCTTGGGACAGTATCGTCTGCACGGCGCCGGTCCGCGCTGACCGTTTCCAGCGAGCGCCCGGCGGGACGCGCGTCCCGCCGACCCCGCGCGTTCCCTGTGCTTCCACCCTCACACTCGGGAACAGCGACGCGCCTCGCCGGGCGATCAAGAAGAGGGCATGCTTGCCTTTCTGCAGGTGGGCTGACACCTCCAGATCCTGCGCGGTGAGCCCGACCAACGCCTCCTCTGCCTACCGGTCTCCGCTTTCGCGGTCCTAACCGCGTCCGGTTGTTCACCGATCGTGACCGTGAACTCCTTTCCTGACCGTCCTGCACAACTTTCACTGCCGCCTTCGTGCCGACGGCAGTTCTCGTGACCAGCCGCTGCCGCGCCACCGCGTCCTCGACTGGCGAGCCCTGGTAGCCGCCGGTCTGCGAGAAGGTGGCCGTGTTGATTCCGAGCAGTGCTCCCCTGGTGTTGACCAAGGCATCGGCGGAGTTCCCCGGATTGATGGCCGCGTCGGTCTGGATCAAGTCCTCGTACTGGGTGATTCTCATACGGCCCCGGCCCAGCGCGCTCACGATGCCCAGTGTCACGGTCAAGGGTAAGCCGAACGGATTGCTAATCGCCAGGACGTACTCGCCGACCCGCAGCTTGGACGAATCACCCCAGGGCACAGGGGGAGGTCCCGCTTGTCCGGCAGCGTGACAGCCAATTTTCTGCCCCGTCCACCACGTGATTGTTGGTGATGATGTAGCCGTCGGGGGTCACGATTACGCCGGACCCCATGCCGCCGCCGCGGCGCTCGCGTGGGCCGAACGGAGGCTGAGGTCCACGATGGCCGCGGGGCCGAAGAGCCAGGGAAGATCGGGAGACTCGGCGACATGCTCAGACGCCGACGCGGTCATATGGACGACGGCCGGCGTCATGGCCTTCGCGACCTCCGCCAAACTGCTTCCAGGCGGTTGGATCCGCTGCGCCGTCGGCGAAGATCCGTCAACGCCACTGGGGTCGAGGCAGGGGAGGAAGCAGGCAGCGTCTGTCCGCCCCACCATGAATGCCGCACGGAGGACCGCCACGCCGGCAATCGCTCCAGGTCTGTACCGCTGCCATCCGCGCCATCACGACTCACAGCGGCACAGGACCACCGTGTGTGAGAGGAAGCGTGGGAGCGAATTAAAAGTTGTTACGCGTTGGACGGAGCTAGCGGTAGCACCACTGTGAACGTCGAGCCCTCGCCCGGCACGCTCTTGACCTCGATGCGGCCTTGATGGGCTTCCGCGATCCAGGCACAGATCGAAAGCCCTAATCCGGTGCCCTTCTTCGTATGCGCCCGCGCCTCGTCGGTGCGGTAGAAACGATCGAAGATCAGCTTCTGTGCTGCGGGGGCGATACCGATGCCCTGGTCGATGATCGCCAGACGGGCTTCGTCAGCCTCTCTCAGGAGGGTGATCTCCACCTTGCCGCCCGGCTTGGAGTACTTGACCGCGTTGTCCACCAAGTTCAGCAGCAGCTCGCGCAGGCGCAGCTCATCCCCCAACACCGTGACAGGCTGAACCGTCCCGAGCACGACCTCTACGTGGTGCTCCTGCCCCAGCAGGCCGGCTTGCCGTTGGATATCTTCGACCAGCGCTTCCAGCCGGACAGGCGCACGTTCCATCTTGACCTCGCCCAGGTCGGCCCGTGAGAGGAACAACAGTTCCTCAACAATGCGGCTCATCCGGTCGATCTCCTCCAGGTTGCTCTCGAGGACCATCTTGTAGTCCTCCGTCGTGCGGGGCCGGCGGAGCACCAGTTCCGTTTCTCCCTTCATAACCGTTAGCGGCGTCCGCAGTTCATGCGAGGCGTCGCTGCTGAACTGGCGGATCTGACGGAACGACGCGTCGAGTCGGGCAATCATGTCGTTGAACGTGGCGGCGAGGCGCCCGATCTCGTCCGAAGAAGACGGCACGGTGAGCCGCTGGGTCAGGTCGCCCGCCGCGATCCGTTGGGCGGCCAGCGTAATCGTGTCCACCGGCTTCAAGGCCCGTCCCGCGAGGAACCACCCTCCGGCCAAGGACACCGCCAGCGCGACCGGGATGGTCACCAGCAGCATGATCAGCAGGCGATGCAACGACGCCTCGACGGATTCCAGCGAAGTGCCGACCTGGATGATATAGACCAGGCTCCCCCGATAAAGAATCGGGACCGACACGAGCCGGAGCGGCGGTTCGCCAGGATATTTGGCGGACTCGAATGTAGTCTTCCCAGTGAATGCGTCCTCGAGCGCGGTCCGGCTGAGCGGGACGTCATGCCGTTGAATGTTGGGGGACCGGATGGTGATTTTGCCGGTCGGGCTGAAGATCTGAAAAAACTTGTCGATGCGGGCCAGCTCAGGGAACTGGGTCAGCAGCTCTTCTTCGTCGAGCAGGGTGAGGAACCCCCGCTGCTCTAGCGAACGCACAGCGACCGTGGCCGTCTCCTCGAGCGACTGATCCACCTGGTCTTTGAGACTCCGGGCCATGACGGTATACAGCACGACGGCGAAGATCGTCAGGAACAGCGCCATCGCGGTTCCGTACCACAGCGTGAGCCGGACCCGAAGCGGCATCAGTCAGCCTTCAGCATGTACCCGCTGCCGCGGACGGTGTGGATGAGCTTCCGCCCTCGGCCCCGATCGATTTTGTTCCGGAGGTAATTCACATAGACGTCGATGACGTTGGTGAACGTGTCGAAGTCCTGATTCCAGACGTGCTCGGAGATCATCGGTCTGGTCAGCACCCGACCGGCGTGTCGCATGAAATATTCGAGCAGGGCATACTCCTTCAGCGTGAGGTCGATCCGCTGGCCTGCGCGTGTCACTTCGCGCGTGGCCGGATTGAGCACCAGATCGTCGATCTGCAGCACGCCTGGCGTTTCGGTGGCTCCCCGCCGGAGCAACGCACGGACACGCGCGAGCAGTTCATCGATCGCGAAAGGCTTCGTCAGGTAATCATCGGCGCCGGCGTCCAACCCCTTCACCTTCTGATCGATCTGCGACTGGGCGGTAAGGATCAGCACCGGCGCCTGGATTTTCTCTTTGCGGAGCCGCTTGAGCACTTCCAGGCCGGGCAGGCCCGGCAGCATGAGATCGATCACGATGAGGTCGTAGCTGCCGCTCAAGCCCAGCTCGAGGCCCTGAACGCCGTCAGCGGAGAGATCCACCGCATAGCTCTCTTCCTCCAGCGCCCGTTTGATGAAGGAGGCGACCTTCGCTTCGTCTTCGATCACCAGGATGCGCATCGCGACAGTGTCACCCACACGGCGCGCGAGCCAGGCGTACCCCGTGGGTTTGTCAGGTTACCCGAAGCGCGATCTCGTGCCTCGCGCCTACTTCGGGGGAAACCGCGTGATCGTTACCGGCGCGTACTTGAGCAACGGCCCGTCGGGGGTCCGGTACGCCAGCGTGTGTTTTAACCAGTTGGCATCGTCCCGCTTGGGGAAATCAGACCGATAGTGCGCTCCGCGGCTTTCTTCGCGGGCCAGCGCCCCAGCCACGATAGTCTCTGCGATTTCCACCATCGACTCCAGCTCCAGCGCCTGGATTAAATCGGTATTGAAAATCCGGCCCTTATCGTGAACGTACACCCGGGACGCTCGAGCTTTCAACTCACGGACCTTCTCCCAGGCCTCCTGCATAGATTGCTGTGTTCGGAAAAGACCGAGGTTCTGGCTCATGACCCTGCCCAGTTCCTCGCGAACCTGCCAGGGCCGCTCCGAGCCGTGCCGGGCCAGCAGACGGCGGATGCGGGTCTCTTCCGCCCGGAGCACCGCATCCGACAGCGCGCGGGGGTTGACCTGCCGGACGTACTCCGCCGCTCTGAGCCCGGCACGACGACCGAACACGATCGTCTCCAGGAGCGAATTCCCTCCCAACCGGTTGGCGCCGTGGACGCTCACGCAGGCGCATTCCCCGGCGGCATAGAGCCCAGGAATCTCGGTTTCCCCCCATTGGTTCGTGCGGATCCCGCCCATCTGATAGTGCGCGCCGGGCCGGACCGGGATCGGTGTTTCGATCGGATCGATTCCCGCAAACTCGATGCAGAGTTCACGAATCTGCGGCAGCCGTTCCAGGATGCGCTCCCGGCCGAGATGCCGCAAATCCAGCAGCACGCATCCGTCGACGCCACGGCCTTCAAGGATTTCCTGGCCGATCGCGAGGGAGACAGTGGAGCGGGTCGCCAACTCCATTTGGTCGGGCGCGTACTTCTTCATAAACCGTTCGCCGAGCGTGTTCAGAAGATAGCCGCCTTCGCCGCGTGCGCCTTCGGTGATCAGGATGCCGGTATCCTTGAGCGTCGTGGGATGGAACTGCACAAACTCCATATCCTCCAGCGGCGCGCCCGCCTTGTATGCCAGGGCCATCCCATCGCCGGTGTTGATGACCGCATTCGTGCTGGTCAGAAAGACCCGGCCGCTGCCGCCGGTGGCAAGGATCACCGCCTTGGCACCGATCGCGTGCAGCCCGCCGTGGATCAGGTCCCAGGCCACCACACCTCGGCACACGCCGTCTTCGACGATCAGCGACGTGACGTACCATTCTTCATAGACGAAAATCTGCCGCTTCAGCAGTTGCTCGTACATCGCATGCAGGATCGCATGGCCGGTACGGTCGGCCGCGTAGCAGGTACGCGGAAAGCCGGCTCCGCCAAACGGGCGCTGCGCGATTTTGCCCTGTTCGTTGCGGCTAAAGATGACGCCCATCCGTTCCAATTCCAGAATGTCTCCGGGCGCTTCCCGGCACATAGCTTCGATCGCGTCCTGATCGCCGAGATAGAGCCCGCCTTTCGCCGTGTCGAAGGCATGGGCCTCCCAGGAATCGTTCTCCCCGATGGCCGCGTTGATGCCGCCTTGAGCGGCGACGGAGTGGCTGCGGACCGGATGGACTTTCGAGAGCACCGCGACATCGAGGTGGGCAGGCGCCGCGATGGCCGCCCGCATGCCAGCCAAACCGGCACCGACGATCAGGATGTCGTGAACTTTCATGCGTCGCCGACGGGACCTTCCCCTTGTCCTCACTAATACCCAACCCTCATCCCGAAGGCAAGCGCAACAGCTGCTTGGAAAATGCCGCTCGCCATGATACTCTTCGGTCACCCTTGGTGGAGGATCGCTGCTGGATCATCGATCATCGGCTTGCAAACGACAACGTCCCTACCAGCCAACAACACCCTGAGACGACGCCCAGCGCATGACAAATCCCGACTTTCTTCAACCGACTGACACCTTTGTCCACCGCCATCTTGGGCCCACAGAGGCCGACATCCAGGAGATGTTGGCGGCGCTCGGGCTGCAGTCGCTCGACGCGCTGATCGATCAGACGGTGCCCGACGATATCCGATTGCGCCGCCCGCTGGCATTGCCCGGGCATCGCGGCGAGCAGGACGTCCTGAACGAACTGCGCAACATCGCAGCACAGAATCGGATCTTCCGCTCGCTGATCGGCATGGGTTATTACGATTGCATCACTCCTCCGGTCATTCAACGGAACATCTTGGAAAATCCCGGGTGGTACACCCAGTACACCCCGTATCAGGCGGAGATCGCGCAGGGCCGACTGGAAGCGCTGGCAGTCTTCCAGACGATGGTCGCCGACCTCACCGGGCTGCCGCTCGCCAACGCTTCGCTGCTGGATGAAGCGACGGCGGCGGCCGAGGCCATGGCCATGTGCCTAGCAATCTCCCGCGCTGCCGGCGCAGAGAAGAAAGCTTTCTTCGTGGCGCAGGACTGTCACCCGCAGACAATCGCGGTGCTGCGGACGCGCGCCGAATCCCTCGGCATCGCCCTCCAGGTCGGCAAAACGTCGCGCATCGATTTCTCCGGCGAGCGACTCTGCGGCATCCTATTGCAGTTCCCAACCACCGACGGCTATGTCGGCGACTACAGCGATCTCGTCGCGCAGGCCCATGCCGCCAGCGCGCTGGTCGTCGTCGCGACGGACCTGCTAGCTCTTACGCTCTTGCGTCCGCCGGGGGAGTTCGGAGCCGATATCGCCGTCGGATCGAGTCAACGCTTCGGCGTGCCCCTGGGGTTCGGCGGACCGCATGCGGCCTTCCTCGCCACAAAGGAGGACTACAAGCGGCAACTGCCGGGGCGCCTGGTCGGCGTGTCGCGGGACGCCTCTGGGAGGCCCGCCTATCGGTTGGCGCTCCAGACCCGCGAACAGCATATCCGTCGCGAGCGGGCCACCAGCAACATCTGCACGGCGCAAGTGCTGCCGGCGATCATGGCCGCCATGTACGCCGTGTACCATGGGCCGGACGGGCTGCGCCGGATCGCCGAGCGCGTGCACGGCCTGGCCGTGGTGCTGGCCGAAGGGCTCCGCCGGCTCGGCTTCGACGTCGGCACGGAGCCGTTTTTCGATACCATCCGGGTTCGGCTCAGCCGCGAGCAGGCGGGACACGTGCTGGCCCGCGCCAACGCCGCGGGGTTCAATCTGCGCTGCTACGATGACGATTCCATCGGCGTGTCGCTGGATGAAGTCAGCACGCCGCAGGAAGTCCGCACACTGATCGGCCTTTTCCTGGGACATGAGGACGCGGGCTTCACGATTGAGGAACTGGCCCGGTCGGTGGATGTGCGTTTTCCGCAGGCGCTGACGCGGACCACCAAGTATCTGACCCATGAGGTATTTACCCGCTACCACTCGGAACACGAGATGGTGCGGTACCTGCATCGTCTGCAGGCTCGGGACCTCTCCCTGGTCCACTCGATGATTCCGCTCGGGTCCTGCACGATGAAGCTCAACGCGACGGTCGAGATGTTGCCGGTCACCTGGCCGGAGTTCGCCCGCCTCCATCCGTTTGCGCCAGCAGAGCAAAGCCGGGGTTACCAGAAATTGTTCCACCAGCTCGAAACCTGGCTGGCAGAAATCACCGGCTTCGCGGCCGTATCGTTGCAGCCTAACGCCGGGTCTCAGGGCGAGTACGCAGGGTTGATGGTCATCCGGGCCTACCACCGTTCGCAGGGAGAAGGACACCGCGATGTCTGTCTCATTCCTGTCTCCGCGCACGGCACGAACCCAGCGAGCGCGGCCATGGCCGGGATGACGGTCGTCCCAGTCGCCTGCGATCGGCAGGGCAACGTGGACTTGGCTGATCTGGAAGCAAAAGCGGTAAAGCACCGGGATCGGCTGGCCGCTCTCATGATCACCTACCCGTCAACGCACGGGGTGTTCGAACCCGAGGTGCGGCGCATGTGCCAGATCGTTCACACGCACGGCGGGCAGGTCTACTTAGACGGCGCGAACCTGAACGCGCAGGTCGGGCTCTGCCGACCTGGTGATCTCGGAGCGGATATCTGCCACCTGAACCTGCATAAGACGTTCTGTATCCCCCACGGCGGCGGGGGCCCTGGCATGGGTCCCATCTGCGTTGCGCGCCATCTGGTCCCGTTCCTCCCGGGACATCCGGTGACCGGACTCGGCGGGGCACAATCGATCGGTCCGGTTTCAGCCGCCCCGTACGGCAGCCCCAGCATTCTAACGATCTCCTGGATGTACATCGCGCTGATGGGCCGTGACGGGCTGGCCAAGGCGACGCAAGTGGCCATTTTGAACGCCAACTACATGGCCAAACGCCTGGAGAAACATTACCCGGTGTTGTACACCGGCCGGCGCGGGTTCGTGGCCCACGAGTTCATTCTGGATCTGCGGCAGTTCAAGGAGCGTGCCGGCGTCGACGTGATGGACGTGGCCAAACGTCTGATGGATTACGGATTCCACGCGCCGACCGTGTCCTTTCCCGTGCCCGGCACCCTGATGATTGAGCCGACTGAGAGCGAATCCAAAGCCGAACTGGATCGGTTCTGCGATGCATTGATCGCGATTCGTGGAGAAATTCAGGAAATCATGGAGGGCCGGGCGCCCCGCGACCACAACGTCCTCAAATGCGCGCCGCATACCGCACAGGCCGTGACGGCGTCGGACTGGGACCGGCCGTACAGCCGCGAACAGGCGGCATTTCCGGCACCCTGGGTACGGGAACATAAGTTCTGGCCCAGCGTTGGCCGCATCGACGAAGCGTACGGCGACCGGCATTTGATGTGTACTTGCCCTCCAATGGCGCAGACGTAGTCAGCGAGCCGCCGACGTTCGTGTTCCGTCCTTCCCTCCCCGCCGGCGCGATCATCATCTTCCTCCTCTCGTCCGGCATGTCGCGTGCCACCGAGCCGCTTCAAAGTTCTCCGCCGGGAGATTTGATTCGGTCCCCGAGCGCCGTTGAAGTCCAGGCCGGTGAAGAGTATGGGGGCGGCACGCGCATCCGAATCGGGACGGCTGGCGTATCCTTCGTCATCCCCCGGGATTGGTCAGGTGGGTTGCCCCGGGACTCAGCGGTGTTTATCCTAGGGCCGCTGGGGAAGCCGGGGTTTGGTCTGGTGTTCTTTTTGCGCGACGTCTCGGCGGAAGACATCGCGGCGCGCATGAGCGTCGCCCAGCCCTTCGCCCACGACTTGATGTTCGAGCCGACCGGTCCGGTGAAAACCGTTGGCACCCGCTTGGAAGCGGCCTATGCGGGCGGCAACATGATCGGCCGGGCCCTGGCCCTGATGGGGCCATCACGCAACGGCGTCCTGTACTTCTTGGGGAGCCGGCCCGAAGAAGCCGCCGCGCTCGATCGGCTGCTGGACGAACTGGCCGCCTCCACGGTGTTCGAGACAGAGGGAAGCTTCGAACCCCCCGCGCCCTAATCGGACCATGGCATTTTGCCCGGCTTCGAGGCTGTTAACCGGCTTGCTCCTGGCTGTGGCGACAACCGCCCAGGCGGGCGAGTTTGTCGGAGCCGACGGCGCGCCAATGGTGCTGATCGCTGAAGGGCCATTCCTCCGCGGCAGCGCCGCAGGTCAGGGTGATCCCGACGAGGAGCCGCAACGGACCATCATGCTGAACGCCTTTTATATCGACAAGTATGAAGTCACCAACCGGCGTTACCAAGTCTTTTTGAAGGCCACCGCGCACCGCACGCCTGAACACTGCTGCGATCCCTCGTACAACGTATGGCGCGGCACCGAGATCGATCCCGTCCTCCTGGACCATCCAGTGGTCAACGTGGACTGGTTCGATGCGGAAGCCTACTGCAAGTGGGCGGGAAAACGGTTGCCCACCGAGGCCGAGTGGGAAAAAGCGGCACGAGGCCCCAAGGGCCGCCTCTATCCATGGGGCAATGAGTGGGACCCCAAGCGGGCAAACGGAGCGCCGTATTGGGCGGGAAACGACTTCGCCTCGCCGGCCGAGGTTGCAACCTGGTGGGCCGACGCCGGTGCGGCACTCCTGGCGGAGAAAGGCATACACGGGATGCTGACCCTGCCGGTAACAGCCTTGGAGTCCGGCGCGACGCCAGAGGGGGTGATGCACTTGGCAGGCAATCTGTGGGAATGGGTCGCCGATTGGTACGACCCGGCCTATTACGCTACAGCCCCTGAACGGAATCCGCCGGGGCCCGAGACCGGCGACTACAAGGTGCTCCGCGGCGGCTCGTGGCTGAACCATCGTCATATGCTGCGCACGACCGCGCGCGACGGCTCGCGGCCGACCATGCGGAACCACGGCACGGGGTTTCGCTGCGCCCGAAGCCCGTGAAACGCGAGGGCGATGCTTGAGGAGGTTGGGGAGACATGCCGGCCAATACCCACCGCGTGATCATCGACACTGACCCGGGCGTCGACGACGCCCTAGCCATCCTGCTCGCCCTGCGCTCACCTGAACTGGAGGTGATCGGAATCACCACTGTGTGTGGGAACGTGTGGGTCGAGCAAGCGACCAAAAATCTGTTCCGGGTGCTAGAGCTGGTCCCGTTTCCATCCGGCCTGTTCATCGGACAGGGAGCTGCTCAGCCGCTCCGGCAACCGCTGGAACCCGCCACCCATGTCCACGGAGCCGACGGCCTAGGAGAACTGGATCGGATTCGCAATCCAGACGGCACGCGCCGATATGTCGATGCCGGAACCCCGCGCTCGCTTCCCAACGCGTTGACAGCCTGGAGAGAGTGTCTGCGTCACGCTCCGGGCGAAGTGACGCTCATCACGCTCGGCCCGCTCACCAATCTCGCACACGCGCTTGAGGCAGAGCCTGCGTTGGTGCGCGCGTTCCGCTCGGTGATCTGCATGGGTGGCGCGCTGGGCGTTCCCGGCAACGTCACGCCGGCCGCTGAATACAATTTCTACGTTGATCCGCATGCGGCGGACCGCGTGCTCCGATCCGGCCTCCCTCTCACCTTGGTTCCGCTGGACGTCACGACGCGGGTCTCATTGTCCCGAGAGGCCATTGCGAAGCTGACCGCGCATGCGACGGACCCGGTCTGCCGATTCCTCGGTGACGCCACAGGGCCCGCGGTGGCATTCGCCCAGCGAACCGAGGGTCGGGGAGCCTTTTACCTGCATGATCCGCTCGCAGTCGGCGTGGCCATCGATCCGAGCCTGGTGAAACGGGTGCCGCTGCGCGTCACGGTGGAAACCGAGGATCGGGCGGCGCGGGGAAGGACTTCGGTGGACCGGGCATTCCCGCCCACAGTGCAGGTGGCGATGGACGTGGACGCTGCGCGCTTCCTGACCCTCTTTCAGACCCGATTATGCCGAAGGTGATCGTCATCGGCTCCACCAACGTGGATTATACGGTCGCGGTCGACCGTCTGCCTGCGGCCGGAGAAACAGTCCTGGGACGGGAGTTTTACCAATCCGTCGGCGGGAAGGGGGCAAACCAGGCCATCGCTGCCGGGAGAGCGGGCGCAGACGTGTTCTTTCTCACTAAACTGGGGACCGATGTCAACGGCAGGTTGCTGGAGCGTCACCTGGCCAGGATGGGCATTCCTGGTGCCGGGCTGCTACGCGATGCCGAAACCCCGACCGGCGTGGCGCTGATCATGGTCGATCGCTCGGGCATGAACCAGATCGCCGTCGCGCCCGGCAGCAACTGGAGGCTGACGGTCGAGGAGGTCGATCGGGCCTCCACGCTCATAGCGGGCGGCCGCGCGCTGCTGGTTCAGCTCGAATTGCCGTTACCCGTCGTGACGGCAGCGCTGACATTGGCCAAACGTCACCGCCTCATGACGATTCTCAATCCCGCACCGGCCGTTCCCCTTTCGTCGGATGTGCTCAAGTTGGTGGACGTGTTGACTCCGAACGAAGGAGAAGCCCGAGCGTTGACCGGCCAGGACGATCCGGCTGAGGCGGCGCAAATTCTATTGGCGCGCGGCGCGCGGCGCGTCATTGTCACGCTCGGCTCACGCGGTGCATGGTTGAGGGATGCAAAGGTCAATCAGGCGTTTCCCGCCTTTCGGGTGGAAGCAATAGATTCGACCGGAGCCGGCGACGCGTTCAACGGCGCGTTGGCCTGCGCCTTGGCCGAAGGACGCCCTCTGAACGAAGCGATCGTCTTCGCCAACGCCGCCGGCGCGCTGACTGCCACCCGGCGTGGCGCCCAGGATGCTCTTCCTTCGCGGCGTGATATCGACGAACTTTGCCGCACCTCAATCCCGGGGACGTAACCGACGGCTTGCGTCGAGCTCGACAAAGCGCTTTCCTAACCGCATGAACATCGGTCGGATGTGATCCACAGGACACTGCACAACACAGGCCCAGCGTTCTATCGCCCCGGAGCGCTCTGTGCGATACTGTCCCTGTCTCGCATTCCCACCCTGCGCGTGAACATTGCGTTGGCGGCATTCCTGCTGTCCGGCTTCCTTCCCTTGATCGGGATTTCGCCCAGCCACACGGCTTCTCCTGCCACGGCTCGCGAGGCGGCGGGGTTCCGGGAGCCCGTGGTTGAAGACCTCCGGATCGGCCAGCACTACCGGGGCGGAACCCGCGTCCGATCTCAATTCGCAGGCGTTTCGTTTGTCGTTCCGCCGGACTGGCGGGCCACTCTGCCCGCCGGAACCGTGGTGTTCCTGGACTCCGCAACCAAGGCCGGGCTGGGAATCGTTCATATCCTAAACGACGTGACCCCGGATGAATTGGTGGCTCACCTCGGCGAGCCCCAGATGTTCGACGTCGGGCTAGTCCTGCATCCGGTCGGATCGGTGAACGTGAACGGCACTCGGCTTACAGCGGTCTACGGAAGCGGCGAGTACGTCGGGCGCGCCGTCGCCGTGCTGGGACCGGCCCGCAACGCGATTGTGTATCAGGTGGCGGGACCGAAGGAAGAGGCGCGCTACTTCGAGTATCTACTCGACCACCTTGCCGGCTCAACAGAGTTCATCAGCCAGGACGTGGCCAAGGCGCTGAAGGACTGGTACGGCCGCCTTTCCGGCATGATGCTGACACGGAGGCTCCCGACCGGAGGTGCCGACGCCTATATCGCGCAGAGCTGGCACCTCTGCCAGGATGGTCGCTATTACGTTCGATTTCTGCGCGAGCGTCGGCTGGAGTTGGTCACACCCGACCCGGGCGAAGGGGGCGAGCAGGACACCGGCATTTGGCGCATCGACGTGCAGGATTGGCAGGCCGTACTGGTCCTCACAGCAACTAACGATCTCCCGAGGCGCTACCTGATCCAGTTCGACGGAGAGGACGCGCGGTTGAACGGCGAGCCGGTGGCCCTTGAACGCAGCAGCGAGTGTCCTTGAGAGGAGGCGGGAGCTCCCGCGCGCCGTATGGCGCACGACGTCAAGAATCCGATCGGGCGGCGGTCTTCCCGACCTTCAGGCATTCCCCTTCGCGTACAGGGGCTCTGCCTTCGGTCACTTTGCCTTCCAGCTTTATTAGTTGTTTGAAATCATTCTCCGGGAGGACCGCGCGATACTTAAACGTGATGGGACTGTTGCGCACGGCGACGAATCCGTAGTCCTTCCGGTCGAAGGCGGGCGAAAGGCCCAACATCGCGATCTGGGCTTTTCCGCCGAGGATGTAGATTTGGCCGACGGTGGTGATCGGCAGCCGCCACGGATCGCTCGTGGAACAGGCATAGACCTCTCCGTTTTGCAACCCGAGTTCGACCGTGAAGACTAAGGAGCCGACCCGCCGCTGGAAATATTCCAGCACCTTCGGGTCGTTGCTGATCCGCACGGCGCGCGCCTGCAACGAAATCAGCCCGATGTCGAGCTCCAGCGTCGCATCCATGCTTTGCCCACCCAAGTCGCGGGCCGCCGCCTCTAGCGCGTCGCGCACGGCTGGGGTGGCCTTCAGCCCCACGTCGATCGTCAGACCATACTCGCCCGACACCAGCAGTTCCGCCCGTTTCTTGATCTCTTCCAGCGGGGTCAGCGTGCTGACGAAGCCTTGACCAAGAATCGCCTCGAACAGCCGGTCGACCACGGTCTTCTGATTGTCTTGGCTGCTCGCCTGAGCGTCCCGGGCTGTCTCGGCGCCGCCAAGCAGCAGGGCGGAGCACAGTGCACTCACGAGCACAAACGGTTGTCCAACGGCGTGTCGGCTGAACATACGGCAGTCCTCGGTGTCAAGCTCGTCACAGACGCAGAGCTTTCCGGCCATTTACCCTGCACGGTCTTTCTCATGCGGCAGGCTACGCCGGACAAGGCTCTTGGAACACTTCCCGGTACATGCCCTTCCAAAACGTTTCCCAGGCCTCGACGGTTGATCGAGCGCCAGCGGCAACGCGGGCTACAGCTTCCATAGTCGTCGCGGTCCTGTGCACGGCGGCCAGGAGCCAGTCGCTGTGGTTCTGCTCCTCCGTCACGTGTAATTCGAAAAATGCGAGGTCGTCGGCCGTGAATTGTGGATACTGTTGCAGACCAGGGTAAAAATAGCGGAACTCCGATGCGGCCGTCGTTTCCACCGCCAATTCGGCCCCCAGGGCCGCCAGATAGTCAGGCCCTGTAAACAGATGATCGAGGAGCCGGAGATACGCCGCAACTTCCGGAAGCGGTTCCGTGCCGCGGAGATCGGACGGCCGTATGCCCAATGCTTCACCGAACCGCTCAAGTCGCCGCACATGCGCGTGCTCGGTCGAACCGGAACCCAACTCGGAATACAGCGTCTTAACCAGCTCCACCCGCATTGCCAGCTCGTCGATCGGCGTCGCATAGAGCAACCCTTCCAGGGACTTCACAAATCGTTTGCAAAAGTAATGGTACTGGCGGAACCACCGCAGCAGTTGCTCGTGGCTCAGACGCTCATCCCTGAACCGCCGAAAGAAAGGATGATCATTCACCGGATGGTGAACGAGCTCCGTCATCAATCTGTCTACGGATCGCTGCGGTACCTGCACGGTGGGCATGATCGCTCTTCCAGTCTCGGATGAGTCATCCGCCATTTGACCATGCCGGGCAGGGCCTAAGCAAGCCCATATTGCTATAGGAACCGCACGCGCCGCTCTCCGGCACCGGTCATGGGACGGAAGTCCCCGCCGTCGGGGAGGGTTGCTCAGTGCGCCCCTCCGGCTTTAGCGCGCACTTGCGAGACAAAGGCTCGGGCTCCCGGGAAAAAGTCCGTGCGCTGGTGAGCTTGGGCCAATTCGAGCGCTTGTAAGGCTGGCTCATCACCTCATCGTGACGGCCCCACGCACAAGAACTTTTGGCAGACTCAGGCGAGCGTTCACCGCCTGGGGCTCTCGCTGAATGACCCGCGAGGCCGGTCTTCGCCCTTTTCGACATCGCCCCCGAGCAGGGCCGGAAGTCTGACAAGGAAGGTACCTTGGCAGAGAGTGCATCGAGATGATCCGGGGCGAGTTCCAGGGGCCGGTCCAACTCTTTCATCATGCGCCGGAACCCGAACACCGGTCGGCACCAGTGCCATATCTGCTCACTGTTGCTCCAAGTAGTGTTGCAACTGGCGAAGCAGGTCTCTGGCTTGTTCCCTGGATCCCCCCGGTTCTGTTTGGAGCTGGGCTGACGGGTCAGCGCTCGGTGAGGAAACGGTCGGAGTGTGTTCGACGACGATGCTGATTGTACCTTCCTTGCCCTGTCCCCGTTGACGTTCCAACTCTCGAGCAATCTTGAGCCGGGTGAGTTCTTCCTGCAATTCGCTCCAGTTCTTGGTCATTTCCTCGAGTTTCTCGACCACGGCACCGAGTTTGCTCACCCACTCATCCATCTCCTTCTTGCGGTCCGCTTGCATCTTTTCGGTGGCCTGCAGCTTGAACCGTTGCTGTTGCAGCTCCCGCTGCGCGATCTCTGCCTCCCTTCTGGCCGCTTCGTACGTGCCGCTGCTCACACACCCCGCGCCGATTACGATCGCCAGCCCGACGAGCGTCATTGCAACATTCTCATGTCCCCTCCACGCTGTTCTATTCATGGTCATGGCTTGCCCTCCCCACGCTTCGCTCGGTCTACTCGCTGTTGCCTGCTTATCGAATGTGATGCAAGCGGATCGAATTTCGGCTCCCCAAGCCGTGTCCGGTGATCGGTTTTAGCGACATGCGATCGGCCTTCATGCCCCGGCATGTTCGGACTCCGTGTTTCTTTTTACCACCCGCACGAGGAACGTTTCCACGAGCGGCGACCGGTTGGTCCGCAAGCGCCGCCCTCAATTCGCCAAACAACGCGAGCATCCGCCGGTAGGAGTAATGGGCGTTGCGGCCGCTCGGATTGGGTAGAACGAATACCCGAGCGCCGGCGAGGCGATCCGGCTGCCAGCCAACCCGCGGGTGAGTCCCCCGCGCCCGCTCTGAAGGAAGGGAACGAGAGCGTTCCAGGAACAGGAATCTGGAGAGTGTGATGCCGAGGAGCGCGACCACCGAAGGCCGGTATCGCCGAATCTTTGCCAAGAGCGCCTTGCGCCCGGCGACGTATTCGCGCGGTTTCAGCGCATCGATGCCATGGCTAGGTCTGGCGATAAGATTGGTCAGGCCGATCCCCCAATCCGGAAGCCGTTCGTCGTGTTGGTAGGTGACCGGTTCAGGCACCAGCCGCGATTCGTAGAGCAATTTCCAGAAGCGATTGGAATAGCCGGCGAAGTGGTGACCGACCGCGGCCGATCGCACCCCAGGATTGATGCCGACGAACAAGACACGGACCCCGGGTTCGATATGGTCCGGCAACGTGTTTGATCTCCGCTTCCTGGCATTCATCGGATCAGGAGCTCGTCCCGCTGAGCTCGCCGCTTCGCCCGTTCTGCCAGGAGATCGGCCTGCCGCGTCGGCTCCGGCACCCGATAGCCCTTGCTGCAGGCCAGGGTGAGGCGAACGGCTTGTCCCAGACTGATGTGATGCCCGACGGAGACGAACACCGGCCGAACACGGTCTCTGGTTCGGACCGCCGCGCCGACGATTCGGCCGGCCTCGTCGCGCAGGTACGAGACGGAGGAACGCGCCGGCTTGGGTTCAATGTACGAGCCGAACAGGAGCGATTTCGCACAGCCGATCACCGGCTTCTCCAGCGACAGGCCAATGTGGCAGGCAAGACCCAATCCGCGCGGGTGGGCCACACCTTGCCCGTCGATGAAGATGATGTCCGGTTCATGCGCAAGCCGCTCGAATGCCCGGAGTAAGGCCGGAGCCTCGCGGAATGACAGCAGGCCCGGAATATAGGGAAACGAGACCCGATCCCGCAGAATCACCGTTTCTATGGGCTCGAAGCTGGGAAAGGAGAGCACGACGACCGCGACGTATAGGCGATCGGACCGCTTGTCATATGCGACATCCGCGCCGGCCACGGAGGCGGGCGTTGGCACCCGCCCCGTGGTCTTGACCCGCCCGCGCAGTTGGAGTTGAATCTGTACAGCCTCCTTGGGCGTAATATCCCATGCATGCAGCAGTTTGACCTGCATGTCTTCACCCTTAGCTGAGATCAAGCAAGCAGGTACGCCAAGTGTACCTGCGGTCGAGCTCATTCGCTAGAGGACTGTAGGAAAGAGCAGACGGGGACCAACATGGAGAGCTGTTCTAATGATTTGAGTTATCAATGATTTTTGCGCAGGCATGACTGGCACTAGGTTTGCTCATCTCTCCATGGGGGGCACCGCGACGAGTTAAGAGTTATATTGGGGACCCAGCTGGGACATCGGCTGATCGGCTGAACGGCAAGAGGACAGATCGCTTTTCTCGCTTTCCCTTGCGCGGTTGTTCTCAGCCTCAAGCCTAGGTACCCGCAAGGCAGGCGACGAAAACCGGCCTGTCCTCTTTCTTTTCTTGTGTTGTGTCCGAAATCCACCTGATTCGGCGTGCTCTCATGTTCACGTGTATGACGAGCGGCGTGGGGCGATTTAGCCTTCTCCACACCATTCCGCCACAGTCGGAAACGTTCAGTTCATCGTCTCTCAAGCCTGTTGCGCGTCGAACCCCTTGACCTCCAAGGATTTCCCTGTCGGTCATCTTACGGCACTAGCCTTGCTCATGCTAGGAGTGCCTTCCGGAAGGTAGACTGCTGAGACTAAAAGGAGGTGAGTCGAATGAAGCGCTTTCTGATGGGTTTCCTGGCGGTCGCGATGCTGGCGGCCTTTACGGTTCCGTCCTTCGCCGGCGAAGAGAAGAAGGAAGAGAAGAAGAAAGGCGGCAAGCTCATTGAGCAGATCTACGCCGACGACACGAAGAAGAGCGAGAAAAAGGACGAGAAAAAGGGTAAGTAATCGAACCTGTGCGGCGAGGCTGGTTCGCTCAAGGGGGGGCTTCGCGGTGCAGAAGCCCCCTCGAGCGGCCGGCTCCCATATCTGCTGAGTCCATATACACCGCCTGCAGTCCGACGATCGTTTTCCCATCCCGGATCGTGCCATCTCGAATCTTCGCGATCGCCTGCCCGAGTGGCATCTCCACCACTTCCAGCACTTCGTCGCGGTCTAATTGCTGTCTGCCTGGAGTAAGCCTCGTGGCCTTATAGATGTGGATGATCTCATCCGCGAAACCCGGGGCGGTCCAGATACTGACCAGCGGTTCGAGCGACAAGGCGCGATAGCCGATCTCTTCTTCCAGCTCGCGCGCGGCGCAGTCACGGGGATCCTCTCCCGGCTGCAGTTTGCCGGCGGGAATCTCATAGATGAACCCTCCTGCCGCGTGGCGGAACTGGCGAATAAGCACCACAGTCCCGTCCTCTTTCAGCGGGACGACCGCGGCAGCCCCGGGATGGCGGATCAGTTCCAATTCGACCGACGCGCCGTTGGGCAGGGTCACCGTTTCCAGATTGAGCGTGAGCACCCGTCCTCTAAAGACGGTTTTCACGTTCGGTCTGCTGCCCCGTGCCTCTCCCGCTTGCTCCACAACCTCTCGCCTCTAGCCTCGTGGCGGCATAAAGCTACGGCTTCCGCTTGTAGAACGGCGGCTGGACGACCACAGCGGGCATGCTTTTGCCTCTGATGTCGATCACGAAGGTCGAGCCGACACCTGCGCAGGCCAGCGGCACGTAGCCCAGTCCGATGCCTTTTTGCAGCAGGGGGGAAAAATTCCCGCTGGTGACTTCGCCGATCGGAAGGCCTCCGGACCGCTCGAGAATTTTGCATCCCCGCCTGGGCACTGCCTTTTCCACCAGCTCGAACGCAGCAAGCCGGCGCGTCGGTCCTTCGGAGGACTGTTTCGCCAACCGCTCTCGTCCTACGAAGTCGCCCTTGTCGAAACTGACCACCCATTGGGCTCCGGCCTCGATTGGCGTCGTCTCTTCACCGATGTCGTTGCCGTACAACAGATAGGCCATCTCCAGCCGCAGCAGATCGCGGGCTCCCAGGCCAGCCGGCTTCAGGCCTTCGGAACGTCCGGTCTCTAACAGATCGTTCCAGACCCGAGGAGCCGCATCCGCCTGCAGATACAATTCATAGCCCAGTTCTCCTGTATAGCCGGTCCTGGTAATCAGGCAGGGAACGCCATTCAACGCAGCGTTCAGACAATGCCGGGGTTTGAGGCTCGCCAGACCAGTGATTCCCGCCTTCTCGAGAATGGTCCGGGAGGCCGGCCCTTGGAGGGCCAGTTGAGCCAGCTCGTTGGAGCGGTCTTGCACCGTACAACGCGACGCGCCCGCCAGATGATCACGCAACCAGGCGAGGATCTTTTCCCGATTGGACGCATTCACACAAAGGAGAAACTCGTTTTCTTTTACCCGGTAGACAAAAATGTCGTCTTTGATGCCGCCGTCCGGATTGCAGAGCATCGAATAGTGAGCCTGCCCGACCGGCAACCGGGCAAGGTCATTCGTGGTCATCCGTTGCAGAAAGGCAAGTGAACCGCTCCCTTCGACCTGGAGCCGACCCATGTGGCTGACGTCGAACAGGCCAGCCCTGCTGCGGACCGAGTGGTATTCGTCCACCACGCCGGTGTACTGGATCGGCATCTCCCAGCCGGCGAACTCCACCAGCTTCCCACCGCCGACCCGATGTGCTTCATAGAGCGGAGTGCGATTCATGGACGTTCCGTACTCAGTCTGAAAAGTCTGTGACATCGCCACGGCAGGCTAGCGCAGCTCCAGCAATTCCACCTCGAACGTCAGGGTCGCGTTCGGTGGAATGACGCCGCCGGCTCCACGTGTGCCGTAGCCCAAGTCCGGAGGAATGATCAGCTTCCGCTTGCCGCCGATCTTCATGCCCTGTACACCCTCATCCCATCCTTTAATGACATGGCCCGCGCCGACGCGGAACGAAAAGGGTTCGCCACGGTCTCGCGAGCTGTCGAACTGTTTCCCGTTTTCCAACCAGCCGGTGTAGTGCACGGTCGCAGTATCACCGACTTCCGCCTGGCGGCCGGTACCGACGACCAGATCCACGTACCTCAGCCCGGATTCCGTGAGGACTTCTCGCCCGACCTCTTCAGCTCCGACGACCGCCAGCGGGACGAGCGCTAGCGACAGGATCAGGACAGCCCCACACGTTCTCATGATTGCTCCTCTCCCCGATGGACATTGGCGTTGCATACGGGCTCCCCCAGCGAGGCAGAACGGTGCGGCGGGGTCACAAGTCAGGCTCGGAGAACAGCGCCACACTAGCCGTGTACCCGTGCAGAAAATTGCCGCCGCCGACCGGTCCGATCTCTCCCTGCGCGAAAAACCCGGCAATGGGGATGTCTCCCAACCGTTCGCGCAACACGGAGACATCATGGTGCGGCCGGCCGAACAGCCCTTCTCCCCGCCCGCAGCAACTAAACAGCAGCGCCCCCAGGGGAGCTTTCCGATGCCTCGCACGATAGGCGTCCAGTTGGAGATTGAGGTCTTCGTGCGCCGACTTGGCGTCCCGCAGGTGAAATTGAACGGTTTGCCCCTCCTGCACCAGATCACCGATGGCGACGGCCCCCGTGCTCTGATCCACACCGATGAGATTCCGAACAAGAAAATCCCCGCGTTCGAAACGATTCCTCTGTTCGTCGATCACGATGCCTAGGTGCAGGGCTCGCTGCGCAATGCGGCGCTCTTCAGCGGACATCGACGCAAACAGCGCCCGGAGACGCTCCAACGCCGGAACGCTGCCCAGCTCATGGATGAGGTTGCGCTCAGACTTGGTGACCACGTAGCGGTCTCCGATGGGACGGCATCCCTGCGAAATCACCGTCTCGATGGACACGGACCCCGAGAGAGCGACGCCCACTAGTCCGCCGTCATAGACCTCATCCCCGAAAACCATCCGATTCTCCCCCATGTCATGCCCCCCGCCCGCCAGGCCTCCGATGGCAATCGCCCCGGGATAGCGCTCCTCAAGCATCGCCAAGACTTCTTTCACCGGAATCGAAAAGGGATCAGCCAGGAGCACGAACACCGCACTGGGGCCAATCGCCCGATCATCCGGCCAACCGCCGACCGAAAGGCGATCGAGTTCCTGAGAAAACGACAGCCGCAGGGGGCTGACACGCACACCGGGAAGGCGAGCAGCCCACAGTGTCACTCCCGGGTCGGTTTCGAGTTCCTCGCCGCCCCCGATCACCCCTTCTCCCGAGCATCCAAGCAGCACACGGGGACCTACCTCTTGGCGCACCGCCCCGCACAGCAACTCGGCCCGCAGTGAGTGGTGGTTGGAGAAAAACAGGAACGCCAAATCGGGCGGGTCGCCGCCGAGTTGTCGTCGCACCGCTTGCGCGACAGCCCGCCCGGCGGCGGCTGAGTCAGGCAAACGGGACAGCGCAGAGGCGAACCGAAGTATCGAAGTCGTGGCAAGAGTCATGGCGGCGAGGCCGTCTTGTGCGGCCGAGACAGCGATTCACACGTCGGGATTGATGCGGTCTCCGCGCTCCTTCACAAGCTTCTTGTAGTAGCGCCACATGTAGGAATAATAGTCGTCGAGTTGCGCCAGTAGATAGTGCAGTTCGGTCGGATCCTCCGTTTCCAGGGCGCGGATCATCCGGGTCTTGAGAAATTCAGCGAAGCCCTCCGTTTTCTCCAATGCCGTCAACAGCTTGAGCCCTCCGCCGATCTGATAATCCCCCATCCCGATCACCCCCACCTGCCGATGCTGCGGGGAGCAGCATAGCGATGTTGCTTCTCAAAATGCAAGCAACCCGAGCGAGGAGTGGCACGTCTTATCGTGGAAGCGACAATAGCGTGCGCAGGCGGGTCAAAGAAATGGCTTCGACTCGGTGATTGTCTCGCCCGACGACGGTCCGCGCTGTCGTCAGTGCGTTCACGATGGCCTCCTCCGTGGCTTCCACCGTGGCTGTCAGGAGCGGGTTCAGATGGGTGTCCGCCAGATGGGTCATGGAGAATGTACGATCTTTCGGATAGTGTGGGATGGCGTTCGCGGTCGAGAAGGCAAGCATGAAGTCGCCGCTGCCGTGCCGTGCGATGGATCCGGTTCTGGCCAATCCCAATGCAGCCCGTTTGGCCAGGCGGGTGAGTTGACGACTGTCAAGCGGGGCATCAGTCGCAATAATCACGATAATCGAGCCTTCGCCTCCGTCCGGCCGTTCTTCACGCACAACGGCACCCGCCCCTTCCGGTACGCTCGATTGTCCGCCGAACGGCTCGTCCCGATCATATAATCGGCCCACGGGGACTCCGGCGATGACCAACTCCGGACGCCGCCCGTGGTTGGCGTTGACCAGCACGCCGACAGTGTATCCCCCTTCTTCCTCCGGCAACCGTCGCGAAGACGTGCCGATCCCGCCTTTGAATCCATATGACACCATGCCGGTCCCGGCTCCGACCGCGCCTTCCGCGACCGGGCCGGCGGAGGCACGGTCCAACGCTTGGATCACGTCCTGCTCGGATACATGTCGTCCCTGAATGTCGTTAAGGTGGCTGTCGTCGCATTCGGCTACGACCGGAGTCAAGGTGTCGTCCGTAATCCCAATGCCGGGATACCGCTTGATCATCCAACTGATGATGCCGTTGGCCACGCGCGGCACATTCAGCGTGTTGGTTAGCGCGATGGGGTATTCCAGGAATCCGGACTCGGCCACCCAAGCTAGCCCCGTCATCTCCCCCGTGCCGTTGAGAACAAAGGCTCCCGCCGGGACCTTTCGCTGCCAGACATCGTCGCGCGGGATAATCACCGTCACACCCGTCCGCACTGGACCTTCGCCCGGCTTGAGCGGTCCCTCTCCCTTGATCAGGGTCACGTGCCCGACCTTGACGCCAGCCACGTCGGTGATCGCGTTGAACGGGCCTGGCGGGTAGCGGCCGATCACGATCTGGAGATCCCGTGCCCGCGCGCGGGGCTCCTCTGGGCTGATTCCGGAAGTCTCGGCAGTCTGACCCGCACCGGAAAGCGAACAGAAAGCCAGTATCACGGCGACAAGCACCGTGGTTAGGCGGGAGAATGCAACACCGCAATGACGTCTCATCCGTTACCCCGTCGATCGCTCAGTCGCAGCGGTCGTCTCGAATACCTTCTGGCCTGGCATCGAGACCATCGTGCCAGCATGGCGAGATTGATGACCCTGTTCATCCTACATGAGCAGCGGCCGCGGGCAATCGGCGATGACGTTGGAGCAAAAGCCGGACTGCGACCACCTTGTGCTTCAGATCTCGTGCGACGATCCACGTTCTGGAACGATCACATCGATGCGCGGATGCTCGGCCGTGATGGCCGCCGCCAACGAGAACGCTTGTTTTTCTTCACCGTGCACGACAAACACTTTGGCCGGCACCGGCTTGATCGACCGGACATAAGCCAACAGATCGTGGCGATCCGCATGGGCCGACAAACCGTTGAAGCGGACCACTTGCGCGCGCCGCGGCGTTGGCACGCCAAAGATCGGCACCACGTCCCAGCCCTCGATCAGTTTGCGTCCCAACGTATGCTCGGCCTGAAAGCCAACGATCGCGATGATGTTGGCTTCATCTTGGATGGTGTGCTTGAGATGATGCAGCACCCGCCCCCCTCGCACATGCCCGAGGACGCGATGATGACGCAGGGCCCTTTCATCGCGTTCAACCGCTTGCTCTCCTCGACCGATGACACGTAGTGGATGTAACGGGCCGCGAACGGGTCGCCTTCCGCAGCAAATGTGCGGAGGGTCTCCTCGTCGTAACACTCCGGATGCCGGCGGAAAATCTCGGTCGCCTTGGCAGCTAGCGGCGAATCGATGTAAATGGGTATCGGATCGATGCGTCCCTCGCGGACCAATTCTTTGATCCGCATCACCAGTTCCTGTGTCCTCCCAACCGCGAACGCCGGCACAATGATCTTGCCGCGGTTCATCCTGACTTGGGTGAGCAGTTGTTCCGCCTTGGCTTTTAGCGCTTCTCCAACCTCCTCGTGGAGCCGATCTCCATAGGTCGATTCGATGATCAGCACATCGCAGGGCGGGGGCTCTGCAGGGTCCCGCAGAATCGGCATCCGCGGCCGTCCCAGATCGCCGGCAAAGAGAACGGTCGTCGTGTTTCCGCGCGCCGCGTACGTGAGCCGGATGGCAGCCGAGCCGAGGATATGGCCGGCTTCGTGGAAGGAGGCACTCATTCGCGGGCCGACCTTGATCGCGTCGCCATAGCGGGTGCCCGTGAACCGCCTCACAATCGCCCGGACATCGTCGATGTCATAGAAGGGCTGGAGACACCGGCGCCCCTTCCGTCCTTCCTGTTTGTTGACGTACGCGCAGTCGCTCGCCTGAATGCGGGCCGAATCTTCCAGCATAACCTTGGTCAGGTCGCCGGTGGCGGACGTCACGTGCACTTTGCCGGCAAACCCGTGTTTAGCCAAGACGGGCAAGGCCCCGGAATGGTCGATGTGGGCGTGCGAGAGGAGGACCGCGTCCACCGCTTTGGGATCAAACCCCAGAACGCGATTGTGTCGGTCGGCTTCCTGGCGGCGACCCTGGAACAGGCCGCAGTCCAACAGAACGTGACAACCAGGAGTCTGGATTAAGTGCCGGCTGCCCGTCACCGACCGGACGGCGCCGTGAAAGGAAATGATCATGCCGGTCGGTCGATCTGGTGTCGGGCAGCGATCAGGTCCCAGGCTTCCTGAGCCGTCTCGGCGTAGTGAAAGAGCGCAAGGTCTTCCGGACTGACCAGGCCTTCCTCGACGAGCATCGTCCAGTTGATGAGCCGGTCCCAAAACGTGCGTCCCATCAAGACGATGGTGATGCCGCTCACCTTGCCGGTCTGGAGCAGCGTCAACGTCTCGAACAACTCGTCCAGCGTACCGAACCCTCCGGGAAAGGCCACCAACGCCTTGGCGCGGAGGAGAAAGTGCATCTTGCGCAGGGCGAAGTAACGGAACTGAAAGCACAGCGACGGCGTGATATACGGGTTGGGCCGCTGCTCGTGCGGCAAGGTGATGTTCAAGCCGACCGATTTTCCGCCCGCGTCGGCCGCACCGCGGTTGGCCGCTTCCATAATGCCGGGGCCTCCCCCGGTGACGACCACAAAATCGCACCGGCCGTCAACCTGGCAGGTGGAAGACACCAGTCTGCCGAACTCGCGCGCTTCATCGTAGTAACGGGCGAGCGCCAGACGGCGACGGGCAACCTCGACCTCTCGTTGTGCGGCTGGGTCGTTCGGCCGTGCTTTCAGGTCAGCTTCCGCACGGCTCAGGGCCTCCCTCGCCCGAGCTGGTTCCACGAGTCGCGCACTGCCGAAGACCACGATGGTAGAGCGGATACCTTCTTCCCGCTGAATCAACTCGGGCTTGAGCAGCTCAAGTTGCAACCGCAAGGGGCGTAGCTCGTCGCGCTGGAGAAATTCCACGTCCCGATCAGCGGGAATGTACGAAGAAGAGTGCAACAGCGCGTCGATCGTCCGGTCATTATCTGCGTCACGGGCGTTCATGCGGACGGCATTATAGCGGAACAACGGACATGCGCAAACTGAAGGGACGGACGCCCGGCGGTCAGAACGGCCACGGGTTGAAACTCGCATGACCGGAGTGTTTTGCGAACGCGTGCTCGCGGGCCACCCACCGGGAATCGAACGCGACCTCGAAGACGTCCGTTCCCAGGCCTCCTGCCGAGAGGATGAAATCGGGCGAAACTGTCAGCCAAAAGCGTGCCGGCCAGCCGAAGTTGACCCGGGTGTACTTGGCGTCGCGAAAGTGATAAGCGATGACGGCACCTTCATCCAAGGCGGCCAGTTCGTCGGGAGCGCCGAGATGTTCCACAACCTCGGCGAGCGTGGTCCGCCCCGGAATGATGAACGCTACGCTCTCCGGACGGATCGGATCGTTGATCGAAAGTCGCGCAACGGTCGCGAAACCGCAGCCCGATAGCCCGAAGGACGCCAACCCCACGACAAGGGGTAAGAGATGGAGCCCAAGGGCCACAAGCCGCGGAAGGTCGATCGCTTTCCCCCTGGCATGGCGTTTCACCATCACGCGCACCGTCCCCTCCTCGCTTTACTCGCCAAACGGCCAGAACTGAAACTTCAGCCGATCCGTGCGCTTGCCGAGCACGATGTCTTCAACCACCCCGTCTCGATTGAACAGGATGTAGAGGTCGTCGCTCTTGATATTGACCCGCGAAAAGTTCACCAGCAGGAGCAAAAGGCTCCCCGATTTGAGATCATAACGGTAATACTGGAAGATGTCGTAACCGTTGGCTTGCACGATTCGGTCGGGTGCGCCCAGGACCGCGACGACTTCAGATCGGGTCGTGATCCCCTTTTTGATCTTTTCCACATCCTCCGGCTTGAACTCGTCGCCCAGATTGCCCCTGCTGAAGGCGCAGCCGCTCGCAACGAGCAGGCATACGCCAACCCACAGGCATGTTTTCTGAAGCGTGATGCCGCTGACCATTGGTCGTCGAGTGTACACGGAGCCTGCCTCCTCTGCCGAACTTCCCGCAAAGTCTGCTACGAGGCCGACGCAGGAGTCGATTCAACCCTTTTGGGAAGCACAAAATCCTCCTCGAACACCGCATAGGCGGTGCGCGACAGACCGACGCGTTCGTACACGGTTTGCGCCACGCGATTGCCGCTATCGACGTAGAGACGAACGCCGCACACATCACGGCGCGCGCGGGCCTGACTGATGATCGCTTCGTGCATGCGCCGATAGACGCCCATTCGCCGCCAGGCGGGATCGACATAAACACTCTGAATCCACCAAAACTGCGCGTTCCGCCAGTCGCTCCATTCGTAGGTCACGAGGAGTTGGCCAACAATCACCGGCGGAGCCGCTTCCGGGCATACTTCGGCCACGCTGAAAAAGCCTCGTTCCGGCTCCTGCAGGACGGCCAGTGTGCCCTGTCGCACCCGCTCCCGGTCCAAGACCCGGCCTTCGGTTTCGAGCGCCATCGCTGCACTGAACGAGGCGATGATGTCCGCGTCTTCCACCCGAGCGCGTCGAACGATCAGCCGATCAAGCCGCGGTGTGGTCATGCGCTTGCCCCTGGATCGGCCAGCCAGCCCCGTTTCGGTTTGTAGAAGCCGGCCGAAAATTCCATCTTCATGGCGTCCTCGGGCGGCAGATTGATCGGACGGACGTGCTGGCGCGGGACAAAGGCTAGATATCCGGTGAACGGATGGATCGCCGTCGGCACAAACACCATCAGCAGTTCGGTCCCCGAGACCACTTGCAACGGCCCGGGCGCCGATCCCATGACGAACCCCAACGCCCAGAGCCCGTCACGCGGAAAGGGAAAGGCCACCACGGTGCTGAGGCCGAAGCGGGATCGGAAGTTGAACAGGTCCGTCATGCCCTTGAGCGTTACATACACGCTGCGGACGAACGGGATGCGTGCCAGCCAGTCCTCGGCGCGCTGAAACAACCGCTGTCCCAGGACATGGGTTGCGATCACACCGCTGAGAAGAATCAGCGCAAACAACGTCAGCACGCCCAATCCGGGCACATCGCTTGCGATGCGGGTGCCCAGAAGATCTACGATCAGATCGTCAAGTGCCGCGAACAGCGTAGAGAGAATCAGAAACGTAGCCCAGGCCGGGACCAACAACAGCAAGCCGGTCAGCCAGTGGCGCCACCATCTGTGATCTCTGCCCATGAGAGCAGCTCCAGTACAAACGTCACAGTATAGCAGACTTCACCCGACCGGATGAAACATCAAAAAGCAGGATTCGGTCAATATCTTGATCTTTGCAAGAGGGTTGCACTATGCTCTGCTTCGCGCTTCGGTCCTAGGACAGGAAGCCAGCTTATCTCACCTCAGAGGAGGCAAGTCCAAGCATGCGAGAGGCAACAGGCAAAGGCGTTCACATCGCTCCGGATCTGCTGGCCATTCTCTGCTGTCCGGAAACCAAACAGGAAGTCAGCCTGGCCGACGAGATTCTGGTCGAGAAGCTGAACGCCGCCATCGAGAGGGGAACGCTGAAGAATAAGGCCCAAAAGCCGGTAACAGAAAAGTTAGACGGCGGCTTGGTGCGGGCCGACCAAAAGATCGTCTATCCCATCCGGGATGATATTCCAGTGATGCTGATCGAGGAAGGGATTCCGCTCGACCAACTCACCTGACCCTACTGCCTTCTCTCCCTGGATCGAGTTTCTCCCACCCTTGCCACGTTGTTGGCGGCTTTCCTTGGAAATCTTCGAACTGCATAGGCGGGTTCGCAACAGCGGGGACCCGGTGAACGGCGAAAGAAAGGGATATCAAGATGCTCGAGAATCGGCTGAACCAGGAGTCACGGCCGGAAGAGTTCTACCTCAACGCGCTGGTTTTCGGTTTTCGTCCCAGTCGATGTGCCACATTGGGCGCAACGATACTCGTATAGGTTTCCGGTCGGCAACACGAGCAGCAGGCGTTGCCGTGTCGGAGTGGCCTGACGGCATTGAGGACAGTAGAGCAACGAAGCCTGAAAGGAGCCGTATTGGTCGGTCGGGCCGGTTGCGGGTGTCATACCGTACGGCGTTCCTGCCCATTCGGCTGGAGTGACAGATCGATTAGACCAAGCTTTCTTCTGCCCACTCGACATGGTTGAATCTTTTTGAAGAAGAGTAGAGAAGCGCCGATTCACGGTCAAGAGGCGATGCTCCACGCGCTGTCTGACACCTTACTGGGCTGACCACGGCGGTGGACTCTTTCCTACGGTCGCCCGGCGGCTTCGATAAAACCACCAGACGGAACGGCCAAGCTGAACGACGACGTACACGGCAAAACCGATGAGCAGCCCGTAGAGCCCGGCATTGCTCCATAGCCAGCGTTCAGGTGCATGCAGGATCACTCCCACCGCAATATGTCCCCCAAGACCGAGACAAATCGCGAAGACGATCCATTCTCGCACCATGGGATTCCTGGCCAAAAAACCTGAACCCATACCGTATTAGTTTTAGTAGTTGATGCCCCCGATGTACCGCGGCGAAGACGACCACCACGCAGCATTGCCCATCCGTCCGTCCCCGCCCGGACTCGCGCCCACAGCTTTCTTCAGGTGGAACCTTTCGTCAGCCAGCGCAGAGACACACCTCCTTTCCGCGCACCCCATCAAGATAAGGCGCGGTCGGGAAGCCGCGGACATGTTGTCGAAGGTTACACCGAACTCTTGGCGGATTCGATCTCAGTCGCGGTAATGAGGCTGGACAGATAATCTGCCACGAAGATGAGCGCCTCCTCACGTCCGTCCGCCCGTCGGCCCTTCTCACGGCGCTGCACCGACAGTTCATGATCCAAGTCGGATTTAACGTCGGTCAACACCCGCTGTAGGGAAGAAGGTGTCAGGTTGGCGTCCATGTCCTCGAGTTCCTGGCACCGGTCAAGAACCCAGTTCAGACCTTCGATCCGGCCAGCATAGTGTTCCTGTTCGGCGGTGTCAATTCTCGCCATGGTGGTGGCAAATGTCTGCGCCTCATACACTAGGTTGTAAAAGCTGGTTACAGCTCGTTGCAGCGTTGGAGTCATACTTCTCCTCGTTTCAGACTCTAAAATATTATACATGAGAACCGACCGGGGACAAGCGGTATTTGCGCGGTTAGGTGAACAGCAAGGAATGGAATTCGTTCATAAAACCATAGTAGAGCGGAGCGAAATCCTTGAGGCTCTCGGGGCTGGTTTCCTTCAGGCGTTTGAAAAAAAAGACTTGGTACCGAGGGTCCAACTGTTCCAACAGCTTCCCTAACTGAGCCATGGTGTAACTACCGGCCGGAACACTGAGGACATAGTGCACCAGCCGCTCGACGAACTGTTGCGCCACATATTCGCTCGTGATCAGGTCGTCGGGAAGCTTTCCGGTGGCCAGAAATTCATCGAACGGGACAGCCTGTGCCGCGAAGGGCACAGGCGGTCGAGGCTGGGTCACTCTGAATTCCTCCGAAGCGACAACCAAGTCATGCGGCTCAGTCCATCACTGTACTGAAGCCCCTCCGTCATCGTCAAGCTTTCCACTGAAAGCTTCAATAATTGCGCTCGTTCTTTTTCTCAAAGCTTCGGAGTGTACGAGCAATTCGAACTTTCCTGAACAGGGTACCGCGCAAGGGTTGGACGGCTCAGGCCGGAACGGAACATCACATCGGAAGGGGAAACCTGTCCGCATACGCCCCCGATAGAGGCCGTTCAGGGCCGATCACCGCTTCGCAGGCATAGCCTGGATCGAACGGCCAGAGAAGCGTTTGACCGGACCACGAACCCTTGACGTGAATATACCGGAAGGTTACCCCCAAACGGGCGGCTTCTGCCCGCATGGTCTCAATGCAGCCGCGGTAAGTATAGGCACGCTTGATCAGCAGGATCGGCAGACCGGTTTGACTGTGGAAGACGGTGTACTGATCGCTGCACGCGCTCAGAAACAGCACGAAGCCGAGAAGGAGTCGTCCAATGGTGGGGAGGGCAGTGCGAGCCACAAAAAACACTATCCGGTTCTTGTGCTTGCAGATGGTGCGCCCGGCAGGACTTGAACCTGCGACCTGCGGGTTCGAAGCCCGACGCTCTATCCAACTGAGCTACGGGCGCACGAACCGTGAGTGAATCACTTGGATTTAACCTTGTCAAGACCGCAGTGTTTCACAGCGCCGCGTGCGCGATCGGTACCCGACAATCAAAAAGGGCCGCTGTTGCCAGCGGCCCTTTTTGATGCTCTTTCAGCTTGCACACGGTCAGAACCGACCCTCTACCAGCGATCTCGGTCTCCCCCTCCACTGCCGCCGGGATTGCCCCCACCGGAAGGCCGTTTCTCCTGCGGTCTGGCTTCGTTGACGACGAGCGTCCGACCGCCCAATTGACTCCCATTGAGTGCCGCAATGGCCTTCTGTGCCTCTTCCGGCGTGGACATTTCCACGAACCCAAAGCCTCGTGACTGCCCGGTGTATCGATCCGTGATCACTTTCGCGGATTGGACGGTTCCGTGCTGGGAGAACAACTCTGCCAGCTGTTGCTCAGTCGTCGAGTAGGGTAGACTTCCAACATACAATTTGTTCCCCATAGCGACCTCCGTCACTGCTGTTGATATTGTCTTGGGAAGAAATGGAGGAGGGAGGGAGAGACTTCCTGGCGCTAATGCAACTGCACCGTCCACTCACTCGCGCTGTCCGGCCAACTTCCTCACGCAAGGCAACATCGAATCAGGGCCACTCCGCTTCGCTCTCCATCACTCGGCCCCGCAGCGATGAATTGCAAGAGACAACATAGCACGGGCTTCCAAACAGATCAATACGGAGGGCCGCTCCTGGCGGGTTCACACCCTGGCCAGGATACTGGCGACCACCTCCTCGACTGTTCGCCCTTCCGTCGCAATCACGTGGTCTGCGGCGGCTTGATACTTTGGGAGGCGCTGTTGGAGCACCTCCTGAATTTCCTCAGTAAAGGACTTGGTACCGGTCAGGGAAGGGCGTTGGGTATCCCCGCCGATGCGTTGGGCGATCGTCGGGACTTCCGCGGTCAGCCAGAACAGCGTCCCGTTTTTTTTGAGAACATCCACGTTCTGCTGGCGGAGGATCGCGCCTCCGCCGGTATCGATGACCAAGCCGTCTTTTTTGCCCACGTCCTGGCACACCTCCGACTCCAAATCTCGAAAATGTTCCCAGCCAAACTGTTGCACAATCTCGGAGATCGACAGCTTGGCCCGCTTGACAACTTCGGCGTCCGTCGAGACCAATTCGCGTCCCAGCTTAGCCGCCAGAATTTTGCCCACCGTACTCTTGCCGGTACCGCGATATCCGATCAGAACGATATTCATGCGAAGCGGGATACCAGCACAGCCCGCATCACGTCAGTGGGAGCTGGTCGGTTCGTCCAGAGTTCGAACTGTGCGGCGGCCTGGTTAAGAAACATCTCAAGGCCGCGAACGGTCTGACAGCCGGCAGCCGTAGCGTCCCTGATCAGACGTGTCTCTGGCGGGTTATACACGATGTCCATGACAGCCAGACGAGCATGGAGCAACTCGGCCGGAACACAGCTTTCCTCAATCCGGGGGTGCATTCCGACCGGCGTGCAGTGGATCAGGACCTGCACGCCTGGCAACAGGCGACGGAGGGTGTCTTCGCTCAGAGTCGCCTCATGAACGCGGAGGGAGGTCTTGGCCTGGAGGTCGCGGACGAGGCCCCGTCGCTTGGCCTCGTCGATTCCCAGGATAAACAGTTCCGCCACGCCAGAGTCCGCCGCCAGCGCAAAAGCGATGGCGCGCGCAGCGCCGCCCGATCCCAGCATCGCCACCCGCCGTCCCTTCAGTTCGACACCGCCATCCCGCAGAGCTTGCAGGGCTCCTGAAGCGTCTGTGTTGTAGCCGATCAGTTTTCCATCGTCCACTACTATGGTATTGATGGCCCCGATGTGCCGGGCCGTCGGCTCCACCTCGTCGAGGTACCGGATGGCAGACACTTTGTGTGGGATGGTCACGCTGAAGCCGCGCACATTTCCCAGCGACCGGATGCCTCGAATCGCGTCAGCGATGTTTTCCACCCGAAAGGCTAGGTACACGAAATTCAGGCCGAGCTTCTGAAAGGCCGCGTTATGAATGGCCGGGGACAAGGAATGTTCCACTGGGTTGCCGATGACCCCACAGAGTTTGGTCTGCGCGTTGATTTCCATTTTTTCGAGAGGGCTCACGGCGGCTGGCCGTCAAGTTTTTCTTAACTATCTCTCTTTGACCATCACCTTCAGGGCGACGTAATGGCTCCCCGATACCTGATACGTCACAACGACCTGATCGCCTTTTTTCAGATCCCTGAGGTCTTTGAGGCCTCGGCCGTCGAATGCGGTTTTGTCGTTGGCGACAAAGGTGAACCGCGTTCCGCCGTCCGCCTTCTTCACCACAAATTTCCCCGCTTCTGGATCAACCGACAGAACGGTGCCCGAGAAGTCGATCCCGCCGTAGACCCAAGCCGGGATCGCCACCGTCGTGATGGCGATCACGATCCACAGAGCACAGGTACGCCACACAGTCACGGCTTCGCCTTTCCTTCGCGGTCGCACTGATGTGCTCTCCGTACCAAAATATCAATGCGCGGTCATACCGCCGTCAATCGTGAAGGTGCCGCCGGTGACCCAGGAAGCATCGTCGGACGCGAGATAGAGCACCAGCTTTGCCACTTCTTCGGGTTTGCCAGGACGCGCGATAAGGTACTGTCTCAACACCTCGGCCGTTCGTGCCGGATCGCTCAACAGACTTTCAGCCATCGGTGTCTCGATGAGGCCGGGATTCACCACGTTGCAGCGGATCCCTTGCGCGGCGTAATCAACGGCGATCGCGCGGGTGAGGGCATCCAGCGCTCCCTTGGAGGCCGCATACGCGGAGAGCATGGGAAGCCCGACCAGGCTGGCGACTGAAGAAATGTTGATGATCGCTCCTCCGCCCGCTTTCAGCATTTCAGGGATCGCCGCCCGAGTCATGCGGAACACGCCGGTGACGTTGACGTCGAGCATCCGCTGCCAGGTGGCGTCGTCTGTCTCGTGAATTTTCTTTCCGAAGTCCCCGATGCCGGCGTTATTGACCAGAATGTCCAGTCGGCCGAATGTCCGGACCGTTTGCGCGACCGCTTCCCGCGCATGGGTTTCATCGGTCACCGATCCGGCCATGGCCAGTGCCCGGCCACCCCTTTGCCCAATCTCGCCGATCACCCGCTCCAATCGATCCTTACGTCGACCTGTGATGGTGACTGCCGCGCCTTCCTGGGCGAACAGCGTCGCGATCGCTTCGCCGATACCGGAGTTGCCGCCCGTGATCAATGCCACCTTGCCGCGCAGCCTGCTCATCGAGTTTCCTCTAGTCGGCTCCACTCCGGCCGTTGAGTTCCTCAGCAGTTCCGCCCGGTCGATTCATCTCCTGCCCTGGCTCGACCTTGCGCGCGACCGTGATAAACCCCGAATGGGCCACCATCCGATGATCCGGACGGACGCTCCGTCCTTGCACAGACCAAGTTCGCAGCAACGTTTCAAAAGTTTGGACCAAACCGAAGACACCGGATCGCTCCAACGCCTCGATGGTCTGCATGACCTGCGGCACGGTCGGAACGAAACTCAGGTAGATGCCCCCCGAACGCAGGACCTTCGCGGCGTGGGGAACAACCCGCCAGGGTTCCGGAAGATCGAGCACGACCCGATCGAAGAGGTCTCCCCCGGCAGGAACCTTGATACCTTCGTACGCATCGGCTCTGGCAATGGTAAGATTGGGGGTCGCGCCCAGATACCGTTCGATGTTGCCGGCAGCGGTGCGAGCGAAGTCCTCACGAGCTTCATAGCTCACCACCGATCCGCGCGGACCGACGGCTCGCAACAGCGCCATCGTCAACGCGCCGGAGCCGGTTCCGGCTTCGAAGACCTTTGCGCCAGGATAGATGTCGGCCCACATCGCGATAATTGCCAGGTCCTTGGGATAAATCACCTGGGCGCCACGCGGCATCTTCAAGACGTATTCGGCAAGTGTGGGACGTAGGGCAATCATGCGCGTGCCTCGGGATAGCGTGACAAGACTGCCGTCCGGCCTCCCAATCAGAATGTCGTGCGAGATCGTCTCGCCGCTGTGCTGAAAGATGGCCCCTGCCTTCAGCGTCAGGGCATAGTGCCGTCCCTTCTTGTCAACGAGATGGATGCGCTCGCCGTCTTGCAACCGTGCCATGGCGGGCTCATTGTAGGAAACCGGTCTGGGCTTTGCAACCGAACGGGGGGCCGTTCCTTGACAGGGTATCGGGTGGACCGTATCATCCAGGTACATTCCTGCGCATTTCTCATTTCTAATCGAATGTTGAGGGACGCCATCACTCCTTTTCCGCGCCATGCGAGGGACCTCTCGATGAACGGTTCCAGACGCAGTCCCGCAATGTTTTTCACCGCCGGTCGATCGTTGCGCCTGCTCGCCCAAGCGACGGTAAGTGTGGGTCTGCTGGTTGCGCTTTCGGTCGAAGCTGGAGCCGCCTCGACGGTCGTCCTGGCGACCTACGAAGGTGTGATCAATCCGGTCGCCGCCGAATACGTGCACGACGCCATCGCCTTCGCGCAGGCGGAGAGCGCCTCCGCGCTGATCCTCCGCCTGGACACACCGGGCGGACTCGACACGTCCATGCGCGTCATCATCAAAGACTTCACCGGCTCACCGATCCCGATCATCGTCTATGTAGCTCCATCCGGCGGCCGTGCGGCTTCGGCCGGCGTCTTCATCACGATGGCGGCGCATATCGCGGCGATGGCACCCGGCACGAACATCGGGGCCGCCCACCCGGTCGCGATGGGCGGCGGTGAACTGGACAAGACGATGAAGGAGAAAGTCGAGAACGATTCGGTGGCTTACCTCAAGTCCATCGCCGAGCAGCGAGGCCGGAATGTGTCGTGGGCAGAGGAGGCGGTGCGCAAGAGCGTGTCGGTCACTGAAAAAGAAGCGGTAAAGCTCAAGATCGTCGACCTCATCGCGGAGGATGTACCGACTCTGCTCAAGGCCGTGGACGGCCGATCGGTGAACCTTGGACGCGAAGCCATCGTTCTGCGGACGAAGGACGCGGCAGTAGTCGAGTTTCCGATGGGATGGCGCCTGGAAATGCTCAAGGCCCTCAGCGATCCTAACATCGCCTATCTGTTGATGACTATCGGCACCATCGGCCTCTTGGCCGAACTTTACAATCCGGGTGCGATCCTGCCAGGGATTGTCGGCGCGATCAGCCTGATCCTGGCGTTTTATTCCTTCCAATCCTTGCCGGTAAACTATGCCGGCGTCCTGCTGATCCTGCTGGGCATCGTGTTTTTCATTCTGGAAGCGACCATCACCAGCTTCGGCTTGCTGGCCATCGGCGGCGTGATCTCCATGATTCTCGGGTCCCTCATGCTGATGAAGGCCGAAGCCCCGTTTCTCCAGATCTCTTGGGCCGTCATTCTTCCTGTCGTTGGCATCGCAGCCTTGTTTACAATATTCATCGTCGGCATGGGGGTAAGGGCTATGAGACGGCAACCGCTGACCGGCCGTGAGGGGATGATCGGATTGATCGGAGTGGCCAAGACGGCACTGGATCCGAAGGGACAGCTCACCATACACGGGGAGCTGTGGGAAGCCATCAGCGAGCAGCCGCTTAAGCCAGGCGATCAGGCCGAAGTCACACGCGTGGAGGGTCTGAAACTGTACGTCAAACCGGTCAGCCCAAAGAAAGAGGCGTGAGATGAACCTGCTCTTCAGTCCATTCGCGCTGTTGGTGCTCGTAGTGATCCTGGTATTGATGGGCTTCAATGTCCTGCGTGAGTACGAGCGGGCGGTGATTTTTCGCTGGGGGCGCTTGGCGCGAGGGATCGTGGGCGGCAATGGTCCTGGAGTTGTCATCATTATTCCCTTCATCGATAAGTTGGTCCGCGTAAGCCTCCGGACCGTGACGATGGATGTCCCTCCGCAAGACGTGATCACCAGAGATAACGTCACGGTCAAAGTGAACGCGGTGATCTACTTTCGCGTCGTGGAACCTCAACGGGCCATCGTCGAGGTGGAGGATTATCTGTATGCCACCTCCATGATGGCCCAAACGACGCTCCGCAGCGTGCTCGGGCAAAGCCAGTTGGATGACTTATTGGCCAAACGAGAAGAGATCAACGCAGAACTCCAGAGGATCATTGACCAGCAGACCGAGCCATGGGGGGTGAAGGTCACCGCCGTCGAGGTCAAGAACGTGGATTTGCCCCAGGAAATGCAACGGGCAATCGCCCGCCAAGCCGAGGCCGAGCGTGAGCGACGCGCCAAGGTGATCCACGCCGAAGGCGAATTTCAGGCAGCCCAGCGGTTGGCCGAGGCCGCCAACGTGATCAGCCAGAACCCCGCAGCCCTCCAGCTCCGTTATCTCCAAACGCTGGTTGAGGTGGGTGCCGAGAAGAACTCGACCACGATCTTCCCTATTCCTATTGACATCTTGGCTCCCTTTATGAAACAATTGGAAAAAAAGTAATTTTTTAAAAAAATCAATGGCTTGAGAAATTTAATCGCTTAACAGCCGTTCGTTTCCCCCATCCCGATTCCCTGTTTGCTAGGCCCACCCATCCAGTGCGCCCTTCCTTCCGTAATTTCAAAAAGAGGAGGGTGGCTCTGGGAAAGGAAGGGACGTTTAGAATCCTTTCCATCCTCCTATGCTCTAAAAAAATATAAAGACAAAACGCACGAAGGATGGATTATACTGCTCCCCTCTCAGACAAGGGCTGCCCGAACACAGAGACCCCATCGTGCTCGCTTCCGGCGGGGCTGGCGCGTCAACAAGAGGTGCATCTTGCAGCTAAGGCGAGCGCTCGGGGTGCTTGGCAGCCGGGCCATTGCCGGCAACAGGCGACTCGGACGCCAACGCGGAGCAGGCCCTGGCCGACGGGGCCGACGCAGGGGGGCTTGACCTGACCCCGCTCAGGGGTGAGCCCCGCGGCGGGGTATCTGTCGTTCTCGTGTTGGCCTGGGACCCGAAAAAGATCGTTGGCCCCTCCGTCGGCCTCCAGGCGCAGACGTCGCCGTGGCTGGCCGGTGGGACGCAGCCGGACAACGCCAGTTCCCGCTCCAGAACGGCGTATGCGGGCGCGCACAGCAGCACTCTTTTGGCCCCGCGACTGGACCCAGGCCGCTGGAATGGGCACAGGCGCTCCTCGCGTGGATCGCGTGGGCATGCCACGCTTGGGTATCGGCCCCCGAGCCAGGTCGAACAACCACTCAGCCACAGCACGCAGTTCGTCGCGGCTTGACACTTGACAAAAGGGGAGCACGACAATGATTACTCCGTGTGGACACTAGTTTTCCACAATCCGCCTTGCAGTATATGAATTCGTAGGTGACCTATGCCTATGAAGGACGAACGAGATGAAATAGTTTTCGAGGATGATCGGCCCGCTCCTGCGGCTTCGAATTTGGAGCTCGAAACGGACGATTCAGAAGCCAGCGACCTGTTGGACCTGATTGAGCAGGACACAGGCGCCGCGGGGAAAGCTCCTGAAGTTTTCGAGGACGCCGAATCGAACGCCCCTCTCGAAGGGCCGATGGTGTTGGAGTCGCTGTACTTCCGTTCATTCGGCGAGCGGCCGCTGCTGACCCGTGAAGAAGAGATTGCGCTTGCCAAACGGATCGATCAGGGAACCAGAGCTGTTCGGGCGGCCCTCCGTGCCGCCGTGAAGGTTGCTTCCCACATGCGCAAGGTGGAAAAGGTCGTGCAAGCGACGCGCACGTTGCAGGTCGTGCGTCGGTTGAGCGGTCTCTCCGCGACCGCACTTGACCGGGCCGAGGCAAGCCTGGCGATCCTGTGCGAGCAGTGCAAGGGGCCAGGCAAACGGGCGGCAGGGCGCCTGCAGCGTTTGAACGCCATCCGGCTGCAGATACGCGAAGGGCGGACCATGCTCGAAAGTGCAAAAGACGAACTGGTGCGCTGCAACTTGCGCCTTGTCGTTGACGTGGCCAAGCATTATACGGGTCGCGGGTTAAGCCTCCTGGATTTGGTGCAGGAGGGCAACATCGGCCTCATGAAGGCGGCCGAACGGTATGAATACCGGAAAGGGTTCAAGTTCAGCACGTATGCCACCTGGTGGATCAGGCAAGGGATCACCAGAGCCCTAGCGGACCAATCGCGCACGATTCGGATTCCGGTCCACCAGACCGAAGCCTCGAATCGCATCCTGCGGGTGTCAAGACGGCTCGTTCAGCAGTTGGGCCGTGCGCCTCGGATCGAAGAGCTGGCTCAGACGCTTGGTGTGCGTCCGGATAAACTCCACGAGACGATCCAAGCGTTCCAAGAACCCATCGCCCTGGAGTCCCCGGTAGGGGATGGCGAGACCCAGTTTGGCGAGCTGTTGCCTGATCTGCAAGCGGTGCCGCCTGATGCCCATGTTCATCGGACGGAGTTGTCCCGCGAATTGGACCGGATCCTCAGCATCCTGACACCTAGAGAACAAACCGTCATCCGGTTGCGCTTCGGGATTGGTCAAGATGAACCTCGGACATTGGAACAGGTTGGCCAGAGTCTTTCTGTCACCCGCGAGCGTATCCGGCAGATCGAGGCCAAGGCGTTAAAGAAACTCAAGACGCCGGAGATCAAACAAATGTTTGCGGCAATTCGCTAACGGACACGATTGGAAACGACCGAAAAGCAGGCGAGGCAGAAGCCTCGCCTGCTTTGTTTCACGCCAGGTCCGCTTTCGACTTCGCGCGAGTTATGAGAAAATAGAAATTGGCTTTCCTCCGCGGACGAGGCTGAAGATGGTCGCGAGAGCTCCAACTCTTCTGTGCATGGCGTGGTGTGTCGGTCTCATCGCGGCGACATCCGTTCCAGGCCTGGCGCAGCAAGGAGGGGACCAGCCGACCGCGAAAAAAACCCTTTCCGTTCCGGCCGTCGTTGCAAAGGTGCGGCCTTCAGTCGTCACGATTCTCACTCGTGGGGGCCCGCAGAACCTCCCGCAACATTCCACTGCCTCCGGCTCGGGTTCAGGCATTATCATCGATGCCAGCGGATATATCCTGACCAACAACCATTTGGTCGAAGGAGTCAAAAGTCTTGTGGTCGGGTTAGCGAACGGGCGACTCACGCCAGGCCGCGTCGTGGCGCGAGATTTTTTGCTGGATCTGGCGGTGATTAAAATCGCCGCTACGGATCTGGTCCCGGCGCAGTTAAGCCAATCTTTGTCCCTGGAGATCGGCGAGACGGTAGTGGCGATAGGCAATCCCCTGGCCTTGAAAGGGGGATCATCGGTCACCGTTGGTGTGGTGAGTGCCCTAGACCGATCGGTATTGGCACCCAACGGCGAGACGCTCTACGACTTGATCCAAACCGATGCAGCGATCAATCCGGGTAACAGCGGCGGCCCCTTGGTTGACCTTTCCGGCCAAGTCGTCGGGATCAATGTCGCGGTTGCGCCTTCGGCACAGGCCATTAGCTATGCGATTTCAATGGAAGCCGCTTACCCGCATATTCAGTCCATGCTGGTCCGCGGTTCTGTCTTTCGTCCGGATCTTGGATTTATTCCCGTCACAATTACACCCAGTATCGTGGCCAGCTTTAACCTGGACGTAGACCGAGGTATCCTGGCTGTGCAGGTTGATCCGTCCAAAGCTGGCGGCCAAGCCGGACTCCGTTCAGGCGACGTGATTACCGCGGTGGACAATCATCAGATCTACAACATGGGCGATTTCTGGCACGTCTTCCTCCGTCGCGGCGAACGGGAACCGGCTCAACTGACGGTTCATGGGAAAAACGGTCCGTTTGTCGCCACATTGCCGCGCGCGCCGTTTTTACAGGCGGCTCAGTGACGGAGCTACCCCCCTTCTTTCCGTAGAGCCGATCCATACGGTTAGGGATCGCGATAGGCTACGACGATGAAACGGTCAGGTCTCCTTATCCAACACGACGTGGTCCCCTACGAAACGGCATGGGAACTCCAGAAGACGTTCGTCGAGGAACGGGCGCAGGACCTCCGGCCCGATACGCTGCTCCTTCTGGAGCATTTGCCGGTCTTCACGCTTGGGCGCAGCACCAAATCCGAACACTGGGGCGGCGATGAGATGGCCCTCCGCGCTCACGGTTGCTCCGTGTATCATGTCGAGCGTGGCGGATCGGTGACCTATCATGGACCTGGACAACTCGTTGGCTACCCCATCCTACAGTTACATCGCTATTGCCCGGGACCCAGAGTCTATATCAGGCTTCTGGAGAACGTCATCTTGAGAACCTTATCCGAATGGGGCATTCAAGGGCGGCGCATTGCAACGTTCCCCGGAGTCTGGGTCGGAGACCACCAGCCCGCAAAGATTGCATCCGTAGGTGTACGGATCATGCGAGGCGTAACCATGCACGGCTTTTCACTCAATGTCACAGTTGATACAACTCCATTCGGCTGGATTGTGCCCTGCGGCATCGAGGGATGCGTCGTCACCTCGATGGCCGCGTGGCTCGGGCGTCCGGTCGACCTGGCCGAAGTCAGGCAGCGGGTTGCGGCTATCTTCGCCGAAGTGTTTGATATCGAATGGGACCAAGTCCTCACCAGCATTGATGCGCGGGCATCGCCAAGTCGGCGGGACTCGGACTTGATCGAATCGCAGTGAGGTCGAGTAGCGCTGAAAAGCGCTTAGCAAGGGAGGTTCTGGGTGAATGAGACGGTACAGGTGAAAAGGCCAACAACGAATGAGCTGGATACTCCGACCTACCGGTTAGCCGTTGCCCAGTTCGATCAGGCTGCCGAAGCCCTGAACCTAGACCCCAACCTGCGGCAACGGCTGAAGCTGCCACAACGCTCCTTGATCGTCAGCATTCCTGTCCGCATGGATAACGGATCCGTAGAAGTGTTTACTGGCTATCGCGTGCAGCATGATTCCTCGCGCGGCCCCTCGAAGGGCGGGATTCGCTATCACCCCGACGTGAACCTCGGCGAAGTGGCGGCGTTGGCCATGTGGATGACCTGGAAATGCGCCTTGGCCGGTCTTCCCTACGGTGGCGCGAAGGGGGGTGTCAAAGTTGCTCCCAAAAAACTATCCCGTTCCGAATTACAAAGGCTCACCCGCCGTTATGCTGCGGAAATTTTCCCGTTGATCGGTCCCGACAAAGACGTGCCGGCCCCTGATGTCGGGACCGATGCCCAGGTGATGGCCTGGATTATGGACACGTACAGCCAACAGGTCGGTTACGCCGTGCCGGGCGTCGTGACGGGGAAACCGCTTTCGATCGGCGGTAGTCTAGGCCGCGAGGAAGCCACCGGTCGCGGCGTCGTATACGTGACTATGGAGGCACTTCGCCATTTGAAGATGGATATTGAGAAGGCGACGGTCGCCATCCAAGGATTCGGTAATGTCGGTTCAAACACCGCGTTGATCATGCAGGAGGCCGGAGCAAAGGTCATTGCGGTGAGCGACGTGACAGGCGGCATCTACAACGCAAAAGGGCTGGATATCCCGGAGTTGCTCAGGCGCTATCGGATCAACGGGCAACCCCTTCGGGACACCAAGATGGGCGACTTTCTCACCAATGAAGAGCTTCTGCAGTTGAACTGTACGGTGCTGGTGCCGGCTGCGCTCTCCGAGCAAATCACCGAAAAAAATGCAGCTAACCTCCGCTGCCGCATTTTGGCGGAGGGGGCCAACGGACCCACCACGCTGGAGGCCGATCGCATTCTCATCGACAAAGGTGTTTTTATTATTCCTGATATCCTGGCCAACTCGGGAGGGGTGATCGTGTCCTATTTCGAGTGGGTGCAGGACGCTCAACGGTTCTTCTGGAAGGCCAAGGATATTCAGGAACGTCTACACGAGATCATCACAAACGCGTTTCACCGCACATTGAGCTTTGCTTTGGCGAAAAAGACCTCCATGCGGATGGCAGCATTGATGAGCGGGATCGACAAGGTGGCCCAAGCGCATTTACAACGCGGACTTTATCCATAGGGGAGCATGGCGTGGGAGGGAGATAAGCGGAAGGCTTTAACGGACACGTCTCACACTCGCTAGGGCACCCAAATGAAATACATCTTAGCAGCGATCGCTGGAGTCTGGGCAGCAGATGGTGTCGCTCTGTTGCTTGCTCCCCGCCACGTCATCACGAGGGTTCGGGAGGTGTTGGCCATTTCTCCTGCGGTTCTGCGGTGGGAAGCTCTGGCGACCTGTTTGGGAATCGTGCTGATCGTTTCGACAAAAGAACTGCGGTATCAGCCGCTCTGGGTCATCACCGGGATCGCCATGATCGCCAAAGGCCTGTTTCTCGCGACCGGCCCCGAACCCTGGCGACGCCGAATTTTGGAGTGGTGCCTCAGTCGGGAAGATATCGACTATCGATTTTGGGGCTTGGGTCTCTGTGCGTTGGCGCTTCTGCTGCTTAATGCATTGGGCTGGCTGGGAGACACAAGTTGATAGAACCGTGTCGGCCGGCAAGACGTGCGCGAGCTCTCCATGACGCATGACGAAATCGCTGCCCGGTGGGAAGAGCACCGGTCAGCCCGGTGGCTTCGTTTGTCGAGTCCAAACGAGGGCGAGCCGTCATGACGTTGGAGACGGTGAGCAGTGGCTGCGTCGTCTAGAATCTGGATGTCGCGGAAGCACTGGATAAACCGTGGGCGAACATTTTTCGGCACTGCCTGGTGGATCTTTAACGTCAGCCCTTATTTCGAGCGCCTCCGGCTGCTGGCCGACTCGCTGCTTCGCCCTATACGGCTGGTTGACCGCTCACCTTGCGGAAACAGGGCAGGACGTCCGACCCTGCCCCCAACCGCGATTCCTATGGCACTTCGACGATGTCCTTCTTCATCGGCCCGAGCAGGGCCAACAGCTCCTGTTGCTTCCGTTTCGGCACGTTGAATTTGTTCAGGGGCTGACCAGATCTCCCACCAGCGCGTCGAAGTCGGCGTTGGTGATTTTCATGTCCTGCCTTGATAGGTACAAGGCCCACTAGCGGACATACAGACTTGATCGACGAGATGACGCTTACGCCTTGGAAGGCCGGTCGTGGCAAACCGTCCGTTGATCCGGGCGCCGGCCACCACGTTCGCGACGAACTGATCCACCATGGCCGTAATGGCTTCCTTACCCCGAGCCGGTCATAAAGAGACTTGGCCGCTCTGGAGCTCTCCGTTCCCTCCGCACATCCCACTATTACCTGATTCAGACATCCTTTCCATAGCCGGCGCCGACGCCAAAACTTTTCACGCGCCGCGAAACCGTGCATGTCTCGCAGCCCTCCCTTTCGATTCAGATCCGCGCCCTGGAAGAGGAGTTAGGAATCTGGTCTTCGACCGCCTCAGACTCCGGGCCATGCTGACACGGGCCGGAGAAATCTTTCGCGAGCACGCCGAACGGGTGATGAGGGAAGCGGAGCAGGCATCGCAGTCGGTCCAGGAGTTGCGGAGCATGAGAAAAGGCCGACTGGTCGTTGGCTCGCTGTCTACTGTCAACTCCTATCTCATTCCCCTGCTCGCCGCTCACTTCACGCGCAGGTTCCCCGGCATCCACCTACGGATGCAGGCCACAACCGTCGTCCGACATTGTGGCTCGTTGCTGGCTAATCGTCTGGATCTCGGGATTTGCCTGATTCCTGTCGTTGACGATCGCTTGACGACAACGCCGTTGTTCGACGAACGGCTCGCGTTGGTCGCTCCTACATGCGCCTTCACTTTCGCAGACGGCACCTTCGCACCATCGACCTTATCGACTCGACACTGCGGCATTGGGTGGATTGGGCCATCCGACCATCCGATACCAGAGTCTTGCGGCGAGAGAATTCGCCGGCCTTTGCCGATCGATCGTGAGAGAACTATTGTCCGCCTCAAGGGAGGTAGCACCCCACCGGATCGGGTCGGTCACCAGCGGCTGAGAAAAGGATTCAGAGAGCCCCACACGTAAGGAAGAGGTAAAATAGCCGCTTCTTGCAAGTCGTAGGACCGTTCATTACAATATTGTCATTGTTTGAGCTTCCTTCCGTACAGATCAGCCCTACCTCCACCACGTGATCCGTGATGCTTGAGGAGGACCCGATGATTGAGAGACAGGGTGTGGTGCTGGGTTTGCTTGTCGCTTTCACTGTCGTCTGGAATCCATCCGTTCTCCCAGCCGAGCCGTATGAGCTGAGCAAGAATGACGTGATGGATCCAAAAGCCGTCGTCAGCACTGATATATCCCTATTCGGCGTCAAACTGGGTGATCCAGAAGGCAAAGCGGTGGACATTTTGGTCAACGAGAAGATACCTGGTGTCGTAGCCGAGCAGGAGGCGACGTTTATTCTCCTGCGCGATCAACGCAAACCGACCGGTCCTATGGCTGGCGTGCGGATACTGGACGGGAAAGTCGATCTCATTTTCATCAACAACCGCTTTGCCTACAAGACTCGGGGAATCCTCCGAAATGTCCTCAATAGTGAAAGCCCGGACGACATTCGGAAGCTGCTTGGTAAGGAAGACTACGGCGACGAAAACGTGATGGGGGCGGTTTTGAACTACGAGAAACAAGGGATCCTGGTGAATTATCTCGGCAAAGACGTCAGCATCGAATTTACGCTTCCGCGATAACAGCGTGCTTCTCGAGATCCGGCAGCCCGCCGTACTGATTTATGTGGGCGGACATCATTGTGGCTAGTTTTTTCTTTGCTCAATTTCCATCCGCCACTCAGGAAGGAATAGCGGTTTTTCCTGAGGAGAGGTCTCCGTTTGACGCGGGACTCGCCCTCCTCGACTTCCACGAACCAACCACCATTCAAGGGCGAGTCCGCTTAATCGACGAGGCCGAGGAGGCGGTGTGGCTTGATTGGGAAATGCGTCTGGACGTCTCCGTGCCGAATCGGAAGGAATGGCGGTCCATCGAAGGAGAGTTCCTGTTACTTCTCTACGCGCTCGATTCAGAGCAGTTCGCCCGGCTTAAGCTCGTCGAGGCCGGGACCCGCTTGCTGCTCATTGTCCAGTCCGACGAAGACGGGCGCCGTCGCATTCTGACTTACCAGGATGCAAGGCTGCCTCCGCGATTTCCGCTGTGAGCTTACCGAAGCGCATCCGGTTTGTCGTCGAGCACGTCGAGCCCAAAACGGATTAGGCGCAACGCGGTCGTCCAACGGCGCTTGGCGTTAAGGAGCACGAGCAGGAGGTCTCTCCCGTCCTGAGAGACCTTCGCGACCAAGCATCGCCCGGCTTTGGAGGTGAACCCGGTCTTCACTCCCTCGACACCGGGCACAGTTCCAAGGAGACGGTTGGTGTTTCGGAGGAGATAAGGGCGGCTGTCGTTAACGGGTGTGATGATCTCTCGCTCTGCTCGTACCAACTGCTTGAAGACAGGATGCCGGAGGGCGAACTCGCTCAGCTTGGCCAGGTCTTCAGCAGTCGAGTAGTGATCCGGTGCGTCGAATCCGCACCCGTTGCTGAAGTGCGTGTCCGTTAGGCCCAACGCGCTGGCCTTGGCGTTCATCAGCAGCACAAATTGTTCTTCATTCCCGCCGACATGCTCGACGGCCGCCAAGCAGGCATCGTTGGCCGACACGATCAACATCGCCTTCAGCAAATCTTCCAGCCGAAACACCTGTCCGGCCTTCAGCCCCAAGCGAATCTTGGGGGCACGCGCCGCCCAAGGGCTGACGATGACTTGATCGTCTAAATTGCCGTATTCCAAGATGATCAACGCCGACATGATTTTAGTCAAACTCGCCGGCGATAGGCGCTTCGAAGCTTCGAATTCATACAGGACGCGCCCGGTGTTGAGGTCCTTAAGCAGCACACCGCGCGCGGGAATCCGACGCCAGGGCAAAGAACGCGGCGCCTTCGTTTCCTGAGCGAACTGCGGCCGCTGTATGGACGCGGGAACCGCTTCAGCGGCAGCCGTCAAAACGGACTGGACCAACCACCACACAGCCAGCAATACGATCAGCCCGCTCGTTCTCACACCGCGGAGACAGTCGTCTTTTCCGCTTTCCTTAGTCACACAGCCTGTGGATAGGCGCATCGGCAATGATCAGCGAAAGCTACAGCGGGTAGTATTCCCGGACCTTTGACCCGCGGAATCCGCTCTCGAGAACTTTATGGAAAAACCGCAGCAGGTCGGCCAAATCGAGCCAAAAGCCGCAGTTCAAACAACGGGCGTACAAGCGTCGGTTGACGAGCGTGTAATGCCGCTCGATCATCATAAATCCGTTGCATTTCAAACAGTGCATGGACCTGGCGCTAACGAAAGGCGGCCTTATTCACCGCAGCCGGTTCAGAATCAACGCAATGCAGCCGGCCAATAGCCCGCCGCCCAAGATCGTAACCGCGAAGGAAAGATACGCGCTCGGGCCGCCCGCTGGATGCGTACCATAGAGAAGGTCTCGGACACCCCCTTGCACCATCAGGACCGACAAAGTTGTGAGCGATCCCATACTGAACCACCACAGAAACGTTCTCACCGGAGATCGATGATCAGCTCAGCGTGATGGGAACCGCTTGTTGGTTGGGAAGTCAACCGCGCGTTGGAGGCCACTCTAACGTAGGCTCTCCACCCTGTCAAGAATCGCTCGGAATTTCCGGCACCGGGCCAAAGCCGTTCCGCGATACCCGGCTCATCCTTGACGGTGGTCCGGTGACGCCAACGCCTTGAGGCCACGGTGGAGAAATATCGAAACGGTGCCGGCTCCGTTGTCTGCCGTGACCAGACCCGGTTCTTCTTCATCCTTGGTCGTCACATGAAACTCCGCAAGGGCAAACGGTCCCGCTTTCGTGCGATAGTTCCGCGGCGGGTACTCGAAGGTCCCGTCGCCTTTGCCGAAGAGAATCGACAGATTATTCGATTGGAGATTCACAATGGCCACATCGGGGACATGATCTCCATTGAAGTCCTTCGCGAGGCCAAAATTCGGACCAGCATCGGCCCCGGAGTCCTTCCCATTCTGAAACGTTGCGTTGCCGTTTCCGAGGAAGATCGTAAACGTGTCCTTATCGCCGTTGATCACGAGGAGATCCCAGATACGGTCATTGTTGAAGTCGGCAAAGCTCACACCCAACGGACGCTTGCCGGTTCGATAATCAGTAGGATCGCGAAACGTCCCATCGCCGTTGCCGATCCAAATAGAAACGGCGCTCGACATCGGCCCTCCGTTGGTAACCGCCAGATCGACGTGGCTGTCCCCGTTGAGATCGGCGAGCGCGACCGACGTCGGGGTGTCGCCGTACTCATATTGCTGTCCTTCTTCGAATTGTCCTCTTCCTGTTCCTAAAAAGATCTTGATCTTGTCGTTCCGCAAGGCCACGACAAGGTCCGGCTTCTGATCGCCATTCAGATCGTCGCTGGCGACAGACACAGGCGTCCGGTGGACTGCATAGCGAGGTCCTTCCTGAAAAGCGCCGCCGGCACGTCCATAATAGATCGCCACCTGATCGCTGCCGGAGCAGGCAATCGCAACATCCAGCCTCTCGTCCCCATCGAAATCCCTGGCCGCCAGTGCGCGCGGCTCTTTGCACACGTTGATCTGTACCTGATCTTTGAACGTGCCGTCACCGTTGCCGATAAGCAGCGACAGGGTATTCCCGCCGATGTTGGTGGTCATCAGATCGGTGAACCCGTCGCCATTGAAATCGGCCGGAGTGACCGAGGTCGGGTTTTTGCCCACTGGATAGCTGGCGAACAGGTAAAACAAATCGGGAGGGACATAGGAGTCTTTCCTGGCGCAGCCGCTGATTCCCGGAAAAGCGGAGGGAAATAGCAGACTCACAGCGGCGAGGAATGAGCCGGACCAGCCGATCAACTTGGCCCGTCTCCGAGCGGTTCTGTCAGTACTGATCCGGAATGCCTCAGGGTACCCTTGGCGCATCAGCGACCCACTGCCCTCGTGGCAGAACGATGGGAGGGAGTATACAAAGTGAACCGCACTGTTCGCAACGGAGATCCAGCGCAGGTCAAACCAGCGCCGGTGGGATCGTCCCGGTTTGACTGGCCAAAGGGATTGAGCGCCAGATCGTTTGAAAAATCGAAAACGGCTGCATTAAAATGTCACTCATTGAGGGGGGAGAACCATGAGTGACACAGTGCAGATCGAGTTAACCATGTACGGGATCGCCGAAGTGTTGAAATGGTGCATCGACAGAAACAAGGGGCGAATTCCCGGCGTCGACACGGCGGGTTTCAAGAAGATGCAAGCCCTTTTGGCGGAAAAACCCCAGGTCAGCGATTACACCATCTTGGATCAGTTTTGGAAGAAGAAGGTTGTGCTGGAACTGACAAAAGAAGAAGTGGAGACCATTGACCGGTGTTTATACGACATCCCCAATATGGAGAACGTCCCGTTACCGCAGATCCGCCATAAATTCTGGCCGAAGCAGCCTGTCACGCACTGAACTCCTTTATCCACACTGCAACATTCTTCTCTCCGCCTGTCTCGGCAAAAACTCTTCCTGACTTCGCCACAAAGGCACGCGCCAGCCAGCCGCCTACCGCCTCCAAGCCACGGGATCATCTGCAACAACACGAGACAGAGCGGCTAGGCGGGTTCGACAGAAACGAGTGACAGGGTCGGTGTCGGCATCCGGATCGATACCGTCCCACAAAACGGAACGGATGTTCCAGCGCACGATGGGATAGAAAATGACCGCGGGATTCGTGAAGAGCACGGCTTGGGTTTCGGACAGGAGCTGATCTTCCTCCAGCCGTGTGCGAAACCGCTCGTAGACCAGGCCGTACCACGTCATCGTGTCGCGGTAGCGAGCCTTCGCTTCCGCCAATTTGGCGAAGGCCCGCTCCTCTCGTTCCGTCGGGGGAGGCTCATACCATTCGGGGGACCGTGCATCGGTGATTGGCACCGGGTGGAAACGCAGCGAGGAGCCGTTCCTGCGAAACCAGCCTTCCTGTCTGGCCTGCATCTCCGCACGCCATTCCCGCTCTAAGCGCTGGATTTCATGATAGGCTGATAAAAACTCGTGAGTGAGACTGGCCAAGCACCGTCCTTCTCGCTCCAACGCCGTCGCGCAACCGGTCGCGGCAGCCCAGCACAGCCCCGCCGCCATCGCTCTCTTCAGCCTATGGGATCGTTGCGCGGACATACTGCATTTTACCCTACGCTTGTGGCAGGCTGTCTTCAAGTCGATAACAATGGAGACTGGACATGACCAGCTGCCCGGGAGAGCAGGCATCAACCATTGTGCGAGTGCGCCAGGAACCTTCCGGGTCCTGCCTGGACTCAAGCGACTGGGCAGTTTGAGGTGGGGTAGGCGGCAAAGGCGGTGCGGATTACACGTCGAGAGGGCCCTCCCCCTTGAGGTACTTTCGGAACCGCTCCATCAATTCGGCACCCAGGGTGCCTCCTTCCGGCTTCTTAGTGGCCGGATCGTTGAAATACGCGCGGATTTCCTGTAGACGTTTCTCCGCCTGTTCGTTGCCCTGGAGACGCTTGGTCTTCTGGAGCGCCGTCGCGAACGCATCGAAGGTCAGCTCGTCGTAGCCGAACGACCGGATGCGCTTCACCGCCTTCATCATCGCCTGATTTCGAAACATTGTAAGATGAGCGGAATCGATCTCCTTGAGCCCCAACTTGCGTGCTCGGCGCTCGGCCGCCTTGCGGATGCCGCTCCGAACGAAATCCGGAGAGGCCTGAAGCCTCTTCCATGCTTCATCGGTCCAGGCGATCCGCTCCTGCGGAGAGTTCCACAACTGGATTAACGTCGTCTCGTCGATGCGGTTTAACCCTCTTTCACGGGCTAAGTCCTCGGCATCGCGCTTGAGCATATCCCGCACAAAATCTAGCGCGATCGCCGGCGCATCCTTGATTTTCTGCTGGAGGCGGGCCAATGCTTTCTCCGTCCATTCGATCGGCGGCCCCTCCGGTTCTTGGATGTCACCCAAGGCCTCAACTTTTTCGAAGAGATCGACGTTGACCTCGAGGTGGCCGCGTTCCTGAGCGATCTCTTCGGCGATCTGCTTGATCATATGACGCATAAATTCCGGGACGGCCTCCAGCCGTTCACGAGCCGCGGCGGTCCAGGGAAGACGACCTTTCGCCATTTGCTCGGCGGCGGCGGCCATATCGGCCTCGCCGCCCATACGCCCCATCATCTGGCTCTTAAACTGTTCCAGGATCTGCGCCGTAATTTCGGGGTAACCCAATTCGCGCGCCTTCTTTTCCGCCAGGCGCCGGACCATTCCTCGGAGGAATGCCGGGGCACGCTCCAGGCGTTGAAGCGCGTCTTCCGTCCAGCGGATGTCGGAGGCGACGGGCGATCCCTGGGATTCGAGCGACCCCATGGCCCCTTTTCCTTTCCGTCTAGCGGTTACTTGTTGAGGAGTTCTTTCAGCTCCTTGCCGGCTTTAAAGAAGGGAACTTTCTTTGCGGGCACGGCCACCGTCGCGCCGGTTTTGGGATTGCGTCCCTCTTTCATCCGCCGCGCACGGAGGCGAAAACTGCCGAAGCCTCGGATCTCGGTTTTATCACCTTTTTTAAGCGAGTCACGGATGCTATTGAAGACCGTATTTACCACAATCTCCGCCTGTCGCTTTGTCAGCGTGGTGACTTGTTCAGAAATCCGCTCGATGATCTGTGCTTTCGTCATGGCGTGCGCTCCTTCTTGACGCGTGATGTGCCGGTCTCAGGTTAGAACGCCATCAGGTATTTGAGGCTGACCCCAGTCTGCAAATCGATCTTCGGAAGACCGCCGAACAGCCGAGATTCGAGCAGCTCACGGATCGAGAATCGGCGCCGCGGTTCGACCACCCGAGGCTCGCCCTCGATTCCCGCCAGATCGGCAGCCAACCGGATCGCATCGTCCAGATCGCCCAACTCGTCGACCAGTTTCGCCTCTTTCGCCTGGCGTCCCGTGAAGATCCGTCCGTCGGCTAAGGATTGGACCTCCGCGACATCCAACGAGCGGCCCTCGGCTACCGCTTGAATGAACTGTTGGTGGACGTCGTCCATAACGGCCTGCAGGAGCCGTCGATCTTCATCGCTCATCTTCCGGAGAGGAGATCCGATATCCTTGAACCGGCCGCTTTTGATCACGACACCCTCGACCCCGATTTTTTTCAACAACCCTTCCACGTTGGCCATCTCCATGATCACACCGATGCTGCCGGTCAACGTACCGGGATTGGCGATGATTCGATCGGTCGCACAGGCGATGTAATAGCCGCCAGATGCCGCCACGGTTCCCATGGAAGCCACAACAGCCTTGTTGCTCTTGTTCCGCACCCGTTTGACCGCATCATAGATTTCCTGGGAAGGCACAACGCCGCCACCAGGACTGTCGATGCGTAGGACAATCGCTTTGACGGACGGGCTGTCGCCGAATTTCTTGAGTTCCCCAACGGTGGGCTGAGCGTCCAGGATCACCCCTTCCACCCGAATCAGGGCAATCCGGTCCTCCCAGGAGAGATCCAGATCGGGAAAGATCAGGTTGATTAGGATGGTTATCCCCAGCCCGATCACGACCACCCAGAGAAGTAGCCGCAACGGTCGTCGACGAGGGGTCGGCTTTTCGGTAGCGTCATCGATCATAGGTTGCGATCCGTTTTCCGATTACACCGCGGGCTGGGTCCTGAACGGATAAAGCGTCTCTGACCAGCACGACTCGTCGTCAACTTTCAGCGGATTCGGTCTGCCCTCGCTTCCGACTTTGTTTCGCCATCCGGCCTAGGCTTTGGTCAAGCGAACCCTGCGCCGCGTGGAATTCGTCCACCTGTCTTCGTTCGATCTCTAGCTGATGATCCCGGAGGCTCAACGCGATCTTTCGTTCCTCCCGATCGACCTTGATAATCTTGGCGGTCACCTCATCCTGCAGTTTGAACTTGTCTTCCAAGCGCATCTGCGGCTCGAGCGCTGCTTCACTGATGTGAATGAGTCCTTCCACACCCCCTTCCAACTCGACGAAAATACCGAAGTCGGCGATCTTCGTGACCTTCCCCGTGGCAGAATCGCCGACGCGGTAGCGACCGGGGATGTCGACTTCCCACGGGTCGCGGGTGAGTTGCTTGTAACCGAGCGAAAGACGTTCTTTTTCTTTGTCGATTCGGAGCACCACCGCTTCCACTTTCTGGCCTTTCTTGAAAAGCTCGGAGGGATGCTTGATATGCTTGGTCCAGGACATGTCCGAAATATGGATCAGCCCATCGATACCTTCCTCCAGCCCGATGAAGGCTCCGAAATCGGTTAAGCTTTTCACCTTACCCTCGACGCGGGTTCCCGGAGGATACTTGGCTTCGACCATGTCCCAAGGATTGGGGGCCGTTTGTTTCATCCCCAGGGATATCTTGCGGTTGGCAGGATCGACATTAAGCACGACGGCTTCGACCTGATCGCCCACCGAGACGACGCGCGAGGGATGGCGAACTTCGTGCGTCCAGGACATTTCGGAGACATGCACCAGACCTTCCACACCCGGCTCCAGTTCCACAAATGCGCCGTAGTCCGTCAGGCTGACGACTTTCCCACGCACACGTGCGCCGACCGGATACTTGGTCGCCGCGGTAGTCCAAGGGTCAGCCGATTTCTGTTTCAGACCGAGCGAAATACGGCCGGTTTCTCGATCGTACTTCAACACGGTCACTTCGACCTTGTCGCCAACAGCGAAGAGTTCGGAAGGATGACCGATCCTTCCCCATGACATATCGGTGATGTGCAGCAACCCGTCAATACCGCCCAGATCGATGAACGCCCCGTAATCGGTGATGTTTTTGACCGTGCCCTGAATCAGCTGTCCTTCTTTCAAGGTAGACAGCGTGGTCTGCCGTTTCTTGTCCCGCGTTTCTTCTAGTAGAACGCGTCGCGAAACGACCACATTCCCGCGCCGGTGATTGATTTTGATGATCTTGAAGGGAAAGGTCTTCCCAATAAGGGAATCCAAGTCACGCACCGGATGGAGGTCGATCTGCGATCCGGGCAGGAACGCCTTGACCCCGATGTCGACCATCATGCCACCCTTGATCCGTGAAATGATCTTGCCCTCAATGCTCTTTTCTTCCTTGTAGATTCGTTCCAGTTCTTCCCAAATTTTCATCTTGTCCGCTTTTTCCTTGGAAAGAACCAGATTTCCTTCGGCGTCCTCGCGCTCCTCGATATAGACCTGTAGCCGGTCGCCGACCTTCAGGGTCACCAGTTCCTCGCTGGAAAACTGGTCGGTGGGAATCATGCCCTCGGATTTGTACCCAATGTCGACCACGACCTTGTCTTTGCTGATCGCCACGACCCGCCCTTCGATGATGGTGCCTTCCTCGAAGTTTCGGAACGTCTCCTCGTACAATGCGGCGAGCGTAGTCCGATCCAACTGCTCTTCACTGGGCTTCGAAACCGTGTCCATGCGCGTTTCCTACATCCTCCGACACTGGTCGGGTGCTGATGGTTAAATGCACCAAGCCTTACTCAGCATTGTAAGACCTAGTGGCCAAGCGCCCGGCGGGCGTCTGGTCTTCCTGCCGATTCTCGTGCAACCTCTCCGGCGGAGGCACTTGCCCGAGTTCCGCGATCTTCGTCATCACAGTTCGGCTGACGTGACGATAGAAGGCTTTACCAGCGAACGGCTCCACGCCGTCCGAAAAAACGATGGGCTCGCCGTACGTGACAGTGACCGGCCGAAAACGAGGCCACCATGCGCCGACCGGCAGGGCCTCGTAGGTTCCCTTGATGTAAGCAGGAACGACCGGGCAACGGGTTTGCGCGACGATGACACCGAGACCCGGCCGCCCGGGACGCAACCGCCCGTCAGCCGTTCGGCCCCCCTCAGGGAAAATCACCACCGCCTTTCCGGCTTTGATGAGCCTGATTGCTTTGCTGAAAGCCTCACGGTCCAGCCGACCCTGGCGCATCGGGATCCAGCCCAGCGCCTGCAAGATCGGGTTGAGCACCGGAACCGGAAACAGATCGTGTCGACCGAGAAACCAGACCCGCCGTCGGATGCCGCACCCCAGCAACGGGATATCGAGAAAACTGGCGTGATTCGCCGCCACCAGAACACCGCCCGTCGGAGGAATGTTCTCGCTGCCGATCGCCCGATACCGGAAACAGAGCCGGCCGATCGCTCTAAACGCAAGCCATAGCAACCCATAGACGAGTCCGCTCACAATTTGGCCGCAATCACCGCCATCATTTCGTCGACCACTTGCTCGGGATCCAGCTTCGACGTATCGATTCGGACCGCATCTGGAGCGGGAACCAGCGGAGCCAGCGCTCGCGCCTGGTCGCGGGCATCCCGTCCTGATAGATCTCGACGAATCTGTTCGAGGTGAGTTCCATGGCCCGCCGCAATGAGTTCGCGATGCCGTCTAGCCGCCCGAACATCCACATCCGCCTCCAGAAAGAACTTCACATCGGCATCGGGAAAGATCTTGGTGCCGATATCCCTCCCCTCTGCCACCACGGCACCTGCGGCGCCGACCTCTCGCTGAATCGGGAGGAGCCATTCTCGGACAGCAGGGATGGCGGACACGATGGAAGCAGCAGCACTGATGTCCGGAGTTCGGAGTTCGCCCGTCACGTCACGGTCATCGACCAGCACTCTCATGTGTCCTTGGGTGAATTCCGTCCGAATCCGCATGGTTGGCAGGATCGAGGCAACCGCGGTGGTGTCGGTCGGAGCGATGCCGGAGACCATGACCTTCCACGCGACCGCGCGGTATAGAGCACCTGTATCAAGATGCACATATCCCAGCCGTGCCGCCAACAGTTTGGCGGCAGTGCTCTTTCCGGCTCCCGCAGGTCCATCGATCGCGATAATCAACAGGCTTCGGCCATGCTGTGCCTCACGACCGCTCCCTGGTGCGGCTGTATTATAGTCATCAACATCGTTCAGTCAATAATTCCAACATCTTATGCTCGAAATTCGGGAAAGACGTCTTGATACACTCTGTGTCATGAATGACAGTCGGGGAACAGGCTGCGAGACCGGCGATCGCCAGGGACATGGCCACCCGGTGGTCGCCATGGCTAGCGCAGACCGCGCCTTGGAGTCCCTGGTTGCCATGACTTGGGCCTCGGCCCTGGATGACCAGGCCATCTGGTTTTTCAGTGATCTGCACACCCATTTTCCTCAGCTCCATAGCCATGGTTGTGATGCGGTCACTTTCTTTGACTCGCAGTTCTTCCGCCCCGCTGATGATGGTTTCGCCTTGCGCAACCGCTGCGGCGACACACAAAATCGGAAGTTCATCGATAGTCTGCGGAATATCTTCCGGTCCAATACGAATACCGCGCAGTGCCGCAGATTTAATCCGGAGATCTGCCACAGGTTCCCCAGCCTCCTCGCGCTGGTTCGAAATTTGAATGTCCGCTCCCATGCGGGAAAGGATTTCCAGAATACCCGTCCGAGTTGGATTGACCCCGACCCCAACCACCGTCACATCAGAGTCCGGGACGATCGTCGCTCCCACGATAAAAAATGCGGCTGCTGAGAGATCGCCCGGCACCACCAGGGCGTTCGCCCCGCTCCACCGCAAAGGCGACCGACCCTCCAGCACGATCGTTGCGCCTTTCCGGTCCAGCGGGATGCCGAAATACCGAAACAGCCGTTCCGTATGATCGCGTGACAACCGGGGCTCCGTCACACGGGTCGTGCCTTCAGCAAAAAGAGCGGCAAACAGCAAGGCCGATTTGACCTGAGCGCTCGGCAGGGGCAACTGATACTCAATAGCCTTCAAGCGGCTCCCCGTCACGGCCAGCGGAGCCAATTCCCCACCTTTGCGGCCCGCAATCGTGGCGCCCATCTCTCGCAGAGGCCTGACCACGCGCCCCATCGGCCTCCGCCGGACCGATTCGTCGCCAGTCAGCACCGTGAAGAAATCCTGCCCCGCCAGCAGCCCGGCCAAGAGTCGGATCCCGGTGCCCGAATTACCGCAGTCGATCGGCCTGTCCGGCTCCGCCAAACCCCACAGGCCCTTGCCGTGCACCCGGAGTTGGTCCAGAGATTCATCGATCCGAACGCCCAGCGCTTGAAACGCACGCACAGTGTTCAGGCAGTCCTCACCCTGGCAATAGGCTTTGATCGTACTCTCACCCTCCGCCAAAGCCGACAGCATGATCGCCCGATGGGTGATGGATTTATCCCCGGGAACCGACAGGGTTCCCTTCAACGGGCGTCCGGGGATAATGGTCAACGATGACATCTGTGTTCAGCGCGGAGCGCTATGCGCGCGAAACATTCCGGCAAGTCACTCCCGTCGTGCTCGCCTTGCAGATCCTTCACGCATCGCGCGTCGCGGGATTGTTGAGCTGCTCGCGCACCTGCTTGGCGCGTTCCAGTTCTTTTTCGATTCCTGAGCCGTCGCCAGCCTTGATAAGTCGCTTGAGTTGCTCAAGGTGCCGTTCATACACCTCGATCATGGCCACCAGGTTGTCTCGGTTCCAAAGAAAGATGTCACGCCACATTTCCGGCGAGCTGGCGGCAATGCGGGTCGTATCCCGCAGACCGCCTCCCGAATGGTTGCGCAGGTCCAGGTCCGGGACTGACCGCTCGCGAATCTCGGTCAAGGCGTTGACGAGCGCGAAGGCTGCCACGTGGGGCAAGTGACTGACCGCTGCCAGGATTCGGTCGTGCACGAACGGGTCCATGCAGGTAACGACCGAGCCGGCTGCTTCCCAGAGTTCTCGGATCAATTGCAAAGCCTGCGGATCGGTGCGGTGCGTCGGCGTCAGGATGCAGCAGGCCCCTTTAAACAGCGTGGCAGACCCCGCAGCCACGCCGGTCTTCTCTTTTCCAGCGATGGGATGCGCCCCGACGAACCGCACGCCTTTCGGCATCAGGCGTTCGGCCCTCTCGACCAGTGCGCCTTTCACGCTGCCCACGTCGGTGACGATGGTTCCCGGCTTCAAGCAACTCGCCCAGCTCTTCAAATGCCGTTCATACGTGTCGATCGGTGTGGCGAGGATCACCAGGTCCGCGTCACGGACGCCGTCTTTTGGGTCATCGACATACCAATCGATCGCACCAAGGTCGACAGCTGTTTTCAAACTTTCGACGCGTCGCCCGATGCCAACCACCGAGCCGGCCAATTCCTGTTGCCGGATGACCATGCCCAACGACCCACCGATTAGTCCGACTCCGACAATGGCGACTCGTTCGAAGTGAGGAGCCCGTCCAGTCATGAACGTTCAACCCGATAAAGACGGCCTTCAAAACGGGAACGCCGCGGCACATCAGGCATTCGGTTGATCAGCTTGCGCACGGCTGATGGTTCTCTCACACTTCGCGGCCGACCGCTTCCGCAATCTTTCTCACATCCTGCATCAGTTCTTTGAACTTCGGCGGCTTGATGGACTCCTCCCCATCGCACAGAGCGCATTCGGGATTAGAGTGCACTTCGATCAGCAGTCCGTCCGCTCCGGCGGCGATGGCGGCTTTGGACATCGGCGCGACCAAGTTCCACTTGCCGGTGGCATGGCTGGGATCCACGATGACCGGGAGATGGGACAGTTCCTTCAGCGTTGGGATCGCCGCTAGATCCAGCGTGTTACGGTATTGGGTCTCGAAGGTCCTGATTCCCCGCTCGCAGAGCATCACGTTCCGGTTGCCCCGCGACATAATGTATTCGGCGGACAGCAGAAACTCTTTGATCGTCGCGGAGAGTCCCCGCTTTAGCAGGACAGGCTTGTCATAGGCGCCGACCTCCTTGAGCAACTCGAAGTTCTGCATGTTCCGCGCACCGATCTGGATGATGTCGGCCTTCTCCAAAAACAGCTCGATATCCCTGGTATCCAGGATCTCGCTGACGACCGGCAGACCGGTCTGTTTCTTGGCTTCCAGGAGGTAATCAAGTCCTTCGCGGCCCAACCCCTGAAACGAGTAGGGCGAGGTGCGTGGCTTGTAGGCGCCGCCTCGCAGAATGCTCGCCCCCGCCGCCTTAACTTCATGGGCGATCCCCACGGTCAGCTCCAGACGCTCCACCGCGCACGGACCGGCCATGATCGCCAGTTTCTTGCCGCCGATCTTGACGCCGTTCACGTCGATGATGGTGTTATCCTTTTTGAATTCACGGCTGACGAGTTTCCAGGGCGCCAGGATCGGCAGAACGTTCTCCACGCCGGGGAGCGCAGTCAGCGGCTGATTTTGCAGAATGCGATCGTCGCCGATGACCCCGATAATGGTGCGCTCCTGTCCGGTCGAAATGTGCGCTTTGAGACCCAGCTCGCGGAGTCGATCCAGGATATGGTCGATCTCCCGTTCGGTTGCTTCCGGCTTGAGTACGATGATCATGGCTGTCCCCTTACCTTCCTTGACTTCAAATGACTCAGGATAAGACCTTCTTCAAGGCCGCCAAGAACGCGCGATTTTCCTCCGGCAGGCCAATGGTGACCCGCAACATCCGCCCTTCGATGTGTCGGACGATCACCCCCTGCCGCAGCAACGCCTCAAAGACCTGCCGGCCGTCCCTCCCGACGTCGAAATACAGAAAATTTGTCTCGCTCGGCAGAGGTTGGAAGCCGAGCGCAACCAGTTCCGCGCAGACAATCTCCTTCTGCTGCTGATTCATTGCTCGGCTCTTCGCAAGGTGTTCTTCGTCGTCGAGTGCCGCCAGCGCGGCCCGTTGAGCCAGGCTGTTCGCGTTGAACGGAGGGCGGACCCGGTTGAGATAGCCGACGATTTCCGGCGTGGCAACTCCGTAGCCGATGCGGAGCCCGGCCAGGCCGTAGATCTTGGAGAACGTCCGCAAGACGACGGCGTTGCGGTTCTGTCTCACATAAGCCAGGCTGTCTGGAAACATCGGGCTGCGGACATATTCATAATAGGCTTCGTCAAAGACTACGACGACATGGTTCGGCACCCGCGTCATCAGAGCCTCGACCTCGGCCGCGTCGACCATTGTGCCGGTGGGGTTGTTGGGGTTGCAGATAAACAGCAGCCTGGTACGTTCCGTCACCGCGTCGGCCATTGCGGACAGGTCATGTCGCCAATCCTTAAGCGGCACGACCACCGGCACGCCGTGGGCGGCGGTAACCTCCATTCTATAGATGACGAACGTGTGGTCCGCCATCACGGCTTCGTCGCCAGGAGACAAGAAGACCCGCGCTAGCAGGCCGAGAATCTCATCGGATCCGTTGCCCAGGATGACGTGATCGGGGGTGACTTTCCAACGTTCGGCCAACGCGCTCCGCAGCTTAGAGGCGCTGCCGTCGGGATAGCGGTTCACCGTCGCAGCCGCCTCTGCCAACACGGCCAGGGCCTTGGGCGACGGGCCGATCGGGTTTTCGTTGGACGCAAGCTTGATCACTTGAGGAAGTCCAAGCTCGCGCTGCACCTCCTCCACCGGCTTGCCCGGCACGTAAGGCGACAGCGAGACGATATCGGGGTGGACATTCAACGCCATGGTTTCATTCGCCCCGTTCGTGACATATGACCCCTTCCCATTGACTCGCCGCTCGAAGGATGGATGCTTGCGGTTCCCCAGCCAGGACCGAACATCGGTCCCGATTGGCGTTCCTTACGCATGCGCCGGGTATGATCCCAAAACCTTCATGAAAAGGCAGCGTCCCTTGACCTCTTCCAAGGCTTTTTTTACTCGATCCTCTTCCACGTGGCCTTCGATGTCCACGAAGAAAATGTACTCCCAGGCTTTGCGCCGAGACGGCCGGGACTCGATCTTCGTCATGTTGATCCCGTGCGAGGCGAAAGGACGCAACAGGTCGTACAGCGCGCCAATCCGGTCTTTCACAGAGAGCATCAACGACGTCTTGTCTTTCCCCGTCCGCTCCGGCGATTTCTGCGAGAGGATCAAAAACCTGGTGAAATTGTTCATGTTGTCTTCAATTCGAGCCCGTACGACTTTCAACCCGTAGAGTTGTCCGGCCAGTTCCGACGCAATGGCGGCGGCACTCGGTTCGTCCACACACAGCTCGGCAGCGCGCGCCGTGCTAGCGACTTCCGCAACCGGAACATGTGGCAGATTGGTTTCCAGCCAGTTCCGACATTGGGCGATTGCGTGCGGATGGGAATAGATCTTTTTGATATCCTCGATGGTTTCAGTTTTGGAGAGAAGGTGATGGGATACTTCCTGCAGGATCTCGCCGTAAATCAGCAGATTGGAATCGATGAACATATCCAAGGTGTGATTGACCACTCCCTCAGTCGTATTTTCGATTGGGACGACGCCGAAGTTTGCCCGACCCCGTTCCACTTCGTTGAAGACATCCTTGATACTGGTAACCGGTATGTATTGGGCCGATGAGCCGAATTTCTGCATACAGGCCATATGGGTGAAGGTCGCGCGCGGTCCCAGGTAGGCCACCTTCTGCGGACCCTCGAGAGAGAGCGATGCGGACATGATCTCGCGGTAGACTGGTCGGATCGCCTCGTTGGGAAAGGGGCCCGGATTCTGACGCATCAACCGCTCGATGATCTCTGCCTCGCGGGCTGGGGTGTGGAGATTTGCATCTCGATCCGATTGTTTCTTCAGTCTGCCGATTTCAATGACGTTCTTGGACCGCTCGTTCAGGAGACGGAGGATTTCGTCGTCGATCCGGTCGATCTCCCGGCGATATTGCTGCAGGTCCTTGTCAGCAGTCATCCTTGCTCGGCTCCCCAGGCTCACCGATTGGATTGCCAGACCGAATCGCGGACGATAAGGCAGGTGGGCGTGGATTCTCGTCTATGACGGCGAATCATGGAGCCAAGAAAAAAATGATACAGGAAGGCAACGAAACTTTGCAAGGATAGCCTTGGCAATTCAGGCACTTGGAGAGAAGCGACCTGCCGTACTTCGTGCGCTCGGACAGACAAACCCATCACCGGGATCAGGCCTATCCATTGGGCAGACCGCTCAGGAGAGCAAATCTTTCGGTTTTTTGAAGTGTTCGAAGGCCCGTCTGGTAGCCTGTCGTCCTCGAGCAGTACGCTCGAGAAATCCCGCTTGAATTAGATACGGCTCATAGACGTCCTCCAACGTGCCTCTGTCTTCTTGAACCGCGGCAGCCAAGGATTCGACTCCCACCGGCCCTCCTCCGAACGTCTCGATGATAGTCAACAAAATCTTCCGATCCATTTCATCAAAGCCGGCGGAATCCACGCCCAACCACGCCAGCGCATCCTGCGCCACCTGTTGGGTGATCCGGCCCTCAGCTTTGATCTGGGCATAGTCCCTCACTCGCCTGATCAGGCGGTTCACGATCCGCGGGGTGCCCCGCGCGCGGCGGGCGATCTCCGCCGCCCCCGCAGCGTCAATCGTTACACCAAGCAAACGGGCCGAGCGACGGACAATCGCCTCCAGCTCAACTGGCGAGTAAAATTCCAACCGATGCACCAGCCCGAACCGGTCCCGCAGGGGAGACGTAAGCGCTCCGGCGCGCGTCGTCGCGCCGATCAAGGTGAAGCGAGGCAGCTCCAGTTTGACCGTGCGCGTAGACGGACCCTGGCCGATGACCAGATCGAGCTGAAAGTCCTCCATAGCCGGATACAGCGCCTCTTCGACCGAGGCCGGTAAACGGTGGATCTCGTCAATGAACAGTACATCGTGTTCCTGCAAGTTGCTTAGGATGGCGGCCAGATCGCCCGCGTGAGTCAGCACAAGTCCCGAGGTCGAACGGATGGACACACCCATCTCATGAGCGATGACATGCGCGATGGTAGTCTTCCCGAGGCCGGGCGGTCCATAAAAGATCACATGGTCCAGCGCTTCTCCCCGTCGTCTGGCGGCCTCAATGCAGATGCGGAGGGATTCCTTCATCCGCTCTTGGCCGACGTATTCGTCCAGGGTGTGGGGCCGAAGCGAGGCTTCCAACCCCCTCTCGTCCTCAGCCAGACGCCCTGTCACCAGGCGTTCTCCCATGGAATCAGTATCCATCCCCCTCGTCGGTTTTCTTCTTATCAGGAGCTGGGCGGGATTGGGGGGGAGAGGGGAGGGCGCCATGGCCTGGCGGAGGCGTCGACCCGCAATCCGGCGGACAGGTCAGGCCGCCTGTGGTCGGATCGGGGAAAACAGGTTCCATGTGCTGTAACTGGCACTGAGTGAGCAAGCCACCGTCTTTGTCGCCGCAACGCGCCGGCACCAATGAGCTGCCGATCTGCACATAACCCTCCGGGCAAGAGCCGCAGACAGGCAGAATATTGGCGCCCAGCGGCACACATTGGACCAGGGTCGGCTCGCCGTCTTTGCAGATTTCCGGCGCGGTGGTGACGCCCGTGGTAGCATAGCCCTCGGGGCAGGTGCCGCAGGTTTTGTGAATACTTTTCGGTTCGGTGGCCTTTTCAGCACCGACGAACCGACCGGACCCCACCGGCCAGAGGATACTGCCTAAGAGCAGTCCCCACATGAACGCACGGCCGAGCAAACGCTTTCTTACGCGTTGGAATCCCGCCTCGATCCTCATGTGGCTCACCCCCTTGCCAATTCTCTGAGAGCTTCTCGGATCAAGTCCGTCAGCGGGAGACTGTCGCCGCGGCGAGTCCGGACCCGCTTAAGGACCTCCTTCACCTCAGCGGTTCGATACCCCAGGTTGACCAAGGCGGACAAGGCATCTTCCTGGACCGGATCGACATGACCCGCGATCGGATGAACGATCTTGCCCGAGACAGGAGAGAAGCGCTCCACTTTGTCTTTGAGTTCCAACGCGATCCGACCAGCCGACTTCTTCCCGATACCGGGCACTGTGGCCAGTTTCTCCACATCGCCAGCCTGTACGGCGGAGACGAGATCGGAGACTGTCAATGCGGAAAGAACGCTGAGCGCCAGCTTGGGACCGATTCCGGAAACACCGGTCAGGAGCACGAACGCCTCCTTTTCGACGGCCGTCAGGAATCCGAAAAGCTGAATGGCATCCTCGCGAAGATGCGTGTGGATGTGAAGCGAGGTGACGGCATCCAAATTGGGCAGCGCATAATAGGTGCTGAGCGGAATGAACACTTCGTAGCCGACACCCTGGACATCGAGCGTCACGTGGGTGGGTGCCTTGGACACCAGTCGGCCCGTGAGTGAGGCAATCATCGGATTCTGTGATGTGTCAACATCGCGGATAACGCGGGAGGCACCAGCCTCGGGCGCCAGACACCAGCCAAAGGAGCTGCGGGTCCCCGCAGCCAGCCGTCTCCTTAGCCCGCTGCGGCCACTTTCTCTATGACTTCTTCCGATATATCGAAGTTGGCATGAACCTTCTGGACGTCGTCGTGCTCGTCCAGGATTTCCATGAGCTTCAGCATCTGCTCGGCGGACTTCTCCTCAAGCTTGATGTAATTCTGCGGCACGAAGGTGACCTCAGCCAGGGAGGTTTCGATCTTGGCGTCGGCCAAGGCTTTCTTGACTGCCTCGAACTCCTGCGGACCGGTGATGACCTCGAAAGTCTTCTCGCCGACTTTCACATCTTCGGCACCGGCGTCGAGTGCGATGGAGAGCAGCCGGTCCTCGTCCACTTTGTCCTTCTCCACAACCAGAATGCCTTTTTTTTGGAACTGCCAGGCTACCGAGCCAGCTTCGGCCATGGTGCCGTGATTCTTCGTCAATAGACTCCGGATCTCCGCAACCGTCCGGTTCCGGTTGTCAGAGGCGATTTCGAGCAACAAGGCGGTGCCGCCCGGGCCGTATCCCTCGAGAGTAAACTCTTCGTAGGTCACGCCAGGCAACTCTCCGGTACCCCGTTGGATGGCCTTTTTTATTGTGTCGCCCGGCATATTCGCATCTTTGGCTTTGGCGATGGCCAGCCGGAGCCGAGGGTTGCCTTCTGGATCCCCCCCCTGCCGCGCGGCGATGGTCAGCTCACGGATCAGTCTGGTGAAAATCTTGCCGCGCTTTGCATCCTGCGCGGCCTTATGCCGTTTGATGGTCGCCCAGTGACTATGGCCGCCCATAAGACCCTCCTCTGGACCAAGAACCCCGACGCGGTCCAGGTACTACATGATTTCCCGTGTGCTTGGAATGAGGTAGAGCTAACACAGACGCAACGAGGGTGTCAACGCTGGAGCCGTGCTTGCCAAATCACTCGGTCAGCGTGTTCGCCTGGCCATCCGCATGGCATCCACAATGCTCCAGAGCGCCAACAACAGCAGGAAAGTGGTCAGGGTCAGGAGCAAGCCGAGGTTTGAGGGAACTTCACCAGTCAGCAGCAACTGTTCGAAGCGCTCCACGTCGATCGCGTTGAGCAGCGCACCAACGATCAGCAACGCAGCGAAGAAAAACGCCGCACCCTTGGCCCATTGGCCATTGTACAACTGGCCTAACCCGGGGAACAACGCCGAGAGGGAGGCGGCAATCGCGGGGTTGACGTTCGGCTTCGGCGAACGTTCGGCTTGCATCGCTCGAGCGCGCTCCGCCAGGGGAAAGGCTCACTCCGCGTAGAGCAACAACTGCAGTCCGATCAACAAGACCAAACTGGCCCAGGCCAGTTCCCAGAACAACCGGCCTCCCGTCCGGAGGATATTCCCGCCACGTTGTTGTCCCTGCCAACCGGAGACGAGCTTGGAAGAGCCGGCTATGATCGCCAGTATTCCCATGACAGTGTGATGAAGGGCGATCTTGTGGGCGGATGGATGCGCGCCGTGCTCATGCCAGAACAGCATCACCCCCCCGATGATCGCCAACGCGGGCAGCGGCACCATCCAGGCCTCATGCGCGAGCCGGCCGAGCCGCCGCAGCAGTTCGATCACCCCGACGCCCAACAGCAGCAGACCATAGGTCTTGTGCTGAACGATTTCCTTGTCATCGCCGAAAAAAGTTTGGGCGAAGCTGAGCGGCCCAACCGGCCAGGCTTCATGATCGCTCCAGATCAAAAGAAAACCTCCCGCCGCGGACATCGCCACCGGGAGGAGAAATCTGCTCCAGGTGAACCTGGAGCAGGCCAACGCGTCCCGTAGTTCGCTGAGCCCAATCAGGATCACGAAGACCCCGGCCGCGTGGTGATTGAACTCGGAGTAGGCCTTTCCCTCCGGTGAGCCTTCCCATTTCAGCGCGTGTGGCGCCAATGTTCCGCCCTGGACATGCTCGTGGCTGTTCTGCCCGACGCGAACACTACCGTACGACGAATCGCCGTGCCAGGAGAAGGCCGAAGCGGTGAAGACGTTGCACCATGAGATGACCAAGAAAAAGACCCCGTACAACCGGATGAGCCTTTTGTCGCACCCCTGCACCACGCGCCTGAGCCTTACATGAACTTCATGAACTTCTCTTTCGCTTCATCCATGACTTGCGCCGTGATCGTCGAGAAACCACGCTCTTTCGCTAACCGTTCGATCTCCCGCTTGGCCATCGGGCGAATGAAATCCGGAATGTTCTCCAGTCGCTTTTCAGCTTCCGGGGTCCAGGCGACATCGCCGGAATCGTTCTTGGAGTCGTCCATCACCTGGAGCGTGATGGTCTTGTATCCGCGCTTTCGCGCATAGGCCTCGACGCTGCTCTGGACCAGCGGACGCACGAACGCCGGGAGCCGCTCCAACTTGTCCTTGGCATCAGGGGACCATGTGAACTCGGAGGTCACCAAACCGGGTTTTGCCTGACTTCCCGACGACGCGAGCCCCATTTGAGCCACCATCGCCGAAAACGGACACCCGCCTGACTTGGTTTCCGGCTTGCTTTGTCCGTCTGGGTTTGTTGCTGCCCCGGCCTGCTGCCCGCCCTGAATCTTCTCGTTAAGGTAGGCCGCCATCTGTCCGACCATGGCCTGGGAGCCTTCTTTTAGCGTACTCCGAGTCATTTCAAACGGCTCCGCTGGCGTCGTTCTGCCGCCCAACTTCACACCTAGCGCGCTCACCATCTGCGTTTCGCCGGGATTGGTCACCATGGAAAACTTGGCCCCGCAGGAGGGACATCCGAAAAACACGCCCAGCGAACCCTCCGCTGGCTGTTCCACTTTCTCGAAGGTCATGTAAGTTTCGCAGTTCAAGCAAACGAATTTCATTTTCCACTCCCAAGCGAGGAGGCAGGGGACTCGGGGCGAGGGGTGACGAAGAAAATCTCTGCTCTTCGTCCTTCTCCTCTACCCACCTCGCGCCTCTTGCCTTTGTTAGAGCTTTTCCGCCAACACCTTCTTGTACTCAAGAAGGGTCACGACGCGTTCTGCAATCTCGCGGTATCGCTGAATCGTTGGATAGTTCTCGTCCAACAATGGCGTCCCCTTATCGAAAGTCGTGGCCAGCGTGCGGTCAAACGGGATCCGGCCGAGAAGCGGGACATCCAGCACCTCGCACATCGCCTTTGTGTCGCCTTCGAAGAGTTCATGTTCGGCTCCGCAGGAGGGGCAGCGGTACCGGCCCATGTTTTCCACCATCCCAAGCACTCGGATCCCCATATCGCGTGCGTAGAGGACGGACTTCTGGACGACATCGGACGCGACTTCGGAAGGCGTCGTGACGACGATCGCGCCGGCGAGGTCAGGAATAAACCCGGCCATCACGGGCGGCTTGTCGGCGGCGGCTCCCGGAGGCAGATCGGTCAGGAGATAATCCAATTCACCCCACACGACGTCCGCAAGGAACTCCCGGATGACGTTCATTTCCAACACGCCCAGCCAGACCGGGCTCAGATCCATCGGGCCCTTCCACCGGACCGGCGACGCCCCGCCAAGGAAGAAATCCATCGACGCCACCTTAACCCCCAGCGGTCCGACAGGAGGGACTGCGCCCTCGGACGTAAGCGTTAGCGCCTGTCCATGCAAGCCGAGCATCCGCGGCACGCACGGGCCGTTGAGATCCACATCTAACAGCCCGACCCTGTACCCCAGGCGCGCCAGCGCCAGGGCCAGGTTCACCGTCGTCATGCTCTTGCCGACCCCGCCCTTGCCGCTCATCACGACGATTTTGTGTTTGATGCCGGCCATGCGGGCTCGCACCTGCTCCACCTGTTCGGTAATTTGTTGGACCACCCTTGCATCGTCGGTGTACCGGAGTTTACTCAGGATGGATTTGAGGTCCTTTTCGGGTGCAGCAGGCATAGGCTTACTTTACCGGAACAATGGAGCAGGGAATTAACGGTAACACAAGGGTTTTTAGAGAGTCAAACGTCCCATCGACAGCAAGTGGCTATAGCGTGAGTTATGCGTTGCTCGCTATCGGTTGGCCGCTTGGTTTGAGTTCTTAGATCGAATACTGGAACGTCGGCTTGCTGCCGATCGCGTGTGCCAGCACGCCCCGGCGCTTGAGTTCTTCGATGATGCGACGGGCAGCTTCGTCGAAATCCTGGGGGCCGCTGAAGTGCAGGTCGGTGTTCGGCGGGGGCTCTTCCTCAGACTTGCTCATGTGAACGGCGATCACGGGGGCCGGATGCACCAGGGTCCGAATAGCCTGCGCCGCGTCCCGATAGGCAGCCCCAAAGGGATTCGTAGTGGAGACGACGATCAGGCCTGTGTCGATCAGCAACCGCGCGACTTCGCCGTAGCGCCGGGCCATTTCTGCGGTAACGGCTTTGTCCGACTCCGCCAGATCGGCGTCCAGACCTCGCCGGAGATTCTCGCCGTCCAGCAGATACGCATGCCGTCCTTCCGCGACCAGGAGCGCCTCCAGTTTGCGAGCGAGAAAGGATTTCCCTGTATGGCGTCCACCGGTCAACAGAACGATAGCCGCGCGATGCCCGTACCGCTGGGCCCGCTCCTCCGCACTTACTTCGCCTTTCACCCAGGCGAAATCGCGCCGGCGGGCTTCTTCCCGCAGAAATTCCTGTTCGTCGTGGACCAACTCGGTGATAATGCCGCCGCCGGAGATGTCGTAATGATCGACGATCACAAAGCGGCCGGTGGCCTCGAATGATGCGGACAGGTCGAAGGCGATGGGCCACTTGGTCCGCAAGGTCAACTCGGCAACCTGGTTCTTCTCGACGGCATGGCCGCCCTGCCGTTGATCAAGGTCCTGCGTGTCGATGATGCGATGGATAGCCGCTACCTCGCAGTCCACTTCCCGCGTGGCCAGCCGAAGCTGATACTTCCGCCCGCGCTCGAGCGGCCGTCGTCCCATCCAAAACACATTGGCCCGAAAGGCAGTGGAAACCAACGGGATATCGTCCTGATGAGACGCAATTTCGCCACGCTCGATGAAAATCTGCTCGTCCAGCGTGATCCCGATAGACTGCCCGGCTTGCGCTTCGGTCGGCGGCGGCTCGACGTTGAAGGCTTCGATGGTCTTGACGTTGGCGGTCTTGTTGGAAGGGGAAAAAACCAATCGGTCTCCCACCTTCAGCCGGCCGGCGGTGATGCGGCCAGCGATGATCCGGCGGGCGTCGAACTTATAGACGTCCTGCACCGGGAACCGGAGCGGTTGCTCGGCCCGCGCGGTTTCCTTCCTGAAGATGCCCAACGTGTCGAGCACGGTGGGTCCTTGATACCAAGGCATGCGTCCGCTGCGCGCGACGATATTGTCGCCCAACTTCGCACTCACGGGAATAACCTGCTGCGGGACGACTTTGAACTGTCCAAGATAGTCCCGGTACTCCTGCTCGATCCCGTCGAAGACATCGCGGCGATAGCCGACCAGATCCATTTTATTGACGACCACAGCGACCTGTCGGACGCCCAACAGCGAGAGCAGGTAACCGTGTTTCTTGGACTGCTCTTTCACCCCTTCGAGAGCATCGATCAACAGCAAGGCGGCTTCGGCCCGGGCGGCGCCCGTGATCATGTTTTTGAGGAATTCCTTATGTCCCGGGGCGTCGAGGATGATGTACTGCCGACCGTTCCAGTTGAAAAACGTGCGGGCCGTGTCGATCGTGATGCCTTGCTCCTGCTCTTCCAGAAATGCGTCGAACAGGAAGGCATATTCGAATTCCTTGCCCTGCTGACGGCAGATAGCCTGGACTTTTTCCAACTTGCCCTCCGGCAGTGAGCCTGTATCGGCGTAGAGCCGGCCCAGCAAGGTGGATTTGCCGTGGTCCACGTGACCGACGATGACGATCTGCATGGTCTCGCGGGGCTTGGCGCCGGTCGTCGCTTGCATCTTGGGTGTCATAGCCTTACGAAAATCCTACTCGCGCCGCCAGCGGGACTCGCCGTTCCCGTTTTTCGCGCCGGCCCCCTTACTCTTGGATGCAACGGGTGCCCGTCGGTCTCGTGCAGCGCCGGTCCGCTTCACATATACCCTTCTTTGCGCAGCAGCTCCATCCCGCGTCCCTCGTCCTGCGCGCGGCCGGCGCGCTCAGCAACCGTTGTGTGCCGCAACTCCTCAATGATGTCGTCGACGGACTTGGCGGTGGATTTTATCGGGAACGTACAGGGTGCGCAGCCCAGACTGCGATACCGGGTTCCGTCGCCTCGGTCAAGATAGAGATCAATGAAGGGAATGTTTTCCAGCTTGACGTATTCCCAGATGTTGATCTCGGTCCAATCCAGCAACGGGTGGATGCGGACGTGTGTGCCCGGGGGAAATGAGGTTTTGAACTGATCCCACAGCTCGGGCGGCTGGTCCCGGAAATCCCAATCGCCGTGCTTGTCGCGGGGTGAGAAATACCGCTCTTTGGCCCGCGTGCCTTCCTCGTCAGCGCGCACGCCCAGGATGATGCCGGTATAGCCCTTTTCTTCGATGAGCTGCTTGAGGGCAGTGGTTTTGAGCGCCGTGCAGCACGTGACCCGGCCCATCGTGTGGTTCATGCCGGCGGCCAGGGCTTCTTTGTTTTGGCCGATCACCAGGTTCAGCCGCCATTCGCGGGCCAACCGGTCACGATACTCGATCATGGCCGGAATTTTGTAGCTGGTGTCTATGTGAATGAGCGGAAACGGCACGTGGCCGAAGAAGGCCTTGCGCACGAGCCATAGCAGCACGGTGGAATCTTTGCCGATGGACCAGAGCATGGCCAGGTTGTCGAAGTGCTTATAGGCCTCACGCAGGATGTACACGCTCTGAGCTTCCAATTGCCGGAGATGGTTCACAAGCAGGGTCTCCTCGTTCCATTAGGCATGAATCGGTTCTTTCGCCCTGGTCAGATCGGCCAACTTTCGCGCCGCCGCTCCCGACTCGATGGCCCGCTGGGCCATGGGCAGGCAAAAGGAAATCGATGGGCCCTTGCCGGCCGCGTACAACAACATGGCGGCGTTAAGCGCCACCCAATCGCGCGGTCCACCGCGCACTTCGTTCCGCACGATCCGCGCGAGTAACTCCGCCTCCTTCTCCCGCTGCTCGGCCGGGAAACCCGCCATCTCGCGAAAGGAGGCCGGCGGCAGTCCGATGTCCTGCGGCTGCAACGACAAGGGTATGATGCGTTCGTCCCGCAATTCCAACACCCTGGTCGCCGAGGCTAGGGAAAGCTCCGGGTCGCCTTCCACACCGCGGATCACCAGCGCGCGCCGGGCCCCCAACATGCGGAGTGCTTCGGCCGTCTTTTCGAAGTACGGCGGGTGGGTCAGACCGATAACCTGAGAGGAAGCGCGGGCCGGATTTAGCATGCGGGCAACGGGGTGGAAAAAGTTCCGCAATCCCAATTCTGTCCTGAGTTCGAGGAATCGCGCGACAGGCGGGTGGTAGAGCGCGATATCCAGATAGGCGAACCCTTTCGTGACGAGCTCGTCCGTCACCTGTTTCGGCGTGAGTTCGGTCGGGACCCCCAGCCCCTTCAAGACCGCGGCTGTCCCGGGCCGTTGCGGACTCCCTTCATGACCGTGCATGAGCACCGCCGCCCCTGCGGCAGCCGCCACCACTGCCGCTCCAATGGATGCATGAAACGTGTCTTGCTTGCCAGCATAGGTCGGGAGATCAACGAGCGCCAAGCCCTCGGGCACGGACAACGGGGCAACATACTGGCGAGCTGCCGTAACGAAGGAGGCCAGTTCGGTCACGGACTCCGCCTTCATGCGCATGGCGACCAAAAAGGCTCCGACCTGAAGCGGCGTGGCCTGTCCCTCGATCAGGCACTTCATCGCCTGCTTGGCTTCCTCCCAGGTCAAGTCCTTGGAGGTCTTCGGCCCTTTGGCAATCTTGGCGATGAACTGCTGCATACGACCTATGACGTGTCACACATGAGGTGTCTAGAAGGTGAGCACCTGGTCGGCCGTGACCACTTCTTCTTTCCAAAAAGCATCCGCCGCCTGGACTTCGTCCAGTTCGGGGATCAACTTTTCGACTGTAATGTCGAGCAACTCCAAGGAATCGCGGCATACCGAAAACTTCGCATCGCCTTTTTCTTTGATCTCGCGCAAGATCGCGGGCAAGTCGTGCTTGCCGCGGGCACGGAGGATTTCCCGCATATGGGCATCGCGGCCTTTGTAGGCTTCCGAGAACACCATGTCTTTGACTTTATCCTGTGTCAGCCGCAAGGCCGCCTCGTCTCGGAAGAACACGCTCACCTGCGTGCCGGCGACGGTGGCGATGCGGGCAAGTTCGCAAGCCTGAAGCAGATTGTTATAGGAACCACGGGTCACAATCACGGCCAGCTTCTTCACGGCAGTCACCCCTCCACCTCATCTCAGACGTCAGTGGGTGTCACTGAGCAAAACAAGGAGGCTAAAGGCGACGAGTCTGCACAACCTGATCCAAGCCGCCTCTAGCCTCGTATTCGCGACCTGTTTACTTGTGTAAGCCGCACTCGGTCTTGGCGAAATTCCTCCATCGCCCGGCGCGCGGATCTTCGCCCGGTTGGACCGGCGCCGTGCAATGCGTACAGCCGATGCTGGGATAGTTCCGGTCATGAAGCCGGTTGTACGGCACTTCATACAGCTTGATGTATGTCCATATATCCTCAGCCGTCCATTTCGCCAACGGGTTGATTTTGACGAGCTGGAATTTGCGGTCCCATTCGATCAGCCCAGCGTTCGCTCTGGTCGGCGCCTGGTCGCGTCTGATCCCCGTAATCCAAGCGTCGAAGCCTTTCAAAACCCGCCTCAGCGGCTCCACCTTCCGCAGCTCGCAGCAGCGGTCCGGCTGCCGGGCCCAGAGGGCGTCCCCGTACTGCGCCGCTTGTTCAGCCGGCGTGAGGAGCGAGGTGATCCGCAGGACCTGTTCTGGGCGCAAGCTGTATTTCTCGACAATGCGATCCCTGACCTCGTAGGTTTCGGCGAACAAGAATTCAGTGTCGAGATAAAACAGCGGAACCTGCGGATTGATCCGCTGGATCATGTCCACCAGCACGACGTCTTCGGCGCCGAAGCTGCACGCAAGCACGATCTTAGGCATATAGCGCTCGATCGCATAGGCCAGCACATCCTGCGGCTGCTGCGTCTCGAAGGAGTCGTTCAGCCGTTTCAGCTCTTCTTCTAGCGAGGCACCGACGGTCTGCACCTCTCGAGGCACTCGGATTTCCCTTTCAATCACGACGCCAGAACCCTTACCTCTCGACTTTCTCGACAACGACCCGATAGTGAGCAGCGTTCGGCTCCAACGGCTCCTGAGTCAGAATTTTATGGCCGTCGTTCCGGAGGCTCATCGGCACATTCTTGATCGGCTCTCCGGCATCGAGCCACACCTCAAGACGCTCGCCAGCTTCCATCATCTCGAGCTTAAGCTTCGTCTTGACATAATTGAGCGGACAGGCCACGCCACGCAAATCGAAGACCGGTACACCGGCTGCCGAACGGTTCACTTGGGCAGGGGCCAGTTCCGCCGGAGTCGCCGGCGACGCGGTGGACTTCGGCAGCTCGACGCCGTCGCCCTTTTCTGCGCCGGCCAATTTTAGGTCTTTATCCATGTGCTCGGTTACGCCTCGACAGGCATCGACAAACTCTTTGGCGAATGCGATCTTGGCAAACGCGAATTCCGCCGTGTTGGCTTTCGTCCCCAAATCGCCGATCTGGGAGGCGAGAGCCCTGTACTTAGGCAGGATGCCCTTACAGACCAGCCGTTGCTCAAATTCCGCAAATGTCTCATCATCGGTCGCCGGATCAACGCCTTCAGTAACCAGCAAGGCTTTGACCGCCGCCAAAACCGCACGATAGGCCTTGTTGACGGAAACCGCGTACTGATGCTTTTCGGCCAACAGCCTGGCCTGATACAGCTCTTGTTCGGCCTCCAACATGCGGTTGTCAATCAACTCAAGAGCTCCCCCAGCGCATTCGCCCGGCCCCAGATCCTCCAATACGAACTCTTCCTCGCCTTCCCAGTCGAAGTAATAGCTTGGATCCTCCTCGAACGAAGGCACGATCGTATAAGGAATTAATTCATCTTTGAGCTTGGCCTTGCCAACGCGTGCGATAAAGGCAGGCAGCGTCTCCCCTGGTTCGCGATCGCGTCGATATACGGCGATGAGATGGGAGACGGCAGCCGGGACATTCTTCGCCGGCAGTTTGACGGTCATCTGACCAATCTTGACCGCGCCGTTCACTTGCCCGCCGAGGTGGAGCTCGTAGTGGGGGGCTACATGCTCGCCGATGCGCTTGCCGACTCCATGCAACCCGATCGTGGCGATGTGATGCTGCGCACAGGAATTGTGGCATCCGCTGATTTTGACGCTGACGCCTTGCAAGTCGTCGGGGACTCGCCCGGGCGGAAAGATTTCCGCCATCGCCCTGGCCAGCCCTTTGGAAGAAGTGATACCCAGGCCGCAGGTATCTGTCCCGGGACAGGCGACGATGTCTTCCACCGACTCCGCGCCCGGATCGGCCAGCCCATGAGAGGCGAGGTCATCGTAGAACTCGCGTAGCCTCGCCTCGGGCACCCATCGAATAATCATGTTCTGATTGATAGTGGTTCGGATGTTGCCGTTCGAGTAGATCTCGGCCAGGTCAGCTAGGGCGTACATCTGCGCGGTGGTAAGATCTCCCATCGGGAGCTTGATCAACACGGCCACATAGCCCGATTGCTTCTGCTTAACCACATTGGTCCGTCTCCACAGCTCGAAAGCGGACCCCTCGTCACTTCCGTTGTCGGAAACGGCGCCGTTGCCGGAACCATTGGTACGGGTCGGCATGATGAGCGGGACCGGGTTGTCCTGGTGCGCCAACAGCATGATCGGTTTGCGGGCGGGACGGCTGTGGCCCATCGCCGTATAGGCCGCTTCCCACCGTCGTGTGAACTCTTCGATGCCCAACTTGTCGATGACAAATTTCAACCTAGCCTTGTGGCGGTTCTTGCGGTTGCCAAGCGTGTCGAAGACCTTGATAACCGCCTCGATCGAGGGAATGAGTTCGTCCCCAGGGACGAACTCCTGCAACACGTGAGCTAAGCGTGGCGTGGAACCCAATCCGCCGCCCACCGACATGCGGAAACCAATGCAGCCGTCCTCTCTCTTCACAGCCAGCAGGCCGATGTCGTGGATCGGTGTCAGCGCACAATCGTGCGGACAGCCGGAAAACGCGATCTTAAATTTGCGTGGTAAGCTCTGGTTCAACGGATTCCGCAGAAGATGCAGCGCGACGGTTTTGGCGTACGGCGTCACGTCGAAAAGTTCGCCTGGACACACGCCAGCCAAATGGCAGGCGGTGACATTCCGCACGGTGTTGGCGCAAGCCTCGCGGGTGGTAAGCCCCACTTCCGCGATCCTTCGCATCATGGTCGGCACATCTTCAAGCGAGACAAAATGAAGCTGAATGTCCTGCCGGGTCGTGACATGACCGACACCCGTGGCATACTGGTCGGCGATCTCTCCGATCCGTCTAAGCTGGTTCGCGGTGAGACCGCCGAACGGAATCTTGATCCGGAACATGTGCACCCCAGGCTGCCGTTGGCCGTAAATGCCGTGCTGCAGACGAAACGGCTTGAACAGGTCGCCGGACAGCTCACCGGCAAGGACTCGGTTGGCTTCGACTTCAAACGCTTCGATCTCTTCCAGAATCTCGGGAGGAATCGATGCAGTTTTGACTTCTGGCGAGGAAGTCGCTCGGGTTGCACTCATGGGGGACCTCTTTTCTCTCCCGGACTCGGCTGCGAATAGCGAAGCCACGGCAGCCTATCCGTTCATCAATCAATTTAGTTAGATGTGGTACATCAGCGCATGCTGCTGCTGGAGTTCACGCTGTCGATCGACCAACTCCTTCACCGTGATGTTAGCTAGCACACTCAATTCCGCCTGCTTGACACGGTCCCAGACGAAGGCCAACAACGAGACTTGCCGATGATCCCGCCGGGAGAGACGGTGGGACGCCTGGTCGCGATGCGGGCCGATCGGGCCATCCATCGCCTCCAGGATTTCAGCCAACGAAAGCTCCGAGGGTTTCTTGCTTAACATGTATCCACCCTGAGCTCCCCGGAGACTCGTCACCAGGCCAGCCTTTTTCATCGCATTCAATACCTGTTCCAGAAAGCGGGCGGGGATGCTTTGCCTCTTGGCGATGGACTTGGCCTGCACCGGCAAATCTCCATTATGCATGGCCAGGTCCAACGCAGCCAGAATGGCATAGGTAGCCTTGAGCGAAACCTGCATTTTTCAGTATTCCGATAGGAATTCCTCGAACTGTTTTCATTTTTACAACTGATACAAAGGTGGTGTCAAGTCGGTCCCGCTCCATCTCGAATCTCCGTACCCGAAATCCGTCAATTTGGAATGTCCTCACAGCTGTAGGGCGAAGGTGTCGCTGGAATACCTCACATGCCGTATACCATCCCTTTGGCTCCAACAATCCACAATCCCCGCTGCAAGCAACTCGATCGCGGGTGGGCGTTACGCCTCGTCTATCCTTCTTCCTTCCTTCGCGTTCCTTTTCTGAGAACCGGTTTTGAGAACCGGGTGTGCGAGGTTCAGTCTAACGGTGTTCGTTGAGTTCAGGCTCCATCGTGTGGTGCTCAGATACAGTCCCGCGGGTTTACCGATCGGGCCGATGAGCAGGGTAACAACAAAGCACATACGCTATTGAACCCGGCGAACGTGTTTTCCCATTCCCGCGAAACGTTTAGCAGAGCGGCTATTCGGCCATCATGGCGCACTTTCCCGATTGACATTGTCCCGACTCCGGAGTAATAGCATTGCTCTCTCTTCTCTTCCGGTGCCTTCATGTCGCTTCGATCGTCGGCTTTAAGCATCCTTCTTCTCAGTGCCGATCACGATATCCACGCCCAGTTCAGCCAAGCCTTCCAGGAAGCGGCGATCACGGCGGCAAAGGACGTGGCCGCGCTGACCAAGGAGGTTGGCAAGCGCCCCTTCGACATCGTGGTGCTGGAAGCCAAGCGAGGCACCTGGGGCGAGCTGACTGAACTGCAACAGGCGATCGATCCGGCCAGGACGCTGGTGTTGGCGGGGTCGCGGCACGCGCTCAAGCGGGCCCCCAAACTGATTCAGACCATGGTCAACGGTTACCCCTCCCCGGATAGTGCCGGTCAACAGGGGTCGCTTGAGAGCTACATCGAATCGAAAATGGTCGATTTCGTCAGGAGCATGCGGAGCGGGTCGGGTCGGAACCTGTACCCCATGCTCATGACGGCGGTGGAGCGTCCGTTGATCGCGCTGGCGCTGAAGGAAACGAAAGGCAATCAGCTTCAGGCGGCGGAACTCCTGGGCTTGAATCGAAACACCCTGCGCAAGAAGATCATTGACCTCCGCATCCCGGTGAGACGTGGACGGAGGCAATAAGCCCATTCCGTTTAAGCGAGCCGGACCGGTGTGTTCCGTCGCGGTGCAGGGTTCTGGGCAGGAAGGATCGAGACGCGGTTCCTCATCCCATCCGAGCAAGGAGGAACGCGATGCCCAAAGAAGAGTTGATTGCCAAAATGGCAGCATCAGCCGGGATCACCAAGGTTGCCGAAGGCAACGCGTTGACGGCATTCACCAGGGCCGTCACCTCGTCGCTAAAAAGGCAGCGAGTCAGCCTCGTGCACTTCGGCACCTTCGGTGGCGAAACGCAACGCGCGCGTGGGACGCAATCCGCAGACAGGGGAAACGCTTAAGATCCCGGCGACTTGCATCCCGAAATTTTCAGCGGGCAAGACGTTGCGGGCTGCGGTCAAGTAAGCTTTCGGGCATTGCACAACATCGGGTCGAGTCGGTGCAGACCGGCTTTCTTGACACTCCAGGCCGGGCTATATTAGCATGCCGCTTCGGACGTTAGGCGCGTAGCTCAGGGGGAGAGCGCTACCTTGACACGGTAGAGGTCGACGGTTCAAGACCGTCCGCGCCTACCATCCGCCGGATGGCATCCGACCAACGGTCGGGGTGCCTTTCTTGTTTCTAGGGACAGGCCATGACCTCACGCACGATCCGCGTCACTCTCCAGGACGGCACCAAAAAAGAAGTGCCGGCCGGCTGCACCGTCGGCGAAGCCCTGGTTCATGCCGGTGTGACCCCAGCATCGGCGATCCTAGCAGCCAAGGTCAATGGCCAGGCAGTCGATTTGGATCGAGTCCTCGTCGAGGATGCAACCATCGAACCCCTCACCTTTGATTCGCCCGAGGGGAGAGAGATCTATCGCCACAGCAGCACCCATATTATGGCCCAGGCGGTGAAAGAAGTGTTTCCGAGTGCGCAACTGGCGATCGGTCCGGCTCTCGAAGACGGCTTCTACTATGACTTCGCGTTCGAGCGCCCGTTCACGCCTCAGGACTTGGAAAAGATCGAAGCCCGAGCGCTGGAGATCATTAAGGCCGACCGGCCCTTCAAGCGGATGGAGCTGCCAAAGCAGCAGGCCATTCAGTTCTTCCGCGAACGGGGCGAGCTGTATAAAGCCGAAATGATCGAAGGATTCGAGGACCAAACTGTCTCGCTGTACAGCCAAGGCGAGTTCATCGATCTGTGCCGGGGACCGCACCTGCCTTCGACCGGCCGGGTCGGTGCGCTGAAGGTCCTCTCCAGCGCTGGAGCCTACTGGCGCGGGGACGAACGGAATCCGATGCTGCAGCGGATTTACGGCACATCCTTCCCCACGCAGGCGGAGCTCGATGCGTATCTCGCTCGGCTTGAAGAAATCAAGCGCCGGGATCACCGCAAGCTGGGAAAGGAGCTTGGCCTGATTACCATCCAGGACGAAATCGGGCCAGGCCTCGTGCTGTGGCATCCCAAGGGCGCGCTGATCCGCCTGTTGATCGAGAACTTCTGGCGAGAACAGCACCTGCGGAACGGATACGAGTTGGTCTATTCACCGCATATCGCGCGGTTGGATCTTTGGCGGACCAGCGGACACGTCGACTACTATCGCGACAACATGTTTGCGCCGATGAAGGTCGAAGGCAGCGAGTATCAGCTCAAACCGATGAACTGTCCGTTCCATATCATGATCTACAAATCCCACCTGCGCAGCTACCGAGACCTTCCGATCCGGTACGGAGAATTGGGCACGGTGTATCGGTACGAGCGAACCGGCGTGCTGCATGGGCTGCTGCGCGTACGGGGGTTCACACAGGACGACGCGCACCTGTTCTGTCGTCCAGACCAGATCGAGACAGAGGTCGGCCGAGTCTTGGATTTTACGTTTTTCATCTTGCGGACCTTCGGGTTTTCGGAGTTTGAGGTCTATCTTTCAACCAAACCGGAGAAAGCCGTGGGCTCCGAGGAAAAGTGGGCGCAGGCCACCGCCGCGCTGGAAGCGGCACTCAAAGGACGGGCAGTGGCATACCGTGTCGATCCGGGAGAAGGGGTGTTTTACGGCCCCAAGATCGACATCAAGATCAAGGACGCTCTCGGCCGATCCTGGCAGTGCTCCACAATTCAGGTGGACTTCAACAACCCTGAGCGGTTCCAGTTGACCTACACAGGGGAGGACGGCAGGTCTCACCAGCCGATCATGATTCACCGGGCGTTGATGGGCTCCATTGAGCGCTTTTTCGGCATTTTGATCGAACACTACGCCGGCGCGTTTCCGGTCTGGTTGGCTCCTGTCCAGGCGATCGTCCTGTCGATTACTGACAAACACCGCGAGTATGCCGTCGACGTACTCAACCAGGTGAAAGCCGCCGGTTACCGGGTGGAAGCGGATTTGCGAAACGAAAAGGTGGGATTTAAGATCCGGGAAGCAGAGAAGGCAAAGATTCCGTACATGCTGATCGTAGGAGACCGGGAAACGCAGAGCGGCACGGTGTCGGTCCGCGGCCGAGCCGGGTCGCTCCTCGGGAGCATGAGTGTCGCCGCCGTGCTGGATCTACTCCGAACCGAGGCAGCTCAGCCCGTGCCGCTCACTACAACAACCTGATAGGGAGAGGTGGCTTATCGTACCTAAGCTTCGCGTCAATAGAGAGATCAGGGTCCGAGAAGTTCGGGTGATTGGACCGGACGGCGAGCAATTGGGCATCATGCCCACGCCGGACGCCTTCAGACAGGCTCAAGAAATGGGATACGATCTGGTGGAGGTGGCGCCGACTTCCCAGCCGCCGGTCTGCCGGATCATGGACTACGGCAAGTATAAGTATGAGTTGAGCAAGAAGGAACATCAGAGTCGCCGTCACCAGAGGTCCACCCAGGTCAAAGAGATCAAGCTCAGACCGCGGACCGACAAGCACGACTTGGAGATCAAGATTCGCCAGATCAAGGGTTTCTTGGCCGAAGGCAATAAGACCAAAGTCACCTTGATGTTTCGGGGCCGCGAAATGGCGAATCAAGAAATGGGACGGGCTGTGATGAACACGGTGATCGAACAGTTGGCGGATTCGGGAACCATCGAGTACGCCCCACGCATGGAAGGTCGCAATCTGATCATGATCATCGCACCGAAATCATAAGGGCCATGAGGGTGTTAGGTGACGCGTTCAGAAGCAGCAGCCATCTGTCTACGCACGGCGCCTCATACACTGCGAACGACTGAGAAAGACAGACAGAGAGAAAGGACGGATCATGGCCAAACAGAAACTGAAGACGCATTCGGGAGCCAGCAAGCGCTTCAGCCGCAGCGGAACCCTCAAGGTAATGAGGAGAAGATCTGGGCGACGCCATCTGCTCACCGGCAAGGCGCGTGACCGAAAGCGCCGTTTGAAAAGCGTGACGACCCTCGAGGCCGCTGCAGCACGCACAGCCAACCGGCTCCTTCCCTATAACTGACGGAAAATTTCACGGAATTCACCCGAAATCGACTGAAAGGAGTGCAGACGATGCCGCGCGCGAAAGGCGGACCCAAGACCAGGCAGCGACGAAAAAAGAGACTGAAGTTGGCAAAAGGGCAATACGGCGCTAAAAGCCGCCTTTTCCGCACAGCGACGGAATCGGTAGACAAGGGGCAAGCGTACGCCTATGTCGGCCGAAGAAAACGCAAGCGGGACTTCCGCCGACTCTGGATCGCGCGGATCAGCGCCGCAACGCGGTTGCAAGGATTGACCTACAGTCGCTTCATGAACGCGCTTCGCAAAGCCAATATCTTGCTGGACCGGAAAGTCCTCTCGGACATGGCAATCAAGGATCCTTCCGGGTTTGAAAGATTGATTGGACTGGCCAAGCAGCAGATGGCAGTGGTAAGCGCCTAAGCCGCCGATCCCTGTGTCCACGCGGGTCGGCAGCAGTTGGAAAGCCGGGCTGAGGCCGACCGACGGCGAGGTGACGTTATTCTCCACTTCTTGCCAGTCGATCCACTTCGAGCTCGAACGCCACCACAGGGACGCCGATCTGCCAACGCTCCAGAACTTCGGGATGGAGTTCCCCGATCAACCCCAATGCCTGCCCTCCCAACATGATCCGCCCGGCTCGGCCTTCCAAAAACGATGGATGGGTTACAGGCTCCAAGGTATAGGGGCGATTGAGATAGAATAACAGCAGGTCCAGGCAAGAATGGATTTCGGAGAAGTTCGCTCCGGCGTGGGCAATCAGAGCCCCGAGCATTACCAGCGTGCGTGAACCCGTATCTTCGTGCGGATCGGGCACCGCAGTTTCTCCAACTTCGAACAACCGGTGCGGGTAGAAGGCACGGCTAGAAGCAGCCTCGACACGGAGTAGCAAGGGCGTGAGCCACTGCCGCAGACAGGAAAAGCTTTGGGACATCACATTTTCCACCTCGACGACCTTGTCCCATTCAGTACCGGCCAGACGCATGTGCGTGCACAGTTCCTGGCGTGAAGCCATGATGTTCGAGATGATTTCTTGAAACCCCATTCCAATCATGAGGTCCCGCACCTTGTCAGCCCACTGTTCCAATCGGGACAGGCTTCCCACCGTAAACTGTGAAGGCATTACCGGCGCAAACGCGTCGTAGCCCAGGCTGATCGCGACGTCTTCCACCGCGTCGACAGTATGCATGAGATCGTTGCGATAGGGAGGCAGCTTCACCGAGACCGTGTCGCGCGTGGTTGTGATCGTATAGCCGTACGCGCGCAGGGCCCTGCCGATCTTCTGCGCGCCCAGCGGCTGCCCGAGCGCTGCCTCGATCGCCTCCACGCGAATCGTTTGAACTCTCCCAAGATCTTTGGGTGTCGTGACGGTCTTGCCCAGGGGCGTCTTGTATGGATACGCCACCTCGACTGGACTGATCGCGGCGCCACGATCGGCCAAATTGACGGCGAGAATATTCAGCGTCAACACCACCATCGTCAGATCGGTTCCCGTCACCTCCACGAACAGCTCGCGGTCGCCGACCTGCACTTCGCCGATCTCCCGGCTGTTGATGATCGGCGGGAAAGACAATACTTGCCCCGCGGCGTCCCGGAGCAGCGGGACCCGATCGTGGCCAGCCAGAATCGATCCGTATTCCAATCCCTTGGGATGGACGCGCAGGATCTCTCCGAGGGTCATCTTGGATTCCAGCCCCAACGGAGTGAAGCTTGCGTCCTCCAATTTCACGAGTTCATATGTGATGGGAAAGACGATGCGAGGAAGCCGATAGAGACCGATTGAGACCGTCCGCCGCTTGCGCCCGAAAATCTCAGCGAGTTTTTCCTGGGTTTGGATCAATTGCGCCAAGCCTTCGCCGGTGACCTTATAGCCGCTGGCCGTGCAGGCCGCGACATAGGGACGAACCGACTCCAGACCGGGCGAGACGACAAGCCGATGCTTAGGCCGCCGGGTCGGGGAGAAGCACGGATAAGCCGGTGCACGACCCTGAAGCTTGATTCTGATCTGACGGGCAATTCCTTCGCAACACCACAGGTCTGGCCTGTTGCTGTCCTGGAGTTCGATCCGCAGCTCGCCCGTCTCGATGTTCTGGCCCTTCAACTCACCCTTGACCAACGGAAGCCAGGATTCCAGTTGTTCCGTGATGATGCAGCGGTTGGATCGAGCTGACCTGGCGATCAACTGTTCAAGGTCCTGACGATTGACGGAAATGGTGGGCATGCTCTTGTGCGACAGTTTGTTTGGTGGTTCTGGTTTGTTTGGGAATCAGAATGAACCCAACAAACCGGACAAACCGTTCTTTAAAACTTTCCGCGCGTCATCCTAATCAGTTCCAAGTCCGCGGTGAACAGATCACGGATGTCGTGGATGCCCAGCGCGACCATGGCCATGCGGTCGAGACCGAGCCCCCAGGCGATCACCGGCACCGTAACACCCAAGGGCAGGGTGACTTCCGGCCGAAAAAGGCCGGCACCGCCCAGTTCCATCCACCCCAAACGCGGGTGCCGGACATGCAGTTCGACCGACGGCTCGGTGAAGGGGAAGTAGGCCGGAAGAAATTTGCTTTCCTTCGCCTGGGCCACTTCCCGCGCAAAGAGATCGAGCAGGCCGAGCAAGGTCCGGAAATTGAGGTCTTCGCCCAACACAATCCCCTCAATCTGGAAAAAGTCAGGGGCGTGTGTCGCATCGACCGCATCGTACCGAAAACAGCGAGCGATCGAAAAATATTTGCCTGGTATGGAGGGACCGGACGCCAGCATTCTGGCAGAAACGGCGGTTCCCTGGCTCCGGAGAACCAGCCGCAACGTGCGCCGTGTGTCGAACCGATACCCCCATCCGGTCGATCCGGTCTTACCACCGTCTTCGTGGATCGCCGCCACCCGAGCTCGAAGCTCCAGCTCCCGCGGATCATCCGAACGGGCATGGGTTGGTTCTTTGACAAAATAGACGTCGTGGATATCCCGAGCCGGATGGAACTGCGGCATGAACAGGGCGTCCATGTTCCAAAATTCGGTCTCGACCAAAGGGCCGCGCATCTCCTGAAACCCCATGCTGACGAGTTTGTGTTTGACCAGATCGAGGAATTCCCGGTATGGATGCCGTTTGCCGGCGACAATCCGAGGAGGCCGCAAGGTAATGGTATATTTTCTAAATCGCTTGGTGCGCCAAGCCCCATCTTTCAGCAGCTCGGGTGTCAACCGCGAAACCTCCTCCATCACGCCCTGCCGTATGGCCAGTCCGGCGGCTTGCTCACCCGTTGGAGTCAAACGATAGGATCGAGTCACACGCTCGTCGATCCGGAACGGCTCGCGGGCATTGCCGCGCCTCACCGCATGCTGTCGGATGACCTGGCGCAGGGCCTCCGGAAATGTATCGAGTTCGCGGGAGGTCCCGCGGAGTTGTTGGAGTAACGCCCGCAACGCTTCCGCCGTCGGGCTGGCCCGACCGGTGGCCTCGATGCACCCCCCCTGTACAATCAACACGGCGCCATCCTTTTTCAGGCAGCCGATCGCGCCACTGATCTCGCTCGGTTCCAACTTCTCCCGGGATTGAATATCCTGAATCGTCAGCCGCCTGCCGGTCGCAGCGGCTTCGCGGGCAGCCGACAGGACGCGCTCGATTGGGGCATTGTGCTCCAGGTAGTGCTCACCGATTTTGGTCAGTGACACCACCGGCGTGACCGTTTCCGTCTCGACGGCGATCAGGCCCTTGGTTAGCAGCCATTCGACGGCCATACTTAACTGCGACGTGTCAAGTCCGGTCGCCTGAGCGATCTGTTCGATCCGCAGGACCGACCCCTGCCCGAACGCCATAAGAACCTTGAGTTCGAGTGGATGCAGGCTGTCAATGAGAGAAGAGATGTTCACCCGGCCTCGCTTACCGATGCACCGACATAGTCTGCGGATTTCGAGGGAGAGACACAAGATTGCCCAGCGGCACGCAACGCGGCGATGACCGCTCCGTAGTCGGCGGCGGAGAAGATGGCCGACCCGGATACGAGAATATCCGCACCAGCCTGAATGATCAGCCCCGCATTGTCCGGTTTCACCCCGCCGTCGACTTCCAGCACCGCCGGGCTTTTCATGCGTTCGATGAGCCGCCGGGCTTGTGTGATCTTCTGCAGTGACGAAGGGATGAACCGCTGCCCGCCAAATCCGGGATTTACCGACATGATCAGCACCAGATCGGTGTCGCGCACGATCTCTTCCACAAAGTTGATCGGGGTCGCCGGATTCAAGGAAACGCCGGCTTTGACACCGCGTTCCTTGATTGCTTCAACGGTGCGATGCAGATGCAGACAGGCTTCAACATGAACGGTCAAGTAGTCAGCGCCCGCGGTGGCAAATTCCGCAATGAACGCATCGGGATTGGTCATCATCAAATGGACATCAAGCGGGAGTTTGGTCACCTTCCGCACCGCTTCCACGATGGGAGGCCCCACCGTCAAATTGGGGACGAAGTGTCCGTCCATTACGTCGATGTGAAGCAGATCAGCGCCCCCTTGTTCGACACGCGCGATTTCATCGGCTAGCCGGGTGAAGTCTGCGGAAAGAATCGACGGGGCGATGCGGATCGGTGGGCGATTCATCAGGCGACTCTCCGCAGACGGGTGGCAAAGAAGACATCCATGGCCTGCTCGTTGAATATTGTGCAGAGATCTCCTCGGCTGGTCAACAACGGGAGACCGGTTGGGGGCAACCACGGTCCCACGCTTTCACGTCGAAACTCGGCGTGGGCTTGGCAGAAGGACTCGATGACCTGTTCGTTTTCCTCCGCCTCAGTCGAACACGTACTATAGACTAACACCCCGCCTGGCCGCAAGAGAGCGCTGACCGCTTCCAGAAGTTCGCGCTGCAACCTTTGGTGTCGTTCAAGCCTTGCGGCCTGTTTCCGCCACTTCGCTTCCGGATGGCGCCGCAGGACACCGAGCCCGCTGCACGGAACATCTAGCAAGATCCGGTCGAACGGCGCATTGAACGGCAGCGTCTGGACGTTTCTGCCGCGTTCCCGCCTTTCGGCCATCATGGCGAGTTGTCTGGCATCGGCCACGACCGATCGGACGATCGAGACACCCAAACGCCGGCAATTGTCTTCTACTTTTCGGATCCGCTGCGGATTCCGGTCCACGGCGATGATTTCGCCTCGATTCTGCATCAGGGCAGCCAGATGGGTGGTTTTCCCTCCAGGCGCGGCGCAGGCATCAAGCACACGCTCACCCGGTTGTGGGTCGAGCAACAACGGAATCAATTGGCCAGCCTCATCCTCGACATAAAACGCTCCGGTACGGAATCCCGGCAGCTCCGTGACCGAGCCGCACTTGTCGAGCACAATTCCTACGGGACTGACGGCGGTCGCACGGGCGCCAATCCCGGCGCGAGCGAACCACTCGATCAGAGCCTCCCGACTTATGCGCAGGGTATTGACGCGGATGGTGAGCGGTGGGATCTCACCCACGGTGCGGCACAGCCGTTCGGCTTGGCTCGGGCCGAACCGCTCCAGCCAACGCCGTACTAACCACTCTGGACAGGAATACCGGACGGCTAGTGCGGCGACCGGGTGGGTCGCCGCGTCGGGCCAGGCGGGCTGCGCGGTGCGGAGCAGGGCGCGCAGGACGGCGTTAACGAATCCACTCCAATCTCTGCCGAGCCGGGCGCGGAACAGCTTGACGATCTCTACGGATTCGTGGACCGCCGCGGAATCGGGGATGGTATCCAGATAGAGCAGTTGATAGGCCCCAAGGCGCAGCGCCGTCCTCACGACGGCAGGGAGTCGCTCGATCGGACGATCCATGACCTGAGCCAGACACCAATCGATCATGCCTCGTCGGCGGAGCACGCCATACGTGAGTTCGGTGGCCAATGCCCGTTCGCGGGAGTCCCGACGGATATGTCGAAGCGCATCGCTCAGCGCGTCGTCTGCTGGAATCCGCTTCAGCTCCGTCTCGATGAGCGCACGGAGTGCAGTTGATCTGGCGTCCAACCGGGAGCCAGAATAGGCGAGCAGCAACGAGCGGTGGCCAAGGTCGGGGGTCGCCTTCATGTTTGCGGTATCACAGTCCTCTCAACGTCCGGCTTTCGGACCTGCTCCCAGCACCTGTCCCGGCGAAAGACGGTGGCCGGCGAGGAATTCGGCTGCGGTCATGCGCCGGCTATTGGCCGGTTGAATTTCCGTAATAGAAAGGAGTCCATTTCCCGTCGCTACCAGAATGGCGTCCTTGGCAAGTCCTATGACCGTACCGGGAAGGGCCTTATCGGTCAGTCCAGCCGCAGGGGCAGCTTTCCAAATCTTCCACAAAGTGTCGCCGGCAAAGGTATAGGCCCCTGGCCAGGGAGCCAAACCGCGGACGCGATTGGCAATGTCGACAGCAGAGCGGGACCAGTCGATTAATCCGTCTTCTTTTTTCAGCGGCGGCGCCATCGTGGCTTGAGCATGATCCTGCGGGCTGGGCACCAAGGTTCCGGCTTTCAATCGACACAACGTGTCAACCAAAAGCCTGGCGCCGACTTGGGCCAGCCTGGCAGAAAGGGTGCCGGCTGTGTCGTCGGGTTCAATAGGCACAGTTTCTTGCAAGAGGATCGCGCCGGTATCCATACCTTCGTCCATCAACATCGTCGTGATGCCAGTCTCTCGCTCACCGTTGATAATGGCCCACTGGATTGGTCCGGCACCTCGATATTTCGGCAACAACGACGCATGGACGTTGATGCAGCCCTTCGGGGGGAGACTGAGAATCGCCGACGGCAGGATCCTGCCGAAAGCGGCCACAACGATCACATCCGGTTGCCACTCCTTCAGCGCCTGAAGGAATGCCGGCTCCTTCATTTTGAGCGGTTGGAGGACCGGCAGACCTTCGCGCTGGCACACCAATTTGACGGGCGATGGCGCGAGCGCCTGGCCCCGGCCCTTAGGCCGATCGGGCTGAGTCACGACGCCGACGACGGTCTCCTCGGACTTGAGCAGCGCCTCCAGCGATGGAACGGCGAAATCCGGCGTGCCCATGAACACGATGCGCATGACGCCGCTTTAACACGGCGGTCGGGTGAAATCAACCCGGCTTGGCCGCGTACGGGCCTTGCCTTGACTTCACACGGACCACTTGTTAGTATCCGCGCGCGGGGTGGAGCAGTCTGGTAGCTCGTTGGGCTCATAACCCAAAGGTCGAAGGTTCAAATCCTTCCCCCGCAACCAAACCTCAATTCCAAATTTCTTCGCCCTGCTGGCGCTGCCGACAGGGCCTTTTTGTTGTTGTTCCGCACAGGCACACAACTGCGCGAGCATGCAACATCCGCTGAACGGCCCTTCCCCGGTGATAATCCAACTCCGCAGGATCTCCTAACTCAAATCCTAACTCAAAATAGATGCCGGACAAGCGAGTCAGTTCCGAATCTGCTTATTTGTGAATGGGCGAGTCCACGAAATGCAGGGGGCGCTGCGGCGTCTCAGAAAAGAAAATTAGCAACCATACAAAGGCCTGTTGACTTCTCCGTTCTAGACACGATATCTAGTGGGTAGTCGGAAATCCAACGCGTCTGATGCAGTCCATGTCGGGAACTGCTCTTTAGTCTCCCTTCCCAACAAGAAAGGAGGTGATAGCACAAATGGTCAAGAAAGGGGGTGCGCTCACATCCGGCGCCATGGGGGGCCGACTATTTGGATTTCAGACGCCGATGTTCAGGGCGAAGGCGCAACGAATTCTATCGCGATTCACTAACTTTTGGGGCAAGAGGTGACAACCATGGAAGACCTGGTCATCGAGGAAGAAGGCACATCATCCGCACTCAAAATTACGCTCGGAGACTTTCTGATTTTCATCAACTGGATGAACCAGGCGGAAAAGGCGTTGGAGCGCGGAGAGACGTTCCCGCCGATGCCAGAACTGGATTCTGGAAAAGTGAGGGGCTGGATTCAACTGGTGCAACGTCTCGAGGACCGGTTCCGGCGGAGCGAAGAGAAAAAACTGGCGCTGGAGGCCAACGTCATCGCGCAAGAAGCGCAACTCGGGCAGTTGCTCGCGCACTTACATGCCAACATCGCCTCACTGTACGAAAACCTTGGACAAGCGGAAAAGGCCCAAGAAGTCCGGAGGAGAGCGGAGGCACTGCACCGCAGTTAAGCCCGGGGCCAACGCACTTCGTGCGTCTCCCGGCAGCCGGGATCTGCCTGGCGCGCCTTTATCGCCCGGTCAGGTTTCTGCCGGGAGCGCGCACGCGTTGTTTGAGTTGGATTGAGCCCTCCGGGAGGGACTCGCCAGAGTAGGACACTTCGTTCCATCATCTGCTCTCGCATCTGATCTCGAAGGTGTAAAGAGAGAGCGTGGGGTGCTCTCGATACCTTCCTGGCTTTCTTCTCTCTCCCGCTGCTGCGTCACTCCTCAGCAAGTGCGCTTTCCAGTCAGCCGTCCCGATCGCCTCTTCGCACAGTCGGGCGGCAGAATCAATTTGCCAATTTGTTTGGTAGCAGAGAGGCTCGCAGTATACTGATTGCCGGATCGAAAACGAATGATGAATTGGAACCACTAGCCACCGCAAGGAAGGCTCCAGCGACCGTCGCGGAAGACGGAGTATCTCACGGGGGCAGTGTTTCCGAGAGGGCGAGGTATGGTCAGGGTGCTCCTGATCGAAGACAACCCGGTCGACACCCAACTCACTCAGGATATTCTTGCAGAATGGGCCGCCAAACAATTTGACGTGCGTCGGAACTCTTGGCGAAGGACTGGCGCGTTTGGCACGCGACCGATTCGACGCGGTCCTACTCGATCTCTCCCTTCCGGATGCGCAGGGACTCAACACCGTGACTCAGGTGCTGGCGACTAGCCCCGGCATCCCGATCGTTGTGCTTACCGGCTATGACGATCAGGAACTCGCGCTTCAAGCCGTCCAGCAAGGCGCTCAGGATTACCTTGTCAAGGGTCAGGTGCAGGCCGATTTGCTGTCGCGGGCGATCCGTTATGCCATCGAGCGGAAACGAACAGAGGACCGGCTGACCTATCTCGCGCAATATGATCATTTGACCGGCTTGGTCAATCGCACGCTCTTCCGAGATCGGCTTCTCCTGGCTCTGGCCCGGAGCAAGCGTAAACAGCAACCGTTGGGGCTGATGTTGTTGGACCTGGATCGGTTCAAGGCTGTGAACGACACGTGTGGCCATGACGTGGGCGACCAACTGCTGAAAGCGGTCGCCGATCGGTTCAGGAGTTGCGTGCGCGAGGTGGACACGGTCGCCAGGATGGGCGGAGACGAATTCGCCGTGATTCTGGATGGGGTCTCCGACCGGCAGGATATCGTGACAGTCGCCCAGCGCATTCTGGAGGCTATCCGCAAGCCGTTTTTCGTCGACGGACGGCCTCAGTCCGTCGGCGTCAGTATTGGAATCACCGTCTATCCCCAGGATGAGCAGAGCGTTGACGAACTGCTGAAGCACGCGGACGCCGCCATGTACCGTGCGAAGCAGCGGGGCGGTAACACCTTCCAGTTTTACCCGATCGACGAGAACCCTCCCTTTACCCCCTCCTCTTCTTCTTCTTCCTAAAAATCTTCTTCCTAAAAACCGATGACTGAAAGCCTGATGACGCGGGCGCCGGAACCGGTCTGCCGACTGATCTCGGCCAGGGGCGTATCGGTTACGAAGAGCGCGCCGCGCGGGTTGGGCTCCAGCACATTGGAAGCGAACAGATGAGCACCAGCCTGGATCGGCCGGCATTCCGGCGCATTACCAATCCCCAATGCTGATTGTCCCAACAGGTATTGTCCAGAATGGGGGCCGCAGCATGATGGAACAACAGCGCGCCGCTCAGCAGGTTATCCCGGCAGAGGTTGCGGACGAAGTCGGGATAGGTACCTGGATCCCCCACCGCTAGGCCGAAACGATGATTTTCGAAGCACCGATTGTCCGCCACGCGAGGGCAGGCTCCGGCGAACACGAACACTCCGGATCCGCGGTTCCGGTAGACTTCTTGTCGAGAAAGGCCGGCCGGCAGTTGTGGCCGCAGATGACCACGCCTGAAATGACACCCTCCATCGCGCGGCAGTGGGTGATCGTGCAAGACGAGTCGAGAGTGTTCATCACCGCATACTGATCACTGCCGACATAACGCGTGATTCGGCTGATCCGCCCCCCATCGGACGCGCTGAAGATACAGCAGTCTCCCATGCCGGCTGAAGATGAGGTCGCGCCCTTCGCCGATCAGCCATACGGGGCGGCGGCAACGACGAGCTTGTCTTCATTCAATAAGATGCCTGGACGGGCGAAGACTTGATCCTTGGTGCGGCCGCCTTGAGAGCCTCACTGGGTCTCTTTTTATAAGCGCGGGGATCCCCCTGCATCAACGATGAGCGTTCTGCCGCCGGCGGAATTCGGAGGAGGTTCGTGCAGCACAAGCCCCTCCGCGCCCGATGAAGGCTGCCCGTGCTCCTGGCAGTTTGGCTGCGTCGGCTCCCAGGCTTCATCCTGCTCAAAGATCCCCAAAGCCTCTTCCCCGCCAGCTCGACGCGCTGACTGGATGAGATGAGCAGACACGATTTCGTCCACTTCTGATGAGGGCAAGCGCGGGTGCACGCCGGCGTGAGTCACCGATGGATCCAGGGGACACAGCCGTACAATTCTGTCGCACGGCATCAGAAACGGCCGGATCCTTGTATTCTGTGGCCTTCCATACCAATGGCTGCCGCCACTTTGTACCCTGTCTTGGGCCAGCTTGGCATCGGCGACGCCAGATGTCAGTCAACCCCGATAGGCACACGGCTTGCTTCTGTGAAACGGTGTCCAATGGGGCGGTCAACCATTGGGCGGGACAACCGTCATGGTGACGAGAACATTGGTCCGATGGATAATGCTGATGGCAGTATTGGCGGTGGGAACGCCGATCGATCACCTGCTACAGGCCGCCCTGGCACAAACGCAGGATGCGTCTGGTCGCCTCTATGATCGCGTGATGGAAGAATTCCGCCGCAAAGACTATAAAGCAGCGCTGGCGGGATTCCAGTTGTTTCTGGAACTGCACGGGCAATCGGCTTTGGCAGCCAATGCCTACTTTTGGATCGGCGAGTGTCAATTTCAGCTGGGTCGATATAAGGAGGCCCTCGCGTCTTTTTATCACGTGATCTCGTACTACCCGCTGAGTTCGAAGCTGGCGTCGGCTACCTGGCGAATCGGCCAGGCCTATGCCAAGCTTGGTGACCACGAGAAAGCGAGAATGATGTACGAGCGCGTGGTGAACGACTACCCCGATAGCGCTGAAGCGGAACTGGCACGCAAAGCCCTCAAGACACTTGCGGCCAAGGACGATGTTGTGCGGGAATGATCCCCTAGGCCGTAGCCCGCCGTCCGCTTCAGCTTTCAGGCGAGTCCAGCCCCAGCAGATTCGACAAGGCAGGCACAGTATAGGCTCCCGGTGTTTTGAGCCGGATGAACGCGATGCCGGCGGCTTGCAGCACCTGCTCCACCAACCGATCCCGGTCCCGCTGCTGCGGCGACGACAACGGCTCAGCAAGCCTGACAACTTTTACCGCCTTCCGCGTCCCCGGGTGAACCAACACAAAATCCAGCCGCTTAAGCGCGAGCTTGCCCAATATCGCCGAGCGGGTTGTTCGATCCTCGCTCGCGATCTCGACCAAAGACCACAGCGGCACTTGAGCGAAGACCAGAAACCGATCCTGGACCGCCAGGCGAATCAGGTTGTACAGGAATGCTTCCGCCTCGGTGAGAAGCGGCTGCGCCGTGAACGACACGCCCGGCGGAATGGTGAACGCGGCGACCTGGACACGGCTGGTCCGACGGACAACCCAGATGCGCCAGACCAAAGCGAGCGCGATCACAGCACCAACACCGATGAGAATAGCCTCCACACGCGGGATCATCGTCGCCGAAATTTGCTCCAGCGTCGACACACGTCGATCATCCAGTGTGGGTTGGCTGGAACGATCGTGCCGAGCAGCACCGGATGGGTCGCGCCAGTGACAGCCGGAAGGTTGGCGCACTCGCCAGCCATCGTCTGATAGGCCAAAAGGGCAAAGGCGACCGCCTCGAACGCCCTGCTATCCCAGCCCAGATCGTGAAACGTCTTCACCGGAATCGGATCGAACACCGACGTCAAATACGCCATCAGCGTTCGATTGCGCACGCCTCCGCCGCCAACGACGACCTCATCCACTGCCCCGCGCAGCCATCGCCGCGCGTCGCTGACGGCTTGCGCGGTCCACATCGCGCAGGTGGCGAGCAAGTCGGCAGGCGAGAGTTGCCGCGCCCGCTGCACGGTCAGGAGCCTGGCCACGACCGGCTCGCCGAACTCTTCGCGACCGGTCGACTTGGGCGGCCGTCGTTGGAGAAAAGGATGGGCCAGCAGTTCGTTCAACAGCCGCCGGTCGACGCGGCCTTTGGCCGCAAGCCTCCCGCCATAGTCCATCATCGATCGCCCCTTGGTCAGCCGCTGCACAAGGCCGTCCAACACCATATTGCCCGGACCGGTGTCGAACGCACGGACCGCATCCAGAGGCCCTCCCCGCGGGAGGTACGTGATGTTGCTGATCCCGCCGAGATTAACGATCAGTCGGGACCGGCGCGCATGTCGAAGCAGCACATAGTGGGCGTAGGGCGTCAGGGGAGCACCTTCGCCGCCGGCAGCCAGATCGCGCGACCGGAAATCAGCGACGGTCGTCACGCCGGTCCGTTCCGCGATGACGGCCGGGGCCGCGATTTGCAACGTGGATCGCACCTCGCCAATCCCGTGTTCCCAGACCCCTGTTGGCAGATGGTGAACGGTCTGGCCATGGGATCCGATCAAGTGAACGTCGCCCGGTCGGAGGCCGGCTTGCCGGATGACACCGAGCGCCGCCTCGGCGAATAGCTCGCCCAGCAGAGCATTCAGGTGGCAGATCTCCGCGACAGTGCCGGACGTCGACGCCTCCACGATCCGACGCCGCAGCGACGGCGGATAGGGATGCGGTCGAAAGGCGAGCGGCTTCACGCGCAGGGCGTGACCTCGGCCATAAATGCTGACCAGCGCGGCGTCCACTCCGTCGCCGGATGTGCCGGACATCAAGCCGATGACGTTCATCATCGAGCCTTGGCTGCACGCCTCATCAATCGCTCACCATCCGGACTAGAGCATGGGAGGAGTGATCGTCCAGGATCTTGCCTTTGGGTAACAATTGGCGAAAGACGGTTGGCCATTCGAGCAAACACGTGTGCTACGCTAATCGAAGTCGCCCCGCCGGTCAAGCGAGAGATCGCTCGTCTTCCAGATCGCGTTGACTTTCGCAGCCCCCGGTGCTACGGTCCCGCCCATGTTTTTCCGGCCTGTTCCGCTTGCGGCATGGACGATCGCGGTGTTCGGGGCCTCTTGTTCCAGTGCGTTAACGCCCCCGGCCGCATTTGCCGCGGCGCCGATCGATGTTGTCGTCACGATTCCGGTCCTCAAGGATCTGACCGAACACGTCGGCGGTCCCCATGTGCGCGTGGTGTCGTTGTTGTCGGGCTACGAAAACGAACACACCTACTCCCCCAAGCCCAGCGATCTCATAGCGGTTCGCAAAGCCCAGATCCTGTTCGAGGTAGGATTGGGGCTGGAAGTCTGGGTCTCGTCGCTGGTGAAGAACGCGGGCAATCCGAACCTGTGGGTCGTGACCACGTCGCGGGGGATCGGGTTGATCCGCGATCATCAGCCACACGATGAAGCGGCGAAGACTGGACAGAACGCCTCTCCAGTCGGGAATCCCCACGTATGGCTGGACCCGGAAAACGTCTCGATCATGCTGCGGCATATGACCGAAGCCTTGAGCACGGTCGATCCGGAACATGCAGCCGAGTATCGGCAGAATCAGGCCACCTATTTGCGTCGGCTTGATGCGCTGCGGGCCGAACTATTGGAACGCCTTCGGCGCGTTCCTGACCGCCGGGTCGTGGTCCACCATCCGGCGTGGCCGTATTTTGCCAGACGGTTCAGCATTCAGATCGTCGGCACGATCCTCAATCAGCCAGGAACCGAGCCCTCGGCCCACCATCTCCGGACCCTCATTGACCAAATTAAGAAGGAGCGCATCAAGGTCATCGTCTCGGAGGCGCAGTTGAATCCTAAGATTCCTGAGGTCCTGGCCAGGGAAACCGGGGCGCGTGTCGTCGTCTTGACAACTCTCCCTGGTGCCATCGCGGGCACGGAGACCTACCTCGACATGCTTCGTTATAATGTGCTCCAATTGGCCAGCGCGCTGGAGAGGCCATAGCGTGAGCTGCACGGAGTGTCCCCGTGCAGCCGATCCCACAAGGGATCCGGGACATCGGTTATGGTCTGACGCACGGGGCGTGTGACGTCGTGGGTACTGACCGCCTTATCATCCGCTTCGATCACGCCACATTCGGATTCCCCGGGGTGATCGCCCTCCAGGATATTTCTCTGGACATCACGGAGGGCGAATTCGTCGGGGTGATCGGCCCGAATGGATCGGGAAAAACCACGCTCTGCCGGGCCGTCTTGGGTCTCCTGCGTCCCCTGGAAGGCCGTCTGCAAATTTTTGATTGCGCCTGCGAGGAACTACGTTGTCACCATCGGGCCCGCATCGGCTATCTCCCACAGAAGGGAATGATCGACCGGAACTTTCCGGTCACGGTGCTGGAAGCGGTGATAATGGGCCGGTATGGCGCGTTGGGGCTCTTTAAGCGACCCTCCCGACGAGACCGGGAAATCGCTCTGGAAGCCCTTGCGCACGTAGGGATGGAACAGCATCGCGACACAGCTTTGGGACACCTGTCTGGCGGGCAGCAGCAACGGGTCTTTATTGCGCGGGCCCTGGCTCAACAGCCGAGGGTCCTCTTGCTCGATGAGCCGACTACCGGGCTGGACATTACCACCCAACACAACGTCGTGGAATTGGTGCAGCAGCTCCATCGGGAGCTCAGATTGACGGTTCTGCTCATTACACATGACATCAACATGATCCGCTCGCGGGTGGACCGGCTCGTGCTGCTCAAAACCCGTCTGTTCGCCGCCGGCTCGCCGCAGGAGGTGCTGAAGCCGGATATCCTTCGCCAGGTATACGGCAAAGACTTGGTCATCACCGACCGCGATATGGTGATCGTCGAAGACTACCATCATCATTAGCGATCAGCAGTCAGTCTTCAAAGAACGCCGATAGTCGAGGGCTGAGAACTGACCGCTCACAGTCATATGCTGGAGATGCTCACCTATGACTTCATGCAACGTTCGCTGCTGGCGGCGGCGTTGGTGGGAGTGCTGTGCTCCGCCATCGGCGTGTTTGTCGTCTTGCGCGGATTGGCCTTCGCCGGGGCAGGGACGGCGCACGCCGCTTTCGCCGGCGTGGCACTGGCCTATCTGAAGGGTTGGCCGCCGCTGGCGCTGGCAATCGTGTTCGGCCTGGTTACGGTCTGGATCACCGGCCTTATCGAAGAAAAGGGCCGGATGAAGCTGGATGTCTCGATCGGGATCTTGTACACGACCACGATGGCCCTGGCCATTTTGTTCATAGGCCTGATGAAGGCCTATAACCCAGAGGTTTATGGCTATCTCTTCGGCAGTGTGCTCTCCGTGACACCGGATGAGTTGCAGGTGATCTTGGGGCTAAGCCTGTTGGTGCTGGGAACGATTTTCCTGTTTTCGAAAGAACTGTACTTTATCGCGTTCGACCAGGACATGGCGGAAGCCTCGGGGGTGCCAGCCAGGCGGATATTCTTTCTGTTGTTGACGCTGGTGGCGCTGACGGTGGTCGTGTCGCTCAAGACAGTCGGCGCCGTCCTGGTGTTCGCGATGATCCTCATTCCGGCATCGACCGCCTATCAGCTCACTCACAGCCTGACGCATCTGACACTCTACGCGGTCGTGATCGGCGTTCTGTCCGCAGTGGGCGGCGTTGTGCTGTCGTTCCTGTGGGATGTGCCATCTGGACCGGCGATCGTGCTGTTGGCGACGGCGGTGTTTTTTCTGGCTGTCCTCTTCTCTCCCAAGCGGTTCCGCCGTGTCCACGCGGCATCGTCGTCGCGACCGTGACCGTGCTACCTCAGGAAGAGAGAGGAGGTTGCCTTGATCCTCGGCGCCCCTCCGCTACAGTGCACGTTGCACAGACCTCCCGATTTCACTGAACGAAACGTACGCATATGGGGGCCCATGGGCGGTTCAAACGATGGTGCGGGCTGTTCTGCCTCTGCGCCCTCGTCGGCGTCACCTCGCTCTTCGCGACCGAAGCGCAGGGGCCGTGGAAATGGACGGATGGCGGGACAGAGCCGGGAACGTTCATGTTCGGATTCCGTACGAGGTTTTCCGTGCTGACTCAAGAACTGAGGGCCAACACGGCCACCGATGTGGGCTCGGTCGTCAACCTGCAGGGGATGTACAGCCTGAGCAAGTGGTTGTTGGCCGGTCTGACCCGTAAGTGGGAACGACGCGCGGTGGATTCGGAAAGACCGTCGGGTGCCATCGGCCATCTCGGCACTATCTCGGTCATACCGACGGTTGAACTCCGGCCGACACGATATGGGCCGATCGTTCCGTACGTCTCGATGGGACTCGGCATCAATGTCAATTCATTTGGCGAAGACGTCGGCACCCGCGTGTCACCGAGCAATACGTTTGCGTGGCGGCTGGCCTGGTGTGGGGATTACTTTGTGACGTCAAAAATCGCACTTAACACCGAAATGGCTTACAAGCGGAACGACGGCCACATGACCATCGATGGAAGATGGTCGGACGACTGGAATGCTTCGTCCTTCAATTTCCTATTCGGAATCCGCGCCCTCTTCTGAAATATCGTGCTCCTCGGCTCCGCATGCTTTACGGCAAGCATGCAGCCCTGCATGCGGCCGTTATTCCAATCTCGCTTGGCGGATTCTGGCCCAAACCATGCCGGTCTGCTCTTTGGAGCTGAAACCCAGTTTTTCATAGAAGCTCTGTTTGTCCCGGGTGCACAGCCAGAACAGCTCGACGCGTTTAAGGTCCGGATGGTGCAAAATCCGTTGCATAATCTTGGTTCCGATGTCCTGCCCCTGATACTCTTTGTCCACGATAACATCCCAGATCGAGGCGCGATACACGTAATCGGTCAGCACGCGGCCGAACCCGACCAACCGCGGACCGTCCCAGGCCGACACGACAAGATCGGTGTGCGCCAGCATGATGCGAACGTCGTCGGCTGTCCGCCCGTTAGCCCAGGGAGCTTGCCGATAGAGGTTGACGAGCTGGTCGGGATCGATATCTTTCCTGTCGGAAAACGTGATCAGAGGCTTGAGCATCGTCAACGGCTTGTATTAGATAGATTGTTGCCCGTTTCACGAGGTCGATTTCAGCACTGGAGGTCCAAGGGGTCATAACGTATGGGTACGCAGGTTCGTTCGTGTCCCAAGTGCTTTCGGCTCATGTGGATTAAAGAAGAGCAGTTTGAATACCTCGACGAAAGGACCTTTCGGGTAAAATGCCCCCAATGCCAGCAGATGGTCCGTTTCACGTTTGTCACGCACGGAGCGAGAGCCACCGGACCCAAAATGGGTCATTGACCGCTGTCACGATTCAGAATTCCAGAAGAATGAACGGTGCTTCAGAGTTCGTCATTCTACCTTTCGTCATGGCCCGTTTATAGGCCGCGTCCCGCTTCCTCTAGCTCAGGTTTGCCGCCCGGTAAGATCTTATGCAATGCCGCCCGATATTCGTCTATCCGCTTCTCATCGCCGGGACTGGCCAGAATTTCCTTATCCCGCTGCATTTGCGCCAGATGATCCAGCACAGCCAGCAGGGGCTGGATCGAACTGAGCAATTTGCCCCCCTCAAAGGCTTCCAGTGATTCGATAAACAGATCGTTCAGCCGTTTGTAGATCGAGGTACCGCTTTGAGCGCGAAACCGATACACCGTTTTCTCGAAGGCTTTGATCGCTTCCTCCTTCGGTTTGATACCGCCGGGGACGACTGACATTGGCACGACCACGGGTAACTTGGCCGCATAGGCTTTGAGCTGGGAGACAAGGCTGCCGACCGTATCGAGGACATCGCTGGTTTCCACTGTGGCACTCCTTGGGAGTGCAGCAGTCTGATACGCTTGCTGCTGCAATCTGTCAAGTTTCCGTTGTCGGCCGCACATGCTGCGGCGCTTGGGTGACCCGCCGCAGCGCCTGTTGGACAGCCTCCATGTCAGGCGGCCATGGAACTGAGAATTCCTGATAAACGCCGGTCCCGGGATGGCTGAACCCCAACGTGCGTGCGTGCAACATCACACGCGGAATGGCTAAGTCATCCGACAACATCCGGACCTTCCGCCCGCCGTAGGTCTGATCTCCCAGCACTGGATGGCCGATCGAGGCCAGATGGACCCGGATCTGATGTGTACGGCCGGTACGGGGGACAAGGCTGAGGTGTGCGGCAATATGGCCGAATCGGTCAACCACCCGATACTCCGTGGCCGACGGCTTGGGCCGCGCGGTGCGGGATGAGAATTTCTTCCGCTCTTTCTCATCCCGCCCGATCGCCAGCTCGATGAGCCCCTGGGACTTCTTCGGAATGCCCCACACCAACGCCTCATAGACTCGCACGATCGTGTGATGTTTGAACTGCCCCGCCAGGCTGCGATGTGCCTGGTCGGTCTTGGCGATGACCATGACGCCGGAGGTCTCTTTGTCTAAGCGGTGCACAAGCCCTGGCCGCTCTTTCCCACCGATCGTGGAGATCGAGCCGCCTTGGGTTTCGAAATGATGCAGCAACGCGTTGACGAGCGTACCGCTCCAGTGGCCGGGTGCAGGATGAACAACTAGCCCCGCCGGTTTATTGAGCACCAAGAGGTCGTCATCCTCATGAAGGATCGCAAGGGGAATGGGCTCCGGGTGCAAGGCCAGCGGTTCCGGACGAGGAATCTCCAGCGCGATCGTGTCGCCGGGCTTGATTTTGTGGCTGGGCCTGACCACCCGGCCATTGAGGCGGACGCGACCGTCTTCGATCAATCGCTGAAGAGCAGACCGAGAGAGAGCCAGGTCGCGGTTAGCGAGAAAGCGATCCAGACGTTTCGGGGTTTCTCCAGCCGTGACGACAAGTTCGGTGGTTGTCAGTGGAATCGCGGACGTCATGTTCACGACAAGCGGCCGATCGGATCAGTATCCCACTTTGCCAGATAGACGGTTCGGATACAAGTTCCCAGAGCCGCTATGCCGGGCGCCTTTTGCACTACCACTTCTTTTCTCGAACAACACAAAGACAAGCCGATGGCGCAGTCCATTGCAAAGCGTTCAATCCGGGATTCGGTGGAATGACGCAAGAAGCAGGGCGCGCGAAGAGGAAAGAACAGAAGCCCTCAGAGCAGACGCAGATTCTCACTGCACCGGAAGGCTTACCACTTTCGACCAAACCCTCGGAACCACCTTTCGATCAGGTTGTCAAACTCAGCCTGCAACCACTCTGTTCTCGCGTATGAGGGACACGGAACATCGGACTGCAGTCGCGTCGCTCCATAAAAGAAACACTCCCCCCTACGGTCAGGCGAGACTGGACCCGGTACGCTCCCGTCCCGAGCCTTCCCCAAAAGTTCTCGAGCATCAATGTCTCGAATAGGCTCCAGGGCGAATGCAACTTAGCGGTCGCGTGAACGGTTCAGGCTCAGACCATGACACGCGAGGCCAGTGGCGCGACATTCGGCCTGCCACGGGGTTCAGTGTTTCAGGCCAGGCTGAGGCCTCTTCCCGTCGGCGACGAAGGTCGGCATCGTAATTCCGGTGTTTGTCGGGATTGGAGAGGACTTCGTATAAGCTTGCTGAATCTGCTAAAACCTCCTAGTTCGCTGATCGCCGATGTGGTCCGGATGGTGGCGCTTGGCCACGCGACAGAACGCCTCCTGCACCTCATGCAGGCTCAGCCGTACGAGACACCGTAGTAATCCTTCTCCTCCGAGAGATCCATCCGGATTGGCCTCGCTCGGACCCCCAATGATGACCATGACCAACGACTGTGCGTCAATCTTGGCTATTCGACCTTGACTTCGATCGACCTGGGCTTGGCTTTCTCCGTCTTCGGCAGATGCACGGTCAATACACCGTTCCTGTAGTTCGCTTTCACCCTGGTTTCATCCACGGAGTCCGGCACCGAGAAGCTCCGGAGAAAACTGCCTGACGCCCGCTCAAGGCGGTGAATGCGTGTTCCTTTCTCTTCCTTTATCGGTTCTCGTCGCCCGGAAATCGCCAAAACCCCGTCTTCTACGGACAGCTTCACGTCCTCCTTTTCTAGACCGGGAAGCTCGGCAAGGATCTGAAATTCCGTGTCGGTCTCCACCACGTCTACCGCCGGAGCCCAGTCGGCCCGTGCCATCGCTTCCTGGCTACCAACCCGGGTGCCAGCACTTCCGCCCACCAGACGGTTGAGGCGGTCGGCCATATTTTCCAACTCGCGGAAAGTGTCCCGGACAAGCAAACTGCGCATCAGGTCCATAGGGCAGCCTCCTCTCATTAGGGGTAAGCACTTGTCGCTATCTGGAGTGAAACGGAGAAATCGATTGCTAGCTAATAACTGAGGGGGTCTTCGTCAAGGGGAGGACAGACCAGCCTTTACGGCGCGAGGATGAGGGCACTTTTGTTCCACAACCAACAGATTGTTACTATGGCTGGAGCAGGCCACCTCGGTGCGGTTCTGGCACCTCACTCTTTTCGGCGCGGCACATAGTCCGCAAGCCCTCGGCGGATAATCCCGTCAGAAAGCCAGGCGTACGCGCCTCGTAACGCACGTTGACCGATGGCCGACAAGCGATGATCCGTATTCCATAGGAGCTCGCGGAGGTGTTGTTCGATGCGGAGCTTGGCCTGGCGATAGAATTCGTCCGCCAAGTCCCAGGACTCCGTTCGTCCATTCTTGTTGTCCTGATTTCGCGCATAGAGAGCCGTGGCGGCGATCACGAACAGATCTTCTCCCACTGCTTCAATGCGATTCTGTCGGCCTTGATCGTCACGGAGCCGTTCCTGATAGCGGATCATCGCGAAAAAAATCCTCCGTGCCAGGCGCCTGCTCGCACGCTCTACATAGCGGAGTTTCGGACGGACACGAGGATGCTGGCACTCCGGGCGAGCGGGCAATGCGGCAGGCTTCCAGAGCCGCAAATACCAGGGAACATAGAATCGCAAGAGCTTCACAAGTTCGACGAGCCGCCGAACTCCGAAGCCCGAGCCCTCGATATATTGCCGCGCCCGGTCGAGATGAAGGGTTAACCCTTCTCGGGCCACAAAAGGCCGCAGAATATCGGTCGCGCCTTCGCCGATCCGGGACATCTCAATGTCGCGGACGAGTTGTTCGATGGGGAACGCCGGCTCTCCGCGAACTCGTTTGGAATCGGCCGTCTCATAGCCCATTCCGCCGAAGAGGATCTGAGCGTCCTTCAGGAAGCGGATGGTCTCTTCGGACGCGAACATTTTTACGATGGCAGCCTCGATACGCACGTCATAGGTGTGTTGATCGGCTAGATGCCAAGCGAGGAGGGAAAGGGCTTCCATGGCGTAAAGTTGCACGGCCATGCGGCCGATCCGCATGCGCTGAGTTTCCCGCTCGCTCAGAGGCTTCCCAAAGGTCAGGCGGGAGTTCGCTCGGTCGAGGGTCGGCTGCCAGACTTGTTTCGCCATTCCCAGGCAGAGGGCCGGGATGCTGATCGCCCGGCCAATATTGAGGATCGACAGCGCGTAACGGAGACCCCGGCCAATTTCCCCGATGACGTTTTCGACCGGAATCGCGACATCGGTGAAGGTCATGTAGGCGTTTTCGATGCCCCGGCAACCTTCGAATTGGCAGCGTTGCCGGATGACGACCCCCGGCGTGGTCATATCCAAGATAAAGGCGGTGTGCACCAGCTCCTCTGCGCCTTTCCCCTCCGGAACCGGCAACCATGCGGACCTTCCGTCGCGGGTGATGCGCTTCGCCGGGACGCGCGCGATAAGCGTGACATAGCGGGCGATGGGTCCGTTTGTACACCACAGCTTTTCCCCGTTGACGAGAAAGTGGCTGCCCGCCGCATTGAGCACCGCTTCGGTCTTGATATTGGCCGCATCCGAGCCGGTAATCGGCTCGGTCAAGGCAAAGGCGGAGATGGCTTCCCGGGCCACACGCGGCAGATAGGTGCGTTTCTGGTCCTCGTTGCCGAACAGCAGGATCGGCATGGCAATGCCAATCGATTGCGGCACGGCAACGGTGAGCGCGAGGATGTTGCTCCAACTGGCCATCAGGGTGAGCACCCGCCCATAGTTCTTGTAGGAGAATCCAAGGCCACCGTACTGCTTGGGAATCTTCATCCCAAACGCCCCCAACGCGAAAAGCCCTTGCAGCACCGATTCCGGAATCTTGGCGGTCCGCTCGATTTCATCGGGATCGACCTGGCTGATGAGAAAGTCCTCGATGGTCCGGCAATACGATTCCCCTACCTCCCGCTCTTCCGCGGGCTCTTCCGGCGGGAGCAGGAGATCGAACCGGGGCCTCCCCTCGAACAATCCCGCCATGAAGCTCGACCCGGTAAACCGTTCGCGGGCTTCTTCGATCCGCTCGAGCCCCTGAAACAGTTTTGTCATGCATCACCTCATGAGTGAGATGCCGTCCCCATGCGCTCAGTGTACTGCGCAACGGCGGCGAAGGCCAGGGGAAGGGGGTTCCCGCGCGGGCCGGAGCCGAGACAAATGGAGTTGCCCGGCCATCGCAAAGCGGAGGCGCTTCGTCCCACGATGATTCTGGACCGCGGAAATCCTACGAAGAGAGACCGGCGCGGCGGGCCCGCTCGGCGAGCTTTTTGCGGAGGCGAGCTTTTTCGAGGCTGATTTGGGCTTCTTTGAGTTCTGAGGGGAGACCGCCCATCTGGAGACGCTGCTCGGCTTTTTCAACCGCGGCTTGCGCCCGCTCCACGTCGATGTCTTCGGCTTTTTCCGCAACCTCGGCGAGGATGGTGACCTTCCGGGGGGTAACTTCAGCGAAGCCCCACAACACGGACATATAGCTAGTCACCTCACCGATTCGGTACCGCAGTTCGCCAATTTTCAGCGTAGACAGAAAATGACAGTGCCCGGGAAGGACGCCGAATTCTCCCTCGCTGCCGGGAGCAATGACTTCGTCCACTTCCTGGCTGACCAGGAATTTTTCCGGCGTGACGACCTCCAAGAGCAGTTTGCCAGCCATGCTTCTCGTATGGGTCAGGAAGGAGGCGCGAGGGACGAACGCCTCACGCCTTACGGTCTCTTATAGCCCAGCTTCTCCGCCTTCGCGATGACATCCTCGATCGTACCCACCATGTAGAAAGCCTGTTCGGGGAGATCATCATATTTGCCATCGAGAATCTCTTTGAAGCCCCGCACCGTGTCCTTGAGCTTGACGTATTTGCCCGGCGTACCAGTAAACGCCTCGGCCACATGAAACGGTTGCGACAGGAAACGCTGAATCTTGCGCGCCCGCGCCACGACCAACTTATCATCTTCGGAGAGTTCGTCCATTCCGAGAATCGCGATGATGTCTTGCAGATCTTTGTATCGCTGCAGAACGGATTGAACGCCCCGTGCTACCTGATAATGTTCTTCCCCCACCACCTGCGGGTCCAGGATGCGGGAGGTTGAATCCAGCGGATCGACGGCCGGATAGATGCCAAGCTCCGCGAGCTGGCGCGACAGCACTGTAGTCGCATCCAGGTGTGCAAAAGCCGTGGCGGGCGCCGGGTCGGTGAGGTCGTCAGCCGGCACATAAATCGCCTGGACCGACGTAATGGAACCCTTTTTAGTCGACGTGATCCGTTCCTGGAGAGCCCCCATCTCGGTGGCCAAGTTCGGCTGGTAGCCCACGGCCGAGGGCATCCGGCCCAGCAAAGCCGACACTTCAGATCCGGCCTGGGTGAACCGGAAGATGTTGTCGATGAAGAGCAAGACGTCCTGATGTTCTTCGTCACGGAAATACTCGGCCACAGTCAATCCCGTGAGGCCGACCCGGAGACGCGCGCCGGGCGGCTCATTCATCTGACCATACACCAGGGCGGCCTTCGACTTGGTATAGTCGTCGGGATCGATGACTTTAGACTCCTGCATTTCATGCCACAGATCGTTGCCCTCGCGCGTCCGTTCGCCCACGCCTGCAAAGACTGAGAACCCACCATGGTGGAGCGCGATGTTGTTAATGAGCTCCATGATGATGACTGTTTTGCCGACGCCGGCGCCGCCGAACAGGCCGACTTTCCCGCCTTTGCTGTACGGTTCCAGCAGGTCGATCACCTTGATTCCTGTCTCCAGCACTTCGGTCTTGGTTTCCTGTTCCACCAGTGGCGGCGCTGGCCGGTGAATCGGGTAGAATTTCTTCGCCTTAATCGGCCCTCTCTCGTCAACTGGCTCACCCAACACGTTCATCAGACGGCCCAGCGTTTCTCGGCCGACAGGGACCGAGATGGGCGCACCGGTGTCCTTGACCGGCATGCCACGGACCAGGCCGTCCGTGCTTGCCATGGCGATGGCCCGTACGCGGTTCTCTCCTAGGTGCTGGGCAACCTCCAGCGTGAGGCGAATGGCCGGCCTGCCCGCGCGCTTGTCTTCGTCCACCTCAATCCGCAGCGCGTTGTAGATGTTGGGCAATTGTCCCGGAGGAAACTCTACGTCGACGACAGGCCCGATGACCTGAACCACTTTCCCCATCGCAGTGCTCATAAGACTCCTCTTGTCACCAATGACTCATTTCAAGGCTTCCGCTCCGCCGACGATGTCCATCAATTCTTTCGTGATCGCGGCCTGCCGCGTCTTGTTATAGTACAGCGTAATTTTCTTGATCAACTCGCCCGCATTGCGGGTCGCACCGTCCATGGCCGCCATGCGCGCTCCCTGTTCCGCAGCGAACGACTCCAGCAGAATCCGATAGACCTGGATGTGAAAATGTTTCGGCAGCAGCGCGGCCAGAAGCTCCTCCTCGTCCGGCTCGTACAAGTATGCGCCCCTTGTCCCCTCGGCGGGCTCTCCGGCTCCGTCCACTTGCCCAAATTCCACAACAGCATCAACCGGAAAGAGTTTTTCCACCACAACGCGTTGCTGGATCGCAGACTTGAACTCGTTGTAGATCACGTAGAGTTCGTCAAATATGTCTTTCTGGAACTGGTCAATGAGATCTTGGGCAATGTCGATCCCGTGTTCATAAGTCAGGCGATCGAACAGGCCCGTCCACTCCTGGCGAATCGGCCACGCGCGGCGGCGGAAGAAATCGCGGGCCTTCCGACCGACCACGCTCACGGTGACCCTGGCACCTCGCGACTCCATTTCCCGAATGAATTCCACAGCCTTCCTCAGGATGTTGGCGTTGAATGCACCGCATAATCCCCGGTCACTCGTAACGATCAACACCTCGATGCGGGTGCCACTGCGTTTCTGAAGCAACGGATGGGAAGCCCGATTGACGCGTCGGCTCAAGTTGCCTAGCACCTCCCGCATCTTGTGCGCGTAGGGGCGTGCGCTTAAGATGCGATCTTGTGCTCGCTTGAGCTTCGCCGCGGCTACCATCTTCATGGCCTTGGTGATTTTTTGCGTGTTTTTGACCGCCGCGATCTTACGGCGAAGCGATTGCAAACTCGGCATTGTTCACGAAAGTACGACGAGGCGTACGGTGATCTGGCGAGTTCGCCAGGGTCTGGGGGGACGCAATGCTCACATTACCGCACGCGCCCGATCACGCTTCTGCTTTCTGCCCGTAGCCCATCTTCTGTTTGAACGCGGTGATGATCTGCTTGAGCTGCGCGCTGAACGCATCATCGATCTTGCTCTTGGCAACGATATCTTTCTTCACTTCGGGATGATGCTGTGCGACGTAATGGAGCAGGTCCTCTTCGAATTGTCGGATCTTGTTCACCGGAACATCATCCAGGAAGCCGTTCACCCCCGCGAAGATCGAAATGACCTGGTCGGCCACCGGCATGGGCCGATATTGCCCCTGTTTTAGCAGTTCCACCATGCGCTCGCCGCGCGCCAGTTGCGCCTGTGTGGCTTTGTCGAGTTCGCTCCCGAACTGCGCGAAGGCCGCCATTTCTCGGTACTGCGCAAGGTCCAACCGCAGTGTACCGGCCACCTGTTTCATGGTCTTGATCTGCGCCGAACCGCCGACCCGGGAGACCGACAGGCCAACGTTGATCGCGGGCCGGATGCCGGAATAAAACAGATCGCTGGCGAGGTAGATTTGGCCGTCGGTGATCGAGATGACGTTCGTGGGGATGTATGCCGACACATCACCGGCCTGTGTTTCAATGATCGGCAACGCCGTGAGGCTTCCACCGCCCAGTTTGTCGTTCAGTTTGGCGGCACGTTCCAACAGGCGGGAGTGAAGATAGAACACGTCGCCGGGATACGCTTCTCGACCAGGCGGACGGCGGAGCAAAAGCGACAGTTGGCGGTAGGCGACAGCATGCTTGGAGAGGTCGTCGTAAACGATGAGCGCATGCATGCCGTTGTCTCGGAAATACTCGCCCATCGCAACACCGGCGTACGGGGCCAGGAATTGGAGGGAGGCCGGTTCGCTGGCAGTCGCCGAAACCACCAGGCTGTAGTCCATGGCACGGTGCTCTTCAAGCGTTTTGACGACCCGCGCCACTGTCGAGCGTTTCTGCCCGACGGCCACGTAGATACAGAAGACACCCTGCCCTTTTTGGTTGATGATGGTATCAACGGCGATGGCGGTCTTGCCGGTCTGTCGGTCGCCAATGATGAGCTCGCGTTGTCCTCGTCCGATCGGAATCATGGCGTCGATAGCCTTGATTCCGGTCTGCAACGGTTCGCGGACCGACTGGCGCGCCACGACGCCGGGAGCGACCACTTCAATACGACGGGTTGCGGTCGCCTTGATGGGGCCTTTCCCATCCACAGGCTGACCGATCGCGTTAACCACCCGCCCGATCAATGCCTCGCCGACAGGAACTTCGGCGATGCGGCCCGTGCGCTTGACAAGGTCCCCTTCCTTGATCCCAGTATCGTCCCCCATCAACACAGCGCCGACATTGTCTTCTTCCAGATTCAGAGCGATGCCGTACAGGCCGCCGGGGAATTCCAACATCTCCCCCGCCATCACACCGTCGAGACCGTAGATTTTGGCGATGCCGTCGCCCACTTGCATGACGGAACCGGTCTCGTTCACGTCGATGTGCTTGTCGAAGCCCTTGATTTTTTCCTTGAGGATCGTCGTGATTTCTTCGGCCTTGATCTGCATGGCTACTCCTTCGTCAAAAACCCCCGCATCGCAATCAACCGCCCACGGAGAGTGCCGTCGACAACCGTGCTGCCGATTTGGATGCGAAGGCCGGCGAGTTGAGCGGAGTTTGACGCAAACGTGATGTCCACATCACGCTTGAGAATATCCCGCAACCGAGCGCGGAGACGGTCCTGCTCAGCCTCATCCAGGGGGAAGGCCGACCAAATGAAAACCTGCCGTCTTCCTTTCCGTTCGTCGACTAATCGGGCGAACGCTTCCGCGATGTCCGGTAGAAGACCGACGCGGTTGTGTTTGACCAGCTGGGCGAGAAACCGCTCTCCGGTCGGAGAACACCCCAATCGACGACTGAGTTCAACCAACACGGATACCTTCTCGTCGGATCCGAAAGCCGGCGACGCCATCGCGTGGCGGAGAGGCTGAGAGGCAACGACCGCCCGGCCCAGTTCGACAAGCGCAGCTTGGGTTGATTCCAGGTGAGCTTCGTCAAGCAGTTCAAACAGCGCCTTGGCGTAGCGGCGCGCGACCGCGGTCTTACTCACCGTGTGATCCCGTTGTAATTAAGGATGCGCAAGAGAATTGTTCGTGCGGGTGGGCACGAAAAGACGGCGCAGCCTAGCACTCGTCGGGTTCACATGTCAAGGCAAGCGGTGCGGTCAGTATGATCAGCGGCCTTGCTCCGGTTGAATGATGCCACCGCCGACAACGCGATCCCCTCGGTAGAACACGGCGGATTGTCCGGGACTCAGCGCGCGCTGCGGCACATGAAACCGAATGTGCAACCTGCCTTCGCCACACGGCTGAACGGTGGCTCGCGTCGGCGGTGTTGCATACCTCACCTTCACATCGACATCCGTCTTCTCGTGCAACAAGGAAGAATCGAACAGATTGAGATCGGCCACCTGGCACTCCGACCGGAACAGGCCGTCCTCAGGTCCCAGAACGACCGCGCCCGTGGCCGCTTCGACCCGCTGCACGTAGAGGCGCCGCCCCGCGGCGAGCCCCAACCCTCGGCGCTGGCCCGGTGTGTAAAAGGCGATGCCGTCATGGTGCCCGAGAATGCGTCCGTCCAGATCGAGGAACGGCCCCGGACGTCGGGCCTGGGGGGCTTCCTTCACGAGAAAGGACCGGTAATCTCCCTCACTTACAAAACAGATTTCTTGGCTTTCCCTCAACTCATCTGCAGGGAGCCCCAGCGACTCAGCCGCCGTCCAGACCTCCGACTTGGACATCGTCCCAAGCGGAAAGAGCAACCTGGGTAGCCAGGCCGACTGGATCCGGTAGAGGAAATAACTCTGATCCTTGCGGATATCCGTCGCTCGGTGGAGGAAATGACGGCTGCCATCCGCGACGAGGCGGGCGTAATGACCGGTTGCAATATAGTTGGCTCCCCGTTCTTCGGCAAGTCGATAAAGTAGCCGCAATTTCACCCGCTCGTTGCATCGCACGCAGGGGTTGGGAGTCGTTCCTGAGAGGTACCCCGACACAAAGTCGTCGATCACACCGGCTCGGAAACCGGCTCGCGCGTCGATCACTTCATGGGAAATGCCGAGCTTCTTAGCAACATACCGGGCGAGACCGACCTTGCAGCATCCGCGCTCCTGCCATCGCCTGGAAACGGCAGCTGTCTCATCTTCTGGTTCCCAGACCTGGAGGGTAATGCCAGCGACGTCGAATCCCTGTTTGACGAGCAGCGAAGCCGCAACGGAGCTATCCACTCCGCCGCTCATGCCGAGAAGCACCTGAGGGCGTGCCATAGTCATCCACGAAAACGGTGTCGGATCTAGAGGTCCGGGGTGCAGACTTTACCCCGGTGGACGACGATGTTGTGGACGTTCGTGTCGCGGACTGCCTGGACCGGGGACTGATCTTCAACCCATTTGTGGGCACCCATATCACACATTCCGTGAAAATGCGAGCCCTCTTCAATTGAGACCACCGGGGTACGCACATCTCCGATGAGAATCCCCGGCTTGAGGATCTGGACCTTTTCTGCCGCCGTGACGGTTCCGTTGATTTTGCCGCTGGTCACCAGGACTCCGGCGGAGACGATGCCTTTGATCACGGCGTGCTCGCCGACGATCAGAGTCCCGGTCGTATGGATCTCTCCTTCCAAGCGGCCGTCAACGCGCACCGTGCCGTCGAAATTGACGACCCCCTTGAAGTCAACCCCTTTGCCCAAGAACGTAAAATTCTCGTCGTCAGCAGTTCGATGCTTTCTCTCACCAAGCGCCCACATGCGATCCTCCTTGGCTACACTTCCCACCCGGCCTCGTTAGGCAGCCGTCACGCAGGACACATCTTTCCCGCTGGCTCCGAGCCATGTTCCTGTTCCGACTGTCCAAGCCCTCATCTTGTTGTGAACGACCCCATCGAGACACAACAAAGCGGCTATCCGGTCATCCGCTGCGGAGGGCTTTCGCCGTGGACCCGAGAGAATGAACCGTGGTCTCACGTGGAACTTCCCGAATTGCCGGTTGAGCCATTTCGAGGGCACCGTTGAAAAGCACGCCTTCCTCTATCGCCAGCAAAGGTGTTTTGACGCTGCCGTTGACGACGGCCGGTGTGCGCAACTTCACTTTCTCCTTGGCCACGATGTCGCCGGTGATTTTGCCCTTGCAGACAACGGTCCCGGCACTGATCTTTGCAGTGATGACAGCCTCCTCGCCGACGAGCAAGGTCCCTTCAGTATGGATTTCGCCCTCCAGGTACCCATCAATACGGACCGTGCCGCTATACGAAATCGTTCCCTTGAACTCGACACCCTTTCCGACAAAGGCGATAATCTCTTCCCCACCTTCAGCGTGCGAACCAGCGGTGTTCCCGTTTCCTTCGGAAAGTTCGGTCTCTTCCTTGGTTGGGTGTCGCTTGGGTTCGGACTTTTCTTGCCTCCACATGAGGTCACCTCCTCATAAAAAATTTATAGCCGAATGGTTACCGGCCAGTGGATGTTAATTATGTGCTGGGTCGACCGATTGAGCAAAGCAATTCTTCCTTTTCGCACCCAGCGACACCAGCGGCGACAGGCGGACGACAAACCGTCGTTTATTTCCCAAGCACAAGGACGTCAACTTAAGAGAGCTTCCAAAAGCCCTTCCAACTCTGCCGCAGAAAAGAAATGAATGACAATCTTTCCCCCTCGACGGCCTTGTACAACGTTCACCCGAGTTCCAAATCGCTTTTGAAGCCGCTGTTCGATATCAGAGGGCAGTGGCTGAATCCGTGACCGGTGCGATCGCCGTCTGCCCTGGGTTTGCGACACGACGATCTCTTCGACTTCTCTGACAGAAAGCCGATGATCGACAATGCGACGGGCAAGTTGAATCTGAGCATCGGGATTCTCCACGCTCAAGAGCGCCTTCGCATGACCCGTCGAAAGCTGGCCTGACTCTATCAGACGTTGAACCTCGGGAGGCAGATTCAGCAGCCGTAGGACATTGGCGACTGAGGACCGCTCCTTTCCGACCCGCTGTGCCAGCATGTCTTGCGTGAAACCGAATTCATTGAGCATCCGGTGATAGGCCCTGGCTGTTTCCATCGGGTTCAAATCATTTCTTTGGAGATTTTCCACCAGGGCTAAGACCATGGCCTCTTGATCACCGCAATTTCTCACTACCGCCGAAATTTTTTGCAGGCCTGCCTGCTTGGCTGCTCGTAAGCGACGCTCTCCTGCGATCAATTCGTACATCCCATCGCCTTTGCGTCTAACCAAGATCGGTTGAAGAAGACCGTTTTTTCTAATAGATTCAGCAAGTTGAGAAATTTCTTCGTCATTAAAATGCTGCCGCGGCTGGAAGCGGTTGGGGATAATGGAATCAATTCCCAGTTCCTGGGTTTCTCCTCGATCTCCAGTCAGAATCCTGTTGTCAATCCTGGGGAGCAATGCGTCTAGCCCCCTACCCAAGGCTTTTTTCTCCATGGCCGAGAAACTCCTTTGCGAGAGAGACATAGGCCTGAGCCCCAGCCGAGGCGACGTTATACAACAGCACGGGTCGGCCGTAACTGGGAGCTTCCGCGAGCGTGACGTTGCGAGGAATAATTGTCTGATACACTTTTTCTTTGAAATGGCCTCGTACTTCCTCTGCAACTTGTCGAGACAAGGTATTCCTAGAGTCGTACATAGTGAGGAGGATGCCCTCGATTTCGAGTCCAGGATTGAGAGCTTGCCTTACCCGTTCCACATTGACCATAAGCCGACCTAATCCTTCCATCGCGTAGTATTCACATTGAACGGGCACAAGCAACGAGGAGGCTGCCACAAGCGCGTTGATCGTCAACAATCCAAGAGCGGGAGGGCAATCCAGAAACACCAACTCATAAAGGGAATGGATACCAAGCAGGACATTTTTTAAGACTTGCTCTCGGTTTTCTCTCGAAACAAGTTCAACCTCCGCACCGGCCAAATCAGCCTGTGCTGGCAAGATCGAAAGACCTTTGATCGCTGTGGCTTCAATAGTCTCGATCGGGGAATAATGTTCAATGAGACAATGATACAGGCTTTTTGAGAGCTTTCGAGGATCCAGGCCGATCCCGCTCGTCGCGTTAGCCTGCGGATCCACATCGACTAACAAAACAGAATGACCGGCTATTGCACAAGCAGTGGCAAGATTGATTGAAGTGGTGGTCTTGCCAACCCCTCCTTTTTGATTCGCTATGGCAACGACTTTGGCCAATGCACCAGGACCAAGATCAATTTTTTTATTGTTGTTCCACGTGGAACAAAGAAAAATGGGGCATCAAAATACGCAAGGAGCGTTTACCCATGCCGTAGGGAAGAGAATAGGAAATTTCCTGATCTATCGTCAATCCGGCCTCTTGTAAGGCCTGATCGTCAATGACCTGCATCTTGGATTGGTAGACAATCAGGCGTCCATTGGGGCTGAGCAATTGGACAATGAATCGAAAGTAGAGTTCCGGCCTTAAGGCACGGACCGTGATATAGGTAAAAGATTGATTTCGGTGAACAGCAAAATCTTTAAGAGGTTCTGAAGTAACCACGGCGCTCTGGAGTTGAAGTACGCCGATCACCCACCGAAGAAACGCCGCCTTCTTGTGATTAGCTTCCAGCAGCACCAGTTTGATATCAGGTCTTACAATTTTGAGTGGCACCCCGGGGAACCCAGCTCCACTACCTATATCTAGCAGCGAAACTTCTCCGGTATCAGAGGTATCAGAACAAATTGCTTTCAACCCGGCTAACGAATCAAGAATATGCTTCACAACGATTTCATGCTGGTCCGTGCTTCCCGTAAGATTGACTTTCCGATTCCAAACGAGGAGTTCCCTGAGATAACAAAGTAACTGAGAGACGTGCTGTTCGGAAAGGATCACATCGAGCTGCTCGGCGCTGGACAATAGAAAATGATGAAGTGATCGGATTTGTTCCACGTGGAACATGTACGCGAAATCTTCCATTAAGGTCAAGGAGTTTTTAGGCCGAGATTTGGCTCAAAGGGGAGAGATCGGACATTTTCGCAGGGTTAAGAGATCCAGCGCGTGCGGAATGATTCTCTCGTTCCAAAGCGATCAGCAATAGTGAAATGGCTGCCGGTGTGATCCCTGAAATGCGGGAAGCTTGACCGACGGTAGAAGGCCGCACGCGCTTGAGCTTTTCCAGTACTTCCCGTGAAAATCCCTTCACACTTTCGTAATCGAAAGACCGGGGAATGCGACGCTCTTCGAACTTTTTGAATTTCTCCACCTGCTGAAGCTGACGTTTGATATAGCCTTCATATTTGATTTCCAATTCCACGGCTTCAGCGATCTCGTTATCGAGAACACTTTCGCTGCCGAAGATCTCCTGGAGATCAGCGTATGACATCTCCTGTCTCCGCAAAACCTGGGCAAGCGTGTGGTTCGAGGACACATCACCGAGATGGTACTTGGCCAATCGATCCCGCACTACGTCGGTTAGTTTCACATGAGTGGTGTTCAGTCGAGCGACCTCGCGCTGAATCGCTTCACGCTTGGCCTGGAGTCTAGCGTACACGCGTTCCGGGATCAGGCCAAGACGATAGCCAATTTCCATTAACCGCAAATCAGCATTGTCGTGGCGAAGGAGCAAGCGGAATTCAGCCCGCGAGGTGAACATACGATAGGGCTCACGAGTGTCTTTGGTAATGAGATCATCGATCAAGACTCCGATGTAGGCCTGCGATCGGTCCAAGATCAGCGGTGGCTCGCCTCGCAATTTGAGCACGGCGTTAATGCCGGCCATAATGCCTTGCGCCGCCGCTTCCTCATAACCTGAGGTTCCATTGATCTGACCGGCATGATACAACCCGGCGACGAGCTTGGTCTCGAGGGTCGGATGGAGTTGGCGCGGAGGAAAGTAGTCGTATTCGATTGCATACCCGGGTCTAAGCATTTTCGCCCGCTCGAGCCCGGGAATTGTGCGCAGCATGGCGGTCTGAACATCGACTGGAAGACTGGTCGAGATGCCGTTTGGGTAGTATTCCTTGGTATCCAGTCCTTCCGGTTCGACAAAGACTTGGTGCCGCTCTTTCTCGGCAAAGCGAACGACTTTGTCTTCGATCGAGGGACAGTAACGAGGCCCGATCGACTCGATCACGCCGCTGTAGAGCGGCGAGCGATCCAGATTGTCGCGAATAAGCCGATGTGTCTCCTCGTTCGTGTAAGTGAGATGGCAGGGCACTTGCGGTAAAGAGACCCGCTCGGTTCGATAGGAAAACGGTGGAGGAGGGTCGTCGCCGGGCTGCACAGCCATCGCGGCAAAATTGATCGTGTCGCGATCCAGCCGCGGAGGCGTGCCGGTTTTCAGCCGGCCAACCTCAAATCCCAGATCCCGCATGCAGTCCGAGAGATGCTCCGCTGAAGCTTCTCCGGCACGGCCGGCCGGGAAACGGTTGAGACCGATATGGATAAGTCCCTTAAGAAAAGTACCTGAAGTCAAAATGACCGCTCGCGCCGCAATCCGCTCTCCATCTCCCGTCACCACACCGCAAATGGAGCCGCCGCTGGTCAAGAGACGATCCACTGTGCCCTGAGCAACGTCCAATCCCGCCTGTGTGCGGAGCGTCTCCTGCATGGCTTGCCGATAAAGCTTTTTATCGCATTGCGCCCGCAAAGCCCGTACAGCCGGTCCCTTGCTGGTGTTGAGGCGACGGAATTGGATCCCCGCTCGGTCGGTGTTGCGCGCCATCTCTCCCCCCAACGCATCGATTTCCCTGACCAGATGGCCCTTGGCGATTCCTCCGATCGCCGGATTGCAGGACATCTGCGCAATACGGTCTACCTCCATGGTCAGCAGCAGTGTCCGTGCGCCCATGCGAGCAGCGGCGAGCGCGGCCTCGCAGCCAGCATGGCCCCCGCCGACTACGACGACATCGTAGACTCTCATGGCGACTCCCACCGCATTATTTTCCGATGCAGAACTCGGAGAAGATACGCTCGAGGATCTCGTCGGTCGTGACGGCTCCGGTAATTTCACCCAGCGCATCCGCCGCCGCTCGCAAATCCAACGCGACGAACTCATTTGAGAGCGCCTTGGTGACGGAATCGACTGCGTGGACAAGCGCCTCGCGAGTGCGGGCCAGAGCCGACTGGTGACGCAGGTTGGTGACCACCACGCCCTCACCAGCTTCCAGATCCGGGCGGACCAGCAAGCCGCGGAGCCGCTCCCGCAACTCGTCCAGGCCGGCGCCGGTTTTTGCCGACACGCTCACAATCGGTGCATCGAATGCGCGTCCCTCCCCAGCGGCCAGGCCGGTCAGATCGACAGAACAGGGTAAATCGTTCTTGTTCAACACTACCACCGAGGGTTTGCCCCGGATCTCCTGCAACACCGCGTAATCCTCGGCGCTCAGGGATTGGGATCCGTCTATGACGGCGAGAATGACGTCCGCGCACTCGATCGCCGAACGGGTCCGGCGGATGCCCTCTTGTTCGACCGGGTCGAGCGTGTCCCGAAGACCAGCCGTATCGAGCAGACGAACCGGCACCCCCTTGACGTTGAGGATTTCTTCCAACACATCGCGGGTAGTGCCCGGGATCGAGGTCACAATCGCTCGATCAGTCCGAAGCAGCGCGTTCATCAAACTGGACTTCCCCACGTTGGGGCGGCCGATGATGGCCACCTTGGAGCCTTCCCGCAGGATCCGGCCTTCGCGTCCGGTTTCCAACAAATAGGAAAGCCGATCAATGGTCTGCCGCAGTGTCACGAGGAGTTCATCCCGTTGCACGAAGGCGATCTCTTCTTCGGCAAAGTCAATGGCGGCCTCCACGTGGGCGAGCAACCGAATCAGCGACTCCCGGATCGCTTCGATTTCCGAGGACAAACCACCACGCAACTGATCCTGCGCCAGTTTCAGGCCGGCGGTGGTCTTCGCCCTGATCGTATCTAACACCGCTTCAGCCTGGGCCAGATCCAACCGCCCATTCAAAAAAGCCCGTTTGGTGAATTCGCCCGGCTCCGCCAATCTCGCTCCCGACGCCACAAGGGCCTCGCACAGGGTCTGCAGCACCAGAAGTCCGCCGTGACAGTGGAATTCCACAACATCTTCCGCCGTGAAAGAGCGCGGGCGACGCATGACAACCACCAATCCTTCGTCGATGATCGACAGATCCCCGCCGCTGCGCGCGGCATGCGCCGGGAGGCGATCTGCCCCGCCAGCGACTCGGCGAGGGAACAGGATATCGGCGTGATACAGGGTGTGACTTTTGACCGACTGAAGGGAACGCCCCGATCGTAAACGGACCACCTGTGACGCGATTCCGATGGCCTGGGCGCCGCTGACACGCACGATCCCAATGCCTCCCTCACCGACCGGCGTGGCAATCGCGCAAATCGTGTCTTCAAGCGCGCTACCCATAGACGGGTTGTTCTCTCCCCAGTTAGTGTTCGGCATCGGCCTGCTGGACGGGCTGTCCTTTCTTTCGCTTCCCAGGAGTCGACAGTGATTCGGACTCCCCCGCCTCCCGTTCCGAAGGCGCGTCTCCAACCGCGACAACAGGCCTCCGTAAAAAATAGCGCTCGGTGATGAGCTGCTGAGCAATGGTCAGCACGTTGTTCGTAAGCCAGTAAAGCACCAGACCAGCGGGAAACGTGATGAACAGAAACGTCATAAAGACCGGGAGCAGCAACATGATCTTCGCCTGGGCCGGATCCATCGTTGTGGGCGTGATCTTCTGCTGGATCACCATGGTGACGCCCATGACCAAGGGCAGCACATAGTAAGGATCTTGGGCCGAAAGGTCGGTGATCCAGAAGATAAAAGGGGCCTGGCGGAGATCGATCGTCATATACAGGATGTTGAAAAGCGCGACGAACACCGGCATTTGAAGCAGCATCGGTAGGCAGCCACCGACCGGGTTGACCTTGTGGTCGCGATACAATTTGATCAGCTCTCGGTTCAGCCGATCGCGATCATCCTTGTATTTCGCCTGCAGGGCTGCCACCTTGGGTTGGATCACCTGCATCTGCTTCATCGACTTATAACTCTTGAATTGAAGCGGGACGAACAACAGCTTGATGCCAACCGTCAGCAGAATGATCGTCACGCCGTAATTGTGGGTGTAATCGTACAAGAACCGGAGCACATAGAAGAGCGGTTTGGCCACCGCCTTAACAAAGCTCCAGCTTCCGTAAATGAACCAGCCAAAATCGATCGTCTCCTCTAACCCGACATTCAAGGCCTTGAGGGTGTCGTATTCCTTGGGCCCGGCGTAGAGTTGCATCCCGACGCTGGACCCGGGAATCAACTGGGCGATCCGAATGCCAGCCGATACCAGCTTGTCTCCCTCTTTTTTGATCACTGCCGCCGTGGCCTGAACAGGCAGCAAGACGCTCAGAAAATATTTGTCTTGCAACGCCACCCAGCGAACCGTACCCTTGCGCTCTTCTTCCGTCTCCGGAAGATTCTTTTGGACCTTGTCGTCGATGAATGACGCCGGACCGATAAGCCCAATGAATCCCTCCCCCCACTCGACGATGCCGAAGTTTGTGCCGAGGCCGATGTCGAGAGGGCCGGTCAAGCCTTCGGTCTTGATCGCCACATCGACCAGATAGCTCTGATAACGGAAGGTCAGTTGCTTCTCGACCGATATGCCGGACCGCGTGTCACGATACCGGAAGGTGACATGGCCCACGGGATGGGCAGGATCAAGGGTCGCGACGTCTTGCTCGACCTGATAGAGCGAGTCGTTGATCGCCTGGCTCAGGGTGGCATCCGGCGTGATGAGGGAGAGGGGCCGTTTGAACGCACTGTTTTCATGGACCAGTTGTACCGGTCGATGGCCAGCGTCCGGGCCCATCGTGTACCGCTTTAATTCCCAACTCTTCAGCGTTCCGCCGCGGTTTGTTAGCACCGCGCGAAACAGGTCGTTTTCCACCGCCACCATCTGTTCTTCGGACGGAGAACTCGCTTCCTGATCTCGATCGCGAGAAAGGGGTTTGGCGAGGGTCGGTGCCGCAGAGTTCGCGCCCTGGGCTGTAACTTTCTCCGAGGTCGCGGAGGCCGGCGTGCCGGACGAGGCTTGCTTATGGGTCTCCTGGCTTCGCTCGGTCTGAGGGGAAGGAAGCAGTCCGAGTTCTTTGAGAAGGTAGTCGTAGCCGATAATGACGGCTAGAGAGATGATCAGGAAGAGAATGACTCGTTTTTCCATCGGCCGGCTGGGCTTCCTGTCCTACAGATTCTGGCACTCACCGCGTACACAGCCTATGACTAGTTTGTCTGGAAACGGAGAGGACATGAACCTTGGGCGCGCCTTTTCCACAAGACGCTCGTGCCCTGGTCGCTTACTTCACCGGATCGTATCCACCGGGATGCAACGGATGACATTTCGCCAGCCGAAAGCAGGTCAACCCGAGTCCTCGCCAGAATCCATATCGCGCGATAGACTCGGCCGCATATTCCGAACATGTCGGCTCGAACCGGCAGGCAGGCCCTAAAAACGGCGACACCCACCGGCGATATACCCCGATCACTGTGAGACAGAGCCATCGCATTTTTCAATCCCGGCCGACCGCAGCAGTCCTTGGCGCCGCAGTAGGGACAGCCACGACGACCGCAGCGTCTCAAACGGCACCATCAAGGCATCGCGCTTCGGAAACACCACGCATTCGTGACCCTCCACGACCTCCGTGCGAACGTCTCGGACCAACTCCCGGAACAGACGCTTCACCCGGTTTCGCTGGACCGCTCCCCCCAGCCCTCTTCCCGCCAGCACTCCGAACCGGCTGGCCGCACCTTGCGAAGGGGAAACCAGCAACGTAAAGTACGGCGTCGAAATCCGACGGCCAGTCCGCTTCACGCGTTCGATCTCTCCGCTGCTGTGCAGGAAGAGCGCCCGGTCTCCGCGCGCTCGTGCCATCTCTGAGAACCGATCGGATAACAACCGGAGGAACAGCGGGTGCTCTGAGGAAAACCGCGAGGCAAGAACGCAACGGATCGTGTCGATAACGACTTCCTATTCCCTAAACGGCCCAGACGGCTTGCAGCGGAACCCTATGGCGCCCCTACAAGAGAGAGGGGTCAAATGGATCGACACCGGTAGCCGCGTTGCCCTCCACGCCAACGTTCCCCGTCGCCGTTTCCTTCATAACCGAGAGTAGCGATAGGCCTCCGGGAACGTTCACACCGTCAGCCGTGCCCGTCCCTTCGCTCGACGGCGTGCCAAAACTTTGCGGCCGTTCTTGGTGCTCATACGCTTACGGAATCCGTGTTCCCTTTTCCGTTTTAAATTCGAGGGTTGCCGGAACGTAACAGACATGCGCGACCCCTTTGCGTCTTGATTGCCATAAACGGTGGCGGCATTATAGGGGGTCGCCTTCCTGAGAGTCAATGTTCGGTTAGTTCACGGACGATCAGGTGGCAAATCGAGCGAGGCAGGTAGAGCGCGATCCGATTCCAACGGTCGAATTCCATTGGCGAGGCATAAGTGAGGTTACTGGGGCGAATTTGCTGACTTCGGGCAAACCTGCCACAAGAAGAGACCGAGTCAGACACCCGCTCTTCCGGAACACCCGCGTAACTCGTTCTGTTTTAGCGCTTTTACCCATACGCTTTACTTGGGGCATTGAGCTTGCTTTACAGTCTTTGCTTATCGGATGATCAACACATGACGAAGGTCAGTACCTATTTGAGGAGGTGAATTCCGTATGAAGCACTTCACGACCGCAATGACTGCACTGGCGACAGTCCTAATTTTTGGGGCGCTGCTGATCGTCCATGCCGAAGAGCAACCCGCAACGCCCCCGCCGGCCTCCCCAACAACAGAGACTCCGCCAGCAGCGACCGCTCCGGCCGAAACCGAGAAGAAAGTGGAGAGCGAACCGGAAAAGAAAGAAAAAAAGGCGAAGAAGCACGCCAAGAGAGCCAAAAAGCGGGCGGAAAAGAAAAGCTGAAACACCCAACAACTGAAGGGGAAGAGGGAACGGCCACGACGGCCTGAAAGGAGGCGACATCCATGAAGTTCGCGTTGACAATTCTATCGGCCGCCGCAGGGCTTCTTCTTGTAACCGCCTGCGCGAACCCCCCCCGCGAGAAACTGGAAGCCGCCGAGAAAGCGGTCAAGGAAGCCCAAGAGAGCGGCGCGGCCACCTATATGGCCGAAGACTTTGCCAAACTGGAGGGGATGCTGGCCAGCGCGAAGAAGGAAGTTGCGGATCAGGAAGCTAAGTTTGTGTTCCTCCGAGATTACGGAAAGGCCGAGCAACTCGCGGACACTGCCAAGGCCGAAGCAGCTCGGGTCAAGACCGAAGCCGAAAAGAAGAAAGAGGAAGCCAAACAGACGGCGCTCCAGATGCAACAAGTCGCGCAGGAGTCGGTGAAGGCGACGCAGGAATTGGTCGCCCAGGCACCGGCTGGCAAAGATCGGGCGGCCCTGGAATCGATTAAAGCCGACGCGCAGGGTCTGAGTGCCTCACTCGATGAAGTTCAGAAAGCCCTGGATGCCGGGGATTATCTGGGGGCCCAGGCCAAAGCCAAGGCGATTCAAGATCAAAGCCAGAAGCTTGCAACAGAAATCCAGACCACGTTAGCGAAGGTCGGTGGAGCAAAAGGGAAGAAGGGCCAACCGGCCAAGAAATAGGCTACAATGGCTGTAACATGATGGCTGCTTCACCCGTTCAACGCTTCCGGGTCTTCTGTGTCACCTCTGTTGCCGCCGCGGCAGTGTCTGGCTGTGTCCAGACGGTTCCCGGCGACCTGGTTGAAGCGGTCGAGGCCTTGGATCGCGAGCTAGCGACTACGCGGGCGGCGGAGTTTGCGCCAGACGAATATAGCCGGTTTGCCCAGCATTGGGTCGCATTCAAAGCTAAACTGGCGGCAGAAGAGGAGACGATTCGTTGGCCGTGGGAACCGAATCGCCTGGAGACGGAGTTGCTGACCCTCCAGGAGGAAGGCGTCTGGGCGAAAAAGGAAGCGGAGCGGAACCGAGAGGCGTTGCGCGCCAAAGCCGAAACCAGGGTCGCCCGAGTCGAGCGGCGGCTTCGGGACTTCCAAGTCCGGGTGAACGAGATCGAGGGGCGCGCGGTCTTGGGAGCACGCTCCGTGGAAGCGGAACTGTTGGTCAGGCAGGCCCGCTCATTTCTGGAAAACGGACAATACGACCGGTCGCTGGAAGCAGCCGCGCAGGCATCCAAGTCCCTGGCCGACCAGGTAGCCGCCTTAAACTCTGCCTTGGGGCGATACGCCGACGCAGAACGGATCAACATCTGGCGCCGAATGGTCAGGCAGACGATCGAATGGTCCCGCACGCATCGAGCGCCGGCTATCGTGGTGAGCAAGGCTGATCGGATCTTGATCCTCTACCAGAACGGTCGCAAGGTGCTGTCCTACCCAGTACGCCTGGGCTACAACGGCATGCTCGAAAAACGGTTCCAGGGAGACGGTGCGACTCCCGAAGGCCGATATCGAATCGTCAAAAAACGCGGAGAAGGCCAGACACAGTTTTATCGCGCCCTTCAGCTCAACTATCCGAATGCAGACGACCTCCGCCGGTTTCGCTCGGCCCGCCGAGCCGGCGACTTCCCGACCGGCAAAGGCATCGGCGGTCTCATTGAGATCCATGGTACCGACAACCCCTTCATGAATCAGACGCTGGGGTGTATCATGTTGGAGAATTCACAGATGGAAGCGTTGTACAATCGGGTCGAGACCGGTACACCGGTAACCATCGTGGGAGCCTTGGATGTCGAGAACTCTGTCTCTTTGGTTCTGGCGGATTTGGAAGGATCCCAGGATCCCGAAGAAGAAACCTGAGCCCTGTGCCGCCCTCGCCGGCGGTCACTGCATGGCAGGCCTGCAACGGACCTTCCCGGCTTCTCTTACTTCCTTGATCGGGCTGCTGTTCTTGGTATTGCCCCAAAGCAGCGGAGTGGCCACCCCCAGCGCTCCGAGGATGCAAGAAGCCCTACCGAGCGAGGAGCGCACTCTTCAGGCCCTCCGCGCGCGCCGCCTCGCACTCATTCGACAGTTGGCACAGTACAACCCGGCTGGCCCCTACATTGTCGTCGACACGGCGCGTAATCGGCTTTTCGTGAAACGCAAGGATGAAATCCTCCTGGCGGCGACCGCTTCTACCGGCAGCGGCACTATCCTCGACAAGCCGGGTCAGCCCGACGCCCAGTGGGTGTTCGACACGCCCCGAGGAGAGTTTGCAGTTCAGTCGAAGCTCATCAACCCGGTTTGGGTGAAACCGGACTGGGCCTTCCTGGAGGAGGGCCTGGATGTCCCCTCCGATCCTGCCAAACGGGTGGAGGCCGGGGTCCTGGGGGAATATGCGCTGGGCTTCGGCAAGGGCTATTTTATCCACGGCACCCTTTATACCCGCCTGTTGGGGAAAAACGTCACCCACGGCTGTATTCGATTGAGTGATGACGACCTCAAGGTAGTCTATCGGCTCGCCAAAATCGGCACACCGATCATGATCTTCTGACTTCGCTGTTCGTTCCCCTTCGCCATTACGCTTCTTCTTCAAATTTTTTTATTTTTATTTACTATAATGCGCTCCTGCATCAGACCTCTCCGTGGACTTGCGTGGCTGCTCGTTGCAGCATGCTCCGCCGTCTCTCCCTGCTCCGTCGACGCGATTGAGGACCCCGATTCGCTTCGTGAAGCCATCCGCGTGTTGCAAGAAGAACTCCGGTTGGCGGCAAAGCCCCAGATCTACCTGCTCCTGGACTTGCCCGCCAAGACGATCGTGATCAAAGGACGAGGACTCGAACTGTATCGATTCCCGATCCTCGCCTGGCGTGTGTCGACCTCTGAACCGTTGGGAACGGTTTTCCGGCTCCAAAGAAGACCGCCGATCATACGTCCGAAAGCCGCGGTCGCCGAAAATCCTCAACAGGACCCGATCGAGCTCAAGGACATGCCCGTCGCCTTTGCGCTGCGGTTCGACCCGCCGCTGACCATTTGGATCGCTCCCCCGGCGCGGGAAAATCCGTGGCGCTGGGCCAGCAGTTGGGGTGAAGAATGGTGGACCCGGCTTCGATCCTGGGCCGCGACCCTGTTCTCGACAGACCCACCCGACCCGGAACCGTCTCTCCGGCTCACACTCTCGACCGACGACGCGCGCTCGTTGGCGTGGTCGGTGACGGACGGTCTGCCTGTGCTGATCGTCCGGTCGCACCAGGAGTAAAGCGACGGACCATCCTCCGCCCCACTGCCGTTTGCGTTTTCAAACCGCGCATCCTAAGATAACCAAACTCGGATGCAGAAGCACGCGTGCGTCGTTTGCGCACGGAGGTAAGCTTGCGGACATCATCACGCCTGTCAGCGCAACAACCACTTCAGACCATCATTCGATCCGCGTTGGAACAACTCGCCGACGAACAGGTCGTCGAGCGACTGTGGGCCAAGGACCACACCCTGTGGAAACCAGACCCGACGGAGATCGACAACCGGCTTGGCTGGTTGACCGTGGTGGAACAAATGCGCGAACAGGTCGGTGCGCTCCAGACCTTCGCCCAATCAGTCAAGGATTTGGGTTTTCGGGACGTAGTCCTGCTCGGCATGGGAGGAAGTAGCCTCGGTCCGGAAGTTCTTCGTCGGGCACTCGGATCGACGCGCGGGTTCCCGCGCCTGTGGGTGCTCGACTCCACAGTACCGCAAGTCATCCGCGAGGTGACGGATGCAGTGCACCCCGCCCGGACCCTCTTCATCGTGGCCAGCAAGTCCGGCGACACGATCGAAGTGATGTCGCTCTTCGCCCACTTCTGGGAGTTGGTCGCCCGGACCAAGGGAGCCCACGGCGGAACGCAGTTCATCGCGATCACCGATCCCGGCACCAGCCTAGAAAAGTTGGCGAGCGAACGCGGATTCTGGCAGACCTTCGCTAATCCGCCGGACATCGGAGGGCGGTATTCTGTCCTGTCCTATTTTGGCCTGGTGCCGGCGGCGCTAATGGGACTGGATCTCGCCAGATTGTTGGACCGAGGAAGCGCTATGGCGGAGGCCTGTCGGCGCCACGCTCCGCTGGACCGGAATCCGGGTGCCTATCTCGGCGCAGTCATGGGAGCCCTGGGCCGACAGGGACGGGATAAGGTCTCCCTCCTCGCCTCTCCCGGGATCAGGGGTTTCGGTTTGTGGGCCGAACAACTGCTGGCCGAAAGCACCGGCAAGGACGGCAAGGGCTTGGTGCCGGTGGCGGAGGAACCGTTGGGCCGTCCGGCGGTTTACGGAGGCGATCGCCTGTTCGTGTATCTCCGACTGAAAGGCGACAGGAACAACCATCTCGATCGCCACGTGATGGCCCTCGAACGGACCGGACAGCCGGTTGTTCGATTCGAACTCCGCGATCGGTACGATCTCGCCGCGGAGTTTTTTCGCTGGGAGTTCGCCACCGCGGTCGCCGGCTATTTCCTCGGCATCCATCCTTTCGATCAGCCCAACGTGCAGGAGAGCAAGGACAAGACAAAGCGAGTGTTGCAGCAAGTGGAAGCCGCCGGCCGGTTGCCTCGGCAGCGCGGGGCGTCCGTCGCGGCAGCGGCGGACACGATTCTCCGACGAACGACTCCGGGACGGTATGTCGCCGTCCTGGCGTACGTACCACCCTCACGCCGAGTCGAAGCGGCGATTCAGTCACTCCGTAAGACCATTCTCACAACCTCACAGGTGGCCACGACCGCTGGCTACGGTCCGCGCTATCTCCATTCCACAGGTCAACTGCATAAAGGTGGACCGAGCACCGGGTTGTTTCTGCAACTGATCGACGAGATGACGCCGGACCTAGCGATTCCTGGCAAACCCTACACGTTCGGCACGTTGGCACGGGCACAGGCGCTGGGCGACCTGCAATCCTTGTTAGCCCATGGGCGGACTGCCGTCAGCGTGAACCTGGCCCGGCGGCCCCTGGCGACGCTCAAGGCCTTGGCGCAAGCCTTTCGGGCACTCGCTGTGAAGCGTCGCCGCGCGCAGCCCGGCGGACCGTGTACGACGACTGGAACTCGTTCTTCCTCGCAGGGAGGACTGCGTCAAAAACCGCCGAAGACAACGGCGGCCAAACGACCATGAGTGCCGCACCGGAAATTCGAATCATGACTGATGCCGAGGAATTGGCTCAAGAGGCCGCCGAACTCTTCGTGTGGCTGGGCGAACAGGCAATTAAAAGCCACGGGCGCTTCCTCGTGGCCCTCTCTGGAGGCTCAACCCCGCAAGCCCTGTATACGAAGCTGGCCGGTCCGGAATTTTCAGTCCAACTGGAGTGGAGTCGTATCAGGTTCTTCTTCGGCGATGAGCGCTGTGTGCCGCCGGACCATCCCGAAAGCAATTACGGCATGGCCGACGCAATTTTGTTCCAACCATTGAAAATCCAGGCCGACCAGGTGTTCAGGATGAAGGGCGAAGACAGCGACCCCGAACGGGCAGCTCGCCACTACGAGGCATTGCTGAGACAAGAATGCGGAACGGCTGAGGCGGCGTGGCCAACCTTCGATGCGCTGTTGCTCGGACTGGGCGAGGACGGCCATATCGCCTCGCTGTTCCCCGGGACGGATGCCCTGAAGGAGCAAACGCGCTGGGTGGTCGCGACGAAGTCACCCCGAGGCGTTGCGTCGCGGTTGACCCTGACCTTGGGCGTCATCAATCACGCTGGCGCCGTGATCTTTCTCGTAACCGGCAAACACAAAGCCGGCGTTGTTCGAGCCGTGCTGGAAGGGCGGGATCCGCAAGCCGCCCGCTTGCCGGCCGCACTGGTACGTCCTCAACAGGGGCGACTCATCTGGTTTCTGGATCAGGCGGCCGCGTCGGAACTCACGATCACCAGGCAAGGGATCACTTCTCGCGAGGAGTAGGAGCCTATGGTACTCGCCGGAGACATTGGAGGCACGAAAACCAACCTGGCCTTGTTTGACTGGAAAACCGAGCGGGTGGATCCGGTCCGCGAGGAAACCTTTCTGAGTGGCGACTACAAGGCGCTGGAGGAGATCCTGACGGAGTTTCTCACGCCGCCGGCCAGGCCCGCGATCTCGGAAGACGCGGAACACGCTGACGATAAGGAGGCGGCCGCAACGCAGCCGCAAGAACCGCCGCCGGAACCTCTCGTCATCGAGGCCGCTTGCTTCGGGGTAGCGGGACCCGTCATCGACAACCGTTGCCAGACCACGAACCTCCCGTGGGTGGTCGATGGGACAGCGCTGGGGAAACACTTCGGCATTCCACAGGTCTGTCTCCTTAACGACCTGGAGGCCACTGCCTATGGGATTTTGTTGTTGCGACCGGATGAAGTCGAAGTCCTTAACCAAGGAAACCCGCCCAAAACCAAGCGGGCCCTGGCGCTGATTGCGGCGGGAACTGGCTTGGGCGAAGCGATCCTCTTCTGGGACGGCAGCCGCTACCGACCGATGCCGTCGGAAGGCGGCCATGCGGACTTTGCGCCGAACAGTGACAGCGAAATCGACCTCCTGCGGCATCTGCGCGGGAGCTATCTCCACGTGAGTTACGAACGCGTGCTCTCTGGTGAGGGGCTGCACGCGATTTACGAGTTTCTGCGCGACACGAAGAGAAATGAGCCGACCTGGCTTGCGGAGAAGATCAAAGTCGGCGATCCTGCCGCCGTCATCGCCGAGGCAGGATTGAAAGGCCAGGCGGAGATCGCCAAACAGGCGTTGGATCTCTTCGTCTCCATCTACGGAGCAGAGGCCGGCAACTTGGCGCTCAAGACGCTGGCGCTCGACGGCGTCTATGTCGCCGGCGGAATCGCTCCCAAGCTAATCGCGAAGCTCAAAGACGGCACGTTCCTAAAAGCCTTTACCAACAAAGGCCGGTACAAACGACTGATGAGCGGGATTCCGGTCAAGGTGGTCATGAACGAGAAAACTGCCCTGCTCGGCGCGGCGGCCTATGCGGCCGGACTCGTCCACGGTGTTCATTCATGAACACATCGCATGATCTCGACGCTCTGAAGCGGGCCGCCGCACGCAAGGCCATCGAGTTTGTCCGCGACGGGATGATCGTCGGATTGGGCACCGGATCGACGGCGACCCAGGCGGTGCTCGGTCTAGCGGAGCGGGTAAAAGCGGGCCTGAAGATCCGAGGCGTGCCGACCTCGCGCGAGACCGCCGAACTAGCCAGGCGTCACGGCATCGATCTGATCGAAACGGACGACGCGTGGTCGATCGATGTCGCGATCGACGGCGCCGACGAGGTCGATCCGCGCTTGAACCTGATCAAAGGCGGTGGCGGGGCGCTGCTCAAGGAAAAGATCGTCGCGGCCGCCGCGCGCCAGCTGATTATCGTCGTGGACCACACCAAACGGGTCCCTGCGCTCGGCACCACCTTTCCTCTGCCGATCGAGGTGATCCCGTTCGGCTGGGGGAGCACCGCCCGCCAACTCGAAACGGTGGGCGGCAGAGCGGTCCTCCGCCAGCGCAACGGCGAGACTTTCCGGACCGAAGCTGGGCATTACATTCTGGATCTGCATCTCGGCCGGATCGACCGACCAGCTGAACTGGAGGCGCAACTCAATCTGATCCCCGGCGTGGTCGAAACCGGCCTGTTCGTCGGCCGGACCAGTTTGCTGATCGTCGGCACCCCGAATGGTGTCGAGGTGCACTACCCGCCAGGGGCGTGAACAGGCACCGATGCGGAATCAGAGCCGGCCCGGCGCACGTGATGACCCGAGAAAGACCGACGTCGCCAGACGTAACACGTCGGGACATTCTGCAGCAGACGCTGAGCAACGCGGGCCGGCTGCTCACCGTCGCAGGCATTGGGCGCCTGGTATGGTTGAGCGGCGGCCGCCGTGCGGACGGCGCCGGGCTGGATTCTCCGCGACCACCGCGGGAAGCGCCCGAAGAGTCACCGACAAGGAGGAGCTCTGTGGATCCATATCGGTTGCCGAGACACGTCATCCCAAACCGGTATGAGCTCACGCTCGAGCCGGACCTCACCACGTTTGCGTTCACCGGGCACGAAACTGTCACGCTGACCGTCCAGCAAGCGACCACGGAACTGGTGCTCAACGCCGCCGACCTGGCGGTGACGTCTGCGCGCATCGAGAACGACCACGGCGTGGCGTACGACGGCACGGTTGAATTGGAGGAAGCACTGGAACGCTGCCGCATCGGATTTCCCGCTGCCCTTCAACCCGGCAACTGGCGGCTGAGGCTGACCTTCAATGGCATGCTGAATGAAAAGCTGCGCGGCTTCTATCGCAGCAGTTACAAGGACCAGGCCGGGACCGTGCACTGGCTGGCGGCGACGCAATTCGAAGCCACCGACGCACGACGTGCGTTCCCGTGTTGGGATGAACCGGACTTCAAGGCGGTCTTTGCGACGACGCTGGTGATCGACCCGGCCCTCACGGCCGTGTCCAACACCAGAGTCCTCTCGGAGCAGCGGAACGGCGGCAAGAAAGTGGTGCGGTTCGCGGACACGATCCGCATGTCCACTTATCTCGTCGCGTTTGTGGTCGGAGAGCTGGAGGCGACGGATCCGGTCACCGTCGGCCAGACGTCGTTGCGGGTCTGGGCCATCCCGGGCAAGCGGCACCTCGCCCGGTTTGCACAGGAGATCGGAGCCTTCTCCCTGCACTTCTTCGAGGAGTATTACGGCATCCCCTACCCTGGCGACAAGTTGGACCTGATCGCAATTCCGGACTTCGCCTCGGGCGCGATGGAAAACCTCGGCGCGATCACGTTCCGAGAAACCGCCTTGCTGGTGGATCAGCGCACCGCGACTCACGCCGAACTTGAACGGGTGGCTGACGTCGTCGCGCACGAGAACGCCCACATGTGGTTCGGCGACCTCGTGACCATGTCCTGGTGGAACGGTCTGTGGCTGAACGAAGCCTTCGCGACTTTCATGGAAATGCTGGCCGTGGACGCCTGGAAACCGGAGTGGCAACGGTGGGCGACCTTCAGCACCTCCCGCGCTGCTGCACTATCGGTCGACGGCTTGCACAGCACCAGACCGATCGAATATCCGGTCCGTGCACCGAAGGACGCCGACGCCATGTTCGATGTCCTGACTTATGAAAAAGGCGCGGCGGTCCTGCGGATGTTGGAGCAACATCTTGGCCCGGCCGTCTTCCGCGACGGCGTCCGGGACTATCTCCACACCCATGCCTACGCCAACGCCGACACCGGCGACCTCTGGGCGTCGCTGGGGAAAGCCGCCAAGCTGCCTGTCCCCGACCTGATGGATGCGTGGATCTTCAAACCGGGCTATCCACTTATCAGCCTCACCCTGAATACACCGTCTGAACTGGTCATCGCGCAACAACGCTTTACGTACCTGCCCGGACCTTCAGCCGGCTCCGACTCCGGTGACGAGCGGGAACAGCGGTGGCAGGTACCGATTCAACTGCGGATCGCCGCCAACGGTCGGACGGAGACGAGGCGCCTGTTGCTCAAGGATAAGGAGACCACCCTAGCCTTGCCACTCGGCTTCGAGTCGGTGTTGCTGAACGAAGGGGGCCACGGCTTTTACCGTGTCCACTATGCCCCGGAGCTATTAGAGCGGCTGATCCCGCTCTTGCCGGACCGATTGGCGCCGACCGAACGGTTTAACCTGATCAACGACGCCTGGGCCGCAGCCGTCGCAGGCCTGATGCCGCTCGACGACTACCTTGATCTGACCGGTCGTTTCAAAGCGGATCGGGACAAGAATGTCTGGACGCTCCTGCTCGACTCGTTCTACCAACTCAACCGCATCGTCGAGTCAGGCGACCGTCCCTTGCTCGAAACCTTGGTTCGAGATCGAGTGGCGCCAGCGGTCGAAGATCTCGGCTGGGCGCCGCGGCAAGATGAGAACGAACTGACCCGCCAACTGCGCGGCGAACTCATCCGTGCCTTGGGAACTCTCGGGAACGATCCGGCCACGCAAAGCCGCGCGGCCGAGTTGTATCAGAGCTATCGGGCAGATGCAGATGCGGTGGATCCGAACGTGGTGCCGGCGCTCGTGGCGATCCTCGCCCACACCGGCGATGAGTCGCGATATCATGAATTCTCCGAACGGTTTGCCAAGGCCGCCACGCCGCAAGAAGAGCGGCGCTATCTTTTCGCCCTGGCCGCGTTCCGGCAGCCTGCACTCTTGGAGCGGACGCTGGCGCGGACTCTCAACGGCGAGATCCGAACGCAGGACGGCCCGTTCCTCGTCGGCGCAATCCTGGGTAACGTCTACGGCCGCGAGCTGGCGTGGAACTTCGTGAAGATCAATTGGGACACGATGGATCGGCTGTTTCCCAAGAACGGCCTACGTCGCATGTGCGGCGGCATCGTCGGTCTCGCGACGGCCGAACTCGAACGCGACGTCCGTGAGTTTTTCACTTCGCGCAAGATCGACCTCGGCGGCAAAACACTGGACCAATATCTCGAACAACTGCACATCGTCGTGCGGTTCCGCGAGCGCAACGGCGCGGCGCTCCGCAGCTATCTCCAACGGTTCAACGCCGCGTAGGTTAGGAGGGCAATCCCCATGGTCACAGCCATTGCCTTCATGATGTATCCGGTCACTGACATGTCGCGACGGCGTTTCTTTCTCTATGAGGAAGCACTGGGCGTGAAGCCCGCGTCGAGCCCTTCTTCACACCCATCTGGCGGATGGCCGTCATGCTCGACTCCGAAGGCAACGCGGTGACGCTGCATCAGGCAACCAAGGAGTGATGGAGAAGGGGTGACAACTTTTACTCTCCTGTCCCCAGGTGGCCGGGTGAGCACCTGTTTTGGGGTGTCAAGAGATCATGCAGGGTTTCACGATGACGCCACAAACCGTTAACGCCCGTAATGAGTCTAGGCGCGGGGTTCGTGAAGACCGCCGACTTCCCGGCTAAGCCCCCGGCACATCTTCGTCGTTTCAAGTAATTTCGCGTGTCTTTTCACCAACGAGCGTTGCGAGATGAACCGCCTGGCGCTGGTGCGAGAACCTCGATACCAAGTCTGTCGGAAGTTGCAGCAGTGGCTGCCTCGGAAGAGAATCGAGTCAAGCTCCCAAAGGTCGTCGAAGGACTTTGAATCGCACTGACCACGTGAAGATGCGGGTAGCGCTGACCCAGGTGCCCGTCCGCACGGGCGGGGTCTACACCGGACAGGGGCAAGTTTGCCTCCGTTGCAGTCTGAGGCGAGCAATGAGTATCCGGCTGTCAGGTAACAGGCCACTCCCTTCATGCCCCGTTACCGGCCAAGCACCTTCGCCACAATGCCCGCCCTAGTCGTGGCTCCGGTTTTGCGCATGATGTGTTTGATGTGTTCCTTGACCGTTTGTTCGGTGATCGTAAGGGCGTTGGCGATCTCTTTGTTGGTGAAGCCCTTCACCAGCTCGCGCAGAACAGCCATCTCGCGGTCCGTCAACTGGTAACGCTCTTTGGCTTGCTCGATCTTGTGCTGTTCTCGTCGCCCCAGCGGCTCGATCGTCACCACGATCCGCGCACGCGAAAGGCCACCGGAATCCGGCAAGCCGAATCCTCTCAGAAGAATGGCCGCGTCGGTGGACGCGGCGATCCGCGTGACGTGAAACTGCTCCCAGTCCTTGGCCTCAGTCCTCACCTTCAGAGTTTCGATGATTTCCCTGCACAAGTCGGTGAGCGCCTTGGGCAAGACGCCCCGGGCGGCGGGCGACGGTCCTTTCGTCTGCCCGGCCGCATGGATCTGCCGGGTCAGCTCGTGTGCGACCCGGTTCATGTACAGCAACTGCATGGCGACCGACAGCACCACAACTCCCGGCCCGGTTCGAAGATCCGCAAGATTGGACGCCAAGTCCCCGGCATTACCAGGGATATCTATCGCTCCCTCGCCTTTCATCAGTCTGGCTACTGGCATGGGGAAAACCCAGTCACGCGCGTCGTGTTCCCATCTTTCGCCCGGCACTCCGCTTCGAGCACAGCGAGCAGTTCCTCGGCATCATACCGCTTCCCCAGCAACTGCGCCTGGCGCAGCACCGTCACGAAGTCTCCCAGCGTTAACGTGGTCAATCGAGCTAGCCGCTCCTGCACGGACGCGGACACCATCACAGCGTCGCCCGGTTCCCGATCCGAAACGAGCACGATCACAAACAGGGTGAGTGTTTGTTCGGCCGTCAGGTAGTCAAACCGGATTTTCAAATCGAACCGCCGCAGGACGGCGGGGTCGAGGTCTTCCATCAAGTTAGTGGCGCAGAAGCAGATCCCTTCAAACGCTTCCATCTGCTTCAAGAGTTCATTGACCTGGGTCACTTCCCAAGCGTAACGCGCACCCCGCCGATCACGGAGCAAACTGTCGGCCTCATCGAGTAGGATCACGGCGCCTTCGTCGAGGGCCTCCCGGAACAGCCGGGCTAGATTCCGCTCGGTCCCGCCGACCCAGCAACTCAGCAAGTCTGACGCGCGGCGCTCGATGAGGGGACGGTCAAGCTGGTCAGCCACGTAATGCGCAAATGCGGTCTTCCCGCTGCCGGGCGGACCGTCGAGACACAGTCGCCCTATCGGGCGTCTTTTGAGCCCCTCGACCACACCCTGCAGATCATGGTCGGCATTGAGGTGCTCAAGATCGTAGCTGAGAAGCGGCTCTGGGCTGATGCGACCGAGCGGCGCACAGCCCAGCACTTCGAGACTCTGTCGGATCGCACGCTCGACCAGTGTTTCTACCATGGTCGGATCATCGCTGCCGACCAAGCTCGCGACTTTGGAGGCCTGGGCGATCAGGGCTGGGGTTAGGTTCGGATGCCCGGCCATCCGGTCGATCCATTCCGGCCGAACCGGCCGATGGCGGAGGTGACCCGCCAACACCGTGCGGCGGACGGAGCGCGGCGGCGTTCGTACCTCCAACGCGTATGTGAACCGCCGCCGAAACGCCGGATCAATCTGCTCGATTTCGTTGCACACCCAGAAGGCTGGGCGCGGATTGATCTCCAAAGCGGCATTGGTCCAGGCCTTCCGGAGGCCGGATCTCCGTTTCCAACCCACAAGCGGAAGCGCATGGTCAGGAAAGACATCTTCCACTTCATCGAAGAGGATGAGGCTTCGGTCGTTGCGAGCCAGCAGTTTCTGCGCAAAGAGATATGACCGGAAGCGGAACTGCTCGAGCTCCCTGTCTTCGCACTCGTACCCGACCTGAAAGAGCGTGGCGCCCAGGGACGCCGCCAACGCCCTGACGAACTCTGTTTTGCCCGTCCCGCTCTCGCCGTACACCAGGATATTGATACCCGAAGCTGGGTACTCAAGGACGTGGCCCAGCAGGCGGCGCAACACTTCGATGTGATCGCGGAGGTGAGGAAATTCATCCAACCGATGGCGCGATTCCGGCGCCATCTCGAAATAGCGACGAAACGGCGCCGCCCCGCTCTCCGGATCCTCCAACAGGCTCGTGCCCAAGCCCTCCAACAAATCCAGCATCCCCACAACATTGGTTTCCGTCCGATCCACCCGCAGGATCCCGGCCGAGCAGAGTGCGCTGTCCCTGTGTAGCATCCGGCCGATTTCTTTGCGCTCCTGTCTGAGCACAATCGCCAGCACCTCGTCCAAGGACCATAGGCTCTGCTTCCACGTCGCTTCCAGAAAGTCGCTGAGCACCGGACAGGCCTGCACCAAGACCGCGAAAGCGAGTAGCTCCTGCTCAGCTTCAGAGAGGCCGACCATTTCGGCAAGCTGATGAAGCTGTCGCGCCAGTGGCGTCCGCTCAGACACCGAACCCTGTTCCACCCTTTCGAGTCGATGCAGAATCGCTTGTCTGGCCTCAACGCCGGCCGGATTCTCCAGATAGGCTTGTGGCAAACCCGTGAGCTCCTGGAGAACGGATTCCTCCTCGCACGCGATCTCCATGCGACGACCCGTGGCAAGCAAACGAAGAATCCATCGGGCAACCAGGTCTCGGTACTCCACTGGAACCGGCACAGCCGATGCGTGCATCGAGCGATGGAATCGCTTCAGCAGACGACGCGACGACAGAAGAGCTTCAGAGTTCCGGTGACACATGTGCGGACCTCCTTGTGATGATCCTCCCTGCGTGAAAATGTGTTCATGCTTGTCAAACTAACCGACTTGCGCGACAACATACGTCGTCAAGCCGCCGTTTTTGGGCGCGGCAAGGCGTGCGCAAAGGGATCCGATGAGGCGTGCCGCCGAGACTGTGTTTCGTCAGTGGGTCATGCTCCGCCTAATTCCGCGGTCGCCCCGGTCGATCGGAACACAGGACATCAGAAATCGTCTGGCGGAAGAGGGCTTTGCCGTAGACGTACGGACGATCCAACGCGACCTGGGCAAACTTTCGGAGATTTTTCCCCTCACCAGCGAGGCCGACGGCAAGGCCTTGCGATGGTCTTGGATGTCCGAGGCGGCTTCCTTGGACATCCCCGGCATGGACCCCTCGACCGCCTTGGCCTTCCAGTTGGCAGCAGTGTACGTGACTCCCCTCCTGCCGCCCACGACATTGCGCCATCTGAACCCGTACTTCCAACGGGCCCGCGACGTGCTGGCGAGCACACGTGGGGGGAACATCAGCATATGGCCGGACAAGGTCTGCGCCATTGTGCGCGGGCCGGTCCTGCAGGCCCCGACGATCGTCCCATCGGTTCAGGAGGCTGTCTATCAAGCCCTGCTGATCGATCGGCAACTCCTCGTCGCCTATCGCCGCAAGGCCGCCGATCGACCGAAGACCTACCCGGTCAATCCGCTCGGTCTCGTCTTCCGGGATGGAGTGGTTTATCTGGTCTGCACTGTGAAACGGTATGCAGACATCCGGCACCTGGCCTTGCACCGGATGACCTCGGCCATGCTGCTCGATGAGCCGGTTCGACGCCCAGAAGGATTTTCGCTGAGCCGTTACGTGAAAGATGAGCAGTTCTTTTCCTACCCTGTGCAGGGCCGATCCATCCGAGCGGAACTCCTCTTCGAGCGGGAGGCGGCTATGCACTTGGCCGAACGGCCCCTCTCACGAGATCAGCGGCTCATACCCCAAAAAGATGGGCGAGTCCTGCTGCGCGCGACCGTGCGCGACACATTGGAACTCCGGTGGTGGGTACAGGGATTCGGCGACCAGGTCGAGGTCATTGCGCCGGCGTCCTGGCGTGCGGAGTTCGCCGCCATGGCCCATCGCCTGGGGAACCTGTATGGCGCCAGGCCTCAGAACGACAAAACGGCGAGGCAACGGTCTGCCTGAGCTCAACGGCACGATACCGCCGGCCTCTTCTCTTCTGCTTCGGTCATGCTTCGATGCGGCCGTTCCTCCCTGCCACGTTGGGTTGCTCTCGCACAGGAAGTGGCGTCTCCCTCCAAACCACGTTGCTTGATTGCACTTCTACGCAGTCAGGGTTCACACCATGAACAACTTTGGCTGACCTGATCCGCAACACGTTCAAGCGCGGCAAGTATCAGGATGTCATCCTGTCCCTCATGGTCCTGCAGCGCATAGACTGCGTACGAGCGCCGACCAAAGAGAAAATCCTCCAGGTCAACGCCGAGCTTAAGGGCAAGCTCGAAAACGTCGTCCCGCTGCTCTGTAAGGCGCCCGGCTACGCCTTCTGCAACACGTGGAAATACGGCTTCGAAAGCCTACTGATGAGATCTGCCGTGGTGAGGCAGGCAATCCCGAGCCGATCTGGAACTGCGCGACACCGCTCCGCCTTTGTGCCTGACGGCCGAGTTCTTCGATAATCGAGACAAGCAAGCGCAATGAAGGGAAGGCCAGCCTGATGGTGGACATCTCCGAAAGAAACTTCGAAGCCACCATCGAGCGAGTGTTACTCAAAGGCGCTGCGCCTTCCACGACAGGCAGGACTGGATACGCCAGTCTTCTCATCTATGCCTCCCAGCCGAAAGAATGGGACAAGTTCGCGAAGCAGCGTGGCACCAAAGCCAGGGATCGTCCGCTGAAACAGCTGGCCTCCGAGGTCAAAACGCGCGGGACGTTGGAGGTGCTGCAGAAGGGCATTAAATCGGACGGCTGCGCGTTTCGCCTGGCCTATTTCCGTCCGTCGAGCAGGCTCAATGAAGAGGTCAAGAAGCTGCAAATACAGCGAACGGAACGACAAGCGCCTCGATCTGGTTTTGTTTCGGAACGGCCTGCCGCTCTTCGCCGCCAAGCTGAAAAATCCGCTGGCCAGCCAGACGGTGCGGGACACCATCCGGCAGTATCAGCGCGACCGTGACCCGAAGGAGCCTCTCTTCGCCTTCGGCGGTGTCTGGGGCATTTCGCTGTTGATCCGGACTTGGTATCCGTGGCCACCCATTTGCAGGGAGTGAAGACACGATTCCTGCCGTTCAATCAGGGCCAGTACGGCGGCGCGGGGAATCCGCCAGCCGTGAATGGGTCTGCCACGTCGTATCTCTGGGAGCGAATCTGGGCGCGGGATAGCGTGCTGAACCTGATCCAGCAGTTTGTCCATGTCGTCGAGGAGGAAGATGCCAACGCTCGCAAGACGGGTAAGCGGTCGCTGATTTTCCCGCGCTATCATCGGCTTGAGGCCGTCAATAATCTGGTGCAGGAGGTGAACACTTCGGGTCCTGCTCATCGGTATCTGATCCAGCACAGCGCCGGCAGCGGCAAGAGCAATTCGATTGCGTGGCTGGCGCACCAACTCACATTCTTCATGACGCATTGGATCGTCGGGTCTTCGACTCCATTATCATCACGGACCGACGCGTGCTCAATCGCCAGCTTCGGCGGACCGTCCGCCAATTTGAGCAGACGGCCGGCGTGGTGGAAAACATTGACACAACGTCGCGGCAACGTAAACAGGCCGTCTGGAAGACGGCAAGACCCTCTTCGTCACGGCGCTTCAGGAGTTTCCGGTCATCGCCAATCAAATGGGCGCACTTCCTGGCAAGCGCTTCGCGGTGATCATCGACAAGCCCATTCCCCCAGACGAGAGAAAGCACCAAAAGCCTCACGCTGGTTCTCGCCGCGGGGAGCCTCGAACTCGCCGAGGAGGAAAATCGCAAAGCAGGCGATGATCGGGAAGACCGGATCGTGGGAGAGATCAAGAAGCGCAGCCAACTGCCCAATGTCAGCTACTTTGTTTTTACAGCGATGCCCAAACCGAAAACGCTTGAACTGTTCGACTCCAAACAAGCCGACGGGCGGTTTGCCCCCTTCAACCTGTACACGATGCGCCAGGCCATCGAGGAAGGCTTTGACGATCCCCGATATGACCGGCACAGGGCCGCCTATCTGTTGAAATCGTTCGTGGATCTCCATCCGCACATGATCGAGAAAAAGGTCGCCATCATGGTGGACCATTGCGCGAGCCAGGTGATCCACCGTATCGGCGGCAAGGCCAAGGCGATGATTGTGACGCGCTCGCGGCTACATCCCGTGCGCTATCTTCAGGAGAAAGGTCACGGCTTCAAGGCGCTGGTGGGGTTTTCCGGAACCATCCGCGACGGCGGCGCCGCTTACACCGAAGCGAACATGAACAGCTTTCCCGAGACCCCGACGGCTGAAACGTTCAAACGGGATGAGTACCGGATCCTAATTGTGGCGTACAAGTTCCAGACCGGCTTCGATCAGCCGTTGCGGTACACAATGTACGTGGACAAGCACTTGGCGGTGTCAACGCCGTGCAGAGGCTCCCCCGGCTGAATCGGGCGGATCCTAGCAAGGAAGAGCGTTCGTGCTGGACTTTGTCAACGAGGCGGATGACATCCAAAAGGCTTTTGATCCCTATGACGATCCAGACGCTCTTGGAGGAAGAGCACCGACCCGAACATTCTCTACGATCTACAGACTTGTCTGGCCGATTTTCATTTCTACACCACGGACGAGGTCAACCGGTTCGCGATGGTTGCCTTCGATCCAACGGGCACGCAGGACCGGTTGCTCGCAGCATTGCAGCCGGCTGTCGATTGGTATCTGGCGGCCAGCGACGAGGAGTGGGGCCGTTTCGGGGGCAGCTCAACGACTTGGCCAGTCTGTATGCCTTTCTCTCCCAGATCATCGCGTTCGCGGACGCCGAACTGGAAAAACAGTACGTCTTCAGTCGGCTGCTCTTCCGCAAACTGCCGGTGACACGGGAGCGCTTCCCGATGGAGATCCAGCAACAGAGTGATATGGAATCGCATGGGGTTCAACAGACCGGCAGCGGCAGCATCAAGCTCAAGCGCGGAACGGCCGAGCTTGAGCCAGTCAAGGCGAAAGATGTCGGGATACCGCTGGTTGACGAGTCGAGGCCCTCTCGCAGATCATCCGTGAACTGAACGAGCGATTTGGAACCAATTTCACCGAGCAAGACAGGGTCTTCATCGAGCACCTTGAAGCGAAACTTTCCGGGAAAGAAGCCTTAGCCAAAGCTGTCGAAGTGAACACGCCGGATAACGCCAGGTTGACCTTCGACTACGTCGTGAACGACAAGCTTCAGGAAAGTTCGACACGAATTTCAAGTTCTACAAACAGATCACCGACAATCCGGATTTTGCGAAAACCTTCCTGGACTGGCTCTTCGCTCGGTATCTGAAGAAGGCTCGGTAGTCCGGTAGGCTCCCGCAGAGAACCCTTTTCGATATCCTCTACCCTTTCGGGGACGCACTGATGTCCCGGCTGACACTGGCCAATACCGTCGCTGCGGGTCTTGCCGTCTCGTCGCGATCCGCCTGCGGCAGGGATAGCCTCACACCGGGAACAAAACGCTGGGCTGTTCCACCGCGAGAGGAGACGCGTATCGAGGGGCAAGCCATTCCAAACCTTGCGGGCACCAAGTTCCCTGCCGACTGTTACGCCGGCTTTGCGCGGAGTTTCCGATTTGTGAACGGACAGGTCACCGAGCATGGTGATTGGATAGCGCTTCGATCAGCCGGCCACATCGCAAGCTTCGGGGAGGACGCAGCGGGTGAGCCGTAGATCATGACCGCTCAGTGTGGATTCTTCCGCATTGTGCCCAACTGAGCCTGGACAACGATATGCCCTGGCTCCTCAACGCCCCGGTTATCCATCCTTTCGCGGGATTTGCGCGGCACGGATATCTTTCTGCAACGTCCGGTTTCGTCGTTGTCGTGCCTTGCTCCGTTCAGGCTGCTGTCAAGGAGCCACCCTGGATCCTGGCCACGCGGTGTCCTCGGTGTAGGACTTCGAAAGTACTGTTGGCGCCTGGGCTGACTCTCGCGGACCATGTGTTCGGGACCTTCACTATCTACCCCTTCGCTGTCAACTCTATACATATCGCCTCAAATCATTTCTCGGCTGCCCCAGCCCAAACCCACGGCGGAGCTACGAGCGAGTGGCCGTTCGGTATCCGGTCTGGTTCCACTGGTTGCAATCGAGTTTCACGCGCTCATCGGAAAGCCTAGGGTACCCAGGCACGATCACCAGCTTGTCCATCAGGGGTTGTTGCATTCGGAGCGCAACGTCGATCACCCAATGGGGTGAACCTGCGGCTTGAGTTCCAGCCGTCGCTGTATGACCTGCCGATCACCATTGAGACACGGTCGTGCGCTTGCGGGCGGGAACCGCGACTTGACTCCGCTTTGTGACAGTCTATCCGGGCAAAGAGCACCGCCCGAGGCAGTTGCTCGAACCCTGGCTTTCTGGCTCCCGCCCCGACGAGCGCCAACGCTGATTCTCTCACTGCGGGCGCCCATCCACCGATCTTCCGTATTACTCCTGTCTCAGCACAGCCAGCGGGCGCTGGCCGAGGATGCGGAAGGTTGCGAGGAAACCGACCGTCAAGTTGAGGGCGACGGTCAAGAGGAAACCGACCGTCAGGACACCAGGCTGGAAAGACCACGGCAGCTCTAGGATGAAATACAGCACGGCCCACGAAAGCGCGCTGGCTAAGGCGATGCCGATCACGCCCGCGATCGCGCCGAGAAGCGCATACTCGGTCGCAAACGACCGGGCGATAAGACCGCGCGTCGCTCCCAGGGCTTTAAGGATGACTGACTCATACAGGCGCCGGTACCGGGTCGCTGCCAGCGCCGCCGCCATCACCAGCGCGCCGGCCAGGATGCAAAACGCCGCCACGGCTCGGATGGCCAGGGAAAGACGATCCAGGAGGCGGGCGAAACTGTCCAGCACGTCGCCGACATTGATGGCTGTGACATTGGGAAAGGCAGCCACCACGGCCTGCTGCAACGGGATTTCGTCTTGTGGCGGCACGCGGGCGGTGGCAACGTAGGTAACCGGCACTTCCTCGAGCGAGCCGGGCGACAGGATCATGTAGAAATTGGTCGAGAAGTTTCTCCACTCGACTTTCCGAATGCTGCTCACCTCCGCTGAGACTGTTGCCCCCTGAATCTCAAACTCTACGACCGAGCCCACATCCAGCCCGAGGTTCCGCGCCGCTTCTTCCTCCACCGACACCAGCGGTTGGCTGAACACTTGGCCCGGTTTCCACCATTCGCCTTTGACAACCTCGTTGCCTTTGGGTAACCGATCCAGAAACGTGAGCACATATTCGCGGGTGAAGTACCAACTCTTGCGCTTGTCCCGCTCCTCCTCGCCGCCTTCCTCGATCGTTACCGGTCGTCCGTTGATCGCCGCCAAGCGGGAGCGCACCAGCGGCGTGAGCTGCGGGTTGAGGTCGCCGGTTCGTTCATGCAGCAGTCGGATGAATCCGTCAGCCTGGTCAGGCTGAATGTCGATGAAAAAGAACGTCGGGGCGTCTTCCGGCCGATTCTCTCCGAGTTGTCGGATGAGCGAACGCTCCAACAGCCCGACCGCCATGATGACCATCACGCCGATGCCGACCGAAACCACGATACCGGTCGCGTGGGAACCGGGTCGATCGAGATTGCCGATGGCGTAGCGCACCGCGAGAGATCGCGGCGTCGGCACCCAACGGACCACACGGACCAGCGCCGCAGCCGCCAGCGACAACAGGACAATCGCCAAAACCAACGCGCCCAAAAACACCAGTCCGACCTTCCACGAGCCGGCCTGCCAGATGGAGAGCCCAGCCAGCCCCACCGCGATGGAAATCGCGGTGATCGCGCGCACTGGATCGTCTGCACCGACTTTCCAGCGCCAGGGTTTCCACTGGTGCACCGCACCAGCGAGTGGAGCGCTTTCTGACCCTGCGACCTCGCGCCGGAGAATCAGCGCGGGCCGGATCTCACGGATGCCGAGCAGCGGCCAAACGCTGAACAACACCGTCGTCAGGAGCCCCAGACTCATCCCGTTGAAGAGCGGCAGCCATGAGGACCTCGAAAGCTCGGACGAAAACGCGATCTGCTCCAGCACGTTGGTGGCGAACAGGCTGGAGATGAAACCTGGAAGCAGATCTTGGAGCGCAACACCCAGTCCCGCGCCAGTCACGCTCCCCAATAAGCCCAGAAACGCGGCCTGCCCGAGGTAGGTCTTCACCACGGTAGCGGAGTCGGCGCCCAACGTTTTCAGGATCGCAATCGTTTGCAGTTTTTCCCGGAGAAACGCTTGCACGGACGTGGCGACGCCGATCCCGCCCACAAACAGAGCGGTCAACCCGACCAAACCCAGATACCGGGCGAGTTGTTCCAAGAATTGCTTGAGCTGCGGCTGCGCCTCGCGGTAGCTGGACACCCTAACCATTTCTCCCGCCAGCCGTCCCCGCAACTCGTCGAGCAGAGGCGGGATTGGCATCCCGGGCGGCACCTTCAGCAAATAGCGTTCACGGACGCGGCTTCCCGGTTTGACCAGTTCCGCCGCCATCAACCCTTCGCGCGAGATCATCACACGGGGGCCGAGACTGAAGGCGTTGGCTATCCGATCCGGTTCCTTCCGAATCACCCCGGCGATGAGGAACGTCGCCTGTCCGATCTTCAGATGGTCTCCCACCGAAAGGCCCATTCGGATCAGCAACGATTCCTGCACGAGGGCCCCATAGCAAAACGGCGCCGCGCAGCCGGTCCTGATTGACGTGAGCAGGCTCGACAGCGGTCGATCCGGGTCCGCCTTCACTGTTCCGTAGAGCGGATAGCCTGATTCCACGGCCTTCAACTCGACGAGTTGCGTCGTTGGGCCAGATCGGGCCTGGCCGTCGTTCACCGCCGCCGCCATTGCGACCAATTCGCTCACATGGGTCATGAGGATGCCGCGCGACGCGAGCGAGCAAAGGACCCGCTCCCCAGCTTCACTCATGGGCCTCGACGTCCGCACTTCCAGATCGCCGCCGAGCAGCCCTCGGGCCTCGCGCGTAACGGCCCGCTCGACGTTCGCGGCGAACAGCCCCACACTAACGATGGCGCTCACACCGAGCGCGATGCAGACGAGGAAATAGAAAAAGTGCCGCCAGGCGGCCCGCGTCTCGCGCCAGGCCATCTTCACCGCGAAGGAGGTCACGCCCCCCTCTCCACTGTTCCTCCCGTCGGAGTGACGAGACGATCGGACTCGATTCGGCCATCGCGCAGGCCGACAATGCGCTCCATGTAGGACGCGAGCATCGGATCGTGGGTGACAAAGACAAGAGTGGTACCGTGGTCTCGGTGCAACCCTAACAACAGATTGATAACCTGTTGGCCCGTCGCCGAGTCGAGGTTGCCGGTGGGCTCATCGGCGAGCAGGATGGACGGTCGGCAGGCGAAAGCTCTCGCCACCGCAACCCGCTGCTGCTCGCCGCCAGACAGTTGCGCCGGATAATGGGACTGACGCTCTTCCAGCCCGACGGCTGCCAGCAATTCCGCGGCCCGCTTCTTCGCCTGGGCGTCTCCGTTCAATTCGAGGGGCACCGCCACGTTTTCCAGCGCCGTTAAGGTTGGGATTAGATGAAAGGACTGAAAGATGTACCCGATCTTTTCGCGCCGGAAGCGAGCCATCGCGCGCTCCGGCATCGAGGTGATCTCCCGACCATCGAGGCGGATAGAGCCAGCCGTCGGCCGGTCCAGCCCGGCGATCAGTCCCAGCAAGGTGGACTTCCCGCTGCCAGACGGCCCGATAATTGCGACCCGTTGCTTGTCTGGAATGTCAAGGGTGATATCGTCGAGGATGGTCACTGAGCGGCCTCCGGCGGAGAGCCGCATGGTGAGGCGACTGATCGAGATCATCCCTGGCGCTTTCGTCTCCGATGACGTGGCACTGGTTTCGGCGCGAATCTATTATACTGTATGAGGATGTGCCACTCCGCAGGTCTCCGCTTTCTTCAGCACCATGTTGTCGCCGCATTGGGCTGTCTGCTCGCCGGCGTCGTGTTGTTCGGCTGCGACCAGAGGCCGGAGCCGCCTTCGGTTTCTCCTGATTCTCCGTCCAGCCTCGCTCGCGACAGGTTGCCCAAACAGTCTGAAACGGCCGGTGCCGATCAGCCGGGACATATCCACCCTCCGAGCGCGGATGACCGTCCGCGTATCGTCGCGTTCGGAGACAGTCTCACCGCCGGCCTCGGCGTGCCCCCCGAGGAGACCTATCCTTCCCATTTGCAACGGCGACTCGATGCGGCTGGCTACCGCTATCACGTCATCAACGCGGGGGTCAGCGGAGAGACAACCGCAGGTGGGCTTCGTCGCGTTTCCTGGATCGTGAACAGCCGGCCCAGTCTTGTGATCTTGGAATTGGGCGGCAATGACGGATTGCGCGGGTTGAACGTGGACGAGACGCAGTCGAACCTGGAGCAGATCATAAAACGCCTACTAGCGGAAAAGATCCCCATCGTGCTAGTGGGCATGAAATTGCCGCCAAACTATGGAGCCGACTATACGGCGCGTTTCGAAGCGATCTATCCGAAACTGGCCACAACCTACGGGTTGACCTTGATTCCCTTCTTCTTGGAAGGGGTCGCGACGGACGCAACTCTCAACCAGGCTGACGGCATCCATCCGACAGGCGAGGGGTATCGCCTGGTCGCCGAGCACGTGTTCCAGGCGATTGAGCCCCTGCTCCTGAAGCCGAAACCGGCTCGATGACTTCGGGCGCACAACAAAAAAGCCTCCACGCCCGACGGCGCGGAGGCCTTTTGCTCATCACCAGTTCGTTGAACCGGGATCAGGATTTTTTGAAGAACGTATCGTAGACGCCGTATCCCAATACAAGCGCGATGAGTGTGTAATACATAAAAGAGATGCCGCTGTAATCCGGCGCCTCGCCCTTCGGCTCATTGGCGAGGGCCAAGGAGACATTGCTGGCTATGACCGCGCTGACAGTCAGAACTCTGCTGATCAGGTTATTCATAAGTGACCTCCCGGGAATAGTTCGAAGAGAGCCGGACAAAACGAGGGTCGATTGTACTGAAATCCTGCGGGTAGACGCAAGGGGAAGATGGACAAGACCTCCCAGGGTTCTGAGCGCTGTCGCTAACTCTTGGAAGAAGACGGCCAAGGCTTCCAGCCGTGAACCTTTCTCCACGAGTTCGCCGGCGAGGGTTTTCATCTGCCCGTCGAATCGTCCTATTCCTTTTGGATATCTCCAACGTTCGGGCGAGCATGGTCGTGTAAGAAGCCAATTCTTCCTGCAGTTCCCTGCGAGCCGCCTGCACAGAGCTGGTCTCATCGAGCGAGATTTGCCGCCGACGGTCTTCCAAGTTCCTGATAGCCTGAATCTAGGAAGTAACTTCGCCGGCTTCACGTGTCGGCGCTTCAGGAAGCGCCTGTCCTTTTTCCAGAGCCGCACCGCCGAGTGCAACCATTCCATGAAGATCATGAATCGTGCTGAGTTTGATATCGGGCACGGCGCCGGAGGGAGGTCTTTTAGGATGGGGGCCTCGCGGGGACTCTTGGCGGCCGTGCGAGGTTGCGACCAGCGGTGCTACTCCTGTGGCACCGCGACGCAATGCCGGCACATGGGCTCTTCAACCAGGGTGGAGGTGCATTTCGTCAGCAGATGCCCATCCTTCAGTCTGATCGTTTACTTCGTTTACTCATGACAGTGGAAGAAACTTGCGATTTATCAGCTTCGACGATCCAGACGCAGTTCTCGGAGACATATTGATGCCCGATCTGGAAGGCGGTGCTCTTAACGATAACGATCCGTCCTTTCTGCTGACCGACACCGCGTTTCTCCAGCGTGTGCCTGCCCCACCCCGCCGGAGCATGAACGACAAATTGCGTTCCATGATGACCGAAGTCCTTTCCCCAATACCACTCGTCAATAGTCAATGGAAGCTCCCCAACGCAATTGGCAGTCTCTTCGCCATAATGGACCTTCGCCGCTTTCAGCCTCGTATACCCGCAACCTCTCCCCGGTTCTTCAGGACCGTAAGCTCCTCCATAGATACCAGCAGGCGATGGTCTCATAGGGATGCCAGACTTGCCCGATCTTCCGCAGTCTGCTCGCTACAGGCAGGCTTCGCAATCCGTAGTGTCGTTGGATCGCTTTGCGGATGCCTAAGTCGTCCACCGGCAGGACATCCAAGCGATTGAGCGCAAACATCAGAAACATTTCCGCCGTCCATCGGCCGATACCGCGGATGGAGACAAGCGAAGCGATAATTTCCTCGTTGGACTGCCGCGCGAATCGCCTCGGCGTGATCCGGCCGTCTCGGCAGCCGACGGCCACGTCTTTCAAGTACCCGGCCTTTTGTTTGGACAAGCCGACAGCCGGGAAGACGGACATCGGCGTCTTCGCGACGGACCGCGGCGTCGGCCGTCTGGCGGGAAAGAGTGCGAGAAAGCGATTGAAGATGGTCTCCGCTGCCTGGGGCGAAAGTTGTTGGGAGATGATCGCGTCGCAAAGGGCCGCGAAGTAGTCCCGGCGCGGCATCAACGTACATGGTACATGGGCCCACGCGTGCCATGATCTCGCGCATGACCGGATCGACACGTCGCCCTTCAGCGCTCTCTGCTCCCCTCCTGTTCGGTCAACGGCAAACGGGAGTGTGTTCCGTCACAGAACGGCGGGGTCTTGGTGTGTTTGCACCCGCAAAAGGCCACCGGCTTTCCCTCGGCAAGGGTCACTTCCAGCGGTGCCAAATCGGTCCCCGTATGGGAGCCGTCACAATACGGTTGGGTTTTCGATCGGCCACAGCGACACCAATACACCGTGCCGGGCTTTACGTGTACGACATAGGGCCCGCGCTGGGCAATCACGATTGGATCCGGCATAATGCCCTTCCTTCAATCTTGATCCTACCTCGCGCCTTCTTCCCTCGCATCTCAACGGCATCGACGAGGCGGACCTTGCGACCCCATGGGAGTCAACCAGATATAGTCGGCGATGCCTTCGTTGAGCAGTTCCTGAATTTCGTCCTGGCGATCGGCATGGAAGGAACTGAGATACACGGTCAATTGCCGAACCCCTTCGGAGACCCGTCGCATGACTCGCTTCGGCACCGGCAACCGGTATTGGATATGGCCACCGCCGGTGTAGCTGAGGATCGGCCCCATTGGGGAATCCTGGCCAATGCGAAACGTCCGCAGTGTTTCGGCGATGGTTTTGGCCATGGCTTCATCACGGAACATGGATGCCTCGTACATGCCTTGATAGTCCGCGTCGGATCCGCCTCCGTGACAAAGCCGAAGTTGGCGCAGAATCTTCTCCCGATACGCCGCATCGTCGACGATTTCTTCCTGCGCCATTCCCCACCTCACCATCTCCGGATCGGTCCGGACCCCCGCCAATCCCTGCTTCGCCACCTGGCGGACGAGTGAACGCGGGGGGTTCAGCGCGCGCACAGGCAGCCGATGCTCCCGAGCGAATGCGATTAAGGGTTCATAATCCTCATACGCCCCACCCCAATTTTGGCGCCAGCGGGCCTTCTCCAGAAATTCCGATTTGGTCATGTTCAACTCTGCAAGATACCGATCCAAACCGCCCTGGCCGTCCCAGCCGAACATCTCGATGGCCAGAATGGGTTTCCGTCCTTTGGCGATCAGCGCCTCCAAGACCCGAAGAGCTGCCTCCACATGAAACCGATTGTGGTGTTCCTCACCGAGATAGATCACATCCCAGGAAGCCAGAGAATCGAACCACTCCTCCAACGAGACCGCACGTCCGGTCCGAGCTTCTAGCAGTTGCCACTCGCGAAACGATCCCGTTTTCTCGGCTAGCAACGAGGAGGATAGCAGGAACTCTGCTGCGCTGTTCGCAGGGTGGGGTTGGGCAACCGCGATGGAGAAGATCGCACCGAGCCACAACCATCGGACGATCGGGCGGTATCTCGTGCAGAAAGGCTGGACGGTCATCGCGGTCTTACCTAGCATACGCACAGCTCCAGAGCAAGGCGGCGAGCCTTGACGGAAAAGAAGCGCGGCCGTTATGCTCCGGCAGTGCAAACAATCGAGAAGGTCGCCGCTCGTCCGCCGTTATCATTATGGGTGTCGATCCCCAGTCGCTTGCCGACTTGCGCATCCGGCTCGAACGCGTCCGGAACACCGATGAAGCACGATGGCGGGCTTCCCGCCGTCTCGTCGAGCCTGCGCATGTGCGCCAGACGTTGAATCGGTTGAGCGTCGCACTTCGGAAGGCCTCCTTGGCAGAGGATGTGAAAGCGGCGCTCCTGTCAGCCATTCGCTCAGGACATGCCGACCGGATCCAAGACCTATCCGGAGAGCGGCTGAAAACTCTCACCGGGCTGCCTCCGACCAAGGCGATCCGAGCCCTCAGTCTTCTCTTCGGCGGAATGGATGCAGCTCACCCCGTTTTGCCAGTCTCAATTTGGACACCCCTTCAAGTTGAACATCTGGTGCGTACCCACCGCAACCCGTTCGATCTGTTGCTCGAAGCCGATGTAGCCTCGCTCCTCGAGCTGGGAGCTGGCGATCTGTCCTTCGCGGAGGAACTGGTCGATCACTATCTCCCGCACCTCCGAAAAACAAAGAAGCCGCTCGTTTTGCATTGCCTGGACCGCCTCCAGCCCGGCTCCAAACTGGGAGGCCCGCTGCATGCCCGTCAAGATCGGCTTGAACGGCTGAAACATCTCGATCCGATCCAGTTCAGCTTTTTCGGCGGTCAGGACATGTTCGCCCTCGAACCTCTGGAACAGACGGGGGAGATCGCCTCCCGATACACCGTGGTGACGTGTTGGGCGCCGGCGACCCCAACCTTCGCCTATGAACCGACCAGGTTGTCGCGTGCAGTGATCGAGGCGGACCTGCGACGGACCAAGGGAACGTTCCGGATGGTCGAAGTCGACGGAGAAGCTGCGCTGGAAGTCCGGCACGAAGGTCGGACGTTGCTGTTCCCTCCCTGGAAATTCGACATCCGTGGGCCGCTCGCCTTACTGAACCTTGTGGCTCGCCGTGGGCTGCTCGCGGTCCTCGGCGCAGTGGATACGCAGGTTTTCTGGGAACTTTTGTCCCAGCTCGTCGCCGATCCAGCCGTTCGGCCAGTCGAACAGATCCTGACGCCGACTCTGCTGGCAGATCTTTTCGGTCCCGTCTATCGCCGTTTGGAGGAACTACCGGTCGGCGGCTCAGCGGTACTGAACGACGTGACGAATCTGCGAGCGTTCATCCCGCGCGTTCTCGAGGGGACCCGCGAACACGGATCAGCGTTTCGATTCAGGTATGTTGAGGTCAGACGCGGCGCCGTCTTTCCAGGCATCCCAGCCAGCAGCACGGCGCGACTCTTTCACCGCATGACTCAAGAAGCACCTCCCTGGTTCATGATCCTTGTCCCTGAGACTGTCGAAGACCATCGCTCTGCGCCCGCAGAGCGCGACGAACCGACTGCCGAGGAACGTCGCGACGACCGTGCAATAGCGACGGGAAATTGACGCTCTCCAGACCCTCTGCTAGACTTCGCCAGTGTCCCGCCGAGCCTTGCGCTTAGCCCATTTTCGCCGATAGATCCAGACCGTGGACGCGACAAAGGCAATCCGTTCCCTCCAAGACAACGTCGAGCGCGTGATCAAGGGCAAACCCCAGGTGATAGAACGGGCAGTGGTGTGTCTCTTGGCGAGGGGGCACTTGCTCATCGAAGATGTCCCGGGAGTGGGAAAAACCACTCTCGCGCATAGTTTGGCCCGCTCAATCGACTGCTCGTTCAAGCGGATCCAGTTCACCAGCGACCTGTTGCCGTCGGACATTCTCGGCATCTCGATGTTCAATCGACAGAAACAGGCCTTTGAGTTCATGCCCGGGCCTATTTTCGCCAATATTGTCTTGGCGGACGAGATCAACCGCACAACGCCTAAGACGCAAAGCAGTCTGCTGGAAGCGATGAGCGAGGCGCAAGTCTCGGTAGATAGCCAGACCTATCCGTTGCGTCAGCCGTTTATGGTGATCGCCACCCAAAATCCTTCTGAACACCACGGCACCTTTCCTCTTCCCGAGTCCCAACTTGATAGGTTTCTCATGCGCATCCGGATCGGGTATCCGTCTCCGGAGGAAGAGAAAAAAGTCCTCGCTCGTCCTCACTCGCTGCATCCCGCTGAAGACTTGCAACCGGTAATGACCGGGGCGGATGTCCTAGAGCTCCAGAGCCGCGTAGAAAAGGTCCGACTTGATGAAAGCCTCATGGAATATCTCCTCGCAATTGTCTTGGCTACGCGCCGCACCGAAGTATTGGCCCTGGGCGTCAGCACCCGAGGTGCGATGGCCCTCTGTCAGGCCGCCAAGGCGCTGGCCTTTGTCCGTAACCGCGACTACTGTGTACCAGACGATATTAAAGAGATGGCCCCCATCGTGTTATCCCATCGGGTTATGCTGAAGCACGGGCACGCCATTAGGGGAAAGGGTATCGACCGGGCAGAGCAAGTAATTCTTGATATCTTGGAGACCGTTCCGGTTCCCTTGTAAGGACCACGTGCGCTTCCGCGTCGGCCAAGTTCAGAGATGCCTTCCTCTAAAAACAGTCTGTCCTCAGCCGGCCATTCTCAGTTCAGGAGGTTCTTGCGCCAATTCTTCTCTCACCGCTCGGTCCGGCTGACAGGCGAGGGAACCCGCTTCGTACTGTTTACCTTGGCGGTCGGTGTGGCGGCCATCAACACCGGCAACAACCTCTTCTATTTGTTGCTTGCGATGATGCTCAGCTTGATTGTGATCTCGGGCATCCTATCGGAACAGTGCCTCAGACGGCTCGAGTTCAGGCGGCGAGTGCCCGATTACCTCATCGCCAAGCAACCGGCCACCGCGGCACTGTCGGTGCTCAATCGCAAGCCGTGGTTGCCCAGTTTTTCTCTCCGCATCGCGGACGTGGTAGACGGCGCGGTCATCGAACGGGGGATTCACATCCCGCACCTGGGCCCGCGATCATCCGTTCACCTCTCCTATCCGCTGGTGATCACGCGCCGAGGGCTGCATCGGATCGAAGGACTCAAGGTGATGACGCCGTTCCCCTTTGGCTTGTTCTTGAAAAGCGCCTTCGTTCCTCTCGAAACGACCGTCATCGTGTGCCCGGAAATCAAACCGGTCCCCGAGCATCTAATCCGGGAGTTGGTCGCGGAGGGACATGAACTGACGATACCCCGCCGCGGGCAAGGAGTCGATCTGTACAATCTCCGACTGTATCAGCCGGGCGATGATTCGCGCGCGATCCATTGGATGACCACGGCTCGCACGTCCAAGCTGATCGTTCGCGAGACGGAAGCAGAAGACCAACGCCGCATCACGCTTGCGCTGTCGACCGTTGCACCGCAACGGCAGTCTGAGAGCTTCGAGCAGGCCGTCATCTTAGCCGCTTCTCTTGCCGTGTTTTTTCACGATCGCGGATTCGCACTGCGGGCACTCATTGGAGACCGCGAGATCCCTCCGGCTTCAGGGGAGCATCAGCTTTACTCGATCCTGCACGCGCTGGCCTTGTGCGGGATGGTGGATCCCTCGGGAGCCGAGCCGGTCCGAGACACGTTCAATCAGGTGCTCGCTTTTGGCGAGCTCGCCGACTGCTCGATTGCAATCTTGCCCTGGCCAGACCCGGAGATCATTCACGCGTGTCGACATGTGACGCGTTGGATCGACCTGACCGAATATCAGGACATGGGCCATGAAGCTCGATCAGGCATTCCGGCTTAGTTCTGTCCTGCTTGCAGCCGCCGCGTTTTGCGGCTTGACCTTAGCGACGGGATTGTCTGTCTGGATCCTCGCTCTTGGTGGCATCGCGTTGGTTGCCCGACTGTTCCAACTCGGTTGGTGCCTGGAGAAATGGGGTGGCTCGTTCATCAACTTTTCTTCCGCCACATGGAACACACTTTTGGTCCTGGCCTTCGCGGGCTTTTGGATCGATCTGCTGTGGATTTCCCAGGACCTTCTGCCTGCCGGGGTCCACTTTCTGATCGCCCTCCTGGTCAACAAGTTGTTCAACCTGCACCAACGCGGCGATTTCCTGCACCTGTATGCCATCAGTCTGATGGCTATTCTCGCCTCCGCGGCGCTCACCACGGAAGCGTGGTACGCTGTGGTCGTTTTCGCTTATCTTCTCACAGCTGTCTGGACATTGCTGCTGTACCACCTGACCAAGGAAACCGAGGAGGCAGGCTCCGCCACGCCTCGTCGGATCGGAGTCGCCGAGTCGTTGCGCGCGGGCGGCCGTATCACCCCTCGATTTTTCTGGACTACAAATGCTATCGCGATGGGCGCGTTCTGCCTCACGTTAGCCATTTTTTTCGCCATTCCACGGATTGGGGCCGGATTCTTTCACAAGGGCCGCACCGACGGGTTGAAAACTTCCGGTTTTTCCGAGAGGGTGGACCTCGGCGTGTTCGGTTCGACCAAACAGGATACCACTATCGTCATGCGGGTGGAGTTGGCAGATCGATCGAGACCGGCTACGGACCGGTTATATCTTCGGGGAGTTGCCTACGATCGCTACGACGGCCGTTCGTGGAGTAATAGTTTCACCCATCGCCGTATTCTTCACGAGAACACCCCGGGCACATTTCACGTACTCAGCTCGCGCGGTCGGTCCCCTAAGCACGGCTCACAGAAGGAAGGGCTCCAGCAAAACATCCTGCTCGAACCGCTGGACGCTGCGGTGCTGTTCACCGTTCCGTTCCCCGACTTCATTACCTTCACTACCGGCGAATTCTTGACTGTCCAGGGGGATGTCATGGGTGCCCTGTACCTGCCGTCCCCACCCCCAACCAGAGTCGAATACACCGTGGTCTCTCGTGACAACCGGTTGACGGACGAAGATCAGGCGGCAAGGTCTTTCGTCTATCCTGATTTTATTCGGACTCACTTTCTCCAACTCCCACCGATCGGCTCGCAGGTGACCGAACTGGCCGCGCACGTGACCGAACAGGCCGAGACCCCTTATAAAAAGATGATCGCGATCAAACGCCACCTTCTGGAACAGTACCGATATAGTCTGGATGTCGGCTCACCGCTCTCCGCGAAACCGTTGGAGGATTTTCTTTTTAGGCGTAAGACGGGATACTGCGAGCACTATGCGACAGCGATGGTGGTGTTGCTGAGAGCGGTTGGCATTCCGGCCCGATTGGTCACGGGTTTTCTGGCCACCGAGTGGAACGATTTCGGCAATTACTATACGGTGCGCCAGAAGGACGCTCATGCATGGGTTGAAGTGTTCTTCCCTCAGTCCGGATGGATTACCGTAGACCCGACCCCCACGATCGGAGAAAGCGCTCCGGATCCCTGGTGGCACACGATCGTGACACTGATGGACTCGGTGCGACGGCGATGGGATCGGCTAATCGTGCAGTACAGCGCCAGTGATCAACTTGCGGTGGTCCAGGGCATTCGGGAAAGTAGCGACTCTGTTCGAGCAAGGATTTCTCTCTCGCTCATGGGTTGGTTGAACCCGCTGTCGAACGCCATGACTCGACTCGGCCGCCTTGTGCGGCAGGCCGATCTCGGTCAACTCGCAACTATGCTCGTACTAGTGATGCTGGGCGGCGCCTTCTTCGTGCTAGTGATTCGGCAGACGATCCAATCGAGGCGCGGCAACGGCGCAGAACTCTCTGCCGAGCAGCGTGTGGCCATTCAGCTTTACAAGCGAATGGTCGATCTTCTTGGCACCCATGGACTGGTAAAACCGACGAGCACCGCTCCAATCGAGTTCGCGCAACGTGTCCGTCAACAGAGACATGACGCCGGCTTATTGGTGGAAACGTTGACCCAGTTTTACTGCCGCGTGCGGTTTGGGAAGATCCCCCTCACCTCTGAAGAGCTTGCTCGGGCCGACCAGCTTCTCGCACAACTTCGCACTGTACTGCGATCTCCCGAGAACGCTTAACAGAACCTGCGTGACCTCCACAAGGAACCTTCAGCTGTAAAACAGCTCTCTGTCGTTTCGTGCCTGTACTTGCGCGGGGCGAAAGCAGATTGGCTCGCTTAAATCGACCGATTTTGCAGCGCTTCTTGATCATCCGGGGTTACAGCAGCTCATTCCGGGAAGAGAGCGATGCCGGAGAGATCCCTCCTTCGGGGAAGGGCTGACTTTGGAGCGGGAAACGGGATTTGAACCCGCGACCCTCGCCTTGGCAAGGCGATGCTCTACCACTGAGCTATTCCCGCTCCGGTAAAGGGAGAGACGATTCTAAAGAGGCCATTCATGCCTGTCAAGCACCACACAGTGCGGAGTTTACTGTAGGAGGGACGGAGGCCGAACTCTGATCCGCTGTATAAAAGACTGGTTGAAAAATGAATGGGCCTGCGCGCTCATCTGATGAATTCAGCCTAGCCCCTGCAGGTGCTCACTCATCTTTAAAAATTTTTTCCAACTTCCCAATAGTGCACTGCCTGGCCCCAAATCAATTCTTCCAGAAACGTTTTCGATCGTGATTAAAAATTTCTCATCTTGTCTTGCTACACACAGCCCATCAGCGTTACCTCTATGTAACAATCATAAAATAATCTATAAACACTTTATTTGTCGCGCACTTATCAACTCTATAGAAATTGGCACACCTTTTCAGTCGCTACGACTTCTTCACATCCATAAAATTCAGTCCTCTGAATTTCCACACTGGCCACAATAAATTTCTATGTTTTTCATTGTGATACGAGATTGTTGCGCGATGATTTCTCACTGGTTTGAATATTGCGAGCAAGTAGTACGCGCCTTGGTCATCAGATGTGTGGCGTATTGGTAACGGTCGTAAAGTTCTTTCCAAAGAAAACACATGAGATTTCGAGATTTCTGAGAATGAGGAAAAGTGAGGAAAAAGAAAGAAAGGAGGTGGGGAAGACATTCTCCGCTGAAGAAGGCGGAACCGGTCATTTGGGGTTGGTAACAAGTCATTAGCAGGAGGGACACGCTATGCAGCTTTCACGACGGCAATTTCTTAAAGTCTCAGCGGGGACGGTCGCCGCGGTGGCCCTGGCGGACAAGGCCTTAGCCTTGACGGCCCTGCAGCCGGTCATCGAGGTCGGCAACCCCCTGGGCGAGTATCCCGATCGGTCCTGGGAGCGGG
>JBPKMA010000008.1:0-178377 GCA_051293835.1 Nitrospiraceae bacterium | reverse complement strand
CCAGGCCGTCGTTGATCGGTTTGAACCCGTCCAGATCGATGAAGATGATGGCGAACTGGAATTCGCGGTTGTTCTTCGCGCATTCGATTGAGCGCCACACCCGCTCGATGAATTGGGCGCGGTTGGGTAGCCCGGTCAATGGGTCGGACATCGTCTCATAGCGGGCCTGCTCCTCGGATTCTGCGATCCGCTTGAACTCGGCCTGGGCGATTTCTGTTTTATTGCCGCAGAGCCACGCCGTGGACAAAAGGACGGGAATGAGCAAGGCATGCTCGGCTAACGTGGCTTCGACTGCGTACGCCGACCAACCGTAGGCGGCGGATACCACGCCTCCCAGACCCCACAGGTGCAGCGCGGATGAGCTCACCGACGCCATGAGGATCACGAGGATGTACTCGAAATACATCCACGGCTCGATCGTTCCGGCTTGATAGGTTTTCAAGATCAGGATTCCCGTGTTCACCAGGGTCAATAGCGAGACGAACGGCTTGCCGACAAGCACCGGACCGCGAAGACAGAGGATCAGGAGGAGCAACACACTGATCATGCCGAAGAGTGCGATGTCGGCGCGATGGAGTGCATCGAGGGAGGGAAAGCGATAAGCCAGGATGAATGCAAACAAGACCTGCAGCAGGCTCAACAGGAGGCGCGGCGAGGAGCGTCGGATAATGACGCTGGCGCAGTGATCGGTCATGAGAGGACATCTGCCATTTACGTAATGGCCAAGAAAACTCTACCAACAAACGTCCATTTTGTCAGGCGTTTTGACAAAATCGGCGCCGTGGGATCCCTGCGAGGATCAACGGCCATTGCAGTCCGGCAATCCGATCAAAAGAGACTGGTCTCTCGCCGTCCGCAAGCGATGTTTCTCTTCATCCCATTTTAACGAACGGGCTATAACTGCATGCCCCGGATCACACATGAAAGTCTTGCTGGTTGAGAACAATCCCGTCGACGCCAAGAATGCCCAGGAGCTGCTGACCAAGGCGGGTGGCGGGTAGATCGCGGTCACGCACGTCGAGCGATTGAGCACCGCCTTGCGCTGACTGGCCCGGGAATCTGTCGATGCGATCATGGTGGACCCGACGCTCGTGGACACGCGCGGGCTGGATACTTTGAGCCTGATTCAGGCGGCGCTGGCACGGATGCCAATCGTCGTTCTGAGCGACCGACCGGATGAAACCTTGGAGCGGCAGACCATCAACACGAAGCGCGGGATTTTTTGGTCAAGAGCCAATGGACCGGAGACCAACTGGTGCGAGCGCTGCACCATGCGGTCGAACGGAAACGGGCGGAGCAGAACCTGGCCTATCTGGCCCAGTACGACCCGCCGACGGCGTTGGCCAACCGTGCGCTGTTTCAGGATCGCATGAGCCGGGCGCTGGCCATGAGCAAGCGCAAGAAGCAGGAAGTCGGTATCATCATGCTCGGTCTTGACCGTTTCAAAGAGGTCAATCAGACGATAGGTCGCGAAAAGGGCGATGCCTTGCTCAAGATGACGGCCGATCGGCTGCGGCATTGTATACGCGAAGTGGACACGGTGGCACGGTTGGGCGGAGACGAGTTCACCATCCTGTTGGAAGGGTCAACTGCAAGGGCGACATAGAGAGCGTCGCCAAGCGGGTGCTGGGGCTTTTCGCCAAACCGTTCGAGCTGGATGTCCATCCGGTGACGGTCACGGCTAGCCCGGGCATCACGGTCTATCCCTTGGATCCTAGCGAGACGGACGAGCTGTTGGCTCACACGGAACAGGCGATGGTTCAGGCCAAGGAGGAGGGCGGCAACACCTACCGGTTCTACGAACCGATCAGCGCATGAACGGTGGGCGCAAAGCCGGTTGACTTTATGTGGCAATGTGGCGAGCGACCACCGGCGACAGATCATATCTGCGGTGGCCTGATGTTGCTGATGGCCTCGCGCCATGTGACATTCCGTCTTTTGGTGGTGCTTTCCGCCTGGTTTCGCGTCAGCGTGGTGGCGGGGATGGACTTGTGCGATCTGAATGACGAACTTCAGCCGCTCCCGACGGGTATAACGCAGGGCATCGAGCCCGAAGTAGACGAAATCAAGCATGATGCCGTAGAAGCAGATCCGTTTTCGCGCCTGCCGGGGCAAGCGCCTGCTCTTGTGCCCTTACGGTGTCCGCCGTCCGCCGTTTCCACCAAGCGCTTTCCAAAATGAGCGAGTGCCTCGCTCTATCAACGTCTGTCTACCTATCGGATCTGATCGTCTTTTCCAAGACAGCTCCGGTCGGTTCTTGAGACTCGGCGCCTTCAGGCACGGAGAGCAGCTGTGGCTGCTGAATAGGCGAAACGCGATCTGCGAGGGGTTCTCCATCCGTACCCGACTCGAGCTCAACGATCATCTGCATTTGATGGGCGGTCCGATCCATGCTCGAACGGCTGTTGCAGTCTGCCTTGACCAACGTGTCTTTATCTGCTTTGCCGGATTGCTTCTCCTGGGCGGGGGCGTACGCATTTCACCTGCTGGACGTTGTCGCCCACCTGGATCCCTCGCCGCCGATGGTCGAAGCGATCACGCAATATCTCGGTTGGGCGGCCGAGCAGGTGGAGCAAACGATCACGCTGCCGATTGAAATCGCGTTACAAGGGATGCCCGGGTTAACCGGCATTAGATCGCTATCGATCTTCGGGCTCCACGATATCACAGTCTATTTTGCGTTCGGGACGGACTACTTTCGCGACCGGCAGGAGGTGCTGAACCGTCTCCAACTTACGGCGTTGCCGCAGAACGTGCAGCCGACCATCTCGCTCTGGACGCCGATCGCCGAAATGTATCGGTATGAGGTGGTCGGGGATGGGAAGAGTCTCACAGATCTCAAGGCGATCTCGGGATCAACGACCGCGACGGTGTGGTGGAAAGCGTCGTGTTGCTTCAGCGCGGAGAACGCGCGGCTCTGGCGCTGGAGTGGTGGATATTCTTTTGGCCGGAATCCTGCTGGTGTTCGTCATTCTCTATGTCTTTGGGGGACATTTCCGGACGGCGGTCATCGTCGCGCTCACGGCACCAGTGGCCTTGCTGTTCACGTTCTGCCGCATGGTGATCCGCGGCGATTCGACCAACCTGGTTTCGCTGGGCGCGGTCGATTTGGGGATCATCGTCGACTCCGCGCTGATCATAGTCGAAAGCATTTTCTCGCACTTGTCCCACAAGCCCACAAGTGCGGGACCAAGGACTGACCGTGCCGGTGCACATTATGCGGGCCGGACGCGAGGTCGGATGCCCGATCGTTTTCGCGACGGCGATATCGTCGTCGCGTGCATTCCACTGCTCACGATGACCGGCATGCCAGGGAAAATTTTCGCGCCGATGTCCTGACCTACGGCCTGGCGCTAAGCGGGGCACTGCTGATGGCATTCACGCTGGCTCTTGCCCTCTGCTCCCTCCTCCTCGACGGTCCCCTGAGAGAAGAGGACACGTGGACCGTCAGCGCCGTTCGGCGCGCGTACTTGGTCAGCCTGCGCTGGGCACTCGATCATGAAATTCTGGTCATCGGTGTCGTGTTGGGCGTTCTCGCCCTGACCTTGACAACCGTTCCTCTCATCGGCGGCGAATTCATGCCGGCTCTGGAGGAGGGCAATATCTGGATGCGTGCGACGATGCCGGTGGATGTCTCGTTCGAAGGAGCGGCTCACGTTGCGACGGAAATTCGGTCGATCTTCAGAGTGGTTCCGGAAGTCGTCGGCGTGGTATCTCAGCTCGGTCGCCCGGACGACGGCACCGACCCGGTGAGTTTTTTCAACGCTGAATTCCTGGTGAGGTTGAAGCTGTGCAAAGAATGGCGAACCGAACTAAAGTCAAAAAAAAGAGCTGATCGAAGAGATCGGACGGCAGTTGGCCGGCATTCCGGGCGTGACGTTCAACTTCTCTCAGGCCATTCAAGACAACGTGCAGGAAGCAATATCTGGCGTCAAAGGTGAAAACGTCGTGAAGGTTTATGGAACCGATCTGAAGGTGCTGGAGTCCGTCGCGGCGCAGATCAACGGTGTCATGCAGCCTCACTGGTGGGCGGCGTGTTGGCGCTGGTGGTGACAGGAACGAACTTCAGCATCGCCGCCGCCGTCGGATTTATCTCGTTGTTCGGGGTCGCCGTCCAAGGCACGCTCATCCTCATCAGCCGCATCCGCGATCTTGTCCAGGAAGGCTATGATGTCCGGGCGGCGATCCTGATGAGCGCCGAAGCCCGAATGCGGCCGGTCCTGATGACCTCGCTGGCCGCGGCGATCGGGCTGCTGCCCGCGGCGGTGGCCACAGGGATCGGCGCTCAGTCTCAACAACCACTCGCTCGCGTTGTCGTCGGAGGGATGCTTACGTCGCCGGTTCTGATCTTGGTGGTGCTGCCGGTCCTCTCTCAACTGCTCCATCGAGGCGAACGGAAGGAGGGGTGACGACGATGGGTATCTCGGGGATGGCCGCCTCCTGTTCCCAGGCCCACAACGGTCTCTCTTTCGTTTTCAATCTCTTGGAGGACGTGGATAACCAACGTTTTCGGAAACTTCGCGTCCGCGTACTGCTCGTCTGACTTTTCTGCACTGTGGACCGTCAATGCTTGTCCATGGCAGCGACGGGCGGCGAGGAGAAATGCGTGCACCGCAGAACATTCTCACCCGTCAACACGGGAACATGTTGGTGGTACACATTCGGCTTGCAGGCTCACCGGAAAACGCACAGCGAAGGCTGCTCGCTGCCGGATCGGGTGGTTTCTTGAAGCGGAAAGAACTTCCCGTTCGACCTGCTCGATCTTCTCCGGTCTGATTTTGACCTTTGCCCCAGGCTGTGCACAAGGCTGCACATAGGCGGCATTGGAGAGAACACATGTTAGGTACGAAAGAAGCATTCCTGAAACGTACTGCGTCTCGAGAAACTTTGCGACTTTGAAAGATCTTTCTCGGTAAGATATCGGCAATCGGATGACCTGTGTATCGCCGCATGGCATTACCTCGGTCATATTCAGAACGATTTACGTTCTTTTTCCCGGGATCGTAGGCGATGACCGCTCCCGCTAAGATAGGCTTCTCTGTCTCATTGAGTCCGTAATGCTGCAGGGGGTCCCAGAATTGGAAACAACTTCAAGGGCAGGTCCAGCTTGCTCAAACTATGCTTAAACAGGCTCTGCTCGTGGTCTCGTTTCTTGGCGAGCTTTTGTTTCCAGCCGCGTGCTGCATCCAGGCAGCCGCGCTTGTCATGACGCTGATCATCCCATTGCTCACCTTGCCCTTGACTTCTGCGTCTTCGCCCTTACCATGGGTCGAGGGCCTACGGTGTACCATGCCAATGTGACATCTGGGATCACAAAGTTGAAGGCCGCGACCCGCCGCTAGTATCCCGCTATCCGCTATCCGTGGATCGCCACCTGCAATCCGCAACCCGCGACCGGATCCACGCTCTCCGCGGCTCACGATCTGCAGCTCGCCATCCGAGACCCGCTGTCCGCACTCCGTAATCCCTCATCCGTGACCGTGATCGGGATGCGGGCTGCGGATAACGGACAACGGAGAACGATCCGTCATGTCGTGCGTGAGGCCGGTTTTCCGGGAGCGGCGGCCGCGGTCTTCCCATCGGACACGGCAGCGTACCGTCCGGACGGCTTCCGCCAGTTCGCCGAAGGCGTTGAAAGGGTGATCGGGTACCCGGTCGGCGTTGCCCTAAGCAGTTCGCCGGAGGAATTCGGCAAAAGCAGGACAACCTTGCCGTCTGTCCCTTCTGCAAGCCGTTCCCGGTCTCCTTGATCGATGGCGTCCACGAGCCTCGCGAACGACAGGAAAGAGAACGGCGGCATGGCATCGGGCATCCTTGGGCCAGTGGGGAGCTGGATTGCGCTGTCCGGGGTGATGGTCGGCCAACTGGGTGGGTCCACGAGGCCACACCAACGGTCTGGGCTTCAGCGGGGATCAAGGAGTCCGCCGCCGGGACAAACGTCAGCGGATAGACGACAGTGCTAGCTGCCTAGGTCGATTCCGCCAACAGCACGTTGCTGACCGCACCGCCGAGGTGGGGTGGTGCTGGGGGCAGTGATGGGCAGCTCCACACCGATGACGGCCGCACCGGCGTCATGGAGCGCCGTGACGACTTTGGCGATGAGCGCGCGGTCTTTTGGCGAACGTCGCCGGTCGCAACTGCGCCAAGGCTTCGCAGGCCTGGCTCATGGCCTGTTCTGCTGCGCGCACCCACCAGGTAGTGGCCAGCAGCAGGTTCTTTGGCACACTGTGCCCGGAGCGGTAGGCACTGCCAAGGAAGTACTGCGCTTTGGGCACGCCGCTGCTGGCGGCAATTTGCAATTCTTCGGCTGCCTCGGCGTCGCGGTTCACCAATTTCAATACCAGGCCCAAATGATTAATGTGCGTCGGGGAAATCCGGTTTGAGCTTCAGCGCTGGCAGGGCCGGCTGCGGAACCTTTCAGCGGCGGGCGATTTGGTTGCGGGCGGCGGCTAGTTCTCTGGGGTGCGCGGCGAGGAGTCTTGGGAAAATACGGGGGTGACGGGAAACAGTGCGAGGACGACAAGCGGAGCCCACCGGCGTTTCATATGGTCCTGCGATCCTTCCGATGACGTATCGGACCTGCGAGCATTATACCACTCGAATCCGCGAGGGGCTCGGTCGCGCCGCGTCCCTGTCTCAAAAGCCGCGAGCAGCCGGTCATGAACAGCCAAAAGCGATTCATTGCTCCTAAACGCTCACTGACCTTGGGGTGCGGACGAGAGGCTTTCGATGATCAACTGCGCTTCTTCTTTCGGGAGGCCTTTGAGCAGGGCCTTCACCCGTGCGTGGTCTCGGGGGACCCCCAATCCCTTGGCATAAATGCGGGCCAGGGCGAGCCGTGAATGGGGCAGTCCTTCCGCCGCCGTGGTTTCCAAGTACCGGAGGATGCGCGGATCGTAGGGAGCCAACCGCCCTTCAACGCCTTCTTCATAGAGGCGTTCCAGCAGGTAGTGGGACACCTCACCCAGTGCATAGGCCTCGCGGATCAAAACCGGAACGGCGTCCTGCACGCGGCCCTGCTTGAGCAATGTCGCTCCGACCCCTTCCCCGTCGGCGGAGGGCGCGAGGTCGGGGAAATCCAGCCAGAGATCGGCGCGGAAGTCTTCGAAGGCCCGCGCCGCCACCGTCGCGTCCTCGGCGTTGCGGGACCCTTTTCCCATGGCCAGTCGGCGCAACCGGGCCAACGCGGCGTTTGCTTCCTCTATGCCTTGTTCAGCCGCCAGGAACCACCATCCGATGGCGCGGGCCCAACTCTTTTTGACACCTTGTCCGGACTGGAATGCGTTTCCGAGCAGATATTGGGCTTTGGCGATGCCGTCACGGGCCGCAAGCAGCAGTTCGTCTACGGCTTCGCTGTCGCGTTTGGCTTGTTTGAGAGTCAGCCCTAGGCGGTAATGGGCGTCAGGAGAGTCGGGGTTAAGCTTCAACGCGTGGCTGTAAGCCTCGATCGCGGCCGGCCAGTTCTTCAACGCGAAGTAAGCGTTTCCCAGGTTGTATTGGGCCTGGGCCGAGTCGGGAGCCAGGCGAAGGAATTCTCTCAACTCCGCGACCGCTTCGCGCCACTGTTGTTTGGCCATCAACGCCACGGCTAAGTTGAACCGGGCTTGCACGTGGTCCGGCTGAAGCCGTAGCAGCGCGCGATATTCGTCAATCGCGCCCTCGAATTCGCCGGCGCCATACAACGCGGATGCCAACGCGAAGCGGGTTTCAGTCGATTCTGGTTGGCGCCGGACGGTTTCCCGGAGGTCGCTGATCGTCCTCGTCTGATCGAGGACTGACGGCGCCGGCCTGTTGGGGACGGGTTCACTGGTCGTCGGCCGGCTTTGAGCGGTCTGGCCGAAAGCGGGTCCATGAAGGGCTGAGAGCGCGCCAAGCACGATAAGCAGTGTCACCGGAACCGATGGGCTGGCCATGAAGCCGGGCGTTGTTCTGCGAGACATGGCGACAACACACCATATACCAATCCCACCGGATGCGGCAATGAGAGGGGCGCGCGGGTCCGCTTGTGTGGAGCCGTCGCCCGGGCAGGCGAGACAGGTCGAGCGCCGTCATGGTTTGGCGGAGCCGCGCCATTCCTCCTCGGTGATCACGCCTTTCTTGATGAGCAGCTCAATCAGCTTGTCCAGCGAGTTCTTAGCGGATGCTGAAGTCGTCACCGGTTCGGAGAGTTTGGGCGTGGCCGGCTGGCGTTTGAGGCCCAGCACGCGAAAGGACGGCGTGAAGACGACCAGGTACTCTTTGTTGCGCAGCCGCACCGTGACCGGTCGGCTCTCGGTCTGTGGGAGCAGGTCCGGTCCGGAGCCGGCTGGAACGCGGAAGTAGGGTTTGCCGTCGTCGGTCTCTCCATCCTGTCCGAGGATTTCAAATCGGCTCAGAAATGAGTCGCCCTTCAGGGAATCGCGATCTTCGCCGGCGAGGTTGGTGATTTTATCCAACACCACCACCAGGGAGTCGGCGATCAGCGGATCAGGTGACAGGTTCTTCACGCTGACGTCGTACCGGTATTCGCTTGCAAAATTATCCCGCCCTTTCAGCGTTACCACGGCGGTCGCCCGGCCGGTGAGGTCGGTCAACTGATCGAGGGAAGCGGCGGCGAACGCGTGGTGACGATCGAAGAGCCCGAACGCCGCCGACGCCGTCCAGATCAGCCAGCCGGCTGCGGCGATCGCGGCGCGTGGGGCGCGTCTTGCCCAGCGAAGTGTCTTCATGATCATAGCTCAGCATAGCAAAGATGCCGAGCGGGATCGAGCGTTTCGTGGGTTCGTCGCCTTGACACTCCGTTCGGGCTGGGGATATTCTGCCCGCCGTCTGTCTACGACGGCTGATCGTCTCATGCGGAACGCATTGCCTCGCCGAGCGCCGCTCCTGGTGTCTCGCGCCCTCGCAACCGAACTGCTGCGCCTCTACGATTATCCGGATCCGCGTCGCCGCGGCCGGATGATTCGCGGCTATGACCGCCTTCATGCGCTGCGGACAGCCCGCATGTGCGCGGCGGTCGCCCAACGGTTGGGCCATGCGCCGGAGCGGGTGAAACACTATCAGATCGCTTGTTTGCTTCACGATCTGGGACGGGCGGGGCTCGACCGTGCTCTATTCGGCCGCATCTGGTCTTGGGCGAAGGCACGTGGCATTCCGACCAGGCCGCGCGAATGGCGGGCCGTCCATCCCGAAACACGGTACGGCCGCGAGACGGAAAGCTTCCTCGCGCGCTATCGGCAGCCGCTCGAGGATGCAGGCATCCGCATGGACGGGTGGGCCTGCGAGCAGGTGGAGATGCGGCTCGGCTACGCGCGCCGGCTCACCCGCCGGTTGCGCGAGGTCATGCCGCGACTCAAGAAGCTTGGTGTGCGGTGGTTGCCTTGGATGAAGCAGGTGATGCTGTACTACTACTATCCCGAAAAACTGGCGAAGGCGCGGCCGTGGGTGCGGCAGTTGGCCGAAATCCTGGTGGCCTGCGAGCAGTTCGAAGCCTACAGCAATCACCGGCGCGGCCGCGACTACTACGTGCGTACCAAGGAGACACTGGCCGAAGCTTTCGCCTATCTCGATAAGTTGCAACGCGAAGGCCTTCTCAGCGCGCCGGTGGTTGGGAGCCTGCGGCGTCTGGTCGCCGAAGGGGCGTTCGACGACATTCTGGAAGAGGCGCGTGGCCGCGGCTTGACCGCCGCCGAGAGACGGCTCGTGCGAAGCGTTGTCGAGGAGACCCCTTAGCATGCCTGTGAAAAGCGTCCCCTTGCGCGTCAGCATGCGCGGAGACTCGCAGATCGAGAATATTACCAAGCAGGTGCAGGAGGCGTTGGCGAGTACCGGGCTCCGAGCCGGCATCCTGACGGTGTTCATCAAGCACACCACCGCCTCGATCATGCTCATCGAGGACGAGCCCGGCATCCGTGCCGACACCAAAGCCATCTGGGACCGCTTGGTTCCCCCCAGCCCAGCCTGGCAGCACAACGCTAGGAACCCTGGCGAAGACAACGGCCACAGTCACCTGCGCGGCCAAATTCAGGGACCGTCAGTGGCGATCCCGTTCAACGACGGAACGATGACGCTAGGGACCTGGCAACAGATTGTCGTGATCGACTTCGATACCAGGCCGCGCACGCGGGAATTGGTGATTCAGGTGGTTGGAGAATAGCGACGACGTTTCCCGATCGCGATGAAAACCTCCACGCTCGCTCTCATTGTCACCCTCGCGGTCGCCGGGCTAGTGACCGCTGCCGTGGTTCGCACGGAGTGGGGCAGGCCGCTGGGGCCGAACTACGACGGCCCGGAAGGCCGTCCGCGTCCGGTTACTCCGCCGCCGGCCGAACTTGGCGCCGACGAGCGGGCGACCATCGCGGTGTTCGAGAAATCCGCCAAGTCGGTCGTCTTCATCGCCAACACCGCCATCGAGCGCGACCCGTGGTCGTTCAATCTTTTTGAAGTGCCGCAGGGCTCGGGCTCCGGCTTTGTCTGGAACAAGCAAGGCCACATCGTCACGAACTTTCACGTGGTGTACGGCGCCGATGCGATCACGGTGACCTTGGCCGATCAAACTGAATACAAGGCGCGGGTGGTCGGCATCGATCCGGACCATGATCTGGCCGTCTTGCAGGTGCAAGCACCAGAATCGGCACTTTGGCCGATTACGGTGGGCAGTTCCAGCGATCTGCGGGTCGGGCAAAAAGTGCTGGCGATCGGCAATCCTTTCGGGCTAGACCATACGTTGACCACCGGTGTCGTGAGCGCGCTGGGTCGTACGATCAAGTCCATGACCAACCGGACGATCGAAGGCGTGATCCAGACCGATGCGGCCATCAACCCTGGCAATTCGGGCGGACCGCTGCTGGACAGCGCCGGGCGGTTGATCGGCGTGAACACGCAGATCGTCAGCCCCAGCGGCGCATTCGCGGGCATCGGCTTTGCGGTGCCGGTCGATACGGTCAATCGGATCGTGCCGGAGCTGATCAAACACGGCCGGCTCATCCGCCCGGGCTTAGGCGTGTCCTTGGTGCCGGATGCGATCACCCGGCGTTGGGGGATTAAAGGGTTGGTCATCGGCCGGGTGCAGCCCGGCGGGCCCGCCGCGCGCGCCGGCTTGCGCGGGGCCCGCGAGACCTTTAGCGGCCGCATTGAGATCGGCGATGTGATCGTGGCTGTGGATGGGAAGCCGGTCGAGGTCGCGGACGATCTCATGGCGATTCTGGAACGGCACAAGGTTGGTGACCAGGTGACGCTGGATATCCTGCGCGGCAACCGCCGTCAGCAGGTTGTCGTCACCTTGCAAGCGGTGAATTGACGTTCCCGCAGGTCCGCCTGTTCTGTCATCTTCCGACGAAGAAGCACAGCACGTGAGCGGCGGCTGAGTGGGCGGAGACAGGGTGTTACGATGACCGATGAACGGATCGAGCGGACGGCGAGTCTGCGCTTCGGTCTGTCTTGCCCTATTTCCGGACAGGGATCCCCGCCGGAACGTTCCGGACAAGTTGCGTCACCTCTGCTGAACGCTGCGGCGCAGGAGTAGCGCGAGGCGGAGTTTAAGAACCTGAGCGCCGTGGTCGCCAAAACTGACCGCGCCGGCGAACCGCATTGGCATCTTGTTGGAACTGCCCGCCGGAGGGGTGGCCCGCATCGTCCACACGGTGGACCCGCGTATCGCGGCGGACGACCTCAAAATCGGCGCGCAGGTGCTTGTCAACGAAGCCTACGCTGTGATTAAGGCACTGAGGTACGATCTGCGGCGGTCCCGTCCTCAAGGTGGCGGAGACCCTGCCGGACGGCCGCATTCGTTTCGAGCAGGAGCCGGGGAGGCAAGCGCTGATCCTGCCGCGGTCGAGCGATCTGATCAGCACGGCCTTGAAGGCTGGCGATGAGGTGCGGATCGAGCCCAGCCATCGGATCGCAATCGAGTGCCGCGAAGACCGGAAGGCCAAGGCACACGTGTCGGATGAGGTGCCAAAGGTCACCTGGACCAGATCGGGGGACAACGAGTTGCGATCAAGGCGCTCCGTAAGGCCATTGAATATCTGCTGCTGCTGCTGCTGCTGCATGCCGAAACCTTTCGCCGCTATCGCTTTACACAACCCAAGGGGGTTCTGCTGGACAGACCGTCCGGGTGCGGGAAGACCTTGATCGGTCAGGCCGCTGCGGCCAGCCTGTCGAAGTGGCGAGCGAATCGACGAGCGTCGAATCCGCCGGTGAGCAGGTGAAAGCCTGCGAGGCGCCGATGGCCGCCAGTGGGGAAGCCGTCTTTCGGCGCAGCGATGAGAACCGGCTGTTGTCCGTCCGGCTCCGCTGCGGACAGCACAAGGTGCTGGATCGTGGCGATCTGGTCAGCGGCGCGATGCTCGCCTCCATTGCCCAACGGGCGAAGGAACGGGCGATCGAGCGGGCGGTTCATGGCGCCGCTGAGACCGATGCGCAGGGGGATTATTGCCGAGGATCTCCTGGAGTCCACGACCGCCGAATATCGAGAGGGTGAAGTTCTGCCGCCGGACGACGCGGTGGAGGAGTGGATGAAGCTGCCAGATTATTTTATAGATAGCGGCGACATCGCGCTGACGCGCTACACCGCCAATGGCACGCTGGATACGAGCTTTGGGAGCGGTGGCGCGGTCGTGACCGCGATCGGCTCCGGCACCGGCGAGGCCTAGGCTCTCGCGCTTGCGCCCGACGGCAAGATCGTGGTGGCGGGCTACAGCGACAGCGGCACGGGCCACGACTTCGCGCTCGCGCGGTATTACTGATCGCACAGCCGCCTGGACGCCAAAGCGCCGCCCGCGGACGGATGCTGGAGAGAGGACACCGGCGTCCAATGGCGGGTGCGGCGCGCGGCGCCTGCCTGCGGCATCGGCTGTGCCTCCTGCAGTCGCAACCCGCCGCGGATCAGGCGGTCGGATCGTAGAAAAGGGGTCGGGAGTCTTTTCTTGACCGAACCTGCTCCAGGTTTGTCAAGGGGCCGGCCCCCCGATGGAGTTAGAGGCAGGGGAGCGCGAATGGGAGGTGACGTGTTCCAGGGATGACGGTCACGCGACCCGGGCTTCGGAGAAAAGACTCCCGACCCCTTTTCCATCCGCCCGGCTGCGCCAAGTCGCGCCTTCACCAGCAAGGCGCGGCAACAGGTGGTCGTGGGCGCGACAGGAGGCGTCGCGGAGCGGAAAAGTTAGCGGGCTCCGTAGACCAGGATGCGGGTTCGTCCGGTTGGTAGGAGAGGTACTCGCCGATTTCCGGGAGTTCTTGAGTTGCTGCCAGAGCGGCTCGTGTTCTTTCTTCGGTGACTGTGCACCGGTCTTCCTCAAGCTTCTGGACTCTCCCGAGGTCACTATTGGTTTTCGGTCTCCTGTATCTCCTCGAGGCCGAGAAGCGAGACCTGGAGACGCGGCAGAAGCGCCCGGATCTACCGGAGGTCGACTGGGCGTTGCTCCTGGCGGTGGTGGACGAACCCGCAAATGCAGGATCTTCTCCACCGGTTGGTGAAGAAGGTCCTCGTTCATGACATGATCAGTGTACGGTCGAGGCCTGGTACGGGTTACCAAACCCGCCCTCGGTTCGTACACTGAGGTGATTTGGCTCCCCGGGCAGGACTCGAACCTGCGACCAATCGGTTAACAGCCGACCGCTCTACCAACTGAGCTACCGGGGAATTCATCTCCGGATGACAAACGGGCGCATTGTAGCACAAACCACTGCGGCCTGGGAGAGGCACAGGGAAGGGTTCTCTTGATCTATACGCTGAAGTCCTCGGAGTCGTCTTCGTCGTCCGCGACGTCGGCATTGCCTTCGGACAGCGCTGCGTAATGGCGGGCCCAGCTCAAATAAATGTTCCCGCTGTCGCGCATCGCGTCGGCGCCTTTGGCCAGCTTGCCGGCTAATTCCGGGTCCTTGCCTGTGGCCTGGATTTCGGCTGCCCGACGTTCCAACGCTTCGGGAAATTCCTTCAGCAAAGTCGAAATTTCCATGATCAACGACCGCACATCGTTGTTTTCGCTTCCCATCATGGCGTGCCCCGTGGAAACTCGTCCAACAACAAAAAACCCCATAGCGCAAGCGCCATGGGGTTTCCCACTGTGATACAGAGGCCCGGGTTGGATCAGCCCTGGTAGGCCTGGCCCAGGGCTGCAGATTCGCCTTTTCTCGACAGCAACTCCCCACTGGCGCTGACTGCGCACATTTGGATGGCCTGGTGTTTAGCAGCATTGCAGACCACCACACACAGTTCACAGCCTTTGCAGCGGTTAACATTCACTTCGGCGACCATTTTAACGACGTTGAGATTGAGGCAATTCGCCTCCGGACAGTACATGATGCAGAGGCGACAACCTTTCTTAGCCACGCACTTCTCTTCAATGACTTGCGCGACGTTATACATGCGTCAAGGTTCCTTTTCCGTTAGGCCGCCACCGGGACGCCGATGCGCAGCTCGACATTGTTTTTGTCCGCCCATTCGGCTGCCAGCTCGTATGCGCGCTTGACAGTGGCGAGGTTCTTCTGCAGCAGCATTTCTTTCTTGGCGAACTTTTTTTTGATCGCTTCATCCAAGGACGCCGTTCCGCCGGAGGCCACGAATTTTTTCCCAAACCGCTCCTGCAAGGCGCCATCGAGAGCTTCCAGCGTGACACACCGGGTGATGCCGGCAACCGATCCGATCATGGTCATATTGGTCGACAATTCGGTGCCGGCGATCTCCAACGCGATCTGCGTCCCCTTGATGTAAAACACCGCCACGTTCAGGTCCTTCAGGCGTTGAATATCTTCCTCGGATAACAACGGGACGTCCGAGTTGATGATGACCACTCCGTTTTCCTTGATGCCAGAATAGAACGGCATGGTGTAGCTCTTGCCCATCGTGATCACCTGAGGATGGAACACTTCGATCACGTCGGGGAATACGAGCTCGCCACGATCATAGATGCGTTCAACCCCGATGCGGCAGTAACTCTCGGCCGGTGCCATCCGTTTCTCCGCACCAAAAAACGGGTTGGAAATGGCAAACTTGCCGTCACGGTTCGCCGCCATCGCCAATACGTGGGCGGCGGTCACGGCGCCCTGCCCTCCCAAGCCCGACATCCGGATATTCAGTCTTTTCTTGATCATGTCCGTCCTCCCCGACCTGTCCGCCTGGTTTGATTTATGCTTCCTGGGCAGCCAACTGTTTCGCGGTTGCCTTCTTTTCCTTTTCTTTGGCAGCCAGTTCGGTCAGGAACTGTTTGGCGGTGTCGCTCACATATTCCTTGTAGGCGAACCGCTCAGTCGGTTTTTCCGAATCCCGCATTTCCTGGAGTCCTTCCATGCTGTTCTTGCCGATCTCCAGAATGCATGGGGTGTAAAACTGAAGATAGGTTGGACCGATCTCGCGAGCCACGAACACGGCGTTCCGGACGACCTTTTCCACCAACGAGGGTTTGCTGACTGTGCATTGGACGACATAATGGCAGCCGGATTCGCGAGCGATTTCTGGAAGCCGGACTTTCTCGAACTGTTTGCCGACTGGCGCCATCTTGGCGACAAAACCCTTCCGCATCGAACCGCTTTCTTGGCCGCCAGTGTTGGCATACAGTTCGTTGTCAAAACAGATTGTGGTGAATTTCTCCTGGCGGAACCAGGACTGGAGGGTCATGTCCAACCCGATGTCCACTGTCGCGCCATCGCCTGCCAACACGACGACGTCCTTGATTCGACCTGGAAATCGGAGCGTCAGTGCGCGCTTAAGACCCGACGCGATGGCATTTTGGTTGCCGAACAACGAATGGATGTTGTGCACGGCGACATGAGGAAACACCAGGCTGGTACAGCCGGTTGATCCCACCATAACCGTGTCTTCAGGATTCGGCAGGGACGCCAGGATGTACCGGAATGCCATGGATTCGGGGCATCCGGCGCAGAGCGAGTGCTCTTCGATCAGTTCCTTGGAGGTTCCAATATCCTTCCACCCCCGGTCTTCCTTGCCGTACGTCGCCCGGTGTACCAAATCTTGATACTCGGGCGGCATGATATCGAAGAATTCCGGCGCGATTTTAATTCGCTCTTTGCTCATGGATGCCTCCTCTTCGTCTTCAGGAGAGCAAGCGGCCAACAGCCGAGAGCCCGCCGCTTCCAACTGTTGGAAGCTCGCGGTGTCAGCTATTTGCTCAGCTCCCGCGTCCGGCCAGCGATATGGCTCGCATCCCCAATGCCGTCTTGATTTCAGAGACAATGATTTCCGGTGGCATGGTCATGCCGCCGCAGACATGGGGGCCCGCATACACACGGTGGTGATCCGGAATTGTGGCTCGGATTTCTTTGGCCAACCATCCCGTGACGTTAAATTCTGGCACAAAGATGTGTTTGGCGTGTTTGGTCGCCTCTCGGATTTCGTCTGCCGGCCATGGACGCAACGTTTTGATTTTGACGAGCCCGCAGCGGATCCCTTCATCTTCTAACATGCGGATGGCCTCTCGCCCTTGTGACACGGCGGTGCCCGAGGCTACGATCATAATCTCGGCGTCGGTGTTTTCGGCATCGATGAGGCCGTTGAGCCAACGGATCGTATGTTTACGAGAGCGTTCAACCGCTGCCCAGACCTCTTGTTGCCAACTGGCGTGGGTGGCGTAACTGATGTAATTGCTTTTCATCACGAAGGGATCGCGCATCATCCGGACAGGTGGGCATTCCATGTCCATGCAAGGCACCGGCGAGCGATAAGGGTCGTAAGGCGGCAGACACATGTCTGCCGGGGTCAAATAGACCACGTCCTTGGTGTGCGTGACGAAGAAGCCGTCGCAGCAGAGCGCCAACGGCAAGTGAACGTCCGGCTCCTCCGCGACCATATACCCCTTCAAAATCCAGTCGAAAAAGTCCTGCGCCGTCTCCGCGTGCCAGACCAACATGCCGGTGTTCAAGAGGTATGAAATCTCCAACGTGTCCGGTTGGATTGACAGCGGCGAGTTGATGCCTCGGCAGGTGACGATCATCTGGATCGGCAACCGCGCGCCAGCCCACATGGGGAAGTTTTCCATAGCGCGCATGGTGCCAGGACCGGCGGTGGTCGTGAACACTCTAGCTCCCCCGAATGCGGCGCCGGCGCATTGCGACATGACAGCAAATTCGCTCTCGCCGCGGAAATAATCGCCGACATAGCCTTCCGCGAACAATTCTCCAATCAACGCCGCAGCTTCCGATTGGGGCGTAATCGGATAGGCGATCATGATGTCACAGCTCGCCCGACGGATGGCTTCCTTGATAACTTCGCTCCCGGTGAAAAACGAGGGTGTGCGTGGGGCCTCGTGCAGCATGTACCAAGGATCTGTGTATGTTTGACCCTTTTTGTTCTGTGTCCCGATGACCGACTTTCCCTCCGCCATGGCCCCAGCCTCCTTTCTCCGCAGCGAACGCTCAAACATTCATTAGTTTGAGGCCGTGCTCTTGACCGATGTCAAACGGGGTTCGACCGTTCCTTTCAATTTGCGCACCCACTCGGCCAAGCGCATGATTTTCTCAGGCGTCGCATCACGAAACGACAGCATCGCGTCTTCATGGCCTGCCTGGGCGCACATGGCAATCGTGTAGCACGAGGTCCCGCCCCGGATGATTTTCAACGACAAATTCGCCTGATGACAGTGAACGCCGACGAACATGCAGCAGTCGATCTTGTTGTGCCAAATCGTGAGGTTCGGATGGTTGGGATTGATTTCAATTTCCGGATTGATCTTGGGGTATTTCGGCCGGTAATCGGGCATGGGAATCAGCATGGGTTTCTGGCCAGGCTGAACGCACTCTCTGAGAGTTTCGTAGAGGTGCCGAATAGCGGTCGCCTTTTGGGCCGCTTTCTCGTTCCAAGCCCAGAGCACGAGGGGACCAGGAAAGATCGTCGGGACCTTCGCCATCAGGAACTGCCTGGCAGCTTCTTCCATCGCCTGTTCTTCGGGAACGATGACGCCGTTGATATGGGCTTCTCCAGGGTTCGGAAGCTGAATGCCCATGGTGGCCGCTGCAGGGGGCAGAAAGTGCTCTGGTCCAGGAAGGACGCGATAGTGTTGGTTCATCCCTGCTTCTTCTCCTCAGGCGAACATGAAAGCAATTTGACAGTCTAACGCCACTCTATGCCGTTTCCCTCTACTACCGCAAGACAACAGAAGGCCCACCATAAAGAAATTTTGGGCTACGGGAGCGGATCCCTGTAGGTCTTTGGAACTAAGAATGCACACCGGAGGTAAAATTATAGTTGGCATTCTTTCAGACTGTCAATTGCGTACGCGCCATCGTGGGCTTCCCGAAAGGGATGAGGAAAAAGATGAGGGAAAATCTTCCTGAGCCTCTGCTTCAGGTCCTTCATGCGCGGTTTGGGGCCTGCGGGGTGAACGGCCTTCGTTTTCTGGCCGGTTGGCTCAAGGGAGCTGCTGGCAGGCGATCGTAGAGCCCAGCGCGCAGGCGCGCTCAAAGTCGTCCTTGGCTAACCGACCCAACATTAGTCCCTGATAAAGCTTGGCGCGGCGTAAAAAGGCGTCTTTATCGGTGGGATCCGCACGCACGACAATGGAAAGATCCTCAATGGCACGTTGAGGCTGTTTCAACTTGGTGTAAATCTCGCTGCGCAGCAGGTACGCCTCCTTTTGATAAACCAGCCAACTGTCGCCGAATGCAGCCCCGAGGAGCTTGTCTAAAGTAGCCAGTGCCTGAGGCCACTGCTTGGCGGCGGCCTGCTTCCTGGCGAGGGTGGTATACAGGGTGATGAGCCGTTGTCGCGCGAGGTCGAAGAGAGGATCGATCTCCAGGACCCGCTCGTAGTCCTTGGCGGCTTCTTCCATGTTCTTGTACCAAGTTAGAGTATCTCCGCGTCCCAGAAGAGCCCAGGTGTTGTTCGGGTCAAGCGCCAAGGCACGATCGAAGTCGGCACGCGCGCGCTCGAGATACTGGGACAACTCGTCTGGCTTGGGTTTGCGCGAGAAAGCGAGGGAAACGATGTGCAAGTAGATCTGACCTCTCACGATGTACGCGTCGATAAACCGATCGTCCGCGCTGACAGCCTGCGTGGCCAAGTCGATCTTTCGGGAAAGGTTTTGCGCACTGATTGCCGCTTGCACCAGCTCGCTGGCGCGCTGTCGGTTCTGTGACTTCGGTGCCGGTTCGATCAGCAACGTGCGCACTCCTTGTGTCTCCTTCCGCAGTTCATTCAACTGGGCGCGGAGTTGCGAATTTTCCCGCTGCAGTTCGCGGTAGTTAGCAGCCAGTTGCCGCTCGGAGTGCAGCCGTTTGACGGCTTCTTCGAGTTTGTCGAGGCTGACGGCCGCGCGAATCTTGACTCGGAAGACCGGCCGGTCTCCCTCGAACGTCCGGTATGATTCTAGGATTTCCGTTTCGGTGATGGCAGCCGAGATCGTTCGTACCTCAAGCGCATTCATCCGAGCGGTTTTGTCGCCGGAAGTCCTTTCTATGTCCACAAAGAGGGATTCGAGGTACACGCCGGCTTCTTCGACCGCTTTCCGCTTCGCTCTCAACAGCACATTCGCCTCCGCACCTGCCAGGGTATCCCCATCGCCCATGACATAGCTTGCCTCGGCGACAACGACCTTCGTCGTCCCAGCTAGAACAGGAGAGCCGAAAAGAAGCGCCGCGTACACGCAACCCACCGCCCAGCTTTTGGCGAAAAACGTCCACCCTCTCATGATGCACCTTTATCACTACTATACCTCCCTACGTTCGACTGAGCGAGGAAACAATCTAGAGAAGGGTTACCGGATCGTCGGATTGTCCAGTATCAGGCGTGACAGAGGGAAAGCTCGGGCTTTGGATCCACGGCCACCATTTTCGCGCTATGGGAAGACTTGCAGGAACGGGTGTACTTCGACCCGCTCGAATACGCCGTGGACGGTGTAAGGATCCTCCCGTGCAAACTGTTCGGCTTCCTCTTGCGACTTCGCTTCGATCACGATCAGGCTGCCGGTTTGATCGGTCAGCGGGCCGGCCAGAATGACTCGTCCCTGGGCATTCAGCGGCTCGAGCCTTGCCAGGTGGGCGGGGCGGTAGATGTTGCGTTTAGCTTGGCTGTCCGGACCGTCGAATCCGAGGATGACGAACTTCATGTCCCTCTCTGACAGGAGTCGTGTCACAGGACACCGGCTGGCACTTCAGCGGCCGGCGGACCGTAATTTTTATTACGAACCGAGGGTCTCGAGAGGATGGCGATCCTTATATCCGCGCGTCACTTCATGCCACCAGCGGATTTCAGATTCTCCGAGCTTCCAGCAAAGGTAGACGATTCGACCGTCCAGCAGATAGGGAAAATCACAGAGCCCCAGATCGATGTCCTTGACCAAGACACCCATTTCCTGGACCGCGAGAAGACTTTCACCGATCTGCTGCAGGGCTGTAATGTACAGGGCCCCGAGCGGGCTGCCACCCCCCGCCTCCGCGTTCGCACTGGCTTTTTTGATCTCGTCTTTTGTACGGATGAGGATTGCTTTCCCTTGCTGGATTGCCGTCAAATAGTCACGCAATTGAGGAAGCAGTCGATTGGCTTCGGACAGGGTAAAGATGCGGTTCTGGTTCTCGCCTTCGTCGCGGTCGGCCATTATGAACCTCCGATGTCTTTGTAACACAACGCCGAAGCGAGCTTCAACGCTGTTGGATCGGCGCGACGTGGCGGACGGACGATCGAGAGATGATCATGGCCGGCAGCCCATCCCATTCGTTGAGTCGGCGGGTTTCTGTGGCCCAGGCAGCTTAGGAGACTGGGTCAAAGAAAGAGGAAACGACTATTGACAAGGTGAAAGGCGAGCGTTATCATTGATCAGCTTTCCGGTTCGATAGAAGGTTACCTCTTCCCCCGTTCAGCATTGCTTTCCGGGGCCCGTCTCGAACCAAGCCGATTTTATCGATCGTAGTTGCCCAGGCGAGTTTCCATGTCAGACGTTCCCGAGTTCGAGGGAGCAGTCGACATTCAGCGAGTAAAAATCCGAACACGATAACCCGAAAACACATTCATCCTGCGCGGATCATCCTCGCCAGTCCAACTGACATCATCAACGATGACATGCGCTTCGTTCATGTGGCACGCTGAACGGACATTATTCTTAAAACTCGTTGCTGAAGTGAGGCTGAGCGAGCCCGGCAGCCTCGGAACGTAACATGGCAAGGGGGAGAACATGCATTTGGCCGAATTAAAGCAAAAAACTATTGCCGAACTGAATGAGGTGGCGCGAGAACTCAAAATCGAAGGAGCAGCCAATCTCCGGAAGCAAGAACTGATTTTCGCGATCTTGCAGGCACAGACTGAAAAAAACGGCGTCGTGTTTGGAGAAGGCGTGTTGGAGACGCTTCCCGACGGTTTTGGCTTCCTGCGGGCACCAGACTCCAATTATTTGCCGGGACCCGACGACATCTACATCTCCCCTTCGCAGATTCGTCGCTTCAACCTCAGGACTGGCGACATCGTCTCCGGGCAGATTCGGCCCCCCAAAGAGAATGAACGGTACTTCGCGCTGCTGAAAGTCGAAAAGGTTAATTACGAGGACCCCGAAGTTGCGCGGGACAAGATCCTGTTCGACAACCTCACTCCGCTCTATCCAGAGGAACACATCAACCTCGAGTTCGATCCGGAAGAGTACTGCACGCGGGTCATGGACCTTATCACCCCGATCGGCAAGGGGCAGCGCGGATTGATTGTTGCCGCGCCGCGCACCGGAAAGACCATGTTGTTGCAGGCAATCGCCCGAGCGATTCTGAAGAATCATCCGGAAATGACCGTGATCGTGTTGCTGATTGATGAGCGTCCCGAGGAAGTCACCGATTGGCAGCGGCAGGTCAAAGCCGAGGTGATCAGTTCCACGTTCGACGAACCGGCCCAGCGTCACGCGCAAGTGGCCGAAATGGTGCTGGAGAAGGCCAAGCGGCTGGTGGAACACAAGCGTGACGTGGTGATTCTGCTTGACAGCATCACCCGGTTGGCCCGCGCCTACAACACCATCGCGCCGCCGAGCGGCAAGGTGCTCTCGGGCGGTCTGGATTCCAATGCGCTGCAGCGTCCGAAGCGGTTTTTCGGAGCGGCGCGGAACATTGAGAACGGGGGAAGCTTGACCATTATTGCGACCGCTCTGGTTGACACGGGCAGCCGTATGGACGACGTCATCTTCGAAGAGTTTAAGGGCACCGGCAATATGGAGGTGCATCTGGATCGACGGCTGGCGGACAAGCGCATCTTCCCCGCGATCGATATCAGCCAGTCCGGAACTCGGAAGGAGGAATTGCTGGTGGATCGGGACCGGCTCAACAAGATGTGGATTCTCCGAAAAGTGCTGAGCCCGTTGGGGACCGTGGAAGCGATGGAGTTTCTCATGGACAAAATCCAGGGGACCAAGACGAATCAGGAATTCCTCATGTCTATGAATCGATAGAAAGGTCCCTCGGCAGCGGCTTTCAGCACGCACTGGAAATCCGTTGCGCAAGCTCGCGACTGTTACCGATCACTAAAAGCTTCTCACAGGAGCACATATGAAAAAAGGCATTCATCCGGTCTATCGAGAGGCGACGGTGCACTGCGCCTGCGGGACGACGTTCAAGACCAGATCCACTGTCGGCAACATTAACGTTGATATCTGTTCGAGCTGCCATCCGTTCTTCACGGGCACCCAGAAGATCGTAGATACCGAAGGCCGTGTGGAGCGGTTCAAGAAGAAGTACGCCAAGAAGGCCAAGTAAGCACGCGAAAGAAGCAGCCTATGCTGCTCTATCGGACAAAGCGCTTCGATGACCGGAGCAGGTCATGGCTCAGATGCCAGCTGCCGAGACCAAGGAAACGAGACTGCTCTCCAAGTGGGAGGCGGTCGCCGTCCGGTATGAGGAACTGACCCATCAGCTTCAGGATCCCTCCGTTCTCAACCAGCCGGCCCTCATCCGCAAGCTCAACAAAGAACGCGCTGCAATCGAGGAACTCGCCCAGCTTTTCAACGTCCGGTGCGATCTCGTCAGGCAGCTCCAGGAAGCCGATCAGATTCTCAACGATCCCCATGCCGGGGCCGACTTGCAGCAGTTGGCTGCGGAAGAAGCGCGGGTACTGCGGGAACGGCGGAAGGCAATCGAAGAACGGGCCTTCGGATTGCTGGTGCCGAAAGATCCGCGCAACGACAAGAACACCTTCGTGGAGATTCGGGCCGGAACAGGCGGGGATGAGGCGGCGTTGTTTGCCGGCGACCTGCTCCGGATGTACGTGAAGTATGCCGAGCGCAAGGGCCTGCGCGTGGAAGTAGTGGAAGCATCGGAAACCGGCATCGGAGGATATAAAGAAGCCGTCTTGTTGGTGGAAGGAAAGGGTGCCTACGGTTACTTCAAGCACGAAGCGGGCGTCCACCGGGTACAGAGGGTGCCCGCCACCGAGGCGAGCGGACGGATCCATACCTCCACGGTGACCGTCGCGGTGATGCCCGAAGTCGATGAGGTAGAGGTCCATATCGATCCCAAAGATCTCCGGATCGACACCTTTTGTTCCTCAGGGGCCGGAGGGCAAAGCGTCAATACGACCTATTCGGCGGTGCGCATCACCCACATCCCAACCGGCATGGTGGTTACCTGCCAGGATGAGCGATCTCAGCTCAAGAATCGCGCCAAAGCTATGCGGACTCTGCGGGCGAGGATCATGGAAGCGGAACGCGCGAAGCAGGAGGCCGAAATCGCCCAGGATCGCAAGGCCCAAGTCGGGAGCGGCGAACGGAGCGAGAAAATCCGAACCTACAATTTTCCCCAAAATCGCGTCACGGACCATCGGATCGGGCTCACTCTGCACAGACTGGAACAAGTGCTCGACGGAGAGCTCGACGAGATTGTCGACGGGTTGCGTGCGGCTGAGGCCAACACCCTGGCGGCGGAGATGTAATGGACTCGATGGCTTCTTCCGCTGCAAGCACGGACGGCGTCACATTGGCGACGCTGCTTCGGGAGGGTTGTGCGATGCTGGCGGACGCCGGCGTCGAGTGGCCGGAGCAGGAGGCCATCTGGATTTTGGAAGCGGCGCTGAAGACGTCGCGGCTGGCCCTCACGCTCGAGCGAACTCGCTTCGTCAGTCCGGCCGAACTTGCCGCGGCGCGGGCGCTGTTCGCGCGACGAGCCGCACGCGAGCCGCTACAGTACTTGCTCGGTTCGCAGGATTTCTGCGGGCTGGAGTTTGAAGTCGATCCCTCCGTTTTTATTCCAAGGCCAGAAACCGAGCTTCTGGTCGACGAACTCGCGCGTCACCTGCGGGCGGACGAACCGGCGCTGCTTGCCGACATCGGAACGGGATCCGGGTGCGTGGCGGTGGCGGCCGCGCGAATGCTTCGGTATGCCTCCGTGTATGCCGTCGATCTCTCCGAAGCCGCGCTGCAGGTGGCCCAAAGAAACATTCGCCGGCACGGGGTCCAGGCGCAGGTGACCTGCCTGTGCGGCGATCTGTTCAGGCCGTTGCGCGCCCGTGGATTGACTGGTGCGTTTTCTGCAATCCTGTCGAACCCTCCCTATATCGCCGATTCGGAGATCGGCGGCCTTCAGCCGGAAGTCCGGCTGTTCGAGCCCCGTCTCGCGTTGTCGGGCGGCCCGGATGGACTGAATTACTACCGTCGGATTTTGAACGAAGCCTGGGAGTGGCTGGCTCCCGGAGGGGTGCTGATTCTGGAAGTCGGGCGGGGCCAGGCTAGTGCAGTCCGCGCAATTGCCAATCGCCTCAACCGGTATAGGATCATTAGCATCAGGCGGGATATGGCGGGGATTGAGCGGGTGGTCTGCGTGGAGCCGAAGAAGTAAGGCTCGAGGCGCGAGGCTGAACGGCGGAGCGGAGCATGGATAGCATCGTCATCACCGGTGGGAATCCATTGTGCGGCGAAGTCCGAGCCAGCGGTGCCAAGAACGCCGCGCTGCCGATCCTGGCCTCGACAATTCTCGGGGGGGACTGCACGGTTTCCAATGTGCCCCAAGTCGTGGATGTGAGGACGATGGGGCGATTGCTGGAGATCTTGGGCGCCTCGGTCAAACAGGAGGGGGATCATGTTTCTATCAATGCGGACCGGCTGCATTCGACCGAAGCGCCGTATGAGCTGGTCAAGACCATGCGTGCTTCCGTGCTAGTGTTGGGCCCGTTGCTCGCCCGCTGGGGCGAGGCTACCGTGTCGCTGCCGGGCGGCTGCGCGATCGGATCGCGTCCGGTCAATCTCCATCTCGCTGGTTTGGCTAAACTAGGCGCAGAAATCTCGATCGAACACGGGTACATCAAGGCGAAGGCCCAAAAGCTGAGAGGAACGCGGATCTACTGCGACGTGCCGACCGTGACTGGCACTGAGAATCTGATGATGGCCGCTTGTGTCGCGGAGGGGATCACCGTCATTGAAAACGCCGCGAAAGAACCTGAGATCGTGGATCTGGCCGCGTTTCTTGTCAAACGCGGAGCGCGTATTATGGGAGCTGGCACCGACATCATTACGGTCGAAGGGGTGGCGGCTTTGCACGGGGCCGATCATTGGATCATCCCCGATCGCATCGAAGTCGGCACCTACCTGATCGCCGGAGCCATTACGGGAGGCGAGGTTCGTGTGGCGGGCTGCCGTCCCGACCACTTAGAAGCGGTGCTCATTAAATTGCGCGAAAGCGGACTCGATGTCGCCGAAGACAGGGACAGTGTGAGCGTGAAGGCCAGGTGCCGTCCGCACGGCATCGCCGTCAGGACCTGCCCTTATCCAGGATTTCCGACTGACATGCAGGCTCAGATGGTGGCCTTGATGAGCGTAGCCCGGGGAACTAGTGTGATTACGGAAACGGTGTTCGAAAGCCGGTTCCTCCACGTGGAGGAATTGCGGCGCATGGGCGCCGATATCAGAGTGGAGGGGAACCGGGCTGTGGTGACCGGACGAGAGCGGCTGACGGGAGCACCGGTGATGGCGTCAGACCTGCGCGCCAGCGCCAGCCTGGTCCTGGCGGGCTTGGCGGCAGAAGGCGTTACGGAAGTCTCTCGGGTCTATCATCTGGATCGTGGTTACGAACGGATGGAAGAAAAATTGCGGTGTCTGGGAGCTGTTATCGAGCGAAAAAAAACCGGGACGGAGGCCGTCGGCGCAAGGAAGGGGACATGCTGACCATCGCCTTGTCGAAGGGGAAGCTGCTGGAGCCGACCCTGGAGCTGCTTCGGCGGGCGGGTTACGCCAGCCCGGGCCTTTCAGCGGAAAGCCGTCGGCTGGTCTATGCCTGTCCAGGGCGTGACATGACCTTGCTGATCGTGAGGCCGAGCGACGTGCCGACCTACGTGGAGTACGGGGCCGCCGACGCGGGAATCGTGGGCAAGGACGTGCTCTTGGAGCAGGATTGCGATGTATACGAGCCGTTGGATTTACGCTTCGGAGCGTGTAGAATCTCAGTTGCCGCGCTGAGGGGTCAGGAATCGCGGACCAGGCTTTCTTCCAAGATCAGGGTTGCGACCAAGTATCCGAACATCGCCGAACGGTATTTCAACCGGATGGGGATCCCGGTTGAAATCATTAAGCTGTATGGCTCAATTGAGCTGGCCCCGGTGGTGGGCTTGGCCGACCGCATCGTCGATCTCGTCGAGACGGGGAAGACGCTGAAAGCCCATGATTTGACCGAGGTGGAAGTCATTGCGCGGTCCACGGCGCGGCTGATCGTGAACCGGGCCAGTCTGAAGATGAAGCACGAGGCGCTGACGGAGTTCATTTCCCGGTTGCGCTCGCAGGCTCTGTCGAACGGCCGAGCCATGCGGTCGGGATGCAGCCGACGAGTGCGCTGAGCGAGGATGTTCTTTCTGGCTTGGACAGGAACGCCAAGATGAAAATCATTGCCGCTTCCGATCGAGCTTTCGCTCCGGCGCTCAAACGTATTATCTCCCGTGGACGTCTCTGCGGCGGAGCCGTCGAAAAGAGTGTGAAAACGATCTTGCAGGCGGTGGAGCGAGGTGGAGACCGGGCGGTTTTGTACTATACGAAAAAGTTCGACCGGGTTTCACTGGGACCAGCGGATATTCGGGTCACGCCCGAAGACATCAAAGAAGCTTACTATCACATCCGGAAGGAGGAGGGTGACGCGTTGCGTTTCGCGGCGCAACGCATTACGGCCTTTCACGAGCGTCAGCGGACGAAGACCTGGATGTATCAAGACAACGGGGCGACGCTAGGCCAGACCGTGACGCCGCTGGACGCCGTCGGCATCTATGTGCCGGGCGGCAAAGCCGTGTACCCGTCCTCAGTCCTGATGTGCGCCATCCCGGCGAAGGTTGCCGGCGTCAAACGGGTGGCGATGTGCACGCCGACGCCGAAAGGCGGAATCAATCCCTATCTGCTGGTGGCGGCTGACATCGCGGGGGTGGACGAGATCTATCGCGTCGGAGGCGTGCAGGCGATCGGCGCGCTGGCCTACGGAACCGAGACCATCCCCCGCGTCGACAAGATCGTAGGGCCGGGTAATATCTATGTCGCCGCCGCCAAGCGCATGCTCTACGGCACGGTCGGGCTTGATATGGTGGCGGGGCCGAGCGAACTGCTGGTGATTGCCGACGACGACGCCAAACCCGCGCACGTTGCGGCCGATCTGCTCTGCGAAGCCGAGCATGACGAGGATGCACAGGTTTATCTCGTGACCACCTCCGAGCGGCTGGCCAAGGAAGTTGTCCGTTTGGTCGAGGTGCAGATAAAGAAGTTGCGGCGAGAGAAGATTGCAGCCAAGTCGATTGCTCGCCACGCCGTCGCCTTTATCGTGTCCACGCTGGACGAGGCAATCGATCTGGCCAACCAGATCGCGCCGGAACATTTGACGCTCTCGGTGGACCGGCCGTTCGATTACCTGGAGAAAGTCCGCCATGCCGGTGCGTTGTTTCTCGGCCGCTATACGCCACCTGCGGTGGCCGACTATGTCGCGGGCCCGAATCATGTGTTGCCGACAGGCACGACCGCGAAATTTTTCTCCGCGTTGTCGGTGAATGATTACGTGAAAATAAGCAACATCGTGCATTATACGCGGGACGAACTTGTCAAGGTGAAAGAACAACTGACACGGCTCGCCCACATCGAAGGGTTCGACGCCCACGCCAAATCGGCGGAAAGTAGGTTTTCATGACGAGTGCGGGAACCCTTCGGCGAGCCTCGGTTCAACGAGTGACCGCGGAGACGCAGGTCCGGGTCGATCTCCAGCTCGATGGAACTGGACAGGGCACGATCAGCACGTCGATCCCGTTCCTGGATCACATGCTGACGTTGCTGGCCAAGCACGGGTTTTTCGATCTGACCGTTCAGGCTAGGGGCGATATCGACATCGACGACCATCACACCGTCGAAGATGTCGGCATCGTTCTGGGCGATGCTCTGAAGCAGGCACTGGGAACGAAGGACAAGATCAGGAGGTTCGGCTGGGCTTCGGTGCCGTTGGATGAAACATTGGCGCAGGTGGCGGTCGATCTCAGTGGACGACCCTATCTGGTCTATCGGGTTGATCTGCCGGAACGCAAGATCAAGTCGTTTGACCTGGGTTTGTTCGAAGATTTTTTTCAAGCCTTCGTCGCGCACGGCGCGCTTAATCTGCACGTCAATGTGCTCTATGGCCGCAATCCCCACCATATTATGGAAGCCGTCTTCAAGGCGCTGGCCAAGGCGCTGGACCAGGCCACCTCCATTGACGACCGGATCGCGGGGGTGCCTTCGACAAAAGGCCACTTACTGTAACACATTCCGCCGAACCTCGCGCATCACGCTCGCCATGATCGCCATTATCGACTATGGAATGGGGAACCTGCGGAGCGTCCACAAGGCGTTCGAAGCGGTAGGGCATCGCGCGGTTGTGACCCGAGACCCGCGGGTGATCCACGATGCTACGCATGTCGTGTTGCCGGGCGTCGGGGCGTTTGCCGATTGCATGGCGAATCTCGACCGGTATGATCTCATCGATCCAATCCTGCGCGCCATCGGGACGGGCAAGCCGTTTCTCGGCATCTGTCTCGGCCTGCAGGTCCTGTTCACCGAAAGCGAGGAGTTCGGCATCCACAAGGGTCTGGATCTCATCCCTGGTCGGGTCAAACGCTTTCGCTTTGATGGGGCGGGAAGCGGGGACACAGGAAAAAGCGACGGCCCGGCCTTCAAGATTCCGCACATAGGCTGGAATGCCGTCATGATCGAGAAGCCTGCGCCGCTCTTTCGGAACATCGGGACGGAAAGCTTCTGCTATTTCGTGCATTCGTATTATGTGGAGCCGGAGGATCCGGCCGTGGTCGCCAGCGTGACCGACTATGGCCTGCGGTTTGCGTCCAGCGTCTGGCGTGACAACATCGTCGCTTGCCAGTTCCATCCGGAGAAAAGCCAGGCTGTGGGTCTCCGAATGGTGAAGAACTTCGGAGATTGGGGATGACTAAGCGCCGCCGGGGCCTTGGAAGTAGCGGGCCGTTCCGCGCCGCGCTCGCGGTCTGGGTGGCTTTGTCTGTGGCGTGGGCGGTGCTGAGTGGATGCGGGCCGTCCAAAGTCACCGTGAAGGTGTCGCCGGATCTGGAAAAGTATCGGGTGCAGACAATTGCCGTGGTGCCGTTTGACGCCTTGACCACGCCTCAGGTGGTGGATCCGCTGGAACCGCGCTTCCAGGTTCCGGCCGGCGCCAAGGCCTCCGATATTTCCGTGGCCGTTCCGCCGGCTAGTGAAACCGCTTCCCGCCCGACGTCGGTTGTGCCGTCATCCGCGCCGGAAAAAGTCACCCGCATGATTTGGAATCGGTTGCGGGCGAGGAAGGGGTTGCTGGTCTTGTCGCTGGACGAAGCGGACAAGGCAGCGAAGGAGTTGTCCGGCAAGCATGAAAACCTCTCTCGCGAAGCGCTGGCTCAACGGCTTGCCGATCGGATGTCGGCAGATGCCGTGCTGGTCGGAAGGGTGTTGGTGTACAAGGAGCGGGTCGGGAGCCGGCTGGGGGCTGATCCGGCCGCGGTCGGATTCGAAATGAAATTGGTGGCGCGGGACGGAACGCTCCTGTGGGAAGGGAACTATTACGAAAAGCAGCGCCCCATGAACGAAGATCTGATCGGGTTCATCCAGCGCAAGGGCGCGTTCGTGACGGCCGACGAATTGGCCGCCTATGGGGCGGAGCTGGTTTTACGAGACTTCCCGTTCGGGACGGCATCATAGAGCGATCCTGCGCCAGCTCAAGTGGGCAGTAGGCGATGCTGGTGATTCCTGCGATCGATCTGAAAGGCGGGCGGTGTGTCCGTCTGCGACAGGGAGACTTGGCCGCCGAGACCGTTTATTCGGACGATGTTTCTGGCGTGGCGTTGGGCTGGCAGCGGCTTGGCGCGACGCTGATCCATGTGGTGGATCTCGACGGAGCGGTCGCGGGAGAGCCAACAAACCTAGGCCAGATCGATGCCGTCGTGAAAGCGGTATCGGCCAAGGTGCAGGTGGGAGGGGGGATTCGGACGATGGATACGGTCCGTCGCTATCTGGACGCCGGTGTGGCTCGGGTGGTGTTGGGGACGGCGGCCTTGCTCGACCGGGCATTGTTGGAGCAGGCATGTCGGGAATTTCCGCTTCGCATCGTCCTGGGGCTGGACGCGCGTGATGGCCATGTGGCCGTGCGGGGTTGGACTAGCGTGTCGAACACCCGTGCGGTGGATTTGCTCAAGAGCATTGCGGGTTATCCCTTAGGTGCAGTGGTTTACACGGACATCGCTAAAGACGGGATGCTGAGCGGGCCCAACCTGGAGGCCTTGCGGGAGGTCGTCGACGCGTCGGCAGTCCCGGTCATCGCGTCCGGCGGCATTGCGAGTGTGGAGGATGTGCTGGCGATCAAGGCGCTGGGCTCTCGCGTGGAAGGCGTGATCGTCGGGAAAGCCCTCTATGAGGGAAAGTTGGACCTCGCGGCCGCGATCGCGGCCGCAGGTTAGGAGCGCAAGCGGCTCAAGGCACTGAGTGCACAACCTTGCGCGGCGTCCGCGGGCTGGGAGTTTGCAAAGCAAACGGCCATGCTGACCAAGCGGGTCATTCCCTGTCTGGATGTTAAGGACGGCCGGGTGGTGAAGGGAGTGGGGTTTGTCAACCTACGCGATGCCGGCGATCCGGTCGAAGTTGCGACGGTCTATGACCGGGAAGGCGCTGATGAACTCTGTTTCCTGGATATCACCGCATCGTATGAGAACCGTAAGACAATCCTGGATGTTGTGGAGCGAACCGCCGAGCGGGTCTTTATGCCCCTCACAATAGGAGGCGGGGTCAAGACCTTGGAGGACATCAGGGCGTTGCTGAAAGCTGGGGCGGACAAAGTCAGCATCAATACGGCCGCGGTCGAGAATCCGGAATTCGTACGGCAGGCGGCCGAGCGGTTCGGCACGCAGTGCATTGTGGTGGCCATCGACGCCAAGCGGTGCCGAAACAGCGAACCCTCCGGCGCATCGGGTGAGTGGGAAGTCTACACTCATGGCGGTCGGAACTCGACCGGCTTGTCGGTGGTCGACTGGGCCCGCCGCATGGAGAGCTACGGAGCCGGAGAGATTCTCTTGACCAGTATGGATCGGGACGGGACCCAGGAAGGGTACGATCTGGAACTGGTGCGGGCGGTCGCCCAGGCCGTGTCCGTTCCGGTCATCGCCTCCGGTGGGGCGGGGACGCTAGAGCATCTCTACCAGGGGCTCGCCATCGGTCTGGCCGACGCGGTCCTAGCGGCGTCGATCTTCCATTATCGAGCGTACACGATTCCTCAGGTCAAGCAGTACTTGCGTGAACGAGGGGTGGCGGTGAGGATGGTTCCGGCTGAAACGACGGCTGGGTGACAAAAGAAGATGGCGAACAGCGAATAGCGAATTAGTCGGCAAACGAGAATGAACGATCAGAGTTCCATAACCTTAACTTTCGACGAGCAAGGGTTGATCCCCGCAGTGGTCCAAGATTGGCGGGACGGCACGGTTCTGATGTTGGGGTACATGAACCGCGAGGCGATCCACAAGACGCTGGAAACCCGTTCCGTCCATTTTTGGAGCCGGTCCCGAAACAAGCTGTGGGAAAAAGGGGAGACCTCCGGCCATCGGCTCGTGGTCAGGGATCTCTTTGTCGATTGCGATCGGGATACTGTGTTGGTCAAAGCCGAGCCGGTCGGCCCGACTTGCCATACCGGCGAGCGGTCCTGCTTTTTTAACCGGGTGACCGCCCAGGGGATACCCAACACGGGCAAAACGACCGAGGCCTTCGGCGGAATTCTGGAACGGATTTATCAGACAATTCAGGATCGGTGCGCGTCGCCGAAATCCGGCTCCTATGTCTCCACCTTGTTGGAAGGGGGGGGCGATCGGATTCTGAAGAAAGTCGCCGAGGAAGCGGGCGAAGTCCTGCTGGCGGCTAAAAACGGCAAGCGGGAGGATATCGTTTACGAAGTGGCCGATCTGCTGTTCCACACCTTGCTGGTTCTGGGTTATCACCGGATCACGCTCGACGAGGTCTATCAGGAATTGGCCAAGCGGTACGGCAAGTCGGGGTTGCGTTCCGCCCAGTCGTGAGGAGCCGCGCGTGAACACTTGTGTTTTTTGTCGGATCGTCGAAGGAAGTATACCTGCCAAGCTAGTTCGTCAAGACGAACTTTCCCTGGCCTTCGAAGATATCAATCCCCAAGCGCCGACGCATATTCTTGTGATTCCTAAACGACATATCCAGTCTGTGCAAGAGGCGGGCGAGAACGACGCCGGGTTGTTGGGCCATCTCATGCTCGTCTGCAAGGAGATTGCGAAAGAGCGGGGTCTGGCGGGGGCCGGCTATCGGGTCGTCACCAATGTCGGATCGTACGGTGGGCAGACGGTGTTTCACCTTCATTTTCATTTGCTTGGCGGCCGACACATGACCTGGCCGCCTGGGTGAGGCGCTGGTCCGTCGCATTGACAGTTTGCCGGTTCGTTTGTTAGGTTGACCGGTCAATTTTTCCGATCCGCCGGCTGATACTTGTCCGGGTTCTGTCGGAGAGTACACTCAACCAGACGGAGTCTGTGCCGCTGTGGGGCGGGGCCTGATCGCTGACGAAATCATCAACCAAATTCGGGACCGAGTTGATATTGTAGAGGTGGTCGGCCAGCACGTCGCCCTCTCCAAGGTCGGACAAAACTTCCGGGGTCTCTGCCCTTTTCATCACGAAAAAACGCCTTCTTTCCATGTGAGTCCGTCACGCCAGATTTTTCATTGCTTTGGCTGCAAAGTCGGTGGGAACGTCTTTTCGTTCCTAATGAAAATGACCGGTTCCAGCTTCCCCGAGGTCGTTCGCCAACTCGGCCAACAGGTCGGGGTGGTTGTGCCGGACCCTGCGGGCAGGGGACAGGACCCCCACGCGGCCAATCGGGTGTTCCTGGAGAAAGTCAATCAGGCTGCCGCGGCATGGTTTCAGCATAACCTGTGGAATACGAGGCCGGGCAAGGAGGCACAGGCGTATCTAATCGGGCGCGGGATTCAGCCGGAGATCAGTGAGCGATTCGGGCTCGGCTTTGCCCCTCCGGGGTGGGACGCGCTGGTGAAGGCGTTGACCCGCGAGGGATTTAATCCCGGTGATCTGGCGGTGGCGGGCCTGGCGGCAGCCCGCAAGCCAGTGCTGGGAAACCCAGGCGCAGGGGGATACTACGATGTGTTTCGTGCCCGCGTGATGTTTCCCATCCGCGATCAGCGGAAGCGCGTCGTCGGATTCGGCGGTCGAGTGTTGGAGGGAGGAACGCCGAAGTATCTGAACTCTCCCGATACGCCGCTCTTCAAGAAAGGCCAGACGCTGTTCGGATTGGATCTGGCACGCGAAGCCGCGGGAAAGAGCGGTAGCCTCGTCATTGTCGAAGGTTACTTCGACGTGATTGCTCTGCATCAGGTTGGCATCTGCAACGTCGTGGCGACGCTTGGCACGGCCCTGACTGCCGACCATATTCAGAAGATCCGTCCGATCGTGTCCAAAGTGGTGCTCCTGTTCGACCCGGATCCCGCCGGAGTTCGGGCTGCGCTGCGATCGTTGGATCTGTTCGTGAACAGTGGGATCGCCGTGCGGGTCGTGTCGCTGCCCGACGGCGACGATCCGGATACTTTTGTCAGAGTGCGCGGAGCGGAGGCGTTCCTTGCGTTGCAGGAACGGGCGCCCAGCCTGCTCGATTTCGCTCTGGAACATTGTCTGAAGAATGCGGGCTCGGGAACCCTCGAAGATCGGATCAGAAGCGTGGACGACATCCTGCGGGTGCTCCAAAAGAGCACCCACCCGATCGAAAAGGAAGAACGCTTCCGCGTCGTGGCGGAACGCTTAGGGATCAGTCAACAGCGGCTGATCGAGCGCTATCCCGCCCTGCTGGCTCGAGAACCTAAGGCCAGATGGAACGGCCAGGCCGCTCAGCCCCGGTCGTCACCGGTGCGTCCCAAGATCAACCCCGAGGAGCGTGATCTTGTCCACTTTCTACTGCACGGACAACTGTCGCCAGCCGATGTCCGGCGACTCCGGCCTGAGCTGTTTTTGGACCAAGCCTGCCGCCGAATTGTCGAAAGTGCGCTCAAGAATCTCGATGGGGACGGGCAGGTTCGGTTACGAGAAGTGCTGGACGAGGTGGTTGATGATGCTGAATGCGGGCCGTTGGCCACCGAACTGTCGCTGGCGGACCAACCCTATGACGATATCCAAGAGTATATCCGGGACTGCCTGGCCGTCCTGGAGCGCAAGCTGGCCGAAACGAGGTTGCGGGAGTTGATCGCGCAACTCAAGGCGGCGGAGCGCGAGGGGCGGGTCGAGGATGTCCAGGCCTTGAACGCTCAGGTCAACGAATGGCGCATCAGAAAAGCCGCGGTCCGGTCATCCGCCGTGTAATGTTGTCTGCGAAGGAGTCGCTATGCCGAAACAAGAATTGATCGGCGAAGTGAAGAAGCTGATCTCGCTCGGGAAGGAGAAGGGGTTTCTGACGTACGACGAACTGAACAGCACGTTACCGGCCGAAGTGGTGTCCTCCGAACAATTCGGGAATCTCATGACGATGTTCGGCGAAATGGACATCGAGATCGTCGATACGGCCGACAGCGAACGCTTCCAGAAGGCTGGCGAACACGAAGAGATGGCTGAGGAGATTGAGGACGGCGAGACGATTGAAGAAGGCGAAAAGGAGATCGATCTCTCGCCCGGCGCACTCAGCCGCACGGACGATCCGGTCCGGCTCTATCTGAAAGAAATGGGCAGCGTCGCGCTGCTCAGCCGGGAAGGCGAGATCGAGATCGCCAAGCGCATCGAGGAGGGGAAAAAAGAAATCGCTTCGGTCGTGTACGGCATGCCGATGACGATCGAATTCGTCTTGTCGTTGCGCGACCAGCTCAAGAACGGAAAGATCGATGTCCGGGAGATCGTCCCCGTCACGGAGACGGAGGAGGAGTTCGAGGAAGAAGAGGTCGAGCGCGATTACGAGGAGTTGAAGCGGAAGACGCTCGACGCCCTGAACGGGGTCCGGAAAGTGTCTTCCACGCTCAAGAGCCTCTACGAAAAGAGCCGGCATGCAGGCAACGATCCGGTCCGGCAGAAGAAAATCAAGAAGCAGATCGACGCCATCCGGCAACAGCTCGTGGAAAAGATGGAATCGGTCAACCTGCACGCTGTTCTGAAGGATCGGATGGTCCAGCGGGTCCGCGATCTAGCGCAACAGATTCGAGCAGCCGAGTGCGAAATCGCGCAATGCCAGCGGAAGCTCGGCGTGTCGGGCGAGGCGGGGCTCGAACTGCTCCGGCGGCTGGGGCGGAGCCGTCGCGATCTGCTAGCCGTGAAGCGTAAGACTGGTCTGTCGGAGGAGACGCTTCAGGAATTGAAGAAGACGTTTCAGGCGGCTCGCGCCCGGATCCGGCAATTGGAAACTGAAGAGGCGCTTGTCTCGGCCGAGGAAATCAAAGAAGCCGTCCGCCAGCTGGACATCGCCGAAGAAAAGGTCAAGCGGGGCAAGGCAGAGTTGGTCGAAGCCAACCTGCGGCTGGTGGTCAGCATCGCCAAGAAGTACACGAACCGAGGTCTGCAGTTCCTTGATCTCATTCAGGAGGGCAACATCGGTCTGATGAAGGCGGTGGACAAATTCGAATACAAACGCGGCTACAAGTTCAGCACTTATGCGACCTGGTGGATCCGCCAGGCCATCACCCGCGCAATTGCGGACCAGGCGAGGACCATCCGCATCCCGGTGCATATGATCGAGACGATCAACAAGCTCATCCGGACTTCCCGCCACCTGGTGCAGAAACTGGGGCGTGAGCCGACCCCCGAGGAAATCGCCGAGCGCATGGATCTCCCCTTGGACAAGGTGCGCAAGATCCTGAAGATCGCCCGCGAACCCATTTCGCTCGAAACGCCCATCGGCGAGGAGGAAGACAGCCATTTGGGCGACTTCATCGAGGACAAGAAGGCGATCTCCCCGCTTGAAGCAGCGATCCGCTATGATCTGCAACGCCAGATCAACAGCGCCCTGGAGACGCTGACACCCAGGGAGGAGAAGGTGTTGCGCAAGCGCTTCGGGATTGGTGAAGCGACGGACCATACCCTGGAGGAAGTCGGACAGGACTTTGAGGTCACGCGAGAACGGATCCGGCAGATCGAAGCTAAAGCGCTCCGCAAGTTGCGTCATCCGAGCCGCAGCAAGAAATTGCGCAGCTTCGTCGAAAGCCTGTAGAATACTGTGCGAAATGGAGGATCGGGAACATAGGCGAGATGCGCGGGACTCGGGACAGATGCCTGGCCCGCGGCTGAGGCGGGCCCATAGCTCAGGTGGTCAGAGCGGCTGACTCATAATCAGTTGGTCCTAGGTTCGAGTCCTAGTGGGCCCACCAGGCCGCCGGGGGAACGCCGAGCGACCATCCGGGTGCGCATCACGGACCGAGGAAAGCAAGGGCTCTATTTGAATCCCCATCTTTCATCCCTCATCGAACTCCAGACTCTGGATCTTCGGATCGCTGAGATCAGGGAACAACGACGGAAAATCCCTGAGCGACTGGCCGAGGCGGAGGCACCCCTGCGAGAAGCCGCCCGGCTTCTCAAAGAGACCGCCGATTCGGTGGAGGCGCTAGTCAAGGAACGTCGCGCGCGCGAGCGGGATCTGGAAGCCCACGAGTCGCAGACGGAGAAGCTGAAAGCCCGTCTGAGCGAGCTCAAGTCTAACAAAGAATATCAGGCGTATCTCTTCGAAATCGAGATGGCGAACAAGAAAAAAGGGGAAATCGAGGAGCAAATCCTGATCCTTATGGAACAGATTGAGCAGATGCAGCGGACCGCCAAGGAGGCTCAGGCCAAGGCCGCGGAAGCGGAGCGCGCCTTCGGCCGAGAAAAGAAAACGCTCGAAGAGCTGGCGACGAAATTGGAGGCGGAACTGTCGGAGTTGGACCGCAAGCAGCGGGAGCTGGCCGCCACGATCGACAAGGGGCTCTTCGACCGTTATACCAAACTCAAGGCGGTGCGCAAAGACCTGGCGCTGGTGCCGGTGCGGGACGGCGTCTGTCAAGGGTGTCGGCTGCAGGTGCCGCCGCAGCTCGTCGCCGAGGTCAAACGATCTACCGAGTTGCAGACCTGTCCCTATTGCCATCGGATGCTGTACTGGGACGGCGGGCCAGTGGAAGATGTGAGAGTCGCCCCTGGCGCCGAGAAGGCCGCCGACGAGGTCGGCGGGGCGGTCTAGCGTGCTAACCTGCCAGCACCGCTTGGGTGGTTTTGAAATGCAGCTTCGCGACGCTCTTCAACCGTTCCTGCCCGTGCCTCTTTACGATCATCCGTGCTGCCAGCTCCACCGCCGGTGACGCGCCTTTGGGCAGCGTTGTCCCCACCTCATCGGATAGTCGTTTCAGGCGAAGCAAAAACTCGGCGCGCGCCACGATGGATGCGGCCGCGACGGCCACATCGGATTCGGCTCTCGGCATTTGTACAAGCCGGACGCTCCGGCCTTTCTCCTGCAGCGCGTGCCGGATGAGCCGCTCATCGCCGAACTGATCGGCGATGGCCAAACCGCACTCGACTCGCTCTAAGACATTTTCAAGAGCGCGAGCGTGCCCCCAGGCCAGCAGCCGGTTCAGGTTCTTGATCTTCCGATACAGCTCGTTATAGCGCTGGGGCCCGATGACTACCACGCTGTGTGGGCAGATTGCACGAATGTCCGGCGCCAGTTCGAGAATCCGGCCATCGGAAATCTTCTTGCTGTCCCGCACCTGCATCAGGCGAAGCTCGGATTCCGTCGTCGCATCGACAAACACCGCTGTGACGACCAGAGGGCCGAAATAATCGCCTTTCCCGGACTCATCCATGCCGATGCGGTTGACGCCGGAAAAGCAGGCTTGGCCGGTCAAAGCGGATGGCTCCACATGGACTTAATGGTTGTAGGGCGCTAATCTAGCAGAGCCCTGAGTACCGGTCAATTTCGGCCGGGTGAAGGAGTGGTAGGTAGCATGAACAGCATGAACAAAATGATGAGTCTGGTCTCCGTTGCGAGCGTGGCGGTAGCGGGCCTGATAGCTTGCGAGACCAATCCCTATACGGGACGATCCCAGTTGCTGATGATGCCGATCTCTCAAGAACTGCAACTTGGCGCCCAGGCTTATGCGCAGGTGAAAAACGACCCGAAGGTCAAACTCTCTCAGAACCCGCGCGAGGTCGAGCCGGTGAAACGCGTGGCGCAGCGGGTCATCGAGGCCGCCAAGCGGTCCAAGTACGCGGAGATGGCCAAACAATTCGAATGGGAAGTCACGGTCATCAAGGACGATAAAACCATGAACGCCTTCGCGCTGCCTGGGGGCAAGATCGCGGTCTATACCGGCATCTTCCCGGTGGCCAAAAACGAAGCCGGCCTGGCGGCGGTGATGGGGCATGAAGTCGTGCACGCGCTGGCGCGGCATGGCGCCGAACGCATGAGCCAGAACATCGTCGCGCAGCTCGGGTTGGAGGCGGCGAATATCGCATTAGGGGCAAGCGGCGGCAGCCCACTCCTCTCGCAAGGTGCGATGGCCGCGCTCGGGGCCGGGGTGCAGGTTGGGGTGCTGCTCCCGTTCAGCCGCGCGCATGAGTCCGAGGCTGACTACATCGGTCTTCTGCTCGCCGCGCAGGCCGGCTATGACCCACGCGAAGCCCCTCGCTTGTGGGAACGCATGGAACAGCTCTCCAGCGGGAAATCTCCGTCGGAATTCCTCTCGACGCATCCCAGCCACGGCACCCGCATCCAGCAACTCCGGCAATGGATGCCCGAAGCGTTGGCGCTCTACCCGCAAAACGGCTTCGGACTCGGCTCTGAACTGCCGCCGATCGGCGAGCGGTAGGAATCCGGGGATGGGTAGGCCCTGCTGAAGGGGTTCGTAGGGTTAGACGTGTGGGGGTCGCAAAACAATAGATCGCCATCCGCCTGTTGCCGCGCCTGTTGTGCACGCTCCGGAGGATGGCGTCGAAGCAGGGCAAACCCTATCAGACGCTTATTCAGGAGCTGTCGGAACAAGCCGCCCGGTGCGGAGTCTATAAGGGCATCATGCTCCGAGCAGGAATGCATGTTGCTGTCAGCCAGCTTTCATCCTGTGTCGGCGGCAGTTCTACTGCCTTGAGCTGTTTCGAGATCTCCTCAACCTTGAGGTCTCCTGCAGTGCTTCCAATCGCTCTTCGAGCCTGTTGAGGGAAGGTAGCTGCTCGTTCTCCAGCTTGTGCACCAACTGCTCCAGCCTGGCGAGCTTGTCCTCTTGAGACCAGACCAACTGTATGGCCTGATGTGCCGTCACCTGGATGTCTCCTCCGATTTCCTCTTTGGCCTTCTGAATCTTGTGCTGCAGCTCCTGATGAGTCTTCTGCAACTCCTGGTTGGTTTGCCGCAAATCCGCCTGCTCGGCGAGACATCCTGCCGTTGTGTTCAAGAACGCAGCCCCAAGAAGTGTCCGCCGGTGGGCAAAGATCCATGGACGAAAAGTCAATCCGCCAATGCGAGGCAATGATGCGAGGCAATGAAAAGGGGGGGAACGAAAAAATAGCGGGAGCACTGCTGTGCCAAAACAGTCTGTCCCTGGGCATCCTCCCCGCGTGCATTGTGCGTTTCAGACGGCTTCGGCTCCGTTGCTCGGATGCGGGTGCCCGTGCTGCTGTCCCCGATCACCCGGCGAACAGGATGCCCGGAAGGGGGACCGGCCTCGGCCCCGGGCATTCCCATGGCGCCTCCACCCCTGCCCACCGGGCCCGAGCAGTCAACCGTTGATGCGGCACAAGGCCGCGGGGGTCGCGCGCCTCCAGGGGCACGTGGCCTTGAGTTACAGAAACTTCAGCTGCAATCTCGCGATCAGGGCAATCCGGATCTGCACCTGCACCGCGCGTTCTCACGGGTGCCCACACCAGTCATGATCGGGAGGGGTTGTTTCAAGGCCGTGAAGCGCAGCCCAATCGGCCACCGCTCCTTGGAGGGGGCGGCAATTGTGCGAGCGACGAGGTGCATCAGGTTCGTCAGGGAGGCCAGCTGGCGTTGCTGCGGCTCGCCCCCAATCGTCACCTGCCGCAGCAGCACGGTGCAGCGGGCGGCCGCATGCGAACTGCTCAGGCGAATCACCTCATCGGACACGACCGGGCCACGGGTGGGCACCGGACGCCGCTCCAGGACGTCGTACCGCATATTGGTGCGCGGACGCACGACGAACCCCTCGTCGGTCACCATCCAACGCTGAGAGAGGGCATCGTCCAGGTACCCGCGGCCGACTACCACGATCATCCCGGGGGCGACGGTCAGCATCTGGGCCACGCGGACATTCGTGACATCGCCTTCGGTGAGGAGAGCCCAATAGGGCAAACAGCCGCCCCTTTCGCCCGCTGAAACCGGGCCCAATCAAACCCCGCGGCACACGGCTCGTGACGGTGGTATCCCGCGTCCGCAGCGGGTGCTCGAATCGGACCTGGCACCGCTTCACGGCTCACCACCGCCTGACAGCGGGCGAGCACCTGAGATAGAAGAGAGTCTTGTACAGGTGCCACGGTCGATGGGCCTTGGCATAGGCGAGCGTCGAGCGGGTGCGGCGTCCGTCGCACGCCCAGATGCACCAGCTTGCCCAGGGCGGTGGCGAGGCTGTCGCAGCTCTCTCGCAGAGCGTGGGCCCTGCCCATCGGGCAGAAGCGCATGGCCACACAGTAGTCCCAGCAGCCAAACCCCGTGGCCGCTCGCTCGGCGGCGTGCTGCCGGACGGTGCGAGCGAAGGCGGCCCGCTCGATCAGGGCCAGGCTTTGCGCAAAGCCACGCGCAACGGCTACCATGAGGCACCGCCGGCTTGTGGATGGCCCGGTGCGGCTACGCCTTGGACGGGTGTTGGTGACCAGCCCAGCCTACTCCCAAGCCGGAGGTGTGTGTAAGAACTTGTTTTGGACACGAGTGGGGCAAGAGTCTTTCCGCGTGCAGCAAGTTGCTACAGGATTGTCCGACAGCTCTGTGTGCACGATCGTTAGCTGGAGAGATTTGCGGGGCATGGAGTCGATCAGAAAAGGTTCTCGATCATGAAAAGCTTGAATCTTCTCTAATTCAGGTGCCGGGTTGGGAGCAACGCGGAACGGTCCTTGGACCGCCGACTGTACCAACTGCTCGGACTCTGATTGGTTCACCGGATGTGGTTTTCCTTCCTGGACAATGTGCAAGCTTCTGTCAGCTTTGTGTGGGGACTCGCGTCGGCGGTCCAGGCGCATGCTTCTTCAACTACTAGGACGACGAACAGCCATCTCGCATGAAGGGACGGCTTCTTGTTCTGGTCATGGCCCTGGCGAGCGGTTTCGTCAGTTCAACCCTCGACAGCTAGGCCGAGGAGATCACACCCCATTTCCCTGCGAGCATGCAAGAGCTCAGGTTGACTGCCGGCTATCTGCTTCCGCACCGACTCGCGAAGGACCACGTAACCAAACAGGAAGGTCCGGCGCTCATGCCGCTGTAGGAGATGGTGCTGCATGAGCTGGTCGGAGACAGTTGGTATCTGAGGCCTTATGTCAAGTTCGCCGGCAGCCCGTTCTGGAATGACCTGGGCGGACGTACTCCCGAAGAGTCGTCGCAGCTCACCTTCATCATGATGGCCGGGTCGGTGTCTCGTGGTTCCTGACCAATCAGACGGTGCTCAATGTCGGGTATCGGTTCCATCACATTTCACATTTCCAATGCTGGCACACGTATGCCGAACCTCAGTATCAACTCCGGTTTGCCCTTCGCGGACTTTTCGTTTTTCTTTTTTAACAAGGGAGGACGCCTTTGACATGCGCGCACGGCCGTTATCGCGAGGCGACGGATCCTGTGTGAGACCCGCTGCGGCAACCGTCACCGCTTGCGCGGCCTTGGCGGTCTCTCGCGGCGTGTGCACGTGGTGGATCCCCAGGTGGCTGAGAATTGCTTTGCCCGCTGTGCCGACCGCGATCGCGCTTACCGACCGAAGCGCGAGTCCCGACTGTGCTGCATACTATTTTATTTTTATCGAGCAGAACGGGGCGCCGCTCAATCCGAACACTGATCAGGAGCGTCGCCTATTGAGCGCCCTTTACGACACCGTGTCTGTTCGTAACTCCTCTTTCCTGCATGTATCCTGCTGCCGTTGGTCGACCGGAAGCATATGGTCGCTTGCCTGTCGATGCGGCAGACCGTGGATTCTCACGCCGGTAAGGCGGCCTTCAAAGGGTTCCTCATCGGCGCGTCGATGTTCTTGGCCACTCCGCTCCTTCTCCTGCAATGCGACTATGAGGCGCAGATGACACTGGAGCTGCGACGGGAGGATGGCCGAGCAAGCAATACCAGGTCTCATCCAAGGTGGATGGCCTACTATCACACCTGTTTGGTGCGACTCCGTTAGCCGTCGAAAAACTGATGATCGCGTAAGATCAACTTCTCGACGATACGCACTGCTATCACGCCCATGCAACTCCATTATCGGCCAGCCTGGTGAATATCGGTGCTGTTGATGATATTCCGGTTGCCCCGCCCATCAGCCGGCCGAATAACTCGCTTTCTTCAGTTCTCCCTCGGTTAAGTGATCCCACTCTGTCAGCTTGAAAGGGCCGAAGAGGCTGCCGCTGAGTTGCCTCTCGTTGCTATCTTGCAACGATCACGACCTGATGACTATACTACTAACGTTCTGCGCGTTGGAGGAGATCGGGTGATCGCTCATCGGGGTTCCCGGTGAGAGGAAAGTCCGGACTCCGAGGGCGGGGCGCTGGGTAACTCCCAGGCGGAGCGATCCGACACCAGCACCACAGAGAACAGACCGCCGATGGCCGAGGCGATATGGACCCCATTTGGTCGTCTTCGGATCAGGCAAGGGTGAAACGGCGGGGTAAGAGCCCACCGCGTTTGTGGCGACACAAACGGCACGGTAAGCGTCGCCCGGAGCAAGACCAAATAGGAGGACGACCGGAACGGTCGACATGCCGACCGGATTCGGAAAGGCTGGCCCGGCCGAGGTCCTCGGGTAGGTCGCTTGAGGCCCGGAGTGATCTGGGTCCTAGAGAAATGATCACCACCGTCCGAGAGTCTTTCTCAGATGGAACAGAATCCGGCTTATAGGTTTCCTCCGGCGCGCTCTTTGAATCGCCCGTCGTAGGTCCCATTCAGTCATCTTGCCCGACAGGCTTTCCACCTGATCGATCAACACAACCGGAATACGGTTTCTGTAGCGGTTAGCGAGGCGTGAGTCGGTGTCAATATCCACCTTGGCGAGCTCAAATGTCATCTCGCACTGGAGCCGCTGTGCCATCCGATACACAACTTCACACAAGTGACAGTCTCGCCTGGAGAGAATCGTGACCCGGATCGGGGCCGTTGCGCTCATGTGTCCGAACAAGCCTTCTCGGACCAGAAGGTTGAACAAAGCGTAGCATGAAGCGGCTTAGGCTGTCACCGAGGCGTTTTGCTCCGGTTCGCCGTGATTTCTATTGACGCCACCAGTAGGCGATGGTACCATCGCCTATCTTAACCATTGATTTTTCAGGCCGTTTCTCATAACGTGGCAAAAGGCGCGGAGTTCGTCGGAGAACAGAGACGGTGGGGAGCAAGGGGGGAGTGATGAAGCTCACCGGTGCAGAGATTTTTGTCGAATGCCTCCGCCGTGAAGGAGTGAAGACCATCTTCGCCTTGCCGGGTGGGGTTGTCTTGAAGATCTTCGACGTCTTGCATCAGCAGAAGGACATTCAAGTCATCCTGACGAGGCATGAGCAGGGCGCTGGGCACATGGCTGAAGGCTATGCCAAGGCTACCGGGAAGGCCGGCGTCGCGCTTGTCACATCTGGGCCGGGCATGACCAATGTAATCACTGCTCTGGCTGACGCCTATATGGATTCTGTCCCCCTGGTGTGCTTCAGCGGCCAGGTGCCGACCAGCCTGATTGGGAACGATGCGTTTCAGGAAGCGGATAACATCGGGCTCAGCCGGCCCTGTACCAAATACAACTTTCTCGTGAAGGATGTAAACGACCTCGCGGTCACGATCAAGGAAGCTTTCTACATCGCTACCACCGGCCGGCCGGGTCCGGTCTTGGTCGACATTCCGAAAGATGTGTCAATGAACAAGGCTGACTTCCACTACCCGAACTCAGTGTCAATCCGGGGGTACAATCCGACGTACGACGGAAACAAATGGCAGATTAAACAGGCGGCCGAAGCGATCATGAAAGCCAAGAAGCCGATCCTGTACGTCGGCGGGGGGGTGATTTTCTCCGGTGCCTCCCAGGAGCTGTTAGAGCTGGCGGAACTGACTCAGATCCCGGTAGATATGACCTTGATGGCTCTGGGGGCGTTTCCCGGCGAGCATCCGCTCTGCTTGGGTATGATGGGTATGCACGGCACCTATTGGGCCAACATGGCGGTTCACTATTCTGATCTGGTCATCGCGGTCGGTGCACGCTTCGATGACCGGGTCACCGGCAAGGTTTCGGAGTTCTGTCCGTATGCCAAAATCATTCACATCGACATCGATCCGACCTCAATTCGGAAGAATATTCATGTCGATATTCCGATCGTAGGCGATTGCAAACGGGTGTTGCGGGAGTTGAATCAGATCCTGCGGGCGACGGTAAACGGGGATCAGAAAGAGCTTCGGAAGCCGTGGTGGGACCAGATCCGTGAATGGCAGAAGGCCCATCCTCTGACCTACGAGCAGGATCCGCAGGGTCCCATCAAGCCTCAGCATGTGATCAAACGACTCTACGAATTGACGAAGGATCGCGATCCGATTGTGTCCACGGATGTGGGGCAGCACCAGATGTGGACAGCGCAGTATTTTAAACTAACCAGGCCGAACCGATGGCTGACCTCGGGCGGGCTGGGCACAATGGGGTTTGGATTCCCCGCCGCATTGGGCGCCCAGGCGGCCTTTCCTGATCGGCTGGTCCTCTGCATCGCCGGCGACGGCAGCATACAGATGAATGTGCAGGAAATGGCGACGGCCGTCGTGAACAAGCTGCCGGTGAAGCTGGTCATCATCAACAACCGGTTCCACGGCATGGTGCGCCAGTGGCAGGATCTGTTCTATGAAGGACGATACGCATCGAGCTACCTGGATGTGGTGCCGGACTTCGTCAAGTTGGCGGAAGCCTATGGGGCGGTCGGTCTGCGGGTGGAGAAGGTCTCGGACTTGGACGGCGTGCTGAAGGAAGCCCTCGCTGTGAATGGGCCGGTAGTCGTCGACGTGTTGGTGGACCAGTACGAAAACTGCTATCCGATGATTCCGGCCGGCGGCTGCAACCATGAAATGATTCTCGCCGATCCTCCGGAGCTGAAGAAGAAGCAGGCGTCGCCGTCGTCGGTGACGCGGGAGGACAAAGACACGGTGCTCACTGCGTGATCGAGTAGGCGCAAATAGCGAATAGCTCGTCGCTCAGAGCTGCCGGCTACTTGTTATGTAGCTGTGGGCTATTAACTGTATGGAACACATCATCTCTGTGACGGTGGAAAACAAGTTCGGCGTCCTTTCGCGTGTAGCCGGGCTGTTTAGCGGGCGGGGCTTCAACATTGAGAGCCTCTCGGTAGCCCCCACTCTCGATCCGTCGATGTCGATGATGACGATTGTCACTTCGGGCGATGACCGGATCATCGAGCAGATCGTCAAACAGCTCAACAAGCTGATCGACGTGATCAAGGTAGTGGACCTCAACGAGAGCGAGTTCGTGTCGCGCGAAACGGCGCTCATCAAGGTGCACACCAAGTCCGAGGACCGCGCCGAAGCCCTGCGAATCGCTGACATTTTCCGCGCCAACGTCATCGATTCCACGCCGACGACTTATACGATCGAGGTGACGGGAGATCCCAAGAAGATCGAAGCAATTATCAATCTGCTCCAGCCACTTGGCATCAAGGAATTGGTCAGGACCGGCCGGGTCGCCATCGCTCGCGAGCCCATCAGACCGGCCGCCGCTCAGCCGAAGCGGGTCGCAAAAGAATAGACGAATAGGGCCTACAGCCTGAGTTCGAGGAGTTTGACGATGAAAATCTATTACGACAAGGATGCCGATCTGCAGCAGATTCGGAGCAAGCAAGTTGCCGTGATCGGATACGGCAGCCAGGGCCATGCGCACGCCCTCAACCTGAAGGAGAGCGGGGTCCAGGTGGTCGTTGGGCTGCGGGAAGGGAAGTCATGGAAGAAAGCGGAAGCGAGCGGACTGAAGGTAATGCCCGTCGCTGATGCGGTCAAAATGGCCGACGTGGTGATGATCCTGGCTCCGGACGAGGCTCAGCCGGCCATCTACCGGCAGGAGATTGCACCCCATCTCAAGGCGGGTGCCTACCTGGCGTTCGGCCATGGGTTCAACATCCACTTTGGCCAGATTGTGCCGCCCGCGAACATCAATGTCTTCATGGTCGCGCCCAAGGGGCCGGGGCATCTGGTGCGGTCGGAATACACCAAAGGCAGCGGCGTACCGATGCTGCTGGCGATTCACCAGGACCCTAGCGGCAATACGAGGCAAGTGGGGTTGGCCTATGCAAGTGCGATTGGCGGCGGACGTGCCGGCGTGATCGAGACCACCTTTCGGGAAGAAACAGAGACCGATCTCTTCGGGGAGCAGGTTGTCCTGTGCGGCGGGCTCACCTCATTGATTCAAGCTGGATTTGAAACCCTGGTGGAGGCCGGCTACTCGCCGGAGATGGCGTACTTCGAGTGCCTGCACGAGGTCAAATTGATTGTGGATCTCATTTATGAGGGCGGCATCGCCAACATGCGCTACTCCATCAGTACGACCGCAAAGTACGGCGATGTGACGCGAGGGCCGCGGATCATCACGGAAGAGACCAAACGGGAGATGCGGAAAATTCTCTCGGAGATTCAAAGCGGCCAGTTCGCGAAAGAGTGGGTGTTGGAGAATCAAGCCAATCGTCCCGTCTACAACGCATTGCTGGCCAAAGGCGAAGCCCATCCGATCGAAGAGGTGGGCGCTAGATTGCGTGCTATGATGCCCTGGCTGAAGAAGAACAAGCTGGTCGATAAATCGAAGAATTGATTGCGCCATGGCAGATCGCGCGGCCGGTCTTCCGATCGTCAGAGAGGGAATTCCCTTTGTGGGAACGGCGGGCGCTCTTACACTCGCTGGGGGGTGGTTGGGCTGGCCGGTCGCCGCGACGGTGTTCGGTGCGCTCATGCTCTTTACCGCATGGTTCTTCCGGAACCCCAGGCGAACCGTCCCGCAGGGACCGGGGTTGATCGTCGCTCCTGGAGACGGCAAGGTTATCGCCATTGATGAAGAATACGAGCCGCGATTTCTCAAGGAGCGGAGTATCCGGCTGAGCATTTTTCTCAATATTTTCGACGTGCACGTCAACCGGATTCCCTGTGAGGGAACGGTCGAAGACGTGGTCTATCAGCCGGGCTGCTTTGTGGCTGCCAACCGGCCGGAAGCCAGTCTGCGGAACGAGCAGAACGCGCTTATGCTCAGGACCGCTGGCGGCGCCAAGGTGCTCTGCGTCCAGGTGGCGGGTATACTCGCGCGCCGCATTGTGTGCTGGGTCTCTCCGGGCGAGAAGGTCCAGCGGGGGGAACGGTTTGGATTGATTCGGTTCGGCTCACGGATGGACACATTCCTACCATTGGGCACCGCGCTGCGTGTGGCGGTGGGCGACCGGGTCAAAGGCGGCGAGACCGTCGTAGGGGAGTTTCGGTGAAAACAACCGGATTCCGTAGGGCCTTCGCGAGGGTTGGGCAACGGCGGCGGGCCGTCAATCTGATTCCGAACCTGTTCACGACCGGAAATCTATGTTGCGGTGTGTTCGCCATTCTCGCGGTTTTCAACGCCAACTATCTCGCGGCAGCAATCGCGATCCTTGTGGCAATGGTATTCGACGTCTTGGATGGAAAATCGGCGCGGCTGACGAACAGCACGAGCCAGTTCGGCCTGGAATACGATTCGCTGGCCGACGTGGTGTCGTTCGGAGTGGCTCCAGGCCTGTTGATCTATTCGTGGGCGCTCAGCGGGCAGGGTATGTTCGGTGCCGCAGTGATGTTCGCGTATGTGGCGCTAGGGGCCGTCCGCCTGGCTCGGTTCAACTCGACGGTCGCCAGCACAGACAGCAAATACTTTACGGGCCTGGCCATTCCAGCCGCGGCTGGGGTGGTCGCCTCACTCGTCATCTTCGACCATCACATCGTGCGGATGGGGGCGGAGGTCAAGCCGCTGTTGATCCTAATCATCACGCTGACGTTGGCATTCCTTATGGTCAGCACGATCAAGTATCGCAGCTTCAAGGATCTGAAGTTCAGAGGCGGCCGCCACTTCAACTACCTGGTCTGGGTGATCCTTGGACTTATGCTGGTGATGGCTTGGCCTCAGGTTATGTTATTTGTTATCTTTGCCGCGTACGCGGTGTCAGGGCCGATTGAACGCGGTCTCGGACTGTTGACGAAGATGTTCGGGAAGCGCAGCAGCCAGGTGAAAACCGAGCTGCCGCTGTTGAACGGCAAAGAATAATGGCAACGACGAAGAGCAGGAGGCGATCCGCACGGAATCGAGAGAGTTGGTGGGCGGTGCGAGCCGACCCGTGACTCGCCAAACTCGCCTCCGAGCCGGGTTTGTGATGGGACGCCTGGTGCGGCTGTGGGACCCTGTGTGAAGCGCCCTGCGTAGCAGCAGACCCCGCCTCACCCACAAGGCGGGTGCAGGGAAGGGCGGCCGGCTGCGGGAACACCGGGACGGTTGCTGAATCAAGGTGGTCCCACGGAGCCCGTGAAGCCTTCGTCCCTGAGCCGGGATGGAGGCTTTTGTATTTCTGAGCGAAAAATGTGCCAGCGAGTAGCTAGTCGCGAATAGCTTCGCGAGCGAGAGGGTTGTTCGCTATTGGCCACTCGTGCAGGTAGAGGGTGCCGACATGACACGGATGATCCGGATCTTCGACACGACGTTGCGGGACGGCGAGCAGTCGCCGGGAGCCAGCATGAACGTGGAAGAGAAAGTGATGATCGCCAAGCAACTGGCTCGGCTGGGCGTGGACATCATCGAAGCCGGCTTCGCCTACAGCTCTCCTGGTGATTTCGAAGCGGTGCGGCGGATTGCCCAGGAAGTCGAAGGGCCGATCATCTGCAGTCTCGCGCGAGCGAGGCCTGAAGACATCAATCGCGCGTGGGAAGCGTTGAAAGGCGCGCCCAAGGTCCGCATCCATACGTTTTTGTCCACGTCGGACATCCATCTCAAATACCAGTTTCGGATGACGCGAGAAGAAGCCAAGAAACGAGCCGTCGAAATGGTCCAACTGGCGCGGAGCTATGTGGACGACGTGGAATTCTCGCCAATGGACGCTAGTCGATCCGATCCCTCCTATTTGTACGAGGTCTTGGAGGCGGTGATCGAGGCGGGGGCGGGGACCATCAACATTCCCGACACGGTGGGCTACGCAGTCCCGCAAGAGTTCGGCAGGCTCATCCGCGGGATTAGAGAAAAAGTGCCGAATAGCTCGAAAGCGGTGATATCCGTGCACTGCCACAACGATTTGGGGCTGGCGGTGGCCAACAGTTTGGCCGCCGTGCTCGAAGGTGCCGGGCAGGTTGAATGCACCATCAACGGCATCGGCGAGCGGGCCGGTAACACCGCGCTAGAAGAAATCGTCATGGGTCTGCGGACGCGCAAGGATTTCTACGGTGCTGACACCAGGATCAACACGGAGGAGATCTCCAAGACGAGCCGCCTGGTTAGCAAGATCACCGGCATGGTGGTCCAGCCCAACAAAGCCATCGTCGGAGCCAACGCCTTCGCGCACACGTCCGGCATCCATCAGGACGGTTTGCTAAAGGAGAAGACCACCTACGAGATCATGCGGCCGGAGTCCATCGGTCTGGTGGACAGCAAACTAGTCATAGGCAAGCTGTCGGGCCGGCATGCCTTCCGACAGCGGCTGGAAGAACTCGGGTACACGCTGACAGACGAAGAGATCAACCGTGCCTTCGATCGGTTCAAACGTCTAGCTGATCAGAAGAAAGAGATCTACGAGGAAGACCTCGAGGTGATTGTGTCCGAGGAGATCGCGAAGATCTCGGAGCGGGTGGTGCTGAAATCGTTGTCTGTCGAGAGCGGTACCAACCGGATTCCTACCGCCACGGTCGAGTTGGAAATCGATGGATGTTTGGTCAAACAAACAGGTACAGGGGACGGGCCGGTCGATGCTGTTTATCGGACCATCGCAGCGATGCTCCAGACCAAGAGCCGGCTGCTGATGTACGCGGTCAAGGCGATCACCGGGGGGACGGATGCGCAGGGCGAAGTCGCGGTGCAGCTCGAGGAGGGCGGGAGGACCGTGTCCGGGCATGGGGCCGATACAGACATCATCGTGGCGTCCGCACGGGCGTACCTGAATGCCTTGAACAAGCTCGCATTCTGGGCCTCTAAACAGGCCAAGGGAATGCAAAAAGTCAGCGTGATTTGAGCGGGAGCGCTGAGTGCTAAAGACAAGCCTGAGCGAATGCCCGGAGTTTTTGGCTGGCGATCATACGTGGTTGCGGGAACTCCTCCATCCGGACAAGGCGCCTCTGTCCATCCGGTACAGTTTAGCGCACGGAAAGCTGGAGCCGGGCCGGAGGTCGAAGTGGCACCGGCTGGCGTCGTCGGAGGTCTATTACTTCCTCGCCGGCCGAGGCGTCTTCACGGTCAGTGACCGCTCGGTGCCGGTGGCACCCGGATCAGTCGTATACGTGCCGCCAGGAAGCAAACAGTCGCTGCTGAATGACGGCGCCGTTCCCCTTGAGTTTCTGTGTCTGGTGGACCCGGCCTGGCGGCCGGAGGACGAAGAAGTGTTGGAATAGGTGGCGATAAGTAATGGGCAATAGGCTATGAATTGCTGGACCAGGATACTTCGCGATTCCCCTTGCCATCGCCCGTCGCCCCTCTCACCTCAGGAGTGACTGGTGAAAGCGAAGATTGCGGTGTTAGCCGGCGACGGCGTCGGTCAGGAAATCGTGCCCGAGGCGGTCAAGGTGCTTAAGGCCGTCGCGGAATGGTACGGGCATGCGTTCGAGTTCATCGAGGGAGACATCGGTGGGCAGGCTATCGAGAAAACGGGCGTCCCGCTGCCGCAAGAGACCTTGGTATTGGCGAAGCAGAGCGACGCAGTGTTGCTCGGGGCGGTGGGCGGTCCCAAGTGGGAAGGGCTCCCGTACGAGCTCCGACCGGAACGGGCGCTGTTGGGGCTGCGCGAGCAGCTTGGTCTGTTCGCCAATCTGCGTCCGGCTAAGCTCTATCCGATGCTGGCCGAGGCGTCGACGCTCAAACGGGAAGTCATCGAGGGCATTGACCTGCTCGTCGTACGGGAGTTGACCGGGGGGATTTACTTCGGCAAACCGAAAGGCATCGAAACAATTCCCGGCGGTGAGCGGGGCGTCAATACCGAGGTCTATACGACGGAAGAGATCGCACGCATCGCCAAGGTTGCCTTCGAGGCGGCGCGCAAGCGGCGCAGAAAGGTCACGTCGGTGGACAAGGCCAACGTGCTGGAATCGTCCGAGCTGTGGCGGCGTGTAGTCACGGAGGTTCATCGAGCCTATCCGGATGTCGAGCTGACTCATATGTATGTCGATAACTGCGCCATGCAGTTGATTCGGAATCCGAAGCAATTCGACGTGTTGCTCTGCAATAACCTGTTCGGCGATATCCTGAGCGATGAAGCGGCCATGCTGACCGGTTCCATCGGCATGCTTCCGTCGGCCAGCCTTGGTGCCCATGCCAGCCTGTACGAGCCCATTCACGGCAGCGCCCCGGACATCGCCGGCAAGAACATCGCTAATCCCATCGCCACGATCGCGTCGGCGGCCATGATGCTCTCCTACACATTCAACCTGAGCAAGGAAGCGGATGCGATCGAACAGGCTATTGTCAAGACGCTGGACCTGGGCTACCGGACCAAGGACATTGCCGCTCCGGGGACCAGGATTGTGGGAACGACCGAGATGGGCGACGCGATTGTGCGCAACCTCGGGTAGTGTGACAGGCTCCGACCATGTTGATCTCAGCAAGACCGGGGACGATTCACACGCTCGCTGGTACCGGCGAACCGGGGTACTCGGGAGATGGCGCACCGGCGGGAGCAGCTTGTCTGAACGAGCCCAAGGGTGTGACCGTGGACGAGCGCGGGTCCGTCTATATCGCTGATTCGGAAAATCACGTTATCCGGAAGGTCGATCTCACAACCGGTATCATCACGACTGTTGCGGGCAAAGCGGTCGGCCCGGTGGGCCTTACTGATGATCGGGACAATTCGTGCCTGATTCATGGCTCCACCGATGATGATCCCTTCGAAACTTTGGATCGGTCCGGTCCTGAACGGTTCGCACAACTGGCCGATCTAAGCGGGACAGTGCGGTTTGTCACAGGCGTGGCATCCGGCAACGGGCGGTTCGCGGGAGACGGTGGACTGGCAACCGAGGCGCTCTTGAATTTTCCCTCCGGCGTCGCGGTGGATGAGTACGGCAACCTCTATATCGCGGACACGATGAATCACCGGATTCGCCGGGTGGACGGGGCGACCGGCATCATCACGACCGTGGCCGGCACAGGACAGCCTCGGTTCTCCGGCGACGGCGGGCCGGCCGTCGCCGCGGCGTTGAACGAACCGACCGCGGTGGTTGTGGACCAGAACGGTTGTCTCTACATCGCCGACCAGAGCAACAACCGGGTTCGCGTCGTCGATCTGGAAACGGGCATCATCCGGACCATTGCGGGTACGGGAACGGCAGCCTACGGCGGAGACGGGGAACGTGGGATTCACGCCAGCTTGGCTGGTCCGAGCGGTCTCGCCTGGGGGCCCGACGAGGTGCTCTACGTCGCTGATACCTTTAACGGCCGGATTCGCAGGATCGACCCCGTGACGGGGCTGATCGATACTGTCCTTGGGGATGGCGGTGAGTATCGGTATCAGGGAGAGGCGGACCGTCCTTCGATGAGCCTTTCCCGCCCCTATGGCATTGCCGTCGATCGACAGGGTAACATTCTGGTGACCGATTCCGACAACCATCTCATCCGAAGGTGGGATCGGAAGAACGGAAGCGTGATGCGAATCGCCGGTGCGGGTGCGGCCCGGTTTGCAGGAGACGGTGGGCCGGCTGATGAGGCCAGTCTGAATTATCCGTTTGGGGTTGCCGTTGACGGGTGCGGGAGGATCTTTATCGCGGACACGTTCAACCATCGGATTCGCGTGATTGTGGCGGAACGGACGTGACGCGAGACGCGTAACGGGCTAGAGAGGTGGAAAGTATGCTGACCAGGAAAGCGGCGTACCGCGTAGCAGTGGTCGGGGCGACCGGCGCGGTTGGGGCGGAGATGATCGAGGTGCTGGAAGAACGCAAGTTTCCGGTCGAGAACCTCCTGCCCTTGGCTTCCGTTCGATCAGCCGGTGGAACCGTGTCGTTCCGCGGCCAGGAGATTCCCGTCAGGATTTTAAGCAAGGATTCCTTCGAAGGCGTTGATATTGCGCTATTCTCGGCAGGGAGCGATGTGAGCCGGGAGTTCGCCCCACTGGCCGCAAAAGCCGGCGCGGTGGTGATTGATAACAGCGCAGCATGGCGGATGGAACCAGAGGTGCCCCTGGTGGTTCCGGAAGTGAACCGGTCCGACGTGTTCTCGCACAAGGGGATCATCGCCAATCCGAACTGCTCGACGATCCAAATGGTCGTCGCCCTGAAGCCGCTTCACGATCGGGCACGGATTAAACGGATCGTGGTCACCACCTTTCAATCCGTCTCTGGTACCGGAAAAGAGGCGATGGACGAGTTGATGGAGGAAACGCGGGCTCTGTTGAGCTTCAAGGAGGCGAAGCCCAAGGTCTATCCCTATCGGATCGCGTTCAACTGCCTGCCGCACATTGACGAGTTTCTTCCCTCCGGGTACACGAAGGAAGAAATGAAGTTATTGAACGAGACCAGAAAAATCATGGGCGATCCGTCGATCCGGGTGACGGCCACGACCGTGCGCGTGCCGGTTTATGTCGGGCATTCGGAGGCCATCAACATCGAGACGGAGCGGAAACTGACCGCCAACGAAGCGCGGGCGATCCTCTCTACTGCGCCCGGCGTGCAACTGTACGACGATCCCCAGCGGAAGATCTATCCCATGCCGCTCGACGTGGCCGGCAAGGACGAGGTCTACGTTGGCCGGATTCGCGAGGATGAATCGATTCCCAACGGCTTAAATCTCTGGGTGGTAGCCGATAATCTGCGAAAGGGCGCCGCGCTCAATGCGGTTCAGATCGCCGAATGTCTGATACAATAACGCGCGATGTTCGAGTGGAGCCCGATAGGCAAGCTCTTGATCGCGCTGGGGCTAGGGATTGCGCTGATCGGCCTGTTGCTGATACTTTCCGACAAACTGCCTGGTCTGGGAGGCGCGTTCAGTTGGTTCGGGAGGCTCCCCGGCGATATTTCAATCAAGCGCGACCACTTCAGTTTCTACTTTCCGATTGCGACTAGCATTCTCCTCAGCGTTGTGCTGAGTCTGCTCCTCTATCTCCTCTCGTGGTTGTTCCGGCGATGAAACTCGTGACGGTCATGGCGGCGGGCCTATGCGCCTGGCAATGGACGGGACCGTTGTGCGGGGAAGCGGCCGCGGCAACGGAGTCGATCCGTGTGCTGCTCGCGCAGGATGCCCAACGGATCGAACTGCGAGCCGGTGCCAGCTTGACGCTCCAGCTCTCGACCGGAGAACACCGAGCGATGCGCCCGCCGATTTCGGTGACGGCGGTCGGCAGCTCGATCGCGCTGAACGGAGAGAAAGCGCCTGGCGACAGGCTCGTGGTCCAAGTGTCTAGCGGCTATCTGACGCTCGTGATCGCCGCAGGATCTTCGAACGGGATGTCGGCCAACGGAAGCGGAGTCGCACCTGGATCAGGCATGACCCCACTAGAGGTCGCTGGCCAGGTGTTGGTGCTGCGCCGGGGTCAAGGGCTCATGGTCGTCAACGAACTGGATCTGGAGGAATATGTCAAAGGAGTCGTTCCCTCGGAAGTCAACGCAGCCTGGCATCCGGAGGTGCTGAAGGCCCAGGCGGTCGCTGCACGCACGTATGCACTCTACCAGCGGATGTTGAGCGCCAGACGCGACTATGATTTGGCGGCCAGCACGCAGGATCAGGTCTATCGGGGACGCCACGGCATCGATAGCCGGATCGAGGAGGCGGTCGAAGCGACCCGCGGGCTCGTTGTGACCTATCAGCAGGCGCCGATCTATGCGGCGTTTTCTTCCACTGCCGCGGGTCTCACCGAGGACGCGCTCAACGTCTGGTCGAAGGATTTGCCCTATCTGAAGGGCGTGGAATGTCCATTCGATGTTAACTCTCCTTACTATCGCTGGCGGACCTCGTTCAAGCTGGAGACCCTGGAGCGGAATCTCCGGCAACAGGGGATTGCAGTCGGCACGATCGCGACGTTGGCGCCTGCCTCCTACAGCCGGGCCGGTCGGGTGACGAAACTGCGGGTCCTGCACTCCCAAGGAGAACTGTACCTTCGCGGTGAGGATCTGCGTCGCGTCATTGGGTACGGGGTAATTCCCAGCACGCAGTTCGATCTGGATGTTGTCGGCCCTGATGTGGTCGTGTCCGGGTATGGGGCTGGACATGCCGTCGGACTGTGTCAGTGGGGTGCGAAGGAACTGGCCGAACTCGGCTATCCCTTTTCGACCATTCTCCGCTATTACTATCCGGGGACGGAACTGCAATCCATCTCGCTGGTCAGACCGCCATCCAGTCTCGGTCCGTGATGTTGCTTTCCGAGTTCGACTTTCCCTTCGATTCGAGCCTCATCGCGTCGAAGCCTGTTGAACCCCGTGATGAGGCTCGCCTTCTGGTCGTGGACCGAGGAGTTGGGCGTTTCTTCCATCGACGAGTCCTGGATTTGCCTTCCTTGCTGAAGCCTGGAGACCTCGTCGTCGTCAACGATACCAAAGTGATGGCGGCGCGCCTGAACGGCCGCAAGCAACCAGGCGGCAGACAGGTGGACGTGCTGTGTGTCAAGGATCTGGGAGGAGGTATCTGGGAGGTCCTGCTGAAAGGGAGATTTCGGCCGGGGGATGCGATCGAGTTGCCCGCACAGACCCGCGCGGTTATCGTAGAGCGCGGCGAGTCGCGAACGACCGTGCGTGTCGAATCACCCCGGCCGTTTCAGGAAGTCATGCGGGAGTTTGGCCGGATGCCTCTCCCCCCCTACATCAAGCGTGAGCCGATCGCCGAGGATCGGATCTGGTATCAGACCCTGTTCGCGCGCCAAGAGGGGGCTGTGGCCGCCCCGACCGCCGGCTTGCACTTCACCGACCGGTTGCTCGCATCGTTGCGCGAGCACGGCGTCATGCTCGCCACCGTCACGTTGCATGTAGGTCCGGCCACCTTCAAACCCGTGACCGTAGAGCGTATTGAGGATCACCCCATGGGAGCCGAATGGATCGAGGTATCAGTGGAAACAGCGGAATTGCTTCGCCGGACGAAAGCCGCCGGCGGTCGGGTCGTGGCGGTGGGGACCACTGTCGTCCGCGCGTTGGAATCGGCCGCCGATCCGAACGGGGCCGTCCGGCCGTTTCGAGGGGAAACCGAGTTGTTTATCGTTCCCGGTTATCGCTTCCGGGCCGTCGATATCCTGATGACCAACTTTCACCTTCCTAGGACGACGCTGCTTATGCTCGTGTCTGCTTTTGCCGGGGTCGAATGCATGCAGGCCGCCTACCAGGAGGCGATCAACGAGCGATATCGGTTGTACAGCTACGGGGACGCGATGTTGATACGATGAGCTGGCAGCTTGAAGCTGCCGGTGTTCCTGGCCGCTCGCTGCTTGCTCCAGGCTAAAGCAGTTCCTTATGAACCTTGATCGGCACCCGGGTCTTGAGCGCTTCGGTGTAAGCTGTCAGCGCGCGCTGTTGCTTTTGGAACAAGAAATCCTGGTAGATACGTTCGGCAGCTGCCTGGTTCTTGCCCGCGTCCGCCGCCGTTTGCCGCGCGACGAGGGCTTGGGCTTCCGCAAGCTCCTCGGGTGTCAGGGCCACTGCGTCCCGGATGATCATGCGAGCCTTCTCGCCAAGAAGCTCCTTGGTTTGCGCCGCTTCGAAAATCGCCGGCGTCAGGCGGTTGGCGGCCAGGAGCCGGCGGTAAAGGTCCGGATCGAACGCGCCGTTCCGCTGAAACTCCGGACGTTGCAGAATGTCCTCCCGTAAGTCCTCCGGGGCCACCACCAGCCCCATTTCCTTTGCCGTGACCAACCAGAGGCGGTTTTCGATCAATTGGTCCAGCACGAACTGCTTGAGCGTCTCTTCCTTGAAGTCGCCCTGCACTTTGTCCTTGTAAAAGCGATAGGTGTTTTCATAGACGCGCCGATATTCGTCGCGGGTGATTGTCAGATCGCCGACCGAGGCGACGACATTGCTCTGGGACTCCCCGAATCCCCACCAGCCCATGGTAATAACGAACGCGATCGCCAGGATGCCCATAATCGACTTCAGCAACCAGGGATACTTGTGGGCAGCTTCGCGCATCAATTTGATCATGTCCGGTCTCCTCGTCGGCAGTGCGCGGATTCTACTCAGCCTTCGGCACAAAGGCAAGCGGTGGGAATGCGGAGGTCCGCGGGCGGCAGGCGGTGAGGCCGCGACTCAGACGTGGATTGCTGCCGTCGTCCGTCGGGGGACATCCGTGCGGATCGTCGGTTTGTTTGTGCTGCCTGACCCAATTTGTTATACTTGTTTGCTAATTGCGAGGAGGTCAGTTGGCGGAGGAAATCGCCGGGGTCCGTCCGTCGAATGTCGGTGTCTACCCCAAGGCGCATGTCCTCAACCGATTCATTGCGAAGCTGATCGATCTTCTTATCGTCGCTGCTGCGGACAAGGTCGTTTCTCCGGTCGGTTTCCTCGCTGGGCTTGTCTATGTTTTAGTCGCTGATGGATTCGCCGGGGGACGGAGCGTCGGCAAGCGGTTGATCGGTCTCGAGACGATTGTCCCGCATACGCGTGAGGCGGCCGGCTTCAAGGAATCCATTATCCGCAACTTGCCCTTCGCCGCGGCGCTTTTGCTGTTTCAAATCCCCTATGTGGGATGGGTGGGTTCGCTCGCCATTGTGTCCTTCGAAGCGCTGCTCGTGATCGGTAACGACCAAGGACGCCGTCTCGGAGACGAGATGGCGCATACCCAGGTGTTGGATGCCGGTCGACTGAATCTGCCCGAATGAACCGACCGGCGACGTAACTGTGCGGAACGCGAAGGACTGAGAGGAAGGGAGACAAGCTGTGGGATTCTCAAGCGACGTGTTCGGCTGGTTCTCAAACGATCTCGCGATCGACCTGGGCACCGCGACGACTCTGGTGTATGTGCATGGAAAGGGGATCGTGTTGAACGAGCCCTCCGTCGTCGCCGTGGAGAAGAAGAGCGAAAGGGTCCTTGCGGTCGGGGCCGAAGCGAAAAAGATGCTCGGCCGTACCCCCGGCAACATCACTGCCATTCGGCCCATGAAGGAAGGGGTGATCGCCGACTTCGAGATGGCCGAGCAGATGCTCAAGTACTTCATCCGCAAGGCTCACAACCGGAGTGCCTTCGTCAGGCCGAGGATCATCATCGGTGTGCCGTCGCGCATCACTCAGGTGGAACAACGAGCCGTACGGGATTCCGCCGAGCTGGCCGGTGCGCGGGAAGTCTATTTGATCGAGGAACCGGTCGCCGCCGCCATCGGCGCTGGTCTCCCCATTACCGAACCGTCTGGCAACATGGTTGTGGATGTCGGCGGCGGGACGACCGACATTGCGGTGATCTCGCTGGGCGGCATCGTGTACAGCGAGTCTGTGAAAGTGGCCGGCGACCGGATGGACGAAGCGATCATGAATTACATCAAGAAAAAGTACAACCTCCTCATTGGGGAACACATGGCCGAGCGCATCAAAGTGGAGATCGGCTCGGCCTATCCGTTCGAGGAGCGCAAGACGATGATGATCAAGGGACGCGATTTGATCTCTGGCATCCCCCGCACGCTCGTCGTGGATGACGCCGAAATCAGGGAAGCCTTGCAAGAACCGATCGGGACGATAGTCAACGCCATCAAGGTCGCGCTGGAGAATACGCCACCTGAGCTGGCCGGGGACATCATCGATCGCGGCATCGTGTTGACCGGAGGCGGGTCGCTTTTGAAGGGGATGGATACGCGGTTCCGCGAAGAAACCAATTTGCCCATCATCACCGTGGACGATCCACTGACGTCTGTGGTGCTGGGCGTTGGGAAGATTCTGGACGAACTTGATCTTCTTCGCAAAGTGTCCGTCATGTCCCAGTGCGGCAGCCTCCGCTGAGGTCCCATCCCTAATGTGGATGGCCATTTTTCGTTCGACATACGGCACGAGACGCCTGGCCATCGTTCTGTTCGCCCTTCTGCTCTCCGTTCTTTTTTTGCTCCCCGGCCAGATTCAGATGCTGCTGCACTATGTGGGCGGACCGGTCGGGCAGGTGCTCGGCGTGCCGCTGGCTGTCTTTTCGGCGGTGGAGCGGGGCCTAACCGAACTGTGGAATGGTTATATAGCCCTGCAGCACGTGCGCGAGGAGAACAAGGCGTTGCGGAAGGAGATCGAAGCACTGAAGGAACAGAACAGTCAGCTCCGAGAAGCCGCGGCCGCGACGCAGCGCCTGGCAGCACTGCTGGAATTCAAACAGAAGGCCGCGCCGCACACCCTGGCTGCCCAAGTGATCGGCAGGGATGCAACCAATTGGTATCGTGCGGTGCTGCTGAACAAGGGTGAAGCTGATGGTGTGAGGCCGGAGATGGGGGTGATCACACCGGCCGGTGTGGTGGGGCGGGTGGTGAAGACGACGAATTCCTCCTCGGTCGTGCTGCTCATCACCGATCCGAACAACGCCGTCCCCGGCCTTATTCAACGTACCAGGGACGAAGGCATCGTGGAGGGCACCGCCGAAGGCGGAGCCAGACTCAAGTACATTCCGTTGCTCTCGACCGTGCGGGCTGGCGATCGGGTCGTGACGTCGGGGCTGACGGGAGGCTTTCCGCGCGGCCTTATGATCGGCGCTGTCACCAGCGTCGAGAAAGAGGAAGGGGCGCTGTTTCAGTCCGCCGAGATTCTTCCCGAGGTGGACGTTTCCCAGTTGGATGAAGTTCTGGTCATCACGGCTCCATACGGAGACGCGGACGCAAATGTGGAAGGTCTATTGCCGTCTCGGTCGACCGCCAAGGGCACACCATGAAACCGGTGCTGTACGGAGCGTTTCTCCTGACACTTGTGCCGATGCAGGCGACGGTCCTGCATCATCTTAGTCTGGGCGGGGTTCGACCAGATCTGGTGCTCATCTCGGTCTGCCTGATCGGGTTCTTGCGAGGGGAGTTGCAGGGATTTCTGTCCGGTCTGTTGCTGGGATTCGCACAGGATCTGCTCTCGGCTGGAGATCTGTGGCTCAACTTGGTGGTCAAGAGTGGAGTCGGGTTGTTGTCTGGATTGGTCGGGCATCAGGTCGCGCATGTCACCACAGGCGTGATGTTGGCCGGGCTTTTCATTGTTTCTTGTTGCTCGGGTCTGCTCTTTCTGCTGTTGACGCAGACCGGCGATTGGGCTGGTGCGGTGCTGGCGGTCCGTTCGGTTCTTCTTCCGCAGGCCGTGTTCGATGCGCTGGTAGGCGCGGGAGCGTATTGGGTGCTGGGAAAGCGGGTACAAAACCGGTGGGCGCTGGCCGAGTAATCCCAAACGCAGCGTATGGCTTCCGTCGGATTTCAAGATACCGAACTGGCTGAGCTTCAGCGCCGACTGATCATTTTGCGGATTGGCTTGCTCCTGGTGGTGGGGCTGCTGGCGTTGCGCCTCTGGCACTTGCAGATCCGCGAGGGGGCCTACTATCGTGACTTGTCGGAAAATAATCGGACTCGTTCGGTGATTCTGGAGCCGGTCCGTGGGCAAATCTACGATCGAAACGGCGTGCTTCTAGCAAATAATGTGCCGAGCTTCACGCTTTATGTGACGCTGGAGGACGTCGCTGACCGCGAAGCCCTGATCGAGAAGCTTGCCTTGCTGCTCGGGCTTGATCCGGATGTCGTGCGCGGGAAACTGGCTGCGAAGAACGGGCAGTTGTTGCCCCGCAAGATCAAGGACCGTCTCAGCCTGCGTGAAGCAGCTGTCATCGAAGCGCACCGTCTCGATCTCCCCGGCGTCATGATTCAGGTCGAATCGCAGCGCAACTATCCGGGCGGGACGGTCGGGGCACATCTCCTCGGATATGTGGGTGAGATCTCGGCCGAACAGTTGGAACGGGCCGAATTTGAGGAGTTGCATCAGGGTAGCATCATCGGGCAGTACGGGGTTGAAAAGACCTTCGATCGTTTTCTCAGGGGAAGAGCCGGACAGAAAAGCGTCGAAGTCGATGCGCTGGGTCATGAAAAGCGCAGTGCCGTGGTGAAGAAACCGGAGGCCGGCGACGATCTGTACCTTACGATTGATATCCGATTGCAGAAGCTGGCCGAAGATCTGCTGGGAGAAGAAGCCGGCGCCATTGTGGCGCTCGATCCGACCAACGGCGACATCTTGGCCATGGCCAGTCGGCCGGCTTTCGATCCCAATGTGCTGTCGCGGGAGTTGACTCCCAAACAATGGGCGGAAATCGTGCAGGATGAAAGACATCCGCTTACCAACCGGGCCACCCAAGGGCAGTATCCGCCCGGTTCGACCTTCAAGGTCATCATGGCGGCGGCGGCGCTGGAGACGAAGACAGTCAGTCCTTCGACCACAGTGCGCTGTACCGGCGGCTATCAGTTCGGCAGACGCCTCTACCGCGACTGGAAAGCCGGGGGGCACGGGTTCATCGACCTGGAACGGGCGTTAATCCACTCCTGCGACGTGTACTTCTACACGGTCGGCCACCGAATGGGCATCGACACCATCGCTGACTACGCCAAGCAATTCGGGTTAGGGCAGCTTACCGGGATTGAGTTGCCGTCCGAACGAGTGGGGATCGTTCCCTCCACCAGGTGGAAGGAAAAAGTGAAAGGCGAGCCGTGGCTGCCTGGGGAAACTATCTCCGCCTCCATTGGCCAGGGCTATGTCACGGTGACGCCGCTCCAGATGGCCAGCGTCATCGGCACCATCGCCAACAACGGCGTCGCTTACCGGCCGCGACTCGTCCAGGCGATCATGGACCGCGCCACCGGACGCCTGCGAGAGTTGCCGGCCGTCGAGCGTGGCAGGTTGGAAGTGAAACCGCAGACGTTGAAGCTGATTCAGGAAGGGTTGGCCGGGGTGGTGAGGGAAGGAACCGCGACCCGCGCCAGGTCCTCCCTCATCAGCATCGCCGGCAAAACCGGAACCGCGCAGACCACCGCGCTGCGGACGGGACCGGAAAAGGACATTCCCAAGAAATTTCGCGACCATGCCTGGTTCGTAGCCTACGCGCCTGTCGAGAAGCCGCGCATCGCGGTGGCGGTCTTGGTGGAGCATATGGGACACGGAGGGTCGGCGGCCGCCCCGCTGGCCAAGGAACTCATCGAGGCGTTCGTGAAATTGCCGCCCCAGGCCCCGCTGGTGGCGCAGGGGCCCACTGCGCCGGCCGGTTCGGCACCGGGGGAGATGCCGTGATGGACCGGGTGATCGACAACCGCGGGTTCGACAGCTTCGACTGGCGTTTTATCGGGCTTATCCTAGCTATTTTGTCCCTGGGTGTCCTGTCGATTTACAGTGTCACCCATGCACAGCAGGGTGGCATGCCGTTCTATCTGAAGCAGCTCATATGGATCGCGCTCGGCAGTGCGGCCTTCGTCGCGATGCTGATCGTCGACTATCACAAAATTGCGCGGCTCGCGTATCCGCTCTATGCGATCGTTCTGGTGCTGCTGGCGGTCGTGCTGGTCATGGGAAAAACCAGCCGGGGCGCGCAGCGCTGGATTCCGATCGGCCCGTTTGCGTTCCAGCCCTCCGAATTCGCCAAGTTGGTGTTGATCTTCGTGCTCGCGCATTATTATTCGAGCGCGCCGCGCATCGGCTGGCTGCAACGCGTCGTCCTGCCCGGCCTGATCATGCTTCCAGGCTTGCTGTTGATTCTGAAACAGCCGGATTTGGGCAGCGGACTGAGTTTCCTGGCAGTCTACGCCGCGATGCTGCTGATGGTCGGGATGCGGTCCCAGGCGATCGGAATTATCCTGCTGTTTTCGCTTATGCTCTTTCCGTTCGCCTGGGAACTGCTGTGGAACTCGCTGCATGAGTATCAACGGCACCGGATCATGGCCTTCGTGGACCCGGAGTACGATCCGGGCGGGAAAGGGTATCATGCGCTGCAGTCGCGCATTGCGATCGGATCGGGTGAGTTGTTGGGCAAGGGGCTGTACGGAGGCACCCAAAGCCAGCTTAAGTTTCTGCCGGAGGGGCACACGGACTTCGTGTTCGCGGTATTCGCGGAGGAATGGGGGTTCCTCGGCGTCCTGCTGCTGCTGGCCCTCTTCGTGGGGCTGATTTGGCTCTCGCTGGAGATCGCCTCGCGCGCTAAGGATATCCTCGGCACGCTGCTGGCCGCCGGCGTCATCGCAATGCTGTGCTTTTGCGTCGTCGTTAACATCGGCATGACCGCCGGGATGTTCCCCATCGTCGGTATCCCCCTGCCCTTGATGAGTTACGGTGGAAGCGCCACAATCACAACGATGGCGGCCCTGGGACTTCTCCTGAATATCAAGCGCCGCCGATTGACGTTGTTTTACTGATTGACGGCGAAGAGATGTGGGGCCGGCCGCATTGGCGGCCGTGATCCCGGTACAATCAACCTTCTACATGCGGCCGAACGCATCGCCGGAATTCTTACGGGAGTGTCCAACCGGGAACCGGGGTCCGTGCGCCTGCGTCCGTGGTTGACAGACCATCCGTCCGCGATGCGTCGGTCGGGGGAGCCAAGATGGGAATGGAAATCGCGATTTCCGTCGCGCGGGAAGAAACCCGCGTGGCGGTGCTCGATAATGGACTGGTCACCGAGCTGTACAGTGATCGGGCCAAAGACAAGGACTTTGTCGGCAATATCTACAAAGGGCGCGTCGCCAAGGTCTTGCCGGGCATGCAGGCGGCGTTTGTCGACATCGGCATGGAAAAGGCTGCCTTTATGCATGTCTCCGATCTCTCGACCGATACGGAACCGGGCGACACCTTGATGGACAGTGAGGACGACGACAAAGGGGCGGAACTGCCCAGACCCCGGCGTCAGACCTTGAAGCCGATCGAACAGTTACTCAGCGAGGGTCAGGAACTCATGGTCCAAATCTCCAAAGGGCCGATCGGCACCAAGGGGCCGCGCGTCACGACCTATGTCTCCCTTCCCGGACGATATCTGGTATTCATGCCGAACGTCGACCACATCGGTGTATCGCGGCGGATCGCTCGTGACGAGGAGCGGGCCAGGCTGAAAGAGATCATGAAGCGCCTTCGGCAGCCCGGCTATGGGTACATCGTCCGGACGGTGAGCGAAGGAGTAAAAGAGGACGACCTGCGCGCGGACGTCGAATTCTTGCACGTACTGTGGCAGGACATTCTGAAGAAGCGCGACCAACAGTCCGCTCCTTCGCTGTTGCACTCGGACCTGAATCTGAGCTTCCGGGTGGTGCGCGATCTCTTTAGCAAGAAGGTCGAACGGCTGCTGATCGATTCGAAGGAAGAATACGACGCTATCCGGGACTTCGTGCAGCGGTTCTCGCCGGAACAGGTTTCCCGAATTCAATTCTACGACAAAGAAGAGAGCCTCTTCGATTATCTGGGTATCGAGCAGGAGATCACCCGTGCGCTCAGTCGGAAAGTGTGGCTCAAGTCTGGCGGGCACATTGTCATCGACCATACGGAAGCCATGACGGTGATCGATGTCAATACGGGGCGTTTCGTCGGCAAACGCGATCAGGAAGAGACCATCCTCCGAACCAACTTGGAGGCCGTCAAAGAGATTGCGTATCAGATCAAGTTGCGAGGTATTGGCGGGATCATCATCATCGATTTCATTGATATGGAGCGGGAGAAAAACCGTGAGAAAGTCTACCAGGCGCTGGTCGATGCCATGGCATCGGACAAGGCGCGCACGCGCATCTCCCGTATCTCAGACCTGGGGCTTATCGAGCTGTCGCGGGAACGGGTTCGCGAAGATTTACTGCGGGCGATGTCCGAGCCCTGCCGGTACTGTGAGGGACGAGGCTATACGAAATCGCCCATGACCGTTGCCTACGAGATCTTCCGAGAGATCCGACGCATCGGCGGCCTGGGCGAGGGGCAGAAAGTCGTAGTCGGTGCGCATCCTGCGGTGGCGGATTTGCTCCAGGACGAGGAGCGGCAGGGCATCGAGGAACTGGAACGCCGTCTCTCGGCCAAAATCATTGTGACGCCCGACGAGAAGCTTCATCTGGAGCAATACGACATCGTGGTCCTCTGATCCGTTCGGCCGGGCAAAGGGCGGTTGTCTGTTGTACCGTTGAATCTGGTGAGGTGGTGACAAAGGCGAGGGAGCAGCAAGGGGTGCACGAACGGCATGCGTTACAGGCCTGGCTTGCGTTGCGGGCCATCAATGGGCTGGGCGAAGCGGCGCTGTTCCGGCTCGTGCAAACGTTCGGTTCGCCTCAGGCGGTCTTGACGGCGACGCCGACGGCGCTGACCGCAGCAGGATGCAGTCCTCGCTTGGCGCAGGCCATTCGGCGAGGACCCGACGCACAAGCCCGCGAGCGCATCGAATGGGAATTGGATACAATCGATCGGTTGAAGCTGTCCGTGATCACGTGCCTCGACGAGGAATATCCGGCTCGTCTCAAAATGATTCCGGATCCGCCCGCGGTGCTCTATGTCGCTGGAGAGCTGCGACCGTCCGATCAATATGCGGTGGCGATCGTCGGCGCGAGACGCGCGAGTCAAGCCGGGAGGGCCTTGGCGGAAGAGTTGAGTCGGGATCTGGCGGCGTCTGGGTTTACGATTGTCAGCGGGCTTGCGCGAGGGATCGACGCGGCCGCGCATCGCGGTGCGCTGGCCGCTGGCGGACGGACGTTGGCGGTACTGGGGTGCGGCGTGGACCGCACCTATCCACCTGAACACGATACGCTGCGGGAACAGATTGAAGCTCACGGCGCTGTGCTGTCGGAATTGCCGCCGGGTTCACCGCCGCACAGCTACCACTTTCCCCGACGCAACCGGATCATCAGCGGGTTGTGTCTGGGGGTGGTGGTCGCGGAAGCAGCGGTCGAGAGCGGATCGCTTATCACGGCGAGGTTGGCCGCCGATCAAGGCCGCGAAATATTCGCCGTGCCAGGCTTCGTGAAAGCGGAGAACAGTCGAGGACCGAACGGACTGATCAAGCAAGGCGCCAAATTGGTCGAGTGCGCACAGGATGTGATCGACGAACTTCTGCCGCAGCTTGACGAAGCCTTCAAGCGGCGGGTGAAGGCGGGTACGGCCGAAACGTGCGTATCCTTATCCCGGTTGAGCGGAGACGAGGCGAAGGTTTATGATGCGCTTTCCTACGAGCCGCAACACATGGACGAGGTGGTCGTGAAGACCGGTCTCCCTCCTTCGGAGGTCGCTGCGCTTCTTCTGTCGCTGGAACTGAAGCAGCGCATCCGCCAACTGCCCGGGCATTCCTACCTTCGGTTATAATTGAGTCGGACGAACGATGAGCATGCTGTTGCGATCTGATCGAGTTGGAGACGATTGTCGGATGCTCGTTTGTGAAGGAGTGGACGCGTAGATGGCGAAATCATTGATCATTGTGGAATCGCCGGCGAAGGCCAGGACGATCACGAAGTACCTGGGCCAGGGGTACATCGTCATGGCCTCTGTCGGCCATGTCAAAGATTTGCCGACCAGCAGACTCGGCGTCGATGTCGAACGCGATTTCGAGCCCCAGTACGTCACGATCAAAGGCAAAGCCAAAGTGCTCGCGGAGATCAAGAAGAAGGCACAGGAAGCCGACAAGGTGTTCCTCGCACCGGACCCCGACCGCGAAGGCGAGGCGATCGCCTGGCATATCGCCCAGGAACTCAACGGCAAAGGGAAAAAGAACAACGGGAAAATCTACCGGGTCCTTTTCAACGAGATCACGGAATCAGCCATCAAGCGCGCGTTGCAGTCGCCTGGTCAGATCGATATGAAACTAGTGTATGCGCAGCAGGCGCGGCGCATCCTCGATCGGATCGTCGGCTATCAGGGCAGCCAGTTGCTGTGGAAGAAAGTCCGTCGCGGTTTGAGTATGGGACGGGTCCAATCGGTCGCGGTGAAATTGATCTGCGATCGGGAAAAGGAGCGGGAGGCCTTTCGGCCTGAAGAATATTGGTCGATCACGGTCACGCTGGCTGGTAGCCAGCCTCCTCCGTTCGAAGCCAAGCTGCACAGCATTAACGATCAGGAAGCGTCCATCCCTTCCGAGGAGCATGCCCGCCGGATCGTAGAGGACGTGCAGGGAAAAGAGTTCGTCGTCCAGTGCATCGAGCGCAAAGAGAAGCGGCGCAACCCCGTCGCGCCTTTCATCACCAGCCGGCTTCAGCAGGAAGCGGCCCGCAAGCTGCACTTCACGCCGAAGAAAACCATGACCTTGGCTCAACAACTCTATGAAGGCGTGGACATCGGCGACGAGGGGCCGACCGGATTGATCACCTACATGCGAACGGATTCGACCAGAATCTCCAACGAGGCGATGGAAGAAGCTAGGCGCCTGATCCGGGAACGGTTCGGTGAGGAATATCTGCCGGCGACGCCCAATGTCTACAAGACGCAGAAGGCTGCGCAAGAGGCGCACGAAGCGATCAGGCCGACGTCTGTCACGCGCGATCCGGAGTCCGTCAGGCCGTATCTGGAACCCGATCTCTACAATCTCTACAAGCTCATCTGGAATCGATTCGTGGCCTCGCAGATGGTGCCGGCCGTGCTTGATGTCACAAGGGTGGACTGCGCGCCGATCGGGACCCGGGATCGGTACGTCTTCCGGGCGACCGGGACGGTCGTCAAATTTCCGGGCCATACGATCGTCTATATGGAAGGCAGGGACATGGAGGCCCTTAACGGGAATCAAAAGGCTGCCTCCGACGCCGAGAACGAGGCGGAGTGCCAACTGCCGGTTCTGAGCGAAGGTGAACGCCTCCGCCTGGTCGCGCAGGAGGGGCAAAGCGTGCCAGGGATCACGTCGAAGCAGCATTTCACCCAACCGCCTCCGCGCTATAACGAGGCGTTGCTGATCCGTGAACTGGAAGAGAAGGGCATCGGCCGCCCGTCCACGTACGCGAGCATCATTTCCACCATTCAAGAGCGGAAGTACGTGGAGAAGGTTGACGGGCGATTCGTTCCCACGGAAACGGGCAAGACGGTGAACGAATTTCTCCTCAAAGGCTTCCCTGACCTCATCAACGTCGACTTCACCTCGCAAATGGAACAGGAATTAGATCAAGTCGAGGAAGGCGACAAACCGTGGGTCGAGGCGGTGAGGGACTTTTACGGTCCGTTCACGAGGGATATGGAAAAAGCACAGCGCATTCCCGGCCCTAAAGATATTGTCGAGCCGCCGACCGATATCCCGTGTGACAAGTGCGGCCGCATGATGGAAATCAAGTGGGGCCGGAATGGGAAGTTCCTGGCGTGTCCCGGCTACAAAGAGGACCCTCCTTGCAAGAACACCCAGAACTTCGAGAAGTTGCCGGACGGCACCATTAAAGTCGTGCCGAAAGAGGAGATCGCCACCGGGGAAGCCTGCGAAAAGTGCGGCAGTCCGATGGTGGTGAAGAACGGCCGCTTCGGAAAGTTCCTCGCCTGCTCTGCGTATCCGGCCTGCAAGAACACCAAGCCGGTCGCCCTGGGAGTCAAATGTCCCCAACCAGGTTGCGACGGCGATCTGATGCAGAAGCGGACGAAAAAAGGCCGGTCGTTCTACTCCTGCAGCCGCTATCCGCAGTGCGAATTCGCGTTATGGGATCGCCCGGTGAACAAACCTTGCCCAGTCTGCAAGGCCCCATTTCTTGTCGAGAAAGTCAGTAAACAGGCCGGTCGAACCATCCAGTGCCGCAATGAAGAGTGCGGTTATCGGGAGGCCGGATAACGATTCTCATCTGCCCGCCGCTTTCATCCGCCTTTCGCTCTTCGACGTTCTTTTCAATCTGCCTCGTCCAGCTCGCCAAGGCGGCGAAAAAAGATAATGAAATGCGGTCTCATCGAAGATGAGAATAGTAGTCATTTATACGTATATCCGCTGTTGACGTACGCGTGGCGCGGATGGATAATATTAACAATGAGCGACACGCGTTCGCTACACAGAACTCAGAACTCCAGAGGCAATCTTCGGCAAGATGTCTTACCTTAACCCCCTGGACCGGAGGAGGTTGTCATGAAGGCGAAGGAAGGCGTCATCGATCTGCTCAACAAGATCCTCACCGCGGATTTGACGGCCATTAATCAGTATTTCGTCCATGCCAAGATGTGCGAGAACTGGGGTTATGAGCGGCTCCATCATCACATCCGGAAGCGCGCGTTTGATGAGATGAAGGATGCGGAAGAGTTGATCGAACACATTCTGTATCTCGAGGGTGTGCCTAACATGCAGCGGCTGGGTACAGTCCACGTCGGCGAAACCGTTCCCGAGCAGTTCAAGGCCGATCTGCAAGCCGAACAAGAGATGTTGGCCATCTTGAGCGAAGGCGTGAACCATTGCACCAAGGTCGGAGACTTCACCACGCGCCACATGCTGGAAGATATGGTGAAGGACGTCGACGAGCATATCGATTGGATCGAAACTCAGCAGGAACTGATCAAGCAGGTCGGTTTGGAAAATTACTTGAGCGAACAGATTCGCAAAGAGGAATAGGGCGTCAAAACGTGCAATGGTTTCGACGGGGAGGCGAGCCATGAAGGCCAAAGAGGGCGTCGTCGACTTTTTGAACAAGGTGGTCGCCATGGAACTGACCGGGGTCCACCAATATCTCCTGCACGCCTTGCTGTGTGCGAACTGGGGGTATGAACGCCTGCAGCATGAGTTTCACGAATTGGCCAAGGAAGAGTTGGCCCATGCGTCCAAAGTGATTGGCCATATTCTCTACCTTGAAGGTACTCCAGACGTGCAAAAACTGGGGACTGTCAGTAGCGGCCGGAGCGTTCCAGACTTGTTTCAGGCAGATTTGCGGTTCGAGCAAGATGATGTGACACTCCTGCGCGACGCCATCGTGCATTGCGCGAAGGTCGGGGACTTTACCACGCGGCACCAGCTGGAGGACATGCTCGTCGAGACCGAGGAGCATGTCGACTGGTTCGAGACGCAGCTTCGCGCCATCCAACAGGTCGGACTCGAAAACTACCTGCCCGAGCAGATCAAAAAGTAGCGTTTGTTCCGTATCTTGTGTCTTTGCGGAGGGAAGAAAGGGTATCTGTCTCATTCGCGCCTTCTAGTCAGAGTGGTGGTGGAAGGCTCACGGATGCCGTGGGGAAAGGCGCCTCGGCCAGGATCGTCCACAGCCACAGAGCGGCGGTTGCGATGACCACCAACCCTAGGGAAACGATCAGGCTGATCAGGACCATCCAGTCATCGTGTCTCAACGGTTTCTCTCCTTGAAGCGATCCGCAGTTCGACCGCCAGCGCAAACCCGGTGATGGCGTAACCGCAGTTTGCGCACGCCCAAAACGCCCCGGTTGGAGCCAGGCTGAGTTGGCGGCACCGCGGGCACTCGCGAATCGTCATCCGGTACCCCTTCGTTGGCTTAATGACACACCGTCTCAGGCTTCGGCGGCATTGACGGAACGAGCTGATCGCGTTGGATCCGTCGGAATTGAGCGACCATTTGCGTCACCGCTTCCCCGAACGCGAGAAACTCTTCCGGTTCGAAATGCAGAGTGATCAGCCCGTAAGTCAGATGGAGCCGACCGCATCCGCAGATATTCAGCATGGCTCTGGTGTGGCTGCTAGAAACCTTCTGCCTCATGAGTCTATTCTCCTTTCTCTGGAACGACGCCAGGGCGGCCGTCTGTTGGCGGTGGAACAGACATAGGATTTCCGCGATTGCGTGGAGGCCCCGGCCGTTCAGATCGTGCACCAAATGGAAACAGAGCAGACCATCTGGGCCGACGAAGAAAGGCCGGCATCGGGTCGAAGCCTGCCCTAGGCCGACCCCATGGCTGCGATGAAGCCGGAGCAGGGGATCGACCAGGATAGGAACCTGCAACATGCCGAGCCGAATCAGCCGTAGCCGGTGCCATGTCCGGTCCTCGAGCGCGACGGCAAGAAACTCGGCTCCGTCGGGGGTCAACCCCTCGGCCTGACGACTTACGCTGGTCGCTTCGACCAGGTTCAAACGTAGCAAGCAGCGCAGGACAACCCAGCGGCCGTACAATGCCGAGGAATCCAAATATTTCAACGCCCCGTTCTGTAACGCCGGCCTCGAAAACGGGGGCGCGTTGACTGATTCGCGGCACGGACTTCCGTCATCCGTTCTCGACGCTACGGCTCAGGCGGTACCGCTTCGGCGATTTGGCGGGAAGCGGAATCGTTCGCGCACGAGGACGTGGAAGCAGGAGGGCCTGCGAATCGAACTGCTCGGAGTGCCTGCCGGATGGAGCCGCCCCGCAATTGATGCACCGCCACGAATCGGTGCGTGCGTAAAAATCTAAAGACCGTTCGGTCACCAGCAAGCCTTGGCATTTCGGACAGGTCATCGCGATCCCTTCTGTATTCCCGTCTCAGGGCTTCGCAACACGATCAATAGCGGTAACCGGTCGGGTGAGGACCGAAACCGCCTCTTGGATTCTGGTCTCCAACCAGTGGGTCAGTGCAGGATGCACGAGTCCTTTGTCGTTCAGGACGTACTCCAGACCGTCGAACAGCGTCCGATACGGTCCCGCTCCATAGAGCCGGTCGGCGATCACGAGCACCCGTCCGGTTTTCGCCTGGGCAGCGATCAGGTTTCTGATCTCGGCAACGGCGCGCTCCCGAAGCTCCGGCCAGTCTTCGCGGACCGTGCCCGCCAGAATCGCTCCCAGCCTGGCGCAGTGGGGATCACGCTTGAGCCGCTCGATGTTGGCCGGCATGATCGACAACCAGTGCGCATTGTCCTCATCGTGCTTGTCGCCATGCGCGACGAGGATCACGGTCTCCTGTGACGGGTCGCGACTGATTTCCTGAATCCGCTCATGGAGCGCCTCGGCAATGCCCGAATCTTCCTCATATCCACCAAACGTTGTGAAAAGTACCGCGCTCCGAATCTGTGCCGGAGGAGTCGTTTCCCGATCGTGTTCACTGTGTCTGCCCTCGGGCTCCGGTGAATCGGAAAGGCCGAGCAGGTATTCGATGCGGTGTTTCAGATGGTGAGCGAGGGGGTACAGGCGCACGAACACGATGCGCCGGCTCCCTTGCCGCTCCAATCGCTCGACGGCTGACTGAATCACGCTGGGATCTCCCATTCCGTACGCCATTTCGATCCGGTAACGGGAGCGCAACGGCGCGATTGCGTGTTCTACGGCGTCGTTCCAGGGTTGAGTGACACCGGGCGGCATGATCACGACGCCAATTTCGTTCGGAGACGCCGGTAGAAAAGCATTGGCGGTCTTCTTAAGCCACAGCAACACGTTTGGGTGGGGCAGGAGTTCTTCGGCCGCATAGGCGACGTCCCAGTCACGCAGCTTGTTGCCGAACCAGCGTGTCAGGGCCATCGTTTGATCAAATTTCGGGCCGATCGTAGCCAGGATCAGCAGCGTCCGTCCCTTCTTGGCGGCGGTTTCGACTATCACCTGATCCGCCGCTTTGTTCTGCCGTTCGGCGTCCGGTGCGGCGCGGTCGTAATAAAGCACGGCCGTGGCCTCTCGGAAGGAGAGATACCGCATCACGTAGGCCAGGTATCGTTCCAGGTCGCGGCGCATGGCCGCCTCTCCGGCTTCGTCAGTCGCGCCGAACCCGACCAGCAAAAGTCGTTCCTGCTCTGGGTTTTGGCTCGCCGCCAGTGCGTGATCCAACAGGATTTGGCGAATGAGGTGACTCGAGACCATTGGCTCGGCCCACCGGATGGTTCCGGTATGCGCATAGGAAGGGAGGTGAGCAACGACTTTCTTTAAGACAGGGTCAGCGGCGGAGACAAAAAGCGGAATCACCACGATGTCCGTCGCGCCGCCGCGCTGGAGATCGGCCAGCGCTCGTCTGAGATAATCGGAGTATTCACTCCCCATTCCGTTGTAGTCTCGCCCGACGAAGGCCAACGCCGATGGCGCACAGTGTTGCGCAAACTCGTCGAACACGGCCTGGATCTCCAGGTTGCCCAGAAACCCACGGTCAGGGGCGACGACGAGAAAGCCGACTGTCGATCCGGCCGTTGCCGGTTCGGATCTCGGCAGAAACGTGAGCAGGACGCACGCCGTCGAAGCGGTGAGGCGCCGGGTTGATGGGACCGCCGCCGGATTTCGGGAAATCGTCTTGTTCCCGGGATCTATCGGCACGAGCGGCTTCGCCTGCATGGATATGTTTTGAGATTGCATTTCAATATCAATATAGACCGAAGCAGAAGCCGTAACCATGTTCATTTTCCAGACCGCCGGGAGCGCAATCCGGCGGTCATATAAGAAGCCGTCCAGCCGCGGCGACGCTCAGCAGGACTTCAACGCCCGATAGGCAGTTGAGATCGGCGGCTCGCCCATGCGGAGCGCAGAAGATTCGGACGAAGTCGGCGTGAGGAGCATTGCGATCGGAACTGTTGAGGGGAACAGCCGACGGCATTTTTGAAGAAATGACTGAAGGCGAACTGATCGCTGAAGCCAAGGGCCTCAGCGATAGAGGAAAGAGTCGCGTTTGACTCCGCGAGCAAGTCGACGGCCTGTTCGAGGCGAACACGTTTCAGATAGTGCGAAAAGGGCATGCCAATGAGAACCTTGAAAAGATCGGAGCAATACTTGTCTGAGTAGCCGAGAAACCGCGCTAGATCCTTGAGGGTCAGGCCCTCGTGCAGGTTATTCCTGATGAACTCCTGCACGCGCTGCGCGACGGCCGAAGGCGCCTGCAACGCGGGGTGATGTTCTTGGATCGAGAACGGATCGTCGCCGAGTTGGGAGGAGCCCGGCGTGGCCCGAATGTTTGTTCTGCAGGACGGCTCACATGCAGACTGTCCTGTCGCGTCGGCGCGGCGCATAAGATCCCTCCGTGGACGGTGGTTTATGGCCTCGGTGGGCTCTCCTTTATGGTCTTCGATGAACGCTCTGGTCCGCCTGCTTGCAAAGGTCCGACGGCAGGCCGCTGCGGATTTGCCGGAAAAGGGGCGGGCGGGGGCCCAGGAGGAACAGAGGCGCCCCGCCCGAATGGGTGGGGGGCACGACCCCACCCGGGAGAGCTGTAAAGTCTCAGTGCCGGCGCCAGCCGCAGGAAGGTTACGACAAGATCGGGATCGAGTTGCGAGCCGGCCACGATTTGCAAGTGCGCCAACGTCGATTCGTGGTCCGACACCTCGATGGCTGGCCCCCAGTTTGCCGGCATGTCAAAGGTATCCGCGACAGCTAGGATGCGGGACCCGAGCGGAATGAACTGGCCGCGCAGGCCATAGGGATAGCCGAATCCATCCCAGCGTTCGTGATGGTGCGCGATCAGGAGCGCGGCCTCGCGTAAGAACCGGATCGGCTCCAACAGTTCAGCGCCGGCACGCGGATGGCTCTGTAACGTCGCGTACTCATCGCCGGTGAGCGGGCCGACTTTCGACAGAATGTCGGCTGGAATCGTCAGCAGGCCGATGTCGTGGAGCAAGGCGGCGAAATGAAGATCCCGTAATTCGTCCTGGGAGAGATCGAGCGCCTGTCCGAGCGCGAGGGCATAGACGGCGGTCCGCTCGCCGTGGCCCTTGTGATGGGGCAAGAGACTCTCGATTCGTCTGACAACACGCCGTATCCAAACACCGCGAACGTCCGTCAGGGTCTGAGCCGGCAGTCGCAAATGATCAAGCGCGTGAAGCTGGTCCACGGTGGCGGCGAGATCGGGATGATGATTCAACAGAGCAGGACCGGTGCTGTTCATCGTGGTGCCTCCTTCTCACAACAGGCGAAAAATAGAAGAGCCCAAGAGACCTTCCCCTCGCCTGTCCCGTGTGAAGGGAGGGGTGAAGAGGAGATCGCCTTGGGCTCAGGACTCGCAGGTCCTCTGGCCTGACGTTACACTGCGCTACTTGCGGACTGCGTTCATGTCGGGACCGTCGTAAGCGGGGCGCCGCAAGGTGCCGGCGCCCCCTCGATCTCAGCGAACGGAATCGTCACGATCCTCCGACAGCGTTTGCACTTCACCTGGATGCCGTCGGGAACCCATCGGGCCAGGAGCCGGCCGCACAGGCAACGGACCTGGTCGTGGTCCGTGGCGTTCATTCTGCCGCGCTTCGGGATAGGGCCCATTCCTACACCCCCTCTTTCCCCCTCCTGCGCATTGCCATGAAGAGAGAGTAAGGGTCAGAACGTCCAGCGAGCGCCGGCCTGCACCATCAATGGCAGGCCCGGATAGATGCCGCGAGTCCGGTCCACCATGTACAGGTGATCCAACAGGTTTTTCCCGGTGACGAAGAACGTGGTGTTGATCGGCTTCACATACTGGTTGGCCGCCGCGTTCAACACGCACCAGCCGCGGATGATGCCGCGCAGGCCGTTGGGCGTCGGATTGTGCGTGTTCCGATCATCGCCGAACATGTCGCTGATGCACTGGGTTTCCACCCGCCCGTCGAACCCGACGTTCCTGTTGATGTAGCCCAGCCCTGCTGTGAGCAGGTGCTTGGGGGCATATGGGAGACGGTTCCCGCTCACGCTGAACACTTGCGCCTCGCCGGGAAGAAGCGCGGCTCCGGTAATGGCGCTATTCCGAGTTCCCCTGAACTCTGCATCGGCGACCCAGGTGTAGTTCAGGTCGACGATGACATCTTTCTTCGGATTTTGTCCCGTCACGGCATCTAAGACATCAGCCTTCACGGCGAATTCGATACCGCGGTGGCGAGTTCGCCCGGCATTGGTCAAGGTCGCGCCGACTCCTCCCGCGACGGACTGCGACACAATCTGATTCTGGAAGTCCATCTGGAAAAAGGTCAGTTCATAGCCCAGCCACTGGACCGGCGTACTCCGCATACCTAGTTCGTAGTTCCAGCTCAACTCGGCGTCCAAATCGACCACCGCTCCGGTTGCGGTGACCGCATCCGAAATCTGCGGCGGCGCGAAGCCCCGGTGGAAACCGGCAAAGAAGGTGTAATTCTTGATCGGCGAATAGGTTGCCCCAATGCCCGGCAGGACTTCGGTGATGGCGGTTTTGCCAAAGGTTTCGCCGGTGGTGGGCAGTTTATTGAATTGCTCGTAGTTCACGTGTTCGACACGGAAGCCCGGTGTAATCGTGATCTGATCGGTCACGAAGAACCGGTTCTGGAAGAACAGCGCGTACGCGTCGGTTTTTCGGATATTGTTTTCGCCTAAACACGTTGCGGCCGCCGGACTTGCCAAGCAGGTGGATGAGCCACCGATTCCGGTAATCTGGTTTAAGAACTGCTTGCGATCGGACTGCTCGTGCATGAATCTGGCGCCGAAGTCGGCTTCGCTGAGGATGCCCAGCAGGCGATGGGTCAGATGGAAGCGGGGTTCGACGCCGTACACCCAATACTCCCGTTCGTTGGTGAAGCGACGCTGTGGATCGGGAACGACCGTAAAAGCCGTAGCCGGCAGGTCGTTGCTTTTGAGACTGGCGCCGATCTGGGTGCCATCGGCTGCCAGCGCCAATTGATTTTGCCGCGACCAGTCACGCGCGATGTAATGGCCGAAGAAGTTCGTCGTGACGCTCAGGTCGGCATTGAACATGTGCTGGACTGCGACATGCACGCCCATGCGGCGAAAATCGAAATGATCGTGCGTGAATGGCGTCTGCCGGTCGCTGCCGCGTGCGCCCCAATTGGCTTCCGTCAAACCTTGATAGCCGATGCCGGAGTCTTCTCGGTAATAATTGAACTTCGCCAAAATAGTGGTCCGAGCGGTGAGTTCTTGAACCGTCTTAAAGGTGAGGTCGTCGATCTTCGCTCGAATGTTGGTGAAGCGAGGGGTATCGCTCTGAAAGTGGGTGTAGTCCACCAGATAGCCGCTTTTGCCCCAGGTTCCTCCGTAATCAAAGTGCGTGTTGAAGTAATTCAGGTTGCCGCCGCGGAATTCGACATTGCCTTGCGGGGTCAACGGCGGCATGCGGGTGATCAGGTTCATCACGCCACCGATGTTCTGCGGGCCGTAGAGCAGTTGTCCGCTACCCTTCAGGACCTCGATCCGATCGAAACGGAACACCGGCGGGAAGTAGTAGGAGGAGGCGTCCCCGTAGGGCATCAGCATGATCGGGACACCATCTTCCATGATGTGGACTTTTCGGCTTCTGGTCGGGTCGAGACCGCGGATGCCGATGTTGGGTCTGATCCCTAATCCTTCTTCATCCCGCACATTCACCCCCGGCACCTCGCGCAAGGCTTCGTTGATTGTGAGGCGATGGTTTTTCCATAAACTTTCCTGCGTGACGACGCGGCCGGAACCGGGAATGTGCTCCAGTGCCTCCGGGGCAGTCCCGATCACCTCGGTGAGCGGGATTCTGAGTGGCTTCTGTTCGGACGCCGGCGCTTCCGGACCTTGCCCGGTTGCCTCGGGAGAACCAGCGGTCTGGCCTGAAGGTTCCTCAGCGCTTGCCGGCGCGCCAAGCAGGAGGAGTAAAACCGCCCCGGTGATGAGGCAAGCGTAGAGCGATGGAATGATTTTGCTTTTAGTTCTTATTCTCATTCTCAATATAAATTCTCTCAATCGCCCACCCATGTCAAGACCTCCTTCTGGTTACAGGATTGTTAGGGTTAGGTTATAAGCGGAGAGGAACTACGACCGAACATGTTGCCGGTCGATTGCGTGAGCGGACGCTCATGACTAACGGCAGGAGTCTTTCTCACTTGAACACAACCCTCTTCAAGCCGTTGGCCGGAAATTCCACGTCGCCGAACTCGGACAAGCCCTTGAAACTCCCATTCATAGCCAGCACGAATTCGCCCGTCTTGCCGTTCGTGAGGCTGATGGAGACGGTCGGTGGCCCGCCGTCGGGAGAGGGTTTGACATCGATCTGCTTGATTGATTCGAATTTGACCTTGATGGTGGCCGCCCCTTTCTTCACCGGAACTTCGCGTAGTTCATGCGGCACAAAGGCTGTTTCGCTCACTTTCTCTTCCCAGTAAAAAATGATGTTCTTAACCTCCGATTCAATCCCCTGAGCATCGGTGACCATCGCAGAAAAGCTTTTCTCCGCCTTGCCCTGGGCCTGAGCCCATACGGTTCCTCCGCTAAGCCAAGCCGAAGCCACAAACAGTCCTAATAAGGTTAGCAGAAGTCGCTGATCAAAACCTTGCTGTTTCACGTTCTTTCTCCTCCGATCGGAAAAAACCCTTTGGGTAGTAGGGTCATCGGTTTATCAAGGAAAAGAGGCTATTGCAACTTGTAGCTGATCGGCACTTGCACTACCACTTGGGGCTTTCCCAATGAGTGTTTCAAATCCAGCGGGCAGGCCTTTCGCATGACCTCCATGGCGTCCTGATCGAGCACCGCATGGCCGGAGCTTTCGGCCACCTTCAGATCGACGAGGTGCCCGTCGTGCCGAATGACGGCTTGCAACACCACCATGCCCTCCCACCGGTTCATTCTGGCAAGATGAGGGTACCGCTTGAGCTGTTCGACACGGCGCCACAGTGCCTCTGCCAGCCAGCTATAGTCGGCTTTGGTGGCCGGTAGAGATTGCACCGGCAACTGATGGATCGAGGCCTCCTGGATAGGCGCAAAGGGTGTCGTCGCCGGAGCAGGCTCTTGCACGAGCCGACGTTCTTGAACCGACCCGGTCGAAACGGGCTGAGAGACCAATGAATGCGCTGATTCGGCGACCATAATCTGGCGTTCCTGGACTGCGCCTGTCACGCTCGGCGCGGACGCGCTCTCGACCGTGACCGGCTGGACCGGCTCGATGATCCGTTCTGCGACCGTTTCCGTGTGGATCGGCGCCGATGTATGTTCAACCGCCTGGCGCAACACCGGGGCTGGAGTAGCCACAGGGGCTTCCTCTCGGGCCACCGAAGCCGGCTCCGTCACGACTTGCCGCGATTCGGTCGCGGCGACGGTCCGGACTGCTGCCAACTCGATTTGCGTCGTTTGGTTGATGGACTCCATCGAGCGCGTCACGACCTGTGGCGCAGGTTGAACGGCGGTTCGCACGGTGTTTCGAACCTCGGGTGTCATGTCTCGGATCTCCTGCTGGACGGCCTGCGCCACAGTCTGGACTGTTTGCACCACCGGTTTCGTTTCGACCACCGGTGGCGTCATTCGTTCCGGTCTTGGTGGCCTCGGATTAGGCCGCGGCGGTTCGACGTCCTGGGGCGCGGGAGGTTGCACCAGCGAGACTTCCCATTTGAACGGTTCGGGTTGCGGGGGCAGGTGCAAGGCGGATGTCAGCGCGAAGGCCGCCCCCACCGCTAGGGTATGGGTGACGGCCGAGACTATCCATCCCTGGACCCGATAGTTGAGGCTTCGATCCGATCCGGAATCCGGTGTGATCACGATCTAACGACCTCCAAACTGACTTGCTGGAATCCCAGCCCGCGCACTTCATCCACTACCTGAACGAAGCGCTCTAACATCGTCACGCGATCAGCCCGGACAATGACCTGGGATTCCCTGGGATGGGAATTCAGAACGATTCTCAATCCGTCCTCGGGAACAGGGCGATCGTTCAGGTAGAGCTTCCCTTCCGCCGTCAAGGTGATCACCAACGGAACATCCCTGCGGTCCCCCGCCTCCTTGGCCTTGGCCAAATCGACGGGGATCTGCCCTGTCGTGATGAAGGTTGCGGTGGTTAAGACGATGACCAGCAGGACCAGCATCACGTCCACCAATGGGATCACATTGATCTGGTCCAACTCACGATCCATATCGCACCTTGTGGAGCGTGAGCAGTTCAGCGACGCGGCGTCGCAGCACGTTGTTCATCACGACGCAGGGAATGGCGACCAACAGGCCAACCGCGGTGGCCTTCAGCGCCAGGCTGAGGCCAATCATGATCGTGTTCACGGCCATGGTGCCGGAGGTGCCCATCGTATAGAACGTCAGCATGATGCCGAGCACAGTGCCCAACAGTCCAATGTAGGGTGCGTTAGCGGCGACCGTGCCAATGATGACCAGTCGCTTGGTCAGCGCGATCTCAAACACCTGGCGGTTCGGGAACTGCGAGAGGTCCACCCGGCGATAAAACAGCCATCGCTCGACGGCTACGGCGACGCACCACACGCTGAGAACCAACAACAGCCCGATGACCCCGTAATCGACCGTTTCTTTCAAGACTTCCATATCTCGATGACCTCGCGTCTTCCCCGGCCTCGTCCTGGCCAAACAGGACAATCAATGAATTTGAGAGGAGTTATCAATATCATGTTGCTAGAAACGCTGTCAACAGAAAATTCTGGAAAAGTTCAGAGGGATTCACGCGCAGGAAACAGGACCGTGTGCGTGGCTGTCACCCGGAGTTCAACGGGTGTGCCGACGGGATAGATGTGCGTCGAAGCTTCGCTGCTATGGATGGTTTGGCCGGACGGCAGGCCGATCGCATAGAGGTTTTCCGAGCCGCGGAACTGCCGGGACAAGATGCGGACGGGCGAGTTTTTGACAGGCATGATATGGACATCGTCCGGACGGATCATCACCACGACCTTGACTCCGTTCTCATAGCCGACCTGGTTTGGGAATTCGCCGATCTCCGTCCGCACCACACCGTTCTGCACGAGGCCGGGGATGAAATCGGCCTGGCCCACGAAGTCCGCCACGAACGGTGTTACGGGTGTGTGGTAGATCGCTTCCGGCGTGTCCACCTGCTCCAGGCGGCCTTGGTTCAGCACGGCGATCCGATCCGCCATCGCGAAGGCTTCCTCGTGATCGTGCGTCACCAGGATGGTGGTCGTCCTAGTTTGCCGCAGGAGGTCATGGAGGTCCTGCCGCATCTTGCCGGTCATGTCGGGGTCAAGGTTGCTGAACGGCTCGTCGAGTAAAAGGATGACGGGCTTCTGCGCCAAGGCGCGAGCCAACGCCACTCGTTGCTGCTGTCCGCCGGACAATTCGTGTGGGTAACGCCTTTCCAAGCCAGTGAGACCGGTCATCTCCAGCAAGGCTTGCACCTGGGCTCTGCGCCGGTCGCGTGTCAGGTGGCGGAGACCGAACGCGACGTTGTCCGCCACGCATAGATGCGGAAAGAGCGCATATTCCTGGAAGACCATGCCGATGCGCCGCTGCTCCGTGGGAACCATCAGCTTGACCGCGGAGACGAGCCGCCCCGAGAGCCAGACTTCGCCCGCGGAGACCGGTTCGAATCCGGCGATGACACGGAGAACCGTCGTCTTGCCGCATCCGGACGGCCCCAACAGGCAGAGGATCTCGCCTTCTCGCGCCGAGAAGGAAATGTCCGAGATTGCTGGGTGCCCGGCTTGGTAAGCGCATGACACGTTGCGCAGCTCGAGGACGGTCTTCTCCGGCAATTCCTTGTCCATGGTTCGATCCGTCAAGCCGCCCGCCAATCCTTGGAGACGAGCAGCCGAAGGGCCGGCAGCGTCAGTGCCACGATTAAGAGCGCCGGCGGAGCGGCCAGTTGATAATATTCCTCGCTCGCCTCGAGCCATACCCGGATTGCTAGCGTGTCGAATCCCACGGGCCGGAGCAGCAACGTGGCCGGCAGCTCCTTCATGCACTGCAGAGACATCAGGACCCAGGCCGCGATGACCCCGTTGCGAACCAGGGGTATCGTCACCCGCTGGAGCGTCTCGCGCATGCCCAGGCCTAGGCTCCGGGCCGCTTCTTCCAGATTGGGCGTCACTTGCTGCAGGGCGGGCTCCAGCGATTGCAGCCCGGCCGGCAAAAAGTGCACGATGTAGGCGACCACCAAGACGGCGACAGAACCGTACCAGAATGGTACGGCCTGGGAAAAGAGCACCAGCAACGCCAAGGCGGCGACCGGCCCCGGCAGTGCATAGCCGGCATAGGCCGCCTGGAGGCAGGTCAGGTTAAACCGTGAAGGACACCGGGTAGCCAGGTAGGCCAGGGGAATCCCGATCGTGACGGCGCAGGTCGCGGCCACTGCGGACAGGACCGTGCTGTTCCAGATGAATCCGAAGAACCGGGCGTCCACTGCACCTTGCGCGATTGCCGAGAGACTCCACCGCACAAGCAGTGCTGCCGGAACAAGGAAGGCCGCGCCCAGCACGATCATGAGATAGCCGGTGACCACCAGCGCGCCCAGCGGTCCGCATCGTCGGCGCTTGGGAGCCCGATAGCGGCCCGTCGTCTGGTAGAACCGGCTTTTCCGGCGGGACCAGCGTTCCGTGACCAGGAACACCAACGCGATGACGACCAGAAGCAGGCTGAGGATGCCGGCGGCTGTGTAGTTGTAGCGACTGGTCATCTGCTGATAGACCGCGTACGTGAGCGTCTGGTATCGCAGCAGCGACACGGCTCCGAAGTCCGACACCACATACAGGATCACCAGTGCAAGCCCGGCGACGATCGCCGGCCGCAGGAGCGGCAGCGTGACGCGCCGGAGAATCTCGAGGCGCGACGCGCCGCAGGCTTGCGCAGCTTCTTCGAACGAGACGTTCAGATTGAGCCATGCAGCCCGGCTTAACAGATAGACAAACGGAAAGGTGTCGAGGGTCATGACAAATGTCGTCCCAGCAAAGCCGTGCGGCGGAAAGAGGGGAAAGGGCCCTCCCGTGCCCAGGAGAAACGTGTACACATACGCGAGCACGTAGGTCGGCATGGCCAGGGGCAACACCAGCGCCCATTCCCAGATGCGGCGCCCCGGAAAGTCGAATCGGACGACCAGCCAGGCGAGGGAAACACCGAGCGCGCACGCGGCCAGCGATACCGCGGCGGCCAGCGAGATGGTGTTGGTCAGCAGCTCAGGAATACGTGTGGCCCACAGCCGGCCCCAAACGGCCGAATCGGCGGACAAGGCCAGGTAGCTCACGTACAGCAGGGGCAACGTAAGGAGTCCGACCGTCGCCACGGCGAACACCTGGAGCGGCGGAACGGCGATATGGCGGACGGCCGGGGTCATGCGGTGTCGGCTGTGTCAGCGAAGCCCTACATGCTCGATGAGAGCCATAGTCGGCTCCCGCAGTTCAGCCAACCGGGCCAACGGCACCGTCGCGGTGCGGAAGGTCTTCCGCTCGATAAGGACAGGGTCGGCGTTCACCTCGGGATGCAGTGGGTATTCCTTGTTGAGGTCAGCGAACATCTTTTGGCCGGTTTGCGTGGCAAGGAACACGACCAGCCGCTTCGCGCTGTCGAGGCGACGGGTATATTTGACGACCCCGATGCCTGCGACGTTCATGATGGCGCCCATCCCTCCTTCGTGCTGATCCGGCATCAGCACGGCGAGGGGCGCTCCAGGCTGGGTCGCCAGGTATCGATAGACGTAGTAGTGGTTCACCAACCCAACCTCCACCTCTCCTTTTGCGACAGCTTCCACGATCTGCGAGCTTTTCTGGTACACCCGGGTGCCGGCATTGGCTTTTAGCCCCTGGAGAAACAGCCTGGTCTTTTCATCTCCATGGATCGCCTTGATGACCGACACGCCGGCCTGGAGATATTCGTTGCCTGAATTCGGGATGGCGATCTTGTTGCGCCAACGCGGTTCAGCGAGATCGAGGATAGACGTGATGTCTCCGGCCCTTACGCGCGTCGTGTTGTAGACCACGACCCAGAAGCGTCCCGATAAGCCCACCCAACTGTTGTCCGGCGCGCGGAACTGCGGCGGAATCGCCCGCTCGACCTCCGGGATAGAGAGCGGCCGTAGCAACCCCAGTTCCCGCGCCCGTTCCAAACTACCAGCGTCGTTGGTGATCAACACGTCAGCCGGGGTCCGTTCGCCTTCCGCCTGCAGGCGGTTCACCAATTCGGTGGTGCCCGATGACAGCAGTTCCACCTGGATGCCGGTTTGGGCCTGAAAGGCATCAAGGACCGGCTTGATCAGGCGTTCGGCCCGTCCGGAGTAGATGATCAGTCGCTCCGCCGCCGGAGAGGAGGGCGCCAGGCCGGCGATCGGAACCAAGCATGCCAGGAGCAGGATCGGCCACCTGTCTCTGTACCGAGAGGGGGTCCGAGGCCGGACCTCCCGATGATCAGATCGACGAACTCCTTCGTGCGTGTTCATGGCGAATTGGACTCCCGGTGAAATGGATTCGTTTCCCGAACGATGCTGGCGATTGGGCGGGGTCAATGACGGCAGCTCGAGCAGAGGCCATACAATTCGAGCTTGTGAGTCTGAATGACAAAGCCATTCCTGGCGGCGACTTCCTCCTGCAGGCGTTCGATGTCGCAGTTCTCAAACTCGACGATCTTCCCGCAGCCTGTGCAGATCAGGTGGTCGTGATGCCTCTTGTGCGACACGTTGTCGTACTGGGTCTGCGATCCGAAATGACGGGCCTGCGCCAGGCCGGCGTCGCAGAAAAGGTTGAGGGTCCGGTAGATGGTCGCGAGACCGAGGTGGGGGTCTTTCTTCGCCAGCAGGTGGTACATCTCTTCGGCGGTGATGTGTTCCTTTTTGAGGAATTCATTGAGAATCAACTCCCGCTGCCGAGTCAGTTTAAGCTGATGTTTAGCCAGGTGCTCCTTGAGCACCTGCATTTCTTTCATGTTCTTCTGCGTATTTTTATGCGACACCATCGGAGTGCGGCAGAGATGGTCCCTGAGCAGAATCATTTAAGACGAAATGAAAATCGGGGTCAAGGGGCGGTCTGGCCCGTCTTCCGGGGCCTGCCGTGGGTCTCCGATTGCCAGGCCTACGTGTTGACGGGCGACTTGTCTCGAGATTATAGTGCGTGAATTTTTCAGCGGGCATGGTTCGCGGGTAGAATGCGATGCGCAAGCCTCATCAGATGACGATCGACCGGGCGCTCCTGCTCTATGTGTTGTACCTTGCGGAGCCGTTCGGCCTGCTGAACGACGTGAAATTGCAATCCTTGTGCTTCCTGTGCGAGCTCCAGATGTTCGCGAAGAATCTCAAGGGCTTTCACTTTGAGTTTTTCCGCTATGCCTACGGCGTGTTCAGCAAGGATTTGGACAACGATCTCATGTCGCTGCGGCGCAAGGAGCGGATCGAAAATTTCACGGTCTCCGATCAAGTCAAGGAAGAAGTGATCCCGCTGCTTTTGAAAGGCGTGGAGGGCGTGGAGACCAATGAAAAAATCATCGAGATTGTCGAGGCTGTCGTTCCGACCTATGGTCCGCAGGACGGCAGCGCGATTGCGAAGTCTGTCGAGGCCGTTGAACTGAGCACACCGCAGGAACCTAACTCCAAGCTTGCTATCCGGGACATCGTCTTCCATACCACGATCTTGGTCCCATCCCGCATCGAAACGGACGCGGAGTTCACGCTGCCGCCGGCGGTCCTCGCAAAACTGAATACAGCGATGGGATATTAGCGAATAGCCGATAGCAAATTATTACCAAAGAGGGGGATACTTTCGCTTATTTTCTATCCGGCTCGCTACGCGCTGTTCGCTTATAGCTTGTATAGTTCGCCGTACTTCCTTTCGAGATGCGCCAAGAACGGTTCGGGGGAAAGGCGCTTGCCGGTGACCCGCTGCACCAAGTGGTCGGGGGTGAACATGCGCCCCCAGCGGTGAATGTTCTGCTCGAGCCACCGCCGGAGCCCGATCAACTGGCCAGACTCGATCTGCGCATCGAGATCGGGGATTTCCAGGCGCGCCTGATCATAAAACTGAACGGCGTACAGATTGCCCAGGGTGTACGTGGGAAAATAGCCGAAGGAACCGAGCGACCAATGGACGTCCTGTAAGACACCGTCCGCGTCCGTCTCCGGTGCAATGCCCAGATAGTCCTGCATTTTCCGGTTCCAGAGAACTGGGAGATCTTCAACTTGCACGCGACCTTCGATCAGGTCCTGCTCGATCTCGAACCGCAACATGATGTGGAGGTTGTAGGTCAGCTCATCTGCCTCCACACGAATCAGCGACGGCTTGACGCGATTGATGGCGGCATAAAATTGCTCCAGTTCGACGCCGCCGAGTTGTTCGGGAAACGTCTGTTGTAGGAGCGGGTAAAAGAACCGCCAGAAAGGGCGTGAACGGCCGACGCAGTTTTCCCACAGTCGTGATTGGCTTTCATGTATGCCCAGCGAAAGTGGCTCGCCCAACGGCGTGCCGTAATGGCGGGGGTCCAGGCCTTGCTCGTACAGCGCATGGCCTCCCTCGTGAATGCAACTGAACAGGCAGACCGGCAATTCCTTCTCATACACGCGCGTGGTGACGCGGACGTCGGTTGGATGGAAGCATGTCGTAAAAGGATGGGCTGAGAGGTCCAGGCGACCCCGCTCGAAGTCATACCCCATTGCCGTCAGCACCAGCCGGCCGAATTCCAGTTGGCGGGCTGTGTCATAGGATTTGAAGAGGACGGAATCGTCGATTTTGACGGAGCTGGCCATGATGCGGGTGAGTAACGGAACCAAGCGGGCTCTCAATTGGTCGAACAGCGGCTTCAGCGCGGCCGCCGTCGAGCCCGGTTCGTAGAAATCCAGCAGCGCATCGTAGGGCGATGCCGTGTAGCCGAGATAGCTGGCCTCCTCCCGTTTGAGAGCCACGACCGTACGAAGATGGGGCAAAAACATTCCGAAGTCGCTCTTGCGCCGCGCTTCGGCCCAAATCTGTTGGGCCAGCGAGCATTCGCGGCTCAGGCGCTTCACGAACGCCGACGGCAGTTTCTTCGCCCGGCTGAAATCCCGCCACACTTCCCGGAGCAGGGAACGTGACGGCTCGTCCCAGGCGTCGCCGGGCGTCTCGATAATCAGGCCGGTCGCCGGATCCACCCATTGGGTCAGCTCCCGTTCGAGGTCCGGCGAGACAAGCCGTTCATGGGCGAGAGCTTGCAACGTGGCGATTTGCTCGGCGCGGGCCTCTCCGCCTTTGGGCGGCATGTAGGTTTCCTGGTCCCAGGACAGTACGGACGCCGCGCTGGTGATCCGTTGAATCTCAAGTAACCGGGCCGTCAGCGGTGCCAGAGTCGCGAGGGTCTTCACGGGTGAACTCCAAATAAATACGGGCGAGAGACAGTGATCTCTCGGCGAGAGGCCGCTTCAGGCCTATGCGCTGAGGACCGTGGGCGAAAATTTTGCTGGCCGATAGCCCATCGCCTATCGTCCGATAGTCGGCTGAAAGTTTCGGGTATGATCGCCCGGTCAGTGTACGAAATGCCGAAGCGTTTTTTCAAATCATGACAAATCATGAGGTGAAGAGGACAATGAAAAACCTGATCTTGCCGGAAATCGAAGCCTACGCAGAAGCCCACTCCGCCGCCGAGTCGGAAATCTGTCGGGCGTTGCGTGAGGAGACCTACCAGACCATGGAGTTCCCGCACATGATCGTCGGACCGTTGGAGGGCGCCTTTCTGAAAATGATGGCGTTGCTGGTGGAAGCGAAACGGGTATTGGAAATTGGGACGTTCACAGGCTACAGCGCTCTGTGCTTCGCGGAAGTCCTGCCGGAGGACGGCCGTGTGATCACCTGCGAGATCGATCCGGAGTCCGCGGCCTTGGCCAGCAAGTATTTTGCCAAGAGCCCGCATGGCCGCAAGATCGACGTCCGAATGGGTCCCGCGCTGGAAACCTTGCGTGCGCTCGCCGGACCATTCGACGTGATCTTCATCGATGCGGACAAGGTGAACTATGTGCACTATTACCGTCGGGCGTTGGAACTCGTATCACCGCGGGGCGTGATTCTGATCGACAACGTCCTCTGGTCCGGCAACGTGCTGGTGTACCCGCCGCCGGATGCCTCGACAGCTGCCATTCAGGACCTGAACCGCCTAGTGGCCACTGATCCGCGCGTGACGGCGGTGCTGGTCACGATCCGAGACGGCGTGATGGTGATAAAGAAAAGGACATGACCTGTTACGCGTCACGCGGCTTTGAGGTCCGCTTCCCACGACACATGCGCCGGGCACCATTGCCAGATGCCAAGCGTGATGATGTAGACCAGCGCGGCGGGGATGCAGGCAGTGCGATGGACCTCGACTGTCCGATTGACCAGCCGAGTGGGATCGCCGCCGCAGCGCTTCAAATAGTCGTCGGCTTTGATGTCGTGCAGATCGATGTGAGGGACGAAGAAGGCCACGAAAGGAATCGGCAACGCGGCGATCGCGGAGTCGTCCACCCATTCGCTGCCCGAGCAATGATCGCCGGAGGTTTGAGCCGTCCGGAGATCGTCTTTGACCAAAATTTTCGTACAGCCCGTCAAGAGCACACATCCAGCGACGAACAGTGACACCAACCGGCTTCCTTCCGGACGCTGTGCCATCGTTCCTCCATGAAGTGAACAAGATCGGACGCCGTTATTGGACTGCGCACCATAACGAAGCGACGCCGCCGTGTCAAGGCACCGGCCGGTGGGAGAAACCGCTTGACGAGCGGCAGAGCTGATTGTTATAGCCAGTGCATCATGCGTAAACCTTCGGAGTGGGCCGCCTACGGTGCAGTGACGGCGGCCGCTGTCCTGTGGGGTGGCTCCATTGTTGCGCAGAAGTTGGCGCTCGGGTCTTTCTCGCCCGTGGAAGCCTCCGTGCTGCGGGATACGGGCGGTCTCGCTCTCCTTATGGCGATCTGGTGGTGGCAGGAGGGCGCGATTGCCCGCCTTACGCCCGCGGATCTCCGCACCCTGGGGGGCCTCGGGCTCGGCGTGCTGGGGAATCACCTGTTGATCTTGATCGGGCTCAAGTATGTGAGTGGAGCCGTCGCAGGAGTCATCATCGGATCGTCTCCGGTCGTGACGTCGCTGCTGTCGGCGATGTTGATTCAGGATGTGCCTCTGCGGGCCGTGTGGTTGGGGGGCCTGCTGTCGTTCGCGGGGGGAGCGCTCGTGTCCGTGGCGGGCTTTCAGGCGGTTGGCGAACAGCCGGTGCTCGGCGGCACGCTCGTGTTCCTGGGCGTGGTGAGCTGGGCGCTCTACAGCATCGGCAGCCGCGCGATCATGGAACGGCTGTCCGCATTGACAGTTAATTGGACGACGCTGTTGGTTGCCACGGTGCTCCAGGTCCCTTTGTTGTGGACCGATCGCAAAATGATGGAGGCAGGCGTGGCCTCGGTCACCGGTGCTGATTGGCTGGCATTGGGCTATCTGGTGATCTTTGCAACCGCCGTCGCGCAGCAAGCGTGGCTGTACGGCGTGAACGGAATCGGACCCTCACGCGCGTCCGTTCTGGGCAACCTGACGCCCGTCGCGGCGGTTGGGCTGTCCGCGCTCATCTTGAAAGACCCGGTGGGGTTGGTGGAGATCGTCGGAATTCTCTTGGTTCTGGCCGGCGTCTGGCTGGTCGGCTGGCAAACCTCTCGCCTCAAAGCGTAACCGCTCCCGCCCTCCGTCATTTACCAGCAAGCCGATAGCTGACACTGGTTGCCGGAGGCTCCCGCTCAGAGCCGCCTGCTATACTTGGACCGTATTGAGCTTTCCTGGCCACTTCGGGGCATGGACATGTCCACAGCGAGCAGCGAGTAGCTCGCCCCAACCAACGCAGAGCTACTGGCTATTGGCTATATACTGGAGGTCACGATGGCGCGCAAACTGTCCGTTATCCTGGGTGCAAGCCTGCTGGTGCTGATCATGGGGCCAGCAATCTCATTCGCCGGGAAATCGACCGATAAACATGATTGCCGTCAAGAACAACCGAGAGGGCCCTATGTCTGCGAGCGAGGCCCGCTCGCGGGCAAGACGTTCGCCACGAAGAAAGCGCTGATCGAGGCCTTGCGGAACGGCGCGACCGCCCCCATGCCGGTCCAAAAAGAATCTGCGGTGAAGAGTCCGCCGGCCACAGTCTCGAAGAAAAAGTAACTGCGTCGCTTTCCTGTTTGCTTATCGCGGGCGGGAGCGACGCTCGGCCACCTGAGTCGCTTCCACCCGCTTTCCTTAATTTTATTACCTCTCGCTTAACCGAACGGTCTGAAAAGAGTCCGCGTGGCGCCTTCTCGGCGCTCGCTCTGCTCTGCAGACTTGGGGTATGATACACCACTCTGAGTGCCAAGGAACGGGCATGATCAAGGAACGAATCGAAGAAGTGACGCGTGCCAACCAGGCCTTTTACGATGCCTTCGAAAGCTTAGATATCGCGCGGATGGATCGCGTGTGGGCTCATCTGGAATATGTCACCTGTATTCATCCTGGCTGGTCGCAGCGGGTGGGGTGGCCGGCGGTGCGGGACTCGTGGGTGTTGATTTTCAACAACACGTTTTCGATGAAATTCGAATTAACCGAGATTCAGATTCAGGTGGCGGGCGACATCGCCTGGGTGATCTGCACGGAAAACATCACCAGCCACCAGGACGACCAGCCGGTCGAAAGTCGGGTGCTGGCCACGAACCTCTATGAGCGGATTGGGGATGAGTGGCTGATGATTCATCATCATGGAAGTCCGGTAATAGGGTGAAAGAGAAAAGAAAAGGGAGGAAAGAAAAGGGGTCGGGAGTCTTTTTTATGATGGCTCACCACCGGAAGGTGTCCTTGGCGTTGAACATCTCATGCCGGACTCTCGGTATAGGACAAGAGCCGAGCGGCTGAGGCGTCCAATCGGTCGGCTACCCGGAACCGATGGACAAACAAGACAGCGGCGGCCTATTTCACGCCGATCGGGTTCTCGCGGAGGAGCCGGCCGTTAAAGTAGAGAGCTTGTTTGACGGCCTTGCCAGAAGCATCATAAAAGACGATGGTGAGCGTGCTGTCGGATGGGAAATGCTCCTTCCAAAGCCCGTCCACACGACCGTTCTTGCAGGAAACTTCCTTCCAGATACGTGCCGACCGCCGGGGCCCATCGTTTTTATAGGCCGTGAACAGGCCATCGCGTCCGATGGTCCGGCAGACTTCGTCCATGGAGCGGGCGACCACCGCGTGGTCAAGCGCGATGGTTTTGCCCGCTTGGTCGTGGAAAAGGATCTTGGCTGGCCCTGGATCCTTAAGCTCTCCCGCAAGGCAGCGTTGCAACTCGTCACCTTTCAAACCGGCGCAACTGGCCTCACCGAGAGACGGCGCTACAATGAGCGCAGCCGAGCCGACCCCTCCGCTGACAACAACAAGGACGGCAACACGGAGCAATGCGCGCATGAAAGGGGGCTTTCCGGAAACAGGCAGCAACGGTCTATCGCTTCGCGCCGGGCGGTGCTGGCGTCTCGTCGATTCTCACTGTCTTGGCCCATTCGGCCATGATCGTATCCCGTTCTTCCATCGTCATGGCCGCATATTTCTGAAACATCTGCAGCCCGCGTTTGCGTCGCCAGGCTACGAAGTTCAGGAAATGCTCTTTGCAGAGCGCGCCCGTCCCAGCCGGCGCATAGACTTTGGCTTTGCAATTCTGAATCGAGCACGCCTGATCGTTCATTATCTCTCCACAATCTCTAATCTCTCCAAAGCCGACGAGAGGCACAGAGACTTAAATCCCAGTATGCCGAACCATGGTTAGAAATGCAACGGCGCCGGCCGTGTCTTGACGGAGCCGCGCTTGTTCAAGTAAATGTGACTGTTTGATGCGTTCCCGACTCCATATCTGGATCGGGCTGGTCTTTCTTGGACTGGCGTTGTCGTTGACCGGCTGCCCGCCTTCGTATAGACCCGGACTCCCGCCGGACAGCCCGTTTGCAGAGACATCCGTCTCGTTTCCCGATGAACTGTCGTCCGGGATCGCGACCGGCGATGTGACCGACCGTTCAGCGGTCGTGTGGCTTCGTACGGACGGCCCTCGGAAAATTCAGATCGAGTGGGCGCCGGTGGAAGAATGGACGAGAGCGGAAGCCGATCGAGAGCGTGCACCGTATCTGGCCAGAACCCTCCTGCTTGAGACCGCTCCGGAGCGCGACTACACCCTCACGATCCCGATCGAGGGGCTCAAACCTGGCACGAGGTACCGGTATCAGGTGTTGGTGGAGCAGCAGCATCCCGAAGTTGATTCGATATCGGCGGTGAAGGTCGCCGCTACGGGCGAGTTTGTGACGGCGCCTCCGCCGGGCGTGCATGCGCCGGTGACGTTTCTGTGGAGCGGCGATCTCGGAGGCCAGCAACGCTGTCGACGAGATGATGGGGCTGGCTATCTGATTTTTGACGTGATGCGTCGGCAACAGCCCGATTTCGCACTCCTGTTAGGCGATCTCATGTATAGCGACGACACCTGCTCCTCACCGCCGAATGCTCCGGGGGGCGATTTTACGGCAACGACGTTGGATGAGTATCGCGCGAAGCATCGCTATCAGCGCGGTGCACCGGCGCTCCGACGATTCTTGGCCGCCATCCCAGTGTTCGCGATCTGGGACGACCATGAAGTCGGCAACAATTTTGCCGGCCCGCACGATCCACGGATGCCGATCGGTCGGCAGGCATTGCTAGAGTACTGGCCAATCCGTACACCGCCCGACGATCCCGCGCGCCTGTATCGGCGGGTCCGCTTCGGAGCCGACTTGGAACTCTTCATTCTCGATACGCGCCAGTACCGCAGTCGTAACGCGGAGCCGGACGGGCCGAGCAAGACCATGCTGGGCGGGGCCCAGCGGGCATGGTTGCTGGATGGATTGGCAAACTCCACGGCGACCTGGAAGGTGATCGCGACCAGTGTGCCGTTGTCCACTCCCAAGGCGGGCAACCTGTTGACGCCGGGCAACGATAGCTGGGCGCGCGGTCCGGACGGGACTGGCTTTCAGACCGAACTGGAACAACTTGTTGAGGCGATCCTGTCGCGCCGTATCAGGAACGTCGTCTGGCTGGCGGCGGATGTCCATTATGTTCAAGCAAACGCGTACGATCCGGATGGAGACGGGGTGGCGGACTTTCATGAATTCATCTGCGGGCCGCTCTCCGCGGCCTACGGTCGCCCCACCCCTCCCAACCCCGTCTTTAAACCCGTGACCTTGTTCAGCGACAGCGGGTATTCGAACTTCGGACTGGTGTTGGTGAAAAGGACCACGCTTGAGGTCCGGATTCTCGATGACAAGGGCGCGCTCCGGGCGACACACACGCTCCGGGCTCGATAACCCTCTTGCTTTCCCGGTGGTGGGCTGGGTAGGGTACCCCAGTCGCGAGGCGGCTGCATCGGCGAATCAATGCCGAGGCAAAATGATCGAGGAGAAGGAGAGAACGATGGCAGGTCTGATGACGGCGGATGAAGTTTATGAGAAAGCGAAGGAGGCGGCGATCGCCGCGACCGGTCCGGACGAACGAGCGCTTCAGATCGATTATGACGCCTTGAAGCTCAAGTTTCGGGCGGCCTTGGGGGATCGCAAGGTCGCCCTGTGCCATATCAACAAGTTTCTGCCCCAGGGGTATGAGGATCAGGGCCGATTCAACCTGGTGCTGCTCACCGCTGGCAATGTCCTGTACGATATCGTGGTTGGCGATCAATATTTCCGTTACGATGTGGTCTCGGTGGCGCAATTGGATAAAGTGCAGGTTATCGATGCGGTCTGGGAAAACCGGGAGAAGCGCCGGGAAGAGCCATTCCTGAGCCTCCGGCTCATGCATGCCGAAGAAACCCACCTCCTGCTCGCGCTGGACGATAACGAGCGCAAGAGTGTCTGGGAATTTGCTCGTGCGGTTGCCGACGCCCGCAATCCGGAACGGTGAGCCCAGGCGGTGAACCTTCTGAGACGAAGGCCGGGCGCGGCGACCGGAGCTACGGCGCATCTTGAGTTGGAAGCCAGGTTCGGGCGACTTTCTGCGGGCTATCGCACCGCAGCTCCACGATGACTTCCGCAAAGGCGAAAGAGCAGGGTACACAATAAATCGAAACTGTTTCGTATGAGCCCTCTCCCGGCTGGCACTTCTCCTTGCTGCGACCGCCTCGGCCGACGTGGTTGCGGACCTCCTCTTTGAGGTCCCTGAAGCCGAGACAGCCGAATTGCCGTTTCCGCCGGACGATCTCCAAAACCCTGCGGAGAACACGACGGTGCCGAGCGTTGGCAGCGAGTCGCCTCACGCGAAGACCGCCGGCATGAGTCAGCAATGGGTGGACGCTGAAGATGACTTGACGGGTCTTTCTGCGTTCAACATGTTCTCCCATTCCGTCGCGCAGGTCGGCGGATGCTTCAAATCCCGCTTTTCTGCTTTCTGTCTTTCCCCCCTTCGCCTGTGAGCCGGTCTCTTCGAGAGTAGATGAGCTCACGCCTGCTCACAGTTTCTTTCACATGTGAAGGGAGTTCTGCAATGTACAACAGCAGCAAGATTTGCATGGCCTTATGGGCCGTCACTGTGCTTCTGTCCCTCAACCTGGCTGGATGCGGGTGGTTTAAGTCAGAGGCCAAGCTTGATCCTCCGCTCGCCGATCGAGCCGCGATTGCTGTGTTGCCGTTCTCGCTAGGCGTTGACATAACACACTTGTCGTCTATTCAGAGCATGAGCGGCGACCTCAAGCCTGAGGAGGAGGCCCGGTTGCTTGAACAGGCGACCAGGCGAATCCGGGACGACGCGCGCCGACTGCTGTACTCGAGGCTGGCCGGTCGGCACGTGTATGAGCTAATCTCATTAGAAGAAACGGATCAGGTATGGGGTGAACTCGGGGTCACGACCGCGGAGGCGTTGTCCCTGGAACAGCGAAGTCATCTGGGCATGCGGCTGGGAGCCGACCTGCTCGTCACCGGGGTCGTGCAGGATTATGGCAAGGTCCGCTGGCAATGGCTCGCCGGCGGCATGCTCGCCGACCTGACCTGGGAATCGATCGCACTCGGTCTGGCGACGGCCTGGAATCCGGCCGCGATTCTGGGGAATGTCGGTTTTGAGCTGTTGACCAGTACGCCGGTCTGGTTCGGGGGAGGCTATCTGTTTGGGGTGGCCTTTCGTCCGGTTCGCGTGGAAGCGTCGGTGGTCGATCCTGTCGACGGCGCAGTGGTCTGGCGCGAGACCGAAGTTGCGCTCTATTTGTGCGGGCGGCTGAAGGGGGTTCCGGAAGAGGATCGGAAGAAGAAGGAAGTGCAATTACGGCTTAATTTGGCCTCGGCGATGGAAGGACTGGCTGACTCGCTGCTCGATGCCGCGCTGACTCGGGCAAGTCTCCGTGAGCGGCGGCTCCCGGACGAGCAGGTGGTGTCGTTCTAACCGACAGGTTGGGTGTAGAACGGGAGAGGGCGAACTGTGGCGTCGCAGCGCTGGCCGTTGATGTCGACTGTGAGCGCAGTGTCCGGTTTGGTGAAATCGCGGAGCGGAAAGCCGAACGCGATGACGCGGTCAAGTTGCGGTGAATAGGCGGCGCTGCTGATCCAGCCGACTTCACGGTTGCCGCTAAAGAGTTTGGCGCCTTTCGGAGGGACGACGGGGTCCTTCAGCACTAGGCCGACAAGACGACGGCGGACGCTGCCATAGGTATCCATCCGGGCAACCACTTCTTGACCGGGATAGCACCCTTTGCTGAGACTGAACGCTTTGCCTTCCAGATTCGCTTCCGGAGGTACGATGTCCTCATTGAGGTCCGGACCAGCCTTCGGTAATCCCGCTTCCAAACGCAGCGCTTCCCTCGCCTGGCCGCCGAACGGCTTGATGCCAAACGGTGCGCCAGCCTGCATGAGTGCTTCCCACGCAGTCCGCGTGCCGTCTGCGGAGAGCATGATCTCGATGTCGGTCTCGCCGGTCTCTTCAGTGCGGATGAACAAAGCTGGCAGGCTACCAATCTGGTGGGTCAGGACATGCAGCGGCCGGAGATGGCCGACTTCGATCGCGAAGGCGGCCTTCAGCACCTCCGGCGCCTTCGGCCCGCTGATCAGCAGGAGCCCCCAACTCTCCGCGCAATTCTCCAGCTTAGCCTTTGTGCCGAACAGGAGAAACTTGCGCAGGGCCTGAAACGTGCTCTCGCCGATCTCACCGACGTCTTCCAGCATGACTGAGTCGGCCAGCAGGTAGACCCGGAAGTACGTGAGCATCTTGCCCTTGTGGGTCAGCAAGCTGGAATAGGTGCCCTGGCCGACTGCAAGCGACAGGATGTCGTTGCTGATCACGCTCTGGAGCCACTTAATCCGATCCTCGCCGGTGACGCGGACTTTGCCTCGATGCGACAGGTCCGCGAGGCCGACCGCCCGGCGCACGGCCCCATGCTCGGCCTGCACATCGCCATAGTGCGCGGGCATGGTCCAACCGGCGACCTCTTCAAAAACGGCGCCCAGTTTTGCGTGCTGGTCGTGGAGAGGGGAATGTTTCATCCTGTCAAGCCGACCGCTCGTTGCGAATGGTGAACAGCCGGATGCCGGCGATTGCAGATGCCCGTTATGCGCCGCCTGCCTGGTTGCGAATCACTTCCTCGATCAGGTCCCGCGTGCGCGCTGAGAGCTCATTTCGAGACACGATCTTGGTAACCCCTAGCGCTGTGGCCCGTTTCCAGGTCTCCACCTCTTCATGGTTGGCGAAGGCCAAGATAGACATGGACTGTGCGCCGACGCTATGCCTGACCGCCTCTAGCGTCGCAACGGCGTCCAGCGACGGGTCGTTCATGTTGATGATCATGGCTACCGGGTGTGAGGTGGACAGCTTCGGCGGCACCTCATCCGGTGTCCGGACTCGCTCCAGTTTATAGCCTCGGGGCAGGAGCGCATCGCGGATCTTCGTGTAGAAAAACACGTCGTTAACGGCAACGAGGACGGTTTTCTGGTTTGTCGCGTTTGTCTGGTTTGTTTGGTTGGTGTGACTTGTCTGATTCATGTGGATACGACGGAATGCTCTCGCCAGTCACAACCTCAAACGAAAGACACGAAATCAACCAACTTAGTTCATCATGCCGATAAGCCGGCCCAACGCGCGTTTTGCCAGTGCATAGTTAGGATTGAGCGTCAGTGCCCGCTTGTAACACTCGATGGCGTCGGTCCAGCGCCCCTTGCGTTCATACACGCGTCCAAGGTTCAAGTGAGGAAAGGCGGGGCATTCGTACCGCTTGGCTTGCATGGCTTTCTCGAACCAGGGAATGGCCTCGTCGAATTGCCCCTTCTCGACCAGATAGGCGCCGATGTCGTTGTAAGGATTGCCGAAATCCGGATCTTGGGCAATAGCCTTGCGGCATTCCTCGATCGCTTCGTCAAGTCTGCCCATGAAACTATAGGTCCACCCCAGGAAGGTATAGGCCTCGGCGGTGGGATGGATTTCGATGGATTTCTTGTACAAGCGAACCGCTTCCTCCAGGTCGCCTTTCATCTGGTGCTCGTACGCCCGCAAAAACAGATTCCAGGCTTCCTTCTTGTCTTCTTCGCTGCCTTCGCCTTGGAGGAGGAAATCTTGAAGGTCCATCGCAACTGGGAGCAGCGTATGGCTTATGACTGAGCCATACGCCATGAACTCCCTACTCTTGTTTCAGCTTCTTCTTGATCAGTTCTGCTCCGTACCGGCCGGACAGCAACATGGAACCGAAGGCTGGGCCCATACGCGGGGTGCCATACACGGCGGCTACGGCTAATCCTACCACGAAACAGTTCGGATAGACTTCGCCCGTCCGGTTTATAACTTCTTCCTCGGAGCGAGAGGCCCACATGGCGCCGTTGCCCGGCACCGGCTGGAAGAGATTCCGCTTGTGGAGCAAATTCACCACCACGGCATCGTGGCCTGTAGCGTCCACCACTACCTTGCTTTCCAAAGCGATCGGGTCCACGTGAATCACGTCGTGACCCGCCATCTCAGCGGTCGTATTGTTGACCACGACCCCTTCCAGTAAGCCGTTCTGTCGGAGAATCAAGTCCACCACCCGCGTCAGGTTCATGATCCTGGCGCCCGCCTTGTAAGCGGCGGCGATCAAGGCGGCGGTTGCGCGCGGCGGATCCACGATGTACATGCCGTCGCAGTCCTTGACCTGCGTGCAGGGCACGCCGAGTTCGTCGAGGATCTCGTGGGCCGGCGCGCAGATGGCGGCCTTGTTCATGAGGTACCCGCCGGACCAGAAGCCGCCTCCCAAGGCGAGGGCCTGCTCCACGAGCAATGTGCGGAAGCCCATCGCGGCCAGATCATGGGCGCAGATCAAGCCCGAGGGGCCGGCGCCGACGATGACGACGTCGCTCTCAATGAGCTGATCGAACTCCTTGTAGTATTCCCGCGCGATCTGCCTGGTGATATCCCGCTCTCTAAGCGGTGCCGGTTTGGGCTTGTTCATACAAACTCCTTGGCTTACAGCGAACAGCGCGTCGCGAAAGCTCCGGGCTGCCAGCTGTCGGCTGTTTGCTCTTCGCTCACAGGTAGATTTCCGCTCCCAACTTTCTGAATTCCTCCGCTTTCTCTTTCATGCCGACTTCCAGCGCCCGCTGCTCGTCGAGCTGTTTCCGAGCGGCATAATCCCGCACATCCTGGGTGATTTTCATCGAGCAGAAATGCGGTCCACACATGCTGCAGAAGTGCGCCATCTTGGCGGCATGGTCCGGCAAGGTCGCATCGTGATAGGCGCGGGCGGTCTCGGGGTCCAGCGACAGGTTGAACTGATCCTCCCACCGAAACTCGAACCGCGCCTTCGAAAGGGCATTGTCCCGCGCCTGGGCGCCGGGATGGCCCTTGGCCAGATCAGCGGCGTGTGCGGCGATCCTGTACGCGATGACGCCGGCCTTTACGTCCTCCTTGGTGGGAAGCCCCAAGTGTTCCTTCGGAGTGACGTAGCAGAGCATTGCGCAGCCGTACCACCCGATCATGGCCGCGCCGATGCTGGAGGTGATGTGGTCATAGCCTGGCGCGATGTCCGTCGTCAGCGGGCCCAGCGTGTAAAACGGCGCTTCATGACACGCCTTCAACTGCTTCTCCATGTTGACCTGAATCAGGTGCATGGGCACGTGGCCCGGACCTTCGATCATAACCTGCACATCGTGTTTCCAAGCGATCCTGGTCAACTCGCCCAATGTCTCCAGCTCGGCCAACTGGGCCTCGTCGTTCGCGTCCGCAATCGAACCCGGCCGCAGCCCATCGCCCAGGCTGAACGAGACATCGTAGGCCTTCATGATCTCGCAAATCTCTTCGAAATGGGTATAGGCAAAGTTTTCCTCATGATGCGCCAAACACCACTTGGCGTGAATCGAGCCGCCGCGCGAGACGATACCGGTCAAACGCTTGGCGGTCAACGGAATGTACCTGAGCAGCACGCCGGCGTGGATGGTGAAGTAATCGACGCCCTGTTCGGCCTGCTCGATCAGCGTGTCGCGATAGATCTCCCACGTCAGGTCCTCCGCCTTGCCGCCGACTTTCTCCAGCGCCTGGTAGATCGGCACGGTCCCAATGGGGACCGGCGAATTGCGGATGATCCATTCGCGGGTTTCATGGATGTTCTTGCCGGTGGACAGGTCCATCACCGTGTCGGCGCCCCAGCGGATCGCCCAAATCATTTTCTCCACTTCTTCTTCGATCGAGGAAGCGACGGCGGAGTTGCCAATATTGGCGTTGATTTTCACCAGGAAGTTTCGGCCGATGATCATCGGCTCGCTTTCCGGGTGGTTGATGTTGGCCGGGATGATGGCACGGCCTCTGGCCACTTCGTCCCGTACGAACTCCGGCGTGATCTTGTCGGGAATCGAGGCGCCCCACGGCTGACCGGGGTGCTGAAGCCGGCGCCGAGCGTCACCGTCCGCCGGTCCGTCGCCGGGCCCGCGACGCGCCGCCAAGGCTTCGCGTGCCAGTTCGCGGGATTGGTTCTCCCGTATGGCAATAAATTCCATCTCGGGCGTAATGATGCCTTTCCGGGCGTAGTGCATCTGGGTAACGTTCCGGCCAGGCTTTGCGCGCAGGGGCTTTCTGGTATGCTGGAACCGAATCTCCTTGAGCCCGGGGTCCGCGGCCCGCCGGCGACCGTACAGCGACGTCACGGCAGGGAGCTCTTCCACATCGTTTCGCGACAAAATCCACGGCAGGCGGATGGGGGCCAGCCCTTTTCGGATATCCACGCTGGCGGCAGGATCGGTGTAAGGCCCCGATGTATCATAGACGATTATGGGTGGGTTCGGCACCGGCGGGCCGCCGTTCGCCGGTCTGGTCGGTGTCAGGCTGATTTCCCGCATCGGCACGCGAACGCCGGGCATTGTACCCTCGACATAGATTTTCCGCGACGCGGGGAACGACGCCGTCGTCGGCAGCGATTCGTTGGCGTGATGACCATTGCCGCCTGTTGTCGCGCTTTCGCTCTGAGACTTACTCATAAATGACATTCCTTTCTCCGTCTTGGATCGCTTGGCTTTCAGGTTTCAGCTGTCAGCCTTCAGCGCCAATGCTGAAGACTTACAGCTTGTCTGTGTTCAAACTAAAAAGCCGCACCATGCAGAGGTGCGGCTGAGTCGCCGAACGTTCACGCTCTCTCCGCTTCCCTACGCTGGTATTATCCAGGTCAGGTTCTGAGGGTTGTCCGGCAGGCGGACTCTCAGCCGAGTGGCTCCCCTAGCTATGGTGCTTCGGATCGTACCCGCGTCTGCGAGCAGAGTCAACCGGCATTTGGCCTCTCTGCCTGGGGCTCCTGCTCCATCGGCCCCCATGGGGCTTTTTCGCAACCCCTTCGCGTTGATTGTCAGGTGGCGCTGTCGTAGAATGCAGTTCTCATGTCCGCGAGGACCGGTGCGGAACAGCTGGAGGTATCAGTGAAATCCGTTGCGTCGCTCCCCAGACCCATTGCGGAGTATCAAACGTTGTCCGCCGAAGAGTTGTTCGCGCGCACGGCGGCGGCGAAACGCGCCCTGGGCGATCAGGTGATGGTGCTGGGGCATAACTATCAGCGGGACGAGGTCATCGAGCACGCGGATTTCCGCGGCGACTCGCTGCTACTCGCCAAACAGGCGGCTGAACGCGCCGATCGGCCGTATGTGGTCTTTTGCGGCGTCCATTTCATGGCCGAAACGGCTGATATTCTAAGCCGGTCGAACCAGACCGTGATTTTGCCTGATCTGGCGGCGGGCTGTTCGATGGCGGATATGGCGGCGATCGAACAAGTAGATCAGTGTTGGGAGTCGTTGGGCCGGCTCCTGCCGGTCGAAAACACCGTGCTGCCTGTGGTGTATGTCAACTCTGCCGCGGTGCTCAAAGCGTTTTGCGGCGAGCACGGCGGCATTACCTGCACTTCCTCGAACGCGCGCACGGTGATGGAATGGGCCTGGGCGCGACGTGAAAAGATTCTTTTCTTCCCCGATGAGCATCTGGGGCGCAACACCGCCAACGCGATGGGGGTGCCGCGCGAGCGGATGATCGTGTGGGATCCTTATCTGCCGAACGGGGGGAATACGCGCGATGCGATTCATCGGGCGACGCTGATTCTGTGGAAGGGACATTGCAGCGTGCACCAGATGTTCCGACCTGCCCACGTGGACTACTTTCGCCGGCAGTACCCGGACGGCATCGTCATTGTCCATCCCGAATGCCACGAGGATGTCGTCAACAAGGCCGATCTCGTTGGCTCGACGGAGTTCATCATCCGCACGGTCCGCTCCGCTCCGCCTGGCACGACCTGGGCTGTCGGCACGGAATTGAATCTGGTCAATCGCCTCAAGCGGGAGCAGGCGGACAAGCGGGTGTTGTTCCTTTCTTCGACCGTCTGCCAGTGCGCCACCATGTTCCGTATCGATGCTCCCCACCTCTGCTGGGCGATGGAAAATCTGGCTGAAGGGCATGTCGTGAATCGCATCGTCGTGCCGGAAGATGAAAAAGCCTGGGCGAAGGTGGCGCTGGACCGGATGATGGAAATTAGCTAGTAGCGAGTAGCGAATAGCAGATAGCGAGCCCCGTCGTTTGCTGCTATTTGCTGCTTACTGTTTGCTGCCTACTATGGACTACAAGGCGACGCTCAACCTTCCCAAAACCGATTTCCCAATGAAAGCCAACTTGCCCCAGCGGGAGCCGGAATTATTGGCCTTGTGGGAGCGGGAACGGCTCTACGAGCGGATTCAAGAGCAGGGCCGAGGGCGGCCGCGCTACATTCTGCACGACGGGCCGCCCTATGCCAACGGACGCATCCATATCGGCCACGCCCTGAACAAAATTCTTAAGGACATCATCGTCAAGTCCAAAACTATGGCCGGTTACCACGTCCCTTATGTGCCAGGGTGGGATTGCCACGGCCTCCCGATCGAGCACCAGGTGCTCAAGGAATTGGGCGAGAAAAAGAAAGACCTGGACACGTCGGCCATCCGCAAGCTTTGCCGGGATTACGCCGAAAAGTATTTCCAGATCCAGCGGGATGAGTTCAAACGGCTGGGCGTATTAGGCGATTGGGAGCGGCCCTATCTCACGATGGACTCGGCCTACGAGGCGACGATTCTGCGGGAGTTCGGCAAGTTCGTCGAGCGCGGCGGGGTCTATAAAGGCCTCAAACCTGTGCTCTGGTGCACGACCGATCAGACCGCCTTGGCCGAGGCCGAAGTGGAGTATGAAAATCACACCTCGCCGTCCATCTACGTGAAGTTTCCCGTGGTGACTCCGCCCCAAGTCTTGGCGGGTGCCTCACCGCTGCACATTGCATTTCCGCCGGACGTCGAATCCGTTTCGGTCGTGATTTGGACGACGACGCCCTGGACGTTGCCCGCTAATCAGGCGATCTGCCTCCATCCGGACATCGAGTATGCGTTCGTCAAGGTCGGACGCGAAGTCCTCGTCATCGCGCAGAAACTGCTCGAGGGGGTGGCCAAAGCCTGCGAGTTGCAGGAATACACGGTACTCGGAGTCAGGCGAGGCAGCGAAGGGTTCGAAGGGCTGGAGACGCAACGTCCTCTGACGCATGGCTTCTCGCCGATTCTGCTCGGTGATTTCGTCACGCTTGACCAAGGCACCGGGTGCGTGCACATCGCGCCGGGACACGGCCAGGAGGACTATGCGTTGGTGTTGGCTCATAACGCACACGCCTCGCCGAGTGAGCGGCTGGAGATCCTGGCGCCGGTGGACGACGCCGGCCGCTTTACTGAAGCGGTCAAAGAATTCGCCGGCCAACACGTGTTCAAGGCCAACCCGGCGATCGTGGAGCGCCTGAAAGCCAACGGGCGGCTCTTAGGTTGTGGCTCGCTAACGCACGCCTATCCCCATTGTTGGCGATGCAAGAACCCGGTGATCTTCCGGGCGACGGAGCAATGGTTTCTTTCAATGGAGACCAACGATCTGCGGCGGGAAGCGCTGGGCGAGATCGAGCGGGTGCGGTGGATTCCTCCGTGGGGGCGCGACCGGATCCGCGGCATGATCGAGAGCAGGCCGGACTGGTGCTTGTCGCGGCAGCGGGTCTGGGGGGTGCCGATCCCCGGGTTTACGTGCAAGGCCTGCAAGAAAGTTCTCGCTGACCAGACGGTGATTGAGCATGTGGCCAAGCTGGTCGAGAAGCAGGGCACCGATATCTGGTTCCAACGATCAGCGGCCGAGCTCATGCCGCTTGGAACTCTGTGCAAGGAGTGCGGCGGCAGGGACTTCGAGAAGGAACACGACATTCTGGACGTCTGGTTCGAATCGGGCGTGAGCTACGCGGCGGTGCTCAAGCCGCGCAAGTGGTGGCCGGCCGATCTTTATCTTGAAGGGTCCGATCAGCATCGCGGGTGGTTCCACAGCGCCTTGCTAGCCGGGGTCGTCACGGACCGCCGGGCGCCCTATCGGTCTGTGCTGACACATGGCTTCGTGGTCGACGGAGCTGGGAAGAAGATGTCCAAGTCGGCCGGCAACGTCGTCGCGCCGCAAGACGTGATCAAGCAATCCGGCGCCGAGATTCTCCGGCTCTGGGTGGCGGCTCAGGACTATCGGGAGGATCTCCGTATCTCGCAAGAGATTCTCAACCACCTGATCGAGGCCTATCGGAAGATCCGCAACACCTGCCGGTTCCTGCTGGGCAACCTCTACGATTTCGACCCGGTGCAGCATCGGATTCCCTGCGAGCAGTTGCCCGAGTTGGATCGGTGGGCGCTCGGGAGGCTCGGCGAACTGATCCCCCGGATCACGCGCGCCTATGAGGACTTCGAGTTTCATACGATTTTCCACGCGCTGAACAACTTCTGCGCGGTAGACCTGAGTGCCGTCTACCTCGACATCTTGAAAGACCGGCTGTACACGTTCCGAAAAGATTCCCCGCTGCGCCGAGGGTCGCAAACGGTGCTGTTCGACGTGCTCGTGGCGCTGACCAAACTTATGGCGCCGATCCTCAGCTTCACGGCGGAGGAGATCTGGCGTATGCTGCCGGCTGCGGTGCGACGGGAAGCGGGCGTCGACAGCGTGCATCTCACCTCGTTTCCGGAAGCCGATCCCAAATGGAAAGACGAGGCTCTGGCTCAGCGATGGGGACGGTTGCTGGAGGTCAGGTCTCGCGTACAAGCCGAACTCGAGCTGAAACGGCGTGAGAAGATGATCGGCGCATCCCTCGAAGCTCGGGTCATCTTAGAGGCGAATCCGGAAGCCTATCGCCTTCTGAAAGAATATGAACAGGACTTGCCGACTCTCTTCATCGTGTCGCAGGTTGAGGTCAAGGAGATGCATCACCCGCCTCAGAAATCGGATGTTGTCGTGACGGTGGCAAAGGCGGAAGGTGAGAAGTGCGAGCGCTGTTGGAATTATCGGCCGGCCGTCGGCACGTTCCCGGACCACCCGACCCTCTGCGACCGCTGCGTTGAGGCGATTCGGTGAACGGCAGGACCCGCTATCTGATCTTGGGCCTGGTCAGCGCGGGAGTTGTCGGCCTGGATCAGGTGACGAAAATGTATATCATGCAGACCATGCGGCTGCATGAGTCGATTCCGATTATCCCCAACCTGTTCAGCCTGACATACATCAGAAATCCCGGGGCAGCCTTCGGCTTGTTGGCGGGGAGTAGCAGTGCGTTCCGTTTCGTGTTCTTTGGGCTCACCTCTGTCTTGGCGTTGGTCCTGCTGGGGACTATTCTGTTCCGCCTTCCCGAACGCGATTGGATGGGGCAATTGAGCATCGCGGGGATTCTTGGGGGCGCAGTCGGCAATCTCCTGGATCGACTCCGTTACGGCGAAGTGATCGATTTTCTGGATTTCTATTACGACGTGTATCACTGGCCCGCCTTCAATGTCGCCGACGCCGCCATTAGCGTCGGCGTCGCCTTCCTGATCCTGCACTTTGCATTGGAGAAGAGGCGGCAGGAACCGGCCTTGCAACAGGACCAGTCCTGATCCACGCTTGTCACGCGTCAAACCTCCGCCGGCAATCGATCGTTGCCTCTATCCTTTTCCCCGGGCGAGGGGGATAAAAAGGGGCGTTCGGGAGGTCCGTTGCCCTTCAGTGAAACACTATGAGGACCACCGCGCCGAGCGCCAGGCGGTAGTAGGCGAAAACACGCAGGGTATGGCGCTGGACGAAAGTCAGGAACGCGGCGATGACGGCCCAGGCGACGGCGAACGACACGACTAGGCCGAGCCCCAGGGCGAGGTAGTCCTGGTTCGAAAATAGAGACTGGGACGCGACCATCTTGTACGCCGTCGCCGCGATCATCGTCGGCAGTGCGAGAAAAAAGGAATATTCGGTTGCCACCTTCCGGTCCAAACCCGCGAGCAACCCGCCGACGATCGTCGATCCGGATCGAGACATGCCGGGGATCAGCGAAACGCATTGTGCGACACCGACCCAGAAGGCAGACCGCACGCCGACCTGTTCGAGCTGGGTGACCCGCGCCGGCGAGCGGCGAGCCTCGACGGCGAGGATGACGAAACCGCCAACGATGAGCGAGATCGCGACGGTCTTCGGGGTAAAGAGAAAGGTTTCAATCCAACGGTGCGTCAGGAACCCGACCAGCGCGGCGGGGAAGAAGGCGACGGTCAGGCCGATCAGGAACCACAGATGGCGGTGCGCTTCGGCCGAGCGCTGGAGGGTCGACCAACCGGCGCGTGCCCTAAACATCTCCCACAGAATCGCTTGTTCTTTTCCAGCCTGAGAGAGAAGCTGAATGATCTTGCGGCGTTCATAGGCGACCACCGCCAGGATCGATCCCAACTGAATCGACACTTCCACACTTGCCGCGATCGCGCCGGTGAAGCCGAGGGCATGGCCGATCAGGATGAGATGGCCGGTTGAGGAAACCGGCAGAAATTCAGTTAAGCCTTCCACCAACCCGAGGATAACGGCCAGTTCAGGACCCCATTGGTTCATAGACGCCTGCCAGAGTTGGAATGCCTCGACGCGGGAGGATGGCTCCGGGCATGATCACAGAGGGCCGGCAATCAGTCAAGCCGCGCGCGGATTTCAAGCAGAACGAACGATACCATGCAGCGTGCGTGTTTGCGCAAGTGACCGGCGAGACTGCAAATATGTTGACAAAATGCGCCTGATGGACTACACACAGTTGGCATCGTGATCTTACCCGGTTCTATCCCCTGCAGCGTCAGAGTTTTGCGTGTTCATGTGCGCGGTTCGGAAGCAGGAAGGCACGGGTGGCGCGAATGAGATCTCTGAGAGGAGGTTGTGCATGAAGAAGTATCTGACGATGGGGGTAGCCCTGCTCAGCGCCGTGACTGCGGCGGGTTGCGTGAGCAACAGCAAGTATAAGGCCGCTTTGGCCGAGGCCGATGCTGCGAAGACGGAGCTTGAGAAGACGCGAACGCAAAAAAATGCCCTTGAACAGCAAGTCAAAACTCTCAAGGAGCTGAACGTCAAATTCAGTAATGAAGCGCAGGCGGCCCGGGATGAGTTGCAGCGCATCGAACACGCGCGCGACAAGGAACGCAGCGACATTATGGCGCGGCTTAAGGAGTTGGAGGACAAGCAGAAACAGCTCGCGGCGCAGAACCGCAGCCTTCGCCAGGAATATGACGATGTAAAGCGGCACAATGAAACATTGAAGTCGCTGGTCGCCCGCTACCAGAAAGAGCTCAAAGAACGTCAACGGACCGCGCCACCCGTACCGTCATCAACGCCGATAGTTCCGGTTCCGGGCCCAACGCCGATTCCGGGCCCAACGTCGGTTCCGGGTGCGACCGCGCCGGGTGGCGCATCGACTCCCTCGATGCCGCCCGCGCCTTCTCAGCCGAGTGTGGCACCGATGAACATCAATACCGCGTCAGCCGGTGACATGGTCCTCTTCCTCGGCTTGACAAAAGAGATGGCCGACCGCATCGTCAGCAATCGGCCGTATCGGATCAAGGGGGAGCTGGTGGCCAAGAACGTGTTGCCCAAAGAAACCTTCGACATGATCAAGGACCGCATCACGGTGATGCCGTAGGGATATCCCAAAGGGAGAACAGAACGGCTGTTCGCCGAGAGGCGAACAGCCGTTTTTGTTTGGACTCGCTCTGAAAAGTCACGAGCGGGCAAGCCACAGGTTTAAGAGAACAGCTTGGGGCACACCTCGCACTCCGACTGTGGGGACCACTCTGTCGATGGGTGATTTCCCCAGGTCCGCCTGGTATACTGCCTGAGCAGTCACCAGGTGTGGAGCAACATCGGCCTGAAAATGAAGAAAATCGTCTGGAGCGTCGGGGCCCTCGTGGTTGCGTTGGCCATCGGGGGGTACGTCTTTTTTAACGGCGAACGCCGGCCGCCGGTTCGGTACCGGACCGTACCGGTGGAACGCGGCTCGGTCGTCTCGGTCGTCACCGCTACAGGCACCATCAATCCGGTCGTGTTAGTACAGGTCGGGACGCAGGTCTCTGGCATGATCAAGAGCCTGCACGCCGACTTCAATTCCCGAGTCAAAGCCGGCGACGTTGTTGCCATCATCGATCCGGCGCCGTTCAAGGCCCGTCGTGATCAAGCCGCCAGCAACTTGGAAATGGCCAAAGCGAACGTGGCCCGCGCTCGCGCGGATGTGGCCCAGCGCAAGCGCGAGCTGGATCGGGTGAATTCGCTGATCGCGCAACAGTTTGTGTCGCAGAACGACGTCGACCTGGCGCGGACGAACTATGAGAGCGCCGTGGCGCAGTTGAAACTCGCCGAAGCGCAGGTCAAACAGGCAGAGGCGGCGCTCAACGCGGCGGAATTGGATCTCAAATACACCGTGATCCGGTCTCCGGTGAACGGCATCGTCGTCGCCCGAAACGTCGAGGTGGGCCAGACCGTGGCCGCCAGCTTCGCCACGCCCAACCTCTTCCTGATCGCCTTGGATTTGACCCAAATGCAGGTCGACACCAACGTCAGCGAATCGGATATCGGTGGGATCACTGAGGGTAAGGAAGCGACGTTCACCGTGGACGCCTATCCCGGGGAACAATTCCGGGGCGTGATCAAACAAGTGCGCCTGGCGCCCATCAACGTGCAGAACGTTGTCACGTACAACGTCGTGGTGGGAGTGGACAATCAAGATCTTCGGCTGAAGCCGGGTATGACTGCCAATGTCACAATCGTGGTGGCCAAAAGAGATCAGGTTTTGAAGGTGCCGAATGCGGCCCTGCGCTTTACGCCACCCAAGACCGAACAGGGTGCCGGGCAGTCATCGGAAGCTCGAGCGGCAAGAGATGCTGGCAGGGTTGGACAAAGCCAGCCGGTGCTTCGTGTCGAGAATGGACCGGTGAGGACGGTATGGCGGTTGGGAAGTTCAGGCGAACTGGAGCCGGTCACCATCCAAACCGGCATTTCCGACGGGATGGCCACGGAAGTGATCTCGGGCGGTCTCAGCGAAGGCGATCAAGTCGTTGTCGGCCTCGAGTTGCCGCGTAGCGAACGGGCCTCGTATCAACTGCCGCCCGGATTCAGCGCGGGTCAGCGGCGCGGGCGAGATCGAGGCATGTGATCTGTTGGACGTGAAATGTAGCTCGTGAAGCGTATCTCGTGCACGAGATGCAAAAATAAATTCACGGTTCGGTGATGGGTGCGCTGATCGTGTGCGAAAATCTCTGGAAGATCTATCGCGTGGGCGATGTGGAGATCCAGGCGCTCCGTGGGATCGATCTAGCCATCAACCGCGGCGAGTTCGTGGCGGTGATGGGCGCATCTGGATCGGGCAAGTCCACCCTCATGAACATCCTGGGGTGCCTCGATCAACCCACCCGGGGGCGCTATTGGTTGGACGGGGTCGAGGTCGGCACGCTCGGGCCGGATGCGCTGGCCGAGATCCGCAATCGGCAGATCGGCTTCGTCTTTCAGAATTTCAATCTCATCCCCAGAACCAGCGCTCTTGAGAACGCGCAGTTGCCCTTGTTCTATCGCGGCCTGTCCCTGAAAGAGCAACGCGCGCTCGCCGCGGCGGCTTTGGCGCGCGTCGGATTGTCGGGGAGAGAACATCATTACCCTATCCAACTGTCCGGGGGACAGCAACAACGTGTCGCCATCGCCCGTGCGCTGGTATCCTCGCCGTCCATCCTGCTGGCGGATGAACCGACAGGCAACCTGGACACCGAGTCCAGCCGAGAGATCATGGGCATCCTGGAACGGCTGAACCGAGAAGATCATCTCACTGTCATCCTAGTCACCCACGAACCGGATATCGCCGCCTATGCGTCGCGCGAACTTGCGATGAAGGACGGGCGGATCATCAGCGACCGACGGACTGCCATCCTGTCCACCTCCACCGAAGGGAGGCCTGGAACCTGATGTCGACGTTCCTCTGGTTGACCGTCGTCACAGCCTTGCGCGTTCTTGGCCGCAACCGGATGCGGGCCGGCTTGACGATGCTGGGCATCGTGATCGGCGTCGCAGCGGTGATCGCCATGGTGAGCATCGGCCAGGGCGCGCGCGCTGCGGTGCAGGCGCAGGTGGCCAGCATGGGCACCAACGTGATCATCATCCTGCCCGGTGCGACGACGGTGGGCGGCGTGCGCGGCGGACAGGGTGGCGCTGTGACCCTGACGGTCGCGGATGCGCTGGAGCTGAAAAAGCGAGTTCCGCTGCTGCGGGAAACGGCCTGGGCCAAGCGCGACGTGATGCAGATCGTCAACGGCAACAAGAACTGGAACGGCCCGGTGAATGGGATCTCACCTGGCTATCTGACGATCCGGGACTGGTCTTTCGTCAGCGGTGGCCCCATTACGCAGACTGATATGGATACCGCCGCGCGGGTCGCGTTGCTCGGACAGACGGTGGTGGAAAATCTGTTTGATTCAGGCGAGGAGCCGGTCGGGGCGACGATCCGGATCAAAAACGTGCCGTTCCGCGTCGTCGGTGTGCTCGCGCCAAAGGGACAATCCGCGCAAGGTTCGGACCAGGACGACATCATCTTCATTCCGTTCACCACGGCCGAGCGCAAGGTCTTCGGGACTATGTTCCTCGGCTCGGTCGGCGCTCTCTTCGCGTCTACCGATCGGGCGGAAGATCTGCCGGAAGCTGTCGAGCAGATCCGCGAGGTCTTGCGCGCGCGCCATCGTCTGCAGCCAGACCAGTCTGACGACTTCACGATCCGGACGCAGGTGGATATCGGCAGGGTGCAAGAAGGGACCAGTCAGACCTTGACAGTCATGCTCTTCGCGATCGCCTCGGTGTCGTTGCTGGTCGGTGGGATCGGTATCATGAACATTCTGCTGGTTTCTGTGACCGAGCGGACGCGGGAAATCGGGGTCCGTATGGCGGTGGGTGCCAAACGGCGGCATATCCTGGCGCAATTTTTGATCGAAGCTGTGACGCTGAGTCTGGCTGGCGGCGCGGTCGGGATCCTGTTTGGTGTCCTCGGGGCCAGGCTCGCGACCGTCGTCGCCGGCTGGCCAACGATCATCTCGGCTGAGTCGGTGGCGGTGGCGTTCCTGTTTTCGCTGGCCGTGGGACTGTTCTTTGGTCTCTATCCCGCTAACAAGGCCGCGCACCTCAATCCGATCGACGCGTTGCGGTACGAATAAGACAGTCGGTGAAGCGGATCTCTAGCGGAGAATAACGGTCATGGTCCGGGTTACTGCCAGAGGGCTCGTCCGAGTCGGCATCGAAGGAACGATTCGCCATCCTTTTCGAGCCTTGCTCAGCATCGCGAGTCTGAGCTTCGGGGTCGGCGCCGTGTTGATCACGATTGCGATCGGCAGCGGGGCGAAGGCGACTGTGGTAGACCAGCTTCTCGCAATCGGCAGAAACGCCATCTTCGTCAATCCCGGTGCGCCAGTGGTTCACGGGATTCGACGGGCCGCCGAAGCTTCCGCCACATTGACGGTCGCAGATGGACAGGCGTTGCAGGAGGCCATTCCGCTGTTACAGTCGATTTGCTGGACGGTCGGAGAGACAGTGCAAGCGATCCACGGGCCTTGGAATTGGAAAACACGCGTCGTCGGCATTACTCCCAGTTGCTTGGAGATCCGCAATTGGTCCTTTATCGCGGGCCGGCCTTTCGAAGAGGAGGATCTCATACGCAACAAGTCAGTGGCCATAATCGGCCAGACCGTCCTTCGGAATCTTTTTGAGGTCGGAGAAGAGGCGGTGTCCGCACAAATACGGGTGTCCAAACACCTCGTCGCGTCTCAGAGACCGATGACGGGAATGGGGGAGGGAATCCAGATCAAAACGGGTTGCGTTTCGTCCCTTCCACTGCCCGTGCAAAATCCCCGCGTCGGGGAATTGGAGGACAGAGCGAGAAGGGCGCCCTGTGTCTCCGGAGGCTTATCGCGCTCTTGCGCAGGACAAGAGAGGCTTTCGTTGTATGAGTTGTATGAACCGTTACGGAGATCCTGGGGCCGCGATGACGCCGATTCCATGCTGTCCAATTGCTCAGGTCCCGCGTGGGCCTTCGAGATCGTCGGGGTCTTGGCACCGAAAGGGGTGAACGCTTTCGGCTACGATTTGGACGATGTGATCTATGTCCCGTTTTCTACCGCGTTGCACCGAATCAAGGGCCATGCGCTCCAGGAGCCAGTAGAGGCAATTTTGGCATCTACACGCCGGAGGGAAGAGATTTCGCCGGCGATCGAGCAAATCCGATCCCTGTTGCGGGAGCGTCACGGCAAGGGACCTGAAGAGACGGACGATTTTACGATTCGAACGGATATCGAGATGAGCGGTGTCAGTCAGGCGGCGGATGCCGAGCTGGCCCAAATGTTGGTGGCCGTCGCCGCCGTCTCGTTACTGGGAGCCGGGGTCGGGATCATGAACATGCTGCTGGTCTCGGTGACCGAGCGGACGCGGGAGATCGGGGTCCGCATGGCGGTGGGTGCCAAGCGGCGGCATATTCTCGTTCAGTTTCTGATCGAAGCATTGTTCTTGAGCCTGATCGGCGGGGCAGTGGGTATCGCGCTCGGGGTTTTCGGGGCCCGGCTCATCTCGGTGGCGGCAGGCTGGCCGACGATCGTCTCGGCCGAATCGGTGGCGGTGGCGTTCCTGTTTTCGCTGGCCGTGGGATTGTTCTTTGGCCTCTATCCCGCTAACAAGGCGGCGCGCCTCAGTCCGATCGACGCGTTGCGACACGAATGAAGCTCAGTGATGTGAGCTACAGGCTTCTGGAGGCTGTCTGCCGGACCTGCGCGGGGCTGGTATCTTGTAAAAGCGGATCAAGTCGAGACCACCACCGGTGACAGGGTAATTTCGATCCGAGGGTTCACCTTGTCGAGGTCCTTGTACAGATGCGTTTCGACGATCCGGTTGTCGTTGATGCCCAATCCTTCGCACAGGGCATCCTGCGCGATCTTGAGGCCTCCATCCACATCTCGGCGCAGTCGGGACGTGAAATAGAACCGGATCGACAGGGCCAGATCTTCTGCCCGCAGGACCTTCAGCAAGGCGTGCCGGTGCGGGGAGTCGGCCAGCGCAAGGGTGATTAGTTGTCCGACCAGCGTCTTATACGCTCTCCCCGTGGCGGAGAGCAGGCGGCGTCCGTTGACCGTGGCATATTGATGGTTGACGCTGGGCGGGATCGGCAGGGTCAAGGAGAGGCGGTCAGCGGCCACAACAGGGGAGGGATGGGGCATCCCGCCGGTCACCGGGGGAATGGTACGAGGCCGGCCGGTGTTCGGCGAGCGCTTCGGTATCGCTGTCGGCGCAAACGGTTCTCTGAACTCGGTCCGGAGTTTGTCCGGAGACCGATACGAGGTTAGGCGGAGGGAAAGCGGTAAACGCGGACGTCGGCGGCCTAGTGGAATCGGCACGATAGTGGCTTAGAGCAGATTGAGAATCTTGGACAGGTGTTGCTCGTACCGGTTTTCGGTCTTACTCAGATAGCGGCGCCACTCAGCGGGGTTCCAGATCTCTAGCCGATGATACAGCCCGACCAGCACGATCTCCTGGTCCTCATCCACAGGAATAAGCTTCCGGAGCCGGCCGGGGATCAGGATCCGTCCCGCTTTATCGATCTCGGAGGTGCCGGCCTCCGAGACGATACAATGCATAAAAAGGCGGCTTTGATCCTCATCGAGCGCGGTCTTGGTCCGTTCCAGCACCTTTTCCCACTCGCCCATCGAGTAAAGCCAGAGCGACTGCTCGGGCCCTTTGAGGAACACCACGCTATTGCCCTGTGTCTCGACCTGTTCGCGAAGGGGTGAGGGGACAATGAATCGACCCTTTTCATCGACCTTACAGAGGTACTCACCTGCAAACATGGCTGCGCTCCTCAATGCGTCACGTGCGGGTTTCGTCGGTCCGTTGTCGGATCCACTGTTCGAGGTCGGTCCGTACGAACCGCCACTCCTTTCCCAGTTTGAAAGCCGGCAGGCGGTGATTCCGGATATAGCGATAGAGCGTGCGGGGGGTGATCTTGAGGTAGCGACACGTCTCGGCCACAGTCAACAATTCGTTCTTGACCTCTTTGGGCATGGAGTATCGCGCAGCAAGAAGACTCCTGGAATCAGCACGATCGTAGTCCCACAGCTGTCTGAAGTCAAGCGATTATTGATGACAATGCCTGTCAATCGATGTCAGTGGTGTCCGATTCCGTCAAGTCATTGCCGGTCTCTTCCAGAGCTTCATCCAGTTCATCGCCGAAGTCCTCGCCCATTTCCTGCCCCATTTTTTTCATGAACCTCGCCATGCTTTGCGGGTCGTTCTCGTCCAAGTCGCCGAAGTTGCTGGGGTCCGCCAGCGATTCGAGGCGGGCTTCTTCCGATTTGGGTGCGGCGAAGCGGGACATGAGCCGCTCGACGTTCGCGCTCCGACAGTGCTTGCATGAGACCGGTGATGGGTTGCTGATGCTTAATATCAGGTGGCTGCTCCGTTTGCCGCAATCGCGGCAGCGATATTCGTAGATTGGCATGGTCAGTTTAGGATCGGCGCCGGTGAGGGAAGGTTTAGTGCCACGCGGGCCGAGAGCAGATCCGGACTCACCGCCCGCGCCAGCGTCAGCGCAAAGACATCGCCTGAGCCGGCTTTCCTCAACGCTTTGGCGCATTCGTTGATGGTCGTTCCGGTTGTCCACACATCATCGACAAGCAACACGTGCTTGCCTGCGACCTCTTCTGGACGGCGCACCAGGAACGCCCGCCGCAGGTTCTTGAGGCGCGCTGACCGCCGCAGTCCTGTCTGCGCTTCCGTTGACCGGACGCGCACCAGGTTCGCGAAGGACAGAAGGAAACCCAGCCGTCGGCTCAGCCGATCGGCCAGGAGCAACGACTGGTTGAACTCCCGTTCGCGCAATCGCGTCGGGTGGAGCGGAACCGGCATGACCAGATCAGCGGCCGGCATTTCCGGCAGGGCGCGGATCAGCAAGTCGGCCAGCGCATCCGCGAGCGTTACTTTGCGGCCGTATTTGAACAGGCGGATGGCTTCCTGGAGCGGTGGAACATAGGGGTAGAGCGACCATGCTTCGGTGTACGCCGGTTTGGTCTTGCGGCAGGCGCCGCAGAGATGGGCTGGACTGTGAAGCAAGGACACGGCGGACGGAAACCGCTGATGACATCGCGGACAGGAGGGCCCAGAGAACGGTTCAATTGCTGACCAACAGCGTCGGCAGAAAAACGGGATCGGATCGTCGGTGAGCGACGTCCGGCAAACTGTACATTCGACCGGCAGAAGAGCATTGAGGGTGCGCCTGGCCATGGCCGAGAACGTCCGGGCGACACAATACTGCGCGGAGTTCTGTTCGGTGGCGATCGTGAGCATCTGCATCGGGTTGCGCGCCGTTTTTTTTAAGACAGTCGCTGCGTGCTGTCAAGGTTGTAGCCCTGCAAGACGTTGTGTTATACGAGGGCGGAGAGTGCGCAAGCCCATGGTCACATTGGTGCACGTCTCTAAAGAGTACAGTCGTGGCGATGCCAAGGTTTGGGCGCTGCGGGACGTCACGCTTGAAATCGGGCGCGGAGAGTTTTGTGCCTTCGTCGGGCCGAGCGGATGCGGCAAGACTACGCTGCTGAATCTCGTGGGAGGCTTGGACCTTCCCACGTCGGGAGAGATCGTCATCGACGGCCGATCGACCTCCGGATTCACCAGCGATGAGTGGACAAGGCTGCGTCGCGACCTTATCGGGGTCATCTTTCAGGCCTTCCATCTCATCCCGGGTCTGACCGCGGCGGAGAACGTCGCGCTGCCGCTTTTGCTAAAAGGAGAAAGCGGGGCGCAGGTGCGGAAGCGGGTGGATGAGATGCTGGAGCTGGTTGGCATGCGCGGACGGGAACGACATCGGCCGGCGGAACTCTCGGGAGGCGAACAGCAACGCCTGGCGATCGCCCGCGCCTTGGTCAACAGGCCGAGCTTGATACTGGCTGATGAACCGACCGGCAATCTCGATTCCAAGAACGGGGCGGAGATCATCGCTCTGTTACGGTCCTTGCCGCAGCAATTCGGCCACACCGTCCTGTTGGTGACCCACAGCGCGGCAGCGGCTCAGGAAGCCGACTACGTGTGGCACATGCGGGATGGACAACTGACGTGCCGAACGTCTCCCCAGCTTGTCATGCAAGGCGTGTGAGTCGATGGATTTGTCCGTTACCATAGCCGGCGTGCGGGTTCCCAGTTGCTTCATGAACGCGGCGGGCGCGCGCTGCGTGACGCGGGAGGAACTGGAAGCGTTGGGGCGCTCCCGCTCCGGCGCGATCGTGACCAAGTCCATGACGCTGGAGCCGCGGCAGGGCAATCCGGAGCCGCGCTACTGTGGGTTCCCCGGAGGTTCGATCAATTCCATGGGCCTGCCCAACCTCGGCTACCTCGCCTACGCGGACCTCATCCCCTCCCTGCGTCGATTCGGCAAGCCGGTCATCGCCAGCGTGGCCGGGCTGTGCGAAGACGACTTCGTGACGATCGCCGCTGTTATCGACAAAAGCGGACCAGATCTCATCGAAGTTAACCTTTCCTGTCCCAATCTCCCCGGCAAACCGCAGATCGGCTATGACCCGGAGGCGTCCGAACGGCTCATCCGAAGGGTTCGGCAGGTGGTCACGGTACCCATGGGCGTGAAGCTGCCTCCCTATTTCGATCCGGCCCATCACGACGTCATGGCACAGGTGATCCGCCGGACTGGTGTGGACTTTCTCTCGCTGATCAATTCTGTCGGCAACGGACTGGTCGTCGATCCGGAACGGGAGACCCCGGTCATCAAGCCGAAGGGCGGGTTCGGGGGGGTGGGCGGCCCGGTGATCAAACCGATAGCGCTGGCGAACGTGCGGGCGTTTTGGACTCGATTCGAAGACAGGCTGCCGATCATCGGAACCGGGGGGGTGACAACCGGCATCGATGCGTTTGAACATCTCCTGTGTGGCGCGTCGGCGGTCCAGATCGGGACGGTTTTAGTCGAGGAAGGATTAGGGGTGTTCGAGCGGCTGGAACGAGAGCTGACAGCGGTCCTGGACAGAAAGGGGTACGCGTCACCAGCGGCTTGCCGCGGCAAGCTGAAAGAATTGTGAGCGCTTACCTGAGCGCGAAGTTCTTCGGAAGGAGCCCGTGGAGCAGAGCCTGGCGCAGCAGTTGTGCCACGTTGCGCACCTTCAGGCGCCGCATCAGATTGAAACGGTGGACTTCCACCGTTCGAACGCTGATCGCGAGCTGGGAGGCGATCTCTCGGTTTGTCATCCCTTGCGCTACGAAACGCAGAATTTGCTTTTGACGGGGCGTGAGCCCGCCGCTTCGTCCAGTTTTTTTCGCCGTCTGAGGTCTGCCCGCTTTTTTGGTCTTGGCAGGTTTGGCCATAACCGTCTCCCCGTTACGTTGCTTCCAATTCAGTCTAACAGAGGCCGGACGGTCTGTAAATGATTCTACCGTAGAATTTCCCAAGGGGGAGTACAAGACCGCGCCTGCCTCCGGCGCGGTTGGGTTTTGTGGTGGAGAGGGGCCCCGTGCTGAGTCGGTTTGAAGCCCTGCTGCTGCTGGGGAGAAGACACGTTGTCGAACGGCCGGTCAGAACCCTATTAACCGTCACGGGCGTGGCTCTCGGCGTTTCGGCATCGGTGGCGGTCAAGACAGCGAACGAGGATGTCCTGCGGTCGTTTCAGGAGACGGTCATGGCTGTGGCCGGGGCCGCGACGCTGCAGGTGTCAGGCGGAGAATTGGGCCTTGATGAAACGGTGATTGCCGTCGTTCGCGAGCATCCGGACGTTGTGTCGGCGTCCCCGGTCATCGAGCAAGGGGCGCGCGTGGCGGCAGGCCCGCATCAAGGCCGATTCTTTGTGGTGCTGGGGCTGGATCTGTTGGAAACGGCCGAGCTGAAGTCGTTTCGGGTTCGAAGCAAGGGAGTCGGAGAACAGTCGCTAGATCATGTGCTTTCCGCGACGGCGCTGTTCGTCGGGCGTCGACTGGCTGCCGAGTTGGGTCTGACCGAGGGAAGCACGCTGGACCTCCTCGTCGGCAACCGCTTGCACCGAATCACTGTCGAAGGAATCATCGACTCGCCGTCGGGGCTTTCCTCGGTCTGGGAAGATCTGGCCGTGATGGATATCGCCGCGGCGCAGACGCTCTTCGGGATGGTCGGACGCCTGGACCGAATCGACGTGATCACCGAGCCGAGCCGACCGATCGATGAGGTGCAAAGAGCATTGCAAGCTGCGGTGTCGCCCTCCATCGTCGTGGAGCGGCCGGCCCAACGGAGCCGGCAAGTGGAAGAAATGGTCCGCGCGTTCCAACTGAACCTGAGCGTCCTCAGTGGCGTTGGACTCTTGGTGGGGATGTTCCTTATCTACAACACCGTGTCGTTCGCAGTAGCCCAGCGCCGCCGGGAGATCGGCGTTTTCCTGGTCCTGGGGATGTCCGAGCGGGCGGTGGCGGGTCTGTTTCTCGCGGAAGCGGCGGCCCTCGGGATCGCTGGTGGCTTGCTCGGCGGCACCCTCGGTTTGGCGCTGGCCAAGGGGCTTGTGGTGTTGCTGAGCCGGACGGTGTCCGACCTCTATCTGTCGGTCGTAGGAATCGGCGATCGCGCCGGGATCGGGATGAAGGCAATTCTGGATGTGCTGACGGAAGGCGTGCTGATCGGGGGATTGGTCTCAATGGTCGGGGCACTGGGACCGAGCCTGGACGCCAGCCGAACGGTTCCAGTGCTCGCATTGGCGCCGGGAAGCTATGAAGCGAACCGGCAACTGCGCATGCGCACCGTAGCGGGAGTCGGGGTCGCGCTCCTGATTGTCTCAGGGCTGCTGGCCATGCCTGGACCGATTTCGGAACTACCGGTGTTCGGTTACGTCTCCACACTGTGCTTGCTGGTCGGCCTGTCGTGTCTGGCGCCGCTGCTGATCCACGGGGTGTGGACCTTGACCCGCTGCGGTCGGAGACGAGAGCATCTGTCGGCCTCCGGTGTGCTCAGGGCGATCGCGGCGGATCAGACGGCGCGCTCGCCCGGCCGCAACGGCGTCACCGTGTCCGCGCTGATGATTGGTTTGGCTATCATGGTCGGAGTCGGAATCATGGTCCGCAGCTTTCGCCACACGGTCGAAATTTGGATCAACGAGACGGTCGTGGCCGACTTGGTGCTGGCGCCGGGCCTCTGGTTGCGTGGAACCCAGCACGGGATGTTGGATAGGCGCCTTCCCCGTGAGTGGGAGGCGCTCGTGGCATCGGTACCAGGGGTGGCGGCGGTGGATGCCTACCGTGATCTGCGAATTGACATTCAGGGCCGGTCGGCGGCGCTGGTCTCGCGCGATTTGCGGCTTCATGCCGAACGGAGCCGATACCTGTTCGTCTCAGGGGACTCCGCCGCGATTCTCCGCCGCGCGGCCGCCGAAGACGGCATAATCCTTTCGGAAGTCCTGGCTGGGCGCCTTGGAGTGAAAGAGGGGGACGCGCTTCCGCTGATGACTCCATCCGGTGAGAGACGTTTCACGATCATGGGCGTGTTCTACGACTACGCCACCGATGGTGGCAAGGTCATGATGGACCAAAGCCTCTATCGCCGGCTCTGGAGAGACGACGAGGTCACAGTGTTCCCCGTGTATCTGGAGCCGGGTGCAGACCTCGATACGGTGCGGAGAGCGATCGCTCACAAGCTGGCGGTGGAGTCATCGGCCTATGCTCCTCCCGCGCTCGTCAGCAATGCTGAGCTTAAGCGCGAGATTTTGGATATCTTCGACCGGACCTTTCTGCTGACCTATGCACTGGAGGCGATCGCGGTCATCATCGCCGTCCTGGGCATCGTGAACACGCTGCTTACGTCGGTGCTGGAGCGGCAGCGGGAGTTGGCGACGCTCCGGGCGATCGGCGCAGGCGACCGGCAGATCCACCGCTTGGTGCTGTGGGAGGCGGGGTATCTGGGCGCGCTGGGTGCTGCCCTAGGCCTGGTCGGCGGCATCCTGCTCTCTCTGCTGCTGATCAAAGTGATCAACAAACAGTCGTTCGGATGGACGATTCAGTTCATGTTGCCGATGGGTATGCTCGTCGAAGCGGTAGTGCTGGCCGTGGCGGCCGCCCTTCTCGCCGGCTACGTTCCGGCCCGCTGGGCGGGCAAGCAGCCGATCGTGGAAGGGCTGCGGTATGAATAGGGGCATGACGAAGAGAAGAAAAGGGGTCGGAAGAGAAGAAAAGGGGTCGGGAATCTTTTTGAGCATGTTCTTTCGTTGTCTGCGGTAGGAAAAAGACTCTTGCCCCCTCGTGTCCAAAACAAGTTCTTACACACACCTCCGGCTTGGGAGTAGGCTGGGCTGGTCACCAACACCCGTCCAAGGCGTAGCCGCACCGGGCCATCCACAAGCCGGCGGTGCCTCATGGTAGCCGTTGCGCGTGGCTTTGCGCAAAGCCTGGCCCTGATCGAGCGGGCCGCCTTCGCTCGCACCGTCCGGCAGCACGCCGCCGAGCGAGCGGCCACGGGGTTTGGCTGCTGGGACTACTGTGTGGCCATGCGCTTCTGCCCGATGGGCAGGGCCCACGCTCTGCGAGAGAGCTGCGACAGCCTCGCCACCGCCCTGGGCAAGCTGGTGCATCTGGGCGTGCGACGGACGCCGCACCCGCTCGACGCTCGCCTATGCCAAGGCCCATCGACCGTGGCACCTGTACAAGACTCTCTTCTATCTCAGGTGCTCGCCCGCTGTCAGGCGGTGGTGAGCCGTGAAGCGGTGCCAGGTCCGATTCGAGCACCCGCTGCGGACGCGGGATACCACCGTCACGAGCCGTGTGCCGCGGGGTTTGATTGGGCCCGGTTTCAGCGGGCGAAAGGGGCGGCTGTTTGCCCTATTGGGCTCTCCTCACCGAAGGCGATGTCACGAATGTCCGCGTGGCCCAGATGCTGACCGTCGCCCCCGGGATGATCGTGGTAGTCGGCCGCGGGTACCTGGACGATGCCCTCTCTCAGCGTTGGATGGTGACCGACGAGGGGTTCGTCGTGCGTCCGCGCACCAATATGCGGTACGACGTCCTGGAGCGGCGTCCGGTGCCCACCCGTGGCCCGGTCGTGTCCGATGAGGTGATTCGCCTGAGCAGTTCGCATGCGGCCGCCCGCTGCACCGTGCTGCTGCGGCAGGTGACGATTGGGGGCGAGCCGCAGCAACGCCAGCTGGCCTCCCTGACGAACCTGATGCACCTCGTCGCTCGCACAATTGCCGCCCCCTCCAAGGAGCGGTGGCCGATTGGGCTGCGCTTCACGGCCTTGAAACAACCCCTCCCGATCATGACTGGTGTGGGCACCCGTGAGAACGCGCGGTGCAGGTGCAGATCCGGATTGCCCTGATCGCGAGATTGCAGCTGAAGTTTCTGTAACTCAAGGCCACGTGCCCCTGGAGGCGCGCGACCCCCGCGGCCTTGTGCCGCATCAACGGTTGACTGCTCGGGCCCGGTGGGCAGGGGTGGAGGCGCCATGGGAATGCCCGGGGCCGAGGCCGGTCCCCCTTCCGGGCATCCTGTTCGCCGGGTGATCGGGGACAGCAGCACGGGCACCCGCATCCGAGCAACGGAGCCGAAGCCGTCTGAAACGCACAATGCACGCGGGGAGGATGCCCAGGGACAGACTGTTTTGGCACAGCAGTGCTCCCGCTATTTTTTATCCGTTGTCCAGAAAAGATTCCCGACCCCTCTTTTATCCTCCCGCCCCTCTCATGGCCTTGCCAAACGCCGCCAGCAACCGCTCCGAATGTTTCATTGGGCGCGTAAGCTAGGCCAAGCTGGTCGATGAGTCTACATTTCTACAAGTTGACAGATGCGGAACCTGCGTGACAGGGTTTGCCGGCTATGGACTTTCTGTGCAATTAAGCGACGTCGAGGGAGATACAGGTATTGCCGGATCGGATCTCAGTGTTCAGAATTCTCATGGATTGAAAGCGGGGTACTTTCTGGACAACCTGAAATACTTCGGAGGCGAAGCAAAGGTATATATGACGACTCCGTATCTCAAGCGGTAGCACTTCACCGCGAGTGGTTCGGGCGAAATACTAACCGCTATTGTTCCCGGTAATCATCTTCTGGTGGTCACGGTGGCATTTAACATGATGTACCGTTACCCTGGTGAAATTGTTCAACCCTACGCGGGGGCCGGGCTCGACCTCTTCTGGTACACCTCTCCTTCATCGGCGGCGGGTTCTGCAATCCGGCCGGGCTTGAATGTCTTGGTCGGAGCGCGGGGCTTCATGATGAAGCACATCGTCGCTTTGGGGGAATGCAAGTTCAATCAGGCGAGCTTTCTTCCCTTCTTCAGCGACCTTAAAGCTGATTACAGCGCTCACTTTATAGGATCAATGATTATGCACATAGCAAGCCGGAAGCGCGTCAGGAGAAGCCCGACCGTCCGGTCTTTGGGTGCCTGTCTGTTCCTGATTCGGAATGGATGCAAGCACTGGTTCCGGCGTCGGTCGGTCAGGCGCTGGTCTGTCTTTTAGAATCCGGTTCAGTGGTGGTGAGGGAGAGATTGTCTGGACCTTCCGGCGGAGAGGAGGACAGTCGAGGACAGGGCATCAATTGGTGGGCCGAAGCTGCCGCACAAGCAGAGGAACGACTCACAGGGTTTGGTGTGCTGACGGAACTGCCCCCGAATCGCTGTTCCTGTCGCCAGGGTTTCTGTCAGTCGTTGGACTTCATCCGGTGGGCTATGTCTACTTTCTACTCCGGAAGTAGTGGTCAGTCTTGGTGTGGCATAAGCGCGGGAGGTGTTCACGAAGTTCCAGGCTGGTGGCGAGCTGTCGGTTCTTCGCCAGCGCAGGCTCGGCTGTACCGCACTTCGATCTCGAACCCCAGATCGGCGATCATCTGCCACACTTCAGGGGCCGGTTGACCTGGGGTGGTGAGGTAGCCGTCCACAAACATCGAGTCGGCGGGGTAGAGTGCGAGCGGCTGCAATGAACGAAGATTGAATTCCCGTCCGCCGGCAATCCGGATTTCCGTCCGTGGGTGGAGGAACCGGAAGAGGCACAGTACTTTCAGGCAGCGCTGCGGGGTGAGGTTCTTGCAATGCTCCAAGGGTGTACCGGGGATCGGATGCAAGGTGTTCAGCGGGATGGAATCCGGCTTCACGTCGCGCAGCGCGAGGGCGAGATCGATGATGTCGTCGTCCCGTTCGCCCATGCCGACAATGCCGCCCGAGCAGATTTCGAGGCCGGCGGATCGGGCGTTTTGGATCGTCGCCAGCCGATCCTGGAACGTGTGGGTGGTGCAGATCGAGGGATAGTAGGCCTCGCTCGTGTTCAGGTTGTGATTGATCCGATCCACGCCGGCGGCCTTGAGTGTCCGGGCCTGCTCTTCATTCAACATTCCCAGCGAACAGCAGATCTGAATGGGAATCTCCTGCTTGATGACCTTCACCGCGTCCGCGATCTCGGCAATCTCCCGATCCAGCGGACTCCGCCCGCTGATCACGATGCAATACCGTTGAGCCTTTCCCGCTGCCGCTCGCTTCGCACCTTCGACCATCCGTTCCCGCGGCAACAGCCCGTAACGGTCGATCGCGGCGGTTGAGATCGAGGACTGCGAACAGTAGTGGCAGTCTTCCTGGCAGGCGCCGCTCTTGGCGTTCAGCAACATCTGGAGCCGGACGGTCTTGCCGAAGTAGCGTTCGCGGACGCGAAAGGCAGCCTGAAGCAGAGAGAGCAGTTCCTCATCGGGAGCCTGCAAGACGAATCGGCATTCCTCCCGTGTGAGCATGTCGCCCCGCAGGGCTTTCTCGGCCAGAGCGTTAAAGTCGGGCATAGTCGTCTCCCCTTGGATGAGGATCAGGATAAACTGGCAGGGGCAACCTACACGGTTTCGAAGGGCGATGCAATGCCTTGATAGGGCACGGTGCGGAGGGCAGGCACCGGATGCTCCTGATCAGCACCGGATTTGCCGGTGTCCACCCAGGGCAAGGCAACATAGGTGTTCCAAAGCCCGCAGCGGCGGCAGCGGCCAGCCCATTCGACGATCTCGTGCTGGCAATGGGTGCAGACGTAGGGGACGACCACGCGCTTCTTAAAGCCCAGCGCCTTTTTCAGTTCCGCCACGGCTTGCAACACGTGCTGTTTGCGCAAATAAAGGTTGGCCATGATCTTGTGATAGTCGACCATCTGATCCTGCGGCCCTTCGATCGTCGAAAGCATATCATAGGCTTCGTCCACCATCTCCAGCCGGTAGTAAAGCTTGCCCAGATAGAACTGCAGCACCGGATTGCGCGGGTCCTGCTGGACGGCTTCCTGATAGACGCGGATAATCTCGGCCGGCTCGCCTAGCTCCAGGTACAGTTCTTCGAGTCGGTGAAGGATGATGACGTTCTTGGTCTTGGTATAGACCTTCTTGAGGATCTCGACGGCGTTCTTGATCTTGCCTTCGCGAACGAGAATTTCGCCCAAGCCGATATAGGCAGGCAGAAACCATCGGTCTTTCTTGATGGCCCCGCGGAAGTAGCGGCGCGCCTTTTCCGGATGGCCGCGTTCGAGCAGTTGGCGTCCAACTTCGTACATACAGCCGACCAGGAGGTTGGTCTCCGCGCGCTTGTCGGACTCCGAGAGGTGGACCTTTAGCAGGCGGTGCTGGATTTCGAGCGCATCGGCCCATTTCTCCAATCGGATAAAGAGGTCCCGCTTGCGAATCAGGGCGGTCAGGTTGTCCGGCTCGATTTTCAGGATATCCTGTAAGGCCTCGAGCGCGTCCTCATAGCGCTTGGCACACTCGAAATCCTTGGCCAGTTCCAGCAGCACCTCGATGTTCCGCGCATCCACCCGGTGTGCATGTTGGTGGAGTCGGATCGCTTCGGCGTAATTGTTCTCCGAGCGATAGATATTGCCCAGCCAGAGTAAGGAATCGGTGCGGTTCGGGTCGAGGGCCAGAGCTTTTTCAAAGAAACCGATAGCCTCGGCGGTGCGCTTTGACATGAAGGCATGGATGCCTTCGCGGTGGAGCGCATCGACTTTTTCTTTGCGCCGCAGCAGGCGGTTGCTTCGCCAGGTATCGATGAAATGAACTGTTTCGCGCACGCCGACCAGCAGGGTGACGATGAAGGCCCCTCCCGCCATCGAGACCAAAACCAGCGTTACCGGACTCAGTTCAAAGGTGTCGGTTGGGCTTATACGGATGGTGATGGTGCCGGGATTCAGCTCGCGGAAGTAACCGTAAATGAAGATACCGGCGCTGACCAAGAAGATGGTGAGCAACAGCCGAAACATGGCTCAGGCCTGTTTTCGCGACCGGACCCGGACCGGGTGGGCCCGTGGAGTCTGGCGGACTGGGGCCGGGCTGGAGGAGCCTTCCGAGGGCAACCGGACTCGTTTGGCGTCAGCCCACAGTTTTTCCAACGCATAGTGTTCGCGCACGTCCTTGCGGAACACATGTGCGACCACGTCGCCGAAGTCCATCAGAATCCAGGTGGATGCGGTGGTGCCTTCAATGCTGAGCGGCGCGGATTGCTGCGCCGACATGACCGCGTCCACATTGTCTGCGATGGCCTTGACTTGACGTTCCGATTCCCCGGAACACAGCACCAGATAATCGGTGACGGAAGTCAGTTTCGCGACGTGAAGGATCAGGACATCGGAGGCCTTTTTGTCGAGGGACGCCCGGGCGATCGCGAGGGCCTTGGCCTTAGACTCTGGTATGATCGGTCTCCTCCAAATAGAGCTTGTGCTGAATTATATAGGATTCGACGGAGGCGGGCAACAGATTGGCCAGGTCCAGGCGTTGCCGAATGCGGCGGCGGATGTCCGAGGCGGAGACTGTACAGGGCGGAAGACGGAGCAGCGAAAGGCCCGGGCCGTCGGGGATCTGAACGTCGACGCGCGCTTGCTGATCGGCGTCAAGCTCGGTCAGTCGTGCCGGTTCGATCGGCGGCAGCAAGGAGACCTTCTCGATCGAGCGGAACAATGTGCCAGGCCGCGAAACAACGACGAAATGGCAGAGGCGCAGCAGGGTCGGTGCCTCCCGCCAACTGTCGAAGTCCAAAAAGGCGTCGAGGCCGATGATAAAGAAGAGGGAGGTCGATGCGCCGTGGGTGCGCCGCAGTTCCCGCACCGTGTCAATCGAATAGGACTTCGTCTGGCGGCGGATCTCGATATCGGTCAGGGCGAAGGTCGGTTCGCCGGCGATGGCGAGCCGGACCATTTCGTAGCGATGCTCCGCCTGCGCGAGCACGCCCGGCGGCTTATGTGGCGGATCGCCGGTGGGGATGAAGAGAACTCGGTCGAGCCCCACCCGGTCCCGCGTCTGTGCAGCGATCGTGAGATGGCAAACGTGAATTGGATTGAACGTGCCACCGAATAAGCCGAGACGCATCTTAAAATTCTGAATTGTGAATTGTGAATCGTGAATTTAAAAAGGACATGGGATCAGGGCAGGATACCGCTGGTCCGGCAATTCATAACTCAGCATTCAGAATTCCCCATTGATCCTAGAGGATCACCAGATTGTCCCGGTGAATGACCTCTTCATACTCCTGCTGACCGAGGAGTTGTTGGATCTCCAGCGTCTTCAGGCCTTTGATGCGGGCCAGGGTCTCGGAAGAGAAATTCACCAGTCCCTTCGCGAATTCTTTGCCGTCGCGATTCGTGCAGGCGACCGGGTCGCCTGCTTCGAACCGGCCGCTTACGTCCATGATGCCTGAGGCCAGCAGACTCTTGCCCCGTTTCGTCAGTGCTTCCACCGCGCCGTCGTCCAGCTTGAGCGACCCACGGGTGCGAAGGGTGAAGGCAATCCATTGCTTGCGGCTAGTCAAGCGGCGGCGGCGAGCCAAAAACAGGCTGCCCCCCGGCTGACCGGCGAACACGGCCGGCAAGAGCCCGGGCTTTTCCCCGTTGAGGATCAACGTGGCCACGCCGTACTCGGCCACCTTCTTGGCGGCGCGCACCTTTGTCGCCATGCCGCCTGTGCCTTCGAAGGTAGAGGAGAGTCCGGCGCGGTGCTCGATGTCCTCTGTGACGGCCGGGATGAGGGGAATCAACGTCGCTGTGGGGTTGCGTCGCGGATCCTCAGTGTAGAGCCCGTCGACGTCGGAGAGGATCACCAACAGATCGGCGTCCACCAAATGCGCGACCTCGCCAGCCAGGGTGTCGTTGTCGCCGAAGCGGATCTCGTCCACCGCCACCGTGTCGTTCTCATTGATGATGGGCACCACGCCGAATGCGAGCAGCGTGGTCAACGTGTGGCGGGCGTTGAGAAAGCGCCGCCGGTCGGCGAGGTCCTGATGCGTGAGCAGGATCTGGGCGACCTTGAATCCGACGCGCTCGAAGGCTTTCTCGTAGGCCCACATCAACCGACTCTGGCCAACGGCGGCGGCAGCCTGTTTGACCGGCAGATTCTTTGGATAAGTCTTGAGGCCGAGTTTATTGATGCCGGACACGATCGCACCGGACGAGACGATTAGGACCTCCCGTCCACCTGTTCTGAGCAAGGCGATCTCGTCGGCCAACCGGTCGATCTGTTCTGGACGCAAGCCGCGGTCGCGCGAGGCGATCAGACTGCTGCCGATCTTGACGACGATCCGTTTGGCGTGTTTCAGGAGTTCGTCGCGCACGGTTCTTTTCTCAACGCGTCCACTATCTGGCCGACGAAGCACACGAGATCGTCGAGTCCTTCACGAGTCACGGCCGAGATCGGGAAGAATGTGAGACGGTGCTGTCGGCAATAGGTCCGCAGGCGCTCCAGGCGCGAGCCAGACTCGCGAATGTCCACTTTCGTGCCGACCACCGCGAAGGGTTTGGCTTTGAGCGACGCGTCGTAGGCCGCCAGTTCTTTCCGCATGACTTCGAAGGCGGTAACGGGGTCGTCCGGCGCGGACTCCGACACGTCCACCAGGTGCAGCAGAAACGACGTCCGCTCAATGTGTCGTAGGAACTGGAAGCCCAGCCCTTTGCCTTGGTGAGCGCCTTCGATCAGGCCGGGAATATCCGCGACGACGAAACTGCGGTCTTCGCCCAGGCGGACCACTCCCAGATTGGGAGTCAATGTCGTGAACGGATAGTCCGCGATCTTGGGGCGCGCGGCGGAGATGGCTGCGATCAAGGTGGATTTGCCGGCGTTGGGCAAGCCGACCAAGCCGACATCGGCCAGCAACTTGAGCTCCAGGCGCAGCCAGCGTTCCTCGCCGGGCGTGCCGTGCTCGAAGTATGTCGGCACGCGGTTCGTGGGCGTCGCGAAATGGGAATTGCCGCGGCCGCCGCGCCCCCCACGGGCGGCTACGAAAGAATCACCGTCTGCCGCCAAGTCGGCCAACATCTCGCCGGTCTCGTCGTCGAACACCATTGTGCCGACCGGGACCGAAATGACGACGTCGTCGGCGGTGCGGCCGTGGCGGTTGGACCCCTCTCCGGGTCTACCAGCCCGGGCCTCATACCGCTGCTGGTACCGGAGGTCGAGGAGGGTGCTGAGGCGGTGCGACGCGACCAGGACCACGTTCCCGCCGTTGCCGCCGTCCCCGCCGTCCGGTCCCCCGTGCGGAACGTACTTTTCGCGGCGAAAACTGCAGGCGCCGTCTCCGCCACGCCCGGCCTTCACGAAAATGCGGACTTCATCGACAAACATGGAGAGCACCAGGACCCGCGCTCGATCTTGTGGATCGCGCAAAGGGCATCTGCCTGGTCAGGCCTGACCCCGACTGTGCGTTGATACAGGATGATACAGGATAAAGGATCAGAAGGAAGATGGGGAAGGCGCCGCCCTAGTCGGTCGAGGTGATCGGATACACGCTCACTTTTTGCCTGTCCCGGCCGCCTTCGAATTTCACCACCCCGGTGACCTTGGCGAACAGCGTATGATCCCGCCCTAGGCCGACGTTGAGGCCGGGAAAGAATTTTGTCCCGCGCTGCCGGACGAGAATGCTCCCCGCTTTCACCGTTTCACCGCCGAACGCCTTAACGCCAAGATATTGGGGGTTACTGTCGCGCCCGTTTCGGGAGGAGCCGCCGCCTTTGTTCGTTGCCATTGTTCAGTTCCTCGTTGTTCGTCGTTTGTCTCTCGCCCCGCCCTCGATCGCATCTTGCTGACGGACGGCGCTTCGTGAGCACACTTTCAGGACGCTTTCCCCGCTTCACGCGGTCTGGATGTCGGTGACCCGAATCTGCGTGTACCTCTGCCGGTGACCTTTCGTCCGCCGATAGTTCTTCCGGCGTTTTTTCTTGAAGACCGTGATTGAACGGGTTCGCCCATGCTTGATGATTTCCGCCAGGACCCGCGCGCCCTCAACGACTGGCTGGCCGACCAGGAGGCCGTTCTCACCGTGGATCAGCCGGACTCGATCCAGTTCGATCGTCCCGCCGACTTCGCCGGGCAGCGCTTCCACCTGTAGCAGGGTCCCTGGCTCGACCCGATACTGTTTGCCGCCGGTCTCCACGATCGCATACATGATGCCATTCGCCTCCACTTCGAGCGGGAGAACATGTAACACAGGGCCGGAAAAACTGTCAAGGCAAAGGACGAGGGGACCCAGCACTCTTAAGTAGAGCAGAGTTCAATTCACGAGTCATTCACCCAGGACTTGCCGGTTCGTTGACAAGGTCGAGGGCGCTGCTATACCGTTGTGCTTATCTCGGAACCGAACCCATATTGGGGGGCTTCACGATGCAACCCAGTGAGAAAATCTGGATGGACGGCACGTTCGTGAATTGGGCGGATGCGAACGTCCATGTCTTGACCCATTCTCTCCACTACGGTTTGGCGGCCTTCGAGGGTATTCGTTGCTATCAAGGGAAGAACGGCTCGGCCATCTTTCGCCTGCCGGAACACGTGGACCGGCTTTTCGAGTCGGCGCATATCGCCATGATCCGGATACCATATGACAAAAAGCAAGTGACCGAGGCGATCGTCGAGACCGTGCGGGTAAACAAGCTGGAGGCCTGCTATATCCGTCCGCTGGTCTACATCGGGTACGGCGCGATGGGACTCTATCCGGGGGAGAACCCGATTCGCGTCGCGATCGCGGCGTGGCGGTGGGGTGCCTACCTGGGAGAGGAGGCGTTAGCCAGCGGCATTCGCGCGCGTGTGTCGTCCTTCACGCGGCACCACGTGAATGTCTCCATGACCCGCGGGAAAATCTCCGGCTACTACGTGAATTCGATCCTCGCCAAGCGCGAGGTAAAGGCGGACGGCTATGACGAAGCCATTATGCTGGATCCCGAGGGCTATGTCGCGGAAGGGACAGGCGAGAACATTTTTATTGTCAGGCGAGGCGTACTTAAGACAACGCCGTTGACATCCATTCTTGAAGGCATTACGCGAAATTCCGTCATTCAGCTTGCGCGGGAGCGCGGGATTCCGGTAGCAGAAGAACGGTTCACCCGCGACGAAATGTATGTCGCTGACGAAGTGTTCGTAACAGGGACAGCAGCGGAACTCACCCCCGTGCGGGAAATCGACAACCGGCGGATCGGGGCGGGCAAACCTGGGCCGATCACAATGGCGCTTCAGAAGGCCTTCTTTGACGTGGTCACAGGTGAAGATCCTTCCCATCAGGCGTGGCTGACGCGGGTGTAACAACAACCGTCAGCCATCGGTCTCCAGCGGCCAGCTTCTCTCCAGTGAGAGCCGTCTTGCGGGGTGAGGCTTTGATTCGAAGCAGATCGCTTGATTACGTGGTGCAGACCGGAGCTTTCACTGATGACGGACAGCCAAAAACTTAAGGAGTCGCTGGCTTGCTTTCTTCTGCCGGCCGGCTGGGCGGGGAGTCTTTGGGGCCCTCTGTCGGAGTGGCGGGCGCTGCTTTCTTGTTCAAGTCGATGACGGTGGACGAGAAGGTGCGTTCCTTGGCCAGGATGGCGAGGCTCAGCGAAGTGATCATGAATACGGCGGCGGCCACCACTGTGAACTTGCTCAGGAAATTGGCCGGTCCGCGGCTCCCGAAAATGGTCTGGCTGGAGCCTCCGAAGGCAGCACCGATCTCCGCACCTTTGCCGGACTGGAGCAGGATGGCGCCGATCATGAGGAAACAGACCAGCACATGAACGATCACGATCAAGGTGTACATCGCTGCCTCATCGGGAACGCGCGGCGCGGGCTTGCGCAGCGGCGAGAATTGTAGCAAAGGCGTTCGGATCGAGACAAGCCCCTCCGACCAACGCGCCGTCGACCTGGTCGTCGGCCAGCAACGATTCCACGTTCTGTGGTGTCACACTCCCGCCATACAGGATGCGGATCGCAGTTGCCGCATCAGATCCCCACTGATCCGCGAGCTTCCTCCGGATGGTCCGGTACACGACCGCCGCCTGCTCCGGTAAAGCGGCTCGTCCTGTGCCGATGGCCCACACCGGTTCGTATGCGATCGTCACCGCCGTCGCTTCGTCTTTGCGCAGACCCGCCAGTCCTTTCAAGAGTTGTCCGATCACTACGGCGTCGGTACGATCGGCGTCGCGATCGGCGGCCGATTCTCCCACGCAGACAATCGGCCGGAGGCCGTGCTTCACGGCGGCGCGTACCTTCTTGTTGATGAGGTCGTCCTGTTCGCCGAAGATCTGCCGCCGTTCGGAATGTCCGACGATCACGTAGCGGCAGCCTAGGTCTTTCAGCATCGCGCCGGAAACCTCACCGGTGAATGCGCCCTGATCTTCACAGAACAGGTTCTGCGCGGCCAGGGCAAAGCGGGAATCGCCGGCCAGCGCATCACGCACCGCCTGGAGTGCCGTGAACGGCGGTGCAAGGACCGCCTCAATCTCCACTGTCTTGGGGACCAGTGGCGAGAGGCGGTGGACATAGGCGATCGCCTCCGAGGCCGTCTTGTGCATCTTCCAATTGCCCACGATGAGCAGCCGGTGCATGGCGGTGACCTCAACGGATTATTATGCAGGGGACGGCACTTCAGGAATTTCGGTCAGGTAAGGCGACGAGACCAGGAAGGGCCTTGCCTTCCAGGAGTTCCAAGGCCGCGCCGCCGCCGGTCGAAATGAACGACATGTTTTCCGACTCGCCCGCCCGGTGCACGGCCAGGGCCGTATCGCCGCCGCCCACGATGGTCAAGGCATAGGCATTGGCGACGGCGTGAGCGATCGCCATTGTCCCGCGGGCGAACGCGTCCATTTCGAAGGCGCCCATCGGACCGTTCCACAAGATCGTTTTCGCGTTCTGTATCGCTTCGGTGAACAGTTTGACCGACGCGGGACCGATGTCCAGGGCGTACCAGTCTTTCGGAATTTCCTGCACGGGCACGATCTTGGTCTCCGCACCGGGTTCCCGGCTGGCCGCTACCACGCAGTCCACTGGCAAATAAAACTTCACCCCGCGCGAGAAAGCGTGTTCCTGGACGCCTTTGGCAAAATCGAGCATGTCGTTTTCGACGAGCGAGTTGCCGATTTCCAGCCCCATTGCCTTAATGAAGGTGAAGGCCATGCCGCCTCCGATGATGACCTTGTCAACTTTCTTGCCGAGGTTCTCGATGACTCCGATCTTGCCGGAAACCTTCGCGCCGCCCAGAATCGCCACGAACGGGCGGATGGGGTTCTCGACCGCGCCCTCGAGGTATTCGATTTCTTTTTTCAAAAGATATCCGGCCGCCGATTCCTTGATGAACTTGGGAATCCCGACGATGGAGGCGTGGGCGCGGTGGGCGGCGCCGAAAGCGTCGTTGATGTACACGTCGCCCAACGATGCCAGCGCCTTGGAGAACTCATCGTCGTTTTTCTCCTCCCCGGGATGAAAACGCAGGTTTTCCAGGAGCAACACGTCGCCAGGTTTCATGCGCGCGACCAGCTTCTCGACGGGAGGGCCAACGCAGTCGGGCGCGAACAGGACATCCTTACCCAGCCACCGTTGGAGCCGTTTGGCCACTGGGGCCAGGCTGAGCTTGGGATCGAACCTTCCCTTGGGCCGACCGAGGTGCGAGCACAGGATGACCTTGGCGCCTTCGTCGATCGCGCGATTGATGGTCGGCAGCGTGGATCGGATCCTGGTGTCGTCGGCCACCTGAAGGGAGTCGTCAAGCGGGACGTTGAAGTCGGCACGGATAATGACACGCTTGTTGGACAACTGCAGGTCTCCGATGGTCCGTTTGTGCAGGTTCACGGCACCGCTCCTTCTTCGCGCTTCACGCCGCCGGCGCTGCCTGCAGTCCGGATAGGCGGCGGACCAGGAGGAAAGCGGGACGGGCTGGAGCGCGGCCTTCTATCGGGACAGTCTAGGACGGTCAAGTCCTGGCCGCGATGAACTTGATGAGATCGCGGATGCGGCACGAATACCCCCACTCGTTGTCGTACCAGGCCGTGACTTTGACGAGGCGCCGTTCGATCACCATGGTCAGCGGCGCGTCCAGGGTCGCGGAGTGGGGGTCTCCTTTCTGGTCGATCGAGACGATCGGCTCCTCGCAATACTGCAAAATGCCTTTAAGCGGACCTTCGGCTGCGCGTCTGAAGGCTGCGTTGACGGATGCGACGTCACAGTCTCGCTCGGTTTCGACGGTCAGATCGACCAGCGACACGTTCGGCGTGGGGACGCGGATCGCCATCCCGTCTATCTTTCCTTTGAGCTGTGGCAGGACCAAATGCAGCGCTTTGGCCGCACCGGTGCTGGTGGGAATCATTGACATGGCGGCCGCGCGCGCCCGGCGCAGATCTCTGTGAGGCAGGTCGAGCAACTGCTGGTCGTTCGTATAAGAGTGAACAGTCGTCATCACGCCATGCTGGATGCCAAAATTCTCGAGCAAGACCTTGGCTACGGGCGCTAGGCAGTTTGTCGTGCAGGACGCATTGGAGATGAGGTAATGAGCCTTGGGATTGTAGACGTGCTCATTCACACCAAGCACGATGGTCACGTCGGGGTCTTTGGCCGGCGCGGAGATGACCACTGCCTTAGCTCCCGCCGATAAATGGCGTCCGGCCCCTTCCCGGTCCGTGAACCGGCCGGTCGATTCGATCACGAACTCGACGCCCAGGTCTTTCCAGGGGAGCGCCTTGGGATCCTTGACCGCCAACACCGTGATCGCCTTGCCGTCGACGAGAATCTGGTCGCCTTTGGCTTCGATCTTGGTGTTGAGCATGCCATGTACGGAATCATACTTCAGCAGGTGGGCGAGAGTCTTGGCGTCAGTCAAATCGTTGACGGCGACAAACTGCAGATCGGGATCGCTCAGAGAGACGCGCAACACAGTCCGCCCGATCCGTCCGAATCCGTTGATGCCAACGCGAATGGCCATGGCTGTACACCCCAGCAGAAAAAAAGATGCCGGTTGGCGATCAACCGGCGAGCAGGGCCGATGGTACCCAGCCTCCCAAACCTTGTCAAGTTGGTTGTGAAGGGAAACTAAACGCGACAAATGAGCAGTGATTGTCGCGAGATGTACCACCGGGGACGGTCCGGGAGTACCTTGTTCCGAACTGGATTCTTCGGTAGAGTCCGCGTAACCGACAGCCCATCGAGCGGCACGCGTAATGGTGGGCGGGTGCGCCAACGGCCCATGAGCGAGCCATTGTTGTTTGAACAGACCACACGCGTCCTTGAATGGGACCGGCTACTCGAAGCGTTGGCCCGGTACGCCCGTTCCAGCATGGGTGCCCGCTGCTGCCGGGAACTGCCGTTAGAGTCGGGGCTTGAGGCCGCGCGGACCAGGTTGCGGGAGACTGGGGAATTGCTCTCGCTTCTGGAGACCGCTGATCCCTTTCCTGCTTTGGCGTTTCCCGATGTCCGGGGGCCGCTCGCCCGCGCGAGCAAGGGCGCGCCCATGGAGGCGTATGAGTTGCGGGACTGCTCGATCGTGCTTGGACTCGTGGACGAGGTCGTTCGCTATCTTAGCCGTTATCGAGATCGGGCTCCGGCGTTGTGCCAACTGGCCGAGCCGCTGGAAAGCGTGCCGCAAATCGGTTACGTCAAGTGTGAGATTGACCGGGCTATCGAGCCGGACGGATCGATCCGCGAGTCGGCCTCTCCCGAACTCCGGCGCTTGACTCACCGCGCCCACGAGTTGAAGCAGTACATGCGCCAGCGCCTGGAACAGATTCTGCACTCCAAACGCTATGCCGAGGTGTTGCAAGAAACTTACTTCGCCCAACGCGAAGGTCGCTACGTCGTGCCGGTGAAAGTTGAAATGCGTGGAAAGATTCCCGGCATTGTTCACGATGTTTCGGCTAGCGGTGCGACAGTGTTCCTGGAACCGCGCGAACTCGTCGAATTGAACAACGCCATTAAGGTGGCCGATCTGGAAGTCGACCGAGAGGTGCATCGGATTCTCCGCGAGCTGTCCGCAATGGTTGCAGAGCGGGCTGACGCCATCCTCAGGGCGACAGAGACGCTGGCAGAACTGGACTGTGTCGCCGCCAAGGCCGCGCTGAGCAGTCAACTCGGAGCGAGACCGGTCGCCTTGAACGAGTGCGGCCGAATTCGGCTCAAACAAGCGCGGCATCCGCTACTGGCGCTGGCGAAAGAGCGGGTGGTCGCCAACGACCTCCTGGTGGACGAGCAGGTAAGGGTGCTCGTGATCTCGGGTCCCAACACCGGCGGCAAGACTGTGACCCTCAAGATGCTCGGGTTGTTCGCGTTGATGGTCCGCGCCGGGCTGCCGCTGCCCTGCGCGCCGGAGTCCGAGATGGCCTTCTTTCCGGAGGTCTACGCCGATATCGGAGATGCGCAGGATCTTGCCAAGGACCTCTCGAGTTTTTCTGCCCACATGACGCAGATGATACGTCTCCTGAACCATGCGACGACTGCGGTGGCTGAGACGAACCGGGCGCCGAGGACGCTGGTTCTCCTGGACGAACCGGTTACCTCCACCGATCCGGTGGAAGGAGCAGCTTTGGCCGAAGCGCTCCTGGTGCGGCTGGCCCAACTGGGGATGAAGGTTGTGGCGACGACCCATTACAACACGCTCAAGGCACTGGCGCAGAGCAGACCGGACTTCGCCAACGCCAGCGTGGAATTCGATATCGGCACCTTGTCCCCGACCTATCGTCTGCTGATGGGCATACCGGGCGGGTCTTCTGCCTTCGATATCGCCGGCCGCTTGGGGATGGAGGAGTCGGTCCTCGAAGACGCCCGCCGGTTCCTCAAAGGCGACGAGCGGGCTTTAGAAGACCTGCTGAGTGGTCTCCAGGAACACCAGCGGCGACTGGCGGCGGAAGCGGATCGGGCCGCGCTGGCCCGTGTCGAAGCCGAGCGGGCGTCTCAGGAGGCAGCGGAAATCCTCGCCCGACTGCGTGAGAGGGAACAGGAGGAGCGGAAAAGTGTGAAGCGCAAGCTGACCAATGAACTCTTGCGGGCGCGCGCGGCGATTCAGGCGATTCTCGACGATGTGAAGCGCGAACGCACGGTCCAGAAGGCGAAGGAAGCCAAGCAGCGCCTGACCGAGCTGGAACAACAGGCGGCGGCCACCCTGGCGGTTCCTTCGGAACCGGTGCCAGTCGAGCGACTTCACGCTGGAGATCCGGTGGAGATCCTTCGCCTCGGGGCCACCGGGACGTTGCTCGAATCCCCGTCGGGCAGGAAACGAGTTCGTGTCAAGGTGGGCGAAGGTGAAGTCTCGGTGCCGGTTTCTGCTCTAGCCGGGATCAGCCGATTGCCGGCTGAGGAACCGGTCCGCAGTCACCAGCCTCGAACCACGGCTTTATCCGGATCAACTGCCTATCCGCCTTGCGCTGCACCAACGGTATTGGATGTCCGCGGGAAGGCGGCGGATGAAGCACTCGATCTGCTGATCGCCGGCTTGGACCGGGCGGCGGTGCAGGGGGAACCGTTCCTCAAAATCATTCACGGTCATGGAACGGGGCGGCTGAAGGCCGCGCTGCGCGAATACTTGCGAGCGTCGCCCTATGTCGCGAACTTCCGGTCCGGAGAACGAGCCGAAGGCGGGGACGGGGTCACGATCGTCGAGCTGAAATAAGGTGGAAAACCCGGTTCGGAGTGACACACCTCGCGGGAATTGAGACTGTCATGGGCTAGCGAATCGCGAAGACCGGTGTTACGCCGCGGGCATCGAGTACGGTTCGCACTTAAGCCACACCTTGAGACCGGGCCTCCGCTCCACGAGCTGTTCGCTCGGTTCACGCCCGAGCATCTGTGGCATGACCACGTCGGTGAGCAGCAGATGAATCGGTCCCGACCGCCGGTCGGGCCAAAGCCAAGGCTCCGCCCCGTTGCCGGCTTCCAGCACCGTATAGCCTTATAGCCTTTCAATCGCAAGGTGTCACGCACCAGGCTTCTGATCCCCGGTTCGTCTTCGTAATGCGCGCCACTGCGCGGCTTGATGATACCGGAGACGGTGGACAGGCCCAATCCGGTGTCCTTGCCTTTCGGTTTCGTGGTGAAGAAGGGCTCGAAGATCCGAGAAAGGATGTGTTCGTCCATACCGATACCCCTGTCGCTCACCCGAAGCGACACATGGGGGCCAGGTCGGATATCGAGACGCTGCCGAGCGATCCCGTCTTCGTCCAGATCGCAATCACCGGTTTCGATCGTTAAGGTCCCTCCGTCAGGGATGGCGTCGCGGGCGTTCATGGTCAGGTTGATGAGCGCCTGTTCGATCTGGTTTGGATCGGCTCTGACATAGCCCGCAGACGGCGACAGGATGGTGACCAGGGTGATGTGTCACCGACCCAATGGTCGAGGCATCGCTTCCATGTCGGCTACGACCTCATTGAAGTCTAGGACCTTCGAGCACAGCAATTGCCCTCGACCGAAGGCCAACCGTTGAGCCGTGAGCGCGGACGCTCGCAAACAGGCCTGCCTGATTTGTTCGATGCTGCGTCGGTGAGTCTCCGTCAACGCGGCGTCTTCGGCTAACAGATCGCCATGCTCGGCGATGATGGTGAGCATGTTGTTGAAATCGTGTTTGTGGAAATCGTGTGCGATGCCGCCCGCGAGCTGCCCCATGGCCTCCATCTTTTGGGACTGCCGGACCCGCTCCTCACACCGTTCGCGCTCGGTGATGTCATGCAGGATCACCTACATTCCCGCAGAAGCGCGATTGGCCAACGGACAAACGGCCAATTCGGCGGTAATGACCGTCTTGTCAAGACAACGCACCCGTCGTTCGATCAGCGGGAGAGTTTGGCCTTCCCCGGGCGCCCGTCTGAACGTGTCGATGGCGGCGGGATCGTCGTCGGGGTTGAAGAAGTCGAACGGCGAGCGCCCGATGATCTGGTCTGGACTGGTCGCCTTCAACAGCCGATAGCACGCTTGGTTCATGAAGACGGTGCGATGTCGTCGGATGACGAAAGATGGCGTAGGGGGGACTTCCACGAGGTGGCGATCGCGCTTCTCGCTCTCACGAAGCGCGTGCTCAGCGCGTGTACGTTTGCTGATCTGCTCGACCAGGCGCGTCCTGTCGTGGTTGAGCTTCCGTGCGCTTTCATTGGTGTGGTGCTTCCGTAAAAGATGGCCAGAATCAGCCGAATGGGAAGTGGGAGCCAGTGGCTCTCGCCCAGGGCTCCGAGTTCGCCGATTTCGCAGTACAGCACGGCGGCATATGAGAGCCAGAGGATCACCGACAGGCCAATCATTTGCGGCAAGGTCGGGGCGAACGCGACGATGAGCAGGATCAGGAGATATGACACGTAGAAGTTGGTGCTCCCATACCCGGAGAGATATCTGGTTACCGTGGTGATGCCGGTGTCGAACAAGACTAAGGCCTAGACGAGCCACCGTGAGACCCAGGAGGGAAGCCGCGGATCTTTGCTGAACAAGAGCTGGTAGCAGAGGGCGATGGTGACCAGCGCGTGAAGGAAGATGAGTTGGCGGCGGGTGGAACCAATCGGGGAAACGGGCCGGGGTTCGGTCTCGAGCGCAGCGGCGCGGGGCGATCGGCGTACCATTTGTGAAGCCTCCGGACGCAGATGGAAGCGATTGATGTGTTCGTGGGGCTCCGAGGCCGGGTCGGGAGTGCGCCGTATTCCAGCGCTCTCCTTACGCTAGCCCTGTGTCCGACGCTCCTCGGCGGCGACGGGATCGCGGCTTTCCGGGTCGTGGCCCTGTCGATGAGCGGAAATCCGCTCCAACTGTGCCACAACGGCCCGCAGGTGCTCCTGCTGTTCCGCTTCCATGCGAATGAATTCGACGCCGAACTCTTTGCCGATCGACCAACGCACGGCGGCCAGGTCCACGGTCAGGACAGCGGTCTCACCGGAAAGTTGGATGGCGATCCCGATGTAGTCCCCGGTGAACACGGAAGCCTCGCTCCTGATCCGGCACCCGCCAGTTGAAATGTCGACGACGGTCCCCTCACCCTCGACCTGTTCGCCATGAAACGTGCTCGGAAGGGCGAGCTTGTAGCGGGCGTGTTGGCGTCGATTGATCATTGTGGGCTGTCCTGCCTTATTTCGCCGATTCCACGCCTGTGCCGGATGTCGCCGGAATGCAGTCGCTGAGAGTGTTCGCCTACGCTCCGTCCGCGCTGCGGTCTGCGAGCGCCTCGGCGACCGCGGTGATGAGCGCTTGCTTGGCGATCGGCTTCTGCAACGTGCGCGTCGCGCCCAATAAAAGCGTAGCCGGGATCAATTCCGTTTGGCCGGTTTGCCCCCCGCCCGTGATCGCGATGATTTTCGACTGAGGCCAGCGGCGCTTGATTTCCATGATGACTTCGATGCCGTCTCTTTCAGGCATGAAAATATCGGTCAACACGAGGTCTACCGACGAGGTCTGAAGCAGGGCGAGGCCAGCCCGGCCGTCTGGTGCGTCCAGCACGGTGTGTCCTTCGCGCTCCAAGAGGGCGCGGAGCACCGTTCGCACGGCAAGGTCGTCATCGATGATCAGCACGTGAGCCATATGGCTGGCCGGATGCGACCGGAGTCGTTAGCGCTTGGCGTTCGAAGGCGCCGTGGAAGGAGACGGTGACGGCGCAGGGTTCGCTTGCTGAAGCGCCCGATCTAGCGCGCTTCCGAGGGCGTGGAGCGAGAACCCCTTTTGCAGGAAGTCCGTCACACCCAGCGTCCGGGCCTGTTGCTCCATGGCTTCGTTCCCAACTCCGGTCAGAATGATCACCGGCGTATGGACGTCGATCGACCGGAGCTGTTTCAGCGCGGCGATTCCGCTCATTCCCGGCATGTGAAGGTCCAGGATCACGACATGCGGCCGTTCTCGCTGGAACAGATCCAGGGCCTTCTGGCCGTGCTCGGCCAACAGCACCTCGTGCCCGCGCCGGCGCAAAATGGTCTCGAGTAGGTCTCTGATGCTCTGTTCGTCGTCAACGACGAGAATCCTAGCCATAGGGCGGCTCCTAGGAAGTGTGCTCACTCGAACGGGGCCGGGCGGTGACCTGCTCGATCAACGATCGAGCGGTCAGGTTTGGATAGGGGTTCAACGCTCGTGTTCGTTTCCGAGACAGAGTCGACCATATGCTGAAGTATAGCTGAGGAATGTCCAGCGTCCAGGGAAAAGTCTCTTTTGTGTCAGGCTCATCCTGCACCGCGGCCTTTGGGGGAGCACGGGTGTGAAGCAACTATTCGACCAGCCGCTGCTCGACGGCGTACCGGATCAACGAAGCCGTGGTCGGCAGGCTGAACTTGGCCAGCAAGCGGGCGCAATAGGTGCTGACTGTCTTGCTGCTGAGTCCCAGTGTTTCGGCGACTTCCTTGAGGGGGTTGCCCTTGGCGATCAAGCGCAAGACCTGAAACTCCCAGTCGGAGCGGGGCGCGTGCAGCGGCGCAGCGGGTTCCGCAGCGGCGTTCCTGGCTCATTCGCGGGCCAATCTGGGACTCATGTATCTTTTGCCCTGAGTCACGGTCTTGATGGCGTTGACCAGTTCATCCGGAGCCGCTTCCTTGCTCAAATACGCCGCCGCTCCCGCTTTGAGTGGCGCGGACGGCGTATTGGTCTTCCGGATAGATGCTCAACACGAGCACCGGCAAAAAGGTTACAGGGCTTTCGCCTCTTTGGATGACATCCAGTCCACTCTTGTCGGGTAGGTTGATGTCTGCGATCATGAGGTCCCAACGTTGGCCCTGGAGTTTTTCCAAGGCTCCCTGTCCGGTGCCCGTCTCTTCGATGACCGTATCGCTGAATTCCCCGTCCCGGATCTGTTTCAAACCCTGACGGAGAATCGCGTGGTCGTCCGCGACCAGGATACGCGTGATACTCAACGTCTGCAGCCCTCCGGCTTCGTGGTTTCTTGGCGTGGAAGCTTCACCTCCACCCACGGCCCCGCCCTGGTTCTCCGTGCAGTGAGAACTCGCCGCCGAGCAGCGTCGCCCGCTCTTGAATACCTCGGATGCCACGCGTGGACGATCCGTCAATACGGACTGACTCGATGCCTTTGCCGTGGTCCTGCACGGACAGGATCACTGTGCGGTCTCGTTCGCACAGCGTGATGCACATGCGGGTCGCCTGGGCGTGCCGCTGCGCGTTGTCCGCAACTCTTGAAGGATGCGAAAGATCGTGGTGGAGAGGGGCGGCTCGACGGAAGTTTCCGCGAGCCGCGGATCGACGACGGCCTCCCAGACGATGCCGATATAGGTCTGAAAATGGTGCGTCTGCCACGCGACGGCGGCCGCCAGGCCGAGTTCATCCAGAATACTCGGTCGGAGGCCGGTGGCGATCCGCCGGGTCTCGACCAAGTTCGCCATGGCGTGAACCTTGTCGATCAACCGAGCAGATCGAACGGCGGCTTTGCCCTGGGACAGCCCCTTGATCACTGCGACCAGGTCGAATTTCAGACACGTCAACGCCTGGCCGAACTCGTCATGCAGCTCGCGCGACAACCGTCGCCGCTCTTCTTCCTCAGTGGCTACGAGTTTGCGGGTGACGTCACGCGGCTGACCATGTGCTGCCCGGGGTTGTTCCAATGCCCGCTAGCGTTCGGTGATGTCTTGGATCTAAAAAATGAAAATGAATTAGAGCGGTCTTCCGTCCGGGTCGCGCACGAGCGATGCGCTGAGCAGAGTCCAGACGACGTGGCCGAGCGTGTGAACATACCGTTTCTCCATTTTGATAGGTTGGGATCTCGCCGTGCAGCATTTGGTTCACGTAGCCCAGGTCAGTGTCGAGGTCGTCCGGGCGGGTGATGGCTTGGAGCGTGGTCGCCAGCAGTTCCTCTTCCGGATAGCCAACGAGTTGGCATAGAGCTCGGTTTACCTGGAGCCATCGGCTGTCGGTGCCGACAAGCGCCATGCCGAGGGCGGCGTCGCGTTACCCTCCCGAATCGGGAACGTGCGAACCAAGCCGTAACGCGGTCGGCTGTTGATCCGAAACGTTTCGACGGTCTGGAGTTCTTAGTCGACAGTCAGGACGTACCGGGCGTTGTCCACGAACTGTTTGGCGGTATCCGGCGGAAACAGCTCCATGTCGGTGCGTCCGAACACTTTGTCGGGCTTGAGCCCAAAGACCCCGCAAAAATACTTATTCGCGTACAGGTAGCGTCCGTCCGGAGTCTTGACCCATGCGAAAGCTGGCAGATGGCGCACGAATGACGCGAAGAAGGTATCGTGCTCACGGACCTGCGGGTCCATGTCGACTCGCCAACGAGCCAACAGTGCTAGTGTCCATAGGGTCAGCACGCCCAACGCGCGGTTGATGAGTGCAAACTGAATGGCCGCTCCAGGCGGAGAGAGGACGTAGCCCACCACGACCAGAAGACTGAGAGGCAAGCCACAACAGGAAGAGGTCGAGAGCCCAGACCGCAACATCTGGCGGACTGACGAGATCCAACAGAAAAATTCCCACTGCCTAGAGCCGTTCGGCCCTAGCGTCCGCCGAACGGGATGGTCGCCGACTCTGTCTGAAAGAAGCGGAAAGACTGGCTGCTGCGAGCGCAGACCCTGGATAACCGTGCGCGGTATTGAGCTCTCAGGTCAAAACGATGTCAACGGTGCGGCGCCTTTTTAAACATGGTGGTGGATTTGGCGCGCATCTGGTGGGAATCAACCAAGACAAAAAAGTAGGAATTCGCAGAGTTCTCGACAGATCAACGAGTTTCACGGACTCGCGCCAGGCACTTGGCTTGCCTTCTCCGGTTAATACCATGGACGGATGGCAAGCGGTGGGGTATCCGTCCAAATCACCCAATGGATGGGATAGAGCCACCGTCGGGCGCACAGCAGGGAGGTGACCATGAGGCGGACGCTGGAACCAGTTGATTTGATGGTTGTGATCGGGCTTTGCGCGACACTGGTTGGAGGATACGCTGTCTTCATCTCGGCGAACGGGATCTTGGAGGCGGCCGCGCCGGGACCGGAGATGGTCTCGCTGAATCACTCGACCGGCATCATGGCCGGCATGGAGTGGGTCCAACCGGCTCTCGGCCAGGCCATCGTGGAGCGTTACCTGATCGAGCGCGAGGCGGCCGAAAACCTGGCGACCGCCGTCTCGGAATTCAATCGGGCGACGATGACCCACCATTGGCTCACAAGCGATCCCTTTAGGCACATTGCGGCGATTCGTTCTCATGCCGCTGAGGTCGCGGCGGACCAGGCCGGTCGCATTCAAGGGGTCATGGGTCGGGCGATCGTGAACTTCACCTGGCGAGGGGTGCGGAGCGGCGTGCTCTCGGCGGCTCAAGACGAGAGCGAGTTCAACAAGCGGATGATCCGGCAGACGCAGGCCATGGGTGCACGGATGGAGGAAGAGTTCCAAAACGGCTGGCAGCCCTATCTCGGCCAACTGATCATGACATCCAGCCGGCAGCACGCGAGGGCGGTCGAGCAAGCGCAGGAGCATGTTGGGGCGGCCGTTGTGCAGGTCACGAAACTCCAGGCTGACTATGACACGGCACGGACCCTGAACCAGGGGCAGCTCGCCAGCGCGGCCATTGCGGCCATTCGGACCGAGCTGCGAGCGGACCTCTTTGCGCGACTCGATGCGGCCGAGCCGCTGGCTCGACGGACGGCCCTCCCGGTAACTGAACCGCGGTCCTGGCCGGAGATTCCGCTCGGCTACTGGTTCGTGGGCTCGCTCGGGTTGATCGGGCTGTTTCTAGCCGCGCTATTGTTGCCATCCGGTGAGCCGGAGCGCGGATCGGCGGTCGGGGAAATCCAACCGGAGCCGACCCAGCAAGTGTATCGAAAGACGGCTTAGGAGGCGTACAGATCCGGCGGAGCGCCACAATCGAGTGGCGATCCGCCGTGATAGGGACGGATGGAAATGTTGGCCTCATACGCGAGCGAATTGCTGATGTCCTGGGGATATTGGGGAATCGCGGCAGGCCTGGTCGTCCTGTGGCTCGTGTTCTTCGTCTGTATGGAAATTCTGTATGCCCGGGCGAGGAAACCGCTCAATGGTCTGACCGGAGTCGGCGAGCTTCCGGCGGAACAGGGTGAGACGACCCGGACGGGTGGCAAACACGCGGCCTAAGCGCGGGACTTTCGATCAGGCTTGCGGCGCCCAATCAGGTGGGACCATGGTCGAGATCATCGGTTTGGCGACGATGTGTGCGTTGATCTGGGTGTTGGCCGCCACTCTGGCGGGCGAAAGCGACGCGGAGCACCGACGGCTGGTCGCCTCCACCGGCCGGTCGTTCGCCGAAGAATCAGACGAGCAGGCCAGGCACGCGGCGTAACCTCCCTGTTCTGCGCGGCCGACCTGCTCGTTCTCGATCTCGGCGGCCACGGCTGTATCGTTCCATGACCAGGCGGATCAGCCTTCAAAGTCTGATCACGCTTTCCGTGCTTTCGATCGGTCTGCTTTCAGGCACGATCGGTCTCGCCTATGCCTACTGGCAGGCAAAGCTCTCCCTTCAGGCTTCGATCGGCTTGACGTTCCAGGAACTTGCCCGCCAAAGCGCCGACAAGGTCGGATTGATGCTGGCCAAAGAGGTCGAATGGGTCGTGCGTCTGAGCGCCCTGCCGGATGTGCGGAGCGCCGTGCGGCAGGGGTCTCGGCTGACGTTGGATACCCCTACGTTTCACAAATGGCGCGAGGAGCAACACCGGTACTTTCGCTCGCTGGTGGTGATCGATCGACAGGGGCGTTCGGTCGGAGGGGTCCCGAGCGAGGCGACGAGGACATACTATCAGCGCCAACCCTGGTGGCCGGTGGTGTTCGACCAACGGCGACCCTGGGCATCAGATCTCCGTCTTGACCAGTCGGGACGCGGTTTCTGGGAGGTCGCGGCACCGATTCTCGACGAAGACGGTGCGGTGCTCGGCGCGTTAAAAGTAGTCATCGGTCAGGATGAACTCTTCGCGTCGATCTTGCGCAGTCGGATCGGGGAAACGGGGCATGTGATGCTGGTCGGAGAGCAAGGGGAAGTTCTGGCTTGTTCCGTGCTTCCGCCGGCGTGGCATCGAAAAGCGACCGGCATCCAGGCGCTGCGCGACCGATTCGGCCGTGTACGGGAGGGGTCCGCCGCGTGGCTGGAGGTGGACAATGATACGCACGGGAACCGCGGCGGCATCGTGGGGATCGCGCCGGTCTCATTGCCGGCTGAGATTGTGCTGGACGTGATGTGGTACGTCTTGGTGAGACAGGATCCTCGGGAGACCTACGCTCCGTTGGTTGTGTTGATGGGGAAGCTCGCTGTATTCTGGGTCGGCGCGGTCGCTCTTGTCGCCCTGTTCCGATGGCGGTTGGCGCGTCACATCGTCAAGCCGATCAACGCGTTGGTGGAACATGTGCGATCGATCGGGCAGGAGTCTCCCCCTCTGCCGCTCTCCACTGAGCCCTCGGGAATCGTCGAAATCGACACCCTAGCGGCCAGCTTCGCCGATCTCACCGAGCGGCTGGCGCGCGCATCCGAGGAGAGGCGGAAATACGTCGAAGAACTGGAGAAAGCGAATCGCGAGATGGCGACGTCCGAAGCGCACTACCGCATGCTCTGGAACCATTCGGTCGATGCCAAGCTCCTCGTTGATGCCGAAGGGATCGTGCGGGGTGCGAATCGCCGGGCCGAGATGAAGTTGAACCGGCGGGCCGAGGAGTTGGTCGGCGTGCAGGCGGAGCGCCTTTTCGTCGAGGCGGACCGCGCGGCGTTTCTAAAAGCCTTCCGGAAGGTTCTGGAGACCGGCGCAGAGACCACCGCGACGGTCCTGCGGGTGCGGACGCCGAGCGGCGCCGTGCTGGTGATGGAAACGGATTTTGTCCTCGTCGAACAGGCCGGGGCCGGCGTCTCCATCATGCTGCAATTGAGCGATGTGACAGAGAAAAAACGGTTGGAGGAGCAACTGTTGCGGTCCGAGCGGCTCGCCTCGCTCAGTCAGTTCGCCTCGATGTTCGCGCACGATATCCGGAATCCCCTGGCGGGGATCAAGAAAACGCTGGAGCTGCTCGGGCAGCGGGAGGAACTGCAGGCCGAACCCCAGCGGCGTTGGTTTCAGGACCTGCGCTTCACCACGGACCTGTTGCTGGGCATGATCAACGATATGCTGGACGTCTATCAGGAGAGCTATTCCGGTCTCCCGCTCATTACCTCCCGGTTCTCCGTCAATACGGCGTTGGAAGAAGTGGTGCAACTGTTCCGGAGCGAAGCGGAAGCGAGAGCCGTCACCATTCGTCTGCGCGTGCCGCGCGAGGAGGTCTGGATGACGGCGGACCGCCGCCGGCTGCAGCGGGTCGCCATGAATTTGATCCACAACGCACTCAAGTATTCCCCGCCAGAGAGCCGCGTTACGGTCACGCTCGAAGCGCAGCCGGAAGTCGGCCTGCACGGGGAAGGGCCTGGCCGGGTCGAGTCGGCAGTCTTGATCCGCGTCGAAGATGAGGGCCCCGGGATCGAACCCGAGGACTTGCCGCATCTGTTCGAGATGTTTTTCCGCAAGAAGGACGGCCGCGACTTGCGGATCGGGCGGGGGCTAGGACTACACTTCTGCTGGCTAGTGGCGGAGGCCCATCACGGCCGAATCTGGGCGGCGAACCGTCCCGAAGGCGGAGCGGTGTTTTCGGTTCTCTTGCCAGCCAATCAAGAGGCGCCATGCCTATCACCCTTGTGATTGCCGAGGATCAGCGGCTGTTTCGACAGAGCCTGCGTCTGCTGCTGGAACGGGAACCGGATCTGTCCGTGCTCGGCGAGGCGACCGACGGCCGGGAAGCCTTCGATCTCGTCACGCGTCTCAAGCCCGACATAGTGCTGATGGACGTGGACATGCCAAAGCTCGACGGCGTGACCGCCACGCGGTTGATCCGCGGCTGCCTACCGGAGACCAAAGTGTTGATGCTGTCCGTGCACGACGACGATGCGCGGATCGTCTCGGCGGTCCGCGCTGGCGCCTGCGGCTACATCCTCAAGGATGCCGACCACCAGGAGTTTCTCCGGATCATCCGCGCTAGCGCGCGGGGCGAAACGGTGCTTTCGCCCTTCATGCCGGACGGGTTCGCGCGGACGGCCTTCGCCGCCATGAACCGAGCCCCCGCAGAGGAACCGGGTGGGCTCGCGGCGCTCACCGAGCGGGAACGTGAGATCCTGGCGTTTGCTGCTGCGGGGCGGGGGAACAAGGAAATCGCCGACCAGTTGTGCGTCTCCCCCGATACGGTCAAGACCCATCTCCATCACATCTATCGCAAGCTCGGCGTCGCCGGCCGCGTGGAAGCGGTGCTCGCGTACCTGAACGCAAAATAAGCGCAATCTGTTCCTTCCTGTTCCTTCTCTTCCTCTCTTCTCTTTCCGTTTTCTCACCCGAACGATGGAGAAAAAATCCACCCTCGCGGGAATAGGCCGTCGGGCTTCCGCTGCCTATGATGACCGCTGCGTCAGGCGGAGTTGTCGCAGGAGAAGGGGGAAGAGATGGTGCCGAAGGCGCCTTGTGCGAGGACCCCGCGTGCCGCCGAAGAGGGACGGTCGTGCGATGACGCCGGCGAGGCTGAGGCGCCCGTAGTGGTCGACGGAGGAGAACGTTGAGCTGGCCATGGCAGACGCCTGGTGCCGGCTCTTCGCGGGACCGGTGTTCTCCGCAAGGCATCTGGGTGGAGGAAATCCAGAGCATGGTGGCCTTTGAGAAGGCGAACAACCCCGCTTCGGATTTCACCCCTTATCACCAAGAGCAGTTGGCCAACATTCATGAGAGCCTGCTCCGCGGCGATCGACACGGGTGAAGCTGGAAGCGGACCGCTTTTGAGAATGTTTCAGAAACGGGCGCACGACATCAGCGACGTCGCGGCGGATAAACTGTACAACTTTACGTTGGGCGTCCGGCCGGCGGAGCCAGGTACAACGGCAGGCTCGATCGAGCTGGGAATCGGCAAATGAAAGGCCGATGAGCGTTCCCAATCAATATACACAGATGCCCTACGAGGGCGGGCCTCCGTGCCAGGAGGGAGGCTGCGACTATTGGATCTATTGGATCGACGACGTAGACGATCCCGGAGCTGCCGGATGAGTGTGGGCGGCTATCACCCGATCGGGCGATAGAAAATCCACCCTTCCGGCGATGGCCGTGCGCTCTATCCGTGATTACGATAAACAGCTGACCAGCAAGGCCGGGGCACAGGCCATGCGTCAACACAATCTCTGCCAACACGAGGAGGTGAGCACCATGAGAGACAGTCACATTATAGGCCTGACCCTGATGACGATGGCGCTTGTCGCGGTCTGGTTCACGCTGGCGCCGGTCGCACTCGCGGCGGAGCCGTCGGGCACGATGACCGGTTCTCCGGCTGAGATCAAGCAAGACAAGCCGGGCCAGGAGTCAACCTCGAAGTCGACCGAGGCGATGCCGGGCGAACTCGGAAAAGGCGCTGAACAACCGATGAAGGTGCCGGACAGCGAGACATTCCACTTCGATTTGAAGAGCCTGAAGGGCCCGGATCTCTCCGACTTCGAGAACGCGAGAGAATCGGATATTCAGTCTTCCGTTTCATTTTGAGCGAAGCGGCCGAATCCAGTCGGCCGGGAAATGGTCGCGGGACAGCAGAAGGAGGGGCACATGAACAGGATGAGACTGTCCGTGGTGGCGTTCGGCGCCTGCACGCTGTTGCTGTGTTCGGTGAGTCTTACGCTCGCCCAACCCACGTGGGTGGACGAGATCGCCAATTCCGTCAGTTTCTACAAGACCAATTATCCGACGTCGAACTGGCAGCCCTACCAGGAGAAGCTTACCCTGGTTAAGGAGGCTCTGGCGCGCGGCGATCAACGCACTGTGCGGACCGAGATGGGCAAGTGGTTCAAGATGCTGCGGAACCGCGAGCACGGCATCAACGACATCGCTGCCGATGAGCTGCTCAACTTCGCCCTGATGGTCACGCCGGTTCAGGAGTACGGGATTTCGGTCCCGCCTCCGCCGGGCGGAGGGTTCTGAGGTCTATCACACTGTTCTGTGCAAGGCGATGTGGAAGCGGCGGGTCCGGCGAACCAAGCCGGCCTGCCCTCCCTTCGGGAAAGGCAAGAGGTGAGGCTATGCGACACGTTCTCTCTGTGCTTCTGACGGGGGTGTTCCTGGCGATGGGGGTTGCACCGGGGAAAGCCGAGCCCATGACGCCGTTCGTTCAAGCCGCCCATTACGGGTTCAGCGGAGTGATTGCCAAAATCCAGTCGGGGGTTCTCTTTGTGAAAACCGAGAAGGGCCTGCAGCCTCGGACGATCAGCCCGGCGAAAGCGGATCGGGTGGGGCTCCATGAGGCGAAGGTTGGGGAGCCGCTCAATCTGTTGGTGGATTCGGGCAATGTGCTGATTGACGTCTCGCGCACGGATCGGTTTTTCCCGGAGCATCGCTTCATCGCCGGTACGGTCCGTTACTCCGATCCCTACTGGAGCGAAATCCAGCTCTCGACCCCCGAGGGGCTGGCCAGTTATGAAGTCGATTCGCTGGCCGGCAGCAAGCTCTCCGTGCTCCAGGAAGGCATGCCTATCACGATCGAACTCGATGCCGATAATGTGCTGGTCGACATCCATCGGGGTCGCTGAGCATCTTCCTCGTCTGGTCCTCCCGGCTTGACTTCACGGGAGGGCAAAAGTACCATCCACGCCGAGATGTCCTCTCACCTGATTGCCGGGTGGGGGACGTCTCTGCGCTGCGTCGCCTCCCGAACGTACGCGCCAGGATCGACACGATGTTTCGTCGCCTGTGCTGGATGTTCGCGCCGATGGTAGTCTTCATGGTCTGCGGAGGAGGTGAACGCGAAGCGGCCGCGACCCGTGAGCGAAGCCCGGACGCCGGTGTCCCGTTTCAAACCGTTCTGGAATTCGAGCACACCGCCCGCCTTCTGGCGATTCTGCTGGACTCTGGGCGCGCCGTCATCAACGACAACCAATCTCTCTTCGACGATCGCACGCGGGCGGACAAGGGGTTCACGCCCGATGTGTTTGAGCGGCAGCTCGTGGACATGTTCCGGAGCCGGTCCGGCGTGGATCTCACGGAGTTGGAGGAAGCCCGCATCCCCGACGGCGCCAAGCGATTGCTTAGGGAGCTGGTCTTGGTCAGCAAGCAAGTGATCGCGGACGCGCAGCCGGAACTCAATCGCCCCGATGTGGGGTTTAAAGGATTTATCCCGGCGGTCTTCGGCGCGCGGGTGGCCGCGCGATTTACCGAACGGACCGGTGTGCGTCTGAAGCAGACGGCCCTGTCTCCGCGGAATCCCCGTAATGCGCCGGATGCGATGGAGCGGGCGGCGCTGGAAGCGTTCGCGGACCCGGCATTCCCTCGCGAAAAGGTGATCAGCGAGGTAACAGCCCGAAGCGGTTCGTTGCGTCTGATGTTTCCGCTGTACACGACCCGACAGTGCCTCGATTGTCACGGGGAACCGAAGGGCGAGCTGGATCGCACCGGGTATCCACGCGAGGGGTTGAAGCTCGGCCAGAACGCGGGCGCAATCAGCGTGATGATTCCCATCCGGCAATGAAACGATCGGTGTGGCTGACATTGGCGGTGTCGCTGGCGATCGCCGGCGGACTCCCGTTTGCTGGAGCGGCGGAACGTCCCGTTCTTCCGGCGGAAAAGCCGGCCGGCAGCGGTGTCATCGTGCATACGGACGGATATGTCCTGACCGCGCATCACGTTGTCTCGAACGCCCGGCGGATTATGGTCGTGACGCCGGGCGAGTTCCGCGCGCCGGCCATCCTTGTCAGCGCCGATCCGGAGCACGATCTGGCCTTGCTCAAGATCGAAACCGTGGGGCTGTCCGAAGCCGCCTTAGGCTATGCGGGAGCGGTGCGGCTTGATCAGGAAGTTATCGCGGTCGGGTTTCCGTTCGGTCTGCGGGAGGTGTCGGTAACCCGCGGGCGCGTGGCGGCCGTCCGCACCAAAGGCGTGCAGCGAGTGTTTCAGGTCGATGCGGCGGTCAATCCCGGCAACAGCGGCGGCCCGCTCTTTAACCGCCGGGGGGAGGTGATCGGCATCGTGACGACCAAGTTCAGCCATCCCTCCGGCATCGTGCCCGAAGGCATGGCCTTTGCCGTTCCGATCAGCTATGCGACGCCGCTGTTGGCGAACATCCCCGACTTCGATTTTACGTCGATTGGCAAAGGCGGCAAGGAGCGCAAGGCCAAAGGTGGCGGGGCCGACTTGGTTCGGGAGTTGATGCGGGCCACGGTCCGGATCGAGACGGTGCGGGCCGCTGAGGCGACTCCGGCGGCGCAGGTGAGTCATCAACCCTCTGGTGGGTCGGCGAAGGCCGAGACGACTTCTCCGCCAGCCGCACGGATTCCGCCGACGCCTCCGCAAGGGCGGCTGCCGACCGGCGACGACGAGCCCGAGATTGCCAAAGTCAATCAGCAATTGCAGGCGGCGCAGCAGGAAGAGTTGCGCAAGTTGGCCCGGCAAGGGATCAGTCCCCCGGAGGGAATGGTTCTGATTCCAGCCGGCGAGTTCCTGATGGGAGCGGAGGACGGCTTGCCGGATTCGCGACCGATGCACCGAGTGTATCTCAGCTCATACTGGCTGGACAAGTACGAGGTCACCAACGCCCAGTATCGCCAGTGCGTCGAGGGGGGCGGCTGCACGCCGCCTAAAGATCGCCAAGCGTTCGACGATCCCGAACGCGCGCAGCATCCGGTCACCAACGTCACGTGGATGCAGGCGCGGACCTATTGTGAATGGCGCGGTAAACGCCTGCCTACTGAAGCTGAATGGGAAAAGGCCGCGCGCGGGACGGACGGACGGCGCTATCCCTGGGGTAACAGCGAGGAGATGATCAAGGGGCGTCCCAAGAACGGCGAGATCAAGGCTGGCGCGAACGGCACGGAACAGATCGGCAGCCAGGCGGCCACCGTGTCCCCCTACGGGGTCTATGATCTCGTCGGCAGCGTGTGGGAGTGGGTGAAAGACTGGTATGCCGAGGACTTCTACCAGATGTCGCCTGCCCGCGATCCGCAGGGGCCGCTCCGCGGTTCCTTCCGCGTCTTGCGGGGCGGGGATTGGAATGAGCGGCCCCTTGAGCTGCGCGCCAGTTACCGGAGCTGGGACGAGATGACCTACTGGGGGCCGACCCTCGGGTTCCGCTGCGCCCAGGATGTGCCTTGATGGTTTTCGGTCCGCACAGGCTCCGGCTGAACTCTTTCCGGTCACCCGCCTGCATCCGACCGCACGGCAACGCCCTGCCAACGCTTCACACAGTGGCGCGCGCGGGCGCCGCTGTCACCCTCCGAGTTGACGCGGATGGAACTCCCTAAGTCGGCTAGGAAAGTCCTGATCGCGACCGCTGTGGGACTGGCGGTCTTTGTTCTAACGTTGGCGCTGCATTGGACCCGTTGGCTCGAGATCGCGGAGCTCAAAGCGCTTGACCATCGCTACCGGATCTACGCCGATCCCGCCAAGGCCAGTCCGGACATCGTATTGGTCGCGGTGGACGAAGCCAGTTTGGAGACGTTCGGCCGCTGGCCCTGGCCGCGCGACCGCCATGGGTATCTCGTCCGGTTTCTCCGCGAGGCGGGAGCCAAGGCGGTCATCTTCGACATCCTGTTTCTGGAACCGGACGACAACGCCGAAGAATTCGACCAGGTGTTCGCCGACGAGATGCGGGCGGCCGGGAATGTGTTCCTGCCGATTTTATTTCAAGGGGAACCCCAGGACCTTGCACCGGAGTTGTTGTCGAAGGCTGGCGTGCCGGTCGAGGTGCGGGCGGACGTGGAAGCTCCACCACTTGCGACCTATCCTGGCGTGAAGCTACCGATCCCGCCGCTCGCCGAGGCCGCGCGGGGCCTCGGCTTCATCAATCTGACGCCCGATTTCGACGGGACGACGCGCCGCATGCCGCTGGTGGCTGCTGCCCAGGGCCGTCACTTCTTCCAGATCGCCGCGGCCGCGGCTCGGTTCCTCCTGGGCGCGGATCAGGTCACGTGGGAATCGAATGTGGTCCGGATGGGATCTGTGGCGGTGCCGCTGACCTTCCAAGGCGCCATGCTGATCGATTGGCATGGGACACTGGAACGGAAAACCTATTCCTCCTATTCAGCCGGTGCCGTGCTCCAATCCTTCACGCAGCTTCAGAAGGGAGAGCGGCCGCTGCTTGACCCAGCGGTCTTCAAGGACAAAATCGTGTTCATCGCCACGACCGCGGCAGGCACGTACGAATTGCGCGTGACGCCGTTGTCGCCGTTCACGCCGGGCGTGCTGATTCATATGGCCGCGCTGGACAACCTCCTGCAGGCTCAGTTCATGCGGCAGGCGCCGTACTGGGTGTTTGTGGTCGCGACGCTGGTGGTGTGCCTGGCGACGGCCTGGAGCTTCATGCTGATCCGGCGGCAGGTGCTGAAGATCGGGTTCATCGCGGTACTGGCGGCGATCTACTACGGCCTGGCCGTCTACGTCTTCGTGTCGCACCGCCTGTGGGTCGAGTTGGTGTTTCCAGAGGGCGCGCTGGCCGTCTCCTTCGGCGTCGCGGCGACGGTGGAGTATCTGATCGAGGGAAGGCAGCGGCGGCAATTGCGGGCTGCGTTCGATAAGTACATGTCCCGGGAAGTGGTCGAAGAGATCATGCGCGATCCCGAGCGCATCAAGCTCGGTGGAGAGAAAAAAGAACTGACCGTCTTTTTTTCCGACGTCGCGGGCTTCACCACGATCTCCGAACAATTGCAGCCGGAGGAGTTGGTCGAGCTGCTCAACCGCTACCTCTCAGCCATGACCGATATCATCCGCCGCCATCGCGGCAACGTGAACAAGTACTTGGGCGACGGCATTATGGCGATCTTCGGCGCCCCGCTGGGCGATCCGAACCATGCGACGCTGGCCTGCTATGCGGCGTTGGACAGCCAGGCGGAGTTGACGAAGCTGCGCGAGGCCTGGAAAGCGGAGGGCTTGCCAGAGATCGTGGCGCGGATCGGCATCAACTCGGGTCTGCTGGTCGTAGGCAACATGGGGTCGCAGGAGCGGCTCGAATACACCGTGATGGGCGACAGCGTGAACCTTGCCTCGCGGCTGGAAGGGGCGAACAAGTTTTACGACACACTGATCTTGCTGGGGCCGCGGACGTACGAGTTGGCCCAGAAGGATATCGAGGCGCGCGAGGTGGATGTGCTCAGGGTAAAGGGCAAGAAAGAACCGGTCACGGTATATGAATTGCTGGCACGGAAAGGAGAGCTGTCCATCGAACGGAAAAAAGTGATAGAGCTGTATCTCGAGGGGCTGGCCGCTTACAAGCGGCGGGACTTCGTCACAGCCCAACAGCGATTCGAGGCGGCGCTGGCGCTGGATCCTGCGGATGGGCCGTCGAAGGTCTATCGCGAGCGGGCGGCCGCCTACCGGGCGGCTCCGCCGCCGCCGGATTGGGATGGAGTCTATGAGCTGAAATCGAAATAAAGGCCCCGAAGCGAGGACGGCGGGTGGAATGTGGACTTGCGATCGAGGAGGCGACGGTGAAACGACGGACAAGGTGGACTCTGCAAGGGCTGATCGTCGGTGTGACACTGGTCGGTGTCACCGCCGTATTTGCGGAAACCGTCTATGTGCAGGCTAGGACGGCGCAACTCCGCTCTGGCAAGACCTCGCTGGATCAGGTGGTTGCCACTCTGCGTTACGGTGATCCGCTGGAGGTCTTAAAGAAGGAAGGGAGCTGGCTGCAGGTCAAGACCAAGAGCGGCGTACAGGGTTGGATCTATGCCGGCAAGACGAGCAAAACCAAGCCAAGCAGCGGCGACAACGGGTTAGCGCAGCTCGGCCGCAGTATGCGCGGGAGCGAGGCATCGGCGGTGACCGCGTCAGCCGGAGCGCGGGGGCTGGACAAGGTCTCCGAGGGGTACGCCAATCGTGCGGGGATTTCCCAGAAAGACCGCGACACGGTCGATCGCATGACGGCATATCAGATTCCGGATCAGGAGGTCGAAGAATTCCTGAAAGAAGGGGGGCTCGGCGAATATGCGAAGTAAGATCTCTACAGTTCTTGGGCTCCTCGCGTTCGTCGCGGCGTTCGGCGGGTGCGCCGAAGTGCAACGGGCGGCCGAAGACGTGGCGCGGCAATCCGGCAATGAGCGGCTGGCCGGGGTGATCCGTGGGACCGGGACCCTCGTCGCCGGGTTGCTCCCAATCGGCTATGAGGAGGAATCCTCCATCGGTCAGGCCATCGCGCTGCAGGTGGTAGCCCGCTACGGAGGAGTCGTCGAGGATCCGGCGCTCACGCGGTACGTCAATCTTGTCGGGCGCGCGGTCGCCAACACCTGCGACCGGCCCGACATTCCCTATCGGTTCGCGATCCTGAATCACGATTCCATCAACGCCTTCGCCGCGCCAGCGGGCTACATCTTTGTTACGAAAGGCTTGCTGAAGCAGATACGGAACGAGGCGGAACTGGCCGCGGTGCTTGGCCACGAAATCGCTCATGTGACCGAGAAGCACATTTTACAGGTAATCCAGCGGAGCAAACAGATCGCTGGCGTGACAGAAGCCGGCCTGGCGTACGCCAACCAGAACCCGGCGGCGTTCAAGAACCTGATCGACGGAGCGGTGAAGAAACTGCTCGACGAAGGACTGGATCAAAGCAAGGAGATCGAGGCGGACCAACTGGGCGACGTGTTCGCAGCCCGCGTGGGCTACGATCCCCTCGCCTATGTGACGCTGCTCGCGCGGCTGCGCGACCTCAAGGGAGACGACCGCGCGTTTTTCAAGACCCATCCGAACTTCTCCAGCCGGATCGAGGCGGTCCAAAAAACCATTCAGGCCGAAGGGCTGAAAGCCAACGGGGTCCTGTTAGCGGACCGGTTCGCGAAGTGGAGCAAGCGGATCTGAGGCGGAAGGATGTCTGCCGCAGCACTTCCTGCCTTCGCTGTCTGGCTCACCGGTCTGCCGGCGTCGGGCAAGAGCACGATCGCCACGGCGTTACGTCCGAAGCTGGAGGCGCTGGGATTGCGCGTGGATGTGTTGGAGTCGGATGAGGTCCGGCGCGTGCTTACGCCCGAGCCGACTTATTCGCCAGAAGAGCGGGACCTGTTCTATCGCGCGCTGGCCTTCACCGGCGCCCGGCTCGTCGAGCACGGTGTCAGCGTAATCTTCGACGCCACCGCCGCCAAGCGGGCCTATCGAGACCTGGCGCGAAGCCTGATCCCGCGCTTTTTGGAGATCGCCGTTGACTGCCCGTTGGAGGTGTGCATGGCGAGGGATAACAAGGGCACCTACCGCAAGGGGCAAGCAGGGGAGTCTACGAGGGTGCCGGGCCTCCAGGTGCCCTACGAAAATCCGCTCAAGCCGGACTTGCGCATCGATACGACCACGGCCACGCCGGCTGAAGCGGCTGCGCAGGTGATGACGCTCATCACGCAACGATTCCTGTGAAGGTTGGATTTCTGTTGGAGGCTCAGTCGTTCTCGCTTCTGGCCAACAGAAGGCGAAGCCGTTCGCGTTGGGCCGGACGAATGCTGAGAAACTCCAAACCGAAGGACTTCCCCTCGACCCATCGGACAGCTGCCCGTTCGATTTTAAGTTTCCACGGGTGATCCGGGAGAAAATACTTCACCGTCAGTTCCATCCCTTTTTTCACCGCCGTCAGCGATTCTGCTTTGCACCCCGAGGTGAAGAGGTCCAGGATACGAGCCTCCCCCGACGGGATATGCTCCGCCGAAAAAAGGAGCCGACAGTTGAAAGTCACGCGTTGCGCTTTCCTGGCCCGCGCCCCATCTTTCGCCGTCATCAGTGGATGAAGGCTCACCGTCGGGCCTTCCGCGTTGTCCTCGCTTGTCGCTTCTGGTGATTGCGACCGCAGTAGACGAATCCGTCGCGTCCCGATTTATCGCTGGCCTGTGGCTGCAGATTGGAATAAGCCCTCGGAGAACCTTTCCTTCGTGAAGGGCCTGTTTCAAGAGAGCACTGAGCAACTGTATTCATCCGGCGAATCATCCACGATCAAGATGCTCATGCCGAGATCCTGACCACACCGTTGATGACCGGTCTCAAGGCCAAGCGAAACCCACAACGGTTTGAGGCAGCATTGGGCAGCCCCTGCGGGAAGACCTAGTGGGAGGGTACTCTTACGGGCTTTACCGTTCGTCAACGAAACACCAACACCGGGCAGGGGGCCTGGTGCAACACCGCATGGGAAGTACTGCCGAGCACGAAGCGGGCGAGACCGCGGCGTCCACGGGAGCCCATGAGGATCAAGTCCGGATTCAGCTTCGAGGCTTCGTGCAGGATCATGGGCGCGGGGGCGCCGAGCAGCGTCGCACCCCGGGCGTGGTACCCCAACCCGATCAACTTCCCCGCGAGGTCGTCGAGGAATGCCCGTGCGCTCTGCAGGACTTGTTCTTTCATGGCTTCCGTCACGGAGATACCCGCCGGCCACAGAGGCTGGGCGAATGGGAGGACCGTGACGAGCGTCAGGTCGGCTGGCTCGCGAAACGGTTGCTTGGCCAAAAAGCCGATCGCGGCCTCGGCATCGTCGGGCCCCTGCAAGGGCAGCAGGATCTGCTTCATGCTCCGAACGGGGCCGGTGACGATCAGGGTCGCGCAGGAGGCGTGGGTCAGGACGCGATGGGACACGCTGCCGAAGAGTCGTTCTTTGATCGGGCCCAGCCCGCGGGCGCCCATGACGATCAGGTCGGCCCCGGACTCTTGGGCAACACTGACGATCACTTCGGCCGGCGCGCCGACCTCGATCCGTTTGGTCGCCGGACCAACGTTCATCGGGAGCAATGACGCCATTCGGTCCAACAGCCGCTTGCCGTCTTCACGCATTTCTTTCTCGACAGTCGTGTACAAGTCGCGGGCGACCTCCGGCATTATCATCGGATAAGCCGGCTGCGGAACGTCCAAGGCATGAAGCAGAATAAGCACCTCGGCTCGGCTGAGATGAGGCAGCGCCCGGAGCGCTTCATAGGAGTTATCCGATCCATCCACCGCCAGTACGATCCGCATGGCATCCTCCATTTTGTGGTTGTTGGCAATTCGTCAGGGTTATCGGTCTGGTGCACGGAGATTCCAGGAATTAGACAGGCTCTTCCCGGATCATCGGGAACCAACGGCCATTGACCTTCTCTCCGCACAGTATGACCCGGTCACCGGTCTTGCGCATCCGGCATCTATCTCTACTCATACCTCAGTGCCTCGATCGGGTTTAGGCGCGACGCCTTCTCCGCCAAGTATAGGCCGAAGAAAATGCCGACACTCAGTGAAAATACGAACGCAATCGCCATGGCCGTGGGCAAGATGATGGTGGGCCATCCGGCCACAGTGGTCAGCAATCTGGCTCCGACGATTCCCGTCAGCACCCCGAGGATGCCGCCCGTGGCGCTGAGGATGACCGCTTCGACGAGGAACGGGAGCAGGATGTGCGCCGTTTGGCGCCGACGGCCATGCGAATACCGATTTCCCGCGTCCGCTCCGTGACGAGACAAGCAGAATGTTCATGGTGCCGATGCTCCGACCATCAGCGAAATCGAGGCAATGCTCAACAGCATCAGCATCATAATCCGGCTGGCACCGGTGGTGGCCTTGGCTACGTCTTCCATTGTGCGCACGGTGCAGTCATCTTCTTCTGGGGGCCATCGATAGCGGGCACGCAACAGTTCCTTAATCTCCAACATGGTTCGGCTAATGGCGGTCACCAGAATGATCCCAACCGTACTCAGAAACTTAGTGCCCACCACCTTCTATCGAATTCTCGGCTCCATCCCGAATCCGGGAGGAAGTTCTTGCCGGGCTCTTTTCTCCACGGGTTCAAGACCGATGGCCACCCGGTCTCCCTCGCTCGACTCGCCCTCGATGATCTCGTGAAGGTGCCGTCTGTGCGGCCAGTGCTCACTGGAATGGGATGGAGCCGTCCCTCAGGGTCGACGACCCATACTTGGGATTTCTTCCGGTCCGCGGGAGTTCCAGGCAACCGAAAGCGCAGCGCCGGGTTGGGAACGCGGAGCACTTCTTCCTTGTGTGCGGCGACGATCGAGACAGTGGCCGTCATACCGGGTGTTAATTTGAAGTCCCGATTGTCTACGCCGATGACCTGCCCTTCGGTGACGACAGAATTGAGGTCAGCAAACAGCTTGGCGATCTTTCCGGAGACCTGGCTGCCGACCTGCGCTGAAGCCATCGGGTTCACGGTCCCGGTCGCGGTGACGCTCGCGACGATCGGTTCCCGATCGACCGGGACCGTCTTATAGCGGACCAGCGCCGCGCCAGGCGAGAGCCACATCCACAGGGCTGCGCCAGCCAGTGCCATCACTGCGGTGCCAACTAGCCACAGTCGGCGACGAGGCCCGCGATACGGTTTCCGCTTAACAGAAGGGCAGCGACGCGGGAAGGCCGCGTCCCGGGGTCTGCTACCATAACTGTTGCACCGTTCGGCATGCTGTCGACCGGGAACACGCCTCTATTCCCGGTGGGTTCATGCTGTCGTTTGGGTTGCATGGTCATGATCGGGTCACTGTCTCCGATTTCACCAGCAAGACTGGTGCCCAAACTCAGTGCGACATTGCCGGAGAAGGCTTGGATATTCGCGGAAGTACGCCGGCCGTTCGGGACGCACGTCGCGCAGAGCCCTTAGGGTGGGGAAATTGGCGACCAAGCAGGACCTGCCCACTGCGGCAGGGTGGGACAGGAGAAAAAATGACAAAGGATGAGTTCTGGGCGTCGAGAGGAAGGGCGGAAACAAAGAGAAGTTAGAATGGGCCGGAGGGCAAGTGGCGGAGGAACCAGCGCAAGGCATGGTCGGCCACCTGCTCCAAGGTGCCTGGTTCTTCGAACAAATGCGAGGCTCCGGGAATGATGACCAGATCTTTCGGGCAGGTCAGCAGCCTGAGCGCCTGTTTGTTCATCTCGATCACCGGGGTGTCGTCACTTCCCACGATCAAGAGAGTCGGCGCGATCACGGCTGGCAAATAGCGTTCAGCCAAATCCGGTCTGCCACCGCGGGAGACGACGGCGCCGACGAAGGAGGGATCGCGCGCGGCGGCCTCAAGCGCCGCGCCGGCGCCGGTGCTCGCGCCGAAATAGCCCAAGCGGAGGGTTCTGGTCTCCGGCCGTTCCGCCAGCCAAGCCTTCGCGAGTAGAAGGCGGTTGGCGAGCAGATCGATGTCGAAGATCTTGCGACGATCATCCGCTTCGCGTTCCTCGAGTAAATCGAGGAGCAACGTGGCAAGCCCGCCGTTCTGCAACTTGCGGGCGACGAAACTGTTGCGAGGACTGAATCGGCCGCTGCCGCTTCCGTGGGCGAAGACCACGACCCCGACAGAACGGGGGGGGACCGCCAGGATGCCTTCCAGTCGGATATCAGGACCGACGAGTGTCACCGGCTGCTCGGTTGGGGGTCGGCTGGGCTGTGGCATCAGGACCTCGCTCTCATGCTGCCGGCACAGGATCATTGTGGCGACGCTCAAACAAGGTTGCTATGCTCCGCCGATCCTGCGCTACCGTCGTCACCAATCCGCTGGCCAGCGCCGGGTCGGCTCCGAGCCGGACATGTGCCAACTGAAAACGGAGGGTATCATCAGATCGGCGGCCGTGGCCATCACATGAGCCCCCACGTCGTTCACCGCGCATCTTTTTCTCTCCCGGCTTGATGGGCCACTCGTCTCGGGTTCCCTGTCTTCTGCTGGTCGTGTCAGTGGCATTCAGTAGGGCAGAGGAAGACGAAGTACACCACGATCGCCACTCCTAACAGAACGGCTCCCAACAGAAGCCATCGGGTTCTGGTCATGCGTCTCTCCTCCGCCGATGTTTCTTGAGCAAGACAGGTGCCATGGCACGATGGTGTTGAGTACTGAGAGCTGAATCTTGAGTTAGAAACTCAGAACTGATCACTCCACCCTCAGAACATCAAAGGCTGTGGCCTTCCGCTACAGGAACGTGGGTAGGCCTGTAGCAAGACTCCCCCCTCTTTGCAGTCTGGAGCAGGGAGCGAATGGCAAGTCGTGGGCCTGGGGGATTTTCCCCTTTGCTATTCGCGAGTTCCTTTTCTCAGTTGACTGTCTGCCGATGGCACCGGCCTTGCTGACTATTTCCGCAGAACCACAAGGACAGCGGGTCACTTGATCTTGCGTCTTGTCGGACAGGGATGAGAACGATGGAGGCTGTTCGCTGCTGGCGGTGCGGCTATCCGCTCGTGTGAGCGGAGAGAGGTGGCGCTATGGGGGAGAGACTCTTTTCGAAGATCCTGGTGCCGGTGGATTTCTCGCCATGCTCGGAGGAGGCGTTCCGGTTGGCGCTGGCGCTAGCGCGACTGTTCCAGGCAGAGGTGTTGCTGTTGCACGTTATCGATGTCAAAAGCCTGACCGCGTTGAATCGGTTGGGCCTGGCGCTTCCGTCGGAAGAGAGGGAGCAGAAGAAACGTCTACGGCATCATGCGCGGCTGCAGGCCCGCCGGTTATTGGAGTCTGACGAGGCCAAGGGGGTGATGATCCGGCGGTTATTGGCGGAAGGGGTTCCCTTCGCCGAGATCGCCCGGACGGCCCGTATGGAACGGGTGGATTTGGTGGTGATGGGCAGTTATGGCGGCCAAGTCGAGAGCGTAGACAAGATCTTTTTCGGCAGTACGGCCGAGAAAGTGGTGCGGACGGCGGGGTGCCCGGTCCTGACCGTCCCGTTGCCGGCGAGACTGCGACCGCGGGGGACGGAGTCCCGTGAAGGCGGAGGCCGATGACGCAAGAAAGGCGGCATTCGCGAAGGATAAACGGAGTGGTCATCGCCGACTGGGTCATGCTCGGGTGTCTGGTGCCGGTCGGTGCGCAAATCGAGCAGCGTGTCGAGGTCACGATCAAGGGTTACACCTTCGTCGCTAAACAGGCGCCGCTGCGACTCGGCGTGCCCACGGTGATCGCGATCCGGAATCGGGACGAGGAACGGCACAACTTCGGGTTACCGATGTTCGAGGGCACCTTGACCAAAGGTTGAGCGCGACGGAGTCATTTCCTACGGCAGGGGGCTCGAAGGCGAATTGTTGTTGCTGAACGTCGAAGCGGTCTGAAGGACAGTCAGGCATGAGTGGTAATGAGAGGTAAAGGAGTCAGGGGTGAGAGGCAACGAAGAACGGAGGACACCGCTCATTCAGCGGATTCTCTTGGCCACCGATGGCTCGGCTTATGCGGCTCGCGCCGAAGGTTATGCGTTGTTCTTCGCTGTGACTTGGGGGGCCGGTCTAGACATACTGAACGTGTTGGAATTTCCACCCGGGATGAATCCCGCATATCCGATCAATGACGTGTACCTGGGACAGCTCCGGAAAGAGGCCGATCGACATCTCGGCCGGTTGATTGGTCGAGCTTCGCAGATCGGGCTTTCGGTGAGGAAACAAGTCGAGATCGGGATTCCCAGCGAGAAGATCATTGCCGTTGCCCGAGAACATGGCGATGACCTGGTGGTCGTCGGGACGCACGGCCGAACCGGTCTGGAACATGTGCTGCTGGGGAGTACGGCGGAGCGGGTCATTCGCGGTGCGCCTTGTCCTGTGTTGGCGGTTCGGGGGATCAAAGCAGGAGCGGTGGAATCGGCGGCCGCCTCTGTGCCCCTCGCCGTCCGACGCATGCTGGTTCCGATCGATTTTTCCGATTGCTCGCTGGACGCGTTGGAGTATGCGGTGCAGGTCGCCAAGCAATTGGACGCGGCCATCACCATTCTCTATGTCATGGAGCCGGTGGCGTACGGCTTGGATTTCACCCTCTCTCATCCGTCCGAACTGGAAGCCAAGCGGGCGAGACTCGGCGATCGGCTCCGCGACCTGACCACAGCGGTGACCGGCTGCGGACTGCAGGCGGATGAGGTCCTACGGGGAGGGCTGCCGGCGGATTCTATTCTCGACTACATGCGCAGTCGGGCGGTCGACCTGATCGTGATGGGTACGCACGGGCGTCGAGGGATTTCTCATTTAGTGAATGGTAGCGTGACTGAGGCGGTGCTGCGGCGGGCGGAATGCCCGGTCTTGACGGTGCGGAGCCCGAAATTCGCCCCGGGTCATCGGCGAGTCATTCGGAAACCAGAGCCTATAGCCAGCAGCGGATAGCTGAGAGCTGTGCGCTCCGTAGACAGGGAGGAATGCCATGAACATCTCGGTCAAGAAAACCGGCGCGGCCAAGGTGACGCCTATATGGACATCGGACGTTTCCGCTCAACAACCCATAGAATTGCCGGATGGCATGTGGGAGCGGATCGCCAAGAAAGCCTACGAACTGTGGGAACAACGGGGTCGGCGCGAGGGGTATGCCTTGCAGGATTGGCTGGAGGCCGAGGCCATTGTGATGGAGGAGATTCATGAAACTCGCGAATGAACCGGCAGCCGGTCTATGGGTGCAGATGTCCCCGTCGCTGGAAGCGGTCCTGGCGCGTCTCGAAGCCTTGTCGTTAGAGCCGGCATTCGCGGGACAACGCCAGATGGCGTTGGAGCAGGCGCTCAGACCGTACCTGGAAGGCAGCATGGCGACGCTTCTCGCGCCTTTGCCGCAGGAGGTGGAACTGGCAAATCTCTATCTCTATGCGGATTTCTACCCTGAAGGACGGTTGAGCCTGATCGAGCAACTCCGGGACATGATTACGGAACATGTGCCTGAGGAGGAGCGAGCTTGGTTGGATCCGTTGAAACATTCCTATATGGATCTCCTGGAAGTGACCCCGACGGAAGAGGACATTTCAAGCGGGACGTGCACGGTGCGTTCGATCGGCGACGGGCGGACGTTCCGGATCATCGACGGCGAGGTCGTCAAGCAAGTCGAGGCCGGGCGGATCCTGCTGACGCGACTCATCCGCGAGCCTGGCGATCCCGACACCGATCGTGCGGTCGTTCCCGGCAGCGCCCTTGTACTGAGCGCGTCCGATGGCCAAAGCCTCTACCAGGTCACCCACGAGCAGCGGTTGGCCATGGAGGCCGCCTCCGGATCGTTCGCGCTCGGTGAATGGGTGGAGTTCGCCAAGCTCTACGGCTATGTCCTGCTGTGGAACTTCGCCCGGTTGCGCGTCGACGCGCTGTCCGACGCCTTGGCGAGGATCACGTATCGCACACCGACTGGGGAGCCCTATCTGTATGCCGTGGCCCTCTATGAGCATCATGAACCACGGTGGTTGGCCGAGGGGCTGGCGGCCCTGGAGGGGCTGGAGCCGGAATCCCTTGCGCCGCTCGCGGATGCACCGGGAACAAGCACACACCCTACGCGAACCTGGATCCAGCGGGAGGGCGGCGCGGTCGTCGCGAGGCTAACGCTCACGCCCACGCAATTGCAGGTGGAATGCGATTCGCGCGAGCGGCTCAATGAGCTTAAGCACCGCCTGGCCGGCATGTTCGGCTATTCGCTGCATTTTAGGGGAGAAACCGAAGGCCCGCCGGCGCGCAAGCTGTCGGTTGAGGATCTGATGAAAGCAGAAGGCCCGTCACTCGTCATCACAGCTGAGGAAGACCGCACATTTCTTGCCTCGTTCCTGGACCGGGTTTATCTGGAATGGGCTGATCAGGAATCGCCGGCGCTCGGCGGGCAGACGCCTCGCCGTGCAGCGGCATCCGGGACGACGCGCGACAAGGTCGCGGCGCTGATCGACGAGATGGAGCGGCACGACATCGGGCGGCGCCGGACAGGCCGCCCTGCATTCGAGTATAATCGGCTGCGCGCCCATGTCGGGCTGGAAGAGGTCATGTAATGACTGACACGACAGGACCTCACGGACCGCCCGGACCTTCCTCGCCGCGTCCTCGATTCCTTCCCCTCTCGTTATTTCAGCGACTGATCGATACGCTGCGGAACAAAGGCTATCGGGTGATGGGCCCGACCGTTCACGACGGCGCCCTCGTCTGGGACGAGATTCGTCACGTCGCGGACTTGCCCAAAGGCTGGCGGGAGACGCAGGATCCAGGACGGTATCGGCTTGAGCGGACCGAATCCGAGCGGCTGTTCGACGTCGTCCATGGGCCAGAATCGTTGAAGCGGTTCACCTTCGCCGCTCGGGAGCCGCTCGTGGCGATCGAGCGAAAGGCGGGAGGCCTGCTTGCCTCATCGACGCTCCCCAAACGAGAGTTGATCGCGATTCTCGGCGCGCGGGCTTGTGATCTTGCCGGTCTCGCGGTGCAGGATCGGATTTTTCTGCAAGGGAGTGTCGCTGATCCCTACTATCAAGCCAGGCGTGACCGCCTCTTCTTGGTCGCAGTGAACTGTACACGGGCTGCAAGCACCTGTTTCTGCACCTCGATGGACACGGGTCCGCAAGCCCGCGGCGGGTATGACGTGGCGCTGACCGAGCTCGACGAAGGGTTTGTGGCGCAAGCCGGAACGCCGGCCGGACTCGAGGTGCTGGAAGAATTGGCGCTGGCGCTGGCAACGCCGGTACAGGTGTCCGCTGTTCAGGAGGGTCTCGCCGCGTGCGCGCGGAGCCAGACCCGCCGTCTCGACGCCTCCCGTCTCCCACAGGCCTTGTATGAGGCGCACGAGCATGCACGGTGGGACGAAGTGGCTCAACGGTGTCTCACCTGTACCAACTGTACCATGGTGTGTCCCACTTGCTTCTGCCACAGCATGGCGGATCTTCCTGATCTGGACCGGCGCACCAGCACGCGTGTCCGGCTCTGGGATTCCTGTTTCACGCCGGATCATGGATATATCCACGGGAAGAATGTGCGTCCGACCATCAAAGACCGGTATCGGATGTGGCTCACCCATAAGCTGGCGTCGTGGATTGACCAGTTCGGGGTGTCCGGCTGTGTCGGGTGCGGTCGCTGTATCACCTGGTGCCCGGTCGGGATCGATCTGACCGAGGAACTGGCCGCCTTGATATCGAGCGATGGTCCCGTCACCCGTCTGGCCAACAGCCCGGCGGGAGACACGATGCGAAACAATGGCTAATGGCGACCGCGATAACCGAGATCAATCCGTCGTTGATTCACCCGGCAACCATCGTTGACAAGATCCGGGAGACCGAGGACATTTACACCTTTCGCCTGCGGTTCGCCGATCCGGCTCTCCGCCGTTCGTTCCGATTTACGGCGGGGCAGTTCAATATGGTGTATGCGTTCGGTGTGGGAGAAGTGCCCATTTCCATCGTGTCCGATCCGGATGAGCCCGAGGTGCTGGACCATACTGTGCGTATTGTGGGACGGGTGACCGGGGCCATTGCACAGCACGAGCCCGGCGACAGTCTGGGTATCCGCGGGCCGTTCGGGCAAGGTTGGCCGCTGGAAGAGGCGCACGGGCGTGATGTGGTCATTATCACCGGCGGCCTGGGTTGCGCGCCGGTGGTCGGCGCGATCGAGTACATCTTCCGCCGGCGCGCGGCCTACGGCGCCGTCACCATCGTTCATGGGGTCAAGACACCGCAGGATCTACTGTATCGGGAACGATTCGATGCCTGGCGCCGCCAGCCGCATACCACCGTGTTGCTGGCGTGCGACCGTGCAGATAAGAGTTGGCAGTATCACATCGGCGTCGTGACCGAGCTCTTCGAACAGGTTTCGGTCGATCCTGAACGGACCCTTGTTCTGATGTGCGGCCCCGAGATTATGATGCGCCTGGGTGCGCCGATCCTGATCAAAAAGGGTCTTCCAGCCTCGTCGATCCATGTGTCGCTTGAGCGCCATATGGAATGCGGTATCGGACTCTGCGGCCATTGTCAGATGGGGTCGTTTTTTCTCTGCCAAGACGGACCGGTATTCCGGTACGATCGCATCGCGCCGTGGCTAGGAAAGACGGGGATATGAAAGCAACGACGGCATCGCGTCCGGTCCGGCCCAAGTTGGCGGTGTTCAAATTCGCCTCGTGCGACGGCTGCCAATTGAGCGTCCTGAACCTGGAGGACGAGCTATTGGCGCTGGGCGAGGCGTTGGACATTGCCTACTTTCCTGAAGCCTCAAGCCGGATGGAGGAAGGGACCTACGACATCGGTCTGGTCGAAGGGTCCGTCTCCACTCCGGAGGATGTGCATCGGATCGTGCGGATTCGCGAACAATGTCGAATGCTGATCACGATCGGGGCCTGTGCGACCGCCGGCGGGATCCAGGCCCTGCGCAACTGGGCGGAACTGGAGGCCTTCAAGCGGGCCGTCTATCCGAGTCCGGACTACATTACGAGCCTGTCGACCTCTACGCCCATCGCCGAACACGTGCGCGTGGACCTTGAGCTGTGGGGCTGTCCGATTGACAAAGGCCAGTTGCTCTCGGTGCTCACTGACGTGCTAGCCGGGGTTCAACCTCGTCTGCCAGCGCACAGCGTGTGTCTGGAGTGTAAGCGCAGGGGGATCGTCTGTGTCATGGTGGCGAAGGGCGTCCCCTGTCTGGGACCGGTTACGCGCACGGGCTGCGGCGCGATCTGCCCCAGCATGGGGCGTGACTGTTACGGCTGCTTCGGACCGGCCGAAGGAAGCTCCCAAGGGCCAGGCCTCCCGCCGAACACGGCCTCCCTGGCGCGGCGATTCCATGACGCGCTCAAACTCATTCCCGTCGAGGTTGTGCGGCGCTTTCGCGGAATCAACGGATATGTCCAGCCGTTTCGAGATGAAGGGGAGAACTGGGCCGCCCGAATCCCGCGGGACTAGCGTGACGGGCTGAGGCGTGTGAAGTGGGAGCTCCCAATAGGGACGGGAGAATGGAACAAACATCGGAACACCCGAACGGAGAACGGACGATCCGGGTCGACATGATCGCCCGTGTGGAGGGCGAAGGCGCGTTGCGGGTCACGGTTCGCAACGGGGAAATCAGGGAGGTGCAGCTCCGTATTTTCGAACCTCCCCGCTTCTTTGAGGCGTTCCTTGTTGGGCGCCGGTACGATGAAGTGCCGGACATTGTCGCTCGGATCTGCGGCATTTGCCCGGTGGCTTACCAGATGAGTGCAGTGCATGCCTTGGAGCAAGCCTTCGGCATGCGCGTGGAGGGAACGCTGCGGGAGTTGCGGCGACTCCTCTATTGCGGGGAGTGGATCGAAAGCCATGCGTTGCATCTCTTCATGTTGCAGGCGCCGGATTTTCTCGGCCACGAGAGTGCCATTGCCATGGCGAAGAGCCATCCGGAGTTGGTAATCCGCGGGTTGCGACTGAAGAAAGCCGGCAATCGGCTGATGACGGTCTTGGGCGGCCGTTCGGTCCATCCGGTCTCGGTAAAGGTCGGGGGCTTTTCCCGAGTGCCGCGCCGCGCTGAGTTGGCCGATCTTACCGATGAACTACGGTGGGCGCGGGATGCGGCGATTGAAACGGTCCGCTGGGCGGCTAGGCTCGAGTATCCGGATTTTTCCCAGGACTACACGTTCGTGGCGCTAACGCCGCCGGATGAGTATCCGTTCAACGAGGGGGCTATTGCCTCGAATCGGGGCCTTGCCGTCCCGGCCGGCCGCTTCGAAGACTACTTTCAGGAAATGCAGGTGCCCTATTCCAATGCGCTCCATTGTACGCTGGCCGGCTCCTCCTATCTGGTTGGGCCCTTGGCCCGCTTGGCATTGAACCATGATCGGTTGTCGCCGCTCGCCAAGCAGGTGTTGGCCGACACGCGGCTGCCCCTTCCACTCCGCAACCCGTTTCATGGAATTGTCGCGCGAGCGGTCGAGATCCTCTATGCCGTCGACGAAGCGCTCCGTTTGATCGAGTGCTATGAGCCCCCGCCCGAACCCGCCGTGCCTGTGACCGTGAGAGCAGGAACTGGCACGGCCTGCACCGAGGCTCCGCGGGGCATCCTGTATCACCGTTACCGGGTGAGCGCGGAAGGCGTGATCCAAGAGGCGAAAATCGTTCCGCCGACGGCGCAAAATCAACGGCGGATCGAGGACGACCTGCGGGCGTTTCTTCCTCATGTGTTACAGCGGGCTGACGAGGAAGCCGCGTTGGAATGCGAAAAAGTCATCCGGTGTTACGACCCGTGCATCTCGTGCGCGACGCATTTTCTCAGACTGAGCGTGGAACGTGAGATCACTGTCGGCGAGACGGGCAGTTAATCCATGAACCCGCCGGCGCGTATTCGGATCATCGGACTTGGCAATGCGTTTGGAGGAGACGACGCGGTGGGCCTGCTGGCCGCCCGGCGAGTCGGCGGGCTTGTGGCGGGACGGGTCGAGGTGGTCGAAGCAGAGATGGCGGGGCTCGAGCTGCTCGAGCTGATGCAAGGGGTGGACGAGGTGATCCTGATCGATGCGGCCAGGACTGGCCAGCCGGCCGGCACCATTCATCGGTTCGATGCCTCGACGACTCCCCTCCCCGCGCCGGTGTTCACGCATTCGACCCATGCATTGGACGCTGTCGACGCGTTGGAGCTGGCCCGGGTTCTGGGAAGACTGCCGGGGCGGGTGTTGATCTACGGGATCGAAGTCCAAGAAGTGGGCGCTGGCCGATCGCTCTCCCCCGCGGTGGGAGCGGCCCTGGAACAAGTGGTTCGACAGGTTCTGGCGGAGGTCGAGGCGTAGCGCGATGCATGAACGCACCCTGTTTGAACAAGTCGTGAAGATGGTGGAGGTGGCGATGAAGGGGCAGGCACCGGTTGGTCTCCTGACGATCCGGTTGAAGGTGAGCGCCCTGTCTCACCTGCATGATCTCGATCTGTCGTGGATCAAGTCAGCCTTCGCCGAAGCGGCCCGCGGGACGGTCGCGGAAGGGGCGATGATCGAGATGATGAGGGTTCCGGTCCGAATGCGGTGCGGTCGGTGCGGTACGGACGATGTTTGGCGGGGGGACCCGTTGATCTGCCGATCCTGCGGCTCTCTTACGCTAGAGTTGGAAGAACCGCCGGAAGTGGTCTTACATGAACTCGTCGTTGCTGGATAGCGAAGAAAAGACACGGGTACGGCTGCTTGTATCGGGAACCGTTCAAGGGGTGGGGTTTCGCCCCTTTGTCTGTCGCCTGGCTAGACGGTTGGCGCTGAGCGGGTGGGTGGCGAATACGACAGGAGGACTCCTCGTTGAAGTGGAAGGGACGAAGGAGACCGTCGAAGTGTTTGCCGAACGCCTGATCGCCGAAGCACCGGACTTGTCGCGCATCGAATGCGTGGCGCGTCGAAGGGTCCCTGTGACCGGAGAACCGGGGTTTCACATTCGGCCGAGTCTCATGGGAGGGCTGCGATATCCGGCCGTGCCGCCCGATCTGGCTGTCTGTGCCGACTGCTTGCGCGAATTGCTAGATCCGCGAGATCGCCGATTTCGCTATCCTTTTTTGACGTGCACCCGGTGCGGGCCGCGGTTCAGCATCCTGATCGACCTGCCCTACGACCGTGCACGCACGACGCTGAGTCAGTTCCCGCTGTGCACTGCCTGCCTGAGGGAGTATCGAGATCCAGCCGACCGGCGCTTCCATGCCGAGGCGCTCGCCTGTCCGTCCTGCGGGCCACGGGTGGTGCTCTGGGACGGCTGCGGGCGCGTTGTGGCTGAAGGCGAAGGCGCGTTGGCTCGGGCCTGTGAGATGGTTGCGGGTGGGTTGGTGTTGGCTATCAAAGGTCTGGGTGGGTTTCAGCTCTGGGTGGATGCCCGTTCGGAAACGGCTGTCCGGCGATTGCGCGACCGTAAGCGACGCCCGCACAAACCGTTTGCGGTGTTGTTTCCTTCGCTCGAGGCGGTGGAGGAGGCATGCGTTGTCTCGCCTGAGGAATCCGCGCTGCTGGCGTCGCCGCAGGCCCCAATCGTGCTCCTGCGGCGGCGTCCGGCATGCGGGCTGGCCGAGGCGGTAGCTCCCGGCAATGCTTTTGTCGGGGCCATGCTGCCGTACTCGCCCCTCCATGTGCTGTTGGCGACCGGCTTGGGTGTTCCCACTGTGGCTACGAGCGGAAACCGCTCCGATGAACCGATCGCGATCGAGGAACACGACGCTCTGACCCACCTGAAGGACATCGCCGATGCGTATCTCGTGCACGACCGGGCCATTGCGCGGCCCGTTGACGACTCGGTGGTGCGGATGATGAAAGCCGGACCGGTGATCCTCAGACGGGCGCGCGGATATGTGCCGTCTTCTATCCTGCTGCCTGAAGAACTTCGGGGGCGGCAGGCTCCAGTGTCGATCCTGGCGGTCGGCGGGCAGATCAAGAACACTGTCGCCCTGGCGGCCGGCGATCAGGTGACGGTGAGCCAGCACCTGGGCGATCTGTCCTCACCGGAGGCGTTCGCGGCATTCCGGCGGGCGATCGATGATCTCATCAGGTTGTGGGATGTGAAGCCCGTGGCTATCGCTTGCGACCTCCATCCGGACTATCGGTCGACGCAGTATGCTCAAGAACTGGCAAAGCGGCTTGCCGTTCCCGTGATTCCGGTGCAGCACCACCATGCCCACATCGCTGCCTGCATGGCGGAGCACTGCCTCGGTGGCGAGGTGCTGGGAATCGCGTGGGATGGGTCTGGCTATGGGCCGGACGGCACGGTCTGGGGCGGCGAATGGCTCGTTGTCGGGTACCGGTCGTGTCGCCGGTACGCGCGGTGGCGACCCTTCCGGTTGCCTGGCGGCGAAGCGGCTGTGCGCGAGCCTCGGCGTTCGGCGCTGGCTGTGCTGTGGGACGTCTTCAGAGAGGAGGCAGTCCACCTCGTGCAGGGCTTCGAGCGGACCGAACAGGTGCAGGCGGTGGCTTCCTTGTTGCGACGGCAGGCGCTGTCTCCTGTGACCAGCAGCCTGGGACGGTTCTTCGACGCTGTTGCATCCATGCTCGGGTTCTGTCAGGTCGCAAGTTTCGAGGGACAGGCTGCGATGGCTGTCGAGCACGCGGCCTTGGAAGCGTGGGAGCAAGGGGCCGACGAGACGGGTTATCCTGTGGCCATCGGTGAGGATTCAGCGCACCCTGAAGTCCTAGAGATCGACTGGCGACCGATGATCCAAGCTATTCAGGATGATCGAAAGGCCAAGATTGCGCCTACCGTGATCGCCGTGCGGGTCCACCTCGCGCTGGCCGATGCAATTGACCAGGTGGCGCGGGCGGTCGGGTTGCCGCGCGTGGTGTTGTCCGGAGGCTGTTTTCAGAATGGGTTGTTGGTTGAGCTGGTCAGGGAGCGTCTGACCAAAGCCGGCTGTGAGGTCTTCACCCATCGCACGGTTCCCCCCAACGACGGCGGACTATCGCTGGGCCAAGCGGCAGTGGCGTGCGCGCAGGCAAGGGACGTGAGTTGCGCTGAAGGCTGATCGCGAGGAACGACGCAAGATGTGTCTGGCGGTGCCGGGACGGATTGTGAGCGTCGGTGATGATGCGCTCAAAATGGGCAAGGTTTCCTTCGGCGGGATGATCAAGGACGTGTCGCTGGCGCTCGTCCCGGAGGCACGTGTCGGAGACTATGTCATGGTGCATGTCGGATTTGCGATCAGCATCGTGGACGAAGACGCCGCGCTTCGGTCGATCGAACTCTTCAAAACTCTGGCGGCTCGGAGCCGCAGCGATACCGCTCCGGAAGAGCGTGAAGGCGGAATGACACCGTGAAGTACGTGGACGAATTCCGGGATCGGGGCGCGGCGGAAGCAATAGCGAAAGCTATACGCCGCTCGGTCACCCGGCCCTGGACTCTCATGGAGGTCTGCGGGGGGCAGACCCACGCCATCGTCCGGTTCGGCCTGGATGAGTTGTTGCCGGAGAAGCTGACGTTGGTGCATGGACCGGGCTGTCCGGTGTGTGTAACGCCCGTGGGGTTGATCGATCAGGCCGTGGCCTTGGCGTCGTGGCCGCATGTGATCTTTTGTACGTTCGGCGATATGCTTCGCGTGCCGGGATCCCGGCGAAGTCTGTTCGATGCGAAAGCTGCCGGTGGCGACGTGCGCCTCGTCTACTCGCCGCTCGACGCACTGGCGTTGGCGCGATCGTATCCGGATCGAGAGGTCGTGTGCTTCGCCGTCGGGTTCGAGACGACCGCCCCGACCTATGCGATGGCGGTCAAGGAAGCCGCGCGGCTTCGGCTCTCCAATTTCAGCCTGCTCGTCGCGCATGTTTTGGTGCCCCCTGCGATGGAAGCGATCCTTTTGGCTCCGGGCAATCGCATCCAGGGATTTCTGGCCGCAGGCCACGTGTGCACGGTGATGGGCTATACGCAGTATGAGCCGTTGGCCGCCCGATACCGAGTGCCGATCGTGGTTACCGGGTTCGAGCCGCTGGATATCCTCGAGGGTGTCTTGATGCTGGTGCGGCAACTCGAAGAGGGACGCGCCGAAGTGGAAAATCAATACGTCCGCTCGGTGCGGCGGCAAGGCAATGAGGCGGCCACCGCGCTGCTGGCGGAGGTGTTCGAGCCGTCGCCGCGGGTCTGGCGGGGAATCGGCGAGATCCCGGCGAGCGGTCTTCGCCTGAAACCGGCCTATGCCGCGTACGACGCGGCGGTGAAGTTTCAGCGTGAACTGGCGCAGGCCACTGGAAGCACCGAAGAGGATTCGGAATGCTGCAGCGGGCTTGTGCTGCAAGGCCTACTCAAACCGACCGAATGTCCCGCTTTCGGCGTGCGGTGCGTGCCTGAGCGCCCCCTGGGCGCCCCGATGGTGTCCAGCGAAGGCGCCTGTGCCGCCTATTACCGGTATCGGAAGCCCGCGATGCATGAGGCGTCTGGATCGAGGGGGGATGAGAGGTGAGCCCGACTATGAGCGACGACCACTCTCTTGAGCTCTCCTGTCCACTGCCGACGTTGAGGCAACAGACGATCGCGCTGGCGCACGGCGGCGGTGGACGTCTCATGCAGGAGTTGATCCGGCAAACGTTTCTCCCGGCGTTCGACAACGCCTGGCTGGCTCAGCTCCATGACGGGGCTGTGTTGCCGGTGGACGGGGGACAACTCGCGTTCACCACGGATTCCTACGTGGTTCAGCCATTGTTTTTCCCCGGTGGGGACATCGGAAGGCTTGCCGTCTACGGCACGGTCAACGATCTCGCCATGTGCGGCGCCAAACCCCTGTACCTGAGCGCGGGATTTATTCTGGAAGAAGGGCTGCCGCTCGAGACGCTCATGCGGGTGGTGACCTCGATGGCCGAGGCTGCACAGGCAGCCGGCGTGACCGTTGTGACCGGCGATACCAAGGTGGTGGATCGCGGCAAAGGGGACGGCATGTTTATCAATACCGCCGGTGTCGGTCTCGTGCTCCAGGGGGCGGCGGTGGCTCCCCAGCGCGTGCGGCCCGGGGATGCCATTCTGCTCAGTGGCGATCTCGGTCGTCACGGACTGGCGGTCTTGAGCGTGCGGGAGGGGCTGGCCTTCGCCGGCGACATTCAAAGCGATTCCGCTCCGGTCCATACCGTCGTCGAGGATCTGCTCTCGATCGGGATCGAAGTGCATTGCCTGCGGGACCTCACCCGAGGCGGCCTGGCCAGTGCGCTCAACGAGATCGCTGCGGCTGCTCGGGTCGCGATGGCAGTCGATGAAAGAGCAATTCCGGTGAGCGAACCGGTGCGCGGTGCCTGTGAGCTGTTGGGGCTTGATCCTCTGTATGTCGCCAACGAAGGCCGGTTTGTCGCCTTCGTTCCGGAGTCGGAGGCGCACACGGCACTGACCGTCATGCGCCGGCACGAGGTCTCACAGGAGGCTGCAATCATCGGCCGCGTGATAGATTCAGAAGAACGAGCCGTGGTCTTGATGACCGTGCTCGGCACCAAGCGGTTCCTCGATCTCTTGTCCGGCGAGCAATTGCCGAGGATCTGCTGACGATGATTTACACCATCACCCTGAATCCTGCGCTGGACCATTTCCTCGACGTCGAAGAGCTGCGGATAGGCGAGACCAACCGCGCTACGGGAGAATGCGTCTATGCGGGAGGAAAAGGGATCGACGTGTCGCGCGCCATCCGGCGTCTGGGCGGCGACAGCATCGCCCTGGGATTTATCGGCGGGCATAACGGGCGGCTCATGGTCGATCTGCTCAAACGCGAGGGCGTGACCTGTTACTTCACGCCGATCGCGCAGGAAACCCGCTGCAACGTCATCGTCTGCGCGAAGCGGCGCGGGACGCAGACCTTGGTCAATGCCAAGGGTCCTCTCGTCGCGCCGCAGGAATGGCGCGCATTTCTCACGCATCTCGGTTTGTTGGACCTGCGCGGGGCCTATGTCGTGTTGGGTGGCAGTCTGCCCCGCGGAGTCCCGCGGGATGCCTACAGGCAGATCATCGCCCTCGTACAGCAGCAGGGTGCCAAAGCCGTACTGGACGCCGACGGTCCCTGTTTCAAGGCCGGGCTCAAAGCCCGACCGTTCGCCATCAAACCCAACTTGAATGAGCTGCGTCGGCTGACCGGGCGGCCGTTGCGGACTGAAGGGGCGGTATGGGATGCGACGCGGGCGCTGAATCGGGCAGGGGTGCGGATCGTGCTGGTTTCGCAAGGACGTCGTGGGTTGCTGGCGGCCAGCGGTGCCGAGCGATACCGGGCCGTGCCTCCGGCCGTGACGGTTCGCAGCACGGTCGGTGCCGGGGATTCAACCGTGGCGGGCTTTGTGTTCAAGCACGCAGGCGGCAAAGACTTGGAGGAATGCGTCCGTTTCGCCACGGCTGCCGGCACAGCGGCCACTCTCGCCCCGGGTAACCAACTGTGCCGGCTCAAGGATGTGCAGCGGCTGCTGCCGCGGATCAAAATTCAAGTGCTGGACGGGAGGCGAGGGGCGAGAGGCTTATGCTGACTAAGATATGCTGACTAAGAAAGGATGGTGACGATGAACATCTTGCTCGCAGTCGACGGGTCCAAGTACGGTCGGTGGGCGACAGAGTGGATCGCGCGGATGCCGTTTGTGTCGCCGCCTCGGGTGACGGCGTTGCATGTGATGGATGTGGCGGCGCTGCGTGCGCCCTTCGTGGTGCAACCTGTGATCGCCGGCAATGAGCGGTTCATCCAGGAAGAGGTCAAGCGGCTGGAAACCCTGGCGAAAAAAACGGTTGAGGAGACCCGCTCGCTGTTTTCGTTGCACGGCCTGAAGGGAAAGGTTGTGAGCCGAACCGGGAGCGTCGCTGCGACTATTCTCAACCAGTCCCCTAAGCGCGACGGGCTGGTCGTCGTTGGCAGCCGAGGATTAGATGCGCTCGATCGGTTCATGCTTGGCAGCGTGTCCACGAAGGTAGCGTTGCATGCCCCGTGCTCCGTGCTGGTGGTAAAGGAGGAGGCGCGGCCGGTTCGCCACATCGTCTTCGCGGCCGATGGATCTCCGTCGTCCGGGAAGGCGGTACGGTTTCTGACGGATAAGCTCCGAGCAGACGGGAGCGTGCCGGCGAGGGTGGCTGAGCCGATCCGCCTGTCGATCGTGCACGTGATGCCGTTCCTGAAGTATCCTGAGCTGAAGGAGGCAGGCAAGCAAGTCGTCGAGCGGTGCGCGGAGAAACTGGTCAAGACCGGCTATCGGGTTGATGAAGTATTGCGGCTCGGCAAGCCGGCCGAGGAAATTATGAAGGTCGCGTCGCGGAAGAAGGCCGATCTGATCGTCACCGGCGCCAAAGGCTTGGGCGCCATCGCACGGTTCTTGCTCGGCAGCGTCTCGACCAAGGTGGTGCAGCACAGTTCTTGCTCGGTGCTCGTCGTCCGATAGAGCGTCTGACTTGTGGGGACCGCGCCGGTGCATTGACCGGGAAGGAACCGGGGCGTATGCTTTAAACATACCGGCTCCTCGCGGTTAGCTATGGACTGTTGAATAGGAACTCGCCGATGTTTCGCGTTGGTACCCTCCTGAACAGCCTCTTGATCCTTCTCTTCGTGGGTTTCAGCTTTAACGCTTATGCCTGCCTGTTGCCGCTCTTCGGGGACTCGGCCGCGGTGATGGCCAACGGGTGTCCGACACCGGAGCAGCAGCCGACACCCCAGTTTTGCGACGTCTTCAAGACCCTCTCCGTGGAATCCGCCAAAGCCCTCGACCCGGACGATGACGCGCACAGGCGCTGTCCCGCTGGCATGACGTTCTCGGTCTGTCATCCGACACTGGCGTCTTACTGTATCCGCCTGATCGCCCAGTCTCCGGTTGATCCTCTGCCCTGTCTCCAGTTGCGCACCGTACTGCGCCTGTGATCCTTCCCTGAGAAGTAGATACGCCAACGGGCCGTTGACCGCGCTGGCCAACGGCTGTGCAGTCCTTTTCTTTGGTGGAGGATAACCATGATCCGCTTCATGACGGTCTTAGTACACATGGCGGCGGTGGCGGCGACCTTTCTGGGGCCGGTGCTCCCGGTCGCCTATGCGACGCAAGAAACGAGGCTGTCCTTGGACGGCCTTCTGGCGGAGGTAACGGAACGAAATCCGGAGATCAAGGCGGCGCGGGAGCGATGGGAAGCCGCGAAAGCGGTTGTCCCGCAGGTGCAAACGCTTCCCGATCCGACCCTACAGTTTGGCTATCAGCGGATGCCAATGGTGCCGCCCGTCGTCCAGGGCGCCCTGTATGGATTCGGACAGGAGATCCCGTTCCCCGGCAAGTTGAAGCTCAGAGGCGAGATCGCCCGGCGCGAAGCCGAGCGCCTGGAGCAGGAATATCTCGCGACCCGCCTCCGTGTGATCGCCACGTTGAAAGAAGCCTACTACGCCCTACACTTCGTCCACAAGAGCATGGAGATTGTGGAGCGGAACAAGGCGCTCCTGATCCAGTTCGAGAAAACCGCGAAGGCCCGCTACAGCGTCGGTCAAGCTGCCCAGCAGGACGTCTTCCGGGCGCAAGTCGAGATCTCGCGCGTTCTCGACCGGCTCGCCGTGCTGGAACAGCGGAAAGAGAGTCTCCATGCGGCGATCAACCGGCTTCTGAACCGTCCGCCCGCCGATCCGCTGGGGACGCCGGAGGAGATTCAGGTCCCGCTTCTGACCATCTCCTTGCCAGAACTCAATCGGCTGGCTGAACAGTTTTCACCGGTTCTCCTCGCGGCGGCGAAGAACATCGAGCAGAGCGAACAGACGGTCTCACTCGCCCGCCGGCAATATTACCCAGATTTCGATGTGACCGCGCTGGGGTTGCGGAACGATCTGATCAACGACAATGGCTACCAGGTGCTTCTAGGGATCAAGATCCCGCTGTTTTATGAAACAAAGCAGCGGCAGGGGGTTAGGGAAGCCCTGGCGAGGCTGGCTGGCGCGCGCGAAGATCTCGTCGCCGCCCGGCAGGACATCCTGTTTCAAGTCAAGGATGCGTTTGCGCAGACCCAGCGTGCGGAGCGGCTGATCACAATCCTTCGCGACGCGATCATCCCGCAGTCCACGCTGGCGCTTCAAGCGGCCCAGGCCGGGTATGCCGTTGGCAAAGTCGATTTCCTCACGTTGCTCAACAGTCTGCTGACCCTGCAGGAAAATCAATTGGAGCTCCACGGTGAGATGGTAGCGCATGAGCAGGCCGTGGCGAGGTTGGAAGCGTTAACGGGCGGATCGTTAGCCGCTACCCGTCCTCCGTTTTCCGCCGACAGACAACGGGGAAGGGACAAACCATGACACGGAGAGCAGTGATCAGTCTGGCGTTCCTTGTAACCCTCGGCGCGGTGACGGTCCTGTGGTTGACAAGCCGCCGGGCGGTGTTGCCGCCGGCCGACTCGCGGCAAGACACGATGGTCGACATGCCGGGGATGAACATGCCTCGTGAAGAGGCCACGCCCTTGATGCCTGACGCCGCGCCCCTCACACCGGAAGCCGGCA
>JBPKMA010000007.1:0-185483 GCA_051293835.1 Nitrospiraceae bacterium | reverse complement strand
CAGTTTCTTTGAGCCGCTGCCAGAGGACATCCTCGCCTCATTCGAGGTCACTGCCTCATGGCCATAGTCCCCAAGTGAACCGATTGAACCCCTCTGCCCGCCGGGCTGCATCCTGCGAGGGATGGCTCCAGAGTCCCTCCGCGGCCAGGTCGCGAAGCTGTTGGGCCGTGGCTTCAAGCTGATCCAGCCAATAGACTGAACCTGTCGGGGCCACGCGCTGGGCCGGCTTCGGTTGCCACTTGGCGAGGTCCCAGCCTGAGACGACCTCACAACGTGGCACGGCGGCGCAGACGAGCGTGGCCTTGACTCCGTGCAGCTCGAAACGAATGGTGCCTGCGCCGTAGTCCGTTGCACCTGTCGGCAACCAGCCGCCCTTCACCCCCGGATCCTCTTCGGGAGGGCGAGGGATGGGGAAAATGCCCGGGCTCGTGAGAATGAGCCGGCACCGGCGGGCCTGCACGATCTGTTCGGCCAGGTCTGGCTCGCTCGGAATCGAAGAGACCACGCATGCTCTGGCTGCTCGCCCGTCGCCGCCAAACCGCAGCATCAGGCTCTCTGGGATCGTCGCGCCTTCCACCTCGGCCAGGAATCCCACGTCATAGTCGGAGCCGTTGCCATGGTGCCGCTTCCGCATCGCGATGGCTTGCACAGTAAAAAGCTTGCCCTCCGCTGCACTCCGCTTGGCCGCCTCCAGCCCAATCCCGACGCGGGTGTCGAGCGCCCAGAGGTCGTTGGTCCGAACCAGGTGGCGGTTCGCATCGAGAGTGTCCCCCCTGAGATAGGCCAGCCACCCCTCGTGCGTCAGCCAATAGCCGCCCTCCGGTTTCGATCGCTCCCGTTCGGGCAGCACTGCATGCAGCTTGGTAACAGCCGAGGAAGAAATCCCGTCTGGCAGGTCTTGGGGCTTCATCCGCGCACATTCGAGAGAGCCGTCTGGCCTGCGCCGGACGACAAGATCTGCCGGTGGAGCGTACAGCGGCTCGATCCGCCCATCGGCAAACCGGCGTGCGACCCGGAAATCCATGACACGGAACGGACCTGGTTGCTCTGGTGTGCCCAGTTCAGCATCCCGCACCTGGCCGCAAGCGAACAGCTTAAGGTCCACCTGCTTATGGGCTAGCAGCGCCGACCGAATGGCTCCTGCCGCAACAGAGGGCCAGGGCGGCACCAGCGATTCGCCGAAACTGCCCGGATCACCGAAGAGTTTGTTGCCCCGCAGGATCAGCACATCCAGCGGTTCGATGAACAATGTCTGTCGTGTGGTCGTGGCAACCATAATTCCGCCCTGCTAACGGCTCCCCTTTACCGGCGCTGTCTCGGGTTCCGGTACATCCCCCCGGGTCTCGCGTGCGAGAAACTCTGCCACACCCATGAAGCGGGTAAGCCAGTCGAGCCGATTCTTCTCCTTGCAGGCCAGCGCCGCGATCCGCTGGCACAAAGTCGATCCTTTGTGCTGATTCCACGCTGCGTCACTCGTGGTCTGCCGCTTAAATTGATAGCCGAGGAGACTCCCGAGCATCTGGTCTGAGGCATCGAGCGGCAGATCTTTGAGCCACACCAAGCTGTTGTACACCGCGCGGCGCGAGACTGCGGGGTCCGCCAGAAATTTACGTAGGGCCATGAGCACGTCCATGGGCTCGCCCCACTTAGCGGTGACGGTGAGGACGCCGCCCGATCGCTTGATGACGGTGATCGAGAAGGCATCACGACCGCCTTCCTTTTTGGCCCGCTGCTCCGCTGCCCGCAGCTCGCGCAGCACCATGGCGAGCGGCGCCTGGTGATGGGCGATCACCGCGCCGCAGGAAGCCGTGGCGGTGGTGCCCATGGCTTGGTAGAGCCGATTCCCCAACAGGACAAAGCCACGCTTGAGATCGAGGCGTGAGGGGATGTTCGGCAAAGGGTGCCCGTTGGGGAAGCCTCCTGAGTACGCCACTCGCAACAAGGCCATTGCCTTGGCCAGATCCCGCACACAGACCATGGCCATGACGTCGTCGCCGCCTGCATACAGCACCTTGCCGAGACACTCCTCTTCCACCACATGCCGCACCAGATCGATGGCGAAGCCGTTCAGGGCTGAGGAAATGGCCATGTGGCGAGCTGGGGAGGTAGGGCGAGGGGCCTTGAGGTATTGCTGGAGGTCTGCATGGTTGTAGCCTCGAAGCCTTTCTACTACCCGCGTGTGGAACACCTCTTTGTACAAGAGGGACGGCTCGCCCGACAGCCACCCTCCGAGCCTGTCACCGTCCATGAGCAAGAGGCCGTAGTACCGTTCGATCTTTTCGCCAATGGCCGTTTCGATCTGGGCCACAACCTTGGCGACAGAGGCTTCCTCTTGCTCATCTTCGACTTGCTCCCGCACTTGCTCGATCAAAGCAGGCAGCCGTGTGGCGACGTCCCACCACTCCTGCGCTCGCAGCTCGTGGCGCATGAGCCGACGCGGCAAGGCTGGGCGTTTGAGTTCTCTGGTTTGTTCCTCCAACTGCTCATAGGCGTCCCGTGCCTTTTCACATTCTAATGGATCATGAATCCGAAGATGGGCCGGGCCAACCGTCATCAGCCGTTCCAGCGAGGGAGCCAGAGCCATCACATGGGTCGAGATGACGTAGCGGCTGAGATCGGGCTTACTCGCGAGGCCCTTGTACCACCGGCGCTCTTTGATCCAATTGATGAATCGCTCCGGCCATAGGCGCTTGATCAGGCCAAAGGCTGACAGATGCTCCCCCTTTTTGGCCCACGACGGCTTGGCGCTCGCTACCTTTCCCCACAACGTGTCGGTCCGTTGGCGAGGGGACCGTTCGGTCAGTTGTCCTGGATCGAGGGTGAGCCATTCGTACTCGCCGGTGAGCGAATCGCGATAACCGTGTTGGATGAGTTGGGAGAAGGGGCGTGCGCTCTTGGCCGATGCCAGGGTCCGTTCGCCAAGTTCGTGAATGGCCGGATAGAGCACTCCATCGTTTGGTTCCCAGAAGCGCCACCCTTGTTCCGGTTCGATCGGTTTCTTGAGAAGCTTCCAGGCTTCACTGCGGAAGAAGGGTGGTGGCTCACCGGCTGGTGAAAACGCTGCCAGCCCGGCCTCGGCGTTCGCTTCCTCCAACCACGGCACAACAGACCAATGGACTTCGGGAAAGTCTCGGAGCTGCTCTTCAAGCTGGCGATAACAATGCTGGCCCTGCGGCTGCTCGCCAATTTCGCGCAGCACCTGGTCCAGCATGGCGCGGGCTTCGTCCCGCACCCATTGGCGCAGGTGCGCTCGAATCTGGTTTGCCATCTGTGCTGCTTTCTGCTCGGGGACAATGGCGACGAACTTGTTGGGGAGGGCAGCGACAAAGAGCGGGTTGTAATCCGTGTTCGTGTCGTTCCAATCGGCTTGCCCAAAGAGATCGGCCTGCATTCCTTCCTCGATCAGCCAGAGATCGACCACCGGCACTCCGCGAAGCTGGGGGAAGAGAATCGCATCAGGCCCATACGAAGCGGCGACCTCCTTTATCGCCTGCCAGGCAAGCGTCGAGAGGAAGTGCGAGCCGGCCCAGAGGTCTGAGGTGGATCGGGCTGCGGCAATGAAGTCTTGCACTGGTCCGATGGAGAGGGTGAAGAGCGCAGGCCGATCACCGCCGGCCATCGCCCCCGCGAGGGCTGAGGTCAGATCGAGATGCTGCCAGATCGTATGGTCTGGTGTGCGGGTATCGGCCGGGAGGAGGTTCCACAGAGGGCCGATGCCTTGCAGTTCTCTCCCCAATTCCGGCCCAAACCGCCAAAAGGCCAGCGCGGTCAGCCGAAAATCGGGAGCGCCGTCCGGCTTGGAGTGAATCAAGCGCTTGAAGTGATCGCCACTAACCGCCTTGATGTGTTCAGCCAGGACCTGCTGGCCGATGTTTCGGACCTCGTATCGCTCACCGGAAAGCGGATGCACCAGCTCGCCTTCATCGGCAAACCGCACTTGCGTCCAGGCGACAAACCGTTCGTTCTTATCTTTCGGAAACTGTGCCCGATCGGCCGCCGCCGCCCAGTGATCGGCCTGTTCGACGATCTGTTCTATGTCATGCGCGAGTTGCAATTTTTCAACGGTCGAGCCATCTCGGCGGGGAATGGTGTGGGTGGGGAACCCAAGCGCCTTGCCGACTTCGACGATACTGCCACCTTCGTGACCGGCGGGGTCACGGAGCAATACCAGCGCCTTTTCTGCCGGGTCGTGCAGGCGCGCGGCGAGTTTGGTTTGCCAGAAGAGATCGTTGCTCATCGGCTACTCCTTGATCCGCTTCAGCTCGACTGTGTCCAGTTCCGGCTTCAGCTTATTCCGTCGGGTCTGATCGGCAATCATGCTGTAGGCACGGCCGCTGTCTTTGCTCAGCTCGTTGAGCAAGGCATGCACGTTCTTCCACACTTCCTCAATCGCTCCCTTATTCGGCTGGAACGCCGCTGGCGGCAGGTGCGGGACGTGGAAGATCACGCCGCGTAGCTTCTTCGGATCATGCTCATCAGGGCGCACCTTGAAGCGCAGGCTATTCGGCAGACGGACTGTGTTCCCCCATGATTTCACAGCGTGGTTGGTGACCGGATAGCTCAACCAGTGACGGGGTTCGGGGGACGGGCTACCAGCTCCGAACACAAATTGCGTCCGGAGTCCGATCTTGATGATTGCCAGCGTTTTCATCAGCGCCTTCCAATCATCGTGCGGCTGGGTCTGCCAGATGAGCGGGCCCTTTTCGTCTTGGCCGATGGCATGGGGCCAGTCGAGGTTGAGGCAATCACGCCAAGGGCGAAGTGGGAGTGTCTGGCCATCACCCCACCCCTCTCCCACGGGGAGAGGGAGTAAAGAAAAGGAGCCCCAGCCATTGCGGCTTCGGCCGCCGACCGTACCGTAGCGGTCCATCAGCCAGAGGGCACGCTTGATTCGGGGGGTATTCGCTTCAACCACCGGCTTTAACGCGGGATCGTTATGCGTAGTTGGAAAGGCGATGACCACATCGGCCGATTCGTCAGGCTGGATGGCGGCATTTTTCTTCAGGGCCGTTTTGCCAGCATATTCCAGTGGGCCGTAGCCGAGGTACAAGGCGCTACCCACAGTTTTTGTGACTTCTGGATGGACGACAGTTGTATCTGCTGGCCACTGTTGTTTCTTGAGTGTGCCTTCATCCCACCGGTCTAACTGCAGTCGCACCAAGCTTTTGCGGTGATCAGCAACCTCGCGCCCGTTATCCTTGTGTGACAGCCACGCATTGCCAAATAGCAGCCCTTCCTCACGGCGCATGGCTTCGACGTTCACCTGAAACTTGTGATCGGCGGCGTACACGACTCGCCACCACTGCCGAAGCTGCGCCTTAAACGGCGGTGTGCGCCAGCGGCCAGTCTGCTCGGCGTCGCCGAGGAAGGCCGGGGTGAGGAACCGGACGGTGAGGGAGAGTGTCGTCATCGTGGCCATGGTTCGCGATCCTTCCTGTCTCTGCTGGGGTTCCTCTTTACTGATTTTGCTCAGCTGTGTCCAGCACGGCAACGTTGCCGGGCGACCGTTCGGCATGGTCCATCCGGGCCAAATCGGAGCCGGTGGTTGACCGTTCCACCTTTCCCAGCTTATGGTACCTGTCATCTGTTCCCTTGATCAGGAGGTTGGTATGCGCTATCGAGTCAGCGTCGTGATCGAACGCGACGAGCACGGGTACTTTGCCTATAGCCCCGAACTCAAGGGATGCCACACCCAAGGGGACACCCTCGACGAGGTTATGGCCAATATTCGAGAAGCCATCGAGCTGTACATGGAGACGCTCTCTGAAGAGGAACGAGCCGCTTTGCTCAGTCGCGAAATCTTGACTACCGCTATCGAGGTCCGTAGTGCCTAAACTGCCCCGGTTCACGGCGCCGGAGGCAGAAGCCCTCTTGTTGCAAGCGGGGTTTCTTCTGCTTCGCACGAGAGGCAGCCATCGGATCTACACCAAAGGTTCGCAACGGATCGTCCTTCCGTTTCATGCCGGCCGTACACTTCACCCCAAGATCGTCAAACAAGTGCTCGAAGCGGTCTCCGGCGAGGCCAACCTATCCTGACCAGTGACAAACCGTGGCTATGCCCAACCGGTGTGCGCCAGCGGCCATTCTGCTCGGCGTCGCCAAGAAAGGTTCGGGGTAAGGAAGCGAATGGCGGAGGTGAGCTCGCCATGGTTCGCTCTCCTTTTTGTCTCTCTTCGCGTTGCCCCTTTCATCAGGGCGTCAAATCTGAGCAAGATAGAGCCTCCAAAAATTCCGGTCCCGCGTCGGCAGCCGCCGGCTCTGCTCAGCAATGTTTAGCAGCACCGCTGGCGAGTACTGGGCCATGAGCCACCGAAACGTGTCAGGCGTGGTCTAGTCCATCAGCCGCTCGGCGATGAACCGTGCGTGGGTGACGGGGTCAAACCGGTCGAAATCCGTGTCCCAGAAATACGGCCGGAGCAACTCAGGCAGAGCAGCCTCGTTCATGACTCCTCCGGCTCCGGCAGCGCGTCGAGCTCCAGGGCCGGGATTTCGGGCAATTGGTTGCCGATGGCCCCTCGGATGGCCCCGTACATGCCCACCGTGTTGGTGACCAATCGCTCGATCTGCTTGGCTCGTTCGGCCCAGAGTTTCTCCATCGCGCGGCGCTCTCTCGCCAGTTGCGCTTGCATCGCCTTAAACGTTTCAACCAGCGCTTCCACCCGGTGGCGGAACTCGTCGCCGGAGAGGTAGCGATAAAGCGCCTCCATCTTCTCGCTCATGCCCTGAGCGGCGGCCTGGGCGAAAGCGACACGCAGCAGTTGCTCGCGCAGCGCGGCAGCCAGCGGCAGATAGCAGGCGAGGCTTGTCACCCAGACGCCGTCTACGAGCTTGAAGGTCTGGATGTCGTCGGGAAGTGCGACGGATACCAGGACGGCGACACTCGCCCCCACGGCCCGCTGGTCGTCCTTGAGCTTTGTGAGCCAGCTAGGACTCCAGGTTTTGGTGTTTTTCGTTTCCCAGATGATGGCGCCGCAGGGACGCAGGTGCGCATCGCGCACGGTCTGGATGACGTCGGGGCCCCGCATGCCCTTGGGCACAGGCCGGATCTCGTCCTGGGGAAAGTTCCGCGCCAGGGCGGCTTCGAGGTCCAATTCCAGCACCTCGCCTTGGCGTTCTTGGGAGCCCTGCTCGCTCTTGCGGCGCATTTCCTCGATCATGGCCTTCAGATCTTCGATCTGCTTGTCCTTCTCCTTGAGCTTGAGCGCCTGTTCGTCAGCGGCAAGCTTGCGGATCTGCTCTTCGAGTTTGTGTTTTTCGGCGTCCACCTTGCGGGCCACTTCCAGGTCCAGTTCGCGCTGGCGGGCTTCGAGCGCGGCTTTTTCTTTGCGGAGGGCCAGTTCGGCTGCTTGGGCCTCGCGGGTCTTGCGCTCCTGTTCAGCGAGCTGCTCGTGCAGGAGCTTGAGCTCTTGCGCGCTCTGCTCTTTGGCACGGCTTTCGGCGTCTTTGACGGCCGATTGGAGCCTAGCCTCGTAGGTGCGTTTGAGGTCCGTCTCGACTGTAGCGCGTACCTGGGCGACTAACGCCTCGGTCAAGGGAATGGCTGCTCCACACATGGGGCATTGAATGGTGGACATGGTCATCGGAGCCTCTCTGCCAGGTCTGCGGCCGCAGCCTGGGCCTTTCTTTGATCGTTCTCGGACAAGAACACGTAAGCCTTTGTTGTCGCGTCGTGGGTCGTGTAGATGGCAATCACCCGGTCACCATACTTGGGGTCTGGCTCCACGGTCGAGCGGCCCGGCAGGCGGGGATCGTAGTAGAAGGTCTGGATTCTCGTCACGTAGGGGACAGCCCGGATGCGTTCCAGCCAGTTAGCCAGGCCCCGATGTTTGCCGGCGTTGCCGTCTTCGTAGGTCACTTTCTTGTCAGCCGGTGCGATCTCCGATGTCTTGGGCAACAAGGCCTGTGACTGGGTGCGGAACCGGCCACGAAATCCTTCGTGGTAGAGCGTGCCCAGGGCGCTTAAGGTGGCCAGGCCTTGGCTGATCTCGACGAGCACGCGGAGCCTGTCCGGTAGCGATTTGACGCGGGGATCGTCGGCCTTGAGAAAATTGCCGGCTTCACCTTCGTCGAGCGCCTCCAGCACATGGCGATAGGCCAGCCAGTCATCGAACGCAAAAGAGACCGGCAGGGCTGGCAGCTCGATGGCGGTGGGGAACGATTCGAATTGGTAATAGACGGGCACGCCAAACACCTGGCCGATCAAGCCGGCAAATGAAATTTGCGCCTTGTAGCCACCGGTGGCGTTGATGGCCATTGGTCCGGACGCGTTTCGGTACACCTCCGCGATTGTCTTGACCAGATTGCGCAATCCCTGGGCAAAGGCTTTGGGATCGTCGCCCTGCAATTTCTTGATGACGCGCGACTCGGCGCGGAATCCCCACAGGCCGGCGATCTCGGCTAATACCGTCCCCGCGAAGTGGCCCTCTCGCGTGTCGGAGATGAGGAAGACCAGATGGTCGCCCGGCGACACGACTCCCAGATGCATCAACGACCGAATCGAGGTCAGTTCGGCTCCGAGCCGCCGGTCGGCTTCCGGGAGATTTTTGAGAGCGGCCACCAGGCTCGCCCGATGCTGGCTGTTATAGGCTTGGCCCAGATCTTTCCAGGCCCCCAACATTGACGTGCCGACAGTATTGATGAGGATCATGTCCTTAACTCCTCTGTGGTTCTCGCCACCGTTTTAACAATCCACCGGCTTCCGGTCCAGATCGGAAACGTTGCCGGATGCGGGGGGCCAGGTTTCCACTGGATTTAGGAGAGTCCACTAGGCCCTATGGCCCAGACAGCTTCTCGTGAAGTCCGTGACCGCCGTACCCGGCTGCGGTATGAACTTGCGCGCATTCGGCAGGTGTTGGCGGAAGATCCCGCCGTGCGTCAACTCCGTGTGTTCGGTTCCATGGCGACCGGGCGCATTCATGAGTGGAGTGATCTCGATTTGTTCGTCATCATGCGCTCGTCGGAGCCGTTTGTGTCGCGATTGGCCAGACTGGCCACTCTGACACGGCCCCAGATCGGTGTCCAGTTCCTCGTTTACACTCCTGAAGAGGCGGCTGCCTGCTTGTCCCGCCCATTCTTCCAGGATGAAATCTTCAGGAGGAGGCAACTCGTTGGCTGACATTTGCCGCTGAGGACCTTCGCATGGCAGAGCTGCTCTCCAGGACGGGCTGTTCAATCAAGCGTGTTTTCATGCGCAACAGTGCGCCGAGAAAGCATTGAAGGGGCTGTGTGCTCGGCGTGGCGAGGTGATTCCGCGGACGCGTGCCTTAGCGGACTTGATGGATCGGCTTCCTGACGAGGACCGTCGGCATTTGGCTCCCTTGCTGGATGCACTGCGCCAGCTTGATCAGTTCTATGTGCCGACCCGGTATCCCGATGCGCTGTCCGGTCTCCTCCCTTCCGGCATGCCGCAGCGCGCTCACGCCGACACATCTTTTGCCACCGCCCGATCGGTCCTAGGCAGTGTCACTCCTCTCTGCCGATGACGGCTATTCACCCGCGGTGCCCCCGGTTCGTGTCCTCGATCTTGGTCTTGTCGAGTGCTAGCCCGTAAGCGGTGTGCCCCTTAGAACCGGCCGACCGGACTCGGTAGGGATTCTGGCTTCCGGCTATGCCGATCGTCTCGTCCAATTTCTTGTTGAGCTTGCTGACAAGTGAGCGGAATTGCTCCGGTGCGTCGTCCAGGCGGTTGGCCATCGGCAGCAACGTCCCGGCGCCTCGTGCTTCGAGCAGGCGTTTGGATGTGTCCCACGTCTCTTTCGTGAAGGGCACGTAACAGTCGGTGCAATCACCACAGGTGGGGAGGGTCGGGCGGCTGCAATGGTTGAGCTTGGTTCGGATGAAGGCCCGGTAGAGTGTCATCAACGACGGGGTGAGCGACACAGGACGGTCGCCGATCCGAACTCGTTTGCCCTGGCCGTCGAGAGACAACGGATCAGGATCATGCCACAAGCGAAGCCGTTGGTTAGCGAGCGCCACCAATTCTCCGAATGACGATGCGGTGATCGACGGCGTCCGTCCCATCAACCCGCGCAGCCGCACGTAGGGCAACTCGGCCAGCTCAATCCGGGCCTCGGTAGTCTGCAGCCGTCGCCCGTTTTTTGTGGTGACCCAGACCGGTGTCTTGGGAGGGAAGAAGAATCCGTCGAGGGATTCAAATTCCGGTGAGACCAGCACGTGGTAGAGCCGGTCTTCCGCCCGGCCGAACAGTTGCAGCGCGCTCGCGAGCAGTACCCCCATGGTCTTGCGCCCGCCGGCCACGGAGCAGTGGAGGCACACATCCGGCCGTTCTGTCTGCTTTCGGATGAAGTTGGCAAGTTGATCTGCCACGGCGCGGTTGTCCTGTTCGGAGCGGACGTCCTCCAGGAGCCGGTGATCCGCGCCCTTCAAGACGATGAGCTGCGACGCCGAGCATCGGGGTGCCGGCTTCGGATGATATTCTCGGACAAATCGCGCCAGCGCCCCGTCCTTGCCCAGCAGTTGGGACCGGCAGATGCGCTCCCCTTCCCGAGTGGTGAGAATCCAAATTTGGGTTGGATGAATCGGCGGGGTGCGGTGATGGAGCGCCCAGAGGGTTTCCGTGACGACCTGTGGCGTCAGGCCGCAGACCGCTACCAAGACGTCGCGCATGGGCCCTCGCTCCGGCCGGCAGCATCATGCGGAATTCGGAATGACCTGTCAAGAATTTCCTTCCGCGGTGCTCGCGAGGCGTGGCGGATCGTTGACAACCGCGTGCCGAGAACGGGTTGTCAGGCTACGATCCGTCCGACCAGATCATATGTTGCGGCGTCGGTGATTTCGACCGTAACGAAGTGGCCCGGTCGAGGTAGGGGGCGGCCGGCGAGACTGTCCGACACATCGTTGATGTACACCACGCCATCGATGTCCGGGGCCTGGCCTTCGTGCCGGCCCTCGAGCAGAAGATCCGTTTCTTCTGACGGGCCGTCCACCAAGACTTCGAGCGTGCGACCGACCATGGCGCGGCTTTTCGCGAGCGCGATCGTTTCCTGAATGGCCAGCAGTTCGTTGCGTCGTTCGGTCGCGACCGAACGATCCACTTTGTTCGAGAGGTTGAATGCCGGTGTGCCCTCTTCATCGGAATAGCCAAACACGGCCACGCGATCGAACTGGGCCTGTTCGACGAAGGCCTTGAGTTCCTCGAACGCCTTGTCCGTCTCGCCGGGAAAACCCACGATGAAAGCCGTGCGGAAGGTGACACCGGGCACACGGGTCCTGATGCGCTCGACCAGCCGCTCGATCGCCGCCCGGTCGCCCAGCCGGTGCATGGCCTTGAGCATGGCATCGTTGATGTGTTGGAGCGGCATGTCCATGTACTTGGCGATGGCCGCCTCGCCGGCATAGAGGGCGAGCAACTCATCCGTGACCTGCTGGGGATATAGATAGAAGGGCCTGATCCAGCGCAGGCTCTTGACCTTGACCAACTCGCGCAACAGCGCGGTCAGGCCGTGCCGGAGCCCCAGATCCACCCCGTAATTGATCGTGTCTTGCGAGATGAGGTTGACTTCTTTGACCCCTTCCGCAGCCAGGCGCGTGACTTCCGCCACGATGGACTCGATCGGGCGGCTCCGCTGCTTGCCCCGCATGAGTGGGATGGCGCAGAACGAACAGTTGCGGTTACAGCCTTCGGCGATCTTGACATAGGCGCTGTGGCGCGCGCCGAGCCTGAGCCGTGGCGCCAGGTCGTCGTACAGGTAAGGCGGCTGGCTGATCCAGAGCCGCCGGTGCCGTTTCTTCGGTGCGAGGAGGTCGCGACAGATCTCGGCGATCTTGCCGAATTCGCCGGTGCCGACCACGGCATCCAGTTCCGGCAATTCTTTGAGCAGTTCCCCCTGGTACCGTTGGGCGAGGCAGCCGGCTGCGATCAACACGCGGCAGGAGCCGGTCTGTTTCAATGAGCCGTGCTCGATGATGGCGTTGATGGACTCCTGCTTCGCCTCCTCAATGAACCCGCAGGTGTTGATGATCACCACCTCGGCCTTTTCCGCGTCGGCGGTCAGTTCAAAGCCGTTCGCTAAGAGTGAGCCAAGCATGATTTCGGAATCCACCTGGTTCTTGGAGCAGCCCAGATTCACAAAGCCGACCGTGGCCTTCGCCTTTTTCGCCCTCTCCCCCTTTTTGAAGGAAAGGGAAGAAAGCGAGGGCCTCCGTGTTTCGCCGGCCATGGGGAGCGTTTTGCGCAGCATGGTTGGCAGTCTACGGGACGCGTGAAAAGCCTGTCAACGACAAGCCGGTCTGGGCTTGCTATTGCTGCTTCTCATCCCCTACAGTGTCAGCATGATCCGCTCCTTCCAAGGCATCATGCCGACGATCCCGAAATCCTGCTTCATCGAAGAGACGGCCGTCGTGATCGGCGACGTGGTCATGGGCGAAGAGTGCAGTGTGTGGTTCCATGCCGTGATCCGAGGGGATGTCAACTACATCCGCATCGGTGATCGGACCAACGTGCAGGACCTTTCCATGCTCCACGTCACCCATGATACGGCGCCGTTGGTCATCGGCAGCGACGTGACGATCGGCCACCATGTGGTGTTGCACGGCTGCACGATCAAGGACCGGGTGCTCGTCGGCATGGGGGCGATCATCATGGACGGGGCGGTGATCGGGGAGGATTCAGTGGTGGGCGCGGGAGCGTTGGTCACGGAAGGCACCGTTGTTCCGCCCAAGAGCCTGGTGCTGGGCGCGCCGGCCCGGGTGAAACGCGCGGTGACGGATCAGGAACTGGTCTGGATCAAGGAATCAGCCGACAACTACGTGCGCTACGCCCGAACCTATATGGATCCACCCTCAAGGCCGACCGGATTTGTGGTGTAGTCACGTTCTTCCCATCGCTCCAAATGTTCTTGTCTCGCTCATCCATCTTTTTCCAGGAGATCTTCTCGTGCCGATCGCTCTGGAAGTCAGGGCCCTGTTTTGCGGAGCGTGACGGAGGATTCTAGGAGGATTCTGGTAAGTTCTCTTCGATCCAAAGATTGAGCTCTCGTTCGGCTGCGTCCTCCCGCACGCGGGCAGTGTGCCGCTTGCTCCGCCGCCCATCCTGACCTTGCCGGTATTTTTGATATGAGCGGCAACTGAACCGAGCATCGCAGTTTTGGCAGTGGATCTTCGCGAACGTCTGCTCACGATTGCTGCCGGGCGTACCGTACTGCTTGTCGAGCTGGTCAGGGGGCCGCGGCTCGAACTTGCCATCCTCGATGTCATCGACACACCGACCGAAATCCTCGATCGTGCGCTTGACCTTCTTCTCGTCGAACGGCAGCTCGACAACGGGGTCCCAGGCCGCCATCGCGTCGTCGAGGGCTTTGGGATCGCCTGCGAGCGCCTCACGCAGCTCCAGTGGGGGCCGTGTGGCGATAATGGCTGCCTTGCTGAGACTCTGTTCGTGCAATCTCTTCCAGATGTGCGCGTAAACGTTGAGCTGGTCCTCGTAGAGCTTGCGCGCGGCGCGAACCTCTCTTGCTTCGTGCGTCTTGAGATCGTACATCCGGACTTCGTCACCCTCCCGCACGATGTCCACAACTCCCTCGAGGACAAAAGGGCGCCCCTTTGGCGTTTTGAGTCCGGACAGCGCGAGCCTGACTTCGGTCTCGGTCACCGCGGTCGCGATTGCCTTCAGCTTGCGCCAATAGAGTAGCGCTTGCGCCCTCCAAAGGGGGCGGGAGTCTTTTCTAAGTCGCTGTGCTACTGTTCATGCCAGCGAGACGTATCGGTGTCTGGGATCAAGAAGAGCACTATGGCGAGGTTCACATCGTAGTTCAGCCCAGTGGCGGATGCGTGTGAAAGGGCATGATAAAGACTCCCGACCCCTTTTCGAAAAGGGGTCATTGGCTGGTGAGGGCTCGACCGATGTAGACAAAACAGACCGGATCGCCCACGGTCGCCGTAGGATACCGTTCGGCTCCCACTCGGTAGGGAATGCCGTGCCGGTGACACCATTCGGCGATCCAGACCAACTCCTCTGTGGAGGTTGTGACCAGCGCGGGGAGCGTGAGCTTACGTAGACACCGGTCAGCCAAAGTCCTCACAATGCGGCGCTCGTCCGCAAATGTCTTCGGATCGAATGTGACGGGATCGGCTCGGCCATAGGAAAGCGCAGCCAGATGAGGAAACCGTTCCGGGTCGTTCAACACGCTCACGATCCAGAGGTGGTCGAACATGCCCGCTGCCCTCCCCGCATCAGCCGCTGCCAGCTCGAAGGGCAATCCCTTGCAGGCGTGGTTCAGCACCGCGACTTCGTCGGCCCGCAAATTATAGGCTGTGACCTGCCGTCCCAGTTCCAGCGTCTCCGTTGCCAGCACGGGGATTTCCGCCACCCCGGCGCCGACGTAGAGACTCCGTCCGCCAGGTTTCAGCCGCCCCATCAGCGCCTTGGCCAGCTTGATCCCCACCCGCTGGCACGGCCCGCGCTTAGCTTTCCAGAACTCGTCCCCGCCCTCGTCGCAGTACACGCGCCCGAGGGTCGAATAGTCGAGTGCATCAAAGATGCGGCGGATGGTTCGGACAGTTTCGGAACGGAGGTTGCACGTTGTGCTTCTCATGAAAAGAGATCCAAAGAAGACGATATGTTAAGTATACGTCAAGCGTATGGAGATCAAAAGGGTCGAGGATCAAAAAGGGGTCGGGTGTCTTTCTTGGTCGCAAAATGACTCCCGACCCCTTTTTGTTTATACGACCCCTGTTTAGCGGTACTGCCGGCTTCATGTCGGTCCCTTTGCCCCCGCCAAGGCTCTGGTTGCCGCTGTGACGCCTTCGAGGACATTGGCCATGAAGTCGAGATTCACCGTTGCGATGGTATCCGTCGGCTGGTGGTAATGAGGATTCCGAAAGTTGGCGGTGTCAGTGAGCATGACGGCGGGATAACCATAGTGCCAGAAAGCGGCGTGGTCGCTGCGCCTGGCATCGGGGAGCAACTCGCCGTTGCCGGGAACCTCCAGTGAAATCACAGGGATCTGCGCCTGCGCAGCTTGCTCAACGGTGGCGGTGAGGACCGCTGAGGCGCCATTGCCGACCACTGCCAGAAAGTTGCCGGTTGACGGCACAGCCATCGGAATGCCGGGCGGAATCTGCTGCGTTCCTTCCTCAAAGCAGGCATAGCCGAGACATTCCAACACGATCGCGCCAAGCACGGTTTGGCCGGTCGCTCGGAGATGGGCGGCATAGGCCAGACTCCCGAGCAAACCCGGCCTTCCAGCAAGCGGATCTTGCTCTTCCAGGTTGAAGGCGATGAATCGAACAGGTCGGTCAAGCGGGATCTCTCGGAGTCGGCGGGCGACTTCGAGCAGCACCGCCAGGCCGCTGGCGTTGTCGTCGGCGCCAGGCGAGCCGGTTACTGTGTCGAAGTGGGCCGCGAGAATGAGGGGTGGTTTGCTCCTGACCGACGCAGTCAGTGGCAGACACGTTGCGATCACGTTCCGATACATCCCGCCGGGCGCTTCGAACTCGTGCGCGGCGACTTCAAAACCTAACGCGGTGAACTGGTCTCGGAGGTACTGTTCGGCTTGGCGCAGCGCAGCCGGCGAAGTCTCAGGATGACGCTCGCCAACGAGGGCCTGGAGATGAGCGGTCAGCCGGGCGATAGAGTCGGACATGTCGGACATGTCGTGGCAAGAATCTGGCGCACGGCTGTCGCCTACGAGACGATCTCTGTCCCGATGCCTTTGTCCGTAAACACTTCGAGGAGGATCGCGTGGGGCATGCGGCCGTCGATGATGTGCGCCTTGCGGACGCCGCCGTCAAGCGCCGTCAGACAGGCATGGACTTTGGGTAACATGCCCTCGCCGATCGTACCTTTCTTCACCATCCGTTGCATGTCTTTACGCGACAGTGTGGAGACATGACGGCCCTTGGCATCGCGGATGCCCTTGACGTCGGTCAGCACCAGCAGCTTTTCCGCCTTGAGTGCAGCCGCTACCGCTCCGGCCACCAGGTCGGCGTTGATGTTGTACGTGTTGCCGGCGCGGTCGGTGCCAATCGGCGCGATAACCGGGATGAAATGGTCCTGCTGAAGTCTTTCAATGACGCGCGGATTGACCGATTGGATATCGCCCACCAACCCGAAGTCCTCATCCGGCGAGCCGTCATGTTCCGTCCCGATGCTTTCGGCCCAGGCTTTCACGGTTAGCGGCTTGGCATGGATGAGATCGCCGTCTTTGCCGGTCAGCCCGATGGCCCGCCCGCCGTGTTGATTGATGAGCGCGACGATCTCTTTGTTAATCTTGCCCCCCAGCACCATCTCCACGATGTCCATTGTCGCCCGGTCGGTGATCCGCACGCCGTGGCGGAACTTGGCTTCCAGGCCCAGCGTGTCCAGCATCTTGTTGATCTGCGGTCCTCCGCCATGTACGACGACCGGGTTGAGTCCCACGTACTTGAGCAGAACGACGTCCAGCGCGAAGCGGTCCTTCAGCGCATCCTCTGTCATGGCCTTGCCGCCGTACTTGATCACGATGGTCTTGCCGGCAAACGTGCGGATGTATGGCAAGGCCTCGACGAGAATGTTGGCCTTTTTGATGAGTTTGTTCATCACTGAGCTCCACGCTCATCGCAAGCAGCGAATAGCCGCGCGCGATGTTGGCGGCCACCTATTGACTCGTTACAGAATGAACCGGCTCAGATCCTGATCCTTGACGATGTCGCGCAGACGGTCCTTGACGTACTGGGCGTCGATGATGACCTTCTTGTCTGGCCACTCCGGCCCTTCGAATGACACCTGTTCCAACAGCCGTTCCATGATCGTGAACAGCCGGCGCGCTCCGATGTTCTCCGTCCGGTCATTCACCTGGACGGCCGTCTCGGCAATCTCCTCCAATCCGTCCCTGGTGAAATCCAAGGTAATCCCTTCGGTCGCGAGGAGCGCTTGGTATTGCCGGACCAGCGCGCCCTTGGGCTCGGTCAGGATCCGGATGAAGTCCTCTTTGGTCAGCGGACTCAATTCCACCCGGATGGGAAAACGGCCCTGCAGTTCGGGAATCAGGTCCGAGGGCTTGGCCATGTGGAACGCCCCCGCGGCGATGAACAGGATGTGGTCCGTCTGGACCGGGCCGTATTTCGTGTTCACAGTCGAACCCTCGACGATCGGCAGCAGGTCGCGCTGCACTCCCTCCCGCGACACGTCAGGGCCGATACTTCGCTCGCGCCCAGCGATCTTATCGATTTCGTCTAAGAAGACGATGCCAGTCTGCTCGACCTTGGCGATTGCCTCGCGCACCACCTCATCCATATCGATAAGCTTCTGCGCTTCTTCCTGGGCAAGATGTCGCAACGCCTCCGGCACTTTCATCACGCGCTTTTTCTTTTTGCCCTGGAACATTCCTCCCAACATCTCGCGCAGGCCGCTTTCCAACTCCTCCAGGCCGCTGACGTTCGAAATCACGCCAATCGGCAGCGCCCGGTCCTTGACTTCCAATTCGACGGAGCGGTGATCGAGTTTGCCTTCCCGCAATTGCAGGCGCAGCTTTGAGCGGGTGGCCTCGTAGGATTCTGTGGTCGGCTGTGCGGCGCTCGGTCGCTCTAATTCTTCGAGAAAGCCGGGCCGTGGCGTAACCGGGGGCAACAAAAGATCGAGCAGCCGTTCTTCCGCGAGCTGCTCCGCCTTGTGTTGCACTTCTTCCAGGTGTTTCGCCTTGACCATGTTGACGGCAAGCTCGGTGAGATCCCGGATGATAGCCTCCACGTCCCGTCCGACGTATCCGACTTCGGTAAACTTCGACGCCTCGACTTTCAGGAACGGCGCCTGCGCCAGCTTGGCCAGCCGGCGCGCGATCTCCGTTTTGCCGACACCGGTGGGGCCGATCATGATGATGTTCTTCGGCATCACCTCGTCGCGCAGATCGGGCGGCAACTGTTGCCGCCGCCAGCGGTTGCGCAGGGCGATGGCCACCATGCGTTTGGCGTCGCGCTGGCCGATCACATAGCGGTCCAGTTCTTCCACGATCTGCCGGGGTGTGAGGTTGTTGAGATTAGGAAGAGCCGGTTGTTGGTCCGCCATCATCAACGTCGCGGAACTCACCGTTTGAGTTCTTCGATTAGGATCTGCTGGTTGGTGTAAATGTCAATGCCGCCGGCGATGGCCATGGATTCCTCGACGATCCGGCGGGCGTCCAAGGCGGAGTGGCCGAGCAACGCCCGCGCGGCCGCCAGCGCATAAGGTCCGCCGGATCCAATCGCTAAGATGCCGTCTTCCGGCTCCACCACATCGCCGGTGCCGGAGATCACGAACGAATGGTCGAGGTCGGCGACGGCGAGCAGCGCCTCCAAACGCCGGAGGATCCGATCGGTCCGCCAGTCTTTCGCCAGCTCCACGGCCGCCCGGGTCAAGTTCCCCCGATATTCTTCGAGCTTGGCCTCGAATTTTTCGAACAACGTAAAGGCGTCGGCGGTGGCGCCAGCAAAGCCGGCCAGGACCTGGTCGTGGTGCATGCGCCGGAGTTTTTTGGCATTGTGCTTCATCACGGTGGTGCCGACAGTCACCTGACCGTCGCAGCCCATGGCGACGTTGCCGTCCCGTCGTACGCACAGAATCGTGGTGGCCCGAATTGTCATGACCGTCCGGCGGTCTCCGTTTCCTGAACTGGGGCTTGCAGCCTCGCTCGGGGATGCGCCTTATCATATACCGCCATGAGCTGGCTTGGCGCCAGGTGGGTGTACTTCTGGGTCGTGTTGAGCGACGCATGGCCCAGCATTTCCTGGATCGCGCGCAGGTCCGCCCCTTCGTCCAACAGATGGGTCGCGAAGGAATGACGAAGGGCGTGCGGGCTGATCCGTCCGCCGGGCAGGTGGCGGGAATATTTCATCACGATGCGGGCGACACTGCGAGCGGTGAGTCGGCCGCCGCGAGCATTGCGGAACACGGGTTGGCCGGGTTCCGCGTGGCGCGGAGCGCCTGTTGTATTCCGCTGAGGACAGCCGTTGCTCCTGGGGAGGCTACGGGTCTCCGGTGCCGTGCAGCAGGATAGCGCATCGTGGTAGTCCTTGATGGCCTCGAGCGCGACGTCCCCGATCGGCACGATCCGCTCCTTGCGGCCCTTGCCGCGCAGTCGAACCAATCCCTCGGCGAGGTGAAGATCGTCCACATTCATCCCGACCAACTCGCTCACGCGGGCACCGGTTGAGTACAGCGTTTCGAGGATCGCCCGGTCGCGGCGTGCCAACAGCGTATCGGCTCTCGGCAGTTCCATCAGGGCTTCCGCGTCCTCCTTGGTCAGTGCGCGAGGAAGCGGCTTGGGTTGCTTGGGCGTTCGGACGTGCTCGACGGGATTCTGTGTGACCCGTCCTTCTCTGATCAGGAAGCGATAGAAGCTCCGGAGCGTCGCCAGCTTGCGCGCCAATGAGCTTTTTTTCTTTCCTTGCCGATCCAGCCACGCCAAATAGTTCCGGATTATGGTGGCATCGATGGCAGCGGGCTGGCAGTCGGCGCTCCCCTGTCCGGAAACTTTTAGAAACGCATGGAACTGGCGAAGATCGGCCTGATAACCGCGAATGGTCTCGGGGGACGCTCCTTGCTCGGCGTCGAGAAACGTCACGAAAGCCCGGATTGCGTCTTCCATGCCTCGAGATCCTCTAGCGCACGTTGACCGATGAGGCGCCGTTTTTGTTCCTTGTCTCGAATCCGGCTCGGCAGGGGGGGAAACAGCCCGAAGTTTGTGTTAATCGGCTGGAAATGTCGCGGCTCGCAAGTGGTGATGTACGAGAGCAGACTGCCGTGCGCCGTGGTCGGCGGCGGCGTCACCAGTGGAAGCCCGGCCAAGCCGCGGGCGGCGTTGATGCCGGCCAAGCCGCCCATCGCCGCCGATTCCGTGTATCCCTCCACGCCGACGATCTGGCCTGCGAAGAACACTGTGCCGCGCGCCTTGAGTTGTAAGGTGTTCCGGAGCAACTGCGGCGAGTTGATGAACGTATTCCGATGCAAGCTGCCGTACCGAAGAAATTCCGCGTTCTCCAAGCCCGGGATCATGCGGAACACCCGCTTCTGCTCTGGATAGGTCAACTTGGTCTGGAACCCCACCATGTTGTAGCACGTCCCGTGGGCGTTTTCTGCGCGAAGCTGTACGACCGCATAGGGTCGCATGCCGGTCCGTGGATCTTCCAAACCCACCGGCTTGAGCGGACCGAACTGCATGGTCTGGCGCCCTCGCTCCGCCATGACCTCAATGGGGATGCAGCCTTCGAAATAGGGGATCTTCTCGAAGTCCTTGGGTTGGACTTTTTCGGCGCTCAGCAGCGCTTCGTAGAATTTGTTATACGTCTCCTCGTCCATCGGACAGTTCAGGTAATCATCGCCGCCCTTGTCGTACCGCGAAGCCCGGAACACCACGTCCATGTTGATCGAGTCGGCGTCGATAATTGGCGAGATCGCGTCGTAAAAGTACAAATGCTTGGCGTGCGTCAGGTCGGCGATCGCCTGCGACAGGCGGTCTGAGGTCAACGGGCCGGTCGCGATGATGCACACGCAGTCAGTGGGAATGGCGGTGATCTCCTCCCGGATGATCCGCACCTTGGGATGCCCTTCCAGCGCCTCCGTAACCTTGCGGGCGAACATCTCCCGGTCCACCGCCAGCGCCGAGCCTGCCGGCACGCGCGACTCGTCGGCGGCACGGACGATCAGCGAATTGAGCCGCCGCATTTCTTCCTTCAGGATACCGGGCGCGCTCAGGATGTCGCCGGAGCCTAGCGAGTTGGAGCACACGAGCTCAGCGAGCCACCCGGTTTTGTGGGCTTTGGTGAACTCTTTGGGCCGCATCTCATAGAGCGTGACCCGAGCTCCGCGGTTGGCCGCTTGCCAAGCCGCTTCGGAGCCAGCAAGCCCGCCGCCCACGATCACAACATCGTCGCGCATGGCGTGTGAAACTCCGGTTGGAATGGCAAAGGAGGCTCATTGTAGAAACCGGATTTCGGGGATGTCAAGGCAAACGACCACCGATGAGCGGCCACGACAGTTGATCCCCCGTGAGCGCCGCGCGCTTATAGGCGTTGTGTGATGCGCTCCGCGTACCCGGTCATTTCCACATAGCCCTGTCCCGACACGGCCGCGCCGTGCCACGTCCCTGCCGCCTGAACGGCGCCTTCCCAGTAGGTCACCTGGGTGCTCCGGCCGGTGCGCAGTTCCTGATTCGCCAGCAATGGGGTCACCTCGAGTGAGAACTGTGGTGAGGTGCAGGATAGCCGCCAGCGTTGCGGGTAGCGCGCCCCGCTCGCCGGACTGGTCCAGTAGGTGAGCGGCTCCAACCGCAGGGAGTCGCCGGGCAGATGCTGCGATCGCCCGTCGGCGAGGATCAGCGTGCCGCTGGAGGCCGGATCGGCCGACCCGTCGGCGCGCCGCAGCCGATAGACCATGAGCTCGCTGTTGTTGCTGAGCTGAAGACTGAACCAATCCCAGCCGACCACCTCGCGGTCGAGGTCCGCGGAACCGAACTCATGGTCCATCCAGCTCGTGCCGACGACCTCGAACTGTTCCCCGCCGACCGTCACGCGCCCTTCGGTCGCCAGCCGCGTGAGTGAATAGTAATGGGATGCCTGTCCTCGGCGGTGGCCTTTGCGGCTCACGCCGTCCGTGCCGTGCACGACCGGCGGTTTGAGGGCTGTGACCGTCAAATCCACGGCAAAGCCGTCGGCAGCTGCGCGCAGGTGATGGCGATCGGAGTTCCCGGCCAGCCGCTCGACGCTCCACCGATCGATCCACACGTGGAGACGGTCGGCGTCCGCGCCGGCTTTACCCAACCCGGCTCGACTGATCTTCTCGCTCATATAAAACCGGCCGTTGTCCAGGTCGGAGAGTGCCAAATGGGCCAGGTACAGGTGCCGAATCGTCCAGCGGGACGGCTCGGTCCTGATGCGTTCTGGCGAGATCCCGCGTCGGAAGAATGTCAATTGAAAGCCGAACCGTCGGCCGTTCCGAGCGGTGAGATGACCGGTGTAATACCACCATTCCGTCCGGAACGTATCGTGCGATCCATGGTCCTGCGGAAAACGGTACTGGTAGCCCGGCAGGGCGAGACGGAACCCGCCTTCCGTCGCCTCGCCGTCGCGGGCGGCCGGAGAGACGGGCACCAGCACTAGTGCGCCTGCCAGCAGTGCCATCGCTGTGTGCGATTGGTTGCGCATGACGACACGGCTTATAACACTCTGTGTTCCGCTGTGCAAATCCCCGGTATTGATGAGGGTTTTGTCATAGTCGGCGGCGCCGACGCGGTCCGGAGACTCGGTTGACAACTTCCGAGAGCATCGGCTATCGTGAAGCATGCAAACCGATCGAGCGCGTGATCATCACGGCCGCGACCTGCGCGAAAAACCGGCGTCATTCCGGATCCCGGAACGCATCCCAGTGTTCGCGCTGCCCAACGTGGTCTTCTTCCCGAAAACGTACCTGCCGCTGCACATCTTCGAACCGCGCTATCGCCAGATGGTCGCCGACGCGGCCGCCGGAGGCCAGTGCATCGGGATCGCGTTGCTCAAGGAAGGGTGGGAAGCGAACTATTACGGCAATCCCCCCATCTTCCAGCTCGGATGTGTCGGTCGTCTCGTCGGTGTCCAATCCCTGCCGGACGGCCGATCGAACATTCTGCTGCAGGGGTTGGAACGGTTCGAGGTGCGGCAGGAGTTCCACGAGAAGAGTTATCGGGAAGCGGCGATCGTGCTGAAGCCGCGGGCGCCGGAATCGGTACTCGATCCGGCGGTGCGGGCTTATTTGATCAAAGTGCTTGGGGACTGTCTTCACGCGCATGAGAATTATCCCTATTGGCAATACTTCTTCTGCAAGGACGTGAACGACGACATCCTCGTAAACACCCTTTCGACCCACCTCGACTGCACTCCTCTGGAGAAACAATTTCTTTTGGAAGCGGACTCGCTTCAGCAGCAGGCTCGTCGGCTCATCGATCTGATCCAGTTCAAAGTACACGAGCGGGACGGAGTAAAGGGCTGGGGCTGATGGAACGGGCGGTCGCCATCGAGGTGTCCCGGCTGGGTAAGGCCTATGATGGCGTGAAGGCTATCGAAGACCTGTCTTTTCAGGTTTTTCAGGGCGAGATCTTCGGCCTGCTGGGACCCAACGGCGCCGGCAAAAGCACGACGCTGCGGATTCTGGTCGGCTTACTGCGGCCGACATCGGGCTCCGCCGTCGTGTGGGGCCACGACGTGGCGCGCGAGCCGGAGCGGGTGCGCCGGCTGATCGGGTATGTGCCGCAGGAACGGGCGATCGACCGATTTCTGACGGGCCGTGAACATCTGGACCTCCTCGCCAATCTGTACCACCTGCCCAAAGACGAAGCCCGCCGCCGGATCGATGAGTTGTTGCGGCTGGTGGAATTGGAACGCCATGCGGACCGGCTCGTCAAAGCCTATTCCGGTGGGATGAAGCGGAAACTGGACATCGCCTGCGGCTTGCTGCCGGATCCGAAGATTCTTTTTTTGGACGAGCCCACGCTGGGTCTGGATGTGCAAAGCCGGTTGCGCATTTGGGACTACGTGCGCGGGCTCCGCGAGCGGGGCATGACGGTGGTGATGACGACCAACTATTTGGACGAGGCCGATCAGCTCTGCGACCGATTGGCGATCATCGACGGCGGGCGGGTCAAGGCGCTAGGCTCGCCCACGGAACTGAAGGTCGGCCTGGGCGGCGACATCGTCTCGCTGACGGTGAAGGAGACGGAGCGGATCGAATCGTTGGCTGCCGCCGTGAAAGGGCTGCCGTCCATCCGGGCTGTGAGCACGACGCCGACGGGGCTCAATATCCGGGTGGAGTCGCCGGAGAAGGCCCTGCCCGCGATTCTCGACGCCGCGAATCGGCTGAACTGTGGTCTGGAGTTCATCGACTACCACCGTCCGCGGCTGGACGACGTGTTTGTTGCCCATACCGGGCACGCGATCCGGGAAGAGTTTCCCGGGGGAAGTGGGGCAGTGAATGCTGAGTGAGAAGTGCTGAGTCGTCTGAATGCGGGGTAAGCTCAGAACTCGGCACTCAGAATTCATAGTGAAGTGGTGAAAGATGAAAGAGTATTGGCAGGAAATCAGCGCACTGACGCTGCGGTGGATACGGCGGCTGAGCCGTGAGAGGTTCAGCATGCTGTTCACGCTCGTCCAACCCATGCTGTTCTGGCTGATTTTCTTCGGCAACCTCTTCCAACGGGCGGCTGACACCCAGGTGGTGCAGGCGCCGAACTACATCAGTTTTCTGGCCGCCGGCGTGGTGGTGATGACGGTGCTGAACAATGGGTTGGCGGGCGGCGTCGATTTGCTCTTCGACAAGGAGAACGGGTTCCTCGAACGACTCATGTCCACGCCCATACGCCGGAGTTCCATCATCCTGAGCCGGTTCCTCTTCGTGATGGGCGTCACGTCCTTGCAGGTGTTGGTCATCCTGGGCGTCGCGTTTCTGTTCGGGGTCCGGCCGGCGACCGGTCTGCTCGGCGTGGCGGTCATCCTGTTGATCGGCATGTTGTTCGGGGTCGGGCTGACGGCCATCTCGATGGCAATGGCCTTTTCGGTGAAAAGTCATGGTGACTTTTTCTCCGTCCTAGGGTTTCTTTCGCTGCCGATGATTTTTTTGAGTTCGGCCCTCGTCCCGTTGTCGGCCATGCCGGCGTGGATGAGTTTCCTGGCGCGGTTCAATCCGATGACCTGGGCCATCGATGCGGTCCGTCCTCTGATGCTGTCCGGCTGGGCGGAAGCGCTCCCGAAGGTTGCGATGGTTCTGGTCGTCATGGCGGTGTTCGATGCGCTATGCCTGTACGGTGGCGCGCGCGCGTTCCGCAAAGCGATGGGATAGATCGAGCGCGAAGCGCGGAAACGGGCGGAAACAAGATACCGCGGTAGCACGCCCCTGAAGGGCCGGGGGAGTTCCACCGGGGTACCTCGTTCGCCGATAGGCGACTCTCTCTTTCGATGGCGAGAGGTGAAAACCAGATTCGGGCGTTGATCCGGCTGCTGTCCGACGAGGATGAGCGGATCGTAAAGATGATCAGCGGCAAGCTGATCGATCTCGGGCCCTGCGCCATCCCGTTGCTGCAGGAGGCTGAGATTGAACAGCCGGAGATGGCTGAGCGGATCGCGCGGATTCTGGAAGAGATCCGCGGGAGGCGGCTGGAGGACGAGTTGCGGGAGTTGGCCGCTCAGCCCGAGGACCGGATCGACCTGGAGGCCGGCGCGTTCCTGATTGCGCGGTACGCCTATCCGACGTTGGATGTCTGCGTCTATACCCGCCAGTTGGATGAGATGGCCCGGGAAGTGCGCGACCGCATCGGGCCTCGTGCCTCGGGCGAAGAAACCATCAAGACGTTGAACCGCTATTTGTTCGTGGAGCAGGGATTCCGCGGCAACACCAGGAACTATTACGAGGTCGAGAACAGTTATCTGAACCGCGTGCTGGATCGGCGGACCGGCATTCCAATCAGTCTCTCCGCTGTCTACTTGTTCATCGGCCGACGCCTGGGGCTGCCGGTGCACGGCATCGGCATGCCAGGGCATTTTCTCGTCAAGTACGAATCGGACCGCTATAAAGTGTTCGTGGACTGTTTCAACGGGGGCGCGTTGCTGACGGAACGGAACTGCGCGCGCTTTCTGGCCGAAGCCGGATACGGGTTCGACGAACGGTATCTGCAGAAAACTCCGCCGCGCGCTGTGCTGATCCGGATGCTCAAAAACCTGCTCGCGATCTACAGCAAGCTTGAGGACCCGTTGAAGAAGGCCAGGTTGTCCCGCTTCGCGGAGATCCTGGAGTGCGGACCAGCTTTTCCGTTCACACCGTCACCGACAACAGATCCCTCCCCATCAGGATAGTTCCCCGAAAGTAGCGGCCCGCCTGTCGCCTGACGTCGAACCGTTCTGCGATCGGGTAGAAGTGTGAGAGAATCAGCCGGTCGAGTCCCGCATCGCGAGCGACCCGGCCGCAGTCGCCCGCGTGCATGTGGCCCGGCCCCGGCCGGTTTGCGGGAAAGGAACAATCGAGCACGGCTACGTTGGCCTCTCGACAGAGGCGGACGAGATTCTCGCAATATTGGGAGTCACCAGAATAGGCCAGCGCTTTGCCTCCATGCTCAATACGGTAGCCGACGCAGTGCAGTCCAGGGACATGGAGCACCGTCCTTGGGGTGATACGGGTCTCTCCGATCAGAAACCCACGGTCGGCGACTTCCTTGATCTTGACACGAAAGCGCGGAGAGTCGAAGCTTGGAAACGTGGCGAAGACCGTCCGGAACAAGCGGGCGGTCCCACGTGGCCCGATGATCGTCAAGTCCGGACGAGGGCCGACGAGCTTCGAGTGGATGACGGCGTCGAAGAAAAAGGTGATGAAATCGGAGAAATGGTCGGCGTGGAAATGGGAAAACAGCACGTGTGTGATCCGATGGCGGTCGACTCCAGTCTTCATCAAATTGATCAGTGTGCGGGGACCGAAGTCGAGGAGCAGCACCTGGTCGGTCCGCACGAGATAACCAGCGGCGGCCCGCTTGGGGTGGATATTCGTGCCGCTGCCCAGAATCGTCAGGCGCATCAGAACCTCGAAACCAGTGGCGACGTGCGGTCCCCCTGTCCGGAAACAACGAAGTCTTCCAGCGGCCTTCTGCTGCGCGGGGCCACTTCGCGCTGACGGAGCTTCTCGGACAGCAAGGCCGGATCGCCGGGATAGCCGAGCGCAATCGCCGCGACCAGCTCGGCCCCCTCCGGCACGGCGGACGTCCGTCGCCCCTTCTCTGGGGAAAAGTCCGCCATTTGATGCACGAACAGGCCGAGCGCGGTGGCTTGCAGGGTCAAGCCGGCGACAGCCTGCCCGCCGTCGTGCAACGCATGCCGGTTTGGTCTGCCGTCGTGCTGAAACGTCGTCCGTGCCCTCGATATCATCAGCACGGGGGCGTGCCTCGCCCAGACAGCGTTCCCTTCGTTCAGACATCCCCGCATCCGATCGGAGTCCGCCCTGTCCTGCTTCGTCGTGACCAGGAAATGCCAGAGCTGGTCGTTGAAGCAGGACAGCGCCCAGCTGGCGGCTTCCCACAGCCTGCATAGGGTCTCCGATTCGACCGGCTTGTGGGAGAATGCGCGCGGACTCCAGCGATGCTTGAGCAGATTGTGGATCGGATGAGCGGTGTCCGCAGGTTTTTCCATCATTGACTTCCAAGGGAACGGGCAACGGGCTGCCGAGATCTCATCACCGGTCCTGTTCGAAGCTGTCTCTGATACGCACCAACAGCCTGCACAACTGGTCCGCTTCCTTTTGGGTCAAGGCTCGCTCGAAATACGGGCGCAAGAAGGCGATATGCGCGGCGAATGCTTTGCGAAACAGGGCATCGCCCTTGTCAGTCAACCGAATCCTGATGCAGCGACGATCGCCGGCTACCTCATCTCTTCGGATCAAGCCTTTGGCCTCCAGCCGGTCGAGGACGCCGGTCAGCGTGCCCTTGGTGGTCAAGGTCGCCGCGCCGAGCTCCGAGCAGGTCATGCCGTCCGTGTCGCCCAGCGTGGCGATCACGTCGAATTGGGACGGCGTCAGTCGCAGGGAGCGGATGTGGCGGTTGTCAGCTCGCCAAAACGCCAGGTAGGCTTCGACCAGCGGGCGCACCACCTTGAGGTAGGGATCGTCTTTGAGATCGGGAAGCTCCACGGCCAGCCACATGGTAGTTCTAGTTAGTAGGGTTGTCAAGAAGTCCGGATGGCGCGTTGACGCGATCGGCGGGGCCTTCCTATGATACGACGTCATGAGCCTGCGCAGCCAAACCGGCCAAGCGAACCTCACGGCGATTTTGATCGTCGTCGGAGCGGTCGTCGCCCTTGTCTGGATCTGGAAGCGGCTTTCTCCCGAGACACAGGATCTCCTCGTCGAGCAGGCCGTTCCCCTCACGCTGCTGGGGCTAGTCCTTGCGACGGCCCTGTGGGCGATGATCCGTCCGATCCTGCGGCGGCGATACCGGCGACGCGAACGGGAACGTCTCATGGTGGCCTTCCAGCGCGAGACGTCGCTGGAGAAACGCCTCGATCTGGCCTTCACTATGATCGAAGTCAACGAGTATCGGCTCGAAGGGCTAGAACCCGTAGCGCCGGCGTTGAAGGAACTGTTCGCCACCACCCTGCGGAAGGCGGTTGGTGACAAGCAGCATAAGATCCGCGGGATGGCAGCGAGCCATCTCGGCGTTCTCCAGGACAAGTCGGTGATTCCCCTGCTCCTCAAGGCGTTGGAGGACGACCATGCGTACGTGCGGAGCTGCGCGGCGCTGGGGTTGGGACGACTGCGCGCGGTGGAGGCCAAAGAGAAACTGGCCGAGGTGATGAAAGAGGACTGGGATCAGACGGTGCGCAGCCGGGCCCGGGAGGCGTTGGAACGCATCACCTAAGCCTCAATCTTTTTCCCCGGCGGTCCATTCGAGGAGAAGGATTTCGGGCGGGCAGTTCCAGCGGGCTGGGAGAACCGACCAGCCAAGACCGCGGTTGACGTAAAGGCGGAGGCCGTTCCGCACATACACGCCGTGCAGACGGCCGTTGCAACCTGGCGGGAGCCAGACGGGTGGTACGAACGGCACCCGCCACTGACCTCCGTGGCTGTGTCCGCACAAGGCCAGGTCGATTCGGTGATGCGGCTGTACCTGATCCAAAATATTGGGCGCGTGCGCCAGCAGGAGAATGAAGCGTCCCTTAGAGGGAGGCGGCAGACACTGCAGGTCGGCCCGGTGCAGGGAAGGATCGTCCACGCCGACGACGGCCAGCTCCCCTGATCCTGCAGCGACGAAGGCGGTTTGATTCACCAGCAGCGAAAGTTTGTGCCGGTCCGCCCATTCCGAGAACCGGTCGACGGGAATGCCGCTGTAATGGTCGTGATTGCCTAGTGTCATATACACAGGCGCCACGGTTCTGAGTTGGGAAAGAAAGCGGAAGAGGTGCGGGAGGCCGTCCGGCACGTTCAGCAGGTCGCCGGTGATGAAGATCCAGTCGGGTCGCAAGCCGGCGATTGTCCGGACGATCAAGTCATGGCGCGGCCGATAGCGGTCGAGGTGGAGATCGCTGATCTGTACCGCGCGTCGGCCGGCGAGAGGGCTATGAACAACAGTCAGCCGAGAGACCTGCACCACGTCCAGGCCGATTTCCCATTGCGGAACAAGGTTGAAGAGATGGTGAGAAGGACGGCTGATCATGTGACCGACAAACAGCCGTGCCCGCTCTTGCCAGCGCATCAACCGCGCCGTCATTCCATCACCCGGTTCAGCGCGGCTTGATCGGACGTGCTCAACCGATAGCCGTTGTCGTAGAGGATCCCCATGCCGGCCATAAGCCGTTCCATTCCCCCTGCCTTGTGGAGCGTATCGAACGCGGCGGTCAGCGCCGCCGCGTGCGCGGCCGCGGTTGATGCAGGGTCAAAGGCGAGTTCGAGCGAATGAAGCACGTCCTGGAGTTCGGTCGTGCTGTAATGCCCGTCATCGTCACGGTCGCCGAGCAGAGCGAATTCGTAAAATGTGAGGCTCAGCGACAAGGAAGATTGGGTGCGGCTGAAGTCTTCTCGCACTGATCCCAACCCGCCGGGATAGCGAGTCTCGCAGTCGGCTGGCGAGAACGTGCGGCCGAGGGGGATCGTCTCGGACGGCGCACCGCGCCGCCAGGCCACCTCTTGCACCGGCGGCGTCGGTTTCCGTTGCCCGCGCCGGTAAAACCACTGGGTGCAGGTGCTGGCGATGGCGAAGGCCTGCTTGTCGATGGTGACCTGACGCTTGATGTGCTGGGTGAACAAGACGAACACGTCGTCGGCCCAGGCCGAAGAGGCGGTCAAAGCAAGTATCCCGAGATGCAGCGCCAGTGGTAGGATGACCGCTGAACGGAACGTGATGGTCGATAATCGGAACATGCTGATCGAGTGGTTGTAGATCACGGTGAACGGCTTGCCCAGAGTATACCACCGGACCGCTCGTGCTTGACGGGGAACTTCCGGAATATCCCGGCGCGATCGGTTCCGCGCAGTTGAGAAGATATGGTAAGCCTCATTAAGAGTCAGAGCGATTTACCCTATTTGACGACGACCCAACCCGGCATCGGTGGACGGATCCGGACGACGCCGGAGGATTTCCGCGTCGAGGAACGGCCCTTGTATCTTCCCTGCGGCGAAGGCGAGCATCTTTACCTCCGCGTGACCAAGCGCGGCCTATCCACCCCCGAACTTGTGCTGCGACTCTCCTCCCTGCTCGGCGTCAAAGCACGGGCGATCGGCATCGCGGGCCTCAAGGACGCCAGGGCTGTCACGACCCAGATGGTGTCAATCCACGGCGTCACACCAGAGCAGGTGGCGCGGATCAGGCCGGACGTGCACCTGCTTTCAGTGGAGGTGCTTGGCCGTCATCGGAATCGGTTGCGGACAGGCCATCATGCCGGCAACACCTTTCGGCTCGTCATCCGTGGCGTCCATCCTCACGCTGAAACGACCGTGCCATTGGTGCTGGAGGAACTGACGCGCCGCGGCGTGCCGAATTACTTCGGCCCACAGCGGCAAGGCAAGGCCGGCCTCAACCACCGACTGGGCGCCGCTCTGCTGACCGACGGCGCGCGGCGGGCCAAGATGAGTCGTGCCAAGCGTCTCTGGTACCTGCATGCCTATCAATCTTATCTCTTCAACCGGGTACTGGCCCGCCGGCTCGATCGGCTCGATCGCGTCATGGTTGGCGACTGGGCGATGAAGCTCGACAACGGCGCCTGCTTTCCGGTCGAAGACGCCGCAGCGGAGCAACCCCGGGCGGATCGCTTTGAGATCAGCCCGACCGGGCCGCTTTTTGGGTCGCGAGCGCCCTGGGCGTCGGGCGAACCGGGGGCCATCGAACGCGCTGTGGTCGAGGAGGAGGGCACGACGCCGGAGGCGCTCGTCGAGGCCGCGAAAGCCTGTGGGTTCCGCGGCGAGCGTCGGCCGTTGCGGGTCAAGCTGGTGGATCTGGATTGGTCGCTGAAGGACGGCGATCTCTTCCTTTCGTTCGCGTTGCCGCCCGGTGCCTATGCCACGAATGTATTGAGAGAATTAATGAAAGCGGGATAAACAGATATAGCCTCTAACCTCTAGCCCCTGCTCAAGAAGGTGATCCCTATGTCCCCTGTCCAAGAGACGGTTGTCTTGCATGGCCATATCATCGATTCGCTGATTCTGGCCAAGGTGCTGGATACGATCCTGATGCTGGGCGGAACCTTCGATTTCGAAGAAGTCCGGATTGGTAAGACGCGCGAGGAGTCCTCCCACGCAAAAATTCTGGTCAAGGCGTCGTCTGCCGACCTGCTGGCAGAGATTCTCCAGGCGATCCAGCCGCATGGCGCGGCGGTGGAGCGGGAATCCGATTGCACGCTGGAGCCGGCGCCGGCCGATGGGATCCTCCCCGAGACCTTCTACGCCACAACGCATTTGCCCACGCAGGTCCGACTGCGCGGCGTGTGGGTCGACGTGGAAGCCATCGAGATGGATGTGGCGATCAGGGTCGATGCCGATCGGACGCGGGCCCGCGCGATCCCGATGGCTGACGTGAAGAAGGGAGACCTCATCGTCACAGGACGCGAGGGCGTGCGGGTCATCCCACTCGCGCGGCCGAAAGAGCGTGACGTGTTCGGGTTCATGGAGTCGCAGGTCTCGGCGGAACGGCCGCATGGCCATATCATCCGTGACGTGGCGCGGCGGATGGAAATGTTTCGCGAGGGCATGAGAAAGGGGCGCGAGGGATGCAAGGTCTTGCTCGCCGGAGGGCCGGCGATCATCCATGCGGGTGGCCGCGATGCGCTGACGTGGCTGATCGAGTCGGGCTTCATCCATGTGCTCTTTTGCGGCAATGCGCTCCCGGCGCACGACATGGAAGCGCATCTCTTCGGCACGACCCTCGGTTACGCGTTGTCGGCCGGCCGGGCGGTGCCGCACGGGCACGAACACCATTTGCGCACCATCAACCGCATCCGCGCGATCGGCAGCATCAAGGCGGCGGTGGAGTCGGGTGTGATCACGAGCGGAATCATGGCGGCCTGTGTGAGGCAAGGCGTCCAGGTCGTCATGGCGGGCACGATTCGGGACGACGGTCCGCTGCCCGGGGTGATCACGGACGCGGTCGCCGCCCAGGCCGCGATGCGGGCGGCGATTCCAGGCGTGGGCCTGGCGCTTTTGGTCGCGTCCACACTGCACGCGGTGGCGACGGGCAATCTCCTTCCCGCCACAGTCCCGACGGTCTGCGTGGACGTGAATCCGGCCGTGCCGACGAAGCTGGCCGACCGAGGCAGTTTTCAGGCCGTCGGGTTAGTGATGGATGCCGCGTCGTTCCTGCGGGAACTGGCGCGAGAGTTGGGGTGGAAGGGATGAGCCGGCTCTTGGTGTGCTCTCCGGATTATTTCCGGATCGAGTATGAGATCAATCCCTGGATGCGCCGGACCAACGCGGTGGACGGCGAGCGGGCCTACCGGCAATGGCACGAGCTGATGGCGGTGCTGGAGCAAGACGCCGGCGCCACTCTCGAACGGATGACGCCGGTGCCCGGCCTACCGGACCTCGTGTTTACCGCCAACGCGGGAGTCGTGCTCGGCAAGCGGGCGGTGCCGAGCCGATTCCGGCATCCTGAACGACAACGGGAAGAGCCCTACTTTGAGGCATGGTTCCGCGAGCACGACTACGAAGTCATCACGCTGGAGAAAGGCCTCTACTTCGAGGGCGCGGGGGATTTGCTGGGATTTCCCGACGGCTGGTTCGGCGGCTACCGGCAACGGTCGGACATCCGTTGCTATTCCCGCTTGAGCGAGATCTTTGGGCGGGAAATTATTCCCGTGGAACTCGTCGACAGCCGATTCTATCATCTCGACACGTGCTTCTGTCCCTTGAGTGGAGGCGAGTTGCTCTATTACCCGCCCGCGTTCGATCGGTACGGGCAGGCGGTGATCGCCGAGCGGGTCGCGCCGGAACGCCGGCTCGTCGTGCCGGACGCCGAGGCGCTGAAATTCGCTTGTAACGCCGTGTGTGTCGGCAAGCACGTCGTGTTGCCGGCCGGCTGTCCGGAGACGATAGCACTCCTCCGCGACCACGGCTATGAACCCCACCCTGTTCCCCTTGACGAATTCATGAAGTCTGGCGGCGCAGCGAAGTGCTTGACGCTGGCCTTAGACTAGCGAACAGCCGGCAGCGAGTAGCTGGCAGCAAGCAGTTCCAACTCTCCCTTCTTGGTCTTTCCTCCCCGCACCCGCTAGCCGCTACTTGCTATTCCTATTCGCTCGCTTGCGGAAGAGCCACGAACCATACAGTCCCGCGATCGCGATGGTGACGAGTTCAATCGTCATCAACAGGCGACTCACGACGGCCTCGGGCTCGGGTGGGGCCAGAATGAAGTGGAAACCGAGAAATTCAGGCGGTCGGCTCGGCGGAGTTTCCCATGGTGGAAACATGAGCACAAGGAGCAGCAGTGCCACCATGACGTACAGGATCTGAATATTTAGCTCTTCTTTGACGGATAGGGGCGACGAAGAAAGGCCCGCGGGTGCGCTGTTGAGCGGTGCGCCGCACTGGGTGCAGAACCGGCTGATCTCCGGATGCTGGTGACCGCAGGAGCCGCAGATCTTCATCGAGTCCGTGCCTGCGGCACAGTCTACACGGAAGATGACTAAAGCGCCAGTCTGAAAAAAACAGGCGGAACGTCGAGTTAGCCACAATCCCAAAGCAGGGTCTTCCGGATCCTCTGGGTACACCGTTGTGATGCAGCCTAGTGGCGGCTGCTGGCCCTCGGGGGGCTGAGGCGGCCTGCGCGGCTCAAACGCTCCGGCGCGACCGCACTAAGCGGGAACTTGCCACGGCGCAAACCCTGCTTCGAACAGCCCTCAGCCTGCACTGCGCGCACCGCGGCTGCCCGCTACGTGGTGGTTCCCGCGCCTTTGGGATTCGCGACGCAGGCTGAGCCAGCCCCCGTTTGGACACACGCGATTTTGTGGAGGTGCCGAAATTATTTTCGGATTGGGATCAGAAGTGGTAGCTCAGGCCGAAGGCAGCAAGGTGCATGTTGTACGTCGCTTTGAAACCAACTTGATTATCTGTCGGCTCAAAATGGAACTTCGTATAGTTGTATTTCCATTCTCCAAACATGGCGAAGCGCCGCGTGATGAAGTATTCCAAGCCAGCCTTGGTATTAAGGCCTAGCTTCGTGTTGTTTTGTGTGCCGGGGAATTGAGAGTCTATGCTCTTGACCCGTGCAAAAAACACCCCGGGCCCGACTGCAAAGTAAGGTTGTAGTCTGGTTTTGTGGTAACGAAAAACGAGGTTTATAGGTGTCCAGGTCACAACACGAAAGTGATCCCCGCGCACGGGTGTCGTATTTGTACCACCCGTTACGGGGCCTATACCCTTTAACGTTGCTCCTGGCGGAATGCTCACGATCGAAGTCTGTCCCTTGATGTGAGGCGTAGTAGCAAACACTTCTGTCTCAATCCCGAACCCTCGAGCCTGAGGGAAGAAGTAGCCGACTTTGGCTCCGAAGAGGAAAGAAGGTTTCAACGCTCGATCAGACATGGAGCCTTCTGGTGAGAAATCAGTTAATTTGACATCTGTAAGCCCTTTGCCTATAGAGGGAAGAGCGATCCCAAATTGACCGGCGATGTAGGCTTCTCCATACGCAAGCGACGGAAGAATGGCGCACGCGACAAGCATGACCAGCCCGATTGGAAGCCATCGGGTCTGCTGGCAGCAGTGAGTGACCATGATGGAAACCCCGCGTTTTCCTGTCATTGGGGTGAGAAATCGTTCCTTCTCAAGAGCCTCCCCGTCCGTCTGCTCCATGAGATGAAGGCCGAAGCCATCAACCTAGAGCCGAATTGGAGTTGAGCAAGCCCTATGCCATCCGAGTGTACAGTGGGAAATTTGCTTTTCCCCAATCATTTCCCATTCTTGGCATGCACGGGCTTTGGACTAGCTGCCCGATGCGCGCACATCAGTGGACCGCTCGAGTCCGTTCCCGTTCCGTCTTGTCAGCGTTTACGCCCTAAGGGATTGCCCTGCCTATCCCCATTGAGCCGTCCCGGCAAGTGGGGCACCTTCGTTGACAGCCTTTACAGCCCGTTCCTATAATCCGCGCGACGTTGATCGTCAGTCTCCATTCGACCTCTGTGAGGCCTGACTCGTGACAACTGGAGCACAGGAATCCAAAGCCGCGCCCGCGATTGGCGTGGTGGGGGCCGGAGCGTGGGGAACGGCGCTGGCGCGGCATGTGGCGCAGAAAGGCGCCTCTGTCCGGCTGTGGGCGTACGAGCCGGAAGTGGTCGAAGCAATCAGGACGAAGCACGAGAACACGCTTTTTTTGCCCGGCGTCAAGCTGCCCGGAGACCTCACGGCCACCAACTCATTGGACGAGGCTGTCCGCGGCGCCGAAGCCATCGTGTTCGCGGTGCCGTCCCACGTCGCCAGGACGGTGTTGCGCCACATGGCGCTGCTCGTACCCGACTCGACGCCGATCATCAGCGCGACGAAAGGTGTGGAAGAAGACACGCTCAAAGTCATGACTGAAGTCATGACCGAGGTGCTGTCCGGGCCGACCCGTGAACTGATGGTCCTCTCTGGGCCGAGCTTCGCGGCTGAAGTCAGTCGCGGGCAACCGACGGCGGTCTGCCTGGCCGGCCGCAATCCGGACACGGTCAAGACATATCAGTCGCTCCTTATGTCCCCGACATTCCGGGTCTATGCCGAGAGCGATTTGATCGGCGTGCAACTGGGTGGTGCGCTCAAGAACGTGATGGCGATCGCCGCCGGCGTGGTGGATGGCCTGGAGCTGGGCCACAACGCGCGGGCGGCATTGATCACGCGCGGGCTGGCCGAGATGGTTCGATTGGGCGTGGCCATGGGGGCGGACCCGCGTACGTTCTACGGTCTCTCCGGAGTCGGAGACTTGGTGCTCACCTGCACAGGGCCTCTCAGCCGGAACCGCGCAGTGGGTGTGCGGTTGGGGAAAGGCGAGAAGCTGGAGAGCATCCTGCGCGGCATGCACGCCGTGGCGGAAGGCGTGCGCACCGCGCGCGCGGCGTTGGCTCTGGCGGAGCGGCATGGCGTCGAGATGCCGATTGTGCGGGAAGTCAATGCCGTGTTGTTCGAAGGCAAGCCCTGCCGTCAGGCGGTTGCTGATTTGATGGAGCGGGGCGCGAAGGCGGAACGAGAAGAAAAGGCCTCTTCTTTATGAACTATGACTCGCTGAGACGATTGCTTCACGAGGTCAAAAGAGGCAAGACCGGGATCGAAGCGGCCATCGCCCGGCTCCGCACTCTGCCATATGAGGATCTGGGGTTTGCCTCTGTGGATCATCATCGGTCTATCAGGCAAGGGTTTCCGGAGGTCATCTTCTGTGAAGGCAAGACCACGCAGCAAGTCGTGGCAATCGCGCGTGGCTTACTCAAAAAAGGCGGACCAGTCATGGCAACGCGGGCGGAGCCGTCTGTGGCTCAGGCGTTGCGACGCCTCGACCGTCGCGCGGTCTATCACGATCGGGCGCGTGTGGTCACCATCCAGAACGCGACACGGAACCTCGCGGGCGATGTGCTCGTGATCACGGCTGGAACCGCCGACATCCCGGTGGCGGAAGAAGCCAGGGTGACGGCCGAAGTCATGGGCAGTTATGTCGAAACGATCTACGACGTCGGGGTCGCCGGCCTTCACCGGGTGTTGGATCGGCACGATCGACTGCTGCGCGCGCGCGTGATCATCGTTGTGGCGGGAATGGACGGTGTGCTGCCGAGCGTCGTCGGCGGACTCGTGGACCGGCCGGTTATTGCGGTTCCCACCAGCCGGGGCTATGGGGCAAGTTTTGGAGGAATCGCCGCCTTGCTCACGATGCTCAATTCTTGCGCGGCCGGCGTCGGCGTGATGAACATCGACAACGGCTTCGGTGCCGGCTGCCTAGCCCATCGGATCAATGTTCTGGGCCAGATGGACGGCCAGGACGCGAAAGGCGGGAAGAAATAAGGGCGTAGCAATGCCCCTTCCTCCGCGTCCCGTGGCCAGTCACTTTATTACTTCCACCGTGCCCCGCTTCGGCCAGGATGTCATCGACGTCCGTGGACCTTTTTCGCCCACCGTCAGCAGCTTGGCGCGGACTTCATAGTGGTAGGAGCCGGTCGAGACGATCTGTTTGGTGTGATCGGTTCCATCCCATTTCAATGTCACGGCGATGCGCGGAGGCGGATCGTTCTGATCCGGGCCGCCCGAGTTTTGCTGTGGCTCGACTGGCTGCCTGGTGGACAGAAATCGAAGTGAAGTCTTGGAGGGCGAACTGACGAGGGAGGACACTTCCAGTAATTGTGCGCCATCGAGGTCTTTCGGCAGTTCGACGATCACCCTAAACACTAGAGGTCCGTCGGCCGGGGAATAGGGCACGGGATTGACGGCGACGCGGACGATTTTGAGGTCTGGTTCCTTTGGCGGAACAGGCTTGCGCGTGGCCCTGGCTGAGCTCTCATCGGCTCCGGCGAGCACGGCGCATCCGAGCAGAAGGACCACAAGACCGCGGCAGAAAGCTTGGTGACACAGTGGTGACAAGACAAACGAACCCATCTGGGCCTTGCCATCGAATCAGGTGCGTTTCCGGAGTCGGGACAAAAAACGCAGAGGGGGATAACACAGCGCGGCGGGACTGTCAATCGCGTAAAGTGAGCGATTCTAGGGTCTGACAGGGCCCGGAACCGTGGCCTTTCAAATGGGTTCGACATTGCCGCGCGCAAAGCGCTTCGGTAAGATGGCCGCGCAGATGCGGCGATGCGAGGCAGGTGTGGGACGTCATCTGCATTTCGATTGTTTCTCCGGCGTCAGCGGGGACATGATTCTCGGCGCGTTGGTGGACGCCGGTCTGTCTGTGAAAGACCTCGAAAAGGGGTTGAAGGCGCTGCGGGTCGGCGGGTTCAGCTTGGCGGCGAAGCGGGTCCTTCGGGGCGGGCTCCACGCTACCAAGGTGGACGTGATGGTTCACCGGGGGTTCCGCTCTCCGCTGTCGCTCTCGCGCATCCAGCGGATGCTGTCGGCCAGCACCCTGCCTCCACCGGTCAAGGAACGAAGTTGCGAGGTGTTTGCTCGATTGGCGAAAGCCGAGGGGATTGCGCATCGCGTCAAACCCGAGGACGTCGAGTTTCACGAACTGGGAGTGATGGATTCGCTCGTGGATGTGACCGGAGCGCTCCTCGGGTGCCATCTGTTGGGCGTGAAGCGGGTCACCGCCTCGGCCGTGAATCTGGGGGCGGGCATGATCGAGACTGCGCATGGCCGCTTGCCGGTTCCGGGGCCGGCGGTGGCGGCGCTGGCGGCCGGCGTGCCGGTTTACAGCGCGGGGCCGCAGCAGGAGTTGACGACGCCTACCGGCATGGCGTTGCTGCGCACGTTGGTCGATGACTACGGCCCGTTGCCGCTCATCCGTCCGTCGGCGATCGGCTATGGCGCCGGGACGGCCGACCCGCGCGAGTGGCCGAACGTCCTGCGCGTCTTTCTCGGCGATGTGCCGGCGCCGAGCGCGGGCATGACTGACTTCGTCGTGCAGGCCGAGACTAACCTGGACGACTTGAATCCCCAAGCCTATGAGACGGTAATCGATCGATTGTTCAACGCCGGCGCCTTGGACGTGACGCTCACGCCGGTCATTATGAAGAGGGGGCGTCCCGGCATCGTGCTGGCCGCGGTTGCGGCCCGCGAGAACGCGGAGGCGGTGATTGGGGTCATCTTCCGCGAGACCTCGGCGCTCGGCGTGCGCGTTCAAGATGTCGCGCGCCGCGTGTTGACCCGCCGGTTTGTGGTCGTCCGGACGAGCGGCGGAGCGGTCAGAATCAAAGTGGCGGACATTGAGCCCGGTCTGACGAAGGCGGCGCCAGAGTATCTCGACTGTAAGCGGATCGCCGACCAGACCGACCGGCCGGTGCGGGAGGTGCTGGAAGAAGCGATGCAGGCGTACCGGAAGATGAAGGCAGCCGGAAAAACAAAGGATCAAGGTGGCAAAGGATAAGGGGGAACGATGCAAGGCGAAACGCGTTGCCGCTGCGACCGGTCGCTTCACGTGCTACGCCTCACGCTTCGCGTCTCATTACGGAGGCGCGCTTGACCGTCCTGGCCTACGTCGCGCTGGTGGTGTTTTCGGTCGTCGTCACGTTGGGCGGCTGCGCGCTCTTTACCAACGGGATCGAATGGCTCGGCAAACGCCTCAAAGTCTCGGAAGGTGCGGTGGGAAGCATCTTCGCCGCTGTCGGGACCACTTTGCCAGAGACGTCCATCCCGATCATCGCCATCTTCTTTGGGAACGGCCAGGAGCGGACTGAAGTGGGCCTGGGTGCGATCCTGGGCGCGCCGTTCATGCTGAGCACACTGGTGCTGCCTATCCTGGCCGGCCTGCTGCTGCTCTACGCTGGCCTCGGAAAGCGAGCGGCGTCCTTCAAGCTGGATTATCGGGAAGTGCGGGTTGATCTCCAATTTTTCCTGTTCAGCTATGGAATGGCCGTCGTCTGCGCCTACGCTCCGTTGCGGCCGCTGCACTATGCGGCCGCGCTGCTGCTGGTGGGTGTGTACCTCTATTATCTGAGGATCAAATTTGCGACTCCGGAGGAAGGTGAAGGGGAAGCCGAGATCGAGCCGTTGATCTTTGCGCGACGGGCGGCCAAGCCCGCCTATGCCGTGATCGTTCTGCAAGGTATGGCAGGGCTGACCGGATTGGCCGTCGGGGCGCATCTGTTCGTGACCGCGGCCAAGTCCATCGCCGTCGAGTTAAACGTCTCGCCGTTGCTGTTGGCGCTGCTGATCGCGCCGTTGGCCACCGAGCTGCCGGAGATGTCCAATAGTTTTCTCTGGCTCTACCGCGAGAAAGATCGGTTGGCCGTCGGCAACGTCACTGGGGCGATGGTGTTTCAAGGGACCTTTCCGGTGTCCGTAGGCCTGCTCGGGACGGACTGGACGTTGGCGCCGTCGGCGCTCATCACCATGCTGCTGGCGATGGCGGCAGTTGTGCTCAGCTTGGGGCAACTGCTGTGGGGTGGCCATTGGCGGCCCTGGTTGTTAGGCGGCAGCGCGCTGCTGTATATCGGATATACGGTGTATCTGTACGGATGGTAGGCGAGTGATTGGTTTATTTGAGGCGATAAATTTTGGAAGAGAACGATGGTGAAATCGGAGCCACACTATGACAAGCGTCCGCTGCTCGGTATTACCATGGGTGATCCGGCGGGAATCGGGCCCGAGGTGGTGGCGAAGGCGCTGGCCGGGCGTGAAGTGTATCGCCTGTGCCGGCCCCTTGTGATCGGGTCATTGCCAGTCATGACGCGGACGATCCGGTGGCTCAAGTTGCCGTTGAACACGGTTGCGGTTTCGGGACATGAGCAGCCGTTCGGGCGTCCGGGGCAGGTCGCGGTATTGGATCCGTTGACGAAACCGCTAGGCCGATACCGGATGGGCCAGGCCGGTGCCGAGACCGGTGGCGCGGCCGTGGCGTTCATTCGGAAAGCGGTCGCGTTGGCCGAAGTCGGGTGCCTCGACGGCATCGTGACGGCGCCGATCAATAAGGAAGCGATCAACTTGGCCGGTTGGCACTATCCGGGCCACACCGAACTGTTGGCTGATCTCACCCACAGCAAGGAAGTGGGCATGATGATCGTCGGCGGGCCGCTCAAAATCATGTTCGTCACGACGCATGTGGCCGTCCGCGACCTCTCTGCCACGCTCACGCCGGAGCGCATTGAGAAGGCGATCCGTCTCGCCAACAAGGGGTTGCGCGAGTACTTCGGCGTCCGCAAGCCCAAGATCGGTGTCGCAGCGTTGAACCCCCACGCCGGCGAGGGCGGCTTATTCGGCGATGAGGAGGCGCGCAGCATCGGGCCGGCGGTGCGACGGGCTCGGAGAGCCGGCATCCTGGCCAGCGATCCGTTGCCGGCCGATACCCTGTTCGGAAAGGCGGTCCGCGGAGACTACGACGGCATCGTGGCCATGTACCACGACCAAGGGTTGATCCCGCTGAAGCTGGTGGCGTTCGGAAAATGCGTGAATGTAACGGTGGGGCTTCCGATCATCCGCACCTCAGTCGATCACGGAACAGCGTATGACATTGCGGGCAAAGGGGTGGCGGATCACGGCAGCCTACTGGAAGCGGTGAAGCTGGCCGCCCAACTGGCGGCTCGAAGAACTGTGAAGCGCAAGGAGCGAGTAGCGGAAAAGCCGCCTGGAGAGTGAAGAGTGCGAAGCTGCAATCCGGAGGGTTCCGGTGCGGCTTTAGCTGCTCGCTAGTGGCTGCCAGCTATCTGTTCAGGCAGAGGAGTGAAGTCATGGCCGATCAACTCAGCGCGGCGCTGATCATGCTCGAACGGCAGCTCAACGAACTGGAAGGGATTGCGAAGCGAACGGCGGAGGACTTGAACGCGGTTGCAGGGAAAGAGCGCATCGTGAAATGGAAAAGCAAGATGGTGCCCCTCATTGCGCAATACCTCGGCCAGAAAGACGCGCAGCAGTTTGCCGCAAAGCAGCCGGGGCCGTCGTTTACCTATGATCTGCTGGAAGAGTTTAACGACGAGGTCGAATTCTACCGCGATGTCCTGCTGGCGCTCGTCAAGGATGTGAAGAGCAAGGCGCGGCCGGGCGACAGCGTATGATGGTATTGCTCCTGGTTCAACGCGCATGACCCTCTCTCTGCCCCCGGCTCTCAAACGTCTGGGCCAGCACTTCCTGGTTGATCAGAACATCGCTCGCAAAATCGTCTCGCTTGCCGCCCCGCAAACCGACGAAACGGTGTTGGAGATCGGACCGGGGCGGGGGATTCTGACAACCTTGCTCTGTGAGACGGCCGGTCAGGTCATCGCAGTCGAGATTGATCCAAAGCTCCACGCCTATCTCAAGGAGACCTTGCGGGAATATACCAACCTCGATCTGCGGCTGGGGGATGCGTTGGAGTTTCCGTATGAGTCGCTGCCGCTGCGAACGGTCGTCGTGGCGAATCTGCCCTACTACGTCTCGACCCCGTTGCTTTTCCGGCTTCTCAATGCTCGCGACCGGATCGCCCGCATGATCTTGATGCTGCAGGCCGAGGTGGCCGAACGACTGGTTGCCCAACCAGGGACGAAGAAGTACGGCGTCTTGTCTGTGCTGGCCCGCTATGTCGCTGATGTGCGTCCGGCCTTTATCGTGTCGCCCGAGTGTTTCCGCCCACGTCCGGATGTCGCCTCTGCCGTGATAGGTTTCGTGATGAAGCCAGCCGGCCCTCTGGATCGGGCAGAGGAAGTCCGGTTCACCTGGCTCGTCAGGGCTGCCTTCGCTCATCGGCGCAAAACGCTGCTCAATTCGCTCCGGGACGAAGGGGTGCCGCAGGAACCGATCACTCGCGCGCTAGAGCGGTGCGGGATCGACCCCTCCCGTCGCGCGGAGACCCTTTCCCTCGAGGAGTACGTTGCGCTCGCCCGTGCGCTGGACTCAAGGGATTAGAAAGTAGGAATTAGGTGCGGCGCCTCTTGCCCCCTGCCGGGCGAGGTGTTACCATCCACCCGATTATGGGTGTGTCCACCACGGCAAAGCGCGGTGACGCCCGCAATGCCTCCTTCCATTCTTCTCATCTCCAGCGCGAGGTGATCGGCGTCTTGCTCATCGCGCTGAGTCTCCTGACGCTGCTGAGTCTCGTCTCCTTCGTGCCCGGAGACCTCCAGTCTGTCAGGGCGGGATCGTCCACCCACCCGCCCACACAGAATCTCATTGGGAGGGCCGGCGCCTGGCTGGCGGCGACGCTGTTTTCCGTCATCGGTGCCGCTGCCTACGTCTTTCCGTTTGCGTTGGGGTTATCGGGGGTCCGCTGCTTCACGCAGGGATGGCGGGGGATCACGGCACGTGGCGCTGTCAGCTCGCTGGCGTTCCTCCTGCTGTTGAGCGCCTTGTTCCATTTGGAAGTCGTCGGCGTACCGACGCTGTCGAGCGGGTTGGTTTCTCGCGGGATGGCGGGCGGCGTGTGCGGCCGGTTCATCGCTGATGGCTTGCGGATGTATTTTGCCAGCACCGGCGCCCATATTATTGTCCTAGCCGGGCTGGTGGTGTCGTTGTTGGGCGTCGTGCCGATTTCGCTCGTGGGCCTGTCTCAGCGCGTACCTGAATGGTGGGCGTTTGTAAAAGAGATGGTGTCGGCGCTGATGCTCGAACGGTCCGGGCGTCCGGCGGAGGAGGGGACCCGCCGGAGAGCCACGTCCAAGACTACGCGGACGAACCGGTCCGCCGTGGTCGACGAACGGGACAAGGAAGAAGAGCTCGCGCTCCCCGCGATACCGGAGCCGCCGCGCATTCGGACAAGCGCCAAGCCAATCCCCAAGTCTACCGAAGAGCCGGATCCGGAGACCGACATGACGCCGTCGCGGGTGCTGTCCAGCGGCTACGTTCTGCCGGATCCGAACGAACTCTTGAGCGATCCTTCTGGTCCGTTGGCGCGTATGACCGAGGAGGAGCTGAAAACCCAAGCCGACGTGTTGACGCGCGCGCTCTTGAGTTTCGGCATCGAGGGCAAGGTCACAGAAGTCCATCCCGGGCCGGTGGTCACGATGTATGAATTCGAGCCGGCGCCCGGCATCAAGGTCGCCCGCATCGTGAACCTAGCCGACGACCTGGCCCTGGCCCTGAAAGCGATGAGCTTGCGGATCGTCGCACCCTTGCCCGGCAAATCGGTGGTCGGGATCGAGGTGCCGAACCGCTACCGGGAGACCGTCTCGCTCAAGGAGGTGGTTACGAGCGACGCCTTCAGGCGGTCGCGGTCCAAGTTGACCTTGGCGTTGGGCAAGGACATTTTCGGGGTGCCCGTCACCGCCGATCTGAAAGCTATGCCGCATCTCCTGGTCGCCGGCGCGACGGGAGCCGGCAAGAGCGTCAGCTTGAACACCATGCTGCTGAGCATCTTGTTTTCCGCCCGACCGGACGAAGTCAAACTGCTTCTGATCGATCCGAAGATGCTGGAGTTGCAGTCCTACGACGGCATTCCGCATCTGCTGCGGCCGGTGATCACCGATCCCAAATCGGCGGCCCGCGGACTCGGCTGGGTGGTGCAGGAGATGGAACGGCGCTACAAGCTGTTGGCCGAAGCGGGGGTGCGCAATATCGACGCGTACAACCGCCGGGTCGCCGCGGCCCAAGGTGTGCTGCCGAACGGCAAGTCGGCCGGCGCTCCGGAGCAGACCGAATTGCCGATTCGCTTTCTGTCCGACGAAGAGAGGCTGTCTGCCGGCGAGAGCTCGATTTCCGAGGGGAGCACGGCCGCGCCGGTGACGCCGCCGCAGACGCCGCCGGAACCATTGCCGTACATCGTCGTCATGATCGACGAACTGGCTGATCTGATGATGGTGGCGCCCAAGGATGTGGAAGACAAGATCGCGCGGCTGGCGCAGATGGCCCGGGCAGCCGGCATCCATCTGATCCTGGCGACCCAGCGTCCTTCGGTCGATGTCATCACGGGGCTGATCAAGGCCAATTTCCCGGCGCGGATCGCCTTCCAGGTGTCCTCGAAGACCGACTCGCGGACCATTCTGGACGCGAACGGGGCGGAGGCGCTGCTGGGAAAGGGCGACATGCTGTACCTCGCCTCTGGCACCGGACGGATCACCCGTGTTCACGGCTCCTTCGTGGCTGACGACGACGTGCGGCGCGTGGTGGAGTTCGTCAAGAAACAGGCTGCGCCGACCTATAGCGAAGAACTGCAGGCGCTGCGCCAAGAAGAAGCGGTCCAGGAAGAGCAGCAGGATGAAGTGTACGAGCAGGCCAAAGAAATCGTCTTGTCTTCAGGGCAGGCGTCGGCTTCGCTGATCCAGCGGCGGCTGCGTGTCGGGTATCCGCGGGCGGCGCGGATGATCGAGCGGATGGAGCAGGAAGGGTTGGTGAGCGCGCCGGCGCGGGATGGGCGGCGCGAGGTCCTGGTGCGGCGGGGGCCGGTGGGGGAGAAAGAAGTGTGAGAAGTTATTTGAACGAAATGTGCCGAGGTTGTAGAGTGATAGAGGCTGCTCGGCTGCACAACTTGCTCCGTTTAAAGCGTCGCTTAAACGGAGCTTCGTCCAGTGCTCGCCGTCCGCCGAGGCGCACCGCATCTGGCCGGCAAGTGCGGGTCCCGAGCCTCCGCCCAATTCGCCAGGCCGCTTCCATTGCTCCCAAGAGCTATGGTCTGTCCCTAACTCCGTCGCCTCATTGTCTTTGTCTTTCTCAGCACTGCCGCATCCTCTTGAGGGTTGTTTCTTGCTTTCTGGCCTTTGCCTTTTGGTCGGTTTTACCGGCCCGTGGGGCTGAGGAGGGGGGTGAGGACAAGGCGCTCAAGGAAATCCGAGAGGTCGTGAAGAAGGTGGAGGCGCGGTATACGCAGACGAAGGACCTGCAAGCCGAGTTTGCGCAGAAAACCAGGATCGAGGGTTTCGCCACGCCGATCACGTCCTCCGGCCGGGTGTATATCAAGAAGCCGGGACGGTTGCGGTGGGAGTACGTAGAGCCGTCCATCGAGGAGATTTACGTCAATCATGACGACGTGAAGATGTACGTGCCCGAGCACAAGCAGGTGCTGGTCGGCAAGTTGACGCAGATGGCGGCTTCGAAGGCGCCGCTGGAACTGCTGCAGGGAGTGGCCAAGCTGGAGGAACAGTTCGACATCGAACCGACGCCTGGCAAGCCTCGCGGCGCGGGAGGGTTGCCGCTCGTCACGCTGCGGCCCAAGCAGAGGGACTCGGAAGCGGTCCGCACGCTGGACCGGATCGTGATGGAGGTTCAGCCGAAGACCTATTTCATCAAGAGTCTGACTCTACACGAGATCAGCGGGAACGTCGTGACCTTTGAATTCAACGGGCTCAAGGCGAACGTGGGTCTGAAGGACAGACTGTTCGACTTCCAGGTGCCGTCCGGCGTCGAAGTGGTCAAGGCGCCGACACTGAGCCCGCCGTGAGCTGGCGTGTACTACATGCATTGTGCAGCGTCGCTCGCCGTCAGGAGCTCTGCCTTGCTTGCGATTCACAAGAGACGTTCGTGAGCTACGTCCCTGATTGGTTAGTCGATCAAGGAGCAGGGAACGAGGAGCGCAAGAGTGGACAATGACAACGACCATTAGTGTGGCGGAAGCCGTCGAGCAGGCAGTGGGCGCGCTCGACCTCGAGCGGGTGAAGCAGGAGTACTGGGATCAGAACGAATTCGTCTATCTCAGGGAGTTCCTGCCTCGTGCGGTGGTCAAGGAACTCCTTGTGCCGCAGGCCCAGTCCGTCAAGCTGGAGTTGAACCGCAATTACATTCCGGGTCACAAGAAGGGGGGCAGCGTTAGTTATTACACGATCATCGAAAAGGCGCCGCGCTTTCTCGATCTGTATCGCTCACCCGCGTTCATGGATTTCCTCAACCGCCTGGTCAACGCCCGTGTGATGCTCTGTCCGGACCACGATCCCCACTCCTGTGCCCTCTATTACTACACTGAGCCGGGTGACCACATCGGATTTCATTATGACACGTCCTACTACGAGGGCGCACGGTACACGATCCTCATGGGGCTGGTGGATCGATCCGAGCACTGCCGGCTCGTCTGCGAGCTCTACAAAGACGATCCGACCAGAACCCCCCGGCGTCTCGAGTTCAAGACCGAGCCCGGCGACCTGGTGATCTTCAACGGGGACAAGCTTTGGCACGCGGTCACGCCACTGGCCGAGGGCGAGGAGCGTATCGTCCTAACGATGGAGTATGTGACCAACCCGGAGATGGGCCCGTTCAAACGGATCTATTCCAACTTGAAGGACGCCTTCGGCTACTTTGGGCTTCGGACCGTCTTTACCCGGAGAAGCAAGCAGCGAGTAGCTACTAGCGGATAGTTCGGAGCGACCAGCTATGCGCTGTTCGCTTTTCGAGCACCTTACGCGACAAACTGATCTTTGAACAGCTCGTGCTGCTCGATCGCTCTTCGGATCACGCGGAGCAGGTCGTCTTTTGCGACCGGTTTGACCAGGTAGTCCCGCACCCCCCGCTTCATCAACGTCACGGCCAGCTCGACGTCCGGATAGCCGGTCAGCACGACGACTGGGACAGATGGATATTGCGATCGGAAGTAGGCGATTGCGTCGATTCCGTTGATCTTCGGCATGCGGATGTCACAGAGAATCGTATCCACCATGAGTGGGTTGTCCCCCGCGTTCAATGCCGCAATGGCCTGCTCGCCGTTCTCCGCTTCGACCACGTCGTAGCCCGCTTTCTGGAGTGACAGGGTGATCGGCTTCCGGACCGACGCCTCGTCGTCGACGACCAGGACGCGGCCGTGCCGTCCAGTGGATGAACTCTCCGACTGCGTGTGCATACCTCCTCCTTGTCTGAAAAAACCTAGCAGGTAGCGGAGAGCCTCGAGCTGTTCGCTCGAGGCTATGTGCTGCCGGCCGTTACCCGTGCCTGGAGCGGAAACCTGATGGTGAATTGGGTGCCTTGTCCTTCTTCACTCTCGACGCCGAGCGTCCCCCCGTATTTGGCGACAATGCGGTACACGATACTTAATCCCAAGCCGGTGCCTTTTCCCGGCTCTTTGGTGGTGAAAAACGGAACGAAAATTTTGTGCAGCATCGCCTTCGGGATGCCGCACCCGGTGTCGTCGATGCGGACGACGACCTGCTCCTGTTCGACCGCGGTGGACAGGGTCAAGCGCCCGCGACCGTTCATCGCCTGGACGGCGTTGTTGATCAGATTGATGAAGAGCTGGTCGATCTCTGCCTTGCGGGCCCGAAGCAGCGGAACCGGCTCGAAGGCCGTGACGACCTCGACATATCCGAAGTGCGGCCCGCGGCGCACCATTTTGACCGCCTCGGCCAACCGCTCGTGGAGGTCCACCTCGCATTCGCCATCTCGGGACGTCACGCGGGTATAGCTGGCAAAGTCACGCACGACGCCAGAGACATGTTTGGCATAGCCAATGATGTCCGAAGCATATTCGCGGACCTTTTCCATCTCACGCTCTTCCAGCAGCAACTCGGCCATGCCCAGGATGGCCTGCACGGGGTTGTTGATCTCATGGGCCATGCCGGACACCAGCGTGCCGAGGCTGGCCAGCTTTTCCGCTTGCATCAGATGATCCTGGAGCTGCCGTTCCTCCGTCACGTCCCAGACAATCAGGCCGGTTCTCGGCGGCTCGCCGGCGCGCAACACAAGGGAAAACAGGCGGTACCGGTACACCCGCTTGTCCGCTTCGAACTCGGAGTCCGGCGGTCGGGGTTGGCCTGCACAGACGGCGGCCACCTCGCGATCGAGTCGTTCGCGGGCAGGCGGCGGAAGCTTGAGCGCGTCGTGTAAGCGGCGCCGGACCAGCGTCGCGCAGTGGGGTCCCCCGAAATATTGCACGGCCAGCGCATTGGCATACACGATCTCCTGCCGGCCGTCGACGATCAGAATGGCGCCCGGAAGGCTGGCGAGAATCTTCTCGGTCTCTTCGTATGCCCGCACCAGCGCCTGGGCGGCCTGTTTCCGCTCGACGAATTGACCAATCTTCAAGCCAATGTCAGCCATCATCTTGAGCAGCGTGCCGTCCAGCTCGCGCACAGCGCGGCTGAAGAATTCGATGACCCCGTGGATGTGCCCACCCACCCGGATGGGAAAGGCGAACGCGGCGTGCAGGCCGACGCGAGCGGCCGCCCGCGCCCGCGGGAAATTCGGATCGTTGACCACATCGAGCACCCAAGCCGTGTCGCCCGCGGCCCACACACGGCCTGGCAACCCGACGCCGGACGGCAGCACCGTTGCCCGGCTGAGCGCTGCAAATTCGTCCAAACCGGCGTCGGGCTTCTGCCAGATCGTTTCGCACCGCAGCGCGGGGACGCCGTGATCGACCAGCCACAGGAGGCCGATCTCCCATTCGGTGGTCTCGCAGACCGCTTGCAGAATGTGCGGCGCTGCGTCCTCGAGGGTCTCCGCCGCCGCCAGCACGTAGCTGACCGCGAGCTGTGTCTGTTGAAGGCTCTCGGCCCGCTTGCGCTCGGTGATGTCTCTGAACACCACGACTGCGCCGACGAGTGCGCCGTCCTCGTAGACGGGCGTGCTCACGTAGTCGACCGGGAAGCCCGATCCGTCTTTCCGCCAGAAGACTTCGTTGTGCACCTGGTGGACGACGCCGTCATGGAGCGCAGCGTAAATGGGGCACATCGCCCGCGGACAGGAGACGCCGTCGGCACGCGAATGGTGAGTGAGGTCATGGATGGGCCGGCCGATCAAATCGGCGGCGTCCCAGCCCAGCATTCGGGCTGCGGCGGGATTCACGAACGTCGCGCGTCCCTCCCGATCGAGACCGTAGATGCCGTCGCCGGCCGAGTTCAGCAAGAGCTGGTTGTGGCGGCCGAGCCGGCGCAGCGACTCTTCCGCCCGCTTCCGCTCGCTGATATCGCGGATGATACCGCTGTAATAGGTGCCTTCCATGGTCGTCCACGACGCCAGCGACAGTTCCAGGGGGAACTCCTCTCCGGATCGTGTGAGGCCCGTGAACTCCAGCGTTTTGCCGATCAAGGAGGACGGGCTGGTGCGTTCCAGTCTCGCCAGGGCAGCCTCATGCAACTGGCGATAACGCAGGGGCATGAGGATCGTCAGCGGTTGTCCCAGCGCTTCCTGTTTGGAATAGCCGAACAGCCGTTCCGCCGCCTGGTTCCAGGAGATGATGTGTCCCCGATGATCGGCGAGCACGATGGCGTCGGTGGCGGATTCGACCAGCGTGCGGAATCGGACCTCGCTGGCGTGCAACGCCTGCTCGACGTGTTCGGCCCGCACCTCGAGACCTTTGACGGAGAAGACCCGTCGGAGAATCGCCTTGACCTCTCCGGAATCATACGGCTTGGTCAGATAAGCGAACGCCCCGCGAGTCAGCGAATCCGAGCGGTTCTCCATCGTGCCGTGCGCCGTGATGACGATGATGGGCAGATTCGGATCCAGTTCTGTGAGGACCTTGAGCACCGACAAGCCGTCCAGGTCGGGGAGTTGCATGTCGAGGATGGCCGCCCCGTAGCGCTTCTGTTTGACAAGCTGGATGGCCTCGGCGCCGTGCCCGATGCTCTCGACGGCGTACCCTTCGTGGATCAACATGTCGCTGAGCGAATCGCGAATGTCGGGATTGTCATCGACGATGAGGACGGAAGGAACGGGCATGCCAGAACGCCTGTTTTCGCGCGCAGGGTGTGCAATCATCGTCGGTTCCGCGTGCATCGCAGAAGTAATGAAGCAACCGTCGTGCCATGGCAGGAATCTTCCGCGGACCGAGGAGGCCGATAGGAACCCTTTGATTCTCTAAAGGTAGAGGGCAACGAGTTGTTGGAGAATACAGGGTTTGTTCTGAGGCCAGCGGATTCAATGGTATCGAATGCAATACGAGACGGTATCGGAAGGGATACACCCTTGGGGAAATGATGAATTAGGAGGAAATTGGGGAGAGAGGGAGGAGGTAATGCCGAAGGCTAACGGCTGCATTAAGTCGCCTGTCGTTCAAGCGGGAGCGTAAGGAAGAAACGGCTGCCTTCGCCGAGCCGGCTTTCCACCCAGATCTGCCCGCCGTGCAATTCGACGAATTGCTTGCAGATCGGCAAGCCGAGGTGAGAGCCCTGCTCGTTCGGGAGCGGAGATTTCAGCTTGACCGTCTCTTCGAAGAGCTTCGGAATCTCCTCTTCGGGAATCCCGCATCCGGTGTCAGCGATGCAGATTTCCAAAAAACCGTCGTCACGGACGAACCCCCGGATTCGCACTTCGCCGCCGGAAGGAGTGAATTTGATGGCATTGTTGACGAGATTCATGATCACCCGTTCGATCTTGTTCCGATCGACTCTAACAGGAGAGAGATTGTCAGCTAGGCTTATGTGCAAGGCCACGCCTTTCTTGTCGGCCGTCACGCGCTGGTTGTCCACCGCGTCCGCCACCATGTCGAACAGGGAGTGAACACCGAGCGCCAACCGCTCTGGCCGCAGCACCGGATTGATCACAGCAGGAAGCTGTTCCGTGAGGTCTTTGAGTTTCATGAGATTACTTTTCGCCCGCTTCAGGTACCCCGCCTGTCGTTCGGTCAGGGGCCCGGCGATGAGGTCTAACATGTTGTCGACGAATCCGGTGATCGAGGTTAAGGGCGTCCGCATATCGTGCGTAATCGCCCGCATGAGTTTCATCCGCCGTTGATATTCTTCTTCCAGCCGGTCGTTAATGCATTGCAGTTCCTGCGTCCGTTCCTGCACGCGCTTTTCCAGCGTCTGCGTGAGCAATTCGAGCTCCCGATAGGCGCGCGCGTTGTCGAGCGCGACTGCGACGTGACTGGCGACCGTCTTCAGCAGTTCGAAATCCTCCTGTGTGCAGCGAAGGAGGCCTCGGTCTGCCGCCAGGTAGCCCAGGATGCGCTGTTTACTGCGGAGCGGCACCGCGACGAACGAGATGACGCCGATCTCCCGGGCGAGCTCCAACATCGGGGGACGCATGCGCTGTGCCACCGTTTCGATGTTGAGCGCGAGCACAGGCTTCCCGTGCAGCAGCAGGTCCGCGTCGAGGCTCCCGTCGTCCTGCACCGAAATTTCCAGCGCTCGGGCTTTCCGTTCCACATCGGGCGGGACGCCCGCCACGCGACCCGTGTACGCGATCCCCCGCTCGCTGTCGTAGAGGATCAGGATCGTCCGGGTGAAGCCCAGATTGTCGATCAGCAGGCGCAGGACGGTCGTCAGCAGTTTGTCGAGATCGAACGTCGAGGTGATGACCGCGCTGGCTTGGTTCAGGGTGGTCAACTGGTTCACCTGGCGACGGATGGTGTCCAGATTGACGGAGATCGCCTGGTCTCGCTCTTTCAGCGATTCCGTCATCTGGTTGAATGACAGCGCGAGTTGGCCGACTTCGTCTCGGGTGGTAGGCGTGGAGGAGGCGGTCAGATCTCCTTCGGCCACTCGTTGCGCCACCCTCGTCAGGCTGCGCAGCGGCGTAATGATCCGCGCGGTAAGCAGGAGCGTCCCCACAATGCCGGCGGCGATGATTGCCAACGTGATTAGCACTATGTTCTTGACGATGTCGGTCAGGGCGCGCTGGAGTTTCACCTCGCTCAGGCCGATCTGAATCACGCCGTAGACCGGCTCCATTGGCGCGCCCTGTTCCTGGCTTAGGCTTTCCTCTGACTGCAACGCCAACGCGTCGGAGCGTAACGTTTCCCGGCTGGATCGCATGACCGGCAGGGCGAAATCGTAGAACGATTCCCCGTCCTGATCCCGCAGATGCGTGATCCGCAGCTGGAACGAGCGCGTCTCGCGCAGGCGGCTCGCGATGGACGGATCCGGATACAGCGGCCGATCGGCAAAGCGGGAGAAATCTGGCCTGCCGGTAAGATGCCCTTTGCTCTTGGCTACCAAGATGGTGCCGTCTGAGCCTGTGATCACTACGTACACGACCTCGTCCACTTCCATGACGGCATCCGTGTCCGTGGCCAGCGTCGGCCGGTCTTCGCTGATGACGGCGTAGTGAGCCGTGTGCTCCAAGTTTTGGACTAGCACGGAGCCCAAGCCGGTCAACTGCTCGGTCATTGCCGCGCGCTTGTCTAGGGTGAAATACCAACTCACGCTGGAAGTGGTCGCCACGATGATCAGGCTGGAAAGCGCCACGAACTTCGTCCGCAGGCTGACGAAACGTTGTTGCGGATGACGCTCCATTGGCGGCCTCAGCGTTCGGCGCTCAATAGATTTCATCGGCGCGGGCTTCGATCTCTTTGGGAACGTCGATGCCCAAAAACCGCGCCGCCTTCAGGTTGAGAGCCATCTTGATCCGGTCGGCCGGAACGGCCTTGAGCGGCAGGTTGACCCGGCCTTCCAGAATTCGACGGGCCAGGCTGCCCGCCTGACGGCCGATATCGCCGTAGTCCACCGACATGCTGAGCAGGGCGCCGCTTCGGATGAACTCCGGCGAGAAGCCGATCACCGGGACTTTCTGATCCAGGGCCGTGTTCAGGATGAACCGAAGCGATTCATCGGTCAAGACGGTCGAGTCCGGCACCAGCCACAGCGCTCCGACGGTCGGCAGCAGGGTCCGCAGCGAGGCCGGCACATCCCTTTCGCTCGCCACTTGCGCGGCCACGAGTTCCAAACCGTAGGCCTTGGCCTGGCGGCGGGCTTCCTCCACGACGGCCGAAGTCTTGCTCGGGTCATACAAGACGCCGATGCGCCGTTGACCGGGCAAGAGCGACTGGATCGTGCTGAACTGCCGGTCAATTGGGACTTCCAGGAGAATGCCGGTCATGTTGGCTGCCGTCAGGTTGTGCTTCGCGGGGTCCAGTACCATCACGTAGATGACTGGTGTATCGACGATCTCCAATTTGGCGGCCATGGCGGCCTTCAACCCGACGGCCAAGACCAGGGCGGCGTCCGATGCGCGGATCTTGCGCGCGAGCTTGCGGCCCCGGTCCAGGTCGCCGTCCAGGTCGTATTCCCTAAATGTCGAGCCGTTGGGTGCTGCGGCTTTGAAGCCGGCGACGGCATCGTTGTACGCCTTGATATTGGAGGATTTGAGAATGGCGATCTCAGCGGCGGCGGCCGGAGCAGGGAGCAACCCGGTGGCCGCGCCGATCGTCATCAGCGGGCAGACAGACAGGATAATTTTGACGACGAGACGTCCCTTCACCAGCTTGGGCCCCTTATGGCCCGGTTCGGAAATAGCTGTTAGTCTTCAGCTATCGGTCCTCGGCTTTCTCTGAGCCTGAAAGCTGATTGTCTCTCTTCCCCTTTTCACGCGCGTTGTTTGCATGCTGTCACGTCCCGCACCGTGCCGAGCACGCGAATCGCTGTGCCGTCCGTGTCCCGGATCACCTGACCTGACCAGGCCAGCCAATGCAGCGTGCCGTCTGGCCGGACGGTCCGATGTTCCAGTTCAAACGGAGCGTTTCCCTCGATGGCGTGTTGGATCGCCTGCAACACCGCGCTCCGGTCTTCCAGATAGACGAGCTCGAGATAGGCGGCATGCGTGCCAGGGAACGAACCTGGCTGGAGGCCGAAAAACGCTTCGACGCTCTCCGACCAATACACGCGGCCCGAGCGGAGATCCCACTCCCACACGCCCATGTCGGCGGCGCGAAGCGCCAGCCGCAGCCGCTCCTCGCTCGTGCGCAGGGCTTCCTCCGCACGCTTGCGATCTGAGATGTCCACGACGACTCCGTCAAGCCACAGGACCTGCCCGCTCTGGGCGAACACCGCCCGGCCCTTTTCGTAGACCCAACGGATCTCGCCGTCTTTGCGAAGCAGGCGATATTCGATGACATAGGGCTGCCTGCGCGCGACGGCCTCCAGAACGCGTCGCTCGACCGTCGCCCGATCGTCCGGGTGGATCACGCTGACGTAGGACCGCACACGATTGCCGAGGAAATCCGACGCGGGATAGCCACACAGGTCTTGAATGGCGTCGCTCAGGAACTCCATGGTCCGGTTGGGATCGCAGGCGCAGCGAAAGACGGTGCCGGGAATGTTGGAGACCAGGGACCGGAACCGTTCTTCGCTTGCGGCGAGCGCCGCTTGGATCCGTTTGCGTTCGGAGATGTCGCGGATGATTCCGCTGAAGAACGCTCCGCTCTTCGTGCGCCACGTCGCCAGGGACAGCTCCAGCGGAAACTCGACGCCGTCTTTCCGCAAGCCCTCCAACTCGATGATCCGCCCGATGAGGCGGGCGTCGCCCGTGGACTGCAAGCGCTGGATACCCTTCTGATGCGCTGCGTGGTAGCGCGCCGGCATGAGTAAGGTCAACGGTCTTCCAAGCACCTCCTCTTCGGTGTACCCGAACAGTGCTGACGCGGCCTGGTTCCAGGACACGATGCGGCCGCTATGGTCGGCAACGACAATGGCGTCGGTCGCCGACTCGACCAGCGCCCGAAACCGTTCCTGGCTCTCGCTCAGGGCGTGTTCCACCTGAGCCGCTTTCACGGCGAGGGCTTTGACTCCGACCGCCTTGCGCAGCGTGGCGCGCAGATCGTCGCGGTTATAGGGTTTGGTCAGATAATCGAAGGCGCCTTGAGTCCGCAAATCGATCCGCCGGTCCGTGGAGACGTCGGCGGTCAGGACGATGACCGGCAGCGTCGGGTCGCGCTCCTGCAGCGTCTTCAACACGGTGAGCCCGTCGCCGTCGGGCAGGGTTAGGTCGAGCAACACCGCGTTGTAATGGCGTTCGGCGGCGCGGGCGATGGCCTCGGCGCAGGTGCCGGCGAAATCGACCTGGTACCCGTCGTGCTCCAGCAGGTCCCGCAGTGTCAAGATGATATCCTCTTCATCATCGACAATGAGAATGTAATGTTCAGCCGTTGCGATGGTCATGGCTGCCTCCACTATCCCGATGTGGAAGGAAGAATGTGGAATGAGGAATTCGCAGCAGCGGGAGAAGAAACACGCTTGTTCGGCCGGAGGTTTTGACGGATCGACAACGTGATACTGCTGAGGAGATTCGTAAACTTCAGGCACTCCGGAAGCAACGTGATGACTTCCGGGCTATTCGCCAGGCGGGATTCGTGGGTGATCCGTAACCCGTAAAGGGTTTCGCGCGCCTCTCTCATGGCACGGGACATCTTCGCAGGAAAATCTCCAGCTCGAAGTGCCGGAGCGAATGAGTTGCCCAGAAACTGGAGGCGTCGGCTCAGCTCTTGAACAACGTTTTTTCTCGTCTCCACATCCTCGTCCAAAATGTCGTGTAGGTTCCTCAGGGCATTTCTAATTCCGCATCCCTCATTCAAAATTTCAAGGTGATCCATCCCATCACCCGGCTGCCGATCTCATCCCACAAGGGATATTTCCGATGCTTTTCGTTCAGTGCGTTGAAGACCGAGACGGCTCCTCGGCTCTCCCGTTCCCTTCTTTCCACCGGGGAGAGGGCGAGCGGAATCCTTGTCAGCCATTTCGGTCTTCTCTGCTGCGAGGAAGCATGCAGATAAGACGCCGGAGCTATGGTAAGCCTGGTGGAACAGAACACAGGCGGTCGTGACTCAACGCAAAATGCATGCTTATTGTTCTGGCGACCGTAGTGGGGCTGTGGCGGGGGAACGATAGAAAAATTAAGAACTTGGGGAAAGGATCCGAGAAGGCTTGGGTGGACTACGTTTGCAGACGTAGAGCGGGGTTATCTGTCTGGATACGGGGGCGTATTGGTTCAGATACAGGTTTCCATCTGCGTGGGCGACCAGGTTTAAGTTCTTCTATGCGCGGAGGGAACGGCTCTCCGTTGCGGCGTTCCAGACGGTCCAACGCATCGCTGATAGCTTCCGTCACCAATTTTGCCATTGTCATGCCGGGCGTCCAATAGACCGTGTTGCGGAGCCGCTCCAGCAAGTCGGCAGGCAGGTTCAACGTCAGTCGACGTTTCTCCGGCCTTACGGTCAGCTTGGCTCTTCTCACCCGGCCGGTGCCGGGCATCTCTTGGTCGGTGCCAAGAGGCTGCATGGCGCTACCGAAGCATTCGGCGAGTGATGACGACCAAGATCAGGCCGCGTGGGAGCGTCGCTCAACCAATCGGTGGCTGGTCTTCGGTTCTTGCGCAACGGACTCGCCGGAGTCTTCAGAATGAGAATGGGCCTCAGTCGCGCTGGTGCGGGCAGGCTCTTCGCTCCACGTGGCCAGGATCAACAGCCAGATCATGCCGGCCATCCCAATGAGCAATCCCCAGGTGACAATTTCCCAGTCCATGGCATGACCTCCTTTTTCTCCTCGCTCTCGCAGAGAAGGGCTTGAGAAACAGCCTCCGAGAGCCGATAGCGAGTAGCCGTCAGTGAATAGCTCCAGAAGCTGTTGGCTACCGGCTACCAGCTACTCACTACCCGCTGCTTTCACAGCATGAAAGCAGCAACACACATGCCATGCGTCTCAGAACAGCACGTCATCCAGCGCCACCATGGACTTCCTAGTTTTTCAACCGCATGGAAAGGTGCAGCAAGGCCGGGCGAAGGCAGCCCGGCCGGTGACGGCTGGCGTAGTGTATCAAAAGCGATGCGGGAGCGTATCCAAAACGATAACGGACATGGAAAATACGGCGATTATTCGGCCCGACGAACAGGAGGCAGGTGAATGTCGGATTGCTTCAGCAGGTGATCAAGCACCCGTTGCAGCAAGGGATCATCGGGATTGGCCGTGATCAATTCATGCAGGCAGGCAATCGCGTCGTACCAGAGTCCGTTTTCTGCGTACTGATACACCGCGTCCAACTCGCAGGTCCAGGAACAGGGCAGGCCCAAGGCGCATCCTTCGCTGAACGGGATCCGTTCGATCATGCCGCCGCTTACGATATCGCGCGAGGGTTTGTCCGGATCGAGCACCAGCGTGATGAACCACCGGTATTGCTCCCGTTCCTTCAATGTGATGCCAACGTCTTTGAGATGCACGCACTGCAGGCCCGGACGGGAGGGGGCCTGCGCCGTTTCGAGGATCGGCTTGATTCCTCGGGAATCTAGGATCGTGAAGGTCAGTGGCTGTGTCGTCGGTTGCGAGAGGAACCAACACAGCGAGGGATCGCTTTTCAGGGTCAGGCCCACATGGTCGGGAGCCAATGCCACCAACGCCGGATCACCGGGCTCGCTGCCGCGCGCTGACCCGCCGATTCTCGCATGCGGAATGCGCTCTTTCCTGGGCTTGTACGCTGGCAAGGGCTGTTCAGAAGCTGCCGGCTCGGGGAGTTGTGCGGCAACCGACTCGGCCGACGTAGGAGCGGCACTGAACCCGGGCTGACCGGGCGTGAGCGCGCTGACCAGGAGAGCGGCGCTGAAGAGGAGAAAAGGAAAGCCCTCGTGCAATTTACTCACTTCCACTTTGGCGCAAGTCCCAATCGGCGACGTCCGGCAAGCCGACTTGCTGGAGAAATGCCGCGCGAATGCGGCGCAGGGACCGATCATCCGGGGACGCCGCGATGAGGTCGGAAATCGTGGCAAACAGGTCGTACCACAATCCCTCCTCCGCGTAACACCGGGTTGCCTCCAGGGAGGCCGCGACAGCCATCCTGCAGGCGGCTTCATTCTCCACCACTCGCTCGATTGCCCCGCCCGTGATGATATCGCGCGCCGGCGAGTTCGGATCAGAAACCAGGGACACGAACCAGCGATAGGGCACATGTTCTTCCAGCGTGATGCCATACTCCTTGAGCCGAATCACCTGCAGCCCGGCGTGCCGGGGAGGTGCGAGTGTTACGTGGAACAGGGGCTTGATGACCCGTGTGTCGATCAGAGTAAAGGTGACGGGCAGCGACGTCGGCTTCGACAAGTACCAGTAAAGGGTCGGTTGCGCGGCAACAGTGAAACCGATGTGATCCGGAACCAAAGCCAGCGCCTGTGGCGCATCGGCGTCGATGCCGCGGGTGGGACCGAACACGCGGGCGCGGGGCATGGCGCGCTCGCGGGGTTTGTAGAGCGGAGGGTGGGATGCAGTCGGCGGATCCGCTTCGCGGGCGTACTGGAATTTCGCCGCAGGGAAGGCGACGACGCTGAACACCGCGCCTGAGAAGCCTAGGCTGCAGACCACCAGCCAGCGTATGGCCGGCCTCAGAGGGTTCATCGCATCACCGTTGCGTGGACACGGTTGCCGTGGCCGCCTCGGCCTTGCGCGCCGGACACGGCGCACCGTTCTGCATCCGATCATATTCAGCGACGTCGTTCAGCCCGACCTGCTCCAGCAGGGACGCGCGCATCAGGCGCAGGACGCGGTCCTTCGGATGTGCGGTGATCAAGTCGGAGATCACCTGGATGGCGTCGTACCAGAGGCCGGACTCCACGTACAGGCAGAAGACGTCCAGCGGATCTTTACATCTGGTCCTGCCCTCGACAAGGGCGTCCAGATAGGGAATGCGTTCGATGGCGGCGGCCGAGTGGATGTCTTTCGACCGGGATTCGGGGTCGACGATCACGGCGATGTGCCACCAATATTGCACCGCCTCTTCCAGCGTCTTGTTGTACTCGGCAAGCCCGACCATCTGAATGCCGGGGCAGGGCGGGGGGGTCAGCGACACCTGCAGATCCGGCTGGTAGTGACGATTGTCCACCAGGGTGAACTCAATCGGGTGCGTCGTCGCATGCGATAGGTACCAATACAAGGCCGGCGCTTTGCGAATGGTGAACCCGATATGATCGGCTGGCGCGAGGACCTTGACGACCGGCTCGCCTTTGTCTCCACCGCGGAAGCCCCCGTCCACCCGGCCGCGGAGCACACTACCTTTGCGCGGTTTGTACACCGGCATGGTGGGCTCGATGAACGTGGGAGGGTTTTGCACCTGCTCGATCGGGGGCTTCGGTGAAGGCTCGGCGGCGAACCCCGGCGGCGGAGCACCAACACTGAAAGCGAGAGCGACGGCCGCCAGGGGCAGGAGGAAACGCATAGATCCTCCGAAAACCGGCCTTATCATGAGGCGGGAACGACGACAGTCTAGCATGTTCGCTCGCTCAGGGCTATGGGGTGCTCAACCCGTTACAGCCAGTTGTTCAGTAGCAAAAATGGCGACCAATAGGCCGGATGTTGATACACGGGATCTCCCAGCAGTTGCAGTTGGGCGCGCCGGAGCGCCACGGCTTTGGTTGCCGAGGGATCGCGGAGTTGCCGGTAGAACTCAGCTACCAACATGGAGGATGCCTCGTCGTTGATGGACCACAGCGTGGCGAGTGCGCTGCGCGCGCCGGCCTTGATTGCCACACCGGCCAGGCCTAACGCGGCGCGATCGTCGCCCGCTGCCGTCTCGCAGGCGCTCAACGTCAGCAACTCCAGCGGGTCCTGCCGAAACCGGAAGAGCCCCACGTACTGGTCCAGCTTGGCCATTGTCAGCTTGTCGTCATAGGTCAGGATGAACGAGTGCGCCACGTCTTTCTCAAATCGACCGTGCGACGCGATGTGCAGGACAGACAGCGGCTTCTCCTTCAACTCCTTTTCCAGGCCGCCCACGCGGAATTGCTGGTTGACCAGTTGGTCGCCGCCGTACAACGTGCGAATCGTCTGCAGCTCAATGGACACGTGCGGTAGGGGCGGAAAGCCTTGCGTCGCTTGGGTGAGGCCGCCGGCCAGCACCTTCAGCCGCTCGCGATTGAGGGGGCGCGGATCAGTCAAATTGAGGCCCGGTGTGGTGGCGATGGCGTAACGCTGGATCACGAACTCAGTGCCGTCATGCAGCGCGGCCAGGGGGATCGTCCGGAGCGGACCGTCCGGCACCACCACCAGCGTGTCGATGGCGAAGGCCTTCAAGTCCACTTCAAGCGGACGGAGCAACCATTCATAGATCTGCTGCGCGTGGGGCAGGTACTCGCGCGTTGTCCGTTTCTCCAACAGGCGCCGGAACGTCCGGACTTCCTGTGTCAGCGTCGTCGAAGGAACTGGGACGGTCACCCGCTTCAACCCGGTCGGCAGGCTCACCAGCAGCTCGGTCCGATCGGCAAAGATGATCGGGTACAGCACCGCGGTAGTCGTGGAAATGGCATCCAGCGTGGTCGTGTGCGCCTGCAATGCGTCGACGCACTCATCGCGGAAATAATCGCGGAGCTCCGCGGCCTTGGAGGCCTCGATCGCGTCTCGCGCGGCTTTGAGATAGCCCTGGGACGCGGGAGCCTCCTCCGTCAACGTAGCCCGTTGCAACAACAGGTCAGCGAACTCGAAAAAGAGTGAACGGACGGAGCCCTGACCGGGCGACCCGGCATCTTGCGAGGCGGCCGCCACCTCGGGCCGGATCGGTTGCAAGGTGGCCGTCGCGCTGCGATAGGCCGAGATGGCTTCGTCGAGGTGCCCCTGCGCCGCGAGCAGGCGGCCGGTCTGCCATTGCCAGCGGTACAGAGACTCCGGGGCGCCGACCGACTGGGCTGCGAAGACCGCTTGTCGCGTCAAGGTCAACGCGTCGTCGTAGCGATGTTCCGTCTCGTAGAGATGACCAAGGTAGCCCCACGCATAGGACAGCGTCCGGAGGTCGCCGATCTGTTCCGCCACTCCGGCCGCGTCCTGCAACACCGCCGCCGCCCGCAGGAGGAGCGGATCGCTGAGGTCTGGGAGCGCACTGCGCAGTTCGTGGTACAGCAAGCCGAGCGTAATGAGCGCGGCTGCCTTGTCGTGCGAGGCCGAGAGGTCCTTCAGTTGATCGTACACCTGGTCCAGCCACAGGCGCGCATCCTTGTGGCGTTTCAAGCGCAGCGCGGCGCGCGCCGCGTTCAACCGCGCCCGAATCGCCAGCGCCGGCTGATCGGTGCCCTGAGCCAACCGATCGCTTTCGGTAAAGGCCTGCAACGCGTCGGCATACTGCTGATAAGCGGAGCGAAGGATGCCCAGATCATTGAGAACAGCAGCGGTGAGACCGCGAGTTTCCTGCTGCCCCGCGATCTCCAGGGCCTGGGTCAAGTGATGCATGGCCGCCTCGGGTTGCCGGTTCGCGAAATAGGCTCTGCCCATGCTGTCCAGCACGACCACCATCCAGACGGGATCGCCCGCCTGCTGGGCCAGGCTCAGCGCCAGCTCGAGGTGTTGGAGCGCCGGCCTGAGTTGCCCGAGCGACTGCTCGGCCTGCGCCATATGGACCAACGCCCGGCCGTGTTCCTTGACGCGTTCGTCCCGTTCGTAGAGCCGGGCCGCTTCTTTCCAGGCCGCCAGCGCCTGGTCGAATGCGCCGCGCGCAAACGCCTGCCCCCCCTGCTGCATCAGGACATCGGGCGCCGCGGACTCAGAGCCCGCGGCGAACGCCGGAGGGGCGACGGGGGGGACGGTTATGAAAAGGAGAAGGGCGACGAACATGAGCCGAACCATGGAAAGCCTCGTGGGTGTCGCTGCTTCATGAATGTAGCTCCAAACCCATTGCCTCTCGTGCCGGTTGTTTTCATAACGCCTGCACCACGAACTGCAGATGAATCCCGTGGTCCTGCAGATTGCCTCCCGGGGTTTGCACGTGATTCAAGGGCACACCCCAATAGACCTCGAACCGCGCACGGTCCTGCGGCAGAATCATCCACCGGACTCCAAGCCCGACGCTGGCCAGGGTCTCGGGGTCCGGCGTCCTGCCCTTCGCGTTCCAGGCGCGGCCTAGATCGATGAACTGTGCGAACTGCAGACGGTCCTCGCCGGCCGCCGAACGCCACAACGGCCACCGTGCTTCCACCGAGGCCAGGTACGCGTTGTCGCGCACGAGGGTGTTCTCGCGATAGCCCCGCACGCTGAACCGTCCGCCTACGGGCACCTGCTCTAGTGGGAACAGTCGATCGTTCGCCACTTGGAGGTCCATCCGGCCGAGGAGTTGTAAGCCCCACCAGTCGTCGAAGCGCCGCACGCCCTGCAACTGGCCGAGCCAGGCGAAATATTGGCTGTCAGGCAGGGGGCCGTGGTTGATGGTCGCTTCCAGCACGTCGAGGCCGACCGTAAACCGCGAGCGCGCGGCAAAGACGGAATTCGTCGTGCGGTGCGTCCACTCTTGGACGAAGCGCAACGCGCTCACGGTGTTGACACCGGTCGGCGACGAGCCGGGAATGAAGAGCGAGGCGACGCCGGGCACGTCGAAGATCGAGGTGACCTTGTTGTATAGGCGTTCGCCGACGATCGCGACGGCGAATTCGTCGGACAACGTCCGGACTACCGGATGCCGCAAGGTGAAGCCGATGATCTCCGCCTGCACCCGCAAATCCAACGGTCGGAACGGCGCTTCGATGACGAGGAAGTCGTTGCGCCGGTAGGAGGCCGTGAACGTCGTGTCATATCGATTCAGCGGCAAGGTATAGAACGTGTCGATGATCGGATCGACCCCGCGCGACCGGCCGTACGTGAAACTGAACGGATCGCCGTTGCCGGTCAGATTGTGATGCGCCACGGTGCCGAGCCCGCGTTCTGCACCCACCACCGGCGTCTGAAAGTTGTTGAACTCCAGCCAGGCCTTGAAGGGACTCGCTTCCGTCACCCGCAGATTCAACACGCTCTCGCCGCGTTGGTCGCCGGGCCGCAGCTCGGCGTTGATGCGCTGGATGCGCGGGTCCTGCTGGAGCAGTTGCAAGCGCTCCTGGAGCGGCGCTAGGGTCACCGGCGTCGTCACGCCGCGCGCGACCCGATCGCGGAGATACGACGTCCGGAACCACTCGTTCCCTTCCACGTCGATGCGCGTCAATTTCCCTTCGATGATCTGGTAGGTGATCACGCCGAACGACACATCCTGATCCGGAATGATCGCGCCTGAGGTGATGTAGCCCTTGTTGACGTACATCAAGGTCAGCGCGAGGCGCAGACGCTCCAGATCTTCCGTCGTGAGCATCCGGCCTCGGAACGGGGCGACGACGTCATCGATCTCGGCGTCCGAGAATACCGTGCTGCCGACGACATGGATGTCATGGACGAAGACACGGATCTTGGGCAACTGCTTTTCGATGCCGCCCTCCGGCGGAACCGGCACGGGCGGCAAGGCGGGCTTGGGCGGCGGGGTCGGCGGCTTGAATTCTTTTTTCAAGGGCGCGGGCGGCTCGCCGGACCGGCCCGTCGGGTCAAAGATCGGCGGCAGCACCTGCGCAAGGACCGGCGAGGCTGTTAGAGTAGCCACCATAAGAAACCCGACAATTCCCCTCACTCCACCCCGCTTCCTGATCCGTATCCTCTCTTCCCCATACGACTGGTCATGATCCACAGCTTGCTGTCCCTTCGACCGCAAACGCCTGCGTCAAGAACCCAGCCGGCGTCATCTGCCGCAATGAGAGAATGGGAGTTGGGTCTGTTTGGTCTATTGGGTCTGTCGGGTGCGAGGGAGTTCCTGGTCGACCTGGAGCAGAGAGACCAGACAGACCGCGCTCCCCCGCGCCTGCGCTCGCCGTCGCGAGCGCACTCATCATCCACCAGCCCGGCTCCGCCGGCAGTGTGTCCCGCTCCGCTACCACGAAGCTGCTCGCCTGGCCGCTCATCTGCGCCGCACAGCGCACCGTGTTGAGGGCCGCCGCTTGCCGCACCGACTGCGGGAGCGTCGCCAACGTCCCAGCCAACTGCGAGGTCGGCGACTGGATCGTCACCGTCCCGCTCCGGCCGAACTGGGAGGAGGCGTCCACCACGCTCGTCTGGTCTGCGAGGAACACCGGAGTCACAATCAGGATATTCCCGCCGGTACCCTCCACAGCGGTGGCGAGGATCTGGCTCTGATTTTGGAGGATGACGAACGCCGGATCGATGGTGATGTTGCCGCCGAACGTGCTCGAACCCTGCTGGACCGAGGCCGTCATCTGACTGTTGATCATGCGGAAGATCGAAGTCGCCCGCACCGAGATATCCCCGCCGCTGGCCTGCGTGGCGCTGGTCGTGATTGAGCTGTCCTGCATGAAGAACGAATTCCCCGCATCGATGGCGATGTTCCCGGCATTCGCCGGCCCGGTGCTGCTCGCTGCGGCACTCGCTCCGTGAGTCAGCGTAACGGACTGGCTCGCGGTCATCGTGATATTCCCGCCCGTGCCGGACCCCTCCGCGGTCGTAAAGACACCGCTGCCGGGGCCGTCGATGCGGATCGACTGCGCCGGGCTTGCCGGACCTTCGATGGTCACGCTGCCCGCCGAGCCGGACCCGGTACTGCTGGCAGAGACCACCGCGTTATCGGTGATCTGGACGTGAGGAGCCTGCAGTATGATGCTTCCTCCTGGTCCGGCTTTATTAGCTTCACTGAGTAAACCAGTCCCCGGGCCTTGAAGAGAAATGAAGTTTCCTGCTGTGATGGTTATTGCACCGCCACCGCCGGGGCTATCACTACTGCTGTTGATCCTTGCTCCGGCGGACACTTCTACAGTCCCAGCCGAAATGGAGATGCTGCCGGCGTTACCGCCCAGCGACCCCGTGAAGGTGCTGATGCCTGCCGGACGTGGGGAATCAGTGCCGCTGCCTGTAAATTGCCCTGTAGCCACGAACAGGTCCGTCACGGCAATCGTGACGTCGCCGCCGCGTGCGCCACTGCCAGATCTCGTGCTGCTGTCGATGAAGCCCCCCGACAGCGTCAGGTTGTCGGCTTGGAGGTTGATAGGCGCGGCGTCCGTTCGGCCGACGGTCAGCGTTTGAAGAATACCCTGGTCCAGCGTGATGGCTGGGGCTGTAATGTCGATCAGGCCACCACCGGAAGAGGCTGAACTGGTATCCATCCGAAGAACCTTTGCCCCATCGGAGACTGTGACCGATTCGGTGGCCGCGATCCTAATGGTACCAGGCGCTCCGAATCCTGCGTCGCTGTTGATTCTGATTCTGGCCCCGTCTGTCAGGAGAATTTGCCGAGCATTGATGTCAATGTCTCCCGTTGCGCTTCCTCCTGCATTTACAATCTGACTAGCTTGGAAAGGTCCTTGTCCCAGTAAGGGGCCGCCAACATGTCCAGCGACAGTGACCGTGTCTGCACTGACGGTGATATTTCCCGACGAGCTGCTGTGTGCTGCTGAATCGATGACCCCGAGATCGGTGATGCTCAGGTTCCCCTGAACTTGCAGGGTCACATCGCCTGCATTTCCCACGTCAAACGACTCAGTGTGAATACTTCCTGAGCTGGCCAGGGCTACGGATCCGGCGTCGACCGTGATCGCTCCGCCGTTCCCGCTCGATCCTGCTAGGCTGGAGATATTGCTGGGGATTCCAACGATTTCATCCAGCCCCAATACGGAAAGCTGATTCGAGGCGGAGATCGCAATGTCTCCTCCAGTTCCAGAACCAAACGCACTGCTAAGAACGGTTGCACCACCTTGCAGTGAGACATTGGGAGCAGTGATGAAAATGTTCCCGCCGTGACCGGTGTTGAGCGCCGTGCTGTTGATGATACTATTCGCAAATAGGTCAGGGTTGCCTCCGGAGACAAGGACGGAATTTGCTGCCGTCACTTTGATATCGCCGCCGTTGCCGCTGCCTCGGGACTCAAACGTCACAGGGTCTTGTCCGGCCGAACTCCAGAGTTGAGCCGCGCCGGTCAGATTCAGAACGCCCCCATTGAGGGTGATGTCGCCTCCTTGTCCATCCCCGGAAGTGATCGTCGCAACCGCACCGGCGTTATCGAGCGTGATCGTTGAGGCGGTGATCTGAATCGCCCCCCCCTTTGAGCATCCTGGGCAATTCCCCATGGCTGAAGTAGTCGTGAAGACTCCGCTCGTGACCAAAGGAAGGCCTGTATCCGGGCTAAAGACATATCCCGTGCTTAGACCGGGCAGGGTTTCAGTTGTGTCAAAACCCGAGAGAGAGACCGCTTCCGTCGCGGAAATGCTGATGTTCCCGCCATCACCGGCGCCCGTCGTGCTACTGACGATCTGCGCGCCGTTGGCGAGGTTGATGTTCTGCCCGGTGACTGAAATGTTGCCGCCCGGCCCGCTCCCTATCGTCTGGCTGGTGACAGCGGCTCCATCCATCTGAATGTTCGCTGCTGCGATTTGTATATCTGAGCCAGCTTCAGGTGTGCTGTTGGACGTGATGATCGAGCTGCCAGCGCTCAACAAGATGGTATGTGGTGCGGACGCGCTCGCCGAGGTGTTCAGCACGGTGTCGTTTAGCGAGAGGACAAACTGCCCGCCGCGAATGGACACCGTCTCGGTCCCGCTGATGTCGATCGTCGAGCCCAGGGCTAAGTTGACGCTCCCAAACGAAGAGAACGATGCGCTGTTAATGTTCGGCGCCGGCTGCAGACTTGGGACCAGAAATTCACCGGGCGATGCCACGCTGGCCAGTTGAATCTGACCGTTTGGCGCCGAGAGTCGAGCCCCGGCTACGGTGAAGCTATTCAGCACAGAGACTGAATTGCCACTATCTGGATCGGTATACGTGAACCCCTGGTTCCCGCCCACGAGCGAAAGAGATTGGCCGGTTGGTACGGAGAGATTGCTGCCCTGCACGGAAATGGTTGCCGGATTTGAGCTCAGGAATCCAAAGGCTGTTACCGGGGCGGTAGTCAATACGCTTGTCAGATTAGGGTTGGCGTGAAATATTCCCCCATTCGTTCCGCCGGCTTCTGCCAGCCGCAAATAGTTCGCCGTGGTGAAGGTCGCGGACCCGCCGACGTTCAAACTGGCGTTGGGACCGAAGATGATCCCGGCGGGATTCATCAGGAAGAGGTTCGCGTTGCCGAAATCAGTTGTTTTAATGGTTCCAAAGATACTCGATGGATTCGGACCTGTGACACGACCAAGAATATTCGACGTTGCGAGATTGGGGGTATCGTTTAGAAAGTTGGCAATGTTGTTCGTCGGTACATTAAATTGACCAAAGCTATGAAACAGGTTCGTTCCGGCCCTGGTTCCTCCAGAAATGTCGTACTGGGTCCTCCCGTTGATAGGGATCGGTGCACTGACCTGGGTGTTGAGCCCAGAAGAGGTAATCGGAGGTGGTGGCGCTTGCGCCCGAGTCATCTCCGTGTAAGCACAAACGAGGAACAGCAGTGACGTGAACAGACCACCCGTAAGGCGGGCAGGTAGACTCAAGCGGATCTTGGCTCTTCTGCTCATGACCAATCCTCGTTGGCCAGTTTTCACAAGATCCACAGGCCGGTCTCTTGCTTTCACCATCAACTCCTGTGCCTCATCAGTTCGCTCCTCGGAAGGCGGACGGCTTACGCGAAAGTCAGTGATGCTAATGGAAAACTTTCGGCTTTAAAGAATCCGCAATCCTGACCCGAACGAATACATCTAAAAAAGGTATCGGATCGGATACATCGTTGTATCCGGTCCGATACACGCAGCCCACTCAGTCAGCAGGTTTCAAAATGACCTTGGCGAAAGTCGGATGCCCAGTCATTGCCTTTTGTAATTCGTCCACCATCACCTCAGGAGCGGCTCTCCGATGTGCCGCCAAAGTTTGATAACGATCCTGAGCGATACTGAAAAATTCAGTCTGGTGTTCCACCGGCACCCTGAGAAGTGAGGCCAGAGAAGCCAGATGTTCACCGCCGCCACGGGCCAGATCTTGTGACAAATTCTCCCAATTGGAGGACGCAAACAACTTGACTTGCTGTTCCTTCGTTGCGGTTTGCTGGGCGGCACAGGCGTAACAACCCAGCGCCTTGGCCGTCCAGCAAGTCGAACTGAACGGCCCGCTCGGACAGCCGATCGTTACACTGTTTCCGCCAGGCTGTCCACCGGGGGCGGTGCTTTTGACGACGAGGCCATCAGTCGGAATTGTCAGTGTATCGCCGCTCCTAATAGTGATTAATAGGGTCGTCTTCGCCCCTCGGGAGTCGTCGAACCCGGGACTGACATTGTATGGAGTACTGGGAGCATTGGAGAAATTACAGGGGACGTTGTTCTGTGGGCAACTGGTGGAGGTCATCGTCTTGTCATAATGATTCATGGCCGGGCTCCATGAGCCCGGTACGGGATGCTGCAGATAGGTGTCGACCCAGATCCGATCGTTCAGCGGTCTGCTGCCCGGTCGGAAGAAACTTCCCACCACGTCGAGCTGATAACCGATATCTCCGCCATACGTCGATGTATTGGGTAACTGCGCCAGCGGAACAGTCCAAAATGAGAAAGGGCCGTCCGTGAGCGTTGAACCCGCGGCAACGTTCGTCCTAATCGTCGCACCGGTCAGCGTCAAATTGTCCTGAATTCCATCAGACTTAACCACGATCCGTGCCGGGTTACCGGCGCCGGCTCCCGAAATCACCAGACGTCCATATGTGTTGGCGCCTCCATTACAGTCTGCAGCCAAAAGCAGATACGGATCTCCTCCGAGGCTACATACATCGTGATTATCCGGCCCAACGTTTACCCCATCGACGGAGGCGTAAATATGATCGGCATATCCTGATGGTGGAGCAATCGCCGCTGCACTCACCATGAGAAGCCCCAGAACCACAATACGTGCGTTCATAATTCCCTCCCTTGGTTGGCCACGTGAGCTGCCCACTCAATAGAAGAACCCGGGCTCTACAGATGTGACGGTACACGGAACTTCCCCGTAAAAGCTCCAACGGCTTCTCCGTGCCACAACTGCTTAACGCTGAGCATATATTCAGCATCGTCCTCTGACCGACGTAATCTTGCCAAGTGATTACTCTCGGGAAGCACATATTCGAGTCTTAACCGGAACTCCTGCTCGACAACGACACGCTCGAAACCGTGCGGGGCTCGATCCTCCGACGCATGATACCCCGTGAACTCATGATGCCTGGCCAATTCAACTTCGCTCAGCAGTTCATAGATATTCGCCTCGCAAGTACGCTTGACCAACTTCAACCCGCGGGCGATCGTTCCATCCAGTATCTGCGGGGGGCCATAGATCCGAAGCTGTGCGCCGGGGACAAAACGAGCGGCGTCGATTTGCAAATCGAACGGTTCGCGCGTCTGCGGCATCGTCCGTACTTCGAGGTTAATGGCGCCACCGGATCCGGATGATAGGTCCACGACCTCTAGGTTGCGGTAGGCGACGTTGTTCGAGTTACGGACGAAATTCAGATAATCGGAGATGGAAGCGATGCACGTGTGGTCCGGAGCAGGATCGAGCGCGCTCGTGACAACGGCAATCAAGCAGTAGTGACCTGGTCCAGGGATCAAAGCCTCAGGAAAGATCAACGGACCGGCGATTCGGAGAGAACCCGGGGCTATTCCGGTCTCGAAGAGGGTGCCGATATGAGTCCACGAGGCCGGCGTGCCGAATGTTGTGGCGGGAGAAAAGTAGACATTGATCGTCGTATCGTCGGGATCTGCCCCTCGGTTTTGGAGCCGCACATAAACAAAATTATCCTGACCAGAGGCGACATTTTCCGAGAGGGTCTCATTGTTAAGATTCGCGAAGTCCAGATTGGGATTTGTTGAGCGAGCCTGTCGATTTATGATGTCCGGGCTCACCCACAGATAAGGCCCCGCATATGTTTCTACTCCCGTGTCCGCAAGATTGTCCCGCATGTAGATGTCCGGTCCAATGCCGACCGCGTTGAAAGCGTTCTTGACTTGAGATAGCATGAAGAGGTCACAGGGGAACAGATCAAGGCACGCGTCTAGCATTGCTTGTCTGAAATCAAGAAATGTCGCATCATTCTTTGCCCCACCATCCCAGATTTTTGCCATACAGTGATAGAGCATCTGTTCGGCCGCTGTCTGGCCGATACCGGTCACTGCGATGTTGCTGATGCGATGCGTCCCACCGTTTGTGAGTAAGTAGAAAAGATGATTAATGATTCCGGCGTTAGCGTGAACTCCGCCATTGTCCCAGGTGCCGCGATATCGTTGGGAGTAATGGCTGGGAGAATGGCCGTCTGAGTAGCTCGCCTGGGCTCTCGCTTCACTGGAATTGTCCCAATTGCCTCCGTTGGTTGGATCCATCATGTTGCGGGCAGCCGGAGCGGAGGCTCGCAACCAACAGTCTTTAAACACGAGCCAGTCCCCGGTGATGAAGGCAGCGAAAATGTCACAGATCGCCTCCTTCAACGCGCCGCTTTCACCGCTTCCCTTCAGGTTCGATGTTGCTGCTTCATACGCGTGGCTAAACTCGTGAGCGACCCAATCCTTGCAGGAGCAATAATCAAAGGACGGCTGAACTCCATCGGTGCGTCCTTTATCTCCGTCGCTGAGTCCGATCTTCGCCACACCATAGCTAGACCCGCTCGCCTGAATGTTGCCAAAAAATTCTCCGAACTTGACGGTGTTGTAATGGAGCACTGTCTCGAAGTTACCCCCATTGTCATCCCAGCTATTACGACCGTGGTGGAGTTGGAAGTAATGCCAAACATCTGCTGCGTACCGATGGGCATCAACTTCAGGGCCTTGGTTTGCGTCGCGCGGTGATGTGGTCTGATCATTCCAATTGTTGTCTTGATCTTCCGAAGGCTTAGCTCCAGCGTCGTCGTTAGTAATAACTTCAGGACCACGCGGGGACTGTGTTGCGCGGGTCGTATCGCGAAGCTGATACGTAGGTGGTGTTCTGGTGTCATCCAGCCAGGTGTTAAGTCCCCCATCTCCGGAATAGTACCCTCTTCCCATTCCGTTTGCCGGCGCCCCTGATGGGACATTGTCGTAGTAGACCAGCACCTCTCCCGTCTTAGCATCCACATAAGCGATCCATTGCGGTAAGGGGCCCGGCGTTCCGGTTTTTCTACCCAAGGTAAGCTCCCAAACCAGATGCGCCTTTCCCTTGTGACGATAGACAAGCAATTCAGCTTGTTGCTTTGGAAGATCCTGGAGTTTAATGCGCGTCTTGGCAACTTCCACTGCTTCTTCAACGCTCACACGTGGCTCGGGCGGGACATTGGCCAGATCAGGAAAGAGGTGATTGCTGATTGTGTCGAGGATCCCGTCCTTCGAAATATGGAATCGCACAGTGCCGCCGAGCACGCGGTAGGAGTTGTGATATTGCTCTAAAATGAGGTGTCTGCCGCCTCGCAGGTCTACATTTTGTGCTAAAACCTTCAGGTGATTAACATCGATGTCTCCAAACAGATCGCCGTGCACTTTCAAAAACGTCAAGATTGTGGACGGCAAAGCCGTTAAGTCCCCGTCCCTTACTTGACCCAGGTTGCCCCGCAAATAACGAATGACGTCTAATCCAGAGTCATACCGGAATCGCAAGGTCGGATCGCGTCGCAGAAGTTGGGAAAGCGTTTCTGCGCCTCTCATGAGGTCTCTCCTATTGTGAGACACGTAAACGAACACTGTGCAACAACCTGGAACCAAAAACCGCCTGTAAAGACTCGTGCACTGTGAGCTCCATAGACTGACGAATACAAAAGGTTTCTCGAGCTATTCAGAATCAAGAAGCCTGCTGGTGATGGCCTATACTTCCTGTAAGAGTGAGTGGAGTCGAAACAAAAATGGCGTAAGAGTCCTCCGGCTTCCATCAACCCGGGGCCGAGGCTCCAAGCTGAACGGAGGAGTTACGCCATGCGCCAGAGAGGACCACTGAGCGAGCGAGTGAAGCAAGCGCTGACGACCCTGATGGCCCAAGGCCACGAGAGCGTGGAGCATCCGCTGGACCAATTTATCTTATCCGCGTGGGGGTTCGATGCGTGTTGCAGGTGGCCGTTGAGCAGGAAGGGACCGCGTGGTTGGGCCGCGCCCACGATCGGCGGGGGACCCAGCGGCGGCGCGGTGGGCGGGATGGCTATGAGCCGAACGGCCTCCAGCTTCCGCTGGGGGCGCTGGCGCTGGCGGTGCCGCCGGTGCGCGGGACCGCGGAGCCGTTTCCCGCCCGCGGGGCGCAGGCGGTGGGCACGCGCTCGAAGACGCTGGAACGCGTGGCGACCCGGGTAGGGGTGCGGGGGCGCTCGCAAGCCGATGTCGAGGCCCTGTTCCTGGAAACGGTCGGCAGCCGGGTGCTCGCGCGGACCGGCGTGAGCGAGGTCAGTCGCCACGTGCAGGCGGCCTTCGAGGCCTGGCAGCGCCGGGATCTGAGCGCCCGGAGGGTCGTCTATCTGTTCCTGAAGGCGATCGACCTGGCGGTGCGGCAGGGCACGGAGGAGCAAGAAGGGGTGCTCTGCGCGTCCGGCATGCGGGAGACGGGGCAGAAGGGACTGCGGCCTCTGGCGCTGAGGCAGGCTAACGGCGCAGCCGAAGGTTAAGGTTAAGAACGTGCTTAGGAGGACAAAAAGCGGAATCTTCCTAAATGACGCGCTCATTCTGTCTGTCCTTTTTGTTTGTTGCCGGTGCCTCTCAGCTAGGCCTCTATGAGATTTTGGACAACACCGCTTTAGGGGGGCGGCATTCACTTACAGAATCAGCTCCTTACCTTCGTTCTACGAGGGTGGCATACTGCGCAGCTAATTTGCTCGATCAAGCTTCCTTGCACTGCCCGCGCCGCTCTGCTTTCAGGTTTTCCCTCATCGTTCGTGTCTCCTAGGCGGCGTACCATCTCATTTTCTTGTTGGGCAGCTCCGCGCTTCGAGCGGAGGGAAATACTTCCCCCTCACCCTTCCCTCTCCATCACCCCTTGCTTTGCTCCATTGCATCTGAAGAGCAATGGGTCCCCCAACGGGTACCCGGGGGCGGAAGAAGAGAAAGCTCAGAGCTCATAGCGAATAGCCAGTAGCGGATAAACCGGGTCGCTTTTCGCGTCTCTCCATCAAGCTGTGCGATTGTGACGGCGACTGCGCGCATGAATCGTCGGCAACGCGAGAGCACCGCCAAGTTTCTGTCCGATCTCGCTCAAGGTGTCGTGTTGCTGACCGTGGTGAGTCCATGGGTAACTGGACAAGCCTCGTGGGGTTGATCGTACCTCTTTGGCGCGACAGTGAATGGAACCTCTTCATCGTTGTCGTCGTTGCCGTGATCGGAGTTTCCATAACCTATTGGCGGATGCACCGCCTTAACCGGTAGCGTGCACCAAAAGGTGCCCGGCATTGCCATCTCGCACTCTCTTGCCAGACTCAAGCGACGCCACGTCGCATGAAGCAGCCCAGAGCCAAACCGGGTCTCAAATTCCTTGGCTGGGAGCGCATAGCTGGTCGCTTGGTTCCTTGCTTTTCCCCTTCCGTCTTTTCGAGAAAACCGCTCGCTGGCTGCGGTGCCATCGAATAGAGCCTATGAATCCCACGAAGCCCAACCTCAAGGATCTGATCCGAGAGGGAGTCGGCACAACAAAAGCCGCCACTCAAGCATTAGTTGCGCCCGTCTTCCGTTGGCTCTCCGGTTTTCCGGTCAACAGCAGGTGAATGACGTCGGGAGGAGGGAGGGGGTCTGCGTTCAGTGCCTTGAGAATCTCCCTCTTGGCCTTCTCAGTTAGCTTGATGGGAACGGACTAGACCGGCCCATTGTCGTCGGCGTCAGCTCTTCCCACCGTTTTCCCCCTCTCCTTGCCCTCTCCCCTCTCCAGCCCTCCTGGCTTCGCCCCTGGCTCCTTCTGCCGGCGCATGTTTTACCGCCCGCTCCGCTTACTTACGCGGCTCACTTTTTCGTCTCCCGGCAGTTGGACTGATAGGAGACCAGCACCAATTTTCAGGCGGATCAGTGGGGTAACCCTTTGTCCTTGCCTGTTTTGTTGATCGTCGGTTTCACGTCTGGATGCACCGCTCGGTCTGACACGGCCTCGCTGCCTGCTGAGCCGAGCAGCGGGTTGCTGACGGCCCTACCGGAGGCCACCTTCTTTTCGGTCGACCGGCTGTCGATTTCGAAGGATCCGCAGGGCTGGCTGTGGCTACGAAATGGGCATCCCTTGGCGGCTCGGGTGGCCTCCCATCCGCGGAGAATTCTCGGATTCTAATCGGTCCTGCTGGCGAACCTCTGTTGGCTCGTGGAGACGGTTCGTGCGTTGGCCCTGCGTGTGAAGCGCCTTTCGGCCACCAGCTATCGGCTTCTCTATAATAGAGAAGAGAGTGAGCCGCGGCCCTCGTGACGGGAGGGTCGCGGCCCGATGGCGTGAGCGTTGAGGCGGCCGTGTCACTCTGGATGGGCACAGTTCCAGAGATTTTGCCTTTCCTTGGGCTTGCGGCTGTCTGCCTGCAACCGACGAGCAATCGGCCAGTTCCGTGCCCCGCCTGAGGAACTCTACGTTACACCGCTTTCTTCAATTCGGCCGGCCGCTCGGCGACGCCTGCTGGAGCCTGTGGGCTCTGCATCGAAGCAGTCTCAGCGGTCTCATCCTCCATCGTCTCCACGGCGATCCAGACCGCCAGCATCCCAAACCGCGCGAACCCTGCCATTGTGATTCCCCACGCGATGTCCATGGTGGCGTCCCTCCCGGTTTGAGAAGCTGGCAACAACTAACGAGTAGTGGATAGCCGTCAGCTCCCGCCCACTTGCTGAACGACACGCCTTCGGTCAAGCAACCGCCGTGCCATCGCGTGAGCAAAAATCTGATATTTTGCCGTCGGGTAAGAACGCGTTGATTTTGCAAAAGGATGGACTCGGTCGAGCGGGACAGCGCGGTGAGTGATCAGACCTGATGAACCAATGGACCGTATCGAATTCAATAACCGAGGTTATCTAGATAGATACAGATAGATACAGTGTGGATAGAGGCCTTATGCCCGCCCTGCTACTGGTGCAGGTGCTTCATGGCGGCGGCGCAGAGGATGATGAAGAAGCCGATCCAGAGGGCCGCTCGTTGGTAGGGGATCGCTTCATAGCCCTCTTCCTTGTCTTCTTCCTCGGCTTCGGCGCCTGGGTTGGAGAAGATGACGGTGTAGAGGAAGAGGGTCAGGAGACAGAGAACGAGAAAGAGCTTGATGAAGAACACCGTCAAATACTTTGCATGGTGATTGACGGCTTCGCCCGTCTGCGACAACAGCAACTGATTGACGTAGTGCAGATTGATGCCGCCGGTGAACAGCAGGACAACCAACAACGTGCCTGCGACCTTCTTGTACTGCTTGTAGAACGCGTCAGTGATGGGTTTGATGTATGCCTTGGGGACCGTCTTCTTGAGGCCCGGCGTCACGGCCATGACGAGAAAGGCGAGCCCGCCGATCCAGATGACGGCGGACAGAAGGTGAAACCAATGGTTGATGATAGGGATGAGCTGATTGATGTCGGTGAGGAGACTTTGGAGTGCGTCCATTTAGATTTTGAAGACCGGCGCGTCGTTCCCGAATCGTTTTTTCCGCAGCTCCTCCATCAGCTCGACGGTGACGACCGGGATGCCTTGTTCCCAGGCATGGCGTTCGACACCCTTTTTGACCATGGCGCGCAGGAAGTAGGGAATGCGGTTGAGCCTGGTCTGCGCCGCTTCGTCCCACTGAACTGCCGCCGCTTCCGGCGTGTTGAAAGCGACGCGCACCTTCTCGCCTCCCTTCGGGGTGTAGAGGCACCACTGATCTTCATCGAGCCAGTCGCCGTGGTCCACGTAGGGCCGCGCGCGGCAGCCGCCGCAGATCTCGCTGTATTCGCACTCGCCGCATTTCCCTTTGAGGTGGGGATAGCGGAACGAGTGGAAGATGTCCGATTGCTCCCACAGTTCGGCAAAGCTCTTCTCGCGGACATTGCCGGCCGAGAGCGGCATGTACGGACAGGGCGTGAGCTCGCCGCTCGGGGTCACGCGGGCGTAGTTGGTACCGGCCAGACATCCGCCGCCCATGTAGCCGGTTGCCTTGGTGATGGGGGAGTGGGGATCTTTTTCATAGGCCAGCCGCTTGAAGTGGGGGGCGCAGCGGGCCCGTACCAGCATGTCCTTGTACTTGTCTTGGCATTCGACCAGGTAGCCCAGCACTTCCTCGTATTGGGCCGGGGTGATGTCCGTCAATTCTTCACCGCGACCGGTGCACACCATGAAGAAGACGTTCAATACCTTGGCGCCGAGAGCGTGGGCCCACTCGACGACGTCCGGCAACTCTTTGTAGTTCATGGGCTGGGCGCTGAAATGGATTTGAAATTGAAGCCCGTTCCGCTTGCAGGCTTCGATCCCCGCCATCGCGCCTTTCCACGCGCCGGGCAGACCCCGGAACCGGTCGTGCTTTTCGGGATCGAGCGAATCGATGCTGATCCCGACGCCCATCACACCGATCTCCACCAGCTCTTTCGCCACCCGGTCGTTGATCAGCATGCCGTTGGTGCCGAAAACGACCATGAAGCCGAGTTTCACGGCGTGCCGGGCAATGTCCAGAATGTCGGGACGGGTCAGCGGCTCCCCACCCGTGATCACCAGCAGGCAGCCGTTGTTGACCTCGGCGATCTGGTCGATGAGCCGGAAACACTCTTCGGTGGTCAGTTCATCGGCGCTGCCGCCGGCTTTGGTGGTGGCGTCGAGATAGCAGTGCGCGCACTTGAGGTTGCAGCGTTTGGTGAGATTGAGCGCGACGAGGTAGGGCTTGAAGTCGTCCACGGTCCGGCCGTCGCGCGGCCCCTCCGCGACGCCAGGACCCGGCACGAACCTCGTGATCTGCTCTCCGAGCGATCCACACCTCCCCGCCAGGTGTTGCGGGCCATTATTGATGATCGGCAGCGACTTACCCATAAGCTACATTCATTTCAGCTTGAAGTGGTTTTGCCCGTGAGGTTGGCGATGATGTCCTTCAGGTTGCCGGTCTTCATCGCCTCTTGCATAAAGCCCTTGGCCTGTTCGATTCCCTCGTTGGCGACTTCGAGCGTGATCACGGTCGTGCCGATCTTATCAGCGTGCTTTTGGATCAGCGCGCGAGTGCACTCGCGCATGAAGCCTTCGGGCGCCCGTTCCAGCCTGGCCTGGGCCTCGGGCGTCCACGTGTATGGTGAGGCCGGCTCTGTACAGTTGTTTCCATTGCTGTGGTCGCTCTTGGCCGGGCCGGATTCCCGGGTTTCGGAGACCCCTGCGAGCTTGGCTTCCGCGGACGGCGCCGTGCCGGCACCTTTGTTGGCGAAGATAGGCGTATAGTCCTCCGCCGCGGCTTCCTTGATCATCGGGGCGGCGAACTCCAACGTGATCGTCGTCATGCCGAGCTTACGGGCGCTCTTCTCGATCTTCGCCTTCGCGCGGCGACGCTGGAACCCGGCCGGTACCGCCCGGATGGCTTCCTTGGCGTCCTTGGTCCATTGCATCGGCACGTCGTCGTATGCCACATCGGTTTCCAACCCGCCTTCGACCTTGGCCGCGGCCTCGAAAATGCTCTTGTCCACCTGCTTGAAGCGATCGCCGGTTGCGCCACAGACCGGACACTTCACCGGCGTGTCTCCCTTGCCGATGTAGCCGCAGCCGTCACAGACGAAATAGTTCTGGCTCATCCGGTCCAGGTAGGCCTGCGTGCCGGCGCTGACTTTCGGCTTCTCCTGCACGATTTCGGTCATCATGCCGCTCAGGGTGGAACCCATGAGATCCTTTGCCACTTCGTCGTCCGCCTGCATCTTGTTTCGGTCGATGCCGGCGGCTTCGAGACCGGCCCCGAGCGCCTTCATCGCTTCCATGGCGCCCTTGGGCAGGATGTGGCCAACGGCGGCGTCCACCACTGAGTTGCTGATGATGGTGTGGCCCTTTTCGATCGCATAGCGGTGGATGGCGGTCTTGGCCACTCCGCGGGCGAAGATGGGGATCTTCTCCATCCGGCGCAGAGCTTCTTCGGTCCAAGCGATGGTGTACTCGGCCTGGGTGTCGATCGGCGGCACATGCTTGCGGTTGGAGATCAAGATGTTGCAGGGGGCGCTGCGCAGGAGGTTCTCGGTGTTGCTCCCGATGTCCATGTCGTCATCGCTATGGACGCCGATCCGGCCGACAATCAGGAGCCACGGAATGTCCTTCCGGACGTACTGGATGATCTTTTCGAAGGCCTTGCCGTCTAGCAAGGTGGTCTTGAGGTCGGTCTGCTCAGCCTGTGCTAGCTCCCGCGAGATATCCAAATGAGACTGGTAAATCTTGGCCAGGCCGCTGTCAATGATTTCCTCGTGGAGCTTTTCCTGCTCCTTGAAGCGAAACACCTTGCCGGCTTCTTCGTTCAGCACCCCGGCGATGCTGTGAAAGGCGGCGTAGTGGAAGTAAGGATCGAAGGCCGAGATGGCCTCGACCGGTTTGTTCAGCGCCTTGCCCAACGTGATGCCGGTCATGAGCCCGCCGAAAGAGTAAGGGCTGCCGTCCACCGCCACAACGATTTTCCCGCCCGTCATGGGCTGCGTCTGCTTGACAATGAGCATGTCGGAATTACGGATGCGGCGGGCAAGCCGTTCGGTGTTGCTGCCGATGACGCTTTCCTTAACGGCCCCAACCCCCAGCGCTCCCATAATGACCAGGTCATAGCCGTTGGTATTGATGTCTTCCGCCAGGACCTTCCAGTTTCGGCCCTCCAGGGAGCGCCGCTCCAGAGGCAAGTTGGCTTCGGAGCATTTCTTTTCAACGTAATCCAGGTAGGAGTCAGTGATGATCTGCAATCCGCGGGTGATCAAGGAGTCGTGGATCTGCCGCTGCCGATCCAGCTCTTTTTCGTCGTGATATTCCTCGGGAAGGCCAGCCTCCATCTGCTTGAACCGCTTATCGTGCATCTTGGCCGCATAGACGTGGCTGCCCACGATCTTGGAGCCAAAGGTTTTGGCGAGCTGAATCCCGAGGTCAACAGCCATATTGGAATGGTCCGAATTGTCGACCGGGATATAGATCGTCTTGTACATCGAGGCGCCTCCTTCAGGAACCCATCGGCGAAGACTCTAATCCCAAGAAAATCCAGACAAAAATGGTCCTGAGCCGAAATGAGCAGCCATGATAGCACCGGAATTGCGGGGATTGCAAGGGACCGCAGTGTAGAGAGAGAAGCAGTGGAGAAAAGAGAGAAAGAGAGAAGGAACGGGTCCTGGCGTTACCCAGCCCATCCGTCCTCGTTCCTCGCCCACACCCGCCAGGCGGGTACCCGGGGACCCCCCGACGAGGTACCCGTTGCTCGGGGCTCCCAGGGTGGTGCCACCCACTCCGTTCCGTTAAACGGAAAGAGCTAGCCAGCCGAGGTCATAGCAGGTTTCTTCTCTGAAGGCGTTGTGGACTGGGGCGATTTGCGGGAGCGGAGGATGTCTTCGAGGATCAGGAGCGCATCGCGGCCGGAGTTGCCTTCGGTGCCGCGGATGAGATTGCTATCCGCGTACTTGGCTGGGGACTGAGCCTGAGAGAGGGAGCCAGTCCAGGCTCGGGGGTCGCGACTCCCATGTTTTCTTTCCCACGCGGCCAGGCAAGCCTTGGCGATCAGCTTGTTGAGCGGCGCGGGGTTATACAGGAGCTTCCGGATGCTAGTCGGGGTGAGCGTGAGGGGATTGTACCCGGCGGACAAATAGCCCTCTTCCAAGAGCCGGTGCTCCAGATCGGTGTTCGGTTGAATGCCCAGGAAGAACATCAGCGGGAAGACCCGGTCTTCTCCCAGGATCGAGGCCACCACCTTGTATGACTCAACGCTCTGCAGCAGAGTTTCCTCGGTTTCCTTGGGAGAATTCAGCGAGTAATTCAGGATGACCTTGCCCCTGAATCCCGCTTCGGCCAGGTACCGGCAGCCGTCATAGAGGCGTTCCAACTTGAAGCCCATGTGCAGGTTGTTGAGGATCTCTTGGGAGCCGGAGGTGATGGCGACTTCCAGGTCCCCGACTCCCGAACGGACCATGAGCTTGGCGAGGTCCGGAGTGATCAGCGAGGTGCGGATGTAGCCAGACCATTCGATCTCCAATTGCTCCTTGATGATCCGCTCCAGGATCTCCGTGCAGTGTGGGTAGGCTTCCTTGCCCGTGATGAATTGGGCATCTGTAAACCAGAACCGGCGTGCGCCCCATTGATGGTAATGTTGCGAGATGTCCCGCACGACCATCTCCGGCGGTCGATAGCGGACCCGCTTGCCCTCGATATACGGATAGAGGCAAAAGGCGCAATCATAGGGGCAGCCCCGCTTGGTCTGCACGCCGATCGCCTCGCCGATGTAGTTGGTATATTGGGGGAAGATCGAGGTCAAATAGGGGAGATCGACCGTCAGGGCATCCAGCAGAACCGGGGCGCGCTGTTCGCCCTTGAGGACTTTCTTGCCGTCACGAATGATATAACGCTCGCCGTCGAGCGGGTGCCCCTCGACCACCTTGAGAAGAGCGTCCTCGCCTTCGCCAAGGATGCCGATGGTCCCTTCGGGCAGCTTCTCGATGAGCTGGTCGGCGAAGGCGGTGAAGGCACCGCCGCCGATCATGATCTGCGCCTTCGGAAATTCCCTCCGGATCAGCCAGGGGTAGGACAGGTTCGCGTGGATGTGGCGGTAATACCGGTAAAGCTGCTTCAAGCCCTCGACGGAAGCCGCGATCCGCTTGAGCGGATTGCTGGCGAAATAAAAATTGAAAGCGTGCTCCAGCGAAGCGTCGCCCTCGTGTGGGGAAAAGATCTGAATGTCGCGCCAGGAAAAGCAGACGAGGTCCGGTCGAAAGGCAGAGGCCGCGTCGCGCAACACACACGCGCGCGCTCGCTCCGGATATAACGACAGGTCCAGGATGTGCTGCCGCACCTCCGGCTTGCGCCGATGGATAAAATCCGCCAGGTAAGTCACCCCGATGGGGTAGACCTTCTTGCAGGGGAGGAAGACGTAGAGGATGGAGTTCATAGAATTGAATTTTAATAATGCGGAATGTGGAAGGAGGAATGTGGAATTTGCAGGCGGGCCACAAATAATTCCTCATTCATCATCCGCATTCCTCATTTCGTCGCGATGTGAATCGCGACGATGCCGCCGCTGAGGTTGCGGTACTCCACCTGCCGGAATCCGGCTTCCCGCAGCAGCGCGCTGAGCTGTTCCTGGTTTGGAAAGGTCCGGATCGACGCCGGCAAATAGTGATACACCCCGGTCTTGTCGTGCGCGACCAGCGTCCCGATGAACGGCAGGAGCCGGAACGAGTACCAATCATAAAGCCGCAGCAGCCACGGCCGCACCGGCTGAGAAAACTCCAAACACACGAACTGGCCGTCCGGCTTGAGCACCCGCAGGATTTCCGCGAAGGCGTTCATGAGATTGCCCACGTTGCGGATGCAGAAGCCGGCGGTCACGGCGTCGAAGCTGCCGTCCCGAAACCCCAGCCGCTGCGCGTTGGCCTGGAAGCAGGTGATCCGATTTGATGCGCCACACCGGAGGATCTTGCGTTGACCCTCCCGCAGCATGGCCTTGTTCAAGTCCACGGCGGCGACGCGGCCGGATGGGCCAAGACGCGCCTCGACAAGCAAGGCCAGGTCGGCCGTGCCCGCTCCCAAGTCCAGCACCCGGCCGTTTGCGCCTAGTGGAATGCGCGAGGCGGCGATCCGCTTCCACCGGTGATGCAGCCCAAAGCTCAAGAGCGTGTTGTTGAGGTCGTACCACCGGGCAATGGCCGTGAACATCCGCTGCACGGCTTGCTCGCGAGCCTGCCCTGACCAAGTCGAGATGGCCGTGGGTGCAACGCCAGCCTCGCGTGCGGTGGGAGGGGCCTGGGTTTTCAGCATCGTGAACCCTGGTAACACCCGATTGACGGCGGTGTCAAGCCGCCTGCACTTCGCTCCCGGCGCGTGCCCGCGATGGGCTCTTTAGGAAGAGCAGTTTCAAGGGGTGATCAGGGACAGAGAACGACGCGCGAGCTATCAGCCGACGTTCGATTGCGGAGATTGTCTCGATAAGTTGTCAGCATGCGACGCAATGGGACCCGCATCCCTTTTATCAGGGACAAAGGTTCCAACGCCAGAAGGAACAGAATGAGAATGGGGATCAGCCTTGTGATCACACATGCCGCTGCTTCGCATGGCCTGCTGTGCCTCGCCCCGAGTAATGACGTGATTTGACCGCGCCGGGGAATTCGAGGCGGCGTGGATGAGTTATGTCCCATCACCGGAACAGACCTCGATGTGTGAGTGCAGGACCTGACCCCTTCTATTAGGGGCACTCCCCCCTTCATGAATAGGGGACTTCTGCGCGCTCAGCTATGTACTCTTCAGTCAATGGTTCTGTGTCATCGACGGCGAGGAGATGCACGCTGTACTGACTCCAAAGCTGACGTTTGCGCGCGTCCCATTCCTGCAGCGCAGCTAAAGCCCGCTTACCTCCCATGCGCTGATGGGGTGGAAATGCTGTTGTCCTGGTACTCAAAAGCAAGATGTCGATTCGGCAGGAATCCGAAATATATCCAATTCCAAAGCCCCCTAGCCATTCGAGCCGAGGGCTGAACGGCCCACCCTCCGCCAGTTTCACATTGTGCCCGAAGGTTATTTCGACGCTCAAGCTGCGCTTTACGCGCAATGCCCTTCGTTGCTTCGACCTGGTCAATCACCTCAGAAGGACAAACATCCTCCAGATATGTGTCGTACAAGGGCAGGACTCCCAATCTGGACTCGGTCTGCAACTTTTTCTCCTTGCGCTCCCGTTGAATAGGCATGTTGCACGTCATACGCGAGACCGAGATACCCTACTTTACCTGACAGACGCAGCGGAGCCTGCCAGCCGGTCGGCAGGCCCGCGAACTCTCGGTCCGCCGCAAGGCAGGGCAGGTGGGGCGAGCATCGTCGGAGTGACGTCCTTGTGCCTGAGAAGTGCTGAGCCTGCGCGGATCGCGGAGCCCTCTTCTGTGACGAGGCGTCTTTTCCGTCGGGGCGATGCCGTTCGCCCGGCGATCGCCGGCGGTGGTAAGCCCCGGGATCGCGCTTCCCTCGGCGCTTCCCGGCCCTGGTATAATCCGGCCACCTTCGGAGTGTGGCATGGCCGGCTCGATCGTCATCAAAGGTGCGCGGGAGCACAATCTCAAGAATCTCGACGTGGAGATTCCTCGGGACAAGCTCGTCGTGATCACGGGCTTGAGTGGGTCCGGAAAATCCTCGCTCGCATTCGACACGATCTATGCGGAGGGGCAACGCCGCTACGTCGAGTCGCTCTCGGCCTATGCCCGACAGTTCCTGGAACAGATGGGCAAGCCCGACGTGGATTCCATCGAAGGGCTGTCGCCGGCCATCGCTATCGAGCAGAAGAGCACGAGCCACAACCCCCGTTCCACCGTCGGGACTGTGACGGAAATCTACGACTATCTGCGCTTGCTCTTCGCGCGGATCGGGCGGCCGTTCTGTTACCAGTGCGGGGAAGAGATCTCGGCCCAGACGGTCCAGCAGATGGTGGATGCGATCCGCACGCTGCCCGACGGCACGAGGTGTTACATCCTCGCCCCGATCGTGCGGGGCCGCAAGGGCGAATACCGCAAGGAATTGCTGGAGATGCAGCGGGCCGGCTATGTGCGCGCGCGCGTGGATGGCCGCATGGTCGAACTCGGTGAGGACATCCCACTTGACAAGCAGAAAAAGCACACGATCGAGATCGTCGTCGATCGGCTGGTCATAAAATCCAGCGAGACGCTGGCGCGACGGTTGGCCGATTCGGTCGAGACCTCGCTCAAGCTGGCTGGGGGCCTAGTGGGAGTGCTGACCGAAGATGGCAAGACATTCCTGTATAGTGAAAAACTTGCCTGCATCCGCTGCGGCGTTAGCTATCCGGAGATCACGCCCCGCATCTTTTCGTTCAACAGTCCGCATGGGGCCTGTCCGGCCTGCGACGGGATCGGCTACGCGATGATGCCGGGCTGTCCCGAGGACGAGGATTTCACTCTGCTCGACCTGTGCTCTGTCTGCAAGGGCGCGCGACTGAAACCGGAAAGCCTGTCCGTCAAGATCGCCCGCCGATCCATTGCGGACGTGACTCAGCTCTCCATCCGCGCGGCGGCGGACTTCTTTCAGTCGCTCGCGTTGACGGAGCGGGAGACACTGATCGCTCACCGCATTCTGAAAGAGATCCGGGAACGGCTGGGATTCCTGGTGAATGTCGGGCTTGATTATCTGACGCTGGACCGGCCGGCAGCGACGTTGTCTGGTGGCGAAGGGCAGCGGATTCGGCTGGCGACCCAGATCGGCTCCGGATTGGTCGGTGTCCTCTACATTCTCGACGAGCCCTCCATCGGGCTGCACCAGCGGGACAACCGGCGGCTGCTGGAGGCGCTCCTGCGCCTGCGCGACCTGGGCAACACGGTCATCGTCGTCGAACATGATGCGGAAACCATGCGAGCGGCGGATTACATCCTGGACCTGGGACCAGGCGCCGGCGCGCATGGCGGCCGGATCATCGCCCAAGGGGCGCCCGCCGAGGTCATGGCGAATCCGGAGTCCCTCACCGGCCGCTATCTCCGCGGCGACCTCTCGGTGACGCTTCCGCATCGGGAGCGCAAACCTAAGGGCTTTCTCACGGTGGTGGGGGCGCGGAAGCACAACCTCAAGGGCATCACGGCCCGTTTCCCGCTCGGCCTGTTTACCTGCGTCACCGGCGTCTCCGGCTCGGGGAAAAGCACGTTGGTGCTGGAGGTGCTATTTCATTCGCTCTCCAACCTGCTCAGGCAGCATCCCTCTCCGCAATCTGCTCCCCCACGCCCATTGCCTCACAAAGCCCCATGGACATCCCAGAAAGGGAATGGTCAGGGAAAGCCGAAGATCGACGGCTGCAAGGAACTGGTTGGCGTCGAGGCGCTCGACAAAGTAATCGACATCGACCAGTCCCCGATTGGCCGGACGCCGCGCTCGAACCCGGCCACCTACACGGGCCTGTTCTCGTTCATCCGCGATGTGTTCTCGAACCTTCCGGAGTCGCGCGTCCGCGGGTACAAGCCCGGCCGCTACAGCTTCAACGTGAAGGGCGGCCGCTGCGAAGCCTGCCAGGGGGATGGCCTCATCAAGATCGAGATGCACTTCCTGCCCGACATCTATGTGACTTGTGAGGTCTGCAAGGGCCAGCGGTACAATCGGGAGACGCTGGACATCCGCTACAAAGGCCGCAACATCGCAGACATCCTGAACATGACGGTGGAGGAGGCGCTGGAATTTTTTGAACATATCCCGCTGATCAAGGCGAAATTGCAGACGCTGCACGACGTGGGGCTGCACTACATTAAGCTCGGCCAATCCGCGACCACCCTCTCCGGCGGCGAGGCGCAGCGGGTGAAGCTCTCGCGCGAATTGTCCAAACGCGCCACCGGCCGCACCCTGTACATCCTGGATGAGCCGACCACCGGCCTGCATTTCGCCGACATCCAGCGCCTGCTCGACGTGCTCAACCGGCTGGTCGAAGCCGGCAACACGGTCGTGGTTATCGAACACAATCTGGACGTGATCAAGAATGCCGACTGGATCATCGACCTAGGTCCCGAAGGCGGCGACCGCGGCGGCGAGATCGTGGCCGAAGGAGCGCCGTGGGAAGTGGCCCGGTCGAAGCGATCGTACACGGGGCAGGCGCTCCGAGAAGCGGGGATTGGAAGGTGAGCACGAGCTTGACATCTCGACATCACGACATTTATGCATGTGATGCATGAGGAGGACGCTGGCGCTGGATGACGATGTGGCAGCTCAGCTTCGCCGGTTGCGGAGGATTCGTAAGGAGGCGAAGCTGAAGGAGCTGATCAGTGAGGCCCTAAGGCAGGGGTGCAGCATCTGACGGCGCCGGCAGGGCCGCGAAAGCCTTATCACATGGCAGCCGTCTCGCTCGGACGCTGTTTGATCGGCGGTATCGACGATGTTGCAGAAGTGCTTGCCGTTGCGGAGGACGACGCCTGTCGGTGATTTTGATCGATGCCAATCTCCTGGTGTACGCCCACGTGTCGTCGTTGCCGCAACACGAGGCCGCACGAGCCTGGCTGGATGCGCGACTCAATGGGGCTGCTCCGGTCGGGTTGCCCTGGCCGAGTCTCTTGAGTTTTCTTCGGCTGGTTTCCAACCCCCGGGTGTTTGAACGACCCGAATCGATCCAGGATGCCTGACGGCAAGTGATCGAATAGCTGGAGTGTTTCCCATCCTGGTGCCTATGCCCACGGAGCAGCGTCAGGTGGTTCTGGGGCCACTTCTCGCGCATATCGGGGGCGCCTGAATCTGGTTCCTGACGCCCATCTGGCCGCTTTGGCTATCGAACAGGGTCTGGCGTTGTGCTCCACTGACGCTGATTTTGCCTGTTGCCTAGGGGTACGCTAGGAGAATCCTCCGATCGCAGGTCGTTCACGGTAGGCTGTGAACTGGCTGTCTCGATACTCGCGGCGGAGATGCCTGGGACTTCGGTGCATCCATGCCGCATTGGAGTCCATGGAGTCATAGAGAGGTGAGCCGGGGGATGCCGGGGTGTGATTCCACGGTCCAGCCTCCAGCCTATTTTTTCTACCAGCGCAATGCAGGATTTCGAACAGCTCGGCGTTTTCTATCTTGGACGCCCCTACGACCTGAGAAAGAACAAGCCCAAACCGGGCTGGCTGCTCTACGACTCGAAAGATCTGGTCACCCATGCGGTCTGCGTGGGCATGACCGGGAGCGGCAAGACTGGTCTCTGTCTCGCCTTACTTGAAGAAGCGGCAATCGACGGCATCCCAGCCCTCGTGATCGATCCCAAAGGGGATTTGGGGAATTTGCTACTGACGTTCCCGCAACTCCGCGGGGAAGACTTCGAGCCATGGGTCAACGAAGGCGAGGTGCGGAAGAAAGGACTGTCGCTACCGGAGTACGCACAGCAACAAGCGGAGTGGTGGAAGAAGGGCCTGGCCGAGTGGGGGCAGGACGGCACCCGCATCCAGCGTTTGCGCGATGCCGCCGAGTTCGTCATTTACACACCAGGGAGCACCGCAGGCCTGCCGGTCTCGATCGTGCACTCCTTCGCCGCGCCGTCGCGTGCGGTGCTCGACGACGTCGAAGCGCTGCGCGAGCGGATCGGCACCACCACAACCGGTTTGCTAAGCCTTCTGGGCATCGAGACCGATCCGATCAGGAGCCGTGAGCACATCCTCATCTCGACCATCCTCGAGACGGCGTGGAAGCAAGGGAAGGACCTCGACCTCGCGACGCTGATCCGACAGATTCAAGTTCCGCCGGTCTCTCACGTGGGCGTGCTCGATCTGGAATCGTTCTATCCTGCGAAGGACCGGTTCGCACTCGCCATGCAACTCAACAATCTGCTGGCTGCGCCGGGCTTTTCGGTGTGGCTGGAAGGCGACGCGTTGGACATTGGACGGATGCTTTACACATCGGAAGGCAAGCCGCGGATTGCGATCTTCTCGATCGCTCACCTGAGCGATGCCGAGCGCATGTTTTTCGTGACGCTGCTGCTGAGCCAGACGTTGGGATGGGTCCGCTCCCAGCCGGGCACGGCGAGCCTCCGCGCTCTCCTGTACATGGATGAGATCTTCGGTTACTTCCCACCCGTCGCCAACCCGCCTTCCAAGCAACCGCTGCTCACCCTGCTCAAGCAGGCTCGCGCGTTCGGCCTCGGGGTCGTGCTTGCCACCCAAAACCCGGTCGATCTCGATTACAAGGGGCTGGCGAATACCGGCACCTGGTTCATCGGTCGCTTACAGACCGAGCGGGACAAGGCGCGCGTGTTGGAAGGGCTCGAAGGCGCGGCGGCCGGTGGCGGCCAGCGTTTCGATCGGCAGCAGGTGGAGCAACTGTTGGCCGGGCTGGGCAGCCGGATCTTCCTGATGCACAACGTCCATGAGGACGCGCCGGTCGTGTTCGAAACACGCTGGACACTCTCCTACCTGCGCGGCCCGCTCACCCGCGATCAAATCAAGAAATTGATGGACCCTTATAAACGGTCGACGGCGCGAGGCACGGGACAAGAGGCGAGCGGTCGCCGGACAGAAGCTGATCTCCCATCGGGAGCCTCGAGTTTCTCGCTCCTTGCCGCTCGTCCTATTCTTGCGCCCAACATTCCACAATATTTCCTCCCTGTCCGCGGCGCTCGTCCGACAGGTGCTGATCTGGTCTACCGACCGAAATTGTTGGGGGCAGCGCAGATCCGGGTGGCCGATGCGAAGGCGGGCGTGGATGTTACCCAGGATTGCGTATTCCTGGCTCCGGTGACCGACGCGCCCGTGGCAGTTGACTGGGATGATGCGGTCGAGGCCGAGGTAACAGTGACTGAGCTCGAGCGAACTCCGCAGGACCCGGCGCGGTATGAACCGCTTCCTTCTCCGGTCGTTAACAGGAAGAGCTTCGACCTGTGGAGCAAGGATTTCGCTAATTGGCTCTACCGCACGCAGAAGGTCGAGTTGTTCAGGAGCCCATTGTTGAAAGAGGTGTCCAAGCCCGGCGAGTCGGAGCGAGATTTTCGCATCCGGCTGCACCAACTCGCGCGCGAACGGCGGGATCAGGTGACGGAGCAACTCCGACGCAAATATGGACCGAAGATGGCCGCGTTGCAGGAACGTCTGCGTCGCGCCGAGCAGGTCAAGGAACGGGAAGCCGAGCAGGCCAAGGCGCAACACCTGCAGACGGCGATCTTGTTCGGCTCCACGTTGCTGGGCGCGTTTCTCGGCAGAAAGACGATCAGCGCGACCACCCTGGGGAGGGCCGCGACCGCGGCACGGGGCGTCGGCCGGTCAATCAAGGAAGCTAAAGACGTCGCCCGCGCGGAGGAGAACATCGAGGCGATCCGCAAACAACTCGCCGATTTGGAGACGCAGTTTCAAGTGGAAACGGACACCTTGCTGTCCAAGATCGATCCGCTGACCGAGCCGCTTGAGACCATTGCGCTCCGGCCCTCCAAGACCAACATCGCCGTCCGCCTGGTTGCCATCGCCTGGACGCCGTACTGGGCCGATCAGGATGGATGCTGGACACCCGCCTGGCGGTAATCGCGCGGAATCCGACCTGATCTGCAGAACACAAGCGGTTCAGGCATTCCAGTCGGAACGGAGGCGGGCAAAGACCGGACCGAGCTCTTCGGCTGGTGGGGCGGCTGCCTGGCCGAAGACCTCTTCGACAACGTGTTGGCCCAGGCGCCGGTAGGACTCGAATTGTGACTCGTCGAAGAACTGGTCGGCCGTCGTCTCGTGCGGGAATGCCTTGTGCTGCGTGGCGTACTCCAGGACGTCGGCCGGCTCGTTGCCGGTGAGGGACGGTTTGAGGTACACGAGCACGCCGTCCTGCCCCCCAGCGTCCACGTTCGTATACCGAATCGTGCCGATCGCATGGTGCCAGCGGCTGTGCCCGTTCCGGTCCTGTCGGCGGAGCATGTCCAGGTTGATGTCGATGTCGATGCCGAGGTCCACGCGGATCTTGCGGATGGCATTGCCCAGGTCTTGGAACCCGAAACGGGGATCGCACCCTGCGTCGCTCACAAGGATCAGGTGGCACCGTCGAAGGACCATCTCATAGAGGCCCAGGTTCTCGAAGTGCCCGCCGTCGGAAAGATAGACGTACGGGTTGCATTCGTCGGTGAGACCCAGCGCTTCCGTCAGGAGCGGACGGATCGACAAGTCCGGGCAGGAACGGTCGAAGGTCTTGTCGCCCGCTGTTCCGGGATTGCCCAGCCACCACCCGAGCCTGACGTTGAACAGGGTCAATAGAAACGCGACGGCGGGCGACGAGTGATAGCCCATGTTGGGGCTGACCGCCGCGCCTGAGATGGCCATGGCGGTTCCCAGTGTGATGGCGGTGTTGTAAGCGTGATTCTTGCCGTATTCCGCTGAACGGCGGTACCCGAGATCCTTGTGCAGGAAGCTGCCGCAGTGCAGCGGAGATACGGTGAACGAAACCGCCTTCCGCTGTTGCCAGGCGAGGTTGGTTCCCCGCACCAGGTTCAACGCGATGTTCACCACGTGGAACGGCTTCTGCGCCGGCGTCCCGTCGGGGGCCAGGTCCTTCATCTCGAAGTTGTCCTGTGGGTCAAAGCCGGTGAAACGGTTGGGGTTACGCGGCTGCCCGTATGCTGCGAGCCGCGAGGCGCCCAGATAGGCGCGGATCAGCCGGTTGCGATACATCGAGTGGAGCGAGAACTTATTGATATTCACGTAGCGTGACAAAAAAACGCTGGTGAGCGCCAGCGTGACGATAAACGCAACCAGTCTGTCCCACCGGGTCCGTTCCAGAATCTGCTGATGCGTCCACCCTCCCTCTTGCGCCGGTCCGGTCAATATGAGGCCCGGCGTGAGCGCGAAAAGCTGGCTCGTGGCCGCCGCCAGCAACGCCAGGACGAACACCACCGCCACCGGCGCCGCCACCGCGAGCGCTGGGTCCACCAAACCGGCGCCTGTCCCGGTCGTGGACTTCTGCGAGTTCAGCGCGGCGGTCTTCCGGCTGAATCCCAGCACGACACTGATGAGGCCAGAGAGGCCTCCCAGCAAGGTCAGCAACGTGGGAAACTCGGCGAGGCCGATCGGCCCGAAGATCGCAATACCGCTTGCCGCCATCCATGCAACGCCGCCGATCAGCACCCACGCGCCGGCTCGTCCCCACCATTCCCGATCTTCGTCTCGCGTGTACAGGCTGGCGACGCCGATGAAGAACGTGGCCGCCAGGAGAAAGGCGCCGAGGAATCCTGGCGCGGCGAACGTCGCATACCAGGCCGCATAGTCCCCGACTCGCTGCTCGTGGGTCGCGCCCTCCAGCCCGGCCCAGGCCAACAAGCCCCCGAGGGCTCCGCTCATCACGACGACGGCCAATTCAGCCAGCAGGGGTTCTTTGCCCTTTCGGAAGCGATCCAGGCAGAGGCCGGCGATCACCCAGGCGGCGACGTTGATGGCCGACGTGGCGACGGTGAAGAGGATCAGGGTCCGCCGGATCGCCCAGCCGTTCCACGAGACGGTGCCGAGGTCCTTCCCGGTGTTATGGAACCAGGCCCAGACGAGCATAAGCAGCAAAGACGCGATCAGCAGTGGAAGCCACGAGCAAAGAAGGAACCACGGCTGTCCCTCGAAGGTCTTCCATCGTTCGTGGGTGCGGAGATAGGCCAGGCTGGGTCTATAGAGGTGGATGTACGTCAGCGAGAGGGCGATGAGCAGACCTCCGACCGCGACCACCGTGAGCAGCGCCCACTCGGGCATCCAATCAGGGATCGCCAACCGCGCCAGCGCGAGATACAGCCTGGGAATCGCCAGGCTGGCGAGCGTAAGGGGCAACAGGACCAGCCAGTTCAGCAGGAGATTGCGGAGGTAGATGCCGATCACCGTCCAGGAATCCGCCGAGAGCAGCCCCAGCCGCGGGCTCAGGTAGTTGCTGTACCGTCGGATCCAGTTCACCGGGTCGGGTTCCGGTTCGAGCGGGGCGCGGGCCTGCACGCTGAGTTCCCGCGTCACGCCGGCAAGGCCCTCGGGATGGCGCTTGATCCAGGCGGTGAGCCAGCTTCCAATGTACCCGCCGCCGGAGACCGTCGAGAGGTAGTCGAACTTGTCGAGCAGATGTACGCGCGCCAGTCCTTGGATGACGCCGAGACCGAACGTCGCGCTACGGATGCCGCCGCCGGACAAACAGAGGGCTGCTCGCCTGCGCGGAAGGGCATGGATGCGTCGGTAGATGTCCTTCAGCCGTTCGGGTTCGCCCATCTCCGGCGGAAAGTCCACGCACAAGCCGTGGAGACGCTCGTATTCTTCCGCGAGGACCTGGCTCAACCGGAAGGGGCCTTGCTTGCCAGCGGACGCGCTCACGACGTTCCCCTTGGGCTTGGGAACGGCTCAGGCCTCTGTGCCGCCTCGATGAAGTTCACGATCCGGTGGCGGTACTTCTGGACGACCTTGTGGGCCGCCTTGATCAGCAAGGCGGCGTGACAGTCGTGCTTGATCTTGAACAACGTGGGAATCAGGCTCACCGCCTGCTTGATCTGCTCCGGCGTGACGGCGCGAGGAAATTCGCTTCTGCAGGCGTCCGGCAGATCCTCATATCCCTGCCAGTCGGCGTCGGTGTGTTTCAGCACCACGAACCGCAGGTTGCCGAACTCGGGCAGCACGCCGCCCCGCACGCGGAGGCTGTGCCAGAGCATCGCCTGGTAGCTGTTGGCCCGCTCCTCCATGATGCCGACGATCCGGGACGGATCGTCCTTGAACACCTCGAAGCCTTTGGTGCTCCCGTCCAACTTGTAGCGTCCCGCGTCGAAGGGAAACGAGGCGTCGATCACGATGATCAGACTCTTGCGCGTCTCGCCCGGGTCGGGAGAGATTTTCTTGAGGAACACCGTGATCAACGATTCGGTGCCGAGGTTGTCGAACAAGCCGCCGTCGCCGATGTGATGATAGGTGTCGGCTCCGGCCACGTGATAGGTGACCGGGCCGACGACGGGCGGGAAGGAAGCGGAGGTCGCGACGGCGAGCGAGAGCCGGAGGCTGCGAGGATCGCCTCCGATCTCCTGGAAGGTGGAAGGCAGGAATTGTTCCTTCGCTCTTTCGAGGCTCCTGGCGATGATGGCGAGCCCTTCTTCCGTCACGCGTCCAGGCCGGCCTTTCAGGTCCGCGATCAACCGGCCGACAAAATCGTAATCGAATTCGGATGCCGGCAACGTCGTGAGGACGAAGCGCCGACCGGAATTATAGGAGGTGCCGTTGAAGATCACGCGCGGGCTGTCGCCGCGCACTTCACGCTCGTAGAGTTGCGAGAACGTGATGCCGTCGAGAAAGTTGCTATCCCACACGTCCGCGAGCGAGTAGGCGAATTTTGTCGGGTTGAACGCCCGAAACTGGAGCACCTGGCGGATGGCGGCTCTCAATTGGAAGTTCGTCTGCATGTCACGCTTGAAAGAGTCGAAGAACCGCCGGTAGGCCGGCGAAAGACCCCGCTCCCCGAGGACCGCTTCGGATTTCGGCGGCTTTTTCACGACATAATAAGCGGTCGCCAAGCTGCCGCCGGAGACGCTGGAGATGTAGCCGACCGTCTCCAATACGCTTTGGGGTCCGGACCGGTCTTGAACGGGGATCTCCGCGAGCGCTTCCAGCGCGGCGGCGGCGAAGACTGCCGCGCGGCTGCCGCCGCCAGACACGGCGATGCCGACCAGCCGGTCCTGATCCGGAGGCGCGGCGAAGGGGGGGCCGCCGGACGGCGGGAGCGTCTCGATCTGCGCAAAGCAACCGGTCGTCAACAAGGCGAGTCCGAGACCCAACAGCGTCGGCACGTTCATTCGGTCCTCCATGGCCCCCTCACCCCCCAGCCTGCTCCCCCTTTGTAGGGAGAGAGATGACGGGGAGAGGGCGTTTTCGATCTCTAGCGCGCATTATTGATGACGGTTCGTCGCGTTCCACCCGTTGCGATGAAAGAGCAACGGGTCCCCGGGAGTCGCGTCGCGAGACGGGCAAGCACAGCCGCGAAGTCCCGAGGCGTACTTGAAACAGTACGTTGAGGGACTGAGCGGCGAGCACGCCCGCCGGAGGCTAGTCGGAGCAGCGAATCCACAATTGCAGCGGAAGCGTTCATGAATAATGCGCGCTAGGGCTGCCCCGATGCGCCTGTTACGAGGAAATAGCAAAACAGTTCATGCTCGGCGAGTTTCTTGGCGACGACTCCGGCGGCGGTTTCCAGTGTTGCCGCCAAGGTCTCGTTGTTCGTGCCGAACACGCCTGCGCCGCGGACGGCCTTGCCGACGGCCGACATGACTGCGGCCTCGGCACGCAGGGCGTCGCGCGACACCCGCGCGAACTGGTCCAGAGCGATAGGCGGATGATCCGCGTCGAACTTCGGATAGGCGCGCGGAGGATCGCCCCACGTCACCCGGACAGCGGTGGCGTTCTGTTCGGCTGGGACGCGGAAGGCGGCGTCGAAGAGCGCTTCCAAGAAGACGCGGACGAGGTCGGAGGCGATCCGACGTGAGTCCACATCGCCGGCGCGGAACCAAACCGGCCGGTCTTTCTGCGGTGAGAATTCCACTTCGGATGAAAGCCCCGGAAAGACGAACACATTGCCGTTGCGATCCACGAATCCGGACGACGTCACTTTGATCACACCCCGGATCGAGTCGCCGACCGGGCTTGGTTCGGCCTTGAAGCTGAAATCTCCAAAGTAGGCCTTGTTGTAAGCCAGCAGCAGGCGGGCAAAGAGGGACTTGTCCTCGGCCAGCCGGTCCTCGTCGATCCGCAGCCGGGCGTGCAGGCGCTTTGCCAAGTCGGCCAGGCGGGCCAGCCGGCGCAAGTCGATTTTGCGCTCGGCAGAATCGGCCATCTCCTGGACCAGGGCGAGGACGTTCCCGATGTCCTCATCGCCCTTCAGGGTCGGACTGGCGTCCACCGTAGCCGTAAGTGCGGCAACCACTCCGGATGCGGCGGCGGCCGGAGGCGGGCCGGCCCCGGCGGACATGACGGCCGGCTGTTCGCGATAGGCCTGTGCGGTACAGCGCAAAAAGTGTTGGGCGAGGTCCTTCCGCGCCCGGATCTTGTCAACCAACGCGGACGGCTCGCGCAGAGGCACCGCGGATGGCGCGCATCCGGACAACAGGACCAGCGAGAAGATCGCCATCCAATGCTGCGCTTGCGGACGGGTCATGAACCATCTCCCTGTGGCGATCCATGTTTAACCCGCACACGCGTCATAAAGAACTGTCTCTATGAGCGATCGCTCACCCATGCATCATGAAAATCGCGGCTGGGCGAGAGGCGAGGGGCTCGGGACGGGGGGGAAAGGTGCCGGGTGTCACTCTGGCCTCTAGCCTCGCGCCTATTGTCTACACAGGTTGCCGATCGCAAGGAAAGCAACCGTTGTACCGGAACGAGAGCGGTGGCGCGGAGCTCAAAAACCACGGCTGGAAGCCGTAACGCGTTCACCGTTCAGCCTGATGAGCCGTTGTGCGGTTCAGTGCGCTTATCGAAAGCGATACAGCTTTGGTATCGGTTCTGACACTTCCCCCAGGCCGGGGGGGCGAAACGGACAGAAGGATCAGTCCGATACGCCGATATAAGGGTTCAGTGTTTACGATCCTTCAGCATCAGTTTGTCGGTCCAAGCTAACAAGATGGCAGAGCCCAGGAATGTCATGTGGATGAAGATCTGCCACTTGATGTGCTCGGGCGACACGTTGCTCACGTTCACGAAGGCCTTCAGGAGATGAATGCTGGAGATGCCGATCAGGGAGGCTGCGAGCTTGACCTTGATCGTGCCCGGGTCCACGTGGCTGAGCCAATCCGGTCGGTCCCGGTGCCCCTCCAGGTCGAGTTTGCTGACGAACGTCGCGTAGCCGCCGATCACGACCATGGTGAGCAGGTTGGCAACCATCGTGATATCGACGAGGGACAGGACACCGAGCATGAAAATCGTCTCCGTCAACTCGCGGACGTTGTGGATCATCTCCCACAGCTCGACGAGAAACTTGTAGGCGTACAGCAGCTCGGCCACGATCAGGCCGGCATAAAGCGGCGCCTGGATCCACCGGCTGGCGAACACGATGACCTCGAATCCGCGCTCGACGCGGCCGGCGATGCCCGTGGCCGTCGAGGCAGAGGTTGTGGCCGTGGCCGGTGAATAAGAGGAATGCGTCACGTTGGACATACAGTCTCCTTGCTGATCGGCGGATCGCGTTCGCTGCACGGGGTGGCTGATGGCAGGATCAACAGTCTCTATACATTCGAGCGTCCATCGACTCAAGTTCCGTTTCCGAGGCGTATCCTAGTGAGCTGATCGCCATCTGTCAATTCACTCCGGTGGGCCCGACGACGAAGGTCGCAACGGCAAGACCATTCAAGTGCGCTGGAGGGGAGGACTGAAGGAGCCTGGGCGCCTCGCCAGTCTGACGCGCCCGGCGAAATGGTGACGGTATCGAGGTTGGCCGGTGCCGCGTTCATGCCTCTCGCATAAAGGGCGGCGGCTTGGGCCTGACGCGATGTACGCGCGAATGGGCTTGCCATCGCGTTTGTCCAGGGGCCCTCCAACTCATGAGACCCTAAGGGTAAAAACCGGGCAGTCCCTTCTCACCAACATGCCAAAGGAAGCTGCTCGGAACACCTGGCGACTCCGCCAGGTGACAAAAAGTGGGGTTTCGACCATGACGCTTTCCCTGGCCGGGGTTCTTGCGCAAAACAAGGGAGGCGAGCATGGTGAGATGGAGGACGATCGCGTTCTGTGAAGGACGGTTCCTAGTCAAAACGCTCACGGAGCAACAAGATTTTGGGGAAGCCTATCGGCTGCGCCACAAAGTGTTTGTCGACCGGTTGCAACGGGCGCCTGCCTCGCCCCTCGAATGAGAGAATGGGAGAATGGGAGGTGGACGTGTATGATGCCTGGGCTACATGGACGATGGAACACTGGCAGGCTTGTTCCGTATCCTCGCATCGCCCGGGCCCTTCATGTTGGAATCGGGGTTCCGACCTTGTCGGCCTCCGGGGTATCGTCTTCGGAAAGAACCGGATACGGCGGAAATCACGCGACTGACTGAAAGGACTTTCGTCCCGTATGATGCTGGCCCTGTTTAAAGGCGTGCATCAGTGGTCGGTCTTGCATGATGTCCGATCCTCTACATGGTCGCCGAGAAACGGTTTCTCCGCGTGCTCCGCGCAATCGACTTTCCCTGTGAATCGATCAGCCCGGCTGTGGCGCTGCCGCCGGCTGGTGCACTTTCCGTGGCGGCGGTGTTGGATTGAGACCAGTCCCGGGATGAAAGCGCTCAGAAGCGACCGGAGTTCCTACGGTGGATTACGTTGCTAGACAGCGTGGAAGTTCGTGGCGAGGTGGCCGCGCGACAGACCGTCGCGGTCAAAGCTGGTGAAAACGCGGCCCCGATCGGCGGAGAATTGGTAAACGCCTGAGACAGGTTTCGAACCGCAGAACGAAGGAACGGCGTCACGTGGTCGTCAAGACGCCGCTTTCAATGCCCATAGCGACCGCCTGGGTCCTTGAAGTCACGTCAAGCTTGATAAAAATGCCCTCAATGCGGGAGGAAAGGCCGTTCACGCGGTTGACGTATTCCAGAATGCCCGCGTAGCGCTGGTTATCGACGGACCTGCCGGCGGTGAAAGGGAAAAAGCTTGCCAAGCCGCGCCGAGCTTCCAGCGAGCCGGTCGTGACGCCGTTGACCAACCCAAACGATTTCGCATCTTCGATGAACTCTTTCTGCTTGGTGGCGGTCACGTTCTGATACGTATCTTCCCGCAACTTGGTCTCCAAGCTGGTCATGAGAGAGTTCAAAACCGGATCGACCGCGCATATCCGTTCTGGGCGTATCGGTGGAACCAATCGTGGGGGGCACTGACATTGAGCACGTTCGCGAATTCTTTAACCCGTCCCGTCTGGGCGACGTGCACCAGACCGCCGATGATGTGAGAGCAGGGGACAATTTTCTGGAGAAGGCACAGCACCGAGACCACGTCTTTGTTGGTTTGGGCCTCAACTGAATAGTGGAAGATTTTGAGTTTGAGAAAGTCCTGGAGTTCGCGTTTGGTGAAGTCGGTGAAACGTCTCGCGGGGAAAGGCGTTCTAGATTGCACCATCGGTTACCCTTCCGCAAACCGAAGAGTCAAGCCCGGGCGGTCGTTCAGCGTCACATTGGGGAGGGGAGAGTTGCGCAGGCTTCCTCCAAGAACGACCTGATTTTTTATAGTGGCCCGCCTTCTTCACCGCAAGCGTTGCCCCACTTAGTGCGGAAGATCACACTCTGGCAAGCGATTTACGTAAGTTAGCGGCGGACACCGAATGGTTAAGCTTTGGCCAGCGCCTTGCGAATCTCAGCCGCGGTCTTGCTGTCGATGCCCGCCTGTTTCAATTCTTCGTCGGTTGCCTGCGCGATAGCGTCCAAGTTGCCGAAAGCTTTGAGCAGAGCATTCCGCCGGATCTCACCGATCCCAATGATCTGGTCGAGTCGAGAGGCGACCAGGGCCTTTCCACGGAGCTTGCGATGATAGGTGATGGCGAAGCGATGCGCTTCGTCGCGGATGCGCTGGAGCAGGTGCGCGGCGGGCGAGGAGGGGTTGAGCAGGATGGGGTTTTTGCGGCCGGGGAGAAACACGCGGTCAGTTTTCTCGCCACGGGCCTTGGCCAGTCCGATGACAGGCAGTTCCGCGCGCCCGACTCGTTTCAGGCCCTCCATCGCGGCGGCGAGTTGGCCCAGCCCGCCGTCGATTAACACAAGGTCCGGGAGCGGCAGATCCTCGGCCTCGCCGTACCGCCGCATCACCACTTCCTGCATGCTCGCGAAGTCGTTCGCTCCCGCGACGGTCCGGATGCGGAACTTCCGGTAGTCCGACTTCTTCGCTTGGCCGTCTTCCCACACGACGAGCGAGGCAACCGACTGGTCGCCCATCGTGTTCGAGATGTCGAACCCCTCGATGCGGCGCGGGACCTTGTCGAGGCGGAGCAAGCGTTTCAGTTCTTCCATCGCCAGGCGATCGGTCTCCTCGTCGCGGAGATGGTCGGCAAGCGCGGCGGCCGCGTTTTCCTCCGCGAGTTGCACCAACTGATGCTTCTTGCCCCGCTCCGGGGCGAGCACCCGCACCGGCTCGCCTTTTTTTTCGGACAGCCACCGCTCGATCAGCGGCGCATCCGCTAGCGTCGTCGGGACCAGCAGCTCTTTCGGCGGGAGACCGTCTTTGTTGTAAAACTGTTCGATAGCCGACCGCACGAGTTCCTCGTCGCTCGCTTCCGCCGACTCGGTCCAGAAAAAATCCTTGCGCCCGATCAGCAAGCCGCCGCGCACGAACAGCATCTGCAGATCGACCGCCGTCCCCCGCCGCGCCAGCCCGAGGACGTCCTGATCCGTTGAGGAGGTCTGCGTGACGCGCTGTTTCTCCAGTGTCCGCTCGATCTTGAAGATCCGATCGCGCAGCCGTGCGGCCTCTTCGAATTCTTCCCGCTCGGCTGCCGCATGCATATGCGCCCGCAAGTCTTCCAACAGTTCAGTGTCGCGCCCTTCCAAAAATTGGCGAACCTGCTTGACGATCCGGTGGTACTCCTCGCGGGTCTGATTGCCGATGCAAGGCGCCATACAGCGCTTGATCTCAAACTCGATGCACGCGCGCTCGGCCTTGCCGTCGATGTCGATCTCGCAAGTGGCGAGGGGGAACACCTTGCGGATGACCTTCAAGGTCTCGCGCAACGCGCCGGCCGGCGTGTAGGGGCCGTAGTAGAGGGCGCCGTCTTTTTGGACGCGGCGGACGATCGACAAACGCGGGAAGTCCTCCTTGACCGGTAAGCGGAGGTAGGGATACTGCTTATCGTCCCTGAGCACGACGTTGAATCGGGGACGGTGGCGTTTGATGAGGTTGCTTTCCAGAATGAGGGCTTCGAGTTCCGATCGGGTGACGATCGTTTCGATGTCCGCAACCTGACCGACCAGGACGGCGGTCTTCGGTGTATGATCTGTCCCCCGCTGGAAGTACGACCGCACCCGGTCGGCCAACACGCTAGCCTTGCCGACGTACAGAATCTCGCCGCTGGCGTTCTTGAACAGGTAGACGCCCGGCTGTCGGGGAAGGTGGTCAAGTTTGGATTGAAGGCCTGGAGACATCGGGCGGTCAGCCTTCAGCTCTCACTGGTCCGCCCAGGACTCGTTCAGAACCGGTCCCGCGGCGCCAACCCATTGTACGGCCTAGACGGAGCGGCGGCAACTCGGCCGTGGGATGATCGCCGACGGGAGAAAGTGCGAAGCTTGTTTACCGCAACTTCCGCACAAAGGCCGGGCTCAGGGTGCCCCGCGCCACTTCCGCGACGGGTCCCTTCATGGTGAGGGTGAAGTCCTTGGCTACGTCGATGCGCAAGGCGCCGCCCGGCATGTTGACGGTGACTGGGCTTTGCACCAAGCCCAACCGCACGGCCGCACTGGCAGCGGCACAGGAAGAGGACCCGGAGGCTTGAGTTTCTCCCGCGCCTCGCTCCCAGATCAGGATGAAGATATCCCGCGGACCGGTCGGCACGGCGAGCTGGACGTTGGTCCGTTTGGGAAATAGCGGATGGTTTTCGAGTTCCGGGCCAAGAAGGCGGAGTTCGTCTGTGGTCCACTCTGCTCCTTTCGGCTTGAAGACGACGCAATGCGGATTGCCGACGCTGACGCCTGTAAAGCGAAGTTGCTGTCCGGCCACCGTGATCGGCTGGTCAATCACCTCGTCCACGGCCAGTTTGCACGGGATCGCATCGGGAGCGAAGGAGGCCCGTCCCATCTCGACCGTCACAGCGCTGGCCTCTCCGTATCGATCCAGATGCAATTTCACCGCAACCCGCCCGCCTTTGGTGTCCACGGTGAACGTTTTCCGGCGGACGCGGCCGGTCGCGTGCAGATAACGGGCGAAGATACGCAGGCCGTTGCCGGATTTCTCCGCCTCGCTGCCATCGGGGTTGAAGATGCGCAGGCCGAATTCGGCGTTCTTGGAGGGTACGGGGGCCAGAATGCCGTCGCTGCCCAGGCCCCAGTGGCGGTCGCAGATCGCCCGAATGTTGGCGGGCGTGAGCTTGAACGACAGGTCTTTTGGGTCCATAACGAGGTAATCATTGCCGAGACCATGACCCCGGTAGAAGGCGTTCTTCATGCTGATTTCTCCTTGGCTAGGTAGCGAATAGCGAACAGCTCACCGCGCGCACGGGCGAATCACAGCCATCGACGGGTGCGAACTCGGTCGAGGCTTGTGAGCAGATCCATGATTCGCCTGCGTGCGATCATCTCTTCGCTGCTCGCCATGAGCGAGCAGTTCCTGACAGATATTACACGATTGCCGTGCCTGGCGGCCGTTCGATCAATTCGATCTCGTAGCCGTCGGGAGCGTCGATAAAAATGAAGCGGCTGCCGGAGGAGGTCCTGGTCGGGCCGTCGGTGATCTTGACCTGTTTGGCTTCAAGAGTCCGGATCGTCTCATCCAGGTCGTCGACTTCGAACGCCAGGTGGACCAAATCCTCTTGGACCTTGACCGGGCCGCTCGGCGGAAAGCTGCACAGCTCGATCAGTTCCTCGCTGTTGGGCGCCTTGAGAAACGCCAGGTGTGAACCGCGCGGCGACGTTTTCCGCTCCAGCACTTCAAGCCCCAGCACATCCGTGTAGAACTTGATCGTCTCATCCATGTTGCTGACGCGCATGCGAGTGTGCAGCAGTTTTTTGACTTTCATCGTTCCCTCGTAGTTTGTCCTTCAAGGCGCTGATCGCCAGCGTTGCTAGACAAGCGCACTCGCAAGAAGGCCGATGACCCTTGCTGTCTGCTCCTTACGGTTGGCGTACGACGATTGACGCATTGCTCGGCTGTTCTCGCCGAGCCCCACCGTCTTGCGCAGCAGAATCTTCGCCGACCCGGGAATCAGGAAATTCGACATGGGTTCGATTTCCTGGTAGCCGTGTTTCCGATAAAACCGCCGCGCGCCCTCATTGAAGTCGGATACGCAGGCGAAGACGTTCTTCGTGCGGGCGAAGACGATTCGTTCTAGGTGGGCCAGCAGCGAGGCTCCCAAGCCCCGACCTTGCGCCCACGGGGCCGCGGCGAGCCACTTCAGATAGTCCCCCATGAGAAACTTCTGGCGTACCAACGCCATCCCTGCACTGGCTCCGTCCAGTTCGATGGCATACCCGTCGCGCCCCTGCGGCAGTGGTGTGAAAATGCGGTTCCAATCGGCCGCCGTATAATTCAGCCGCTTCCAGGGATCGGAGTCGCTGAGAAATCGAACGACCGATTCTCGGTCCTCCGGTAGAAACGTCCGGATCACCGGTGCGGCTGCGGGAGGTGGTTCACGCATGCGAGAAGCTCCGAAACAGTGACCGGAGTCAGCCCGCGGTTGGGCAACAAAACCTGCGCCAGATCCTCGATACGGCGCGTGTGTCTGCCCTTGCCGTTGGCATGAAATGCAATCATGCTGCCAGGTTTGATCCTAGCCGTGAGCCGTGCCAGGATCTGCGCGCGAGGCAGTTGCGGGTCCGGGTCGCCGGACTCGACACTCCACAAAATCAGCCGAAGCCCCAGGGATCTCACGCCGTCCACGGTAAGCTCGTCAAATTCCCCGTAAGGCGGTCTGAACACGGATGCGTTCCGACCGTACTTCGTCCGGAGCAGCGTGACCAGCCCGAGAATTGCTCTAGATGCGTGTGCACATGCCTACGTGTCCCGATTGCGAAGAACGGCACGTTCAACGGCGCTTGCACTTCCGTCTCGCACCAGATAGTTGATCAGCTCCGCATCGTCGCCGGTCCCGCCTCGCACCGGGCAAAGATCAAAGGTCAAAGCGGCGGCCCTACGCGCCGGCGGCCCGCCTTGATCACGTGCGCCTGTCCGGGTGCGGTCATCCATGCAAAGTTCAGCAACGCTGTCTGGTCGGTGGCCACGCCCGCACATGGTCCGCTGTGACCTGGCATGGGATGAGTATACCTGAAGCGGAAACGCCGAGTAAGGCCGCCCCACGGCCAGCGTCGGGGCAGGTGGTCGCCGACATGGCCGCATCTGAACAAGTCGAAAAATGCGGACGCCTCGCATGGGAGCTCCCGTTGACGGCCGATCTGGCTGCTGCTAGTCTGCGTCAGGAAAGGAGTTCACTGAAATGCACGGTCCGGATTGGCAGATCGGTCGGATACTCGGTATTCCCATCAAAGTCCACGCGTCCTGGTTTCTCGTCTTCCTGTTTGTGACCTGGACGCTAGCCACCGGCTATTTGCCGTCAGTCTTACCCGGGCACTCCGCTGTGCGGTATTGGGCGATGGGCGGCGTGTCCGCCACCCTGCTTTTCGCTTCAGTCCTACTCCACGAGTTGGGCCATTCCTATGTAGCCTTGTGCTATCGTATTCCCATCGGGCAGATTACGCTCTTCATCTTCGGCGGGGTTGCCCAGATGCGGCGGGAACCGCCGGGACCGCGGGCCGAGTTTCTCATTGCGATCGCGGGACCGCTTGTGAGTTTCCTGCTGGGCGGGCTGTGCTTCGGGCTAGTGTCCCTGGCCGAATCCGTACCCGGATCCGGTCGGTTCCAGGGTCTTCTGGTTCTCGCTGTGATGGTGGGACACACCAACTTCCTGCTCGGGGTGTTCAACTTGATCCCCGGATTTCCTCTGGATGGAGGACGGGTGCTGCGAGCCAGCCTGTGGGCGTGGACCAAGGATTTCTATCGAGCCACCAGTCATGCTTCGCTGGCTGGGCTGTGGTTCGGGGGCTTGTTGGCGCTGCTCGGCGGCCTGATGGTCTTTGCCGCGGTGGCTGGCGCATTACCGGGCACGCTCGTAACGAACGGCGGGTGGATTGTGCTGATCGGCGCGTTTCTGTTCACGGCCGCGCGCGGCAGTCGCCGGCAAGCGGCATTGAAGGCGATACTCTCCTCCGTTGCTGTGCGGGACCTCATGGTCTGCGCCGTGACAACGATCGATCCGAGGCTGACGGTGGAAGACGCTGTCAACGGCTGGTTCTTGCGCTATGGCTACGGTGGGTTTCCGGTGGTGCAGGACAGTCGCCCCGTTGGCATGGTTACGGTTCGCGAAATCCGAACCGTTCCGCCATCGCTGTGGGCGTGGCGTCGGGTGCAGGACGTGATGCGACCTTGGACGCCGGACATGGCGGTAGCGCCCGATTGTTCCGTGGTTCAGGCGCTGGAACGGATGGTTCAGACGGGTGAAGACCGATTGGTGGTGGTCGATGACGGACGGCTGGTTGGCTTGGTGACGCGCTCCGCGGTCGCGCGGTATCTGCAACTACGCGGCTTCCAAAGTTAGAGCAAAGCCCTTCTTTTGTCCCTTTCACGGTCAGTCATCCGCCCGTGCGACCGAGAGGTTTTGCGCGCTCGCCACGGGCACAAGATGGACGGCGAGCAAAAGGCCGTAAGCGACACAGAAGAAGGCGAGTTGGTAGAAAACCACCAGCAAGATGGGGAGGAAGAGCGCAAACAGCAAGCTAGCGATTAACGTCGCGAAGGTCAGCCGTCGGCAGAATTCATGCGACGATTGGCGGTTGATCGGTTTCAACGCCTTCGCATAGCACTGCGCGCGTTGCAGTCGCGCTTCGCGCAGGCCCGATTTCCCAGGTCCCCAGTAGCGCAACGCGACGTAGCCCCCGATGATCATGATCCTAGTCTCCCGCCGTGCATCAATTCCCACTCGGAGAGTGGATAGCCGTACTTCAGGACGACCAGAGCGATCGCTGCGCTCAGGGTCTTGCCTTCCAGGATTTTTGCGCTGACCGTTTCCGTGCGGGAGATCGACTTTTCTTGGGCGCGGCTTTCGATGACTATCTGCTTGTTTGCCTTGGCCTGCTGCAGCCGATCCTGGATCGTCAACAACTTGTCCCTGAACGACAGGACAGCGGCGACGAATCCAAATCCAATGATGATCCCGCGAAGAGCAGGAACTCCCGATTCACGATTTCCAGCATGAGGACGCCGCTCGATTCCCGAGAGCGAGGTCCATCTATCCGCGAACCCGTATCCGCGCCAGAAAAAGGCTGGAAGGCGGCAAGTCGGGAAACACGGAGCAAGCCGGCTTGGGGGCGCTGGTCCGCAGCGAATAAGAATTTAAGAATTAGGGTGAGGAAGGCGGGATCGCGCAAAGTTGGAGCTGACGGGCAATGACGGCACCGAACAGCAACAGACTGGCCGAATAGGACACCCAGAGCAGAAAAAGGAGGACGTCCAGGAGCGAGCCATACCGGCGGCCGTAAATCGTCGCCTGACCGCCGTAGGCGACAAACAGGACTTTCGCCAGGCCCCGGAGCAGGCTGAGCACGGCTCCGCCGTTGCGGTGTCTCGCAGGCTGGGGCGTTGTCGGGGCAAGGAGCGGGCGAGGCAGGTCACCGCTGCCGAGCTTAGGATGAAGGGCAGCATGGAGCTGAGGACGAAGTCGTGCACCGCGACCAAATCGAGGCTCCACGAGCGGGTCGCATGGGCGACGAAGGTGTCGATGGTCTAGGTCGCCACATAGATCCCGATCAGCAGCAGCTCGATAGCGCGGAACAGGACAACGGCGACAATGGTGGAAATGATCGGTGGCGGTGCTGGGACGATCCGAACACCACGTTGATCGTGTAATCGATTTCGATGAACACCAAGGTGCCGAACCAGGCGAAGGCGAGCAAAACGCTCCGCCGAACATAAAGCGCAGCGGCCGGATCATCCTTTCCCGGAAGCTCCCGCGTTGACGCTCCGAGCGTACTACGATTGCGGTGTATGCATGAACGATGCAAGACACGAACAGGACGGCTACTTCAAGACAAGGACGGCTTGGGTGGTCAGGGAGACAAGAGGATTGGGGAACAGGCCCAAGAGCACAACGCCGGCGATTGCGCAGGCGAGGACGATGGAGAGCGCCGGCGAGGCGATCAGGCGCGGCGCTGGGGCGGTGCCCGGTTCAGGCTCCCGCATGTACATGACCATCACCACGCGCAGATAATAGTAGGCAGACACGGCGGCGAAAAGCAGGGCAACCACGGCCAGCCACGCCAGCCCACTGTCGACTGCCGCCATGAACAGGTAGAATTTTCCGATAAAGCCAGCCGTCGGGGGGATGCCGGCAAGCGAGACCATGAACACCAGCATGAGCAGCGCCGCCGCCGGCTGCCGCTTGGCCAAACCCGTGAAATCCTCGATCTCTTCTCCCTCCAGCCCACCCTTACGCATCATCGCGACGACGGCGAAAGCGCCCAGGGTCATGAAGGCGTAGACGGCGAGATAGAGCATGATGCTGGCCAGGCCGGCGGCGCTGCCACCATCGGCCGCCCGCCCGGCCGCGACCAGGCCGATCAGGGCATAGCCGGCGTGCGCGATGCTCGAGTACGCGAGCATGCGCTTGATATTGGTTTGAACGATCGCGACCACGTTGCCGAGGACCAACGTGGCAAGGCACACAGCCAAAAACAGGGGCTGCCAGTTCGTTTTGAGGCCGCCCAGCCCTTCCACGAACACCCGGAGAAACGCGCCGAAACTCGCTGCCTTGGAGGCCACGGCCATGAAAGCGGTGACGGAGGTCGGCGCGCCTTCGTAGACGTCGGGCGTCCACATGTGGAATGGCACCACGGCGAGCTTGAAGCCGAAGCCGACCACCAACAGGACCATCGCCAACAAGAGGACCGGGTCATCGAGTCCCCGTGCCGCCACGGCGCCGGCGATGACGGAGAGCCTGGTGCCGCCCGCCGCACCGAAAAGCAGCGAAATGCCGTACAGGAGCAGGCCAGAGGAAAAGGCGCCCAGCACGAAATATTTGGCCGAAGCTTCGAGGGAGCGCGGCTCGGATCGCTTGAGTCCGGCCAGGACGTACAGCGAGAGCGACATCAGTTCGGTGCCGAGATAAATGGTCAGCAGATCGGCAGCCGACACCATGACCATCATGCCGGACAGCGCCAACAGGATGAAGCCGTAATATTCGCCGAGGTGGAGACGCTCCTCTTTGAGGTAGGCGAACGACAGCAAAATGGTCAGCCCCGTCACCAGGTACAACAGCAGCTTCCAGAAGCAGGCGTACGGATCGATGATCACCAGGTCGCTGAACGCGGTCGTCCGGTCGCCCATGTGGGAGGCGGTGAAGCCCAGACAAATCACCAGGGAGCCGAGACTCAGCCACGCCAATGCGTCTTTCTTCGACGCGGAGATGATCGGGTCCAGCCCGAGCACGAGACAAGCCGCGGCGACGACGACCAGTTCGGGGAGAATCGCGGTGAGGTCGCTGGAAAGAAGCGTCATGGACGACTCTCCCGGGCATGAGGAGCGAGGTGAGAGGCGAGTGGGAGAGCTGCAGCGTGCGGCTCCGAGTCCTCATCCCGATTGGCACTCGCCTCTGGTTCCTGGTTCCCTGTTTCGACTCGTTCAACCAGTTCATTGACGCTGGCGTGCATTCTCATGAGAAGGGGGCTCGGGAATACGCCGATCCAAAACACCAGCGCGACCAACGGCGCGAAGACGACCATCTCGCGCGGGTTCAAATCGACCAGTCGGCAGGTGTGGCGATCGGCCGGCATACCGAATGCCACTCGCTGGACCATCCACAGCATATAGACTGCGGCCAGAATGACGCCGAGCGCAGCCAGGCCGGCCGCGATCTTATTCCAGAGGAAAGCTCCGACAAGGACGAGAAATTCGCCGACGAAGCTGTTCGTGCCCGGCAGGCCGAGCGACGAGAGTGCAAAGATCACCAACAGGGTGGCGTAACGCGGCATGGGGCCAGCCAGTCCCACGTTATCTGCGATCATCCGGCTGTGCGTCCGCTCGTAGACGGCGCCGACGCACAAGAATAACGCGCCGGTGGTGATGCCGTGATTGACCATCTGCAGCACTGCGCCCTCGATACCTTGGTGGTTCAAGACGAAGATGCCGAGTGTGACGAACCCCATATGACTGATGCTGGAATAGGCGATGAGCTTCTTCAGGTCGGCCTGTGCCAGCGCCATGTAGGCACCGTAGATGATCGCCGTGATTGAAAGCGCAATCATAAGCGGGGTGAACGTCGCTGTCGCATCCGGCAGCATGGGAAGTGAAAAGCGCAGGAAGCCGTATGTGCCCATCTTCAGCAGGACACTGGCCAGAATCACGCTGCCGGCGGTGGGTGCTTCGACGTGAGCGTCGGGCAGCCAGGTATGAAACGGGAACATCGGCACCTTGACCGCAAAAGCGGCGAAGAAGGCGAGGAACAGCCAAGTCTGGAGCGAGGCGTTGTAAGGGCGCCGAGCGAGCGCGAGGATGTCGAACGTGTGGCCGCCCTGAAAATAGAGAACGATGATCGCAACCAGCAACAGGACGCTGCCAGCCAGGGTGTAGAGGAAAAACTTGATGGCCGCATACAGTCGGTTCGGACCGCCCCAGACGCCGATCAGGAGATACATCGGGATCAGCATCACTTCCCAGAAGATGTAGAACAGCACGAAGTCGAGCGCGACGAAGACGCCGAGCATCGCCGCTTCCATGACCAGCATGGCGGCCATGAAGCTGCGGACCTGGGCCTCGATCGCCCGCCAGGAGGCAAGCACGCAGAGCGGCATCAAGAGAGCGGTCATGAGCACCAGCGGCAAGCTGATGCCGTCCACCCCCAACCGATAACTGATTGGAGGGGACGCGATCCAGGAGACGTGCTCGGTGAACTGCATGCCCGGCACAGCGGGATCGAATTGAAACCAAACGGGCAACGCCACCAGTAAGTCGACGACCGTTGCCGCCAATGCCGTCCAGCGAACTGCGGTCTCCTTAACGAGACACACGAACACGGCGCCGACAAGGGGGAGGAACACCAGGATGGTCAGCCAGGGGAACGCGCTCTGAGGGCTTGCCTCGCTCATCCGGTTACCGAAGAGCTAACGGGGTTCGCGCTGAAAGCCGACGGCATGCAATCGCGCTTCCACTGTATGCTGCCGTTCTTTGCGCATTCGCCATCCGCCGTTAAAAAAACAGGTACACCGTCAACAACAGCACCGCGCCAGCTGTCATGCCCAGCGCGTAATGTTGGGTCTGCCCACTCTGGATGAGGCGCAACAGCCATCCGCCCCAGGCGATCACGCGCGCGACCCCGTTCACCGCTCCGTCGATGATCGCGACGTCCACCTGTTTCCACAGGCCGTCGGCGAGCGAGAAGGTGGGGCGCACGACGGTCGCGTAGTAAAGCTCGTCCACGTACCATTTGTTGGCCGAGAGCCGATAGGCCCGTTCCCAGCGTGCGGCCAGCCGATCTGGCAGCCCGGGCTCTTTTACATAAACGTAATAGGCCGCCGCGATGCCAGTCAGCGCCATCAGCGTCGCCACGGCCATGATGCCGTTTGCGGCGGCTCCGCCGTGACGGCTGGCCTCTCCGCCGCCGGGAAAGATCGGCGTCAAAAATTCAGGAATACCCAAGTAGCCGGTGATCACGCTGAGTGCAGCTAGGATAAGCAAGGGCACCGTCATCGTCTTGGACGGTTCATGGATTCGGCCGATCAGATGGGGATCGATACGCGACGGGCCCCAAAACGTCACGAAGACAAGACGGAAACTATAGAACGCGGTCAAAAGCGTCGTGAGCAGCCCGAAGACGGTGAGCGTTTGGCCCAACGTTCCTGACGACCACGACGCCAGCAGCAATGCGTCCTTGCTGAAGAAGCCGGCAGTGAGCGGAAAGCCCGCCAGCGCCAGTGAGCCGATGACGAAGGTCCAGTAGGTGATCGGTAGCTTGTCTTTGAGTCCGCCCATGCGCCGCATGTCCTGTTCGTGATGCAGCGCGATGATCACCGAGCCGCAGCCTAGGAACAGGAGCGCCTTGAACGCGCCGTGCGTGAGCAGGTGATAGATTCCGGCCGCATAAGCGCCCAGACCGCAGGCCATCATCATGTAACCGAGTTGGCTCACGGTCGAGTAGGCGACGATTCGCTTGATGTCGGTCTGCGTCAACGCGACGGTCGCGCCGAGGACCATCGTGAGGGCCCCGACCACCGCCACTAGGTCCATTGCGACCGGCGAGAGGTGATACAGCGGCGCTAGCCTGGCGACCATGAACACGCCGGCGGTCACCATCGTGGCCGCATGGATCAGGGCCGAGATCGGCGTCGGGCCTTCCATCGCGTCGGGGAGCCAAACGTGCAGCGGAACCTGCGCCGATTTGCCGACCGCGCCGGCGAACAACAGAAGACAGATCACAGTGAGCGTGGAGACTTCCCACGTTCCTCCAAATGGACGGAGCAGGTTCATCATGTCGCCGACGAAGCTCGGCGCTTGAGCGAACACCTGTCGATAGTCCAACGAGCCAAAGTTGTAGATGATCACCAGAAGCCCGAGCAAAAACCCGAAGTCGCCGACCCGGTTGACGATGAAGGCCTTGGTCGCCGCAGCGCAGGCGACCGGCCGCTCATACCAGTGGCCAATGAGCAGATAAGAGCACAACCCGACCGCCTCCCAGAAGATGAACAATTGGAGGAGGTTGTCGGCCATCACCAGCATCAGCATGGAGAAGGTGAAGAGGGCAATGTAGGCGAAAAAGCGTGCATATCCCTTCTCGCCGTGCATGTACCCGATGGTGTAAACGTGCACCAGGGAGCTGACGATCGTCACGAGCAACAGCATGGCGGCGGTCAGCCGGTCGATGAACAGGCCCAGGCGGACGTCCAGTTCGCCCGAATCAATCCAGGTGTACAGCGGAACCGAAATCCGGTCGCCTTCGGCCACGTTCATGAACGCAATAAGGGAGAGCACGAGCGAGCCGAGGACGGCCGGCACGGCCACGAGGTGCGCCCGTTCTCTGATCCAGTGACCGGCCAGACCGAGCACCAGGAACGCGGCGAAGGGGAAAAGTGGGATCAGGACGTAGAGCATAGGTAATGGGTCAATGGTCAAGAGTCATTGGCCAACAATGAAAGATGATGCTCTGAAAGCCGGTGTTCGGTTCATTACTGTTGACCAACGGTGTCTTCACCACTTTAACAACTGGAACTCATCCACGTTGATGCTCGACTTGGAGCGGTAGAGCGCGATGATGATTGCCAGGCCGACGGCGACCTCGGCCGCCGCGACCGTCAGCGCAAAAAAGACGAACACCTGGCCGGCCACGTTCTGGAGATAATGCGAGAAGGCCACAAAGTTGATGTTCGTGGCGTTCAGCATCAGCTCCACGGACAGCAGAATGATGATGATATTCCGCCGGATCAGCACGCCTACCACGCCGGTGATGAACACGAAGGCGCTGAGGATCACGTAATAGGAAAGGGGAATCATCACGAAACTCCTCTGTCTCGTCTCGCGAGAGACACTCCACGCTCCACGGTTTCGCGCCTCTCGAACAAGTCCCGCTTTGCGAGGAGGATCGCGCCGATCATGGCGACCAGCAGGATAAGCGAGGCCACCTCGAAGGGGAACAGATACATCGAATACAGTGCTCGGCCGATTGTCTCCGTGTTCCCAGGCGTCCCGGCGGCGCTGTCGGCCGTCTCCGTGTGAACGCCGGCGTCGCGAAGACTGACTGCTGTGAGCAGCACCGTTGTCAGAAACGTCAACCCCAGCAAAGCCGCGACCGGCAATTGCGCGTGGTAACGATCCTCGCGCTTGACGTTCAACAGCATGACGACGAAGAGATAGAGCACGAGAATCGCGCCGGCATACACGATGATCTGCACCGCGGCAAGAAACTCCGCATGCAGGGTGACATAGAGACCCGCGACGTGAAAAAACATGATCAGGAGAGAGAGGGCGCTATAGACGGGATTGCGCAGCGTGACGACGAGGACCGAGGTCAGCGCGATGACGCCGGCGAAATAAAAAAAGCAGAACTGATTCAACGGACGCAGCCTCCAGTCTTGCACAGTCCGGAAGTCAACGCACCGGACCGCTTCCGCCCCATTCGCCTCTGTGTAGTGACCTCAAGCGAGGGCGAGGAGAGTTTGGCTCACGTTGGTTTTGGCGGCACGTGTTTGAATGCGACGTTGAAGAACGCCACATTCGGGTGTTGCAGCTCCAGCCGCTTTTCCCGCACGGGAAATGAGCGATCGCCAATGGCGAGAAGTTGCTCCTTGTTCAGAAGGAGCTGACGTTTGTCATACACCGCCCACTCGAATTCGCGGGTCATGCCCAGCGCGTCCACCGGGCAGGCATCAACGCACAGGCCGCAAAACAGGCAGCGCGTCATGTCCATGTAATATTCTTTCGCATATCGCTTGGTGGGTTCGCCCGGCATTTCGCCGCTGACCACCCGGATCACCCGGGAAGGGCAGGCTGCTTCGCAGAGATCGCACCCGACGCATTTCTCCGTGCCGTCGTCATAGCGCAGCAACGCGAGCATGCCGCGGTAACTCTCCGGCAACATGCGTTTTTCGTGCGGGTACTGGAGGGTAATCGGCCGGTAGCGCAGCAAATGGGTCAACGTGGCCTTCATGCCCACCAGGATCTCGTAAAAGGTGATCGTCTTGAGCCACTGTTTGAATTTCATCATGACTGAACCGGGAGCGCATAGTGATAGATAGAGGGAAGCCAGAGCAGAGCTCGCGGCTGTTCGCTGTTCGCTACTTGCTTCATCTTGGGAACAGGTATGCTGCGATCGCCGTCACCAGAATGTTGCCCAGCGCGATCGGCAACATCACCTTCCATCCGAACCGCATCAGTTGATCATAGCGCAGGCGCGGCAGCGTGGCCCGCAGCCAGAAAAACAGGAACAGGAAAAAGTACACCTTGACGGTGAACCAGCCTACGTTCTCCATCCAGGCCATGCGCTCCAAACCGATCCGGGCCAGAATCGTGCCCGGATAGGGCGCGTTCCAGCCGCCAAGGAACAACGCCGCGGCGACGCAGGAAACCAGGATCATGTTGGCATATTCGGCGAGAAAGTAGAAAGCGAACCGCATGCCGCTGTATTCGGTGAAAAACCCCGCCACCAGCTCGCTCTCGGCTTCCGGCAGATCGAACGGCACGCGGTTGGTCTCGGCCACTGCGGAGATGATGTACACGACGAACGCGAGGATCTGCGGGAACGGCGGCGCGAAGACGAACCAGTTCCAGAAGCCGCCAGCCTGGGCTTCCGTGATCTTGACAAGACTCAAGGAGCCGGCCAAAAGCAACACGCCGACGATCGCCAAGCCCACGTTCAGCTCGTAACTGATGACCTGAGCGGCGGATCGCAGGCCCCCGAGCAGCGAATACTTGCTGTTGGACGCCCATCCGCCGAGGATGATTCCATAGGCGCCGATCGACGCGAACGCCAGGATATAGAGGATCCCGATGTTGATGTCGCTGATGACGAACGGTTTGAACTGCACTCCAAAGAGCTCCATCGTCTGGTTCGGGCCGAACGGCACGACGGCGAACCCGATCAAGGCCGGAACCAGCGCGAGAATCGGTGCCACGCTGAAGAGGAATTTGTTCGCGCCAGCGGGAATGATGTCTTCTTTGAAGAAGAGCTTGATCCCGTCCGCGATCGGCTGGAGGATGCCGTACGGACCGACCTCCATCGGGCCCATCCGATCCTGCATCCAGCCGAGCACCTTTCGTTCGAGCAGGGTCAGTAGCATGACCGTGAGCAGGACCACGCTCATCACGGCGGCAATTTGCGTCAGAGAGATCGCCAGCTTCAGGCTCGTTTCAACCACGACTCCTCCGGAATTTGTGGCGTGCGAGACGGAAAGCGTGATACGTGGCGCATTGTGCGCCACGTATCACGCCTCACCCGTCATGGTCGCGCGTTAACCGTTCCACGGCTACCAGCGTTGTTTTGAAATACGGCACCTTCGTTATGGGGTCGACTTCCACTTGGGCTAGGTTCTTGGCGTCCCGATCGAAATGCTCGGGGAAGAAAACCATCCCTGCCGGCACGCGGGTCAGGATTTTCACGGTTGTCGTTACCTCGCCGCGCTGATTGAACACGCGGACCCGATCGCCGTCGGAAAGACGGTGCCGCGCGGCGTCCGCGGGGTTCATCCGCAAGGCGCCGCCGCTCTCGACCTGAAGCAAGCCTTTGGAGCGCGTGGATAGCTTACCCGAGTGGAAGAGGGTCTGGCCTAGCACCAGGGTGAACTCCTCGCCTGCCCCTCCTCTCCTTTCCTCGGACCACTCACCGGCAAGTTGATACCGACTGGCCACGTCGGTGGCGTAATCTTGGTGGAGATATCGCTCGACCGCCGCGCGATCAACCGTGGGAGGAGACGGCGCTGGCCCCAGCAAGCCGTAGCCGGGAATGAGACCGCGGATTTCTTTAAGGATCTCGCGCGCGTCGCCGTATTCGAGCGGATAGCCCATCAGCACCGACAAGGCCGAAAAGATCTCCCAGTCTGGGCGACTCTCGCCGACTGGTTGGATCGCTTGCCGAACGGTCTGCACATGCCCTTCGCTGTTTGTAAAGGTCCCATCCTTCTCGGCGTAGGAACAGGCCGGCAGGACCGCGTGGGCCATCGACGCAGTTTCGGTCAGGAACAGTTCCTGGCAGACCAGTAATTCCACATTGCCCAGAGCTTCCTTTACGCCGGTGCCGGCCGGCAGGCTCCCGACCGGGTTCTCACCGACTACGAACAGGGCTTTCAGCCGACCGACGCGCGCGTGCTCGATCATCTCCATCAGCGTGGCGCCGGGTCCCTTGGGAAGCTCTTCCTTCCACAGGATGGCTAGCCGCTCGCGCGCAGTGCGATCCATCACCTCGATGGGACCGGGGAGGAACTCGGCAACCGTTCCCATTTCCACGGCGCCCTGGTCGTTGTTCTCTTCAGCCAGGGGCGCGAATCCGCAGCCTGGACGACCATGGTGTCCGGTGAGCAGCAGCAGATCAAGCAGGTTGACGGCAGTGTTGTATCCGCCGGGATTCCGCAACCCGCCCGGTCCGAGGAGGACGACCAGGCGACCGGCTTGGGCCAGCACCCGCGCGGCGTCGCGCAGGGCCGTCTGAGTCGCGCCGGTGGCGGCTTCTAGTTCCGGCCAGGACAGGCGGTGCACCGCCTGGGCGATCGCGCTCACGTAGGCAGGCGCCTGCCGGGCCAACGTCTGATCCACGAGGCCGTCCTCGATCACCGCCTTGATCAAGCCCACGACGACAGGGCCGAACTGCGCCGGGCGTGCGGCGAAGTGGTGCTGCGCGAGATTCGCAATGTTGCTGATCGTGTCGATCGCCGGCTCCAGAGCCTCGACCGTCACCAGTATCGCGCGCCGCTTCTTGACCGCTTCTTTCACTTTCAGGCCCGTAATGGGGTTGGTTTCGGTGACGTTGGTGCCTACCAGCAGCAGCGCGTCGGCGGCGACGATGTCGTCGAAGGTGACAGTCCAGCGATGGGTGCCCTGTACCCGGCGCATCGCCTGCACGCCGTTCAGGTGCCCATAGCGTGCGCTGCTGTCGATGTGATCGGTGCCGATCGCCAGGCGCATGAATTTCTGGAAAACATAGAGGTCTTCGTTCGTGCAGCGGGACGCGATCAGCCCGCCGAACGCGTCCGGGCCGTACCTCAGCTTGAGGCGGATGGCGGCGTCAGCGACGTATTCCAGTGCGTCTTCCCAGGTCGTCTCGACAAGCTTGCCGTCCCGGCGGATCAGCGGGCGCGTCAAACGATCCGGGTGGCTGGTGGCGTGATATCCGAAGAAGCCGCGTGCGCAGAGATCACCGTTGTTCCGGCCGGCGCCGTAGGCTGACATGACCTCGATCAGCTTATTGTCCTTGGTCTGGATTGTGATCCGGCAGCCGTCCCCGCAGTAGGTGCAGACGGTGTCAGTTCGTTTCAGCATCCAGGGCCGGTACTCGTACATCGAGAGCCGGCTGGTGATGGCTCCCACCGGGCAGATCTGAACACACCCCCCGCAGAACTCGCACTCCAACGGATGGGGGCCGAAGTGCTTGATTTCGGTCAAGGTTCCCCGGCCGGCCGGGGCCAGCGCTTTGACATCCATGACCTCATCGCAATAGCGGACACAGCGCTGGCACTGGACACAGCGGTTCATCTGGGTCTCGATCAGCGGGCTGAAATACTCTTTCTGGAAGATGCGCTTAACCTCGATGAACCGACTGGTGGTCGGCGTGTACTCGTGCGAGAAGTCCTGCAGGTCGCAGCGGCCGCCCTGGTCGCAGACCGGGCAGTCCAGGGGATGGTTGGCCAAAATGAACTCCAGCACCGACTTGTGCGCTTCTTTGACGACGCGCGTGGCCGTGCGGACGCTCATTCCCTCGGTTACTAGGGTGCTGCAGGCGGTCTGGAGCTTGGGCATCTTTTCGATCTCCACCAGACACATCCGGCAATTGGCGTCCGGCTTGAGCTTTGGGTGGTAACAGAAATGCGGGATCATCACCCCCGCCCGGCGCGCCGCCTCAATGAGCAAGGTACCCTTGGGCACGGTTACCCGAATACCGTCGATTGTCAAACGGACTGTGTCCGCCGTCATCGCTATCATCTGTCAGGGTCGAAGGGCGAGGGTTCTAGCTCTCCGTTCGTGTCGTCGTCTCGAACTTCACACCTCGAACTTATGAGGTGTGTGCCGTGCCGCCGGCATGACCAGTTCGGGGATGCCGGCCAGGCCTAACGATTCCGCCTCCCGGATCAACTCCTCGTACTCGTGGCGCCAGTATTTCAGAGTGCTCAGGATCGGCGCCACCTCGGCGTCGCCGAACGCGCAGACCGTACGGCCCGCGATGTTCTGGCACAGATCGGTCAAGGTTTCAAGGTCCTCCCGGCGGCCGCGTTTGGCGAGGATCCGGCGCATGGTCTGGACCAACCACGAACTCCCCTCCCGGCACGGCGTGCACTTGCCGCAGGACTCGTGGTAGAAAAACTCCATCAGGCGCAGCGCGGCCCAGACCATGCTAGTGCCTTCTTCCATGACTGTGACCCCACCCGATCCCAGCATTGATCCAGCCTGGGCCACAGACTCGAAGTCCATCTTCACATCGAGATGCTCTGGCGTCAAAAACGGTGCGGACGCGCCTCCCGGGATGAACGCCTTCAGCGCCTTGTCCGAGCGCATGCCGCCGGCGTGTTCGAAGATCAACTCGCGGAATGTGATCCCCATCGGCACTTCGTAATTGCCGGGCCGCCGCACATGGCCGCTCACGCAGAAGATGCGGGTGCCCGTGCTTTTCGGCGGCGAACCGATCGAGGCGAACCATTCGGCGCCGCGGTTGACAATATGCGGCAGGTTCGCGAGCGTTTCGACGTTGTTGACCACGGTCGGCTTGCCGTACAGGCCGTGTGTAGCCGGGAACGGCGGCTTCACCCGCGGCAGGCCCCGCTTGCCTTCGAGAGATTCCAGGAGCGCCGTCTCTTCCCCGCAAATGTAGGCACCGGCTCCGCGGTGGACCCAAATGTCGATCGTGACGCCCGCGCCGAGAATGTTTCGGCCAACATAGCCGGCCGCTCTGGCTTCCGCCAAGGCCCGCTCCAGGATCGCGGCGCCCAGGGCAAATTCCCCTCGAATATAGATGTAGGCGGTTTCGGCACCGATGGCATAACTGGCGAGCAGGATGCCCTCGATGACCTGGTGAGGATCGCGTTCGATCAGTTGGCGGTCCTTGAACGTGCCAGGCTCGCTCTCGTCCGCGTTGCAGCACAGGTAGCGAGGGCCCTGATAGTCCTTGGGCAGGAATCCCCATTTGATGCCGGTCGGGAACCCTGCGCCGCCGCGCCCCCGCAATCCGGACTTGACCACCATTGCCGTAACGTCCGCCGGCGCGATTTTGCCGAGCGTCTTGCGGAGCGCCTGGTATCCGCCCGCCCGCTCGTAGTCTGCCAATGAGCCCGTATAGCCGGGCTGGAGCATGTTCTTCAACAGGATCGGTTCGTAAGGCGGCATTCCGTTGCCTCGGTAACCGCGGGCAAGCCACGAATAACAACGAACCGGTTACGTCTTCTGAGGTTCCGGCAGCATAAACGGCCCGCTCTTCAAAGGAGATGTGCCGTTGTGTCTCAGATCCATCAGGATCCGGTCCACTTTCTCTTCGGTCAGGTTCTCGTAATAGTCATCGTTGATCTGCATCATCGGTCCAGCCCCGCAGGCGGCCAGGCACTCCACGGTGCTGAGCGTGAACAGACGGTCCGGGGTGGTTTCCCCCGGTTGGATCCCCAACTTGGCCCGGAGCCAGTTGAGCAGTGTGTCGGATCCGACCAAGGCACACATCAGCGATTTGCATACCTGAATGTGGAACTTTCCCACCGGCTTCAGACGCAACATCGTGTAGAACGTGACAGTCTCATACACCTGAGGCGGCGTCAGATTGAGGATACCGGCGATTTCCTTCATGGCCGCTTCGCTCACGTGACCTTCCTCCCGCTGCGCCAGGTTGAGCAGCGGCAATAGAGCCGAGCGACGAACCGGGTAGCGGGCCAGGATGGCGTCTATTTCCGATTTGTATTTTTCCAGGAGCATCTATGCATCCAGTTCTGAGTGCTGAATTCTGAGTTGCCATGCAACATCGGCGCTCGGAATTCACCTATCGCATTCTCCCATCACAATGTCGTAGGTGCCGAAGATCGTGATGATGTCCGAAATCAGATAGCCTCGTGCCATGTGGTCGAAAGCGCCCATGTGGACGAACGACGGGGCCCGGATCTTCAACCGATAGGGCCGGGGACTCCCATCGCTGATGATAAAGAACCCCAGTTCTCCTTTCGGCGCTTCCGACGCACAATAGGTCTCGCCTTTCGGTGGCTTGAAGCCTTGCGTGAAGATGATGAAATGATGGATTAGGCTCTCCATGTCCCGCATGACCTTGGGTTTGGGCGGCGGGATGACCTGCGGGAGGTCAGCCATGATCGGGCCGGGCGGCATTTGGTCCAAGCATTGGCGGATGATCCGGCAGCTCTGCCGCATCTCTTCCATGCGCACCCAGTACCGGTCGTAGGTATCGCCATGCTTGCCGACCGGCACCTCCCACTCCACCCGGTCGTACACGCCGTAAGGCTCGAATTTCCGCACGTCGTACGCCACCCCGGAGCCGCGCAGCACCGGCCCGGTGAGGCCGAAGTTGATCGCGTCTTCGGCGGAGATGACGGCCACGTCCTTCGTGCGGAACAGCCAGATGCGGTTCGATGCGAGCAGCGTGTCGTATTCGTGGATCTTGTCGTAGAACGTGTCGAGGAACGCCTTCAGCCGCGCCACCAGTTCGGGCGTGAAGTCGCTGTCCACGCCGCCGATGCGGTAATAGTTCAACGTCAGCCGCGCGCCGCAGAGCTTCTCGAACATGTCCAGCAGCGCTTCACGCTCGCGAAACGTCCAAAAGAAGACTGTCATCGCGCCGATGTCCAGCGCTTGCGTGCCCAGCCAGAACAGATGGCCGACCACCCGCTGCATCTCCGCAACGATCGTGCGGATATATTCGGCGCGTTCCGGCACCTTGATACCCACCAACTTCTCGACAGCCCGCACGTACGCGTAGTTGTTCGCCATAGCGCAGACATAATCGAGCCGATCGGTATGCGGGATGATCTGTAAGTAGTGCAGTCCCTCCGCCAGCTTTTCCACGCCACGGTGCAGATAGCCGAGATCCGGCGTTGCCTTGACGATCCGCTCGCCGTCCAGTTCAAGTACCACCCGCAGCACGCCGTGTGTGCTGGGGTGTTGTGGCCCCATGTTCAGCAGCAACTCCTCCTTGCGGATGGACGATCCAGCCCCGTCGGCAGTTACGAAGGGATGCCTGCGGTCTTCGGGAATCTCGCTTTCTACGGCGACAGGCGGCTCGTCGAGCCGGGGGATAAATTCGAAGGAACTGCGCCAGCCCTTGCCTTCGGTTGGGAAGTCTTTCCGGAGTGGGTAGCCTTCGTCGTAATCCTCTGGCATGAGGATGCGGCGCAGGTCCGGATGTCCGTTGAAGCGGATGCCCATCAAGTCGTACACCTCTCGTTCCATGAACTCCGCGCCTCTCCAAATACCGGTGACCGAATCAACGCTGGGATTGTCTTCCGTGACGCGGACCTTGAGCCGAATGCGCCGGCGATGCGGCAACGACAGCAGGTGGTAGATTACTTCGAACCGCTCGAGGTCGTCGGGAAAGTCGGCCGAACACACATCCGTGATGTGATCGAACGCCATTGCCGGATCATCGTGAAGAAACCGCGCCACGTCCATGATACGGTCGGCGGCGACACGGGCGGAGAGTTCCGCTCGATCCCGGTCTTCCTGAACCGCGAGGACCGCGTCAGGAAATCGCGCTTTCAGCCGTTCGAGAACTGGATGCATGATCTCATTGATGAGAGGCGCGCGACTTGCGCGACGGGCGAGAATCACCGATCCCGCTCGTCTCGCGGCTCATTTCACAAACACCTTCTCCCGTTGGATTTTTTCCTGTAGCTTGAGCAGGCCGTCCAGCAACGCTTCCGGTCTTGGCGGACAGCCGGGGACGTAGACGTCCACTGGCACGATCTGATCCACGCCTTGAACGACGCTGTAACTGTTGTAGTGGTTGCCGGATGTGGCGCAGGATCCCATCGAAATCACATAGCGCGGTTCAGCCATCTGGTCGTAAATGCGGCGGATCACCGGTGCCATTTTCCGCGTGACCGTACCGGCCACAATCATCAGGTCCGACTGTCTGGGGGAGGCGCGGAACACACCCGCGCCGAAGCGGTCGATGTCGTATCGGGACGACACGGTGGCGATCATCTCGATCGCGCAGCAGGCCAATCCGAACGTCATCGGCCACAGCGAGCACTTCCGTGCCCAGCACACCAAGGCGTCTAGATTGGTGGTCAGAATGTTCGGTTCAAGCTGCCGCTCTAAGACACTCACCGCGTTCGCTCCTATGTGGCATGAGAAAAGAGGAATAACCTGAAAGCAAGAGATCGGAATTCATCATTCCGGCATCGCGGCTGCGATGCCGGTCAATCCCACTCCAACGCCCCTTTCTTCCATTCATACCAGAAGCCGACGATCAAGATCAGTAGGAAAAACCCCATACCGAGGACGCCCGCCAGATCAAGCTGCTTGAACACGACGGCCCAGGGATAGAGAAACACGACCTCGACATCAAAGATCACGAACAGCATTGCGATGATGTAGTATCGCATCGGGAACGGCACGCGGGCATCCTGGAATAACGGGCTCCCGCTCTCGTAGGGCACCAGCTTGGCCCGATATGGTCGATGCGGGCGGACGATCCAGCCGATCAACAGCGACATCACGCCGAACGCCAGCGCGATAGCGATGAAAGCCAGGATCGGGACGTAATTCAGCGGAACGGATTCGTTACTCATTATGATGAGCCGACGGCTTACGGCGTCGGCGTGTTCGTGGCGGCGTTGGCCGCCGCGAGCGCCGATCCGAAGAACGGTTTAAACGTCAGTCCCTCCAACTCCGGCCGGGGTATGCCTTTATGCTGTACGAGAATCTTGAACGTGCGGCCCATGCCGTCCGGCCTGAGCAGATGCAGCGCAGCCCGAAACTCCGGCGACTCGGGATCGAGCGTGTCGAGCATACGCTCGGCTCCCAGACTAATCAGGAAACTCATCTGATTGGTGAATCCGGTCACCGCGAGCCCCGCTTCTTCGCCGACCGTCGCCAAACTAGTAAAATCGACATGGGCGCTCATGTCCTGCTCACCGACGCGGGTGTACGGATCATCCGACGCCATCTGACGGTAGTAGCAGAGGAGCGTTCCCTGGTGTCGCTCGGGTGCGAAGAAGTCCTGCGCGCTGTGACCGTAATCGATGGTGATGACGACGCCGCGATTCATGACTCGGGCGACCTCTCTCATCCATCGGAGCGCTTCGAGATTGATCTCGGTCCGATATCCTGACGGCAGATCCATTCCCAGGCGGCGCAGATACGTCTTGATCTCTGGCGTGGACGGAGAGCAGAGACATTCGACAAACTGCCCGTCCTGATAATCGACGTAGATCTCTTTCGGTTCGCCGTCGACGACTTGGATGCGGTGGACGGGGAACGCATCCACCAGCTCGTTCGATAAAAAAAGTCCGACAAGGCTGGCATCCGGGAAATCGGACAGCCCGGAGGCCCAGGAAGCCCGAGCAGGGAGGGCGAGATAGGGCGCCAAGTTCCGGCGCTGCAGTTCCCGCATGGCCGGGCTGCGCTCGATCAAGACATAGCGGAGGCGATTCGAAAAAGAGACGGGTTCGCTCGCGCACGCGTCTAAGATGTGCCGGGCGAGGAGGCCTTTGCCTGCGCCCATCTCGATGACGGTGAAGGGATCCGGATGGTCGAGCAGGTCGTCAATCTGTCGGATCTGTCTGGCCAGCGCCTGCCCGAGCAGGGGATGCACATCCGAGCTCGTATAGAAATCACCTGACCAGCCGATGCGCTCGCTCTCCGGACCGTCTGCCGGACGAATGTAGTACCCGAACCGCGGGTGGTAGAGCGCAAGCTCCATAAACCGGGCAAAAGGGATCGGCCCCGTGTCAGAAATTTCCGCCGCAATCTCCGCGATCAGGTCCGGTTGTCCGCTGCTCAACGATTTCGCGCTCATCGGCGCCGGTCGACTTCAGGGCAAGCGTCGCCCTCCCGCAAAGTGGCCTACATTAGCTTCTGCCACAAAGCCAAGTCAAGGTAAGAAACGTCGAACTCGGGCGTGGTGAGAGGCGAGGGGCAAGACTCGAGCACGCTACGCCCCGTGGCACTTTTTGTATTTTTTCCCGCTGCCACAGGGACAGGGATCATTGCGGCCGACTTTTTCGTGCTGACGCTGGACGGTGCGAGGCGCGGCGGGTGTGTCGCCTCGGTTGAGGGTGAGGCGAGGAGGCGCGGCTGGGCGGGAGGCGGGCGGCGGTGCTTCGCCGCGGACGGCCTGGATGCGGAACAGCCGTTCCAGCGCGTCCGACTTGATCCGGGACATCATGGCCGCGAACATGTCGAAGCCTTCACGCTTATATTCGATTAGCGGGTCTTTCTGGCCGTAGCCGCGCAGGCCAATGCCGTCCCGCAGCTGGTCCATCGCGAGCAGGTGATCTTTCCAATGGTGGTCGATCACCTGAAGGAGCAGCATCTTTTCCAGGTAGCGCATGAGGTCGGAGCCGAGTTCGCGCTCCTTCTGTTCGTACGCCTGGCGGACCTGGTTCAGCAAATCCTCGATGATCGCATCACGGCCCAGATCCTTGAAGCGCGCGGCGGGGTCGCCCGAGCCGTGCGCAATGTCGAGCGCGAACTGGGCCTGCATGGCGTCAGCCAGCCCCTTGAAATCCCACTCCTCGGGATACCGATCTTCCGCGCAGTACACATCCACCAGCGACCGGATCACTTCGTCCATCATCTCCAGAACGTCTTCTTTGAGATTCTCGCCGGCGAGCACGGCGCGGCGGTGCTGGTAGATGACCTCGCGTTGCTTGTTCATCACATCGTCATATTCGAGCAGTTGCTTGCGGATCTCGAAGTTGTGCGCCTCGACCTTTTTCTGCGCGTTCTCGATGGAACGGGTCACCATCCGGTGCTCGATAGGGACGCCTTCTTCCATGCCGAGCTTGAGCATGAGGTTCGAGATGCGCTCGGACGCGAAGATGCGGAGCAGGTCATCTTCGAGGGAGAGGTAAAAGCGCGAGGAGCCGGGGTCTCCCTGGCGACCAGCCCGGCCGCGGAGCTGATTGTCGATGCGGCGGCTTTCGTGCCGTTCGGTGCCGATGATGTGGAGGCCGCCCAAGGCGATCACTTCCTGTTTGTTCTTCTCGCAGTCGGCTTTAATTTGTTCGTAGATCTCAAGCTTCTTCTCGTCGGGCAGGTTCTCTTCCTGATAGAGGATGCGCTTGAACAGGAAATCGGGGTTGCCGCCCAGCAGGATGTCCGTTCCGCGGCCGGCCATGTTGGTGGCGATCGTGACGGCGCCCTTGCGGCCCGCCTGCGCGATAATCTCGGCTTCCTTCTCATGGTACTTGGCGTTCAGCACGTTGTGTTTGATGCCGTGCTTGCTCAAGTAGGAGGACAGCCGTTCCGACTTCTCGATGGAGATTGTACCGACTAGCACCGGCTGACCCCGTTCGTAACAATCCTTGATTTCTTCAACGATCGCGTTGAACTTCTCCCGTTCGGTCCGGTAGACCACGTCCGGATAATCTTTCCGGATCATCGGCCGGTTGGTTGGGATCACGTTCACATCGAGGTTGTAGATTTTGGCGAACTCGCCTGCTTCCGTGTCCGCCGTGCCGGTCATGCCGGCCAGCTTCTTGTACATGCGGAAATAGTTCTGAAAGGTGATGGACGCCAGGGTCTGGTTTTCGTTGGCGATCTTGACACCTTCCTTCGCCTCCACCGCCTGGTGCAGGCCGTCGCTCCACCGTCGGCCCGGCATAAGCCGGCCGGTGAACTCGTCGACGATGATGACTTCGCCATCCTTGACCACATAGTCCACGTCGCGTTTGTAGAGCGCGTGGGCCTGCAGCGCCTTGATGACGTGGTGGACCAAATCTATATGGGCGAGATCGTATAGGTTGTCGACGCCTAGCAGCTTTTCGACGCGTGCGTTGCCTTCTTCCGTGAGCGCGGCGGTTTTGGTCTTCTCTTCGATCGTATAGTCGCGGTCCAGCTTGAGTTGAGGAATGATGGCGTTGATGCGGTAGTAAAGGTCCGTGGATTGTTCTGTGGGCCCGGAGATGATCAACGGCGTCCGCGCCTCGTCGATGAGAATGCTGTCCACCTCGTCCACGATTGCGTAGTGCAGCTCCCGCTGGACGCATTGGCTCAGGTCGGTGACGATCAGGTTATCGCGCAGGTAATCGAAACCGAACTCGTTGTTGGTGCCGTAGGTGATATCCGCCCGGTAGGCCTCCTGCCTCGTGCAGGGCCGTAGGTACTGCAGCCGCTTGTCCGCCGCATCGTAGGTTGGGTCAAATAGGAACGACGCGTCGTGCTGGATTACCCCGACGGACAGGCCGAGCGAATGGTAGATCGGCCCCATCCACTGCGCGTCGCGCTTGGCAAGATAGTCGTTCACGGTCACGAGATGGCAGCCTTTGCCTTCCAACGCGTTGAGGTAGAGAGGCAGCGTCGCGACGAGCGTCTTGCCTTCGCCGGTCTTCATTTCGGCGATACGGCCTCTGTGGAGGACGATGCCGCCCAGCAACTGCACGTCGAAATGCCGCATGTTGAGCCGGCGCCGCGAGGCTTCCCGGCAGACGGCGAAGGCTTCCGGCAGCAGGTCGTCCAGCGTCTCGCCGGCTTCCAGCCGCTTGCGGAACTCCTGCGTCTTGTCCGCCAGGGCATAGTCGGAAAGAGGCGTCAGCGAGGGCTCGAGTTGGTTGATGCGGTCCACGATGGGCCGCAGCGCTTTGATCTCCCGGTCGTTCTTGCTGCCGAAAATGAGGTTGAGAATTTTGGTGAACATAGGCGTCGGTCGACCGCGTTAGAGGCGAACGATCGTACAGAGCGAAAAAAAGTATACAGCAATTCCTGCGGGAATCCTACGGCAAACCGGTCCGTTGCTTTCATCTCCCGCTCCAGCTATAGTCCGAGCACTATCGGGATTGGTGTGCGGTGTCCGGCTGCGGGGAGCGAACGGACGACGGTGAAGGCGTCGGGCGTCATGCCGGGTCAAAGACAACGAGGGCCGAGACGCATGCGGCCGTTTTTCAGAACATTGATCGTGAGTCTTGCACTGATGGGTGCCGCTCATGGCGTCCCGCCCGACGCCGCCAAGCGGCACTATGACCGAGCGTCTGACCTGTTCCGTCAAGGCGATTTCGACGGTGCCGTCGCCGCGCTGAAACAATCCCTCGCAATCGATCCCCGCTCCGCCGAATCCTACCACTTGCTGGGGCTCGTCTACTTCCAAGGCAAGAAACAACCGGTCGAGGCGGCTGAGGCGCTTCAACGGGCGCTCGCGCTCAGGCCTGATTCGGTCGAGGTCCTGAACCATCTGGCCGATGTCTACCTCGCGCAAGGCAAGTCGGCTGAGGCTGAGCGCGCGCTGGCGCGAGCTATCGCGGTCGCGCCGCGCGATGAAGAGGCCTATTTAGATTTGGCGAAACTGTATGAGGCGCGTCATGACCGCGCGGCGGCGATCCGCACGTATGAAGCGCTGCTTGGCTTCCGCCAGGATCACGTCGAGGCCATCTTCAGTGTGGCGAGCCTCTACGACGCCCAGGGCGACAGCCGCCGCGCTCAGGAGCTTCTGCGGAAGCTCGTCAAAACCCGTCCCGCACATGCGGACGGCTGGTATCTGCTGGGACGTCTTGCCGAGCGGGCGAACGATCTCGTCGAAGCGTCCTACGCGTATCGGCAGGCGATTGCGGCGAAGCCGAACCTGGTCGATGCACATTACAACCTCGGGTTTATCTACCGCAGCCAGGGACGGCTCGCGGATGCTGCGAAGGCGTTTCAGGAAGTCATCCGCTTGCGGCCCGAGTACGCCGAAGCCCATATGAACCTGGGGGTCGTCTATACCAGTCTGAATAAGTTGGATGAGGCCGAGCGCGAATACGAAACCGCGATCGCGTTGAAGCCGGACTTCGTCGAAGCCCATTACAATCTGGGTGTCTTTTACGAGTTGCATCGCAAGGACGCGGGCAAGGCCCTCGCTCAGTACCGGAAATACCGTGAGCTCGGAGGAAAAGACGACCGGGTCGAACGGATCATAGGACAGGGAGGGCGGTGAATCGACTGCAGCGGCTTTGACGAGACCACGGCCACTTTGCTACTATGCAACCCGATCACCGTTTCACCGATCCAGGCCGAAAGATCATGAGGCGTTCCCTGTTCATCCGTTCGACAGCCTGGTTACTGGTCGTCGCGGTCGTCACGATGTTCGCCGCCACGACCGGCGGTGCTGTCGCGCATGACCTCCAGCATGCCGCGCACCACGCGGCCGGCTTGCACAGCACCGGCATCTGCGCGTGGATGTGCGCGGCGGGCCATGTGTTCGGAGGGATTCCAGTTGTCTTTCAAGTCGGTGTTGGTCCGCTGACATTCGGCAGTCTCCCAGTCTTTCAAGAACCTTCAGAGATAGCCAGTAAGGTTCCTGCTTCCCGCGGTCCTCCCCTTCTTCTCTCCATCTAATCTAGCTCGTCACAGAAACAACCGGGCTGAAGGTCAGCCCTGTTTGTGGAGTCGGCCGGCCCAACGAAGAACGGAGCCGGAGAGGTAGCCATTCGGCTAGCCGAGAAGGCTCTCGTATGAAAGGTCTCTCAACACCAGAGACCTGACGATGATGCGAATGCTTTCAACCCATCAACCAGCGTTCGCAGGGCTTCAGTGCCGGCATATCGTTCACAACAGAGCGATGAGTGAGATGGAGGCAAACATGAGCGACACGACGAGGAAATGCGCAGTCATCTTATTGGGCTTTCTCACGATTATCTTGTGCAGCCTTGCCAAGTCATCCCATGTCCAGGCGTCTTGCGGAGCAGTCACCTGCTTCGTCGTCATCGGCTCTCAACAGCAGGTGCCACAGCCAGGCCTACTGACGATCAACGGCATTTACAACTATACACCGATGCGGTTGCTCGACGGGACCTCCGGCATCATACCCGCCATCAATCAGGAGCGGCGGAGGCTGATTCTAGACCATCATCGCGAGACGCGGACCATCACGCAGACCTATACGCTGGATTTCAACTACGGCGTGACGGACCGCTTCGGATTGGAGTTGACGATTCCCTATCTCAAACGAACGCACGGACACCTCGACGGTCTCGGCGAGGTGGGCCCTGGCGGTGAGGGCAAGCCCGTTCACTTTTCGGATAATGGGATCGGAGACATCAGGGTCACCGCCAAATACAATGTGCTCCCGACGCTGAGAAGCATGGTGGTGTTGGGGTTCGGAGTGGATCTGCCCACGGGCGACACGCAGGCGAGGGACAGCAGTGGCGGGATTATGGAGTCACCGACCCAACTGGGGCGAGGCAACGTAGGATTGATCGGCAGTATCTATCAAACGTATGAGTTAATTCCCCATCGCCTGAATCAATTTGCCTTCGGCAGCTACCGGCACACCTTCCGGAACAACGACGGGTACCAATTCGGCGACGAGTACCTCCTCAACGTAGGGCTCAACCTGGTGACCGTCCCGTGGTTGGTGCTGACCAACCAGCTCAACTACCGGTATCTGGTGCATGACAATATCAGTGCGTCGTTGGAGCAATCTCTGCCAGTGGGGACTCCGACGCCTGGTGAGCCCATTGTTGTAGACCCACGCATCATGGACCGTCGAGTCCCCAATACCGGCTCGACCTATCTGGCTTATACGCCGGGCTTTCAGATCAACCTCGGTTCGCTGATCGAGACCGACTGGGCCAGCATGACGTCGTTGTATTTCTATTCGCAGATTCCCCTCGCGCGGGATGCCAACAACAATCTGGTGCAGGGGACCAGTTTCGTCTTCGGGATTACCAAGTCATTTCAGGTGGTCAAACCATAGTTCAGAGTCGTTCGGGCGAAGTCACCCAAAGGGAGGGATGGTTATGAAAGCGCTCCTGCTCATGATCCTGACAGGATTTGCCTTTGTGTTGCACCAGGGAGCCCATGTGGCGTGGGGGATGTCCGGACGGCCTCCGGTCGTCGGCATGCCGGCCGCGGACTTCAGCCTGACAGACCTGGAGGGGCGCACCCATCGCCTTAGCCAATACCGAGGCAAGATCGTGCTGGTGAATTTCTGGGCGACCTGGTGCAAGCCCTGCACGACCGAGATGCCGGCCATGCAGGCGGCCTATGATCGGTGGCGCGACAAGGGGTTCATCGTCCTAGCCATCAACGAGCTGGAAGATGAAGCGAAGGTCCGGGACCATATTCGAACCTACGGCCACACGTTCCCGGTGTTGCTCGATCGCGACAATCGCGTGGCGAACCAGTTTGGAGTGTTCGGCCTGCCGGTCAGCGTGTTCATCGACGAGTCTGGCGTGGTGCAGGAGTATATTAAAGGTGGGCTGCTGACCGAGCAAAAGATCCAGGAAGTCGTGAGCCGTGTCCAAGCAGCCGGTGGGCTCAAAACAGCAACGGCACGGTAAGCGTAGGGTCGGTCCTGAGCAGGGCATCGGAATGCGGCCGGTGACTGTCCCTCCGCTCGTTCTTTCGCTTCTGTTCGGGCTGGGCGTGGCCGTGAGCGCCGCCTTCGCTCACGCTGCTCAAGGTCGGACGGCGCCGGTGTGGGAAGGAAAGAGCACCGTTCGCGAGGGCCCGAGACCGGTTTCTCCGCCGGCGATCCGCTTCGATCGAACAGGCCTGCTGCACGTCGCGTGGTTTGAAAAGCACGCGACAGCCGGTGAGGTGTACCTCCTCCGCGTTGGTCCCGACGGGCGGTCGTTTGCACCGCCGGTCCGAGTCAATCCCGACGGGGCCGGGCCCGAGGTGCTGCATCAGCGCCCCGGATTAGCAACAGGGCCGGAGGGCAACCTCTACGTCACGTGGTCCGCACCCAACCGGACCGCCGGGGCGCTCTTTGCCTCAGACTTATACCTGGCGCGCTCGATGGACGGGGGCCGCACCTTTGAGCGCCCGGTCCTTGTCAATGACGACGGTCAAGCGATCAGTCATACATTTGAGGATGTGTCGGTGGACGCGGAAGGGTACGTCTATGTGGCGTGGCTGGATGGCCGGACGAAGGATAGAAGCGGGGCGAGCGCCATCTTCGCTTGTTCCCGCGACCAGGGTGCGACGATCGGTGCCAACCTCGTCATCGACGGAATGGCCTGTCCCTGTTGCCGTCCCATGGCGGCGCTGGCTCCGGACGGTACGTGGTGGGTTGCGTGGCGCAAGACCTTTCCCGGGAATGTCCGCGACATCGTGGTGGCGAGCTCAATGGACAAGGGCGCGACGTTCTCGCAGCCGTTACGGGTAAGTAAGGACGGATGGGTGTTCGATGCCTGCCCTCATCGCGGTCCCTCGATCGCGTTCGACCGTCGGGGACGACTGTATGTCGGTTGGTACACCGAAGGCACGGATGAGCAGCCGCGTATCTACCTGGCGACATCGGATGACCGGGGTCTGACCTTTTCCGAACCGGTCTCTCTTCATACTTCGACGACGGCCTTGCCTGATCATCTGCGAATGGCGGTCCATCCGGACGGGACGGTGATCGCAGTGTGGGAAGAAGTGACCGGTGTGCGGAAGCGGGTGGTGATGCGCGTCTCAGAAGATCGTGGTCGCAGTTTTGGCCCGGTCGTGACCTTAAGCGAGGGCGCCAAGGCGGAACAGCCGGCGGTGGCAGTGCATGACGACGGTCGCTTCGCCGTGAGTTGGGTGGAACATGCTTTCCCCCACACTCGAATCGTCGTGCGGCAAGGCCGGCTGCCGGTGAGCGAAACGAGGCACCCGTCATGAGGATCTCACTGGTCATTGCCGCCGTGGTCGGGCTCGCGGCGCTCGGCTCACCGGGCGCGGCCTCGATAGACCGCCTCGATCCCTATTGGGCTGCCGCCGGAGTGCAACGGATCGCCGGAGCGCCGCCGGCGCCGCCGTTCGCCATGACCACCCTCGATGGGCGCACGCTGGATTCCACCAGTCTCCGCGGCAAGGTCGTGCTCGTCAATTTTGGGGCGACGTGGTGCGGGCCCTGCAAAGATGAAATGCCGGGCCTTCAGCGGCTCTGGCGGGGTTTGGCTGATCGACGGTTCGCGGTGCTGGCTGTGACGACTGACCGGGAGCCAGAGGCGATTCGGCATGTTGCGCGGACGCTGAGCGTGGAGTTTCCCATTCTGCTGGATGAGACCCGAGACGTCAGCGCGGCCTTCGGTGTGCGGGGACTGCCGACGACGGTTGTGATCGATCGGAACGGCCGTTGGGTGGGCCGCGCGGTCGGTCCCCGAGAATGGGACGGTCTGGCCATGGTGGCCCTGTTTGAACACTTGACGGAGTCTCCGCGATGAACGGACTGGAGCATGGGGTCGTCACGTCCTTCGAGCGGCGGCGATGGGCGCTAGGTTGGACGTGTTCCGTGCTGCTCCATACTTCCATCATCGCTGTCTCGCTTGGCGTAATGACGAACCTGCGCCCGGTGCCGGAAAAGGAACCCTTCCGATGGGAGGTGTCGCTGGTTGAGGCGGTTAAACCGGACGATGGCCCCGCCGCACCGGTGCGCATGACGAGAGCGACACTGCCATCGCATCCCCCGCAACCGCACACGCCGCCGGCTTCAGTCGAACTGGTCCGGCCGTCGCCGCAACCGATCGTCCGGCACGTCGAGATGATCGAGCGGCAGATCCGCCAAGTGGTCACGCGCGTTCCACTTGCTAAGCCGGCCATGGAGGTCGAGCCCCAATCGATACCCTCCGAACCGGTTCAGCCGACCGAGCTGGCACTGAGAGAACGTATTCCTGTTCAACACGTTGCGGAACGCCACACGGTCCGTGCGAGAGAATCGATTCAACAGGGGACGAACGTCCAGACCTTGGATGTAGTGTCTCAACCGGTCCGTCGGACCGAGGTAGAGACCACTGAAGCCCAACCGGTGGTCCAGAAATCGTCCATCATGGCTGCCATGCCATCGGGCATTCAGCAGCCGGAGCCGACCGCGATCACCACCATCGCCACAGCGCCGACGCAATCGGCCGAGGTGGTCGAGCGGCCGCCGGTGGTGGAACGATCGGCTGTGATACCTATCACCCGCAATCCTGTGCCGATTCCTGTTCCAGCGCCTGCACAAGTGAAGGCCGGACCGCCAGCCCGGTCCGTGGTGACTGACCGCAACGCGCCCGAGGTTCCCGTTCCGTCGGCGCAGGAGGCCGCTTCGCAGGTTGCTCTCACTCCTCGCTCTGCTCCTGCGGCAAAAGCGGATTATAGTTGGCTTGCGGAATCGTTGTGGCGTCGGGTGGCGGAGCTGAAACGGTACCCCCTTGAAGCCAGGCTGAACGGATGGGAAGGGAAAGTGGTGTTGACAGCGGTCATCCGGGAAGATGGCCATCTGGGGGATCTGAGAATCCAAAAAAGTTCTGGCTACGCGATCTTGGACCAGGATGCGATGGAGCTCGTGCGTAGGGTCTGTCCGTTGCATCTGAAACATCCGCTCGGGCGCCCCGAAGTTGTGGTGCAGATTCCGATCAGTTATGCCTTGCGATAGGGCCGGTGCGCATAAGGGCGGCGATATGCATGTGAAGCGCGTTCAACTTTCTGGACCGATCTTCGGCGCCGCCGGCGTTTTTGCTCTCGCGCTGATCGCCCTTTATGTTGTTCTGAGTGTTGCGGCGGTCTCTTGCTTGCCTGATGCCAGTCCGCCGGCTGGACAGGCGCACCCTCATCAGCCTGGCCACCACAACCAGAACGGCCTGACCCATTCTCCGCTCTGCGCCTGGGCCTGCCAGGCCGATCTCTCGACATCTCTCATGCCGTCCCGCGTGGGCCTGCCAGTTCTTTTGCTGCTTATCGGCTTTCTCTTGCCGACCTCCTGGTCACCGCAGCTCGCCGATCTGCGGTCGGGCTGTTCCCGCTCCCCGCCCCTGTCTGGACTCAGCCGTTAGCCCGTTTGCTTTCACGTTCCCGAGTTCATGTAAGGAGGAGGTTATGCGTCTGCCGAGTCTCCGGCGGGATGTCCGCCGGGCGTACCTTATTATTTTCATGATCATGGCATGGAGTGCGGTAGGTATGAGCACGGGCGCAGCGGGGGAGCTAGCCGCCGCGCAAGAACAGGAATCGGCTCCCGATGTCGTCATGAAAGACGTTCGTATCGAAGGGCAGAAGATCGAGAACATCGAGGATGTCAAGAAGGAGTTCGTGCGGCGTCCTGGCAGCAACATTCTCATCGGAGAAAAACAGATTGTGGAGTCGCGCCAGTTGAACCTGCAGGATGTGCTGCAATTCGCGCCTGGCGTCCGCTTTCAATCCCGCTTCGGTGCGGATGAAGGGCAGTTTCAGATCCGCGGAACCTCGCTGCGAAACAATTTCCACCACCGCGGCATCAACATCCTTATCAACGGCATCTTTTTCGGCGATGCGGACGGATTCTCGGATTTCGAGGCCATCGACCTCATGGCCTACGAGCGGATTGAAATTTACAAGGGAGCGAATGCCTTGCGATACGGAGCCAACACGATTGGCGGCGCGATCAACTTCGTGCCGAGGACCGGCTACAGTGCGTCGGTCCTGCAGATGCGAGGCATGGGCGGGAGCTTCGGCATGTACATGGGGCAAGTGTCCAGTGGCAAGGTCTTGCCGTTCAAGGTCGGCACCATGAACGCAACAGCGGATTACTACATCAGCGTCTCTGGCAACCGCCAGGATGGGTTTCAGGACAACAGCCAGCAGGGCCGACAGCGCATCAATGCGAACCTCGGCCTGCAACTGGGCTTACACCAGGAAATCCGCGCCTACTTCCTGCAAGCCAACGTATCGGAACGTATCCCGGGGGCATTGACCAACGCGCAACTGTTTGCCAATCCGCAGCAGGCGGGCGGGCGGACGCCGGGGGCGAACCCGGCCGGCGGCAATTTCTTTGCCTGCAACCTGGACAATCAAACCTGCAAATACGGCCGCTATTACAATCTGCAGCGGATCGGCGTGGCTTACCGCAACGAGTTCGCCGCTGATCAGTTCATCGAGATCATCCCATACTATTCGTATCAATATCTCGATCACCCGATCTTCCAGACCATTCGCCAAGATAACAACAACGTGGGCGGCGAAATCCGCTATCGGAACGCCAACCGATTGTTCGGACACGAGAACGTCTTCGTCGTCGGCGTCCAGCCCCGCTACGGGGACCAACACCAAACCCGCTTCGTCAACATCAACGGCAGCATCGGCGCGATAACCCAGAACGCGTTCCTCCGGACGCTCTATGTCGGAGCCTATGCCGAAGACCAGTTCGACGCAACGGAGCGTTTGACGCTGGTCGTCGGCGGCCGGTGGGATTATTCGAGCCGGCAGGGAACTGTCCAGAACTTTGGACCGGCCAGTTTCCCAGCGACGCAAACGACACCATCGGTGCTGCAGAATACGCGACAGCCGCTCGCACAGTTCGATGCGTTGAACCCCAAAGTCGGCTTCGTGTACCGGACCTCGCCGACAGCGCAACTCTATTTCAATGCCAGCCGGGCCTACGAGGCGCCGCTGAATCTGGAATTATTATCCGCGTTCAATGCCGATGGCAGCGGCAACACCGGATTTCTCAATCTCGACGCTCAGCGCGCGTGGCAATTCGAACTGGGACACCGTGGGACATCGGCCGATCGACGCTACGCATGGGATCTCACGGTGTATGACTTGGAAATGGAAAAGGAAATTCTGACCAACATCGTGAACAACACGAATACGTTCCGAAACGCGAACCGCACACGCCACACGGGCATTGAGGCCGGTGCCAGTGCCGTCGTCGCTCGTGGCATGTTTGTGAGCGGATCTAAAGGAGCGGCTGATCAGGTCACCATGCGTGCCGCTTACACCTGGTCGCTCTTCAAGTTCACGGATGACGTGGTCGGAGCGGTGACGGCGGGCGGTCCGGCCAACGTGCTGATCGCTAAGAGCGGGAATCGGGTCGCAGGTGCTCCGGAGCATAGCCTGGCCTATGAGGTTCGCTACGATCATCCGCGTGGGTGGTGGATCGCCCCGAATTTCGAATGGGTGCCGACCGGCATCTATGTGGACTACCTCAACACGGTCAAGGCCCCTTCGTATTTCGTTCTGCACCTGCGATCTGGATGGAATGTGAGCGACCGCCTGATGTTCTTTGCCGAGGGCAGGAATTTGACCAACAAGACCTACGCTGGCGCGGTCGTGGTCAATGACCCGTTCTTTCGTTTTGCCAATCCGGCGCAGGGGGTGAGTGGCTACGCGGGGGTCGAGTACAGGTTCTAAACGATTTTCCCATAGGAGGTGCAGCTATGGAGAAGAAGTTGTTCCGCGTCACTGAGGCCGCCGAGTTTCTGCGCGTGAGCCGATGGACGATTTACCGGTGGGTGGCAGAAGGTCGGCTCAAAGGCACGAAGCTCGGGCGGAGCAGTCTTCGGATTTTCGGCGAGTCCGTCATGATGCTCGTGGAGCAACATCGTACGGACGACGGGGCGCCCGACTCCTTGGGTTTGCCACCTGGATGCGGGATAGCCGCCCGGAGTGGAAAAGTGCCGAGTGCCCCCGACGCCGTGCGTGTTGCAACAGGCGGCAGGCATCGGTAGAAAAATTCCAGGCTTGGTGCTATATCCTGACCGGGATGTGAATAGGTGGGCGCTTTCAATCCGATGACGAAAACTCCTTGCTCTAACGTGTCCACCGTCGTGGCCGTGCTGATCGTCTCGGCCTATATTGTCGCGGCGGCGCTGATGTCGACTTGCGGCCTGGCTGACGGCCAACCGAGAGCCACGCATCATGCCCATCATCCTGCTCAGACTGCCAAGACCTCCTTCTGCGTTTGGGCTTGCCAAGCATACGGCGGCGTCGCCTTCCCCACGCTGGCCGTGAACGACTGGCTTCTCACGTTTCTTGGCCGTCTCGTCCACGGTGATTCGGTCTCGCCCCCCTCACTGCTCGCCGCCATGTTGCCCACCCGCGGGCCTCCTCGGTAACGTGCCCTCCGCGCCCTTTATTCATCTCTCATTTCTCATTATCACGGCTTCACCGGTGGTGCGCTCTGTCGTCTTGGCGTAGAGCGGACGGTTCCTGTGCGTGTTGCGGTGCAAGGGGGAGAAGGAGAATCCATTGTGGGATGTGGTGTCGTTCTGTTCCAAGTGCTGATGACTACATTCGCCTGTGTGCGGACGGGCTTCCTTGTTGATCTAGCGGCGGCCGAAGAACTGGAGCTGGCCGGTCAGGTTCCTGAACTGCAGGGCGGACGGGAAGCTGGCGAGGACGCGCGAAGGAAAGCGCCGCTGGTGCCGATAGGCCCGGTCGTCGTGACGGCTACGCGAGCGCCGAAGCCCCTCACGCAGGTGCCGACGGCCATCACGGTGGTCGAGCAGAAGCACATTCTCCAGGGCCGTCCAGCAACGGGCGCAGACGAAACCTTGCGCTACGCGCCGGGCGTGCAGGCGGAGCGACGGTTCGGACCCGACGATATCCGTCTCTCGATCCGAGGCAGCGGGGTGCGTTCGACATTCGGCGTGCGGAGCCTCCGGGTCTTGATTGACAGCATTCCTCTCACGGAGGTCGAGGGTCAAACCCAGCTAGAACCGATCGACTTAGATGCGGGCACGCGGGTCGAAGTCCTGCGCGGGCCGAATTCCACGCTGTACGGCAGTGCTTCGACGGGGATCATGAACTATGTGCTGGAGGAAGGCCAAAAGGGCCATCGGTATGCGGAACCGCGATGCGCGTTCGGCGCCTATGACTTTTATACAAGTTATCGACTGAAGTCGGCCGAAGCGACAGATCGGTTCAGTTGGATGGCCGAGAAACCGGCGCCTTGCTCTCGCTGATGGTCATCTACGGCCAACTCGACGGGGATATTCCCGGCAACCTGAGCATGACACAGTTCCGTACGAATCCGTGGCAACCGCAACAGCCTCTGCACGCCATTCCGCCGGCGAACTTTCCGGCCACCACGCCATTTGCTGCGTTCCAACCGGCGAGGAAGGATGAACGGTTCCGCTCCGCTATGGTTTATCGAACTCAATTCTCGGAGAACCCGGAAGTGAGCCTCACCGGATTTTTCGGGACGTGGGATGGTGGCATCGACGGGTCAAGCCGCCAGAATTTCACCCAGACGACGGGCCTTGCGGGAGTCCGCTTTAGCCCGGGCAAATGGGCGAACGTCTACTTTAACTTCGGCCAATCCTTCGAAACACCGACTGGCACGGAGTTTCGCAATCCGACGACGTCGACGGGGGCTCAATCCGTTCGTGCAACTGCAAAGGTCTTCCAATCACGAGGTGGGCATAAAAGGCATGGGTGCCTTTGCCGGCGTTGAGTGGCAGGACCAAACGGCCTGTTTCAGCTCTTCGGGCGATTGGAAAACGTGTTCGATGCGAACTATGCGTTTGCCACCCTCAACCCGGCCAGCCGGCCTTCGAGCCGTTTATTGGGCGAAATGTGTTCGGCGGATTTTGCGTTACACCTTTCATCCCCTGCTCAGAGCCGTTTTCAAGGGTAACCGAGGCTGATGAAAAGCGAGCGATGGGTGTGGTGAGACCCCTCAGCAGTCTGAAAACATTTGACGGTCTTGAGGACGGACCAGGATGCAAAAAGTACCAGGCAGGTGTCCGTCGCCAGCCGAACGATAAGGAGGAGCACTAAGCGCTCTAGTGCAGTGGAAAATCGGAACGTTCTTGCTGGTTAGTGGGATACTGGTCTGCCGAGTCCACGCAAAGGAAGGTCCAGTGCCGAAGGACGGGTAACTGGCTTTGCTCGGTGAAGAGATTTTTTATGGACAATGGGCGGCTTTTCTCACGGTATTCCAGAGAGCGATGTCAATCGAGTCCGCGATATCCACATCGATCCAGTCGGGGCCAAGGCGTCGCATGGTCAAATGCTTCCGGACTGAACGGTCATGATAGTGAAACTGTACGAGGCAAAACACACGCCAATGGGCAACTGGAAAGGGACCGGCTACGAGGAGTATTTCGAGAAGCGAGGACACAGCCATTGAGTCTTGAGAACTTACGGTGCTGATCGCCCATGGCAGCACCGTCCCGCGGAGCTTGTGCCGTGACCTAACCTCCTCGACGCAAGCTCCAACCGGGGGAGCGGTTGCCAGACCGCTCCCCCGGTTTTACTCAGCAACGGCATTCGGTTGTGGCACAGTCGATCATGCCGCCTATCATCCGGATCTGGTGCTGATTCGTGAGCCGAGTTCAAGCACGACCAGGCGTCGGCGCGGTTGAATGGATGGGAGGGCCGCGTGGTCGTGCAGGCGGTCATCCAGATGGATGGACACCTGACGAATGTGTCTCTTTCGGAAAGCTCCGGTTACGAAGTCCTCGATCAGGCCGCGATTGAAGCGATCCGGCTGGCGTCTCCGCTCCCGCTGAAACATAAGCTCTTCGGTCGCACGGCCGTGGTGGTCCAGGTGCCGATTAGCTATAGGCTCACGCGTTGACTGCTCGACAGGAGGGACCAATGACCATGAGAACGACTCTCCCATCGTTGGCGATCATCGCGACGGGTCTGATGCTGGGTGCCGATCCGTTGGGCATGTCATGGGCGCAAGAGCGTGGCCTCGAGCGCCCCGCTGATCTCGTTTTCGGGGCCAAGCAGACGGTCGAGCATAAGCAGAAGACCCTGACGGCACCATCACTTCACGTGGACGACCAGGGGCTTGTCGCGGCGGCCTGGATGGAGGAAGAGAAAGGGGTTCGGTCGGTCATGTTTGCGCGGAGTGTTGAACCTTCTGGTCCGCTTGGTGCACCCGTGCGCGTCAACCGACCCGAGGAAGCTCCCTACTGGCGGCAGGAAGCGCCGGCGCTGGCGCTGGCGGGCGAGTACGTCTATGTGACCTGGGCGATGGCCGATCCCCGTGCGACGCCCGACAAGCCGTTCAGTTCGCTGCTTCGACTCAGCCGGTCGGTGGACGGCGGCAGAACGTTCCTGCCCTCCATCCCCGTCAACGACGATGACGTGGTGGGGAGTCACACTTTTGATTCGCTGGCCGTCGGTCCTACCGGCGTCCTCCATCTCGCATGGATTGACCCGCGTGACGGCGAGAAGGAGAAGGATACGGCCACGTTCGCCACGGTTTCGAAGAATCATGGGCAGAGCGTCGAGCCAAACCGCAAGGTGGACGGCGGGACGTGCGTCTGTTGCCGGACGGCCGTGACGACTGCTCCGGACGGCACGGTCTACCTTGCCTGGCGGAAGGTCTTCGATGGGAACGTTCGGGAGACGGTGGTGGCGCGTTCGACCGATGGCGGCCTGAGCTTCTCGGAACCGATCGTTGTGGGACATGACCGGTGGGTGTTTCCGGGCTGCCCCCATCGGCCCGCTTCGCTCGGCGTGGATCGGTGGGGACGGCTCTATGTCGTGTGGTACACCGAGGGGGCCGACGAAACGCCCGCTGTCTATCTGGCCTACTCCGACGACGGCGCGCGAACGTTTTCGAACAAAGTCAAGTTGAATGTCTCCAAGGGCACGTTCCCCGATCACCCGCAAATGGCGGTGGATCCCGATGGGCGCCTCGTGGTGGTCTGGGAGGAACAGTCGCCGGTGAGGCGGGAAATCGTCATGCGGGTGTCCCTGGATCGCGGGGCAACGTTCAGTGCTCCAAGAAAACTCAATGAGAAAAAGGGCCAGGGGCCGGCCGTTGCGGTCAACGGGAAGGGGCTCGTGGCCCTGGCCTGGCTGGAACATGCCATGCCCGGCCACCGGTTGGTGTTCCAGACCATGCAGTTACCGGCAGTCTCACTGGCAGGGGTGCACTGAGGCGGCACCGGGGGGCGACCGTGCATCGGATCAACTCGTCGAAATGGCTTGGCACGTTGGGTCTGTGTGCCATGTTCGCATTCGCCGCTGTTCCGGGCGCGGGCGCCGACTTGTTCCAAGCCATGCAGATGATCCGCATGCCGGCCGGCATGACGGTTGCGCCGTTTGTCCTGCGGACGCTCGACGGGCAGGTGGTGGACTCGACGTCGCTGGCCGGGAAGGTTGTGCTGTTGAATTTCTGGGCGACGTGGTGCGGACCGTGCAAGGAGGAAATGCCGTCGCTCGATCGCTTGCGCCGCCGGCTCGATCCCCGGCACTTTGCGGTGCTGACGGTCACCGCAGACCGCCAGCATGACAGCATCCGCACGTTTTTGACGGGCCTCGGAGTCAGTCTGCCCGTGCTGTTCGACGAGGATCAGGAGGTCTCCCGTTCCTTTATGGTGCGCGGGCTTCCGACGACGGTGCTGATCGGCCCGGACGGCAGGCTGGCCGGACGTGCTGTCGGCCCGCGGGCTTGGGACAGCCCGGAGGCGGTCGCGCTCTTACAGGATTTACTCAAATGATCAGATCAAAAACCGTTCTGTCCTTGGCGGCTGGGCTGGCGATCGTGTACGCAGCCTTGTCTGTAGCGGCCGTCGCCTGCTTGCCGGCCCATGCAGGCGAGAGCGCACCCGTTCACCATCAGGCGAACGCCACGGCCCACTCGCTCTTCTGCGCCTTCGCCTGCCAGGCGACGCAGGCGGTCGCCTTGGCTTCGCCCTCTCCGGGCGATGCGTGGTTGGCGCTGGTTGGCCCCTGTCTGTTCACGCCGGCCGCGCTCTTCGCCTGGATGTCACGGGGCATCCGGCCCTCCCGCGCGCCTCCCTGCTAGATTTCCCCGGTCCAAGTCTTGCCCGTGTGGTCGGTCCGTTCCTGTGCGGAACGGAACGGGTGTGCGCGTCCATTTTTGGAATTTCGTCCTCGGAGAACAGAAAAGGGGAAGGCAAATGCACAGGAGAAGTCGAATGCATCGGAGGTCGGTCGGCGGTGTGCTCGTGGTTGCTGTCGCCATGGCGTCTTTATGGGGAGTCGGGGATGTCTCGAAGGTGTTGGCGCAGGAAGCCGGAGGGAGCCAAGGAGGCGACAAGGTCCAGCGCGAGCAAGAGCTTCGTCGCCAATTGCAGACCATCCTGGACGAACTGGAGGAACTAAAACGTGCACCCGAAGGTGCTCCTCCGGTCCAGGGCCCAAGTGCGGTCGAAAAACAGGAAATTCCCGAGGGGCCTGCTGGGGTGCCGCGTGTCGAGCTGAAGGACATGAGCATCGTGAGCCAGCGGGTGCAGAAGCGGCCGGAAGGGGTGAGCCTCTCGGCGACGCCCCGCACGGAGCATGACTCGCAGCCGACCCGACACATGCGTGAGTCGCTTGAGTCGCTGCCCGGTGTGATCGTCCGGCAGGCGAACGGTCCTCGGGACTTCAGCATCTCCATCCGCGGCTCCGGCGTCAAGACGACCTTTGCCATCCGTGATCTCAAGATGTACGAGGATGGCATCATTCAGACCCAGTCCGACGGCCTGAGCCGGATGGACTTGCACGATCCCTGGTTCATGCGGAGCGTGGAGGTCACGCGAGGCGCGTCATCCTCGCTCTACGACAACTATGCGTTGGGCGGCATGGTCCACTTCAAGACGCGTCGAGGGAGCGACATCAACGGCGTGGAGGTGTACTACACGGGCGGTGCCTACAGCTTCCACAAACAGGCCATCGCGGTCGGCAAACAGTACACGAACCTCGACGCCTCGTTGTTCGTCAGTAACGTCGCCGAACAAGGATTTATCCGGCACAGCGACTACGACACGCAGACGATGAACTTCAACCTGCGATTCCGGATTGACGACCGGCAAAATTTCTATTTCAAGGCGATCACGAACTGGCTGAACACCAACGTGCCGACCCGGCTAACGCTGGCCCAGTTCAACAGCGACGAGCGCCAGGCTGGCGGGACGAATAACTTCAATGACGCCAAGCGGCTGGCGCAGCGGCGACTCGACCGCCGCACGATCATCGGCGGTCTGTACGAGCGGGAGCTCACTGCCAACACGGTGTTAACGATGGAGGCCGATTACGACGTGAAAGACATTAACCAGACCTTCGCGCAGGTCTTCGATAACGTCAACCCGAACTGGAAGCACTACACCGACCTGCGGCACAACGGTCGGCTGGGCGACATGCCGCTCAGGAGCTATCTCGGCTTTTTCGTGAATAACATGGAGCAGGAGTCGCAGAGCTTCACCAATCTGGGCGATTTTCGAGGGACCAGGGGGACGCTGGCGCAGAACAGCCGCGGGACGATCAGGAATATCGGCGGACGATTCCGTGAAGAACTGGAATTCGCCCCGACATGGACCCTCGCCGGCGGGCTGGGCTTCGAGCAGTCGCAGGTGAGCGTGCAGACCATTTCATATTCAGGGACCGGGGCCGTCAGCAGCCGGGCCAATGCGAACCGGACCTTCTACAACTGGGCGCCCGAGATGTCGCTGACGTGGAAGCCATCCGATGACTATCGGTATTGGATTCGGGGGTCCACCGGATACGCCATTCCGGGGTTCGGGAACCTCACAACCGATCCGTTCACCGGGTTGGCCGGGACGAATTTTAATTTGAAACCCATGCGAAACGTGAACGCCGAGATTGGAACCGAATCCAAGCTGGCGAAAGACCTGACCGTTCAACTTGCCGGATTCTGGGTGTTCTTCAAGAACGAGATCATCACTCAGGTAGTATCCAACACCGGGGCTTCGGCCTCGATCAACGCCGACTCATCCGAATACCGGGGCATCGAATTCAGTTATGACTGGCGGCCGGCGCCCGGCTGGCGGTTCTCTGGGGCCTACACGCACATTGACTCCAAGTACATCAACTTCAAGGACCGGTTCTTGATCGGAGGCGTTCCGACCGACGTGGTGCGGGATGGGAAGGAAGTCCCCAACGTTCCCCGCGATGTCTTGAACTTCAAGGAAGAATACGACCATCCGTCCGGGTGGGGCGCCTGGTTTGAGACCACGTGGCACAACAGTTACTTTCTCAACAACGCCAATACGGTCGGGATGCCGGCCTACTGGTTGATGAACGTCAACGTGCACCACAATCTGGAGTTTAAAAATAATCCCTATGTCCGGTTCGCCAAGTTCTATCTCGAGCTCGACAACATCGCGGATAAGAAATTCGCGGCGTCCGGCAACGTAATTGCCGATTCCACGCCCGACGCAAACAAGACGCTCTACTTCGCCGGCTATGGCCGGGCGATCTACGGAGGCGTCACGCTGGGACTATTCTAGACGCTCGAAGCAGTGTGTGTTTCGTCATGCGCGAGGCGGGCAATAGAGAACATTTTGCCTTGGTTGCTGCTCGGGGCAGGTTGCGCTTGGAATCTGCCCCGGGTTCGCAGCACCCTCAACGGTTGCAGGGGCGGTGGAGGATGGAACAGTGAAAAGATTGGTAGAAGGCGGCGCCGGCCTATCGCCGTGTAGCATCGGTGAGCATGGGTCGGTAGACAGACGTGTTTCCCGATGTAGAATGAAGTGCTCGCTCAAACCGGTCAGGCAAGCTGTGCAGGTGATGCGGGGACAGATGCAATGAGCGCAGTAGGCATGCGAGCCGTTCGCACCGGCCGAGTCTGGCGCGTGCTTGTGGTCACGGCGGGCGCGATCTTGGTGGCCTACCTGATGCTTGCGCTCCTGGCCACGGTGTGCATGACCGTGCATGGCAGGCATCATGCTGGATCGCACGACCACAGCCAGCAACCCATCCATTCTCTGCTCTGTATTTGGGCTTGTCAGGCTGGTGCGCCGGATTGTCTTTCCGTTGCATCTTCTCTGCCCCCCACAATGTTCCTGATTCTAGCGGTCGTCATTCTGCCGTTCGCCATCCTTTTGCAACCGGCCTTCCAGCAAGCTTTCCCAAGGGCTCCCCCTCGGTAAATTCTCCCTGACACGTCGTATCCACCGATAGACTGGCATGGTGACAGCGAGGCCCGTTCGGATGATGCTGCCGTGCCATGCCGGCCTTTCTGTGGGATGCGCGGGTGCTGGTCCCAGGAAGAGATGTCCAAGAATGTTCTGTGGTCCGAGTCGAATGGGGCGGCCTCCTTCCTTGGGCTCGGACCGGACCGAGGTGGGGCTTGACACCCTTCTTCCTCACCTCGGTCCAATTTCACTCAGGCGGCGAAAGGAGGTGATTCCGTTCATCCGATGAGACGTTGGGCATTGATCCCGTTGATGGAACTGTCCATTAGCGCGAGCGCGGTAGCGGTCGTCTTGGCCGAGGACATTCCTAGGACGACCTCTTCGCCAACCGCGGGGGAAGTCAAGCAAGTGATCGTGCAGATTTACGGACGGATGTGCGAGTACCACCGCGCAGATGTGGAGCAAGCCCTGCGCCGGTTCGACGCCGTGCAGGCTGTGGAGTTCCTGAACAACCATGGCACGGTGCTCGTGACCTATCGGGCTGACCGGGCAGTGCCGGAGCAGTTGGCTGAGGAAGTCGAACGGGCGTTGGCATGGGGCTGGGGCTGCAAGGCGCGAGCAGAGTGAGGTTGAGAGCGGGAAAGGAGGATTCAATGTGGATGATCCGCGCAGGGCTCTTGGCGCTAGCACTGAGCTGGAATGGGCAGCTCGTTCAGGCGGCGGAGCACAAGATCATGATGATGCTGGGTGGCAAGTTCTGCGAATTGTATCCGAAGGAGCTGACCGATGCGCTGACAGCGGTGAAAGGCGTGAAAGGAGTGGATCTCAAATCAATGAAAGGCCATGTCATCGTGACCCATGACGGGACCGTGCAGCCAACGGTCCTCATTGCCGCGGTCAAGACCGTCAAGGGCAAGAAGATGGGCATCGAATGGTATTGCACGGCCGAGGCGATGAAATAACCAGGCGGACACAAAGCTGGGGTGACCAGACTATGACAAGCAAGGAAAGGGGGAAAAGGGGGAAGATGAGGAGCAAGAGAAGCGCATTCATGACCCTTTCTGGTGCGGCGACGACCGGGATAGCGCTCACGTTGGCTGCAGCCGTCACTGCCGGCAGCGCGCCGAAGGACGGCGAGTTGCCGTTGCCGGACTACAAAGGTTGGCCGAAGTTCCTGGCCGACATCCAACGACCGGATGTGAAACAGGTTCGAGAGATCTACATCAATCCGATCGGCGCCAAGGCCCAGCACGGCCAGCCGTTTCCGGACGGGACGCTGTTTGTTATGGAGCTGTACGAGGCCAAAGCAGACGGAGACAAGCTCGTGACTGGTGCGGATGGCAAACTGGTCAAGGGGAACCTGGCCAAGGTGTTCGTGATGGGCAAGGACAAGGGATGGGGCGCAGACGTTCCGGACAATTTGAAGAACGGCGCCTGGGTCTTCTCAGCCTATGGTCCGGACAGCAAGGCGCTGGCCGAGGATTTCACCAAGTGCCGCGCGTGCCACGCGCCGCTAGCCCAGAAAGACTTCGTGCATCGCTACGACGAATATTTCGAGCAGCAGCATCATGGCAAGTAGGCGCTGTCCTTGCCCGATGGCGTCTCCAATGGAGCCCGTGTTCGGCCTGCCTCCTTACACGGGTTCTGGCCAGGGAGCGGCCGAATGGCCGCTCCCTGTGAGCCTGTCGGCGTGGGAGGTGGAGGGATGGACTAAGAGTTGATGCGGGTGGGCGAGGCGGCGCAGGCCCTCAACGCCAGCCGAGGGACGATCTATCGGTGGGTGAAGGAAGGGCGGCTTGAATCGGCGCGCATCGAATCGTTCCACCTGACCCGGGGAGGTGGAACTTCACGGAGCTATCTGGCGTCGGCTGATGAGGCCGGACGTCGGGCACCTGCGCGAACGCGATGACTGAGAGAAGCAGTGAACACCTGGTCCGAGTGGAGGGTAGCTTCCTTGGCTTGGACCGGTCCGGGGCGAAGGTGGGCACCTCCTGCGCCGTCGCCCCGGCTTTAATTCCTGGGGGAAGGAGGGGAGCAGCTATGCCATCTGTCTCCGTGTTGCGAGCGATCGTGCTGATAGCCGTGGTTCTGTTCGCTGCTGTTCCGTCACAAGCGGCGATGGCACAGTCCCTCGCAGACGTGGACCATTCCAGCGTGGGCTGTGCCGTGGCGCATATGGTAGTTGCGAAGAGGATGGGGCGATTCACGGATTTCACGGGCTTTATTAAATGGATCCTGAAGCCGGCACCGTCAAGCCATTAAAGGAGTGATCAAGACGGCCTCAAGAGAACTGGCGAACACGCATGGCGGATCGCGATCATGTTGGGTAGAGAATGAGGTATCGTCACTATGAGGAATCCGATGCAAGCCGAAGCGTCGGCGGGGAGCAATGAAGAGGTTTCGTGGTTTGAGAGAGGGGGGAGAGTATCCTCCGCTGATCTGGCTGTGACGGTGATCCGGTTGCTAGTGATCGCAATGGAAGAAATGCAACATCATCACGCGATCGTGGCGACAACGATCGAACACATGCCGAACTACCGAGCTTGGCCCAGCCTTGAGGTGCCGCAACGGACTGGACCGGGAACGATCACCTTTTATGTGTGTCCTAAGGGTGTACGGACCTCCGACGAGAGGCCCTTTCCAGTCGGCACGCAGTTCGTGATGGAAGTTCTAGGCGACCGTGGGATGGATGTGTTTGTCATGAAGAAATATGCGGCGCTCAGCTTCTCCGAACGGACAATTCGGGATCGGGAAGCGTGGATGAGCGTATGGGTCCGGCTTGAGAATGCTGATTTGTCGTGCGCCGGGCTTGGCAGTGAATGGGTGGGTATAGGGCGTTTGTTTCATCGAAAAGAAAAGGAGGAGTTATGGGACGCGTGCAACAAGCTCTGTGGGGATTGGCCGTTGTCGGCTTTCTTGCCTGGTTGCCGGCCGTCGTGGCAATGGCTGGTGAAAGAAATAACCACACACAGGAAACCATCAAACATGCGAAGGAGGGTATCCAGCATGAGAAGGAGGCCATCAAGCATTTGGAAGAAGCGGTGAAGGGCAGCAACGATCCGCATGCGAAGGAAGCCCTTGAGCATGCCAAGGAAGCGGTCAAGCATGCCGAAGAATCCCTAAGCCATGCGGAGCAGGCCGGACAGGCCAAGCCGAAGAAGGGCAAGTGAGCCGTACGTCTTTTCCGGAGATGACCTCCGTCGGGAAGGGTTGGTGCCTGTAGCAAGTGTTGGCATCTATGAGTAGACAGTAGAAGAGAAGATCTTATAATCATGCCGCGCTGAGGAGAAATGCCATGAGTCGCTGGCTTGTCCTTTCCGTCGTTGTGCTCTTGCTGGCTGGGGTAGCTCCTGTGTTGGCTGCGGATGACACTCTGATCCGGCTCCTGCGCGCGCAGGTCTTCAATAAGGAGTTCGAGGGGTTCGACTTCTACCATGTGAGCGTCGAATCCGACGAACAGCATAGTGACGGATCGCGCGAGGTTCTCGCTGTCGCCAGCGGCAAGTTTCGGGAGAACACGAAACGCATGCAGGTGTTGTTGCTGATCGTCGGGGAGCAGGTCATCGGAGGACAAATTCTGGAACAAACTGACCTGCCGCCCTGTACCTCGTCGTCCCAGCAGTCAACACTCTAACGAAGGAGGTCATTCCATGTGGAGGGTCATCGTATTCAAGTTCTTCTTAGTCGTCCTGGCCGTCGGTTTGACACCTGCGCTGGGGATTGCCCATCAGGCCGGCGGAGTTGAAATCGGTGATCTCGAGACAGGGTCGGTTGTTGGCCAACCCTTTAAGGAATTGCCAGTCGACCTCGAGCTCTATACGGCTGACTTGGGCAATTTGAAGATCATTTATCCCCCCACGGTGGTCTTGGACATGAAAACGCGGGCGGGGCGCCCAGTCGTCATCAAAGTGACAAACAAGTCCACCGTCGACCGAGGATTCTTGATGACAGCCGATGCAGCGTTTGAGGCGCCGACGGTCTTGAGAGCGCAGTTGGTGTTGAAGCCCGGTGAGACGAAGTACATCGGGATTCCGACAAGCGACTTGTTGTACGCTACATCCGGGAGTACCTTCGCCTATAAGGACCATCTGTACCCGAACGAGGCCGGAGGCAAGCTCGTCATCCTTCGCTAATTCTTTCTTGCAGTCAAGACGCAACGAGACAGAGGGCGCCCTGCGCGGCCATGGCGGATGCGCCTCCGCGTGGGGCGCTTTTTGCTTCATTTCACCAGTAGGGATATCGCCCCCAATAGTATGGTCCCCAGTAAGGCGGTCCCCAATAGGGGCCGTAGTACGGTCTAATGCGGGCAGGACCACCCACGCTCCTGGGCCAGACTTTCAACTTCTTGATTTCCAGTACCGGATAGGTGTATTCCGTCTCATCCAACGGCAATGTGATGGAGCCGATCACCTCACCCGTGATCGTCACCCGCGTTCCCGGAGGCACGGTTGCAGGGTCAAGGAAATCCCGCTGAATCGCCGCGAATCGCCCTTGTGACTTGGTCAGGTCGGTTTCCGGCTCGTTGGATCCGTTGAGCGGAAGCTGCAACACTTCGATTCTCGTTCCCTCTTTGAGCCGTTTCGCCGCCAACACTTCTCCGCCCAACATGACCACCCGGCCTTTGTGCGATTCCGGAGAGGCCTTGATTTCGATGAACGACGTGCGTTCCGCTTGATCGGCATACGGCTCAGGGGTGGTGGTTGCGCATCCGGAAAGGAGCGCCGGCAGGAGGAGCCACAGAACTGGCCACGCGAACCTGTCTCGCATACGCCCATTATAAACTAAATAACAAGCAAACGCTGCGCTGTCGCATGAATTATAATTAATAGCCACGTTGAAACGCGTACCCCAAAAAAGGAGTGACGAAATGACGGATCGACGACACGCCTCTTGGCTGATAATGGTCTGGCTGCTTCTGGTAGTGCTGGTGTGGGGCGGGGCGCCTTCCCTCAGCGCGGCCGGCACACTTCAGTTGAAAGGAAAGTACGAAGAGTTGAACGAGCCCTCCACCCACACGCCGGGCAAGGTGAAGTTGGTGGAATTCCTGGATTTCTATTGCCCTCATTGCCATCGGTTCGACGCGGAAGGGTTGCCGATTTTGGAGAAGGAATTCGGTAGCAAGTTGGAAGTGACCATGGTGGGCTTTCCGGTCATTCAAGGCAAACTCCCGACTGTGTTCGACATGTATGAACAGGCCAAGAGCATGGGCAAAGGCAATGAGATGAAGCGGGCGATTTTCCGTGCCATTCACCAGGACCGCGTGCACATCTTCGATCGTCTGATTCGAGAGAAATTGGTCAGGGAAGTGGGGCTCGATCCGGTTGCGTTCGAAGCCGGTCTAGCCAGCGGCAAACCGGCGAGAGCATTTGAAGAGGGGAGAAAATGGGGCGAGCGCATCAAAGTGCAGCAGACGCCCACCATCCTCTTAGACGGCCACATCAAGGTGGAGCAGATCGATCCTGAGAATCTGAAGACGATCATCCAAAGCATTCTGGATGCGGATAAAAAGCGCTAACTCCTCATATGTGACATGGGACACATCGCGGGCAAGAGGATGAACCGATGGCCGTTGATCCGATCTGCGGCATGACGGTGGAGCCCGAAGCGGCGGCGGGGGGCTACGAATACCGGGGCGCGACGTATTATTTCTGCAGCCGGCGGTGTCTGGAGACCTTCCGCGCCGATCCGGCGACATACGCGAAATCCATCCCGCTGACAGTGGTTGAGGCGCCCTCTGTGAAGAAGATGAAGAAGACGCTGCCGGTGATGTTTGCTACCGTGCCGGCTCAAGGCGCGTCCGGGGAAGTCGATCCGGTCTGCGGGATGACCGTGCAGCCTGCAACGGCCGCCGCCTCGCATGTGCACGAAGGCAAGACCTACTATTTCTGCTGCCAGGGTTGCCTGACCAAGTTTCAAGCCGACCCAGCCAAATACCTCAAGCCGAGTGCGAAACCGGAGTCTTGTGCGCCGATTTCAGCCGGTAGCCTGACCCGTGACTACACCTGCCCGATGGACCAGGAAGTGCATCAGGACAAGCCGGGCCCCTGTCCCAAGTGTGGCATGGCCCTGGAGCCGGCGACGGTCATGCCGTTTGCCGTCGCAACTGAATACGTCTGTCCAATGCATCCGGAGGTCGTCAAAGGCGAACCAGGGACCTGTCCGCTGTGTGGGATGGCGTTGGAGTCGCGCACAGTGTCGCTTGAAGAAGAAGCGAATCCCGAGCTGACCGACATGACCCGCCGGTTCTGGATCAGTCTGGGACCGGCGGTGGTGGTGTTGGTCCTGGCGATGGCCGACATGATTCCGGGGCAGCCGATTCAGCGAGTCCTGTCGAATGATGCCCTCGATTGGCTACAGTTCCTTCTCGCTACGCCAATCGTGCTCTGGGCCGGATGGCCCTTTTTCGAGCGGGGATGGCAGTCCGTCATCAACCGCCACCTCAATATGTTCACGTTGATCGCGATGGGCACCGGCACCGCGTACCTCTACAGTGCGTTCGTGACGTTGTTCCCTAGCCTGGTGCCGTCCTCGTTCCGCCGGCCCGACGGCTCGGTTGCCGTCTATTTCGAAGCGGCGGCCGTCATCACGGTGCTGGTTCTGCTGGGTCAGGTGCTGGAGTTGCGGGCGCGCAGCCAGACGACCAGTGCGATCAAGGCGCTTCTGGGGTTGACGCCCAAGACCGCGCGCCGGCTTCGGGACGATGGGACGGAAGAAGATGTTCCGCTGGACCAGGTGAAACCAGGGGATCGACTGCGCGTCCGTCCTGGGGAGAAAGTGCCGGTGGACGGTATCGTGGTGGAAGGCGCTAGCGCGGTGGACGAATCGATGATCACCGGAGAGCCAATCCCCGTCGAAAAAGCCAAGGGCCATCGCGTGACAGCGGGGACGGTGAACGGTACGGGCACCTTTGTCATGCGGGCCGAGCGGGTCGGCGCGGAGACGCTGCTGGCGCAGATTGTGCGGATGGTGAGCGAGGCGCAGCGCAGCCGCGCGCCGATCCAGCGACTGGCGGACGTCGCGGCTGGCTATTTTGTGCCGCTGGTTGTTGGGATCGCCCTTGTCTCGGGGCTCGCCTGGGCCTGGTTCGGTCCTGAGCCCAGGCTGGCTCATGCCCTGGTCAATGCCGTGGCGGTGCTGATCATCGCCTGCCCCTGCGCATTGGGATTAGCCACGCCAATGTCGATCATGGTCGGCACGGGACGCGGTGCGACCGGCGGGGTATTGATCAAGAACGCGGAAGCGCTGGAAGTTTTGGAGAAAGTCGATACCCTCATGTTCGACAAGACCGGTACCCTCACTGAGGGCAAACCGAAACTGACGACGATCAAGGCCGTGCCAGGGATTCATGAGATCGATCTGCTGCGGCTGGCCGCCGGGCTCGAACGGGGCAGCGAGCACCCGTTGGCCGCGGCCATCGTCGCGGAAGCCGAAACCAGGGGCTTGGTACTCTCATCCGCTCAGGAGTTCCGGTCCATGACCGGGAAAGGCGTGAAGGGAACTGTGGATGGCCGGGTCGTCGCCTTGGGCACGCTCCCCTTTTTGCGGCAGGAGGTGGGGCTCGCGCAGGAAGACCTGCGCGAGCTCGAAGCGGATGCGGAGCGGTTGCGCTGCGAGGGGCAGACCGTCGTGTTCGTCGCTGTGGACGGCAAACCAGCCGGCTTACTGGGTGTTGCCGATCCGATCAAGGCGTCGACGCAGGAAGCCATCAGGCTGCTGCATGCCGAGGGGCTCAGGCTCATTATGGTGACCGGCGATCATCGGTCCACCGCAGAAGCGGTGGCCAGGCAATTGGGTATCGATGAGGTGAGGGCCGAGGTGCTTCCGGATCAAAAGGGGCTGATCGTGAAGCAGCTCCAGGCCGAAGAGCACATCGTCGCGATGGCTGGCGACGGCGTCAACGATGCGCCGGCGTTGGCCCAGGCTGATGTTGGGATTGCGATGGGCACGGGCACGGATGTGGCGATGCAGAGCGCCGGGATCACCCTGGTGAAAGGAGATCTCCGTGGGATCGTCCGCGCGAGGCGGCTCAGTCGCGCGACCATGCGCAACATCCGGCAGAATCTGGTCTTTGCGTTTCTGTACAACACGCTCGGCGTACCCATCGCCGCCGGCGTGCTCTATCCGATCTGGGGGCTGTTGCTCAGCCCGATGATCGCCAGCGCGGCCATGACCTTCAGCTCTGTGTCGGTTATCTCCAACGCGTTGAGGCTGCGACATGTCGAGTTATGAGCGTCCGTCTCTTTCCTTCTGAATGCACGGCGGCCGTGCGACGAGTCCTGTGGCAGTGTATCCCGCTGCTGGCGCTTATGGCGGGAGGCGGCTCGGAGCTGCACCCGGCCTTCGCGGCTGGGCGGTTGATCCCGGTCGGCGGAGCCCTCGATCTGCAGGCGCAGGTCAAAGCGACGGCGGCCAAGGTTATCCCGGCCGTCGTGAGCATTGCCTCCACGGTCGTCGTGCGGGATCAAGCCTTCAGCGACGAAGGTCTGCCATTCGGACTCTTTCGCGAACCGCCGTCGCGCCGGCAGTACGGGCATGGATCGGGCGTGATCGTCTCGCCGGATGGGTACATCATCACCAATAACCATGTGGTGGCGGACGCCGTGGACGTCGAAGTAATCCTGGCCGATCGACGGCAATTCAAAGGCCGTGTCGTCGCCACCGATCCGAAGACCGATGTGGCGGTAGTCAAGATCAGCGGGACGAATTTGCCGACAGTGCCGTGGGGCGATTCGGGGGCCCTGGCCGTAGGAGACTTCGTGCTCGCCATCGGCAATCCGTTGGGGTTAAGCCGCACGGTAACGTTCGGGATTGTGAGCGCGGTGGGCCGGGCGGATGTCGGTGTGGCCGACTACGAGGATTTCATCCAGACCGATGCGCCGATCAATCCGGGCAACTCCGGCGGCGCGCTGGTCAACATCCATGGCGAGTTGGTGGGTATCAACACGGCCATCGCCAGTCCGACCGGCGGCAGTGTGGGCGTGGGGTTCGCCATTCCGAGCAACATGGCGCGGGCGGCGATGCAGAGCCTGCTCAAGACCGGCCGCGTCGTCCGGGGCTTCCTCGGTGCCTCCACCCAGGATGTGACACCGTTGCTGGGCAAGATTTTCAAGCTGCCGGACATGAAGGGGGCCATCATCACCGATTTGATGGCCAAAGGTTCGGCGGAGAAGGCTGGCCTGCGCCGGGGCGATGTGGTGGTGCGCTTCGACGGCAAGGATGTGATGGATAGCGGCCACCTGCGCAACTTGATCGCTGCGGCGCCGATCGGGAGTAAGCATCGATTGGATGTCATCCGTGATGGCAAGCTAGCGCAGACGGAACTGATCATTCAGGAGGCGCCGCGCGAGCGCGTCAAGCGCGCGCAGGCTCTGCCGGTCGAAACAGCCATCCATCCGCTCTCCGGAGTCCTGGTCGATGAAGTCACGCCTGCGTTGGCGCGGCAGATGGGGTTGACCGTCAATTCAGGCGTGGTTGTGACCGACGTCGAGGAAGGCAGCCTGGCGGAGGCAGCCGGCCTGATGCCCGGTGATGTGCTGCTCGAGCTGAACCGACAACCCCTTCCCAACTTCGCCACATTTCAGCGACTCGCCGAGCCGATCAGACCTACTGATGTGACCCTCCTCTTGATCAACCGGCAAGGGACGGTGCTGTACGTGCCGATTCAAGGGGAATAGGAAGGTGGCGGTGCGAGCGCCTCGCGTGCTCGCGTATCGCGCACACTTAAGGATGTGTGCGGACACCGAGCCCAGCCCTGCCCAAGCGCCGGGGACCCGTTGCTGGCCACGTGCAATGGGCCGCACGATCCGTGATGCCTCTCGTCTGCTCGCCTGGCGGAACTCGCTCTATTCCGTGCCTTGTGCAAAGGCAGCGTCCAACAGTCTTCGGCATCGCTCGTTGCGACCGCATCTGTTCGGCACGTGCGAGTCCCGAGCCTCTTCGCCATTGTCGACTCCAGTTTCAACATCCCACCTGAGTGAAAGTGTTGAACAGGAATTGCTCGGCACTGGGATGTTCGTGAAGCCTGATTTGGAGAGCGTAATCCGTCGCAGCCCACATGGCGGTGTGGTGATCAATTCTTGTTCGCGTTCCTTGTCTTCTCGGGCATGACAAGCCCTTACAAGCCGCAGAGAATTCGCGGATAGCTTTGAAAATCTGTTGACGTGGATATGTCGACTGCCAAGACAGCAGAAAAAGCACTAGCTGGGTTCTCATGAAATTCCCCGAGGAAGTTCAATGACACTCCACAATTGAGGACAAGATCAAGCCTAGGGCAGCTTGTGGAGCTGCCCTCGTTGCTATAGCTTATCGTTGAGGAACGACTGCGGAAGGCAATCCGCGTGACTCTGTCGGACAACATCGAGCACGTGAAGGACGGTAGCGATTCAGTTGAGAGCCGCCTACTTATTTTTATTTATGGCGCAGGCTCATTGGCGACGTTCAGAGTCAATGATCGATATAGGATCGCGCTCGGCTTCTTCGGCCCAATCTCACCTCGTGAGTTGCACCTCATCCGATGAATCCGCAACCCATTCGCCCAGCCTCCTGGCTCTGGCGGGCTTGGTCTGCCACCTGCGTCAGACCGGTGTCGCGAGCCTCAGTTGCCAGACTGGTGTCACGAGAGTCGGGAGGTACCGGCACCGACCAAGCCTAGAGGCCGATTCTTCTTGTCCATACGCCTGCTGTGGGATCTCCTTTGGGTGGAGATGTGCAAGAGAGATCTAGTCGGTGACCGTTGCAAGCACCCGGCTTCTCAGGTACTCATCTAGCTTTTTACCTGCTGTTACCCTTCCAAACTGCGGTTGTGCTATTGGACGCCAGTGCAGCGTTGACATTTTTGTGCCACGATGCTAGGGTTCGTGACACGAATTTATAATTCGTGCCACCGGAAAGGATCGAATAATGGCCAAGCTCGTCCGGTTTGGGGTGTCGCTGGATCATCACTTGCTGGATGACTTTGACCGGTTGATTCAGCGGCGGGGGTATACGAACCGGTCGGAGGCGTTGCGGGATCTGATTCGAGACAACCTGGTCGGGCAGGAGTGGGACGAGAACAAAGAGACGGTGGGGACGATCACCTTTGTCTATGACCACCACGTCCGCGATCTGACCAGGAAGCTCACCGACATCCAGCATCGGTACCAAAAGCTCATTCTCTCCGGTATGCACGTGCACCTGGATCACGCTCACTGTCTGGAAGTGCTGGTGATGAAAGGGAAGGGGTCCGAGATCAAGAAGGTCTCTGATGCGCTGGTCAGCGTCAAGGGCGTGAAGCATGGGAAACTGACCATGACGACGACCGGCAAAGGGCTGAGCTGAGCCATGCGCGTATGTGTGATTGACGGGCGTGGCGGCGGACTCGGTCGGCGGCTGATCCAGGGATTGCTACCCAGCATCGGTTGCGAACATGAACTAATCGCTCTGGCGACGAATCGTGCCGCGGCAGCGGCGATGCGACGTGCCGGAGGCTGCCGAGTCGATGTCGGAGAGGGCGCGATCACGCGGACGGTTCCGGCGGTCGACGTGATTGTGGCATCGCTGAACGTCGTGTTGCCCGGATCGATGCTGGGGGAAATCACCCCTGGTATCGCCGAGGCAATTCTTCGCACCCCGGCCAGGAAGCTGCTGCTCCCAGTCAATGGCTGCAAGGTCGAGGTCGCCGGCACGGACGCCTTCACACTCGAGAAGCTGATCCATCATGTCATTGACCGAGTGCGAACCGTGCTGAGGGCTGCCGCAACCGTCTGAACGGAACTCTTCATTTTGCACCTTGAACAGCCGGGCCACGAGGGTCTGAGCCGGCCGAGATAACGGCCGTTCATGATCGTCGTGGGCCTCATCGAGCCCACGGTTTGATGAAAGGATGCACGTGGGCTGATGATCCAGCATATTCTTTATCGAGCACAAATTTCTGTTGCGGCTGCGACGCTCAGCCTCTTTTCCCCCATTTCATCCTTCGCGCACGATCCCGATGTGCCGGACGTGACCGTGCCGGAAGTGGCGGTGATAACCGACCGACCGATCGCCGCCTCTTCGCAGCAGTTCATCCCCGACAAAGAGTATCTGTTGCAGCCGCAAGGACGGCCGGCGCAGGTGTTGCGCGTGATTCCCGGCTTCATCACGGTCGAACATTCCGGCGGAGCGGGGAAGGCTGATCAATATTTTTTGCGAGGCTTCGACGCGGACCATGGAACGGATGTCGCATTTTCCATCGACGGGATGCCGATCAACCTCCGGAGCCATGCGCACGGCCAAGGCTATACTGACCTGAATTTCATTATTCCGGAAACGGTTGAGGGACTGGAGGTTTATAAGGGCGCCTACCTGCCCGAATTCGGAGATTTCGCGACAGCCGGGGCGGTGAATTTCAAGACCAAAGACGTGGTCAGGGAGGGTGTCGTGCAACTGGCTGGCGGTCAGTTCGATACCCAGCGGCATTTGCTCATGTTGTCCCCGACGAAAGAGAGGGTCCGAACCCTGTTCGCGGGAGAGACCTACTACACCAATGGACCGTTTCTCCATGACAATCGGTATTTCCGCGGAAATCTGCTGGGAAAGGCCACGTTGAATCCGCTTGGCCGGGACGAACTCAGTCTGACTGGCACCTTCCATAAAGCGCAGTGGAATGGATCCGGGGAGATTCCCCTCCGAGCGGTGCAGGGGGGATCGCTCGATCGGTTTGGGGCGATCGATCCTTCCGAGGGAGGAAAAACGATCCGCAGCACCGCCCGGCTCAATTATCATTACGATACGACCACAAGGGGACGCTTCTTTGCGAACGCCTATGCGCAGTATTACAAATTCGATCTCTATTCCAACTTCACGTTCTTTTTGAATGATCCGGTGAACGGAGATGGAATCCTCCAGTCCGACCGACGAGTCCTTTACGGCGGTGACCTCGGTTATCGCCAGGAGGGAACGCTGCTCGATGTCCCCGCTGCTGCTACCATCGGCATCCAAAGCCGTGTGGACTCCATTCGCGCGCGGCTCGGGCCGCAGGTCAGGCGGGCACTGCTTGGCGTCACGGTCGATAGCGCTATCCAGGAAGCTTCCTATGCACCGTTTGTCAAAGCGGATATTCAGCCGACGCCGTGGCTGCGCCTGGGAGGGGGGATGCGGAGCGAGGTCTTTACGTTCAACGTCCGAAATCGTTGTCCCGATTGCTCCGAGCGACCGGCAGGACGGATGACCTCCGGTCTGGTCTTGCCAAAAGCCAACCTTGTTCTGGGCCCCTGGCTCGCTACGGAACTGTTTGTCAACTACGGAGAAGGTTTTCACAGTAACGACGCGCGGTCGGCCGTGGCTCCCGGTTCATCGCCCCTAGCCCGGGCCAGGACCTACGAAGTGGGCCTGCGGTCTAAGCCGTGGGGATCCGAGAGACTAGAACTGACAGCGACCCTGTGGCAAGTTGACCTCCAGTCTGAACTGGTCTTCGTCGGTGACGAAGGCACCACTGAAATTCGCGGCGCCACCAGACGTCGCGGGGTGGAAGTGGCGGCGAGAGGGCGGGTCTGGGGTCCGGTATATTTCAATGGCAGTGTCACCGCGATCAGGGCCAGGTTTGAGAACGGCGATGCGATTCCGCTGGCGCCCACCATGACGGCGTACGGAGCAGCGATTCTCCAATGGCCGGAAGGTCTGACGACGCAGTTGCAGGGGACGTACTTGGGAGTCAGGCCTCTGACCGAGGACCGAAGGATCAAGGCACCCTCATGGCTCGACTTTGACCTCACCATGCGCTACAAACTTCCCGTGAAGATCGAGCGCGGCCGGCTGGAAGCGTTCCTATTCATCCAGAACATTTTCGACACGAAGTGGGAGCAGGCAGCCTTCGCGTTCGAGTCGCAGCTCAAGAGCGAGGCGGCACCGGTGCACGACATTCACTTTGTGCCGGGCACTCCGAGGATGTTCATGGGCGGGATGGCATGGTATTTTTGAACCTCGCTTTCAGCCGTCAGAACTCAGCTAGCAGCATTCCTCACCCTCAACGGGCAGGGAGCGGATGGGGTGAAGCTGACCGCCGATAGCTGGTGGCTGAGCGCACAGATACCCCATGGCCTATCGAATTCTTCCTCGCGCGTATTTTGAACGGCCCACGCTGGAGGTCGCGCGGTCGTTACTCGGGAAATACCTTGTGCGGCAAAACGGGCATGACGTGTTGGCTAGCCGGATCGTCGAAGTCGAGGCATACATCGGAATGGAGGATCGCGCCTGCCACGCCTCGAAAGGACGGACGCCCCGCACTGAGGTCATGTTCGGGCCAGCCGGCGTCTCGTACGTCTATCTGATCTACGGCATGCACCACTGCTTCAACGTCGTGACAGAGCGGGTCGGATTCCCGTCGGCCGTGCTGGTGCGGGCCGTGGAGGACAGCGCGACACAGAGGCTCGTGGACGGTCCGGGGAGGGTCTGCCGGTTTCTGAAGATTGATCGGACGCTGAACGGCTGGGATCTCACGGCGGGCGACACCTTGTGGATCGAGGACCGCGGCGAGTTGGTGGCAGACTCAGCCATCGTGACTGGCCGCCGGATTGGCGTGGAGTATGCGGGCCTATGGGCCAAGAAGCCGTGGCGCTTCAGGCTCGGGAAAGGAAGGCGCGAGCAATAGGAGACGAATCCATTCCCCTGAAGCCGGCTCTCCGAAACATATGGCGCAAGAAAAAGGGGGGCTTCGATTGAAGCCCCCCTTCGTGTTTCGCGAGACGGACTACTCGATCTTCCGTTCGCCGGTGATCTTGGTCGCAGAGGTTACCGGGGGCTCAATCTTAATCTGCGGACCCTGGACCGCCGGGAGTCGACCGGCACCTTCTTTCTTCGTGATCCGCTGGTTGTTCGGATCCTGCAGGTTTTGTTGCACGTGCTTATCGTCGAACGCCGCCGCTTCGAGGACTGCCTTCTCACCCGTTGCGTTGGTCTGGCCCGGGTCATTGGCCAACGGTTGGCCGGTTACCGGGCTCACAGCCTCCTTTGCCGGGTATCCGGGATGCTTGGGCAGCAGCGCCGGATTGGCAGAAGCTAACGACAGCGTGAACAGCACACCCGACAGCGTAGCAACAGTGCCGATTAAGAGCCTCATACCCCTACTCCTTTTTGAAGAAGGTGGCTGAACGACATGTAACGCATAAGAACCAATCAAACGGCGGGCATCATAGCGGCCCCACCCTGATCGTGTCAAGAGGAGGCCGCAGCGGCTTCGCAGGCGTGTTAGTTGTTTGCTTTTTTGCTTTAGTGAACCCGCCGGGAGGGCCGCCGGCCCCGGCCTCGGTGGCGATAAGCGCCGGTTCTTCCGGCAGCCGGGAGCCGGATAATGACAGTGGTGCCCTGCCCGGGCCCGCTGGCGATGGAAATATGCCCCTGATGTTCCTCGACGATTTTCTTGACCGTCGCCAACCCGAGTCCAGTTCCCGACCGTTTGGTGGTGAAAAAGGGTTCGAAGACCTTGCCGACGTGTTCCGTCGGAATCGGGGCGCCATCATTCTTGATCAGGATCTGAACCTCCTGCTGGCGACCGGCCCGCTGATTTGCCACCTGGATTTCCAGGTGGCCGCCGGGCGTCATGGCTTCGAGGGCGTTCTTGAAGATGCTCAGAAAAACCTGCTGCATCTTGGCTTCATCGCACCGGACCGGGCTCACGTGGGACGCATAGTCCTTCGTGACGTGAATGCGGGTGACTTCCAGTTCCGTGGCTACCACGGTCAGTGCGTTTTCAATGATTTCCGGCACGCGGCAGAGCCGCCGGTTTAACTCCAACGGCTTGGCGAAATCCAGGATCTCGTTCAAAATGGCTTCGATCCGGATGAGATCGCGCATGGCGTTCTCCACCCGCGTCTGTGGATCGAAATCCAGAACACCCTCGCTTGTCACTTCTTCAAGTTGGGCTCGGATGGAGGCCAAAGGTTCACGTATTTCCGTCGCCAGGAAGGCGCTGAACTCGCCGATCGCCGCTTGCCGCTCTTGTTTCCGGATCATGGGTTCGGACGGAGCCGGTGCGGCTGGGGCGGCGATCTGACCATCCCCCGAAGCCGCTTCCTGCGGTTTGGCCGGTTGACTGGCCGGTGGGTGTTGAAAGATTTCGATCAACTTCAGCATGACGGGTTCAAGCACGCGGGCATCAGCGAGAGAATAGACGGTCGCTTCTTTGGAAGCGAGCGTCAGGGTGCCCCCGACCTGTCCGCGGACGAAGAAGGGTACGACCAACGAGGAGCGAAACCGGTCCTTATAGAGGTGCTTGTGGTCGACAAAACGACCTTGTGTGGAGGCCAGATCGTGATCCACGCGCGGCTTGCGGTGGCGCACAGCCCACCCGGCCGCCGACGCGTCGAGCGCGAGCCGCTGGCCGGGCCGGAGATCCTTCTTCTGGTCCCCTTTCTGATCTCCGGCGATGGCGAGAACTTCCACGCTGCCCACCAGCGGATCATAGCAACAAACCCAGGCACGATCGTATGGGAGCAGCGGCGCTATCTCTCCCAGCACCGCGCTCACTTGTTCTTGCATCTCCGGCGTGGCGCGCGAGGGCGAGGCCACCAGCAGGTCGGCTCCTGCCGGAGCGGTCAGCGGTTCCTGAGCGACGAGCGGTCGGCTCAGGACCACAGAGGTGTCGAAGAGGACTTCGCGCTCAAGTGCTTTGGTGATTTCCTCGCTGGCGGTCTCGATGAGCGATTTTTCTTTTTTGGCGAAAGACGCGCTCTCTTTCCGTCCAATGACTAAATAGCCGTACGTCCGCTGGCGGTAACGCAGCGGGGCAGCCAGTAAGGACTTAGCGCCGGGGGTGATCAACCGGAGGCGAATGGTGCGGGAGCCATCCGGTTCCTCAGGAGACGAGGGCGGGGGGAACGAGGTCTCCGGCACGGAGAGGGTCCTGATGATGGCTTGAACGTCCCGCGGCGTAAATCCTCGATAGACTTGGGCCACGAGCGGGCCTTTCTCGCGGTGAAAAATCGCGGCCAACGCCGCGTCCACTGGCAGGTCATTAAGGACCGATGTCAAGGTTCGCTGGAGATGGGTCTCTTGCGAGGCTTTGGTCTGTACGGGCGACGGCGTCACCACCACAGGTCTCTCGAGATGGGAGGGATTTATTGTAGCAGCGGAGACCGTTCATTGCTAGTCCGGGTTCACGATGTGCCGAGGTCGGGCCCGATGAATCACCAACTCGACGCTCCTCTGCTCGTTGAACCAGAGGTTCAGGGTAAAGCTGACGATCCTGATCAGCAGGGCGCTCCACACCGATGCCCAGAATCCCTCCACGACGAACCCTTTCACCAGCCATCCCACCAATTGCCGGAGGAGTGCGTTGAAGATCACGAAGAGGCCGAGCGAGAGGATGATGAGCAGAAGCGAAAACAGAAAAGTAAAGGACGGACCTGGACCGCCGCGTTCAGCAGCGGCAGCAGGAGGACCGGGGCGAGACCGGCGGAGGGACTCTTAAGTGGCTTATTTACCCTTCTGCCTGGCGAACCGCACTTCCGTCGCCGTCAGTGCCTGGCCGTCTCCGATGGTTTCGATCACGACCCGGTCGCCCACTTGCGGCCTTTCCTGGGCGCCAGCCTGGCCCTTGGCCCGATATTGAGTCTTGTCGGTCAGGCGCACCGACACTGTACTGCCGTTGGGAGTCTTAACCTCGATGCGGCCGCCGTCGATCGCGGTTACCGTTCCAAGCACATGCTCGCCGCCCCCATGGGCCCAGGCCTTGACCCCTGCAACAGCCAGGTACGACACCAGCAGGCCGATGATCAACTTCGCCAACGGGCACCTCCTTCCCGAGCACGTCAATGGCGATGCGAGGAGGACGGTGCGGGCGCGTCCTCGCCTTCCAGAAAACGATCGAAGGCCGCCTCTTGCTCCAGTTCTTTTTTCGTCTTCGGGTTCAACGCCTTCATCTCTTGCAATTCCTCGGGCGTGAGGTCCGGCAGGTGCCGGATGAAATGAACCAGTTTCCAACTGTCGAGGTCCTTATCAGGATCGCCCGAGCCCCATGCCGGCATGGCGGTAAACCGAATCCCGTTGTGGATGATGAAAAACAACTCGCCGTCGGACAAGGATTGTGTCTCCTTCAAACGCAGGTCCGGGGCCTTCGGGTACACGTTCTGTCCGATCGGAGTCTTCCCGCTGCCGTCATTTGCGTGACAGGTGGCGCAATGATCCGCGAAATGCGCGCGCGCCTCGGCCAGTGCCTCCGGGCTGGGCGGCACCGGATTGGGTGCGTGGCGTTGCTCGATGGGGATGGCTAGGCGCCGAATCTGGCGGGCCAACAAGACTTCCAGCGGATGGGGCTCGGCCTTCGCGCTGAAGCCAGTCTTGAACGACCGGTATCCAACCCAGCCCAGCATGCCCGTCAGCGTGGCGACGAAGAGGAACAGGATCACGAGCAGTTTGGATCGCATCTTCATCGCACCTCCGCGCTTCTTCCGCAGTATACAAGCTCTGAGGGGCTACCGCCACTCATGAGACAGCGTAGCGGGGGCCCGCCCGAACAGACGCAGGAGCAACAAGACGGTGGTCGGAACATGGATCAAGATGCCCGTCACGCCCAGCAACGGTTCGCCGATCCAGAAGGTCACCGACAAGTTGAAGGCCAGCACTCCATAATAAAGCCCGCAGCCTCCTAACAGCTTAAGCGTCACCGATTCGTCCCGACGAACGGGCGGCGGGGACAGTCCACGCTCGCACGCAACGAACAATGACAGCGCGATGAGTCCGACGATCATCCAGCCGATGTAGTTGGCGATCGGCACGCCGAAGTGAATACCGGCGTTGGGGTAGTCATAGATCTTGCCCAGAAACCAGCGGTCCCCTCTCAACGCCACCGGATCGATCACGACGTCGATGAAGGCGAAGAACAGGGCGGTGAGCAGACGCGTGGGCCAACTCGATCGAACGATCGGGTCGAACACGAGGGCGGGCAAGATCCGCCCGCTCGCAGCGGTCTTTCCGGTCCGGTTCCCCTGGTGCGTTGGCAGCAGAAAGAGCAACGCAAGGCAATAACTGGCGTAGAGGAGGAAGGTGAAGGACAGCGAATCCATAAAGGGAATGTCCGCGAGATACAGCTCCTGGCCAACCGTTGCGCCTGTATAGAAGTATCGGCCGAACGGAACGCCGATCCGCGTCGAACTGAATTCGCAGGCGAACGCGGTGGCCCAGGTGACACCGAAAAACACTCCTGTCCGCTTCACGCCGATCAGTGCCTTGGCGGAGAAAAAAAAGGCAGCGAGAAAGAGGAAGACGTACGGTCTGAGCTCGACGGTCTTGATCAGAAGGGTCAGGGTGTCCATAGTTCCGAGCGTTGAGTCCTGAGGTAAAAACTCTAAAACTCAACACTCAGAACTCATGGTTTAGAACTGCGCGCTTTGCGCTAGGCGTAGCCATGATCGCGAAACCATCTCACCGCCTTTTCCAAGGCGACCTCGACGGGCGTCTGCGGAAGGCCCAGTTCGCGGATCGCCTTGCTACAGTCATAGTACATCTTGTACTTGGCCATCTTGACGCCGTCGAGGGGGATGCGGGGCGGCACGCCGCTCAAGTAGGAGAACCCAAGATTCAAGTAGGCTAGCGGCAGCACGAGGCCGCGGGGCAATTTGACTGACGGAGCGCGGACGCCGGTGATCTTCGCGAGCATTTCGAATACGTCGCGCAGCGTCAGGTTTCGGTTGCCGAGAATATAGCGTTCACCGACGCGACCGCGCTCCATCGCCAAGAGGTGTCCGGTGGCGACGTCGTCCACGTCGATGAGGTTCATGCCGGTCTCGATGTAGGCCCACATGCGGCCCTTCATGAAATCCACGATGATTTGGCCCGTCGGGGTCGGTTTGACGTCTCCTTCACCGACCGGCGCGCTGGGGTTGACGATGACCACTGGAAGCCCTTGACGGGCGAACGCGAGCACCTCCTGTTCGGCTAGGTACTTGGATCGTTTGTAATGGCCCGCCATCTGGTCGAGCGACACCGGTGTGTCCTCCGTTCCCATTCCTCCTCCGATCGGCAACCCGATGGTGCCGATGGTGCTGGTGTACACGATGCGCTCGGTTCCGACCTCGCGGGCCGCTTCCAGCAGGTTGCGGGTGCCGGCGACGTTGACCTCGTAGAAGATCGACGGATCCCTGGCCCAGAGCGCATAATGGGCGGCGACGTGGTAGAGCTGTTGGCAGCCGGACAGAGCGCGGAGGAGGGACTGTCGGTCCCGTAGGTCGCCATACACGTGTTCGAGCTTGACTCGGCGGAGGTTGGTGAAATCGCTCCCGGGTCGGGCCAGGACCCGGACCTCGACACCGGCCGCTAGCAGCGCGCGGACCACAGCCGCTCCGACGAATCCGGTCGCTCCGGTGACGAGCGCTTTCATAACAAACGGCGTAAGGCGAATAGCCTAAAGCGCATGGCAAGCAATTCGGGTTCGGTATTCGCGTCGTAAGCCATACGCATCAGCTCTTTAGTTTCGTCGGCGGGTGATATACCGCGCGATCTCCCTGAGCGGCTCGGCGGATGGACCGAAAGAGGCCAGGCGTTTGGTTGCACGGTCCACGCATTCGTTGGCCAACGCGAGGGCACCTTCGACGCCATAAAAGGCGGGATATGTCTTCTTGCCGCGTTGGGCGTCGGTGTTGGGGTTCTTTCCGAGTTCCTCCCGGGTGCCCGTCACATTCAGCACGTCGTCGGCGATTTGGAATGCCAATCCAACATCGTCGGCGTAAGCGGTCAGGTCGTCCAGTTGTGCCGGTGTCGCGGCCGCGGCGATGGCACCCATGCGCACGGCCGCGCGGATAAGCATGCCGGTCTTGTGCTTGTGGATGGAACGCAGCAGGGCCAGGTCGATGTCCCTGTTTTCCGCCTGGATGTCCAGTACCTGGCCGCCGACCATGCCGAAGTTGCCCGCGCCGAGCGCCAATTCGTGGATTAACCGGACTTGCCGTGCCGGCTCGAGCCCGTCATCGAGGTCCGGACGGCTACAGAGCGCGAACGCCATCGTCAACAGCGCATCGCCGGCGAGGATCGCTATGGCCTCGCCGTAGACCTTGTGGTTAGTCGGTTTCCCACGCCGATAATCGTCGTTGTCCATGGCGGGCAGATCATCATGAATCAGGGAATAGGTATGGATTAATTCCAGGGAGGCGGCGATTCGAAGAACGGCGCTGGGTGGATTGCCGACGGCTTCGGCGGCCGCGATCGCGAGAATCGGGCGGATGCGTTTCCCTCCCGCAAAGACGCTGTACCGCATGCTTTCGTGGAGCGTCTTGGGGTCGGTCTGCGTGCTGGGAATGACGGAATCGAGGAACCGATCGATTTCCTCGCGCTTCTGCTCGAGGTAGTGCTGGATGTCCATGTGCCGTGGAGCCAGCCGTGCGAGCGGGTGCCGGTGAGACTCGCGCACCGGCGGGCGGCGTATCCGTCGCCTGCGCGGACGTTCGGGCTGCGCAGAGAGTAACAAATGGCTGTGAGACTGTCAAACGGCCGAGAGGCGGCTTGTCATTTCGCGGATGCCTTCGGTATACTGCGCCACCATGAGCATCCGCAAAGCAGGCGGAGAATGGGAACCTCTCCTGCTGGGGATTCAGCCCCGTTTCTGCAAAGTCTGTCACCAAGATCTCTACCGAGACAAGACGCTGTTCCGCGGTGGGTGGTCGAGGTGCACGGTCTGCGACGAGTTCGTCCACTATAGTTGCCTGGCCAGCGGCAAAGTGAAGTTTTTCAAGTTGCGGCCGCGAGTCTGCAAGCTTTGCCGGGCGACGCAAAAGGATGAGACGGCCGAAGCCTCTTCCCGCGCGGTCGAGACCAAGGCGCAGGTGATTGTTGGATCATGATGTTTTTCGCGGAGTGGAGACGAGCGCCGTCCCGCTCGGGGGGGCAGACCTTGTTCGCCGCAACGGTCCGGTTCGTTCTCGCTCCTCTGGTCCTGCTGTCTAGTGGGTTTTTTACCGCGAATTTCCTCCTGAGCGGTCAGTACACCTGGCCGCAGACCAGCCGGGTCATGGTGCTGACCGTTACGGTTATCGTGCTGTCCTACGAGTTCGTTTACCAAGAACTGCGGTCGCGGTCGGCTACGCCGGAGCATGCCCTGAGCGCCGTGCTTTACTCGTGTGTCATACCCTATGCGGCTGGGGTCCTGCTCTTGTTGGGATTGGCCTGGTTTGCCGCCGGTTAAATCATCGCTGCCCGCGCGCTCAGGGTGTTTCGCACGGGAACCGCCCGTGCCGCCGATCACCTGGTCGTTCTTCGTCTCCGGGCCAAGTCTTCCCGAGGGCTCCCATCTTCAACAGTGGCGCCTTTTTACAGCAGTGTTTCGCCGTACACCCGCGCTGCTTGTCGCTCACATGTCTTGAAGAGCCGGAACGCCTTGTTCTGACCTGCGACTCGTGCAACATGGTCCACCGATTGGCGATCGGTCTCGTGACCGTGCGCACGCCGGCGGCGAGTCAGTCGGCCGACCTCCCGCGGGCTCGGGCGGAGTGTCTCCTGGCTGCCTGTCTGGGTGCCGGTGGTGCCGCGTATCCGATGGCGCTGACGGTCCGGGAAATGGACATCTTTCAGGATTCGGTCGGTCTGCGATGCGTGGCCTGTCGCCGACCGCACACTCTCAGCGTCTCCACCTTTGAAACCCGGCAACAATGAGCGACGGGAAACGCGTCGAGCAAGGAGCGGGCGCATCCCTGCAATTCACAATCGAGGAAGTTGCGTTGATCGCCGACGTGCATTTTTTTCGTGCCAAGGCTGAGATCGCGCGCAAGGTGCGGGGGCTGCTGGAAACTGTGCACGCGGAGTTGCAGGAGGAAATGACCAAGGCCTCACTGCTGGTGCCACCAGGGTTTGATCCACGCAAGTACCAGTTCGTCAAAGGTGAACATCTGGAAGACTTTCCGTATCAGTACCTGGACTACCCCAAGCATTTCGCCGTCGGTGAAGCCTTCACCTTCCGTTCGCTGTTTTGGTGGGGGCACCACTTCGCCTTTGCCTTGATCCTGGAGGGCGGAGCGGTGGGACAGTATAAGCGGAACTTCCTGGATCGGTTTCATCACGTCGCGGGGCGTGAGCTCCACCTCTCGCTGGCGCCGACGTTGTGGGAATGGAAGCGCGGAGAGGGGTATACGCTTCCGATCACTCATGACCGGAAGGCACAGGTCGCGGCGGTCCTGGCCGAGCGGTCGTTCTTCAAGATCCTTCGTTTCGTTCCTCCCGACGACCCCGCCGTTGTGCAGGGGATGCTTCCCCGGATCAGTCGAGAGACCTTTCAATCGATCCTCCCGATCGTGTCATCCTGATTTCTCTCGTTTCAGGTGGAATTGTCATCGTTGTGGCGAGTTGGGTAGACTGAGCCCCTATCAGCGAGCATCAACCCTTAAGGATAAGGAGGTGCATGTGAAGAGTGACGTGATACGAGGGGGCCTCAGACTCGTGGTCATGGGCGGCTTCCTTTGGCTGGCCGGTTGCGCCGGAACGGGCGAAGTGGTGCATTTGGACGTGCGGTTCAAACCGACGGACGTACACCCGGTCGATACGGAGCCGCTGAAGATTGTCGTGGAGACGTTCGAAGACAAGCGGGCAGACAAGAGCAAGCTAGGGCTTCGGACGCATCTCTGGGGCGGGGTGACCTACTTCAACGTCCCGGGAGGCAGGCCGGGAGAAGTCGCGGCGCAGGCGCTGGCCGACTACCTGAGACTGCGAGGCTGGAAGGTCGGCGTCAGAACGCCGGGGGTGACGACCGCTGAAGGCGAACCGGACATTCTCCTCACCGGACAGGTTATGGAGTTCTCCGCCAACGCCAAGAGTCGCTTTTTCTCCACGGCCATCACCGCGGGAACGCGGTTTGTCATCCGCGCGCGCAACGCGGTCGACGGTAGCACGACCACAATGAACCTGGACGGTTCCCGGTCGGAAACCGTCTTCTGGTTTGATCCGGGTGATGTCCAACGTCTCCTGAACGAGACACTGAAAGAAAGCTTGGATCGGCTCATGGCGGATACGAAAATCGAGAATCGGGCCTGGCGATTGAAATGACGAGGTTGCGAGTTAAGCGACAAGCGGGTGGAGTCGGTGCGGGAACGACGCTGGGAAACCCGTTCGAAGCTGACGTTCGGCGAGGTGCTGGAAGTTGGAGAACGGCTGGCGGCGCTGGGGCTGAAACCGCGGGCGCCGGCCAAGGACGTCATCTGCTACCTCGAGGGAGGGACAGTCGATTCGCTCGAAGACTTCGACCGGCTGGACCCGTGGTCGACCGAAGACGTGACGCTCGTTCATGTGCGCGAGGGCTGGCAGGACGATTTTTTTCCTCCTGGCCGGTCGATACCGCTCCGTCTATCAGCGATTTCAGGCGGTCGGCACGGCCTGTTCGATTAGCCATCCCTGGAGGATCCGAGAACCACTTGAATTACACCATCAACGAAGCATGTTCTGGCTGGGATTCCGTCACTTGCCTGCGTTCATCCGGGTTCGTCTGAACCCGGTCGAAGTAGTCACACCAGGCGAGACCCGATCTGACGACTGGCGCAAGCGGTGGATCGAGGAGCCCTGCGCGGCTTTCCTGGAAGCCGTGCCCCTCCTGGACCTGCCGATTCGCACGACGGTCGAAAAGGGCGGTGTCGTGTTGCAGGTTGCGGATCAGACTGTGCCGTTCTTTTGTTCCTGGCCCGATGCCTTCGAACCCTGCCAGTTTGAATGCAACTCCGCCGATCCATACGAGTTTCTGGTGCCCGCCAGCAGGTTGGCCGCGACATACAGCGGCGGGCCGGCTGACATCCGCGCCTATTGACCGGTTTTTCTGGGGAAGCCTTGGGAGCATTTCACGCGATCCTACCCGACGCACGATTGGCCTACCGCTGCTCCGCCCATTGTCCCCTGGACAAAGGGCCGGAAATGCTCGACGCGATTCGGCCGTACGGCCGTCTTTACGCCACCCTGTGCGAGTTCCACACCCAGGAATTGCTTCCCGAGGGAGAGGATGCGTCGGCCGGCGTCGGTTTCTGCCGGTCGTGTTTTTTCCGCCGGTGTGACCTATGACACCGTGACGCTGACCCGCATCGACCGGCTGCTCGACAATTTGATCCTGCTGCTGTATCTCGCGCTGCTTGGCGTTCTGATCATGTTGGTCGGGCGCAGCGGAACGAGCAGGGATCTGGAGGAGGCGGACAACGTCTCTAACTGGCACCTTCCCGGCGCGCTTCTCCGCGCCAGGCCCTATTACCCGATGGCGATTCAGTTTTTCTTCGGCGGCTTGTTCCGCGTCTACACGATCTTCTATTCGCGGAGCGCCTCGCTGACGGGCACCGCGGTGTTTTTCGGCCTGTTGGTCGCTTTGCTGGTCGCCAACGAATTCTTGCGCGACCGACTCACAAACCTGCGACTGCTGGTCAGCTTATATGCGCTCGTCTGCTTCGGATTCTTCACGTTTTTTTACCTGTCGTCACCCGGATGATGAACACGTTCGTTTTCCCGCTCGGCGCCGTGCTCTCCGGGCTTGTGACGCTGCGTCTCGTGGCGCTGGTCTATCGCAGCAGGCCGCGTGAAATGAGACGCGAGGCCGTCCTCACCAGTCTGCCAGCTATCGCGCTGATCGTCGTCTTGGGGGAGTTCTATTTTCTGAACTGGATTCCGCGGTTCCGCTCTCCATGAAATTTGGCGGAATCGACCACAATGTGACGAAGGTCACGGATGCGTACGAGCTGTCGCTTGAGGGGGGGGGGCCGGTGGTTTCAGATCTGGAAACGCTCGGACGATCCGTTCCGCGGAGAAGAACCGGTGTACTGCTTTACCGCCGTCTTTGCGTCGGTCAATCTCGTGACGACTATCTATCATCCTATCATCACTAGCAATATCGACCGACTGACGCCAGAGCAAACGATCGTTCGTGACCGCGGATCGTATCCCAATCAGCATCTCCGGCGGCCGAGAAGCGGGATACCGCGCCTACACCGTCAAGCAACGTCTAACGCCGGGTGAATGGCGGGTCGACGTGGAAGCTGCAGACGGCCGGATCATCGGGCGGGTCAATTTCCGGGTGGAGCCGGCAACGGGAGAGGCGCTGGAGTTGAAAACCATCACGTATTGATTGTTCGCCCGAGCGGAACGCTTCTCTTATCAACTTGTCGCACTGAGAAGACAACCGATTCTCGGATCACGCCCACGGCTTGCGACGAACGGCGCCGAACTCTCTTCATTCCAGATACTCGCCGCTTCCCGTTTGGCGGAAAAATCCTTTCATTGGGGGGGACCGACAAATACGTAAACCCTTGGAGGGGAAGCTAACGCTTACGTAGCATTGTACCGTGAGACCTGAGTTGCTCCCGTCGCTCTCCTGTCAACCGTCCTTCCTCAGGTTATGAACACCTTCGGACCGTTCCATTCCGACACCCTCTTTTTTCAGCTTTCATGACGGCGTTCGAGTCGTTGGGGTGCCTGGCATTGCCTCTTCGGAAGAGTCATCGTCGCACATCGCTTTCATCGGTGCGATAACGGTCCTGTCATACGGGAGGTCGCTATGAAAATCGTGGGCAACACAATTATGCGTTTCCTGAAACGACTCAGGACGGCCGGTTGACGCGCGGGAGCGGGAGCCCAGGCATTCTGGTGCTTGCTCCAACGATGAAACTTGTACATTAACCGTCGAGCTTGCGAACTCGCGGGTCGGCTCAGTCCGGTTGCCCTGTGGGATTCGACTAGTCGTGCGCTTCCTCCGGTCGTCGCCGAAGTCTGCGCAATCGTGCGGACTGGCCTGGAGGCCCAAGCCGAGTCTTGCTGGCCCGAACCGTTTGAATACAGGCGGGTGGTCGGTGAATTCGGGCGGCGCGTTCGCATTTACGCGTTCGGATTGCCGAACTGGTTGTCCTTCCAGCAATCGCGCATCGTGCTCGTCCTGGATGAACTCCGCGATGTGCCGTTGAAGCACGGCGACGCCGGAGACCTTAGGGGCTTCTGCAGCGTCGTTGCATGCTGCGGGCCGACCACCGCAGACGGCGTATCCAGGTCGTTCCGCTCGCACCGCCTTCGGAACCGGACGCGTCGTCGTTTACGGGTGAGCGGAGGCGAGAAGAAACCGGACACCCGCCAGCCAGAGACTTTCGCCTTCCTCAACAGGGATTGATTTGACCCAGCGGACTTCGGCGAGCGTCGGGGTCGTCGTGCCGGCCGGTGTCGGCACGCGGATTTCCAGGATTTGGCGTTCCTGTGCGGGATGGCCTACGAGCAACAACATGCCGCCGGAACTCACGTTGATTGAGAGTGCATTGCCTTGCAAGTATCGGACGGATCCGGGATTGCTCGTATCGGTCAGGAAATAAGAACAGGGCGTCACGAGCGCGCCGCGCGGCCATTGTCTTCGATACGATGGCGGGGACGATTCGCCAGCGTCTCGCCGTGTGTCCGAGCCCACCACAGCAAGCCCTCCACTCTGCTCCGGATCCCCTTGCCGGGAGCAGCGGGTTCTCTAACGTTGTTTATTTTATCAATTTATGAATCTGGCAGTCTACCCCTAAGGCATGCTGCGTGAATCGCGTGCGAGGGGAACACCGGCTGGTCTCCTTCGGGCGTAACCGACGGCGTTCCGACGTGTGCATGTCTCCGCGAAGAGGAACTCGAAGGGGAAACCCGTCCCGCGATTACGCGTTCTCGGAGGCGGTGCGTTTGGTCGTATGCTGGAATAGGCACCGGGGGCACACGTAATGGATGAACCTCCCCTTGCCGACGAGGCGCTTTCGCATGGGAACCTTGCACCAGGTGCAGGGTCGATCGGGAAGATCGGCGGGCGAGCCAGTCGGCTCGCTCGGCTGGTCGGGCGGAGTTTCGGGCATGGGAGGCATTCTCGCGAAGGGGTCGAGAATTTGTCAACGCCCGATCCTGTGAAAATCTGGACATGGGCTGGGGCTGCTTTATAGTGCCGCCCATCTGCGGCTCGCTCGGCGAGTCGCACGAGCTAAACGCGTTCTGTCTCGTCCAAAGGGCTGGAGATGATGAAGCCGCAAACGGTCAAGGAGTTCTTCGATGCACTGCCGGGCAAGTTCGATGCCGAAGCGGCGGAGGGGCTGGCGGCTGTCTATCAGTTCGATTTGAGCGGACCGCAGGGCGGGCAGTACTACGTGGAGATTCAGGATGGCGCCTGCGCGGTGCGTCCGGGCGTCCATCCCGATCCGCACGTCATCTTCTCCATGTCCGACGAAGATTGTCTTCAGATCTTAAACGGCCAGCTTGACGGCGCTTCGGTCGCGATGTCTGGGCGCTTGCGGATCAGCGGCGACATCGGCTTAGTACTCCATCTCAAAGCCTTGTTTCCCACCGTGCGGTAGTTCCCGTCAACGAAGGGCCGGCGTAGGCAGTTCGGCCGGTTGGAGCGATCGTCCGTTTCCGCTCGTGTCGGGCAGGTCTTCCTCCAGCCTGCGGGGGAAACGCTCCTCCAAAATCAGGTACAGCGTCGGAATCAGAAAGAGCGTCAGAACGGTCGAGACGCTGAGCCCGCCGACGACGGCTCGGGCAAGCGGTGCGTTAGTCTCGCCGCCCGTACCGAGTCCGATGGCCATCGGCAGGAGGCCGAAGACCGTCGCCAGCGAGGTCATGAGGATCGGCCGCAACCTGGTGCGGGCAGCGAGGATGACCGCGTCGTGCAGCGAAGTGCCCCGCCGGCGCAGGACGTTGGTGTAGTCCACCAGCAGGACGCCGTTCGACACCACAATGCCTAGCATCATGATGACCCCCATCATGGAGGTGGTGGACAGCGTAGTGTTCGTGAGGAACAGGATCAGAATGACGCCGGGGAAGCCCATGGGGACTGAAAACATGATGATGAAAGGGTCAAGCAGGGATTTGAACTGGGCGGCCATCACCATATAGACCAAGATCAACGCCAGGGCGCTGGCGAAGATCAGGCCCTCGAAGGTCTCCCGTTGCTGTTGGATCTGGCCGGCCAACCGGATGCTGAAGCCCGGCGGCAACTGCAGCGCGGCGAAGGCTGTTTCCAGATCGGCGGCGATCGAACCGAGGTCGCGGTTGACTGGGTTGGCTGTGATGTGCACCACCCGCTGAAAGTATTTGCGGTCGATCTTCACGGGTCCCGCGCCGAGCTTCAGCGACGCCACGTTCTTCAGCAGGACCGGTTCGCCGTTCTTGGTCGTCAGGACGATGTTTTCCAGATCGGTCAGGTCCTTCCGGTATTCCTCGGCGAGCCAGGCGCTGATGTAGTATTCGTTGCCGTTTTGCGGGTCGGTGTAGATGATCGGGTCGGTCTGGCCGTTCCCGTTCAAAGAAAACAGCACGGCATTCGCCACATCGGTTTCGCTGATGCCGAGCAGCGCCGCCTTCTCGCGATCCACAAGGATGTTCACCTCGGGATAGTTTTCTTCCCGGCTGACTTCGATGTCCGCGAGGCCAGGCGTTTGGTGCATGATCGCCTCGACCTGCCGGATGACGTCCCGCGCCTTGTCCAACTCATACCCGTAGATTTCCACGTCCACGGCCTTCTGCGAGCCAAAGCTGGTCACCCGTTTCACCAACCCGCCAGGGTCGAAAAACATGGCGACGCCGGGGAAGAGCGACACCACTTTGGGCCGCACGTCGTTCATGATTTGAATCTGGCTGCGCTTTCGCTTGTCCGGGGGTTTCAGATAGACCTGGATGATCGAAGTGTGCGGGCCGGTGTTGGGGTTGAAAAGCGACGACCGGCCCTGCGCCAGCACGCCGGTGCTGGACACAATGGTCTCCAGTTCGTCGGGCGGGATGTTTTCCCGCAAAACCCGTTCGACCTCCGCCACCTGTCGCTCCGTCTTCTCGATCCGTTGACCAACCGGTGCGCGCAGCACGATCCGAAATTGGCTCTCGTCTGTCACGGGAAGAAATTCGGTTCCGATGTAAGGCAGCAAGGCCAGCGAACCGAAAAACAACAGCACGATCGTGGCGATCAGCGGGCGGCGGTGGGCCAGGACCCACCGTAAACTCTGTGCATAGTTCTGATCCAACGCTTCATACCGGCTGCGGCTCCAGTCCATGACTCGGACGAACCACGCGGGCATGGCGCGGTATGCTTCGCATTCCGGTTTGAGGAACTTGTAGCAGAGCGCAGGGGTGACGGTCCGCGAGACGAAGAACGAGGTGAACAGCGCGACGGCGATCGTAAATGTCAGGGGAATCAGCAGCAGCTTGGCGATGCCCACGACGAAAAAGATAGGAAGAAAAACGACGACGGTCGTGACGGTGGAGGCGAAAATCGGCATGGCCACCTCGCGCGCGGCATCGAGAATAGCCTCCCACCGACGGGGATTGGCGTTGAGGTGGCGTTGAATATTCTCCAGTTCCACGATCGAATCGTCAACCAGACGCCCCACGCCCAGGGCGAGCCCGCCCAGCGTGAAGACGTTGAGCGTCTGGCCCGTGAAGTAGAGCACGATGAACGTCACCATGATTGAGAGCGGGATCGCGACGAAAATGATCAGCGTGCTGGTCAAGTTGCGGAGAAACACCAGGATCACGGCGGCGGCGAGCAAGGAGCCGTGCAGGGCCTGTTCGCCAAGGTTCTTGATCGATTGCCGGATGTACACGGACTGATCAAAGGAGATGCCCAGCTTCACGCCGGGCGGAATGCCCACCATCTTCGGAATCGCCCGCCGGAGCGCGTCGACGACCTCGACCGTGTTTGCCACCGGCTGCTTGTTCACCCGGAGGTAGACCGACCGTTGGCCGTCCGTGCGCACGATGTTGGTCTGAATGTCCGATGAGTCCGTGACAACGCCGAGATCGCGCACCCGCACCGGATTTCCCTGCTGATTGACCTTGACGACTACGTCCGCGATCGGCTCGATGGTCTTGAACTGAGTATTGGTGAAGACGTTGTAATCCAAATTCCCTGCTTTGATGTCGCCTGAGGGCAGGATGAGGTTCGCCGCTTTGACGGCCTTGACGACGTCGAGAATCGACAACCCCCGGGCTTGCAGGAGAGCCGGGTCGAGGTTGATGTTGATCTGGCGGATCTTGCCGCCCTCGACCGTCGCCGCGGCGACGTTGGCGATCTGTTCGATCTGCGGGGCGATGGTATTATAAGCCAGGTCGTACAGCGCGCGTTCGTCCAGGTTGCCGCCGGAGACTGTCACGAATGCCACGGGGATGTTGGATACATCGAACTTGACGATGAACGGCTGTAGAATGCCGGGCGGCAGTTGGTTCAGAATCTGCGTGACGCGCTGCATTACTTCCATCTGACCGACGTTGATGTCGGCTCCCCAGTTGAACCAAATCTGCACCGCTCCGATGCCTTGCTTGGAGAACGATTCAACATGCTCGACGTTGGAGGCGGAGCTGACGGCTTTCTCGATGGGATAGACGACGCTCTGTTCGATGTCGAGCGGCGGCGCGCCTTTGTAGATGACGCCGACGAAGGCCACCGGGACCTGGATGTTGGGAAACAGGTCGACAGGCAACCGCTCCAGGGAGGTCGCGCCCAATACGACCATCGCCAGCGACAGCATCAAAATCCCGATGCGATTTCTGAGCGCGAGAAGGGTCAGCCACATAATTCGAAGGCGTGACGCAGGGCGCCTATTGCGTGGCGGAATGCAAAGGGTCCCGGTGATGCGTCATAGGTGGTGGATGGCTTCACGAGCATGTTCTCGCGCCTCGTTTGCACGAAGCCACATCACGTCTCACGTTTTTCGGTATCAAGCGGTCTGGTCTGGACCACCGTGCCGTCCGTGACCAGGTCTTTCCCCGAGACGATGATCTCCTCGTCGCCGGACAGGCCTTTCGTCACCTCAATGCGGTTCTCGACCCGACTTCCGACCTCAACCGGAACGCGGCGGGCTTTCCCTTCGCGGACAACGTAGACGTACTGAAGGTCTTCAAGACGGATCAGCGCGTCCAGCGGAATCTGCACCGCGTTCGGATGCGTGCCGACGATCACTTCGACGCGGGCGAACATCCCGCCTTTGAGCGCGTGGTCGGGATTAGGCAGGTCGACTTCCACGGTCATCGTGCGCGTCGCACGGTTCAGCGCCTGGACCACTCGGGTGACAGTCCCCTCAAAGATCCGATCCGGATACGCCTCGGCTCTGATCTCCGCTTTCTGCCCGATCTTTACGAACGGCACGTCTTTTTCGACCACCTCGATCAATGTGCGCACGGTCTCAATATCATGCAAACTAAGAATTCCCCGCGAAAAGGTGCTGGTACTCGCGGTCGCCCCGCTGACATACGCCCCGGGGTCCAGGTTGCGCTCGGCCACGTATCCGGCGAAGGGTGCCCGGATATAGGAATACGTTAAGTTGGTCTGGGCTTGGGCCAGTGCGACCTCCATCTGCCGGACTTGTGCGCGAAGCGAGTCCATCTGCGCGAGGGCCGCATCGTAATTGACCTGCGCGTTGTCCAAATCCTGCTGAGAGACGAACTGGTCCTTGATGAGGGCCTGCATGCGGTCGAGAGTCAGTTTGGCATTCCGGAGAGTGGCCTCCTGTTGCGCGACCCGTGCACGAGCTGCCGCCAGGTTGGCCTTGGCTTGGTTGACCGCGTGGATGAAATCGGTGTGGTCGATTTCGACCAGCAACTGGTCGGCTTTGACGAAATCGCCCTTGTCCACGTGAATCTTGGAGATGTAGCCGTCCACGCGCGAGAACAGGTTCACCACCTGGTTAGGCGTAAGGTCCGCCGTGTACGTGAGCCGCACATCCAAATCTTGCCGGATCGGCGTGACCGTTCCGACCGTGACCACGCGGCCCTTCTGGCCGTCGCCCTTTGCACTGCTGGTGGTCAACCGGAAGACGACCAGCCCAGCGACGACTGCCACCAGCAGTGCTGCGAGGGTCAAAATGGGATGTTGCCTGACGCGATTCATGGTACCCTGCGCCGCAATGCCCTGCCGTTCGATCGGCGGATCCTCAGCCCGTCTAGGAACAGCGTCACGTAGGTGGAGACGATTTCATCGTGTGGGTGTTGGACGGGAACATGAAAGAGTTCGTGCAGCAGGCGATGGTACACAATCATGCCGATGAACGCCCGCGCGGCCAGGAGCGGATCCACGCTGCGAAACTCGCCGTCTCTGATCCGTTGTTTGATGTAGCCCGCCAGGTAGTCGTAAAAGACGCGATGGTGCTTGCGAAAAAACATGTCTGACAACTCGTGCCCCTCCAGCGCGCTGAAGAGAAGCAGCCGCATCAAGGTCGGGTCGGTGCCGGGCCTGATACGGTAGCCGGCGATCAGCGTGAAGACCCTGACGTCGTCGCGCTTTCTCGCCGCCTCCTCTACCGCTTCGAGCAGCTCGGAGAGGCTTGCCTTTTCGGCCAGAATCGCGGCGTAGAGCGCGCGCTTGTTGGGAAAGTACTTGAATACCAGCGCTTCGCTCACCCCGGCGGCCCTGGCGATTTCCTTGGTTGTCGTGCCCTTGAAGCCCTTGGCGGCAAAGAGCGAGGCTGCGGCGGCGATCAAGCTGGCCTGCCGTTCGCGGGATGAGGTGCGGGCCCCGTTAGAGTTGCGTGCCATACCGGCCAGGTGAGTAAGTGTTTACTCACCTGGCATGCTATCACAGGATTCCTGCGCTCAACAAGTGGCGCCACTATTGGGATGTCGATCCAATCGGTGAGGAGGTACGTCCCGGCGGGCAGTCGAACGAAGCTTACTGTCGCAGTTTGGCCCAGGCTTTCTGGTACTCTTCAAAGGAGTCTACTTCCATCCAGCCTTTAAAGATGGGGACGCAGTTGACCGTGTAGCCAGTGTCAATGAGTTCCTGAATCAAATCGGTCAGGGAGGCTTTGAGGAAACTGCCAGACTCGTGGAAGCCCCTGTTCTGGTACTTAACCATCGCCTGGTGGTAGCACTCGGTGAAGGCCTTGATGCCGTTCTCCGAGAACATCGCCATACCGATGAACTCCGCATGCGCCTGGTCCGGCGGCAGGTGCCGGCCGATTTTGATGACGCGATTCTGTTCGTCCGGCATAACGTAGCGGTACAGGTAGCTTTTCCCCGGTGGGTCTTGGAGCATGACCAGGTCCGGATTGAGGTGGATCGGTGGCCTTCCCCGCTGCGTCTCGTCGTGCCACGCTAGGTCCACCACCAGCGTAATGTCCGCCGGGCTTTTCAGCAACTTCTCCAGCACAGCGGTTTCGAAGACGATGTCGCCGTACAGAACGATCGTGCGGCCCTTCATCTCGTTCTCGGCACAGAAGAGTGAATACAGCTCGCCCGTCTCTTCATAGCAATCGTTGTCGTAATACCGGACATTGGGCAGGGTGATGGCCTCCTTCTTATAACCCCTGATCAAAACAATGTCCTTGATGTTGCACGCGTTCAGCGCGGCGATCTGCCGTTCGAGAATCGTCTTGCCCTTGATGTCCAGGAGACACTTCGGCTTGTCCTCGATCAGCGGCAGCAATTGTTTCTCGAAGCCAGCGGCCGCGATGATGGCCGTGATCCTTTCGCCGCCGACCGGCAAGAAGCGCCGCTCGTCCTCTTCCATCCGCGGCACGCCGACGATCTCATACACCTCCTTGAGCGCGACGATCCGGTCGTTAACGGATCCCGGCCGCGTGTCCTGTTTGATGAGGTCGAGCACGTCTTGCATCGCCCTGATGCTGGCCCGAACCAGTTGATTGGCGTAGATCACGATCTTAAACCCGGCGTCTTCGAGTTCAGCGGCGGTCACGTGATCGAAGATCGTGGGCACGACGACTAACGGAACGCGGCCTGACCAGGCTTTCGCGACTGCTTTGAGTTCGTCGAAGGTCGGCGACTTCGAGTGGATGAGCACCGCGTCGGCCCCTGCTTCCGCGTAAGCCTCGGCCCGCTTCAGCGCCTCCTCCCGTCCCCACCCAGCGATCAACGCTTCAGTCCGGGCGATCACCACGAAGTCGGGTACCGTCTGCGCCGCCTTGGCGGCCTTGATCTTTCCGCAGTGTTCTTCGATCGGGACCAGCTCGCGACGGACACCGGCGTAGAAGCTGCACCGTTTCGGATACACGTTGTCCTCGATGCAGATAGCCGCCACGCCGGCCCGTTCCCGGTCGGTGACGGTCCGCATCACGTTCAGCGCGTTTCCGTAACCTGTGTCGCAGTCGGCGATGATCGGAATGGAGACGGCCTCGGCCATATTGCGCTCGACCTCGAGCTGTTCGGTTGAGGTGATGAAGCTCGCGTCGGGGAGGCACTTGAGGGAGGCGGAGATGGCGAACCCGCTGGCCCAGACAGCGTCGAAGCCAGCGCGCTCGATCAGCTTCGCACTGAGCGCATCGTGGGCGCCGACGGCTTTGATGATACCCGGGCGTTGCAGGAGGCGGCGGAGCTTCGTAGCGTTATGCATGGGGAGGCATCTTGCGAAAACGCTCGCCGCTTGTCAATGAAAAGTTTCGTCGGGTCCGCACTGCGGTGCGCTCCCATCACTGCGCGGTGGAGGAAGCGCCTTCGGTGAATGAGGAGCGCAGCGACTGGCTCTCGAAGAAAATAATACCCTGACTGTCCCGCCCTCGGTAGCGGAGCGTGACCTCTGTCATCGGTCCGCTCCAGGAGAAAAGTTGCACGGCCCCGGCCGCGATCTGACCGGGTGTCCGATCCAGGGGGCCGTACTGGGATTCGAGGTACGCTATGATTCGGTCGTGCTCGGCCTGACCATGGTAGCGGACCGTAACGCGGGCGAATTTTCCGTCTACGGTCGTAAACCGCATCGAGTCTACCGAGACTCCGCCAAGCGGCGGCACTCCCGATTTCAATTCGTAAGTCTGGAATCGCCCGCTTTCGTCCACTTTCACGAACGTGGCCGTCTCCGAGAATGTCGCGCCCCAGGGGATGCCTTCGAACCCTTTGGGATCGGTGGTCATGGGCACGGCCCCGGCCGGTGATTCAAGAAGAAATGAGGCAAGCCCGGCGAGGAGCAGGAACAAAGGACTCGTTGTCCGCGCACGTGTGGTCCGGTCGAGGATGGCGTGCGCGTAAAGCGAAGGCTGCGGAAGCAAGAAGGCGTTCATAGCGCTACCTCGTGTGTGCACGCAATTGGATAATTATTGATATTATACGTCGCACCGCCAAGATCGGGGATCGGTATCATCCCTTCGGTGAAAGCGGATGCCAGGGCCCGACTTTCAAGAAGATGACCCCAAGGTCTCGTCGCGTGTTGTAGGTCAAACTGCTCTGACTTTCGTCGCCCTGCCATACGTACTCCTGAAACGCGCCACCGGCGATTTGTCCCGGTGTCGCATCGAGAGGACCGAACCTCGCCTGGAGATACTCGACGACTCTCCGATGGGTGTCACTTCCATGATACTTGACGATGACCCATGCGAATTTCCCGTCGATGGGCATGAACCGCATGAAGTCGATGACGATGGGACCTTGGTGTGCCCCGCTTCCTCGGCCACCCCAAAGTTGGCGGGCGCGGAAAAGACGACCCCCAAGGGATACCTTCGAACCCGGTGGGATTGTTGGTCATCGGTACGGCGCTGGCGGGCGATGCGGTGAGCAAAAATCCCGCGAAGAAGATGCAAGATAAGCAGACGCCGGCTGTTCTATCTCTGCACCCTTGTCGGTTGCGTTCGATCCTGCTCCAGGACGGCTTCGCGCGCGCCATATGCCCAGCGCGATGCGCGACTTGTCACCGGCCTTCCGCTATTCTCTTCTCGTCTCTTCTCGGACGGTTTCAGAAGTCCGCCGTCAGTTCCGTCAGCAGGTAATTCATTCGCCGGTTTCCGACATTCCTTCGTTGAACCGTGGCGCCAGCGTGCGGCTCTCGAAGAAGACGAAGCCGCGCTCGCCGTTGGCCTCATAGGTCAGATTGATTTCGGTATCCGTGCCCCGCCAGGTGTATTGCTGGCTCAAACCGCGCAGCATCTGCCCCGGAATGCGCTCGATGCGACCAAAGCGGGTCTGCAGATAGGTCAGCACTTGCTCATGGGTTTTCTGCCCGCGGTAACGGATCATGACCCGTGCGAACTTCCCCTCGACGGCGGAGAATCGCATGCTGTCGACCGGCGTGTCACCGAGCTTGGGTGGACCGTTCTTCCATTCATAATCTTGAATCAGCATGCCGGCGTGGGTCAGCGTGAGGCTGGGGATGCCAGCGAGCGGGAGGCCCCAGGGAATGTCGTAAAAGCCTTTGGGGTCGTTCACCATTGTGACGACGGCGTGGGCCGGGCGAAGGCCGAACTGCGGAACGAGCCACCCGACGGCGGTCAGTCCGCAGGCGAGCGCGACGCCGATGTGAAGGTGTCGGATCAAAACCGTGTAGCCACGTTCCTGCATTGCAGGAGCACGCTACCATGGGCGTGACGGTAACGCAACTCCCTCTTGGTTGAGGAATGACCCGATGCTTGGCTATAATGCGACCCGCTTTTTTGCGGACTTGCACGAGGCCTCTCCGGCGGGGTGGACGTGATCGAAAGCGATACGTTCGTTCAGGCGCTCCAGAATCTGGGGGTCAATTTTTTCACTGGCGTGCCAGATTCCATCCTGGGCGGAATTATCGCCGAACTTCTGGAGCGGCGCCTTTATGTGCCAGCGGTGCGGGAAGACGAGGCCGTCGCCATGGCGGCCGGCGCCTATATGGCGGGCAAGATCCCGGCGGTGTTGATGCAAAATTCGGGGCTGGGCACCTCACTGAACACCCTGGTCTCGCTCAATCTGATTTACCGCCAGCCCTGTCTTTTGATCGTCTCGTGGCGGGGCTTCCAAGGCAAAGACGCGCCGGAACACTTGGTTATGGGGCAGACCATGACACAATTGCTGGACACGGTGCGGATCCCGCATCGGACGCTGTCGGAACAAACGGTCATGAATGATCTGAAGTGGGTGGTGGAAACCCTTATGCAACAGGGCATTCCGGTGGCCCTCCTGATCAAGAAGGGTGTGGTAAAGGGGCTGCAGCCGTGAAAGCTCTGTGCGTCAGCGGCCATTCGTCAATCGTCGATCGTCGGAAGGCGCTTGCCGGTTGACAAAGGGAATTCGAATGAGACCGGAACAAGGCACGCTCATCAGCCGGGCTCAGGCGATCGCTGCAGCGTTGGAGTTGCTCACCGATCAACCGGTGATTATCTGCAATGGCTTTCCGTCCCGTGAAACGTTCAAAATCGCCGATCGCCCGACGCATTTCTACATGATCGGATCGATGGGGATGGCGCCAGCCATTGGATTGGGCGTGGCCTTAGCAAAGCCGAATAAAAAAGTTATCATCTTCGACGGCGACGGGAATGTCCTGATGAGCCTGGGGACGTTGGCGACGGTCGGGGCGCTGCGTCCTAAGAACTTTGTGCACGTCGTCTTCGACAACGAAGTCTATGGCAGTACGGGTAACCAGCCGACGATCTCGAATGTCGTGCGGCTGGACCTAGTGGCGAAAGCGGCCGGGTATGTGAACGTCGAACGGGTGCGCGAACGCGAAGATCTGGTGTACGAGTTCAAAGCCATGCTGGAGAAAGACGGCCCGAGTTTCCTACTCGTGAAAGTCAATGAGATGGCGGAAGACGTAGGCCGTGTGATGCTGGAACCGCCCGAGATCACCAGGCGGTTTATGAAGGCGATTGCATGAATATAGGCTATAAGCTGAAGGGCGGATGTCCCCTCGGGCCATAGCCTTCCGTCCATCGCCTGGTGCCAGAGGCTCTTATGATTTTGCTGAATCCTGGTCCCGTCAACGTGTCTGAGCGGGTGCGGCAGGCGCTTAGCCGCCCGGATATCTGCCATCGCGAATCCGAGTTCGCGGACTTGCTCCGCGGCATCCGTCAGAAACTCCTGAAGGCGTTCGTACCGGGGGCCGAGTCCGAATATGCGGCGATCATCCTCACAGGATCAGGCACGGCTGCGGTCGAATCCGCGGTCCTCTCCTCGATTCCCCACGGGAAGCGGATCCTGGTCATTAACAACGGGGTATACGGCGAACGGATTTCCAACATGGTGGGGCTCCACCGCCTCGGCGTGTCGGAGTTCAAATTGGAGTGGGGGACGCGGCCTGATCCGGAAAAGCTCCGGGTGGCGCTCCGGCAGCATCCCGAGGTCCATGCGGTTGCCATGGTGCACCACGAAACGACGACCGGCTTGATCAACCCGGTCAAAGAGATCGCGGATGTGGTGGACAGCCAGAATCGGGTCTTCATTCTGGATTCCGTGAGCGGTCTGGCAGGCGAACCAGTGGACATCGCCGGATCGCATGTCTATATGGTGGCCGGAACGGCGGGAAAGTGCATCCAGGGGTTTCCTGGGGTGTCGTTTGTTTTGGTCCGACGGGGATTTATGGAGCGGATAAAGGGTTATCCGAAACGCTCCTGGTACCTCCATCTCACCCATTATTTCGATGAGGAAGGCAGGGAGGCGATTCCCTTCACGCCAGCGGTTCAGTTGTACTATGCGTTCGATGAGGCATTGAACGAACTGTTGGAAGAGGGAGTGGCGAACCGGATTCAACGGTACGCGAAGGCGGCGGCGCTCATCCGCCGGCGGATGAGCGCTCTGGGTCTCAAGCCGGTGCTCCCGCCTGAGCTGCAATCCAACACCGTTACGTCCTACTATCTTCCCCCGGGGGTGGCCTACCAGACTCTCCATGATCGGCTGAAGGAGCAGGGCTACGTCATCTACGCCGGCCAGGGGCAACTGGAAGGCAAGATCTTCCGCGTCGCGAATATGGGCGCCCTGGCGACTCAGCAGATCGAAGGGTTTCTGCAGGCCTTTGAGCGCGTTCTGGAGAGCGCGGCCGTTCGCACATGAAAGCCGTCATCCTCGCAGCCGGAGTTGGTAAACGGCTGTGGTCCATTACGCAGCATCGCCCGAAGTGCCTCATCGAATTCGGTGGGCGCTCGCTTCTTCTGCGGTCTCTGGATGCCCTGGGAAGCTTGGGCGTCAGGCGAGCGACGATCGTGGTCGGATATAAGCAAGACATGATCAGGGCCGTTGCGGGAACGGCTTGTTGCGGCGTACGCATCACCTATCTCGTCAACGAGCAGTATCATCGCGGCAGCATCTCGTCTCTGTGGCTGGCCCGGACGGAACTGGACGACGACGCGCTCATCATGGACGCGGACGTGCTGTTTCATCGGGAGATCCTTCGGCGGCTGGTCTGCTCGCCATGGCCCAACGCGTTGCTGATGGATGAGACAGTCTTGCAGCAGGGAGAGGAATGCATGGTCGTGGTGCGCGGGGGGCGGGTAATCGCGCTGACCAAGCAGATGCCCTTGCAGTATGATTATGCGGGCGAGGGGGTGGGATTCCTGAAAGTCCAGCACCGTCACGCGCAACACCTGGTGAACTCCCTCAAAGGCTATGTGGATCGGGGTCTGTGGGACATGGAGTATGAAGACGGCCTGTTGGAATTCTTTCGGGACGTCACGGTGGGGTGCGAGAAAATCGGCGGCCTGCCGTGGATCGAGATCGATTTTCCCGAAGATGTCGTGCGGGCGGAGCGGGATATCTTGCCGAAGCTGGAATAGAAACGGGGCGGCGAGATCATCGACCGTCGATGCCAAGCGAGGGCGTCCTGTGTGTCTCTGCGCGAGGGGTGTTTGACGGACGACGCGCGTGAAACATGGGTGGAAGTGCGGTTCAGAAGCGAACGGATATACAGGGGCTGACCACGGCGATCCTGCTGACGACGGCGGGCCTGTTCGCCGATGGGAGAAGGAGCCTGTCTGAAAACATCGGTCCGCTGACCAAGGTCGGAGGGCTCACGTTGTTTCAGCGCGCGGTCTTGACGCTTGAGCGTGCGGGGATCAATCAAGTGATCGTCCTGGCCGGCCGCGAGGAGGAGGCTCTTAGGCGGACATTGCGTCAAGGCCCGACGGTGACGGTTCCGGTGCGATGGAGACCGATCCGCGAGTTTCCCCCGGATGATCCGCGAACCTGGGAGGCGTTGGCCGAGGACATGAAAGGGTTCTGCCTAATTGCGAGCGTGCAGGCGGTCTTCTCCAAGGGATTGATTGAGCGGCTGTGCGATGGACTGCAGGAGGGAGAAGCGGCACTGGTCGTGTATAGCGCCGCAGACTCGTGGCGACAGGGGAATCTCGGCAACCCTCTCGTTCGGTATGAGGCGGATCGCCTGGTCTCGCTGGCTGCCTCTCAGGAACAGACCGGGGGATGCATCGCAGCCGATCTTCTGGTTTTGCCGGCCAGCCGGCTCGGCACTGCGCTCCAGCCGGGTCCGTCGTCGAGTTCCCGCTCGAGTCTGGCGGCTGTCGCAAGACCCTCCACATCCCATCCGATCAGGCGCATTCTGGAGCAGGCCATCCTTGACGGCCGGGTTAGAGTCGTGCCCGCGCAAGCGGGATCCGGGCAGTGGTATCAGGATGTGCGGGATGCGTCCAGTGTGAAAGCGGCCGAGCGGACCTTGTTCCAGTCCTTAAAAGGCGAGTTCGAAGGCTTCGTGGATCGTCATTTCAACCGGAAGGTCTCGAAGCTCTTCACCAAGCTGTTTCTTGCGCTGCGATTTTCCCCCAACGTCGTTACGGTTGTCTCCACGGTCCTCGGTTTGATGGCGGCGGCGGGGTTCACCGTCGGCGGCTACGCGACCGGCGTGGGCGCCGCGCTGCTGTTTCAACTGGCGGCGGTCATCGATTGCTGCGACGGCGAAGTAGCTCGGCTGACCTTCGCCGAGTCGCCGTTCGGCGCGTGGCTGGACATCACCGCCGACAACGTCGTCCATATGGCGATCTTCGCCGGCATCGCTTGGGGAGTGTCTACCCAACATGGTGAGGGCCACGGTGCGTGGATCCCGTTGGCCCTGGGCGCGGCTACGATACTGGGGAACGCTTGCTCATTCTGGCTCGTGCGCCGGGTCCAACGGATCCGGACAATACAGGGTTGGAACAATCCCGTCCAGGCGGCCTGGTCGAATTTCCTGCTCAAGAATGTGGCCAGCCGTGATTTCTCGGTCGTCGTGCTGCTCTTTGCGCTGCTCGGCAAGCTCGACTGGTTCTTGTGGCTGGCGGCGATCGGGTCAACGGTGTTCTGGATGATTCTGTTGTGGGTCATCCGCCCTTCGCTGGGCTCGCGTGGTTAAACTCTTTCTCCTGCTCCTCGGGCTTCTCACGCTCACCGCGCTTGTTTGGCATATCGGGCCAGGCCGAATCTATGACGCGGCGGCGCGGCTTGGCCCCGGGGCGCTGGGTGTCATGCTCCTTCCGTCAGCGGCGATGTATGTGTTGGAGGCCTACGGCTGGCGGCTGACGCTGGGTCCCGGTGCGGCTGCCGTGCCGTTCTGGCGCTTGCTGGTGATCCGAACGGCCGGCGAGGTGGTGAACATGACCACGCCGACGGCGTACCTCGGCGGCGAGCCGCTCAAGGCCTATTTGCTTAAGCGGCATCGGATCCCGATGGTGGAGGGGCTTGCCTCGGTTGTGATCGCCAAGACGACAATGACGGTTGCACAGGTGGGCTTTATCCTCCTCGGCGTGGCGCTTGCTTTTTGGTCGCTCGAGGGAACGCGCTCGTTGGGGCAGACCGTTCTAGCGGCTTTCGTGAGTGTCGGCCTGCTCGCGTTCGGAGCGGCGGCATTCATTATGGTGCAGCGCCGGGGCATTTTTACATGGCTGCTGACAAGACTGCGCGCACTCGGCGTCAATGTCGCCTATCTTGAGGCGCGAGAGGACAAACTGCGGTTCCTGGACAAGACGATCCTCGAATTTTATACGCGCAATCGGCGCGGGTTTTATTTCTCAACAGGCATGTTCTTCCTGGGATGGCTGGCCGAAGCGTTGGAGGTGTACGTCATGATTTATTATTTGGGCGGGCCGGCTGAGCTTCTGTCGGCCGTCTCCATCGGGGCGCTTGCCGTTTTCATTAAAGGTGGGACGTTCTTCATCCCCGGCAGCTTGGGCGCCCAGGACGGCGGCAATTTGTTGCTCCTCACTGCTTTCGGGTACAGCGAAGTCACGGGCATCACCTTCGCGCTGTTGCGACGATTTCGGGAGTTGGTGTGGATTGTGATCGGGTTGCTGTGCCTCGCCGCGTTGGGATACCGGAGAGAACCGGCTCGGGTCGGGCCATGATCCCTGATCGCCGGTCGGAGGGCGAGAGCCGCTTGCCCCCGCTCGCTTCATCGTGCCGGAGGGTCTGAGTCGCCGGACGCCGGCTCCCATTTACAGGTATCTGACACCTTGTTAGGATACGCCGCATGAAGGCGGTGAAGGCGTTCGTCTGGATTTTGACCGCAGCGGTGTGCGCCGTGGCATTCGGCTTTGTCGCCGGCATCGTGAGCCCCGGCGAACGGGTGAACGGTCTGTGGCTGGTCGTCGCGGCGGCCTGCTTCTATGTGCTGGCGTTTCGGTTCTACGGTCGTTGGCTGGCCAGCCGGGTGGTCGAACTGAATGATCTGCGCATCACCCCGGCGCACCGCCTGAACGACG